>CAWDCY010000011.1:0-118121 GCA_963800965.1 uncultured beta proteobacterium | reverse complement strand
GCCATTACTAATTTCATCCTTTAGGCTGTTACACTGCTCTTCGGTTTCGACCAAAATATGACGTGCATTAGCTCGTGCCATTGTTTTACCCCCTGATTATTTTAGAATATGCATACGTTGCATACCATATTTAAACACAGTTAAGACGCCTTTTCCAAACCAGACAACACCTCATGAAAACCACACACACAACCTACTACCTATAACTGCGTTAAGTTTACTCTGACCCCAGTTATCCCAGGAGCATTGTGAATGAAAAGCCAAGCTTATATGATTTTGGCATCAATAATATGTTCAATCTCTGTTTTTGCAGATGAAATTTATGACGAATCTAAAATTCCATTAACGCCGCAAGGTAATGCCATTAAATATGGCAGGATGATTATTGAAAAAACATATGCAACATTGCCACAATATGTCGGTAATAAAATGAACTGCACAAGTTGTCATCAAGTTGCTGGAACCAAACTTGGTGCCTTACCTTTTATCGGACTACCAGCAATTTTTCCTGAATATAATAAAAGGCTCAATAAGGTAATTTCATTACAGGAAAGAGTAAATGAATGTTTTAGGAGGTCTGAAAATGGCCACTCGTTACCATTTGATAGCATTGAAATGAATTCAATTCTTGCTTATATGGCGTATATAAGCAAAGGTGTTCCAGCAAGTGAAGCAAAGGGTAGGGGACTCGCTAAAATGGTGCACGTGGATACAACCTCAAAAGCTATTGTTGGCAATGCTATTAGCGGCAAATCCATATATGAAGCTAAATGCTCCATATGTCATCAAGCGGATGGTGGCGGGGTAGCTGGTGAATTTCCTGCATTATGGGGTAAGGATAGTTTTAATGACCAGGCTGGTATGTCTAACGTAAATAATGCAACCTTATTCATTTATGCAAACATGCCTAAATTTGCGCCTGGAACATTAACATTGCAGGAAGCGGCAGATGTTGCTCAATATATGGATACTCAATCAAGACCACATTTTATTGTGGAATAACAATACCATTAGTGAAGGGAAAGAATAACTGGAATAACTAATCGAATAACTGGGGAGTAAATTTAACTTGTTGATTTATTTTTTCCTTCAGCCAACCAAAAAAGCAAGGGGTCAGATACCGTCTTGAAAATCAAGATTGTGGCCTGTAAAACTGACATCAAACAGCTGCCCCGATTTGATCACCCCGTAAATGGATGCTTGCCCAGTTGCCGTGTGCGCTTCCAGCCGACTAGACAAAACTGAGGAAGTAAGACGAGCAGCCTATATAGAGTTATTTGAAGGGCGTGTTGACGACAATGCTTTGAATAAAATACGAACCTCCTGGTAAATGGGCATGCCATTGGGAAATAATTGCTTTCGTCAAGAAGTTGAAAGTAAACTAGGGTGTAAAGTAGGGCAGGCAAGGCGAGGCAGGCCAAATACAGAGCCGAAGGATATGTAGTGATTCGGCAAAAGGCTTTGATCCCTTTAGTCAACGAGCGGAACTCCACATTTATATGCTGATTACGCAGGCGGCAAACAGTTGCACCAGCCTTTGGTCAGTCTCTTCAACTTGAAATTGCGCGACATGATAGGGCGCACTTAGAGTCGGCGGTCATCAAGTCGATTGTGAGAGCATCCGGATTCCGACTTTATGTGAGCGTGATAAGTTTCACAATTTGATAGCTGACTCTATAGGCAGCGTGGACCAAGACCGTGCTAATATCTTCATAAGATCAACAGCAACTGTCATAACATTTATGCGGCCTCCTCAGTTGTATTTAAATTGCTCGAGATTCAATTTTGGCATATTTGATGCAGTGCGGTTAAACCGCTGTGCGAATAAGTGGAGTCCATTTATATTTCTTCCGAATAAGCCTTACAGGTGCGATGTCGGGTTTGCTAGCGCGAAATGATTGAGCATGAGAGTCGCCCGCATATTGGCTACGGTAGTGGAACGCAGACCTGCGATTGCCTCTACATCAATAGCGTGTTCGGCTAACAGCCCACGCCACCACTAGTCTTTATGAAAAACCTCTTGATCCTTCATCTGGAAAGCATCACTCGCCAGAGGCTTGCCGCGTTCGGGTCGTCATTTCCTAACACTCGGCGCTTGATGCAGGATGCACTGGTGTTCGACAATTTCTTTTCGTCGGCGACCTCGACGCTGATGGTTGTTACCTACCTCTTTCATGGCAACGATTTTGAATTCGATGCAGCGTCAGAATTCGAGGGCATGCGTCCTGCAGTGAATAACCGGAACCTCTTCTCTATCCTCCAGAGCCGAGGCTACAACGCCGATCTTATTTGCCTCAATGCCTTCCACGCAGCGAATCCAACGAAACTTGCGTCTTGGTCCGACGACCTGCCACCATTGTGGGGTACAAACGATTTTCCGTCGCTGTTAGACCGCTTCGACAAACTTACTGACACCCCTCCGTTTGCTATCTATGTGTGGGACCTCATTACGCACATTGAGCACAGCCTCGCGCTGGCTCCATTCTCCAACGGATTGACCGACCAGATCCGGCGCGCCTGCGGTGTGGCCGATGATGCGGTCGGCGTGATGCTGGCGACACTCGAGCGCAAGGGGCAGCTCGACAATACGACGATCGTTATCTACGGCGACCACGGCGACGACTACTGGACCCATGGTTTCAAGGGCGGCATGGTCCATGCGACGGAACCATACACTCAAATCAGGGGGACGCCGCTAGCGATTCGCGATCCCGGTCTCACCCCGGGAACGAATGAAAATCTTGCAAGCACGATAGACATCGCGCCGACCTGCCTTGCTCTGCTGGGCATCGATGAATCGACCGTTTTTCCACATACCGGAACAAATCTGCTGGCGAGCTCACCCGAGTTAGTGTACTCACAAAATTTCACGGCCAATCAGCCGGACAATCGGAATCTCGGCATCGTCAAGGCGTTTGCAGTAACCGACGATACGTACAATCTGCTGGTGAGCTCGCGCGGACTTGAGCTGTATGCGTATCATCTCGATCCCGGAAATCACTGCAACCTGCTGCACTTCTTCGATATCATGCCCGAAGGTCGTCTTGTGTTGCGAGAGCGTCCTGGCGTGGCCGGGCATTTTCGCATGGCGCTAAAGGACAATCCGCGCGCCGTCGCCAACTTGGTGTCGCATTTTGAGACATTACGTGCTGCGTTGGCCGAGCGCGTTGCAGCCAAGCGGGCATACATCGTAGAGCGTGGTGTTGAGCCTGCCTTTGCGCTTGACCCGCGTTGTCTTCACACGACCGCTGACGAAGCCCGTGCAGCGTTCTTTCGTCCTACGGAATGCGTGTAGGCAGAGCGTGCATGGATGTCGGCATTCGACATTTATTACTAACTATAATGAGATGATTGCTACCGTCAAACTTATGCAACGATCATGCGCTACCTGATTCTCGCCGCAGGTATGGGCAAACGCATGGGCAGCGCGCATGCGGGTCTCCCGAAATGCCTGATCGACATCAATGGCGAGCTGTTGATCGAACGGTTGCTGCGACAGATCCGACAATTTGATGCGTGGGCCGATATTCACGTTGTACTGGGGTATAAGAGCGAGCTCATCATGCCGCTGGTCGAGGGCTGCAGGATCGTCGTCAACCCGTTCTTCGACATCACCGGGATCAACGCTTCGCTGTGGTTTGCGCGCGCATCGTTTGATCAGCCGCTGATGGTGATCCACGGAGACGTCGTGCTGTCGGATCAACTGGCGGCCAACCTTTTTGCGACGGAAACTGAGTCGCTGTTGACCTACGACAGCAACGTCCTCGACCCAAAGGAAATAAACATCGCCGTGGCGGACGATCGCGTCACGCGTTTCGGCGTCAACTTTGCTGGCTACAGTGGAGCTTACGCGGGCGTGTTCAAGCTCTCGGCACACGCTGCGCGGCTGTTTGCGGACACGCTTGATCGACGCGTGCGTCGAGGATTCAACGAATCACGCACATATTACTTCTTCATCATGCGCAAGCTGATCGCGGACACAGATGTTGTATTCGTACCTTTCGACTTTGCCCGCTATCGTTGGAAGGAAATCGACTACTTTGAGGACATCGCCGTCGCCAGGACGCAGATCTACGGACGAGGCAGCGACAATGCATGCTAGCGGCCACATGTATGACGTTCTGGACGAATACAACGGCACCGTGGATTGTACAATCCTCGATGCCGGTCTTCTTCAAGTCGATCTCTGCGAATTTGCCACCGTGATCCGATCGATCTTGGACGGGCAAGTCGCTGAACTCACCCGCGACCGTAACGCAATATGCTACCGCGTCTGTCTTTCCGGGAGCAAGGGAACGTCAAGCACCGCGATTGTCAAGATGCCCCGGCCGGGACCCCAGCGAACCAACGACGACGCAACATTTGCGTGGGAAGCCAAAATGCTTGTCATGCTTCCCACCGTGGGCATCACGGATGCACCCACACTATTGGCGCGTATTGGAGCCGCAGGCAGCCACTTCCTTTTTATGACCGAGTTGACAGGCAAGCATCCGGAACCCCGAATGCATCCGCTCGTTGCCCGACAATTGTGTGCGATTCTCGACCGCTTATACGTGATGGACCGCCTGGGTTTTATGCACTACGACCTCAAGGCCGCGAACATATTGGTTGATGCCGATCGAGTGGGATTCATCGACTTCGAGTTCGCCCAGTTCGAGGACTGCTGCAATCCCATCGTGCCGACGACTACGGCTTTCTGCGAAGACTTTAATGTTTCCGGCAATCCTTTCTTTCCAGCGCGGTCGAACGTTGCAAATTTCGAGTTTCGGGCTTTCCATCGCTACCTGCTTGAGCTTGGTACTATGCAATCCGCTGCAGCCGCTGACGCCTTGTTTTGTGAATGGTTACGCGGTAAATCTGTCTACCACCGGCGGATGGCAGACTATCTCGCAGAGCTCGCCGAAGCGTCATCCGAGCGAGTTACCTTCGCTGACGGCATTACAAAAAATAAATCTCGCGGAACATTGCTTGCGGCAGCATCACACGAGACTCTGCTCGCGATGCTGTTTAAGCATCCGTGCGATGTCGTGGTTAAAGTCGAGCGGTTACTGATGGCATTCCGTTGCGCCGTTTTCGAGCGGCAAGCGGCCGAGTCCAAACGGTTGCAACACACGATTCTGACCGAAATGAGCCATGATGCTGCTCATGCCGATGCACTACCCGACGCGTACAGGCTGGCCACGGCTAGGGTACTGGACATGGTGGGTCGTAGTGTCCATCCATCCAAATGAGATAGGGTAGCGACAATTCTCAGCACGTAAATGGTCGAGCATGTTGATGATCAAATTCTTAGGGTCACAACTAAAGGGATCAAAGCCGAATGCCACTAAGTTAAGGAGCTTCAGCATAGCTAAAACAATAACTTAAGCTAGTATTGGCGCGGGTTACGCAATAATCTAACCTTGCTAAAAAGGCTTAACTTAGTGGTATTCGGGTCAAAGCCATTTAAATATTGATACTTTGTTCCTATCCTTCTTGTTACTGTAATAGGAGGGTGCCAATGCTGAGAAAGCATCATTTTATCATCCCGGGTGTTCCAGTCCATGTCGTACAAAGAGGGCGTAGCCGGGAGCCGGTATTTTATGATTATGCAGACTACCAGGTTTATCTCGGTCGATTAAAAGAAGCGGCAGAAAAATATCAATGCCAGATTCACGCTTATGTGTTGATGACAAATCATATTCATTTGTTGGCTACGCCATCAGATGCTCAGGGTGTTATGAGGATGATGCAATATATAGGATGCCATTACGTTCCCTACATTAACCATACCTATGGAGGAAGTGGGTCGATTTGGGAAGGACGCTATAAGGCCAATCTGGTCCAGGAAGAAAGTTATCTATTAATCTGTATGCGTTATATAGAACTGAATCCTGTACGCGCCAATATGGTGCCTACGCCAGAGCAATATCAATGGTCAAGTTTTCATAGGAATGGGAGGGGAGAGAAAGATGGTCTTGTGATCCCCCATAACTTGTATCAAAAGCTGGGCAAAACAGAGGAATTAAGACGAGTAGCCTATATGGCGCTATTTGAAGGGCATGTTGACGACAATGATTTGAGTAAAATACAAACCGTCTGGCAAACGGGCTCGCCATTGGAGAATGATTACTTTCGTCAAAAAATTGAAAGTAAATTAGGGTGTAAAGTTGGGCAGGCAGGATGAGGCAGGCCAAATACAGAGCCGAAGGATGTATAGTTATTCGGTAAAAGCTTTGACCCCATTAGTCTTGAATTTAAACGTTACCGCTGAAAAAAACTCAAAATTGTGAAAATAGACTTATGAGAAATCAAAAGGCTACGATACCTGTTTTGATTGAAAACAGAATGTTGCTACAGCTTCGTTGGGCACCATAGAGCATGCGTCTTTGGTCATTACATTCCAAGTATCTCGATTCTCAAGGTCTAGTTGCTCTGTGGCGGGAAGCTCTTTTGGCGCAGGCCGTTCTGCGCGGCGAAACACGTGGTTATCATAATCATCCGCAGTTGGACCGATTTAAGAAGCACTCAGCGCCACTCGCAGCCATCTCGCTTTATCTAAAGGCTATTCATGTCGAGGCCGAGATGCGCGGGTACTCTTTCGATAAAAGCAAAATCAAACCAACACCAATATGGAATGCGGTAACACTGACTGTCACGTCCGGTCAGATGGCGTATGAATGGGCGCATCTTCTAATCAAATTGAAGGAGCGTAGCCCTGCGCTTTATCGGAAGTGGTTAGTTATTGAAGTACCAGAAGCACATCCTATATTTACAGTGTGTGCAGGTGAAGTTGAACCTTGGGAGCGTCAATTATACTGAAAATTACGGTGCCGATTAACATTCAAGTGGCCGAAAAGAAAAAATCTTGCTCGCAAAGCCTAATTTTCACGATGAATTTGCCATAATGAAGAACAGGGGACTAGACTCTGTTAATTCCTCAAAGGACTACAATATGATAGCCCCAGCCATACCGGCCAATGAAGACACTAGGATCAACACCTTGCGGTCATTCAATATTCTGGATACTTCTCCGGAAGAGCGTTTTGATCGCTGGACTCGCTTGGCCAAACATCTCTTCAACGTGCCCATTGCACTGGTTAGCTTGGTGGACACGGATCGTCAGTGGTTTAAGTCGTGTGTGGGTCTTTCTGTTAGTGAAACGCCCCGAGATATTTCCTTTTGTGGGCATGCAATTCTGGGCGATGATGTCTTAATGGTGCCCGACACCCTGATCGACGAACGTTTTTATAACAATCCACTTGTTACTGGCGGCCCAGGCATTCGCTTTTACGCAGGATGCCCTCTGGCAGCTCAGAATGGAAGCAAGCTTGGTACCCTTTGTCTAATTGATGTCAAGCCACGCATATTGAATGAGGATGAGCGCAAACTCTTACAGGATCTTGCCCGTATGGTTGAGCATGAAATCGCAGCGGTTCAGATGGCAACCATGGATGAATTAACTATGCTGTCAAATCGACGAGGCTTTGAAGCACTTGCACAACATGCATTGAAATTTTGTCAGCGTATGAATAAACCTGCAACTTTGCTGTTTTTTGATTTAAATGACTTCAAAAAGATAAACGACACCTATGGACACATGGAAGGGGACCGTGTACTTGTAACCTTCGCCGGGCTTCTACAGAAAGCCTTTCGCGAATGCGATGTAATTGGCCGCCTCGGTGGTGATGAGTTCGTTGCGCTACTGATTGACTCAAATTATGCGACAGCATCGGAAAGCATACAGCGTTTTAATAAAATGCTAGACGTGTATAACAGTGAAGCGCATCGTGGCTACGATATTCACTATAGCGTGGGTCAAATAGAATACGATTTTGAGAGGCATTCGTCCATCAAGTGCATCCTATCTGATGCCGACACAGCTATGTACGCTAACAAGCGAGCGTTGAAGGCGCTTCTGGAACGGCATGAATAGTAAGTGTTGAATTGCAGCTTATGAAGACCGTGTTAATCCGCAGGGTCTTAGTGTAGTCTCATCCATATACATCCGAATTTTCAGGACTGCCCGCTGAGTGTTAATTAAACAAGAAATTAACGGGGTTAGAGACGGTAATCAATAGATGCAAATAGACTTTAAGTGGGGAGGCAGTAAATGGCTTTTTGTTTAATTTATTACCCAGAATCCAGTTTATAATTAAGTTTTATATTATTGAATAATATAAATAAAATATTATTTACGGTTTGCGCTATACCTTCAAGTTAAAGTTTCTATTGATGGCGCAACGCTTCAATCGGTTCCATGCGAGCTGCTTTTCTAGCTGGATAAAAACCAAAAAACACCCCCACCGCAGCCGCCACCATAAACGCCATGACAACGGAGCTCATCGTAATAACCACGGCAGTCTGGGTAATCTGGTTTACCAGCACCGCGCCGCCAATGCCAAGCCCCACACCTACCAGGCAGCCAACAATGGAAATGGTGATGGCTTCAAGCAGGAACTGTAACAAGATGTCACGCTGGCGGGCGCCGATGGCGATGCGGATGCCGATTTCTTTGGTGCGTTCGGTGACCGAGACCAGCATGATGTTCATAATGCCGATGCCGCCCACGAGCAGGGAGATGGATGCGATGGCACCGAGCATGACGGACATGACACGGGTGGTTTCAGCGGCGGTATTCGCCAAGGCGGTGAGGTTGCGAACTGTGAAATCGTTCTCCACCGCCTCTTGAAGACGGTGGCGCTGGCGCAGCAACTGGTTTATGGAACGTTCGGCCACGGGCATATCCTGGGCCGAGGTCGCTTGGACCATGATGAGGCGCACGGTACCCTGAAACTGGGAGCCAAACAGCTTGCGCTGGGCGGTGGTGACCGGAATCAACACGCTGTCGTCCTGGTCACGTCCATCCAGGCTTTGCCCCTTCATGGCCAGCACGCCCACTACTTGGTATGGGCTTTTCTTGATGCGGATGGTTTTGCCTACCGGGTCTTCGTCACCGAACAGGTTTTTCACCACGGTCTGTCCCAACATGGCGACGCGGGTAGCAGAGCGCACGTCCGAATCGGAGAAAGGGTAGCCGGCAGACAGTTTCCAGTCGCGCACTTCAAGGTAGCTGGGGGTGGTGCCAATCACCTGGGTACTCCAATTGTTCGAACCATACACCAGTTGTGCCGTGCCGGGAGCGTTGGGTGCGACCGCCGAGATGCCGGGCAGTTCGGCGATGGCCTGTGCATCCCCGATGGTCAGCGTAGGAGTTGCGCCCAAGCCCATGCGTATGCCGCCTGAAGTCGAGGAGCCGGAAAGGACGATGAAAAGATTGCTTCCCATGGAGGCGATAGACTGATCAACCAGAAACTGGGCACCCTTACCGATAGCCAGGATGAGAATCACGGCGCCGACGCCGATCATCATTCCCAGCATAGTGAGAAAAGTGCGCAACCGGTTCGCGCCCATGGAAAGCCAGGCTTCGCTCAACATCGCGCTTATCATGGGTGTGTCACATGCGATTCGTGCTCGACCGCGCCGTCGTGGGCCAGGTGTCCGTCTATGAAGCGCACCAAGCGCTTGGCAAAGGAAGCAACGTCGGCTTCGTGGGTCACCAGAATCACGGTGATGCCCTCATCTCGGTTTAGTTGCGTGAACAGGCTCATGATTTCATTGCTGGTTCTGGTATCCAGGTTGCCGGTCGGTTCGTCAGCCAGAATCAGCCGTGGGCGGTTGATCAGGGCACGAGCGATGGCCACCCGCTGCTGCTGGCCGCCAGAAATCTGGTTGGGGCGGGAAGTGCCATACTTGCCCAAGCCAACCTTGTCGAGCATTTCCTGCGCCCGTCTGTTCCGTTCTGCCTTGCCGACCCCGGCGTAAATCAGGGGCAGCGCCACGTTGTCGATCAGATCAATGCGGGGAAGCAGGTTGTACCCCTGGAACACGAAGCCGATCACATTATTCCTTAGATGCGCGAGCTGGTCTTTATCGAGCGTCCGCACGCTGGTTCCGTTAAGGGAGTAGGAGCCGCTCGAAGGAACATCGAGACAACCGAGAAGGTTCATAAAGGTAGATTTGCCCGACCCGGAAGGTCCCATGATGGCAACAAATTCCCCCGGGTAAATGACGAGACTGATGTCTTCCAACGCCGGAACGGATCCGGCGGCGGTCAGGTAATTCTTGCCCAGACCGCTGATACGGATGATCGGCTCACCATCCATCAGAACATTCTCATTCTCATGGTTCCTGGCGACTGTCCTGCATTCTGGGTAGGAATAGCTTCCTCAGTCACCACCTGATTACCTACTTTCAAATTCCCGGACACGACTTCCGTAAACTTGTTATCGGTGATTCCGGTGTTTATTTTGACCAGTTTTAGTTTGTCGTTTTCCAGAACATACACGGTTCCGCCAGGGGCTATTTTGTGCTCCTCTTTACTTCTTGGCTTCCCTTGTTTGGGTGCAGCATCGACAGGTTTAAAACGCAGTGCCGTGTTGGGTACCAGCAGCACGTTCTTGCGCTGGGCAATAGTAACGTTGACATAGGCTGTCATGCCCGGCATCAATATCTGCTCGGGATTGTCAACTGCCACCACGACATCGTAGGTCACCACATTCTGCAGCGTGGTGGGGTTGAGTCGACGCTGCTTGACCGTGCCCTGGAAAGTGCGGTTGGGGAAGGCATCCACAGTAAAACGTACCGACTGCCCTACCTGAATATTACCCACGTCGGCCTCCGCAAAACTGGAATTGATCTGCATTTTGGAGAGATCCTGGGCAATCGTGAACAGGGTCGGCGTCTGGAAGCTGGCGGCCACGGTCTGGCCGATATCAATGACGCGCGATACCACCACGCCTGAAACCGGCGAGCGGATGACGGAGTAGCCGAAGTTTGTGCGGTCTTTCTGCAGTTGCGCCCGGGCCAAGGCGCGCTGGGCGCGGGCTGATTTCAGAGCCTGCACCGTCTGATCCAGCTCCTGCCTGGAAACGTAGTCCTGTTTGAATAGTTCGCGCATTCTCGCTTCGTTGGCAAGAGCCAGCTCCAGAGAAGCCTGGGCGTTGCTTACATTCGCTTCACTTTGACTCACCTGTGCCTGGAACAAGGCGGGGTCTAGCTCCGCCAGTATTTGTCCCTGACTGACCCGGTCATTGAAATCTACATGCAGCTTTTTTACGGTTCCTGAAACCTGGGTGCCAACATTGACCAATACAACCGGATTGAGCGTGCCGTTGGCGGAAACTGTCTGGATAATATTTCCCATTTCCAAGGCTTGGGTTTTGTAATGCTCCGCCTGGGACAGTGAATGTGATTTCTGCCAGTAGAAGTATCCTGCTGTGCCGAGACCGATCAGGGCCAGAATCAGGATTATTTTGATCCACAGCAATTGGCTTTGTTTCATGGGTGCATTTTTCGAAAATTGTTAAGGAGAGGTTTTTTCTGACGCAATGGTCGAGAAGTCAAGTTTGCCCATGGATTGGGCCAGTGCCGCTTTGGCGATATGCCAGTTGTAAACGGCTTGGATATTCTGCATCCGGGCGCTGGCAAGCGATGCCTGGGCGGTTAGAAGATTCAGAATATTCCCTACGCCCGCTTTGTAGCGTCCGAGTGCGACTCGTTCTGATTGAGAGGCACTTGATACCAGAACGATGCTGCTTTTAACCGCTTGGGTTCCGGTGATGACGCCCTGGTAGGCTTTCCATACATCCAGGGCAACCTGCTGGCTGATTTTTTCTTGCTGGGCGAGGCGGGTTTCGATCTGAGCCTCGGCGGCACGAATGCGGTAATTAACATTGTAGCCAGTGAAAAGCGGAAAATTAAGCGACACGCCTAGTGCCGAATTGTTGGCAGTGGTAAAGATGCTGGATTCGCTATGTGATAAGTTTGTCGAAAGGGAAATAGTCGGCATTCCGGCAGACTTCGCAGCTGCTGCGTTAGCCTTGGCGGCGTTGATCAGAGCCTTCGCGGCTACCAGATCGGGGCGCAAACTTCGCGCCTCTTCGATCAATCCTGCAATATCATGCTCGAACTGCGCGTCTGCCATCTGAAGGGAAGGTGGCTTAATTGCAAAAGTGAGGTTGGCATCCATCCCCATGCTGTTTGCCAGCACGCCCTGAGCGTTTCTGGCGTCTCCCTCGGCCTGTATCCGATTCAGTAATGCTTGCGAATAGGCCGTCTGGGCTTGCAGCTTGTCGGCTGGTGTGCCGCTACCGACTTTGTAACGGGCGGTGGCAGCATTGAGACTTTCGAGGGCGGATTTTTCGGCATTCTTCACGGATGCAACGGCAGCCTGGGTGGCAAAAAGCTGATAGTAAGCCTGCACTGCGTACAAAAACACCGACTGGATAGTGGCATCCTGAGTTGAGTTTAGGGCGGTAAGCACCTGTCTGGCGTTCTCCAGGGCGGCGGCACGGGCGCCGAAGTCATACAACAGGTAACTCAATGAGGCACTGACACTTTGCTGGTTATAAGTCGCCGTGCGGGGCGTAAAGGAATTGCTGCCACCGGTACGGTTCCTAGATGCCGCTCCAGTGATGCTGACCGATGGTAGATAGGCAGATTTGCTGACGCCCACCTGAGCCGCCTGGACTCTTGCGTTCGCCCAAGCTTCTCGGGTTTGCGGATTGTTGCACAGCGCCCGTTCCACCACATCAGTCAACGAAAGCGGAGTGTTGGAGAATTGGATGTTTTCGCATGGAATAACGAGCAGGGGATGCTGAATACTCCCCGCCACGGAGCTTGCGGTCAGTTCCCGTGTCGAAAAAGGGTCGGCTTGCTCCGCCATGACAGGAATCGGCACACTGACCAGAAAAAAGGTTGCGATGACCATTGCCGCTACACGCAACCGGGAATGATTATTCACAGACATAAAAGCCGCTTTCCAGTCTTTGATGAGTATCGTCCATTTTTTGCTGATGTTTTGTAGTGTCAAGCAAGCGAGTTTCAATAATGCCTCATCAGACGGAAACAAGCCAATACTGTTCGTCATGCAATGTCCCGGCAATACGAGCGGGGTGTTTGATTTTGTGGAAAGTAATGGGTCAAGTTACTTGATTAATGATAAATTTACAGGCTTATTCTATCTATTAGCGCGATAGATTGGGTTGAATGAAATGAAGCCCAACATCACACGATGAGCACATGTGTTACTTAATCTTTAATAAACCCAATTACGGTAAAATGACAACTTTGCCATTTGTGGACTCATTGTTATCCTTGGCAGAATATATTCGGAATACTGTGCATGTTGAGATTGACTGAAGTTAAGCTTCCTTTAAACCACTCTGATGATGATCTCAAAACCGCGCTTCTAAAACGGCTGGGTGTTAGCGCGGATGAGCTGATTGGCTATGCAATATTCCGCCGCAGCTATGATGCCCGTAAGCCATCTGCTATCGTCTTCACGTATACGTTGGATGTGGAGGTCGAAAACGAAGCGACACTGCTTCAACGCTTGCAAGGCGATAAGCATATCTCACTCGCGCCCGATACAAGCTACCATTTTGTAACGCATGCGCCGCCCAAACTGGCTTCTCGTCCAGTCGTGATCGGTACCGGTCCCTGTGGAATATTTGCTGCTCTGATTCTGGCGCAAATGGGTTTCTGTCCAATTGTCCTGGAGCGCGGTAAAGCCGTGCGCGAGCGTACCAAAGATACGTTTGGTCTGTGGCGACAAAGTAAACTCAATCCGGAATCCAATGTGCAGTTTGGCGAAGGTGGCGCGGGAACATTTTCTGATGGCAAGCTGCACAGCCAAATTAAAGATCCCAAACACTATGGCCGCAAGGTGCTCGCGGAATTCGTCAAGGCAGGTGCGCCAGAGGAAATTCTTTATGTGAGCAAGCCACATATTGGCACGTTTCGGCTGGTGGGGATGGTGGAAGAAATGCGCGCGAGCATTGAAGCCTTGGGAGGAGAAATTCGTTTTCAGAGCAAGGTTGAAGATATCGTCATAGACAACGGACAAGTCAGGGGAGTAGTGCTGGGTAGTGGCGAACTCATTGCCAGCGATCATGTCGTGCTCGCTGTTGGGCACAGCGCGCGCGACACCTTCCACATGTTGTATCAGCGCGGCGTATACATGGAGGCAAAAGCATTCTCCATAGGTTTTCGCATTGAACATCCGCAAGCTCTGATCGATCGCTGCCGTTTTGGTAAGAACGCTGGTAACCCACTGCTGGGCGCGGCTGATTACAAGCTGGTGCATCACTGTGACAATGGCCGTTCAGTCTACAGTTTCTGTATGTGTCCGGGCGGCACCGTGGTAGCAGCAGCTTCCGAGGAAGGCCGCGTCGTTACCAACGGCATGAGCCAGTATTCGCGCAACGAGCGCAATGCCAATAGCGGAATTGTTGTTGGCATCACCCCCGCTGATTATCCGGGAAATCCATTGGCCGGCATCGAGTTGCAACGGCATTGGGAAGCACGCGCCTTCGAGTTGGGCGGCAGCAATTACCATGCACCGGCACAAAAAGTGGGTGATTTTCTCGCAAACCGTTCCTCCACCACGCTTGGGTCTGTTGTGCCATCTTATGCACCTGGTGTGCACCTGTGCGATCTTTCTACGTCGCTACCGGATTTTGCTATCACAGCGATAAGAGAAGCCATCCCGGCATTTGACAAACAGCTTAAAGGGTTTGCCATGTATGATGCCGTGCTTACTGGCGTGGAAACACGAACTTCTTCACCCGTTCGCATCAAGCGCCGCGAAGATTTCCAAAGCCTGAATATCTCAGGGCTCTATCCGGCAGGAGAAGGTGCAGGTTATGCAGGCGGCATACTTTCCGCTGCAGTGGACGGCATACAGGTCGCTGAAGCGGTGGCATTGAGCATGATTCAGCATGGTAAATGCTGAAGGGAAAGTTTGAAATTTTATTCAGCCAATTTTCATGATATCAGTGCGTTGTACATGTGATTGCTGTGCAATATCCCTGCTACAATTTTTTTGCAAGCTTGAAAAGTTTCATACGTTTATCAAGCGAATTCATGTACGCTCAGATAAACACACCACTCGTGATACCCGGGCAACTAGTAAACTTCTGACTTTGTGCAAAGAGCACCGTGATTCACGACACATGCGTTTTCCAAACGGACTATAAATGAACCTGCTTAAAGCGCTTGGTACCATAAGCAGTTTTACGCTGGCTTCGCGCATACTTGGCATCATCCGCGATATATTAATTGCGCGCGTCTTTGGAGCTGGTATGGCGACCGATGCTTTCTTTGTCGCCTTCAAGCTGCCCAACCTGTTGCGCCGTTTATTCGCTGAAGGTGCATTCTCCCAAGCTTTCGTACCAATTTTGGGTGAATATAAAAATCGTCGTGGGCATGAGGAAACCAAGCTGTTGGTCGATCATGTGACCACATTGCTGGCAATCATCCTGTTCATTGTTACGCTCATCGGCATAATTGCAGCGCCGATTTTGATCTATATCAGTGCGCCGGGTTTTGCAGAGACGCCGGCGAAATTTGATCTTACTGTCCAGCTGCTGCGTATTTCCTCACCCTACATATTTTTCATTTCACTGGTCGCCATGGCGTCGGGGATACTCAATACCTACAATAAATTTTGGGTGCCTGCATTCACCCCCATTCTGCTTAACCTGTGTTTTATCGGCGCTGCGCTGTGGCTGGCTCCCTATTTTGATCCGCCTGTCATGGCGCTGGCATGGGCGGTGTTTGTAGCTGGATTTGTGCAGCTTGCATTTCAGCTGCCATTTTTGAAAAAAATCGGCATGCTGCCGACTTTGCGCCTCAACCTGAAAGATGCGGGCGTATGGCGCATCATAAAACAGATGGGGCCAGCGGTATTCGGTGTATCGATCAGCCAGATCAGCCTTATCATTAACACCATTTTCGCCTCGTTTCTGGTGGCGGGCAGTGTATCCTGGCTTTATTATGCCGACCGCCTGATGGAATTCCCTTCCGGCGTGCTGGGTGCGGCAATTGCCACTATTCTGCTGCCATCGCTATCCAAACATCACGCCGATGGCCATCCGACAGAGTATTCCAAGCTGCTCGACTGGGGGTTGAGGCTGACCTTCATGCTGACCCTGCCTGCGGCACTCGCGCTAGGCATGATTGCGGTGCCACTTCTGGCAACCTTTTTTCAGCATGGCGCATTTACAGTGCACGACGTGTTTATGACGCGCAACGCGCTGGTCGGTTATAGTGTCGGCCTGATCGGCATCCTTTCCGTGAAGGTGCTGGCACCTGCTTTCTATGCGCGTCAGGATATCAAGACCCCAGTAAAAATCGGCATCATCACCTTGTTTGCTACCCAAGCGATGAATCTGCTGTTCATCGGCTGGCTGCAACATGCAGGGTTGGCGCTGGCCATCGGCCTTGGTTCCTGCCTTAACTCCGCCATTCTGTTCTACCTGCTGCGCAAGCGTGACATCTACCAACCGGAACCTGGCTGGGGCAAATTTCTCGCCAAGCTGGGAGCGGCAATGCTGGTGTTGGGGTTAACGCTCTGGTTTGGTATGGGGAGTGAGCAAAGCTGGCTCACCAGCAGCGGCTGGATGCGTATCTGGCGGCTAACTGGATTGGTCGTGATGGGAATGACAGTTTATTTCGCCGTACTGTGGTTGCTCGGTTTTCGGCTTAAAGATTTTTCAAGGCGCGGAGCATGAACTGGTTGAGGTGCTGCATAGAATTCAGGGCGGACGGCAAAAATTCGACAGTATGAATTTACTCGAGTGTAAAACGTTATGCTGCGAACCCCACATTCCGAATTTAACTCTGTTCGCCGGTACAAAGAATATCAGCATTAATGAAGCAATTAATTAGATACAACGCTGTGTTGCAAATAAATCGAACTGGCTTTGAAATTACAGAAAAAACATTATTTTTGGCGCTAAACACCCATAATTTCGTTTAAATTGAACCCCCATTGCAGTGGGTTTTCCAAGTTGGCGATGCTGTCTGTCGATTTCGACAGGTCGATTATTTCCTGCAGGATATGCGCGTTAGACCGGGTTGAGAAGAATATTTTTACTAAGGGCTTGGTCAGACTGATTTTCGATTGGTCAGTCACTACGCCTAGGCGCCCGGATTTCAGTTTAAGCAAAGTGCCGGTTGGATAAATACCGACCGTTTTAACGAAGGCATGAAAAACGATCTCGTCGAAATGCCCATTCTTCCACTCTGCCATCTTGCGAATGGATTCCGCAGGTTCCCATCCTTTTTTATAGCAGCGATCTGAAGTGATTGCATCATATACGTCACATACCGCACCCATACGCGCAAATAATGTTAACGTTTCACCCATTAGCTTGTCTGGATAGCCTTTGCCATCTACACGCTCGTGATGATGTCGACAGACATCCAACGTTAAATCATTTACCTCATTAGAGTTCTTGAGAAATTCCCAACCTTTTAGTGGATGTGTTTTAACAATATTGAACTCTTCCTCCGTCAATTTTCCAGGTTTATTGAGCACCTCGGAGGGGATAAAAACCTTGCCGATATCATGAAGTAATCCGGCAATGCCAGCTTGTTTCAGTTCTTTATCCTTCAGTCCCAGTTGCCGCCCCAGTGCAATCATGAGGACGCAGACGGCGACTGAATGCAAGTAGGTATAGTTGTCTGCAGTTTTCAGTCGGGACAAACATATCAAAGCAGAGGGATTGCGTGTTATCGATTGGTTTATTTCATTTACCAGTGATATCGTAGTTTCAAGCTTAAGTGCATTACCCATGCGTATATCGTTGAATATGGATACAACTGCCTCCTTAGTCTTGGTGTGTAATTTTTTCGCTGCAATTAACTCTTTCTGTAATGATAGTGTCGCTACAGTTTTTTGTGGGGTTTGCTCGATCTTCTGTAGTTCACCCTCAACCTTGAGCTCCTCTTCTTGTTGTGAAAGTGCAGTTACACCGGCATCGACATCCAAACCCATGCTAGTGTCTATCCATATTTCGAGCACCCCACAGTTTTTGAGGGTATTGAGGTCATTAACCTCAGTCAGCTTGAATGATTTTTTCCAAAAAGGATGATCCATCCAACTGCCACAAACCTCTTGGATATACATGCCTAAGCGGGCGTCATTAACTTTGATTTTTTTCAGCATGGCTTAAGCAATAGTTGTTAAATTCCACAATGTAATATCTAAACTCGGCGTGCGAGAAAGTGATTGATCAAGCCATTAGTTGAGGAGTCATGCACAAAAACGCGCTCTTGCTTTTGAAGTTCAGGTAGCAATTTGCCAGCAAGCTGTTTGCCGAATTCAACCCCCCACTGGTCAAAAGCATTAATGTTCCAGATCACGCTTTGCACAAACACTTTATGTTCGTAAAGGGCAACCAGCATGCCCATCGTGTATGGATCCAGCTGATCAAATAGCAAGGTGTTAGTTGGGCGGTTGCCTGGAAAGACTTTATATGGCAACAGCGCTTCCAGTGCTTCAACACTTAGGCCTTGCACCTCAAGTTCGGCACGTGCCTCTACTGAATTTTTACCTAGCATCAATGCCTCGGTTTGTGCAAAGCAATTTGCCAGTAATATGGAATGGTGTTCGCCTATCGGGTTGTGGCTGGTAATAGGTGCGAGGAAATCTGCAGGCACCATGCGCGTGCCTTGGTGTATCAGTTGATAGAAGGAGTGTTGGCCGTTGGTGCCAGGTTCGCCCCAAATTACCATGCCGGTGTCATAGTTCACTACCTGCCCATTGCGGTCAACGCGTTTACCATTACTTTCCATTTCTAGCTGTTGCAGATAGGCGGGAAAGTGTTGAAGATATTGATCGTAGGGAAGAATGGCATACGAAGTTGCACCAAAAAAATTGGCGTACCAGATGCCTAGCATTCCCAGTATTACCGGCATGTTGCGCTCCAGGGGAGTTTCACGAAAGTGCCTGTCCATGGCATGAGCACCGGCCAGCAGGCGTTCAAAATTGTTTATGCCAATATAAAGCGCAATGGGCAAACCAATAGCCGACCATAATGAGTAACGGCCGCCAACCCAGTCCCAAAATTCAAACACATTCTCCGGGTTGATGCCAAATTTGGACGTTTCCGCAAGGTTGGTTGAGACCGCAACAAAATGCTTGCCGACACCCTCGTCTGTGCCTAAATGCTTAACTAACCAGTCGCGCGCTGAATGGGCATTGGTAAGTGTTTCCAGTGTGGTAAATGTTTTTGAGCTAATTATAAAAAGAGTGGTTTCTGGATCAAGATGTTTCAATACTTCTGCCAAATCTGTAGCATCCACATTAGAAACGAAATGCACATTCAATTGCGCGCTGCCATAAGATTTGAGCGCCTCGCTGACCATAAGTGGCCCTAAAGCTGAGCCACCGATGCCGATATTTACCACATCCTGAAATGGTTTTCCGGTATGCCCGCACAATGTACCATTGCGCACTGCTTCGGAGAAAGCGCGGATATGATCCAACACGCGATGTACATCCGGCACTACATCTTTGCCGTCCACATACACCGAAGTGCCTCGGGGAGCGCGCAATGCTGTGTGCAACGCCGCACGCTGTTCGCTAGTGTTGATTTTGTCGCCATTGAACATGCGAGCAATCCAGTCATCAAGGTTTGACTGGCGTGCAAGGTTCAACAACAGTTCGAGCGTATCTTCGGTAATGAGATTTTTCGAGTAATCCAGCAGCAAGCCATCTAATTGCAAAGAAAATTTGTCGAAACGCTTGGGGTCATCGCAAAACATCTCGCGCATGGTCCGCTGGCTTATTTCTGTTTGATGAGCCGTTAAAGCTTGCCAAGCTGGCGAATGGACTAGAGTCGACATGGGTTCTTAATATTATTGATTGAATATATACATTATTGACGATTTTTTATTACAAACAGGTGTCCTGTCAGTCAGGAACCTGAAAATTTGAAGAATATTTTTCTGCATCATTCTCTCAAAAAATTAGAATGATGCATTTGTTTCAATAAATTACAAAGATTAATAAGAAGCAATAAAGCGTTTGCAACTTTAGTTTTATACTCATGCAGGTGTTAGGATAATGCCTGCGAGCGGCGGCAATGTTATCTCAACGGAATAAGGTTGCCCCATCCAGGGTAGAGACTCGGCATGAATTTCACCATAATTTCCGAGATTGCTGCCGCCATAATAGTGTGAATCACTGTTAAAAATTTCCCGATAAGCACAACTGAACGGAACTCCAATGCGGTAGCGGTAACGTGGGACCGGGGTGAAATTTAAGGCAACTACAACTGTCTCGCCATTTCGTCCATGGCGTAAAAAAGAAAGTAGCGAACGTTCGACGTCCTGACAATCAATCCAGGAAAAACCACTTTGGTCAAAATCCTGTTCATACAAAGCCGGCAAGTTACGGTAAAGATGATTCAAGTCGCGCACTATTTTTTGTATGCCCTGATGTGGCTCCAGGCTAAGTTGCCACCATTCAAGTTCCCAGCTCGATCTCCATTCACGTCCTTGGGCAAATTCATTGCCCATAAAGTTGAGCTTTTTGCCCGGACTCGTCATTTGATATGTGAGCAATAACCGCAAGTTGGCAAATTTCTGCCAGCTATCGCCGGGCATCTTGTCGAGTAGCGAACCCTTGCCATGTACCACTTCATCATGTGAAAACGGCAGCATGAAATTTTCGCTATAAGCATAAAGCTGACTAAAGGTAAGTTGATTAAGGTGATAGCGGCGGTGAATCGGGTCTAACTGCATGAAGCTAAGTGTGTCATTCATCCAGCCCATGTTCCACTTCATCGAAAAACCGAGCCCGCCAAGATACACCGGGCGCGAAATTCCCGGCCATGAGGTCGACTCCTCGGCTAACGTCAACGCACCTGGGAATACGTCATGTACCATGATGTTAAGTTCGCGCAGGAACTCTATGGCCTCGAAATTTTCTCGCCCGCCATATTTGTTTGGTAGCCATTCACCTTCCTTACGTGAATAATCAAGATACAACATGGAAGCCACTGCATCTACACGCAGACCATCGAAATGAAATTGCGACAGCCAGTAATGTGCACTTGACAACAAAAAGCTTTTTACCTCATTACGACCATAGTTAAAAATGTGCGTGCCCCAGTCCTGATGGAAGCCGAGGCGTGGGTCTTCGTGTTCATATAACGCGGTACCGTCAAAGTGCGCCAGCGCAAACGCGTCCTGCGGGAAATGCGCTGGCACCCAGTCGAGCAGAACGCCGATTCCGGCTTGGTGGCAGTTGTCTACAAAGTGGCATAAATCATCAGGGGATCCGAAGCGACTAGTCGCAGCGAAATAGCCAGTCGCTTGGTAACCCCATGATTCGTCGAGTGGGTGCTCAGAAATGGGCATGAGTTCAACATGGGTATAACTCATATCTTTGAGATAGGGAACAAGGTTTTGAGCCAGCTCGCGATAGGTATAAAAACTGCCGTCCGGGTGACGCTTCCATGATCCAGCATGAATTTCGTAGATATTGAGAGGGGCGTGCAGCCAGTCCCATTTGCTGCGCTGCTCCATCCATTCTGCATCCTGCCATGTGTGCTGGATAGCAGATCCAGCGCGTGCAGCAGTACCAGGCCGCAATTCAAATGCGTTGGCATAGGGGTCAGTTTTGACCAGCAAGATACCGGCGTGATTGCGGATCTCAAATTTGTACAACATTTCTTGTTCAATTTCTGGGATGAATAATTCCCACACACCGCTGGAACCATGCGCCGCCATCGGATGAATGCGCCCATCCCAGCGGTTAAATTCGCCTATCACACTGATTCGCTCGGCATTGGGTGCCCACACTGCAAAACGCACACCCGGAATGCCGTTAATTTGCATGGCATGTGAGCCCAGTACGCGATAGGCCTGATGTAATTTTCCTTCGTTAAAAAGGTGCAGGTCGAAATCGGAAATTTGTGGTGCAAAGGCATAACAATCATGCACCAAGCGCTCCATGCCGTTGTTTAGTCCTGGTCCATTTTCCCTGATGCGCAGGCTATAGGGATGATGCGGTTCTTTGCTACCATACCATTCGAATAAACCATCTTGATGAACGCGTTCCAGCGCTTCGCTGCCATGCGCCGTTTTCAGCCAAACTTCACTTGCGTGGGGGTTGAATACCCGCACTACATATCTTTCATTTTCCTGATGTGGGCCAAGATAAGCGAAGGGATTATGCAGTCTCCCTTGTAACAATAATTCAGCACGCGGATCAAGTTTGATGCGAAAATTATTCGTCATAGTGAGGTGATTATAACCACAAATAGGGCGCGGCTATACTTACAATCTGATACAGTTCTGAACAAGATTTCAAATCTTAATGACTATGGAGGTAATCATGCCATCAGCTGAAAAATTACGCTTTGTGAGTTCGATAACTAAAAGCACTTATGCCATGATTCTGGCGGGAGGGCGCGGCACTCGGCTGCATCAACTTACAGACTGGCGAGCCAAACCTGCGGTGCCATTTGGTGGCAAGTTTCGCATTATCGATTTTGTGCTGTCAAATTGCGTGAATTCTGGCATCAGACGGATAGGTGTGGCGACGCAATACAAATCTCATAGCCTTATCCAGCATATTCAGCGCGGTTGGAGTTTCCTGAATGGCCAGTTCGGTGAATTCATTGACGTGCTACCGGCACAGCAAAGAATTGAAGAGATGTGGTATCGGGGTACGGCCGATGCGGTATTCCAAAATATGGATATCATGCACGATACTAATCCAGATTACGTGCTGATATTGGCGGGTGATCACGTCTACAAAATGGACTACGGCAAGCTCATTGCCGCCCATGTGGAAATGCAGGCCGACATAACTGTCGCCTGTATCGAGGTGCCTGTCAAAGATGCCAGTGCATTCGGCGTAATGGGTGTGGACAAGGAATTACGAGTGGTGAGTTTTAACGAGAAGCCTGAACACCCCACTCCGATCCCGGGCAACTCTGATCTGGTGCTGGCCAGCATGGGTGTGTATGTGTTTAATACCCGCTTTCTGTACGAACAATTGGTGCGGGACGCAGATGATAAGAACTCCAGCCATGATTTCGGTAAGGACATCATCCCCTATCTGTTGTCCGCGCAATACCGAGTATTTGCGCATAGCTTTGAAAATAGCTGTGTAAATATGAATGGCGAACTACCCTATTGGCGAGATGTTGGAACGGTAGATGCCTACTGGGAAGCTAACATGGAGCTTACCAAGGTCACCCCGGCTCTTAATATGTATGACCAGGAATGGCCAATCTGGACATATCAGGAACAATTGCCCCCAGCCAAATTCGTATTCGATGAACATACTCGACGCGGTATGGCTGTGGATTCTTTAGTATCGGGAGGCTGCATCATAAGCGGCGCTTTAGTGCGCAATTCGCTGCTATTCTCTAACGTGCATGTACATAGTTACAGTAATGTCGAGGAGTCAGTAATTTTGCCCAACGTAAAGGTGTCACGTAATGTAACGCTCAAGCGTGTGGTGGTGGACAAAGGTTGCGTGATCCCTGAGGGCATGACCGCTGGGATCAACCGTGAGGATGATGAGAGACGTTTTTTTGTCAGTGATAACGGTATTACACTGATTACATCAGATATGTTGGGCCAGGAATTGCACCGCGTGCGTTAAATTTGGATCTACTAACATTTAATAAATTGGAATTTTCATGTCTAGTCCCCTCAATTTAGCTTTTCTCTGGCACATGCACCAGCCAGATTATCGCGATCATGCCAGTGGCGACTTTTTTTTGCCGTGGGTTTATCTGCATGCGATTAAAGATTACACCGACATGGCTTTTCATCTGGAACAACATCCTCAGGTGAAGGCGACGGTAAATTTTGTACCGATTTTGCTGGATCAACTTGAAGATTACGAACAACAGTTTACCACCGGCCAGATACGCGACCCACTGTTGCGACTGCTGGCGCGCGAGAATCTCAATGATCTGAGCACAGCGGAACGTGATCTGGTTTTAACGAGTTGCTTCCGCAGTAACCATCATAGTATGGTTGCGCCATATCACGCTTACAAGCGCCTGTCTGACTTGCACAAAATGCTCGAACCCGGTGGCGATACAGAGCTTGCCTATCTGTCTGGACAATACTTTTCTGACTTACTTACTTGGTACCACTTGGTGTGGTGTGGCGAAAGTGTGCGCCGTGAACACGATTTGGTCATTCGCCTAATGAGTAAGAATGAAGGCTTTAATTATGCCGATCGCAAGTGGTTATTCGATCTGATCGGACAAGTCATTATCGGCATTATTCCGCGCTATCGCAAGTTGGCTGAAAGCGGTCAAATCGAACTTTCCACAACACCCCATTACCATCCGCTTGCACCTTTGTTGCTGGATATCAATAGTGCAAGTGAAAGCTTGCCGGATATCAGCCTGCCGCAATCTAAATGCTATCCCGGTGGAAAATCACGCGTCCAGGCACATCTTCTTTCCGCAATAAATAGCCACCAGGCACGTTTTGGCGTCACTCCAAACGGCATCTGGCCGGCGGAAGGCGCAGTTTCAACCGCTTTGCTGGAAGTGTTTGCGGCGCAAGAATGCCGCTGGGCGGCAAGTGGAGAAGGCGTGCTGGCTAACAGCTTGCGCACCGCAGAGCATGACTTGCCTGAGCGCGCCCAATATCTCTATCGCCCCTATCAATTGAAAGGTGTGGCAAGTGGTGTGCGCTGTTTTTTTCGAGATGATCGTTTATCCGATTTGATCGGTTTTGAATATTATCGTTGGAATGGCAAGGATGCTGCACTGCATTTTGTTTCCCAGTTGGAGTCGATTGCTCAACAGGCGTCTGAGGGCGAAGTGCCAGTGGTCAGCGTTATCCTGGATGGTGAAAATGCTTGGGAATATTATCCATATAATGGCTATCATTTCTTTACCGATTTATATTCGGAGTTACAGTCGCACTCGACAATCCGCACTACGACCTATAGCGGTTATCTGGATCGACTTGATGCTGCTGAAGGAAACCAACAGCTTGCCAAAGCAAGAGAGCTGCCGGGCCTTGTTGCCGGCAGTTGGGTGTACGGTAATTTTTCCACCTGGATTGGCTCGCCTGACAAGAACCGCGCTTGGGATTTGTTGTGTATGGCTAAGCAAAATTATGATTTGGTGGTTGCAGGTGACCGCTTGAATGCGGTAGAGCGTTTGCTTGCCGAAAAACAGCTAGCTTCATGCGAGAGTTCCGACTGGTTCTGGTGGTTTGGTGATTATAATCCCGCCAATGCAGTTGAAAATTTTGATCGTCTCTATCGCAGTAATTTAATACAACTATATCGATGCTTGAAATTACCTGTTCCGGTCAACTTGAATTCTCCAATCAGCCAAGGTGGTGGTTCAGCTGAAGCAGGTGGTACGATGCGTCGTGGTTCTTGATGGCGTGTCCGCATTTGCTGATTGCTAATATGAATTCATTATACGTCAACCGTAGCTTAACAATTTTTGAGTGTGAATTTTTTTGTGTGCAAGAGTGATTAAAGATGGACACAAAAAAAGATCAACGGTCAATATAAAATCCCAATTTGTTGCTCATTTCAATATAAATGACATCCCTGAAATTTAGATAAACTTGATTTAATGAAGATTAGTTTTTGTGCCTCAATTTTGTGAGGGGTACTGTGGGGATCGTAGAATATCTTGTAATTATGGTTCCCGCAGGCGTCAGCATGATTATTTTTTGAGATGCCCGACCTCATTGCAATGAACACGGAATCCGAAAAATGAAAACACACGAGACAGTTTCCTTGCTTTTTGGCGTACATGCTCACCAGCCGGTGGGCAACTTCCCTGAAGTGGTGGACGACGCGCATCAGCGTTGCTATAAACCATTCCTGCATATATTGCATCGCTATCCTGATTTTCGTTTTGCCGTACATTTTAGCGGCTGGTTGCTCGATTACCTATTTAATAAATATCCGCAAGACATGGCTTTACTAACTGAAATGGTACAACGCGGTCAGGTCGAGATGTTCGGTGGCGGGGATACCGAACCCGTTCTTGCGGTCATTCCCAATCGCGATCGTATCGGACAGATCGTCAGGTTGTCTGACAAACTGGAAGTCAGAATGGGCACGATGGTACACGGTGCATGGTTAACCGAACGCGTGTGGGAGTCAACGGTAGTACCTGCCTTATCAGATTCCAAAATTAAATACGTCACAGTAGATGATTACCACTTCTTGTGCAGTGGCAAGCGTATCGAAGAATTGAATGGCTATTTCACCACCGAAGAGGACGGCCGCAAGCTTGACCTATTTCCAATTTCCGAAGCGCTACGCTACCGCATGCCGTTTTATCCGGCGCATGAAGTAGTGGACTATCTGGAAAGCCTGGTACGCAACGACATACAAGCATCGGCCGTGTATTTCGACGACATCGAAAAATTTGGCATCTGGCCGGAAACTTACCAATGGGTTTATGAAAAAGGCTGGCTGGAAAATTTTATTCGCGGGGTGCTGGCTTCATCGAAAATCACCACACAGACCTATCGTGACTATCACGCAAATGCAAAAACGCGCGGCATTGTCTATCTGCCCACTACCTCCTACATCGAAATGAACGAGTGGACTTTGCCGATGGCTGCTGCCCATACGTATGCCGATTTGGTTCATACGGAAAAAGCGAGCGGTCATTATGAAGAGCGCAAGGCATTTCTGCGCGGCGGCATCTGGAAGAATTTTTTCACCCGTTATCCCGAATCGAATTGGATGCACAAGCGCATGCTGGGGTTATCTGAGCGCTTGCATGACTTGCCGGAAGATAAGCGCACACTTGAGATGCTTGATCAGCTCTACATTGCGCAAGCTAACGACGCATACTGGCATGGTTTGTTTGGTGGATTGTATCTGCCACACCTGCGCCGGGCGGTATATGGCGCCATCGTCAAATTGGAATCTTTACTAGATCAGGTTCTACCACGTGCCGTCTGTATTTGCACCGATGCCGACAGTGACGGCCACGACGAAGTTTTCCTGCATAACGCAATGTTGCAAGCTATCGTGAAACTTGACGGCAGCGCTAGCATATCCGAACTTGATGCGTATCAATTACACCACAACTTCGGCGATACCCTACGCCGCCAGTTGGAGCATTATTTCCGCAAAATTGAATCCAGCCACACTACGCAGCCGCATGAAGGTGGTGGTATCGTTTCAGCGCATGATCGCGTGGATTTCAAGCATGAAATCACTGCGAAAAATTTGACGGCAGATGGCCACGCAGCGACCTTATTTCGCGATTACTTACTGCGGGATGACGAAGAAATTGAACTCGCTTATGAACTGGTCGAAACGAACACCGAAGGAATATTATTCCGCACCGAGTTTGATGCAAAAATTATACAAAAACGCATTAGCTTGAATGCTAATTGTCTATGCGTTAGTTACACCTTCGATAGCGCATTACAAGGAAGCTTCCTCACTCGTGTGGCACTGGCGATGCCGAGTTGTGATGGTTATACTGGCCGATATATCCAGGATGAAAAAATTCTCAGTGGTTTTGGTAGTGTGCTCGACTTTACGGATATGAACGGCTTGGTGCTGGATGACCGTATACTGGGCGGAAATTTAGTGCTGAATAACAACCACCCGATCCAGTTACTTGGTATGCCATATTTTACAGTTTCGCAATCCGAAGCCGGATTCGAAAAAATTATGCAAGCCGTAATGCTAACCCTGCAATGGCCGCTTTTGCAAAATGAAATGAGCGTTATGTTGACCATAAATCCGGGCAACGCGATGCTGTAATTATCGGTTATTATAATTTGCCATTATTCCCGCACTGCACATGACAATGTAGCAGCATCAACCAGAGCCGCAGCTGATCATCTATTCCTAAATATTAGCAGTCAATACATCTGCGACGCATTTCATGCGTTGCTACACTAACAGCGCCGCTTCAAGATATACATCCACTCCGCTTGCCGGATTAATGGCAGCAGCAGGAATAGCAACCCCATAGCGCCAATCCCTTACTGCCTGCTGCTTCATAGCACCGCTCACCATAAACACAACCTTTCGTGCAGCACTCAATCGATGCGCGCTAAGCGATACTCGCTGTGGCGGATATTTTGGCGCGTTTTCCACTGCAATAACGGCTGGAGCATCGGCCGAGCTACCTAGCTCGTGACCTGGAAACAGGCTGGCAGTGTGGCCATCTTCTCCCAATCCCAGCAAAACAAAATCAAATAACTCAATGCCTGCCAGTGTCTGTGCATAAGCGCTGGCTGCTGCTTGCGGGCCATCCTCAGCAGGAATAGGGTAAATTTGAGTAAGCGGGATGGCGACATGGTTAAGCCACGCCTGCGCGGCCATCCAACTGTTGCGTTCCACATGGTCAGCTGGCAGACAACGCTCATCACCGAAATACACGTGCCATGCAGCCCAGTCTGCATCAGCCTTGCGCAGCAACTCATATACACGGCACGGTGTTGTACCGCCGGCCAGCACGATGTGGAATGTTCCGCGATGGCTAATGGCCTGCAGCGCCGCTTGCAATATTGCTTGTGTTGAAGCTTGTTCCAATTCGGTGGTTGAATTGAACTTTTGCCAACGGCATTGTTGCGGAGTGTTACTGATTAATAAAGACATATGATTGAGTCGACAGTAATCTGATAAAGTACACAATTGTAAGGCTAGCCGAGATTCCTGATTTAGTTTATTAAATGCGACATAATCAAAATCATGTTGCAATTGCCTGCTGGAGCGGTATTGCTCTTCACGATAGATTAGAGCAAACAAGTGATTGGAGTGATACTTTATTCGAATCGATTAATCTATCTGTGCCAGCCAAGATGGTTTTCGAGATAATACTTGGCATACTATGGAATCCGGCTATTAATTGAATCGGCTGCCGCAACGCGTTGGATGAGATTAATAGTTTCTGAAGTTTCTTATCGGTTAATCATTGTAAGTGAACATAATGTATTGAAATCTGTCTTAACCATTGATGCAAAAAGCCCCCCTTATAGATACTGTAAGCAGACATATACAAATATGAATAATATTTTGCAATTGGCATTGCTCGGCGCATTACTGTGCACCATGTCCGCATGGGCAGTGCCGCAACAAAGCCATGCCGAAATACACAAAACCATTACCGCTTTCGTGCACGAGCAAACACTTACTTTGCCGGGACAAGTTACTATCACTGTGAGTGAGATTGACCAGCGCATCTCGCTTCCAGCTTGTCCAGCGCTGGAAGCATTTCTTCCTCCTGGCGGACGATTACTGGGCAACAGTACAGTAGGTATCCGCTGTACTAGTGATATGAAACAATGGACATTGTTCGTGCCAGTGCAGATTAAAGTGATTGTGAGTCTGCTCGTCGCCCATAGCTCGCTGCAACAGGGACATGTGCTACGCGCCGAAGATATTGGAAGTCAGAAAAGTGAACTGCTACAAACAGGTATTCTCACTGATCCTTTGCAAGCGATTGGCAAAGTACTTAAATATAGTGTTAGGGCAGGACAGATATTAAAGCAGGATATGCTGCGCGCATCCTACGCGGTCAAGCAGGGGCAGACTGTACAAATTCAAGTTAAAAAACAAGGTTTTAAAGTTTATGCTGATGGTCAGGCATTAAATAATGCGGCTGAAGGACAAGCGGTGAAAGTCAAAACCTCTTCCAGTCAGGTGGTGAGTGGTATAGTTCAGTCGGATGGAGCAGTTAACATCATGCCTTAGCAGGCTGAAGAGAAATTAAAGATGACGTAATATTCGCTATCCAATAGCCAAGATACATCAATCTAAGTATATTTGAATGTTTATTCTGCGAGTACATATTGTGCAGAAAGTTTTGCTGGTGTATAAAAGCTGTGTCCTAAAGTTTTGCATTTGGCTGCCGATAGGTAAATTTTATCTGCGTTGGAAAAAAAGGTCACCATGAAAATCGGAAAAAATAGTAAACCGTTGCCTACTACGACGCCGGGAGCAGCGCGAGCGCCTACCGCAAGCCCTGCGGGTGGTACACAATCCACCTCTACCAGCGTGCATTTGGGTGCAACTACCGCGCAACTTCAAAAAATGGAAAGCAGCATGGCCAACACACCGCTAGTAGATGCAGCTAAAGTAGCAGATATTAAGCAAGCTATCAGTGAAGGTCGTTTTCAGGTCAACTCCAGTGCTGTGGCTGATGGCCTAATCCAAACGGTGAAGGATTTGATTAATTCGCACAAAACTTAACGCAAAATGATTAATGACACACCAGCTGCCGAGTTGGCAGACTTTGTCTCTCAAATGCATGCGGAGCGCACTGCTTTACATGCTTTCATTCGGTTGCTCGAAACTGAACAACAAGCCTTACTAAACGAACAGACCGAACAAATACAAACGCTGGCTGACGACAAGACCCAAATGGTTCAGCAGTTGACCAAGTTGGTGAATGCGCGGAGGAATGGCATGCTTACGCTGGGTATAAAGATTGAGCCGGGCAGTATGGAAAGCTGGTTGCAAACCCACACCGCAATTAATGTACCAGCGTGGCACGAAATCCAGCAACTGGCTACCCGTGCACAGCAAATGAACCGTACCAATGGTGAGTTAATTCAAGTAAAAATGCGTCATAACCAGCAGGCACTAACTATGTTGCATAATGCTACACATAGTGCAACTGGCTTATACGGTCCTGACGGCCAGCCTAGCTTACCTGTATCTGGGCGTATCTTGAATAGTGTCTAACGGGCATTGCAGTCACAGCCCCCCTGATGATGAATGACACTACCTGTTGAAATTTGGTGGATAGAGGTCGTGCAATTTATTGCTGGCTTCACCCCGAAATCTAGTGTGACCCCGCCGAACTGACTTGAACCCCGAATTGCCTTCCATAGAGAGCGCACGTTAAGCAGGCCATTGGCAAGTTATCGCCTTCACGCACTTTCAGTTCTGGCATCCGCCACCTACTGAATCTGAGTGTAAATCGAAATCGCGGCAATGGAAGTGACAGCATTGTAGCGTCTGGATGTGCATCAGGCATAAATTACAACCTGTGCCATAATCCAAGAATCCAATGAAACAAAGCGTGTTCAACCGCACCAATTCGGCGCATTCAATCGAAATCAGCGTGAACTTGCGGCGTGGACAGTATCGTTCAAACCGGATCAGGTCGTGATGGAAAGCACGGGAATTTACTGGAAAAACCAGTATGTGGCACTGGAGACGGTCGGCATGTGTGCGCTGGGGTCACCCGGCACGTCAAAAATGTGCCTGGTCGCAAAAGCGACATTGGCGATGCTGGCGCTCTTCGGCCTACTGCACGGCTCGTTCGTGCCTCCCCACCAATCTGCGCGATGCGTCTGGTTACATGGCAATGGCAGAAACTTGTAGGGCAGTTATTGTCAGATAAGAATCGGCTGCACAAACTATTGACAGACAGCGGTATTCGCCTCGGAGGCGTATAGCCGCCTTGGGCGGCTCACGGTTAGATGGGCTCCTTTAAGTGCTCATCTAATAAACTCCCAGCTTTGCCGGTGGTAATTAACTTCTTGTTGCGGATTGGTAAATCAATAGGTTATAACTTTATTGTGACCAGTTTTATTACTCTAAGATTAAATCCCTCCACAGTTTTAATTACTGCGAATAAGCTTACAAAAGTCGCTCCAAAATTCGGGCAGACTGATAACACATGTTGATGTACGTCTCGTCCATTCACCAGCTTCTTCCCCCAGACATCTTGTGTCTAAGGAATGTCTTTTCTAGCAACGATCAGCATGATGCTGTGATTGCTCCGAGCCAATTAATTCTTTACGAATAGCTTCAAGTTATTTAATAATTTTTTGCATTTATTAACGTGGAAATTAAGGTGGTTTCCCATGCTTGTTCGTTCAATAGTCATAGCGCATTGGTGTTTAGTATGTGCTTCATGGAAGAAGTAGAAAAACTTTGAAAGAGGTAAATAACATGGTCAGCAAAATTGACAATGCATTCCAGTTTAATCGAACCGTGCTGGATCTGCGCTCGGCGCGTCAGGAGCTCATTGCTTCCAATATCGCTAATGCCGATACACCCAACTACAAGGCAAAAGATATTGATTTCGCCAAGGCGTTGCAAGGCGCAATTTCAGGTAACACGGCGAAGTTGCAGATGGCAGGTTCCGCGCCCCAGCACTTGAGCGGCAGCACAGGTAAAACCGTAATGGGTGCGCCGGTAATGTTTCGTAATGTTGTGCAGCCTAGCGCGGACGGCAACACGGTGGACATGGATGTCGAGCGTGCGCAGTTTGCTGACAATGCTTTGCGCTATCAAGCCAGCGTGAAATTTGTGGACAGCCAAATCAAAGGTATATTAACCGCGTTACAAGGATAATTCTTATGTCGCTATTTAATATTTTTAACATTTCAGGTTCAGCAATGGCAGCGCAGTCGCAGCGTCTGAATGTAGTGGCAAGCAATCTGGCTAACGCTGACAGTGCAACCAGTGCAAATGGTCAGCCCTATCGTGCCAAGGAGGTGATGTTTAGCGCCACGCCGATGGAAGGTGGTGTCGGTGTAAAGGTGTCGGGGGTGGTTGAAAGTACTGCGCCAATGCAAGTGCTTTACGACCCCAAGCATCCCATGGCCGATGAAAAGGGCTATGTCACCATGCCCAATGTCAATGTGGTGGAAGAGATGGTGAACATGATTTCGTCCTCGCGTTCCTACCAAAATAATGTTGAGGTGATGAATACCTCCAAAAGTTTGTTGCTCAATACTTTGTCTATAGGTCAGTAACGAAAGGATAAACCATGATTAGCGCAATTCAAGATACAAACCCTGCTGCCGCACTTATTTCTTCGCTTAATACCAATAGCAATTCTGCGTCGAATACTAAAACTTCCGCCGCTGATACGGAGGATAGATTTCTAAAGCTATTGGTTACTCAAATGAAAAATCAGGATCCGCTGAATCCTATGGATAACGCACAGGTGACATCGCAGCTGGCGCAACTTAGCACAGTAACCGGCATTGATAAGCTTAATGCCACCTTGCAGGCCTTAAGTGACAGTATGTCCCTTGGACAGTCATTATCAGCCACCAGCATGATAGGGCATGGGGTTTTGATTTCAGGCTCTTCAATTACCTTGAACGATGGCAAGGCAATTGGTGGGATAGAGCTGGCTCAGCCCGCTGATAGTGTAAAGGTGCTGATACAGGATGCTACGGGTAAACTTGTTAGTACATTGCAAATGGGCCCTCAGAAGGCTGGTGTGACACCACTGGCATGGGATGGTCAGACAGATGCAGGCACAACTGCCGTAAATGGAACCTACAAATTTTCGGTAGAAGCAATACTGGATGGTAATAAGATTGACGCTAATGCATTGACCTTCGGCATAGTTAATGCTGTAACTCCAGGCGTAAATGGCGCTACTTTGGATGTGGGTAAAGCAGGTAGCGTTGCAATGTCTGCAGTAAAGCAAATTATCTAACGCAAGGAGAATGACATGGGATTTCAACAGGGATTAAGCGGATTAAATGCTGCGGCCAAGAGTCTGGACGTAATTGGCAATAACGTAGCCAACGCAAGTACCGTTGGTTTTAAGCAATCGCAAGCGCAGTTTGCCGATGTGTATGCGAGTATTTTGGGTGGCTCAGATTCGGCAGCAGGGATTGGTACTAGGGTTTCTACAGTGGCTCAGCAATTCGGACAAGGAAACGTCAGTGTAACCAACAATCCGCTGGATATTGCGATTAACGGCCAGGGATTTTATCAAATGGATAACAATGGTGCGATAACTTACAGCCGAAATGGCCAATTTCAATTGGATCGGAACGGTTTTATAGTGAACGCGCAGGGCCATAAGTTAACCGGTTTATCGGCTAATCCGTTGACGGGAGCTATCACGCAGGGCAGTTCAGCACCCTTGCAAATTTCTACGCAATCTCTTATTCCCCAACCTACTTCCACATCTTCAGTTGGTGTAAATCTGGATTCTCGACAGTTAGTGCCTACCACGCCTATTTTTAGCCCGACTGACTCAACCTCTTATAATAGTTCTACCGCATTAACGTTATTTGACAGTTTGGGCAATAGCCATATTGCAACTCAGTATTTTGTGAAAAATGCGACTGTGAATACTTGGGATGTCCATATGACCGTGGATGACCTCGGTCTGGATGGAACAGCTGCGACGGCAGCGAATACCCTGTTAGGGACATCTCCTACCTTAACCTTTAACTCAACCGGTGCTTTAATTACACCAGCAACGGGTGATATAACGGTGCCTGGTGGCGGTATCGTTTTTGCGACAGGTTCGACTACACCTCAGCCTTTGGTATTAAATTATAGTTCTTCTACGCAATTTGGTGCGACATTTGCAGTGAATCAGCTGACTCAAAATGGTTTTACATCCGGTCAGTTGAGTGGTTTTAGTACCGGTGCAGACGGTACCATTTTTGGTCGCTATACCAACGGGCAATCTAAGGCATTGGGGCAGGTTTTGCTTGCTAACTTTACTAATCCGCAGGGCTTGCAGCCATTGGGCGGCAATGAGTGGAGTGCTTCCGCAAGCTCTGGTTCACCATTGGTAGGTACACCTGGCAGCTCAAGTTTGGGCGTGCTGCAGTCTAGCGCAGTGGAAGAATCCAACGTGGATTTAACCGCAGAGTTAGTGAATATGATTGTGGCGCAGCGTGTATATCAGGCTAATGCACAAACCATCAAGGCACAGGACTCAGTGCTGCAAACGATTACCAACCTGCGCTAATTAATTGTTTGGTGGCTGGTTATCTGGGAGAAAACGATGGACAGACTTATTTATACCGCCATGAGCGGGGCATCGCACACGATGCTACAGCAAACGACGGTGGGGCAAAATTTATCCAATGTTAATACGCCAGGTTATCGTGCTGCGGTTAATGCATTCCGTGCAGTGCCGCTGGTCGGCGAAGGGTTGCCGACGCGTACTTTCGTGGTGGATTCCACGGCTGGTGCCGACTTTTCACAAGGTTCAATGCAACCAACTGGGCGCAATCTGGACATGGCGGTACAGGGTAAAGGCTGGATTGCCGTTCAACTGGAAAATGGCAGTGAGGCATATACACGTAATGGCAGTTTCCAAATTTCACCCGCAGGTATTCTGCAGACCCGTAATGGTTTGAATGTGGCAGGTGATGTCGGTTTTATTACTATTCCGCCCAATACCGAAGTTACCGTAGCCAAGGACGGCACCATCTCTACCGTTCCTAGTGGACAGCCGCCAAATCAGGTTGTGGTGGTTGGCCGGATCAAGCTTGTGAACCCGCCGGAAGCGCAGATGGTGCGCGGTGACGACGGCTTGTTTCGTACCAGAGATGGTAAGCCTGTCGAGGCAGATATAGGAGTAAAAGTAGCCTCCGGCAACCTGGAAAACAGCAATGTGAATGTAGTTGAAGCAATGGGTAACATGATTTCGCTGGCACGCCAATTCGATATGCAGATGAAAATGTTGCATAGCGCTGACGAAAATGCCAGGCAGGCCAGCCAATTACTGAATATGAATGCTTGATTTCGGCGAGACTAATCGCGCACCTATAAATTTTTAAAGGATAGTGACCATGATACGTTCCTTATGGATTTCTAAAACGGGACTGGAAGCGCAGCAAACTCAGATGGACGTAATTGCTAACAATCTTGCAAATGTTAGCACCACTGGTTTTAAGCGTTCGCGTGCGGTGTTCGAGGATTTGCTGTATCAGACGATACGTCAACCTGGCGCGCAATCTTCGCAACAAACCCAGATTCCATCTGGTTTGCAGATCGGCACTGGCGTGCGTCCGGTTGCCTCTGAGCGTATTCAAACCCAGGGTAATCTGCAGCAAACGAGTAACCAGTTTGACGTAGCGATACAGGGCGCGGGTTTTTTTCAGGTACTAATGCCGGATGGTTCGACGGCTTACACACGAGATGGATCATTTCAGGTTGATAGCCAGGGTCAGCTAGTGACTTCTAGTGGCTTTGTATTACAGCCTGCTTTAACGATTCCTACCAATGCTACCAATGTCACTATAGCCCGCGACGGTACAGTGTCGGTGACGCAGGCCGGGACTGCGACGCCAGTACAGATCGGCAGTTTGCAATTGGCAGTTTTTATTAATCCGGTGGGCCTGCAAAGCCAAGGCGAAAACTTGTATGTAGAAACTGCATCGTCCGGAACGCCTAACACCAATGTGCCGGGCACAAATGGTGCCGGACTGCTGAATCAGGGCTATGTGGAAACTTCTAATGTGAATGTAGTTGAAGAGCTGGTTAACATGATACAGACGCAGCGTGCTTATGAAATCAACTCCAAGGCAATATCGACTTCGGATCAGATGTTACAACGATTAGCGCAGCTGTAAGTGGAGTGAGGTGTACGATGTTGAACTTGTCTAGCTGGATTATAAGTGGAGTGATGCTGGTTCTTGCGGGTTGCGCGCATACGCCTTCGACCAACATTCATCAGCCGATGACCGCACGTGCGCCCGACAAAAAAGCAGAGGCTGATAACGGTTCCATCTTTCAGGCCGGGCAGAATGAGCGACCATTGTATGAAGGCAAACGTGCGCGTAACGTGGGTGACATTCTCACCATTATTATTTCTGAAACAACCTCAGCTGCTGGTAAATCGAGTAGCGGCGCGGAACACAAAGGAAGTGTTTCTGTGCAAACGCCGATCATTACGCAAATTCCGGGCGATAAATTGAAGATGACTGGAGTAGGCATTGCTGGTAATACAAACGGCAGTTTGGCAAACAAAAATGATACTGCTGGTAACAACACCTTTACCGGCACTGTCACAGTGACTGTGGTTGAAGTGTTAACAAATGGCAATTTATTAGTCAGCGGTGAGAAACAGGTAGCGATTAATCAAGCTAATGAGTTCATCCGTTTTTCCGGCGTAGTCAATCCCTATACCATTAGTGGCAGCAATACTGTGCAATCTACCCAAGTGGCGGATGCGCACATTGAGTACAAGGGTGCCAATCATATTGATATGTCTGTGGTCATGAGCATGTTAGGACGTGTCTTTATGTCTGTATTGCCGTTCTGAAAGGGGTTTGTATGATGGCTTTATTCCAACTCATTATTCAGATTACCAAAATAATATTACTGATATTGATACTTGCAGTGCCTGCTACATCATATGCTGAGCGCATCAAGGATCTTGCTAGTATTCAGGGTGTGCGAGAAAACCAGTTGCTTGGCTATGGTTTGGTTGTTGGTCTGGATAGCACCGGTGATTTGACCACTCAAACGCCATTCACTGTTCAAAGTGTGATCAGTATGTTGACGCAAATGGGGGTCAGTCTGCCACCCAATATTACCCTGCAACTGAAAAATGTGGCGGCGGTAATGGTGACGGCAATGCTCCCACCATTCGCACGTCCCGGACAGGCCATAGACGTTACAGTTTCTTCGATGGGCAATGCAAAAAGCCTGCGCGGAGGCACACTTTTAATGACGCCACTCAAAGGTGCAGACGGTCAGGTGTATGCCATGTCGCAGGGCAATTTACTGGTTGGCGGTGTGGGAGCTGCTGCCGGCAATGCCAAGGTGCAGGTCAATCACTTGAGTGTTGGGCGCATTCCCGGTGGGGCAACAGTAGAACGATCCGTGCCGACAATATTGGGGCAGGGCGATTACATTCATCTGGAATTAAAGGCCATGGATTTCACGACTGCAACACGTCTTGCCTCTGCGATCAATTCTGAACTCTCGCCGTCTACAGAAATTGCTGCTGCGTTGGATGGTCGCACTATTCAGGTGCGTGCGCCAACAGGCAGTGCGCGTGTGGTTTTCGTTTCGCAGGTTGAAAATTTGCAAGTTGACCCTGCGCGGGATGGGGCTCGCGTGATCGTAAATGCACGCACCGGTTCGGTCGTTATGAATCAGATGGTGACGTTGCATAATTGCGCGGTCTCACACGGTAACCTGACGGTGGTGATTAATTCTGATATCACGGTGAGTCAACCCAACCCATTTTCCCAAGGTAGAACGGTGCCGATCGCTAAATCTACGATTGATATTCAGTCCGATAAGGGAGGGATCGTAATGTTGAATAAAGGCGTGTCTTTAGACGAAGTGGTAAAGGCGCTGAATTCGATAGGTGCAACCCCGCAGGATCTGCTGGCTATCTTGCAGGCGATGAAGTCTGCCGGGGCATTGCGTGCTGAACTTGAGATAATTTAATGAGCACCTCACTAAATGTAATTACATCCCCTTGTGCTGCATCAACTGCCTAGCTATGTTAGATATTTGAATTCATTGAGATACCGATAATGATTAACCCAATCGACATTTCTGGCAAGACCGATGTAACCGGTAGCTTGGCGATGAGTGCGCAAAGCTTGGACAAGTTACGACTGCAGGCCAAACAGTCGCCAGAGCAGGCACTAAAACTTGTTGCGCAACAGTTTGAAACAGTATTTATGAACATGATGTTGAAATCCATGCGTGAGGCTACTCCGCAAGACGGCATGTTTGATAGCGAACAGACCAAAATGTTTACCGGAATGCTGGATCAGCAATTGGTGCAGAGTATGACCAGTCGAGGAGTGGGTTTGGCTGACATCATGATCAAGCAGTTGAGTCGGCCAGCCAGCGCTGATGTTGCTCAGACACGGGCAGAGTCAGTATTGGCTGCGCCAGTGCGCTCTGCTAGTGCGTTGTCAGTGCCGTATGGTGATAGCGTTGCGAATGGGATTCAAAGTAGTTCCTCCCAACCTACCTCGCCTCAGCAAGATTTTGTGAGTCGCATGACATCTCATGCCGTGCAAGCGAGTCAGGAAACCGGTGTGCCGACGCATTTAATATTAGGGCAGGCTGCACTGGAAAGTGGCTGGGGCAGGCGGGAGATACGACAGTCTGATGGCAGTAGCAGTTTTAACTTGTTTGGTATCAAGGCCGGTGCTAACTGGAGCGGAAAAGTAGCGGAAGTAGTTACGACCGAGTTCCACAATGGAATTGCAAGCAAGCAAGTAGAAAAATTCCGCGCTTATTCATCTTATACCGAAGCATTCAGCGATTATGCTCGTCTGTTACGAGACAATTCACGATATGCTCAAGTGCTACAGTCAGGGCAGGGGAGCTATCAGATAGCCCATTCCTTACAGCGAGCGGGTTACGCGACTGATCCAAATTATGCGGACAAATTGGTAAAAGTCATGAATAGGATAGATACGATAAGTTAATGGCATCGCTAAATTCAAGAAATTTTTTAGTGTGTCGATAATTTGTATAGCGTCCTGAACTTTCAGGTTAGATGGATGACTTGTGTTCTCACAATCAAAGGGAAGATAGTGATTGCTTATCCCCTTTCATTTTGGGATAAGTACTTACGATAAGTTAAACACGCAAAGTGTGGCAAGGAATTTATGGGAATCGGAATTTTCGGAAGTGGGGTCAGTGCATTGAATGCAGCCCAAATCGGGTTGTCGACAGTTGAACACAATATTGCCAATGCAAATACGCCCGGTTTTAATCGACAGGAGATCGTGCAGAGCGCACGTTTACCCCAGGAGACTGGTGCAGGGTTTATTGGCCAGGGTGTAGAGGTCAGTACTGTCAAACGAATATATAACGAATTTCTTTCTACTCAGGTTTTGCAAGGGCAGGCGCAAGCAAATCAATTGGAAACCTATTCCCAGCAGATCGGGCAGATCAACAATATGCTGGCCGATTCCGATGCCGGTCTGTCACCTGCATTGCAGGATCTTTTCAGCGCGGTAAACAATGTTAGCAGTTCGCCCGAGTCGCAAGCCGCACGGGAAGCCATGCTGGGGAGCGCACAGTTTTTGACGTCGCGATTTCAATCGTTAAATCAGCGCATGAGCGACATTAGTAGCAGCATCAATGGCCAGATTAGCAGCACCGTAACAAGCATTAATAGCTATGCGCAGCAGATTGCGTCAATGAACAAGAGTATCGTGCTGGCACAAGCGGCATTTAATGGACAGACACCAAACGATTTGCTGGACCAGCGTGATCAGCTCGTCTCGCTGTTGAATCAAGAAATCAAGGTAAACGTAGTTAAGCAAAGCGATGGCACTCTCAACGTTTTCATCGGAGCGGGGCAATCACTGGTGGTGGGAGAGCAGCCCATTGCTTTGAAGGCCGTTCAATCGCTCAGTGACCCTTCCAGGCTCGAGGTGGCGTTTAGCTCAGGTGCAACCGTTATTCGTACGCAGCAAAATAGTTTTCAGGGTGGCAATTTGGGAGGTCTTTTAGCCTTCCGCAGCGAGTCACTGGATGTTGCACAAAATACCTTGGGTCGGGTGGCCTTGGTATTGGCAGATACGTTTAATCAACAGCACAAGCTCGGGCAGGATCTAAATGGCGCTCTGGGCGGCAATTTCTTTACTCAGGCTGTGCCTTTGGTTAATGCCAATACCGCCAATACTGGTACCGCTACTATTAGCGCCAGCGTTGCCAGTTCTTCAGCGTTGACCGGCAGCGATTATTCGTTACGGTTTGACGGGGGCACTGCTTATACACTGACGCGCCTTTCGGATAATTCTGTTACGGCCTTTGCTACTTTGCCGCAAACGGTGGACGGACTGACGATATCCACCACTGCGGGAGCATTGGCGGGCGATAGCTACTTGATACGTCCAACCGTAAATGGGGCACGTGACATTGCTGTTGTTATTAGTGATACCGCCAAGATCGCTGCCGCGGCACCAATTCGGACTAATGCATCATTAGCCAATATAGGCTCGGGGCGTATTAGCGCGGGCACGGTTAATGCGGTTTTGCCTGTCAATGTCAACTTGCAGCAACCAGTCAGCATTGTTTTCGATAGCCCGCCGACTACATTTACTGTGGCGGGCACAGGTATACCGGGCTCCCCGGTTGCCGGCGTGGCTTATACCGAGGGCGCCCCTATCACTTATAACGGCTTTACCTTGCAGATCACCGGTGCCCCCGCTGCTGGAGATACTTTTACAGTGACAAGCAATACCAACGGTACAGCTGACAATCGTAATTCGCTGCTGCTGGCAAACTTGCAAACCCAAAATACAGTGGCGGGTGGCACTGCCTCTTACCAGGCCGCTTATGCGCAATTAGTCAGTCAAATTGGTAATAAAACTCGCGAATTGAATATGACCAGTCTGGCGCAAACCAGCATGGTTAATCAGATTATCCAAACGCAACAATCGGTCTCCGGAGTGAATCTGGATGAGGAAGCGGCCAACCTGTTGCGTTATCAGCGTGCCTATCAAGCTGCGGGTAGGGTGATTCAAGTTGCCAATACCTTGTTTGATACTTTGTTAAGTATAGGAGCGTAACGAGCCATGCGTATTAGCACTAGCAGTATTTACAATGCCAATGTAAGCTTGCTTAATCAACAGCAAGCTCAGCTGTTGCACACCCAACAGCAAATCTCTACTCAGCGGCGTATCCTCACACCGGCAGATGATCCGATTGCTGCAGCGCGCGTAATAGAGATATCGCAAGCAGACGCTACCAATACACAATATGCGACCAACCGGAATACTGTGCAGCATTCCACCTCGTTGGCTGAAAGCGTTTTGCAAAGCGTAACGAGCCTGCTACAGGACGTTAGGACGACAACGGTTAATGCAGGTAACGGAGGGTTAAATAGTTCTGATAAACAAACGCTTGCAACTGATTTGAGTGGGCGTCTGGATGAGCTTTTAACTTTGGCAAACAGTACAGATGGAGTGGGCAATTATCTATTTTCTGGCTTTCAGGGCAAAACACAACCTTTTGCCAACGGCATTGCTGGTGTCCAGTACCAGACTGACGATGGTCAGCGCCTGATTCAGGTTGCTAGCACCAGACAGTTGGCAGCCAGTGATTCCGGTGCAGACATTTTTATGCGCGTCAAAAATGGCAATGGAACGTTTATTGCGCAGGCAGCAACCGCGAATACCGGGAGTGGCATTGTCAGCCAGGGAGCGGTTACTAATCCGGCGTTGCTTACAGGGAATAGTTATCAGGTGGCGTTCAGTGTGGCCGCCGGTGTAACAACTTATAGTGTGACCAATACCACGTTGGGGGCGCCAGTAGCACCTGGCACTCCTATTCCATACGTCAGCGGACAGGTAATCAGCTTTGATGGCTTGCAGTTTGATATCACAGGGGCGCCAACGAACGGTGATGTATTCACCGTAGCGCCCAGCACCAACGAAAGTATATTCGAGACTATCTCTAATTTAATTACTGCTCTGAGAACGCCTAATCCTCTGGGAGGGGCGGTTGCAGCAACGGAATTTACCAACAGTAGCAATCAGGCGTTAAATAGTCTGGATCGCGGCATCGATAATGTGTTGACAGTGCGCTCCTCGTTGGGGACTCGCCTGCGCGAGCTGGATGCGCTGCAAAGCGCAGGTGATGATATGGGGGTGCAGTTCAAACAGACGTTATCTCAACTTCAGGATGTGGATTACAACAAGGCGATCAGCGACCTAACTCAACAAAAAATCAGCTTAGAAGCTGCGCAGAAATCTTTTCTGGCCGTGTCTGGATTGTCTCTTTTTGACTTTATGTAAAAATTTTGTGCTCATGTTCCTGCATTGTCAGTTTACGCATTAAATATTTTTGAAAAAATGCCGTTAAATGTATAACGATTTTAATGTTACGACTAGTAGATCGTTTCATTAAAACAAGTACAAATAAATCGTTCGGCCTGAGTTTGTCAAAGGTTGGCATTAGTGCGGGATCAGCGGTTCGACAAGTTTACCGCGACAGTAACGGTTTTGTTATTAAATAGATTTTTGAATATAAATGATTAGTTCAGCGTTGTCTAAAGGTAATAGCTGCGCATTCATTATTAATGGAGATTAAACGTGCGAACCAATATGCCCGTCACAACTGTTGAGCAAACATTCCCGGTCCAGCAGCGCCTGATATCCACTACAGATCCCAGTGGAAATATCACCTATTGCAATGAAGCGTTCTCAAAAATAAGTGGGTACTCTAGCGAAGAATTGGTGGGTAGTCCACACAATTTGGTTCGTCATCCCGACATGCCGCCTGCTGTTTTTGGGGTTATGTGGAGTTATTTGAAGGCTGGCAAAAGTTGGATGGGCATCGTTAAAAATCGCTGTAAAAATGGGGACTATTACTGGGTCAGTGCTTATGTCACCCCCATTCTTGAAGGTGGCCGCATAACAGGTTATGAGTCTGTTAGAGTTAAGCCGACTCGCGAGCAAATTAATCGCGCTGAAGCGCTTTATAAGCGGTTGCGTGCAGGTAAAGACGCCATCCCAATAAAACGCCACTATGTTGCCTTTGTCAGAAGTATAGCTTTGCCCGTAGCTGCAGCTGGGGTGGCGATTGGAGTAGCTAATTTGCTCCCAAGCCTGGTATCTCAAGCATTAACAGCCGGACTTTTTATAGCGCTAGGATTGTGGGCACATATGCGTATGGGACATCAGCTAAAGCAAATCCTTAAAAGCGCCCCGAATTCTTTTGCAGATCCGATTAGCGCCATTACCTACAGCGATGGTTACGGCCCTACAGCGCAATTGGAAATGATATTGATTAGTGAGGATGCGCGCCTTAGAACGGCCCTGACTCGTCTGAACGATTTGGCAGGGCAAGTGGCTGAAGCAGCTGTACATTCTTCATTGTTCTCTGGCAAAACCGAACATGCTTTGCTTGGGCAGCTTGCCGAAACGAACACGGCGGCTACCGCCATGACTGCGATGGCTGCTTCAATCACCGAAGTGGCTGGCCATGTGCAACAAACCGCATCAGAGGCGCAAACAGCAAGGGGGCTGGCTGTGCAAGGTGACGAAGTAGTCGGTGCATCTCGAGAGGCAATTCAGCTTTTGGCTAGTACGGTAACCAATATCAGTCACGCTGTGGGCAACCTGGCCAATGAAACCCAACAAATAACGACCGCTGCAGGCATGATTCAATCAATCGCTGATCAAATTAATCTGCTTGCTCTCAACGCTGCAATTGAAGCAGCCAGGGCTGGCGAACAGGGGCGTGGTTTTGCTGTCGTGGCAGATGAAGTTCGCTCTTTGGCGGGCAAAACTCGTGATACTACGAAACAAATACAAAATATCCTTGAAACCCTTAAAAAAGGTGCAGAAGATGCCGTAAGCATAGCCAATCTAGGTATCTGCGAAGCAGACAACGGCGTACAACAAGTCATAGAGGCGCAGCGTGCCCTGCAAGGTATTCGTGAGGCCGTTGAGCGAATCAGTAGCACAAGCCAACAAATAGCAACAACTTCAGAAGAGCAATCCCATGTAGCCGAGAATATTTCTGGACAGATCAACAATATTGCTCAAACGGTTGAGAATACAGCTAATGACGCTAACACAGCAGTGGTTCGTGGTCGCGAGCTTGAAAATATATCTCGTGGCTTGCGTGCACTAGTTGAACGGTTTAATAGGTAGCCCAGAAAAATTCAGACTGTAAGCTGAGCAGAAATATTTTTTGATCGTGTTTGAATGCTCTCTCTTCAAATATATGCAGAAATTTTGTGCTCAAATTTTTTGCAGGGCACCTCTAAAAATCGCAATTTTTCGAGCAGCCGCTTTGCGGCTTGCCTGTTTGCTCCGTTTCGCACAATACGGCGTAACTCGAAAAACTATTGTTTACATATCAAGTATATGCCGTCGCTCAAATTTTTTACTCGTGTCCAGGCTGCTAGAAATTTGAATTTTTAGAGGTGCCCTACATTGTTAGGTTTAGCGGCTCTATGTGACATAGAGTAGGTAATCAACTTTAAACCTCCCGCAGACGAAGCAAATCCCTTCGTCTTGAGCAGGTTTAAGGATGAGCTGAATTACATTTCACCAAACGAGAAACGCCTCCCTAGCAGCCTGTCGGACTTAAAGTAAATCGGCTGCAAATAGAGCTGAGCGGTGTATATTTCGCCGCTTTTTTGGGCAATAGAACAACTATTACCCTGCAAAATCGTCAAAATCTGCCCTCGCTCAGCTCTATTTTCGCTACGATTCTTTAAGTCCGACAGGCTGCTAGTCGCATTGCCTGGTATCGAGGCTTCTTTCATCTTGCGGCTCCAGCCTTTGATTCGCATTTCGACTGATAAAGCGTCTTCCCGCGTGACACACCCCTGCGACCAATCGGGCTTCAGTGGAAGGCGCATTTCGGTATAACCCTCGCATTCTTCGGTCTATTACTGGTCGATGCACCTTTCAAGATTGTCGGTGTGACCGATGTAACAACTACCGCCTGCAGAGCGGAGAATGTATACCCGAAACATTTTACTTATATTTGTTTCTGCAACCTATCCATCCTTCGACAAGATCAGGAAGAGTGGACTCATAAAAGATTCATTCGTTTTTAGCTTGTCGAAGGTTGAATTGTTTTTTGAGATTATTATTTAATTATGATAATCATGTACTTATAGAATTATTTCTCATCAAGAACCATATGGAACAGTTTTATTATTTAAGATTCATCAAAAATGTCCGTTAACAATTCGACGATTTCATTTTTAATAAAAGCTTAATAGAAAGTTGGGAGAAAAATGATGGCAGCAAAAAAAAATAATGCGGTAGCACACCAAGCCACACCAGTATTTTGTTGGGGAATTGCTTTGGGAGTTGGTATTGCCGGCGCTTTGCTGTTGCTTATTCTGGGTGGAATGGGCTGGGTTAATGTTGTGTCTGCTGTAGTCTTGATTGGAATATCAGCGGCTGTTGGAGAGTGGGGTACTCGCCGCCATCGCACCTTGCTTAAACTAGCTGTATCACAAGAGATAGCTTATGCCAAAGCAAAATTAGAAATCGAGCTTGCAAATTCTGCTCTAGGTGGCTTGGAAGAGGTATGCACGGAAGTGGTGCCAATCTGGTCAAGGCAAGTAGAAACTACTCGTAGTCAGACCGAAACAGCCATAACGGACTTGGCCAACCGTTTTGTCGGTATTAACGCAAAACTGGAAGCGTCGGTACGTGCTTCGCAAAGCGCCGCTGGTGACTTGGTAGGGAATGCAGAGGGCGGGGCAATAGCCGTAATGGCACGAAGCGAGTCATCGCTGAACAGCGTGATTGATTCTCTTAGGGATGCGCAACATAGCCGTAACGATATGCTGGAGCAAGTTAGAAGCCTCAATGATTACACCGGTGAGCTGAGAGCTATGGCCGTCAAGGTGGCGGAGATTGCAGCTCAAACAAACTTGCTTGCCTTAAATGCCGCGATTGAAGCTGCACGCGCCGGAGAAGCAGGGCGCGGGTTCGCTGTGGTGGCGGACGAAGTGCGTAAGTTATCCAGCCTTTCAAGTGAAACCGGAAAAAAAATGTCAGGTACAGTGGATATTATCAGCAACGCCATCGTTAGCGTATTCAAGATCGCTGAGAGCTCCACCGAGCATGATTCCAAATCAATTGTAAATTCTGAACTGATTATTCAAAAGGTTCTGGAAAGTTTTTCTAACGTCACTTCGCATTTATCGGACTCCGCTGAACTGCTGCAACAGGAAAGTGCAGGTATTCGCGATGAATTATCTGACGTGCTGATTTCACTTCAATTCCAGGATCGTGTCAGCCAGATACTGGCTCATGTGCGCAACAACATGGAAAAGCTGCATCAGCACTTGCAGCAATACAAGCAGGACAAGGCGGCGTCCGTCCCGGTTAAGCCCCTCAATATTAAAACATGGCTGGCGGAAATGGAGGCGCTTTATGCCACCCAGGAGCAAGTACATACTCATCGCGGCGCCCAATCCAGCGCAGCCGAGAAACAAGAAATCACATTTTTTTAGGAGGAAATTATGGGTAAGGCAATATTGATTGTTGATGATTCTGCAAGCGTAAGGCAGGTCGTCAGCATCGCATTAAAAGGTGCAGGCTACGACGTGATTGAAGGATGTGACGGCAAAGATGCGCTGACAAAACTGAATGGGCAAAAAATCCACCTCATTATCAGTGATGTGAATATGCCCAACATGGATGGAATTACCTTCGTCAAAGAGGTTAAAAAACTGGCTAATTACAAATTCACCCCGATCATCATGCTTACCACCGAGTCTCAAGAAGGAAAAAAACAGGAAGGTCAGGCCGCTGGCGCCAAGGCTTGGGTGGTTAAACCATTCCAGCCGGCGCAAATGCTTGCCGCCGTGTCTAAATTGATATTGCCTTAGAGCCTGGCAATGAGGACTAAATAAGGAAAATACCATGTTTATCAGCGCAACAAATAAAAATGGACAGTCGCTACTGCAGATTGAGGGTGACTTGACTATCTACACTGCCGCCGACCTGAAGAATGAACTCATGACCCATATGGCTCAACCGTGCGAGCGAGAAATCGATTTGTCAGAGGTCAGTGAAATGGATAGCGCTGGTCTGCAAATTCTTGTCTTGGCTAAGCGCGAAGCCGAAAGACACGGTACTAGCCTGCGATTAACCGGGCACAGCCGCGCGGTGCTCGATGTGTTGGATATGTGCAATTTAGCATCTTATTTTGGCGACCCGGTAGTGCTTTCTTGCAATGAGAAAAAAGGACAATAAAAATGAGTTTAGATCTCGATCAGGCGCTGCAAACTTACATCGCCGAAGCACGCGAGCTTCTGCAAGATATGGAAGACTCGTTGCTACGGCTTGAAGCTGATCCGAATGATGCCGACACGATTGGCGCCATATTTCGCGCCGCGCATACCATCAAGGGATCAGCTGGCTTGTTCGGATTGGATCCCATCGTTAGCTTTACTCATATTGTTGAAGACGTGTTGGATCGAGTGCGAGACGGGGACGTTGTCATTGAGGCCAATCTGATCGCGGTATTGCTTGAAAGCGGCGATCACATGTTGCACCTGGTGAACGTAGTTGCCGCCCAAGGCGAGCAATTGGATGCAGATGCCATTGCACGAGAAAGTGCTTTACGAATTCGTCTTCAGGCTTATCAAGATGACTCCAAAGCGAATCATGCCGTTCAAGTGAAGGAAGAAGTTTCACTGGAATCCAGCGGTGGTGGCATGGTTGAGACGGATAATTGGCATATCTCATTGCGCTTCGGTCAGAACGTAATGAGAGACGGGATGGATCCACTTTCGTTTCTCCGCTATCTAGCTACGCTTGGAGAAATTGTCTCCATCGTCACCATGTTCGATGCCCTGCCACTTGCCGATGAAATGGACGCGGAATCGTGCTACCTCGGCTTTGAAATTGAATTTAAGTCAAATGCGGACAAGGCGACTATCGCGGGAGTGTTCGAATTTGCAAGGGAGGGCAGCCTCATCCATATCTTGCCGCCGCGCAGCAAGCTCACGGAATATATCGAATTAATCCGCATGTTGCCGGAATGTGAAACGCGTTTGGGCGAAATTCTGGTGAATTCGGGGGCGCTCACCCAACAGGAACTGGAAGCTGGGCTAAGCGAACAGCAAACCAGCACCCGCTCGGATGGTTCGGCAACGCCTTTGGGTGAAATTTTGGTGGAGCAAAATTCGGTCGAACCTGAACTGGTGGACGCCGCTTTAATTAAGCAATCTCAATCCAAAGATAGTAAAAACAAAGAAAACCGCTACATCCGCGTGCATGCCGACAAACTGGACGAACTGATTACTATGGTGGGTGAGTTGGTCATAGCCGGAGCAGGCGTCAGTTTGCTTGCCCGGCGCGTTAGCGATAACGGGCTGGAGGAGGCCACTTCAGTGATGTCGGGGCTGGTGGAGGAAATTCGCGATAGTGCGTTGCGTCTGCGCATGGTTCCAATTGGTGAAACATTCAGCCGCTTTCAGCGCGTGGTGCGTGATGTGGGCCGCGAACTCGGCAAGGACATTGAACTGGTCATTACCGGTGCAGAAACCGAGTTGGACAAGACCGTTGTGGAAAAAATTGGAGATCCACTCATGCATCTGGTGCGTAACGCCATGGATCACGGCATCGAGTCGGCTTCAATACGACAGGCAGTGGGTAAGTCAGCCAAAGGCACACTGCGGCTTAACGCCTATCACGATTCGGGCAGTATCGTGATCGAGATTGTCGATGATGGCGGTGGCCTTAACCGTGACCGAATTCTGAAAAAAGCCAGAGAACGAGGTCTTGTTGCCCCTAACGTAACCCTCTCTGATCAGGAAATTTACAACATGATTTTTGAGGCAGGTTTTTCTACTGCGGAAGCTGTGACCAGCATTTCAGGTCGAGGCGTAGGCATGGACGTGGTTAAACGCAACATCACTGCACTGCGCGGTACCGTGGATCTGAGTAGCGAGGTTGGCCAGGGCACCACCGTGCGTATCCGCTTGCCGCTAACGCTTGCGATTATTGACGGCTTTCTCGTCGGTGTCGGCAAATCCAGTTATATAGTGCCGCTGGACATGGTTCAGGAATGCATTGAGCTGACCGAAAGTGACCGCCAGTTGACGCGCGAGCGCAGCTATCTCAATCTGCGCGGCGAGGTATTACCTTTTGTCATGCTGCGCGACCATTTCGAAGTCGAGGGCAACGGAGCAAGGCGTGAGAATGTGGTCGTGGTGAGTTGTGCAGGCCAAAAAGCAGGGTTGGTGGTAGACGAGTTAATGGGCGAATTCCAGACCGTAATAAAACCACTTGGCAAGATATTCAGTACCCTGCGCGGCATCAGTGGCTCCACCATACTCGGTAGTGGTGAAGTGGCGCTGATTTTGGATGTGCCATCGTTGGTGCAGCAGGCCGTTAATCGAGAATCACTGCATGTTTCAACCAAGCAAATTATGCATTAATAGTTTTATTTTGAAGTTTCAGCTTTAAGAATAATCTTTATAAGGAAGAAATGATGTTTGCAAATATGAAAATTGGGTTGCGTTTGGGCTTTGGTTTCGGGCTGGTGGTGGTTTTATTAATAGTAATCGCGACGTTGGCTTCCATGCGACTTGCGCAACAAAATGATATGTTGAATTTTATGGTCAATGATCGGTATCCAAAAATGGCTATGTCGGAGGAGATCAACACCGAAACTAACAACATTGCCATTGCGCTAAGAAATATGTTGCTCACGGATAAAGCCGAAGACAGGAATAAGCAAGAAGAAAATGTTATGAATTCACGGAAAAAAATTAAAGAAAACGTAGAAAAGCTAGAGAAACTTTTGATCTTGCCAAAAGGAAAGGAGTTGCTGCAGCGTATTCTGGATGAGAAAACAAAATATATCGCTGGACAGAATACTCTGATCAAGCTGATAAATGATGGTAAAGCGGACGAATCACAAGCATATATGACTACGACACTGCGTCCGATCTTGGGTGCTTATCAATCCAGCTTGAAGAATTTGAAAGATTTTCAAATGGAGTTAGTGCAAGTATCAGTCAAGGAAGCCGCCGAAAGTTACAACAATGCTCGCAACTTGATGATGGTTCTGGCAGCCATTGCCTTGGCAATGGCCGCAGGTATCGCCTTCTGGGTCACACGCAGCATTACCAGGCCGCTGAATCTGGCTGTGGACGTGGCAAACCAGTTGGCCGAAGGCAATCTGACTGTAAAGATCGAGGTGACTTCCAAAGATGAAACCGGTCAGCTACTTGTAGCCATGCAAAATATGGTAGGCAAATTGTCGCAGGTTGTCACTGAAGTACGCTAGCGCTTCGGACAGTCTTTCCAGTGCCTCTGAAGAAGTAAGCGCGACTGCCCAATCGATGAGCCAGTCCACCAGCGAACAAGCAGCCAGCGTAGAGGAAACCAGTGCATCAGTCGAGCAGATAAGTGCTTCTATCAATCAGAATACCGAAAATGCCAAGGTCACAGATGGCATGGCCAGCAAAGCTGCCAAGGAAGCGACCGAGGGTGGTGAGTCAGTGCAGCAGACAGTCACTGCCATGCAAGAAATCGCCAAGAAGATCGGAATTATCGACGATATTGCCTACCAGACTAATTTGCTCGCGCTCAATGCAGCCATCGAAGCAGCACGTGCGGGCGAACATGGCAAGGGCTTTGCAGTGGTGGCGGCGGAGGTGCGCAAACTGGCTGAACGCAGTCAGGTAGCGGCGCAGGAAATCGGCGAGCTGGCTTCCAGTAGCGTGCAGGTGGCAGAGAAGGCCGGCAAGCTGTTGGATGAAATGGTGCCTTCTATTAACAAGACCTCTGACCTGGTACAAGAAATCAGCGCCGCATCGGAAGAACAATCTTCCGGCGTGAGTCAGATCAATACCGCCATGAGTCAGTTGAGCCAAATTACCCAGCAGAATGCATCTGCATCAGAAGAGCTGGCTGCTACCGCTGAGGAAATGAGCGGTCAGGCGGAGCAACTGCAACAGACGATGGAATTCTTTAAAGTCGACATGAATGCCAGCGGCAGTCAAAGCAAGGCTGTCGTGAACAGGGTAGCAACAGATAATAGCAAGGCGACGCGTCCGGCTAAGGCAAAGATTGCCATGTCCGCCCTCGCTGGTATACCAAATGAAGCTGAATTTGCCCGATTTTAACAGGAGATAGTCATGGGTGCACTGATTAAAAAAGAAATTCACGCGGCCGTTTCGCAGCAGGAAGAGGGGCAATATCTAACCTTCCTGATCGGAGGCGAAATGTTCGCCATCAGCATCCTCGGTATCAAAGAGATTATCGAATACGGAAATCTCACTACCGTACCAATGATGCCGGACTTTATCCGTGGAGTGATTAACCTGCGGGGTGCAGTTGTGCCGGTGGTGGATATGTCGGCACGCTTCGGCCGCACAGCATCCGAAGTCACGCGGCGCAGCTGCATCGTCATAATTGAAGTCGAAGCGGATGAAGAAAAACAGGATGTTGGGGTGGTGGTGGATTCGGTATCAGAAGTGCTGGAAATACCTGCCGCTGAAATTGAGCCGGCACCAAGCTTTGGTGCCAGGATCCGGGCTGACTTTATCAGCGGCATGGGTAAAGTAGATGGCAAGTTCGTCATCATTCTCAATGCGGACCGTGTTCTGTCAGTGGATGAAATGGCCATGCTCTCAGGGGCAAATGGGGCGGAGATAAGTGCAGAAGGGTTAAGCGCAAGCAGCAATAGTTGATCGCTGCAGGTAGTGTCGATGGTCAAGTGGTTTGGCTACATAGCGTAGATCGTCAGTGCTGAAAGAAAATTTAAAAGACAAAACTGATCCAAAAAGATCAGATAACAGCCTCAGGACGTAATACTGCTCGGTTAATTAATTCCGTTCGCTCTGAGCTTGTCGAAGGGCTCTGGGTGAGCGGCTGGTGGTTCGACAAGCTCACCACGAACGGTTAAGTGAACGGTGTCGGCTCAGGTCGAGCATATTTACACATTTTTTGTAAGGTTGAAAGTTGATTCATTATTCCCATCATTATTCTATTTCACATAGAGCCAATTATATACATTGCAATAGGGGAGCGTTATGCGCGTAAACATGCCAGTAACAAATGTTGAACGTCATCTTAAGGAAGGCGAATACATTGTTTCCAAGACGGATACCAAGGGACAGATCACTTACGTCAACAGCACTTTCATGGAGATCAGTGGATTTTCGGCGGAAGATTTAATGGGCGCCCATCACAATATTGTTCGTCATCCAGATATGCCGCCAGCGGCTTTTGGGGATTTGTGGAAAACTTTGAAAAGTGGAAAGCCGTGGCGAGGGATGGTCAAAAACCGGTGCAAGAACGGTGATTATTACTGGATAGAGGCGAACGCCAACCCTATATATGAAGGCGGACAAATTGTCGGATACATGTCCTTGCGCACCAAGCCAACTCGCGCACAGGTGGAGCATGCGGAGCGAATTTACCGACAGTTTCGTGACGGAACTGCAAGAGGTATTACGGTCAAGGAAGGACAGATTGTTCCAACCGGCTGGCGCGGTTGCCTGGCTGCTATCAGTGGAATGAGCCTCAAGACTCAAATATCGGCCGCTTGTGTTTTCATCGGTATGGTCGTTATCTTGGGCGGGGGACGGTTGTTTCAAATGAGCCAAGGAGCGACGGAGGGTGCTGCTACAGTGTGGCTGGGCACGATTATTTTAGCAACATTGGCAGCTCTAGGGTTGATTTGGTGGTCACTGGTTTATAAGTTGTTACGCCCGCTTGACGATGCGGTGTGTGCTTGCCAAGTCATCGCTTCCGGGGATACTCAGTCACTGAAATCGGCTGGAAATCATACTGAGATTGGACGTCTGATGCATGCGATCAATACCATGGCCGGAAACATCACCAGCATTGTTTCCGATATCCGCGGTGCAACTACCGTGTTGTCTTCGGCCTCTGAAGAAATGAGTGCGACGGCGCAAAGCCTGAGCCAGTCGTCCAGCGAGCAGGCAGCGAGCGTGGAAGAGACCACTGCCTCGGTGGAGCAGATTAGTGCTTCAATATCGCAGAACAGCGAGAATGCCAAGGTCACCGACGGCATGGCTCAGCAAGCTTCCAAGACAGGCGGTCGAAGGAGGAAAAGCGGTCACAGAAACATTGCTTGCGATGAAACAGATTGCGAGCAAAATTGGCATCGTGGATGATATTGCCTATCAGACTAATTTGCTGGCTTTGAATGCAGCCATCGAAGCTGCACGTGCTGGTGAACACGGCAAAGGCTTTGCCGTGGTAGCAGCGGAAGTACGCAAACTGGCCGAGCGCAGCCAGATTGCCGCGAAGGAAATCGACGAACTGGCATCCGGGAGTGTGCAGAAAGCCGAGGCGGCGGGAAAGTTGTTGAATGATATGGTACCGGCAATCAACAAAACCTCAGAATTGGTGCAGGAAATTACTGCCGCCTCTGCAGAGCAATCAAGTGGTGCGGCTCAGATCAATACTGCCATGTCGCAGATGAGCCAGATCACGCAACAAAATGCTTCAGCGTCTGAGGAGTTAGCCGCGACCTCAGAAGAGGTTCACGCCCAGGCTTCCCTGTTACAGCAGGTCATGGGATTTTTCAAGGGTGGAACGCTTATTGTGAATCGGGCTGGTTAATGCGAGTGCATACAACACAATATCGCGTTATTTGTCCTACACTCCGGTATTTTTGCCTGTGCCTGATGGACTCAAAATTACTAATAAATGGTAGAACATAAATCTATGCATACCGCAACTCTAAGAGATGATGAGTTTAACCAGTTCCGTACATGGTTACATCGCACCGCCGGGATTAATCTCTCCGACGCAAAGAAAGCATTGGTCTCTGGGCGTCTGTCCAAGCGGCTTAAGCATCATGATTTGTCCAGCTATGGTGATTATTTCCGGCTGATTACTCAGAGTACCGAAGCAGCGGAATTACAGATTGCGCTGGATCTGCTTACCACCAACGAGACCTATTTTTTTCGAGAGCCCAAACATTTCGATTTTCTGCGAGGGCAGATTTTGCCCAAGGTGCAAGCAGGTAAAACATTTCGCTTGTGGAGTGCAGCCAGCTCGTCCGGCGAGGAACCTTACAGTCTCGCCATGACACTTGCCGATGGCTTGTCTAGCACGCCTTGGGAAATAGTCGCTTCCGATATTAGCACTCGCGTTCTCGAAAAAGCCCGCTCTGGCCACTATGACATGGAACGGGCGCACCATATACCGCAGCTACAGCTCTCCAAATATTGCCTGAAGGGTACCGGCTCTCAAGCAGGTACTTTCATGATTGAGCGCAGCCTGCGCAGTCGCATGCAATTCATGCAAATCAACCTGAATACAACGCTACCGAAGTTGGGCGAATTTGATGTCATATTTTTGCGTAATGTCATGATCTACTTCGACATAGATACGAAGCGCCAAGTTGTTGCACGCATGTTGCCGTTTTTGAAGCCGGGCGGTTATTTTATTGTCAGCCATTCTGAAAGCCTCAATGGAATCACAGATGTTTTAAAAATGATCTCGCCGTCTATATACCGCAAGCCATGATGCAGTCCAAGCATGCCGTTGAGATATTTTTACAGCCGGGAGATTTTTATTTCGGTGATGAGAATACTCGCCTCCGTACCCTGCTTGGGTCGTGTGTATCTATTACCATGTGGCATCCGACAAGGTTGATAGGTGGCATGTGTCACTACTTGTTGCCTTCCCGGGAAGAAGTATCGGCGACATCTCTGGATGGTCGTTACGCGAAGGAGGCCATGCAAATGTTTATGCATGAAATTCGGGCAAAAAAAACACATCCTTCTGAATATACAGTGAAATTATTCGGAGCCGGCAACATGTTTCCCGGTATAAAAAAAAAGAACCAGTGTGATCCGAACGGCTGCATTGATAGTATGAATGCCTGTATGAACATATCCTGCAAAAACATGATGACTGCTCGCTCGCTTGTTACTTCGTACGGTTTCGTGGTCGCTGCCGAGGACTTGGGAGGAAATAGTCCTCGGCAGATTGTATTTGACATTAATAACGGTCATGTCTGGGTGCGCAAACCCGGCGTAATCCAGGCATGATTTAAGAGCGTCACTAAAATGAAAAAAATTAAAGTCTTATTGGTTGACGACTCGGCTGTAGTGCGTCAAGTGTTGCAGGCGGTATTGGATCGGGAGCCGGACATTCAAGTAATTGGTGCAGTGTCTGATCCTATTTTTGCCATGCAAAAGCTGGTAAAGGAGTGGCCGGATGTGATCGTGCTGGACGTAGAGATGCCGCGCATGGACGGCATTACTTTCCTAAAAAAAATTATGGCCGAACATCCCACACCGGTGGTGATTTGTTCTACCCTCACGGAAAAAGGTGCGGAAACCACCATGCAGGCGCTTGACGCTGGTGCAGTTGAAATTATTACCAAGCCCAAAGTCGGGTTGAAAAATTTTTTGCTTGAATCATCTAACGATCTGGTGACTGCAGTCAGAGCTGCGGCCCAAGCCAATGTCAGGCATGCAAGGTCAAAGCATCAACGCCGCTACCGCAAGTGGCCGGCAAACTTAATGCCGATGCTATTCTTTCTGCAGCCACTGCGCACTCCATGGCGCAAACCACAGAACGTATTGTTGCCATCGGCACCTCGACCGGCGGCACCCAGGCTCTGGAAGCCGTTCTGACAGCACTGCCGCGAGTTTGTCCCGGCATTGTTATCGTGCAGCATATGCCGGAAAAATTCACTGCTTTATTTGCCGAGCGCCTCAACAGTCTATGTCAAATTGAAGTGAGAGAGGCAAAAAATAACGATCGCGTTATTCCGGGTCTCGCCCTGATTGCTCCCGGCGGCAGGCATATGCTTCTTAAGCGCAGCGGCGCGTACTACCATGTTGAAGTGGTGGAGGGGCCTTTGGTTAACCGCCATCGCCCGTCAGTGGACGTGTTGTTTCGCTCGGTGGCCAAGTTTGCGGGAAAAAATGCCACTGGCATCATCATGACCGGCATGGGTGACGATGGTGCACGCGGTTTGAAGGAAATGCTGGATGCCGGTGCTCCCACGGTGGCGCAGGATGAAGCAACTTGTGTTGTGTTTGGTATGCCCAAGGAAGCCATTAAGCTGGGTGCCGTAAAAAAGGTGGTGCCTTTGCATGAAATGCACTGGGCTGTTTTGGGGAAAGGGATGTAGCTGCGCGACCTTGAGTTTTGACTTGATTTAAACCCGGATAATAATAAATATTATCTGGCCAAGGCAGCGATCATGAAGCCCATCAACGACGCTTATAGTTCGATGCAACAGAGAACGCTAGATGCCGTCCATCATGCGGAATACAGCACCTTATTGTTTAGCAGGCTGCTGAAAAAGGCTCATATATTTCCCCTTACCCACTCGCCTAAGAAATTTTTCCGGTCGATTCTAAATTTATAGCTTCCGTAGAATCCTATTTTTCCGGGGATTTCCCGTTTTTCCGCCTTTTGGGCGGATTTATGGCGTGTTACGCCAATAATCGTCTCATCCTGACCAGGTTGTACGCCGCGCATTGTTATATCTCCACATTTCAATGGCGCTATTTTACCAACTACCAACACTGGTAAGATTTTTCAGCAGCCTGCTAAAGAGCTATGCATCAAAGGCCTCATTAAACAAAATGTCCAGAGCAGATTGATAAGACGATATTGATACGGCCAAATGAAGGGCAAAGTAGAAGATGTCGACACTTTGCAGTTTGATGGACAGATAAGTTCAAGCATACCCTGGTTAAATCGATAGTTCTGACAATTTTTTCCGCTGCTCTTCCCATAACGCTGGCGGATCAGCAGCCAATTTCAATAGTGTGACGTTACTGTGCAGCTTGTCATCAAGGATGACAGTATCAATGTCCGATGCCAGCGTAGTCAGATAGACCATCCGGCTGACGTAGGTGTTGGCTGCGTTGTCGCGGGTTGAGAGTTCACGCATGGTTTTCATCCCCCCTGATTTCAACACGGCAAGCCACCGATATCCACGTGCCAGAGTCAATTGCAGTGATGTCGATGCAGATCCACATGGCCGTGATTTGGTGGTTTCTTCATTCGGTAACGTGACAAGCTTGCAGCCGCAATGATGATTTATCTGAATGACCACTTTTAAGATACGGTAAATTTCTTATAAATTAGATCGATAAGAAAATTTCACACTGAATTTGCTGACCTTTCTGAGGTGACTCTAATTACTATAAATGAGGAATGATTATGAATAATATGACTGTCAAAATGAAGCTCATCCTACTTGTAGCGATAGCGATTGCCGCCCTGATGGCGACCGGCATGGCGGGATGGCTTGGCATTTCCAACGTCACCTCGTCCATGAAAGAAATTGGCGAGGTACGCCTCCCCTCTATTTTAGGCCTTGAAATCGTCAAGGAAGGGCAGACGGATATCCGTTCTGAAAATAGGAGGGTTGCTTTTGATGAAAATAATTATTCCTCGAGTGCAAATTTCGTAGCCTCATTAAAGAAAAAGGAAGCTATATGGCAGCGTATTGACAAAGGGTGGAAGCTTTATGAGCCGTTGCCGCAAACCAAGGAAGAAGAGGTGCTGTGGGCACAATTTCTCTCGGAATGGGATGCCTTCAAGTTGGCCGATAAGGGTGTTAATGAAACCATCCTGGCATTGAGCCGTAATAGCTCTGAGAATGAGCAGAAGCGATTGTTTGTCGACTACTACCAGCGCATGAAGGCAATTGTCCCCCTTTTCACAGCAGCCGAAACAACCTTGAACAAAATTATCGACCTCAATGTTGATGTCGGCAATACCGCCACCAAGGATGGTATTTCTGCTGCCGCCTTCTCCAACAAGGCCATGCTTGGCGCCGCACTGGTTTCGCTGATACTGCTGTTACTGGTTGCGGTCTTCATTGTGCGCAGCACTCTCAGGCAACTCGGCGGTGAGCCAAATTATGTGACTGAAGTCGTACGCAAAATGGCTGATGGCGATATGGCCGTGGATATTCAGACCGCTGCTGGCGACACCACCAGTATGCTGGCTGCAATCAAGGGCATGTCCGCCAAGATTTCCCAAGTGATCGGTGAGGTGAGAGGCGCGGCAGATGCTCTGTCCAGCGCATCGGAAGAAGTCAACGCCACAGCGCAAAGCCTGAGCCAGGCAGCGAGCGAACAGGCCGCTTCTGTAGAAGAAACCAGCGCATCAGTAGAGCAGATGAGTGCCTCGGTCAACCAGAATACCGATAACGCCAAAGTGACGGACGGTATGGCCACGCTGGCTGCCAAGCAGGCCGCAGAAGGCGGCGAAGCAGTGCAACAGACAGTGTCTGCAATGAAGGAAATCGCCAAAAAAATCAGCATCATTGATGACATCGCTTATCAGACTAATCTGCTGGCTTTGAATGCAGCAATCGAAGCTGCACGAGCCGGTGATGCTGGACGCGGCTTTGCCGTAGTAGCGGCGGAAGTGCGCAAGCTGGCCGAGCGCAGCCAAGTGGCGGCGCAGGAAATAGGTGACGTGGCTGGGAGCAGCGTGGAACTGGCCGAACGCGCCGGCAAATTGCTGGGCGAAATGGTGCCAGCGATCAACAAAACTGCCGACCTGGTGCAGGAAATTTCAGCGGCAAGTGCAGAGCAATCAACAGGTGTAGCGCAAATCAATACAGCGATGGAACAGGTTAACCAGACCACCCAGCAAAACGCCGCAGGTAGCGAAGAGCTGGCGGCCACGGCGGCAGAAATGTCCAATCAGTCCGAACAACTGCAAAACCTGGTTTCCTTTTTCAAGGTAAGCATAGGAAACAATGCTGCTGCCACCGCCAAAAAATCGGTAAAGAAAGGTGCAGCGCATCAGACTGCGAAGCGTGAGCCAGTTAATGATGCTTTAGGCGTGTCGGATGTCGGAAGTCGATTTTTCCCGATTCTAGCAGCCTGTCGGACTTAAAGAATCGTAGCGAAAATTGAGCTAAGCGAGGGCAGATTTTGACGATTTTGCAGGGTAATAGTTGTTCTATTGCCCAAAAGAGCGGCGAAATATACACGGCTCAGCTCAATTTGCAGCCGATTTCCTTTAAGTCCGACAGGCTGCTAGCAGGAGTATAAAAATGGGAGCGCACGTAACCTCTAAAAATTAGCATTTAGCGGTAACCGTGACTGTCGGTGAAACATGTGAGGATAGGCAATACCTCACCTTTATGCTGGGTAGGGAGTCGTATGCCGTCAGCATACTCAATATCAAGGAAATTATCGAGTATGGTCAGGTAACTGAGATGCCCATGATGCCTACCTTCATCCAGGGTGCCTTAATGTACGTGGACAAGTAGTGCCAGTAGTGAATCTGCTGGTGCGACTTGGAAGTCAAGCTCTGAGATCACTAAGCGCAGCTATATCGTGATTATTCAAATTGGTAGAGAAAATGAGCGGCAAGATCTCGATTACATTGCAAACCTTAAGCTAAAGATAAGCTAAGACATAACGTGCAAATAATCCATTCGCAACAAAGCATTTTATCGCGAATAGCAAATTTCGAGCACCTGATTGGTGCGACAACTATTAAAGATGCATAAAGTTGGTGCATAAAAATATTCAATATATTGTTTTTATAACTAAATTATAGTGGCACGAAATATGCTTTTAATTGATTTGGCAGTCCTTAAGTTTGCTCTACATTTTAGAAAGAAACGCTATGTACAAGACTAAATTATTAATTATCACTCTAGGTGCTTTATTTGTGCTTCCCGCAGCAGCTGCCGACGAATCCATTTCTCTATTTAAAGAAAATGGCATTGAAGTCGGGGGTTGGATTAATGCGGGAATAACCTACAACGCGAATAACCCAGCCGATAGATTCAATGGTCCTGTCACTTTTGCTGATCGTTCCAACGAATTTCAACTGAATCAGCTTAATGTATTTATGCAACGCGCTGTAGTGACAGAGGGTAAAGCGTGGGATTTTGGGGGCCGAGTCGATTTAATGTTCGGTACCGACGCCATTTTTGCTCAAGCGTACGGTATCCCCGCATTCGATGTGAATACCGGCCAACCTTTGAAAAGGAGCAATTGGGATCTGAATTTATGCTGCTCTTCCAGCCGTTTCTATAATATGGCATTACCACAAGCTTATATAGAAACCTTTATTCCAGTAGGAAACGGTCTGAATCTCAAAATCGGTCATTTTTATTCACCAACCGGTTTCGAAACAGTTCCAGCACCCGACAATTTCTTTTATACACGCTCCTACACCTTTAGTAATGGCGAGCCATTTACCCATACCGGCTTGGTGGGCAACTACACAATCAATAACAACTGGTCATTCATGGGCGGCGCCATCACCGGTAGCGCAACCGGCGGTTGGGATGGTGGTTGGGATAAAGAGTTGAGTAATTGGGGAGGCTTAGCCGGAACTACCTGGACCAGCGACGACAAACGAAGCTTAGCAAATCTCAGCGGATCCTACAGCAGGACATCCACACGGAGCAATGAGCCTTGGGGCTTCTACAGTCTTGTGCTTCAACATAAAATCACCCAAAAAACACGCCTGATTTTTCATCATACTAGGGGTTTCGCGGGCGGATCTTTCATGCCTGATGGTAATAAGGATGTGTCATGGTATGGCGTCGACATGCAGCTACATCATGATCTCAATGAGGATTTATCGGTCGGCATCCGTAGTGAGTGGTTCCGTGATAAAGACGGATTTCGTGTCTGCTCACCAGTCCGAGTCGCTCAAGCAACCAATAGCGTGCACATCAGCTTTGCGGCCGACTTCCAGGCTACCTGTCAGCCTGCTGATTATTATGATGTCACCATAGGCATGAACTGGAAGCCAGCTAAACAGCTAAAAATTGATTCAAAAATCATGCAGAAGCTGAATATTCGCCCAAATATCCGCTACGACAGAGTGGATGGGATTGGCCAGGCATACAGACCTTTTGATAATAGAAAGGATCAATTGCTAATGTCGGTCGATGCGACACTCCCGTTCTGATTCAGCAAGTTTGGGGTAGGTTGAAAATTCCTTCCCTAACACAGCACTCATCATTATCATGTCAGTTATTTTTTGCGGGGAGCCAAAATTGAAGCTATACGATGACTCAAAAAACGGATGGCTCGTTTGTAAAGCGAGTGTAATTACGGGGTAACGATTCTCCGCTGTATATAGAGTTAACTCTTATTCATTGTTTACGCATAAGGCATTACCGATACTCAATTATGCTTAAGAACTTGACTATTAAATCGCATTTGATTCTTATTGTTTTTCTCATGGCAATCACCTTGCTTGGAATCGGAGCGGGTTCCCTGTTCGGAATGAGCAAGGCGAACGATAGCCTGAAAACTGTTTATGATGACCGTATCGTTGCGCTCGACCAGCTAAGGAGTATTGAATCCTTGCTTTTGCAAAACCGCCTCGCAATAGTGGCCAGTCTGATAACGCCGACGCGCGATTTTATTAGCGAAAACACCGAAAAGGTTGAAAAAAACATCGCAGAAGTTGGACAGATATGGGAAGCCTACATGGCTACCTATCTCTTACCCGAAGAGAAGGTGCTGGCGGCAAAATTTGCTGCTGACCGTGCAAAATTGGTAACCCAGGGCTTGGGTCCTGCATTAGCCGCTTTGCGGGAAAATGAGATTGAAAGAGCGAATCGACTCGTCGTGGAAGCTGTCCGCCCTCTCTATCAAGCAGCTGGAGAAGGTATTCAGAAGCTGAGCAAGCTGCAATTAACTGTGGCCAAGCAGGAATATGAAGATGCAACGCGTCGTTATGAGCGTATTCGTTCCTTTTCCATTGCTGCGATAGTCATTGGTTTGGGATTGGTTGTGTGGATTGCTTTTTTGCTGACCCGTTCCATTTACCTGCCACTAGCGCAGGTAGTAACGATTGCCCGGCGCGTTGCAGCAGGCGATTTGATGCAGCAAATTGAAGTCCACTCTACCAATGAAATTGGTAAGTTGATGAATGCCCTGAAGGAAATTCACGATAAATTGGTTAAGACCGTTAACCAAACGATTGACAGCGAAACGCGTATCAATTCAGTGCTGAATAATGTTGATGAAGGCATCATAGTAATCAACGAAGGTGGTATGGTCGAAATTTTCAATCCAGCTGCGGAGCATATTTTTGGCTATAAAGGAAGCGAGATTATTGGTAAAAATGTCAATCTGCTTACTCAAAGGCCAAGCCAAGGACAGCTTGATGACTCTGTTGAACAGCATCTGGATTTGAGCAAACACACGGTTTCTGGAGTGAGCAGGGAAGTGGTGGGCGTGCATAAGGACGGGTCGCAGTTTCCGCTGGAATACAAGGCGAGTGAAATCTGTTTAAAGTTGGAACGTCTTGTTATTGTTGTGGCAAGGGATTTGACTGTCCGCAGGGAAATTGAATCCAAGCTGTTACGTGCCAAAGAGGATGCCGAGCGTAATTCTGCAGAGCTAATCAGCTATATCCAGGCAATTGACCAACATGCCCTCGTTTCTATAACCGACACTTGCGGGCGCATCATTCAAGCCAATGATAAGTTTTGTGAAATCTGCGGCTACAGCCGAGAGCAGATGGTTGGTCATGATCATCGCTTACTTAATTCCGGGATGCATCCAAACGCTTTCTTCAGCGAGATGTGGGCTACCATCACCCGTGGTGGTATCTGGCGTGGTGAAATTTGTAACCGCGCTAAAAACGGCGAGTTGTATTGGGTTGACAGTGCAATTGTTCCCGTAAAGGGTGTGAGCGGGAAGATCGAACGCTATATGTCGGTCAGGGTTGACATCACCGAACGCAAGGAATCTGAACGCCACATCCAATCTCTGGCCTACTATGATGTGTTGACTAATCTGCCCAACCGTACCTTGTTGTACGACCGACTTATCCAGTTGATCGCTGAATCCAATCGCAACAAGCAGCAATTTGCACTGCTATTCGTCGATCTTGATCGCTTTAAGCATATAAATGATTCGATGGGGCATTCGGCGGGCGACCAATTATTGCAAACTGTGGCGAAGCGTTTGCAGTTATGTGTGCGTGAGGTTGATACCGTGTCACGTATCAGTGGCGATGAGTTTATTGTGTTACTGCGTGAGACTTCTATGGAGGGCGCGGCTCGTGTAGCTGACAAGATACTGAAGATGTTGTCTATTCCTTGTGATGTCGGCACTTTGCAAATTGCTATCAATGCCAGCATTGGCATTAGTCTTTATCCTGACGATGCAGATCGTGGGGACGAGCTTGGTTCGTTAATCAAGCATGCTGACGTCGCGATGTATCGTGTAAAGGTTAGTGGCCGTGGCAACGTCCTGTTTTTTGAACCGGACATGGATTTCGGTTCCAATCAATTATTGTTACTTGAAAATGATTTGCGTTTGGCGTTGGAATACAATGATTTCACGCTGAACTATCAGCCGCAGGTGAACCTGGTCAATGGAACGGTGTGCGGTGCGGAGGCATTGCTGCGCTGGAAGCATCCAGGCAAGGGCTTTGTTTCGCCAGCCGAATTTATTCCGGTGGCCGAAGAGACCGGACAGATTATACTTATAGGGGAATGGGTGCTGCGCACAGCTTGCGCGCAACTGGCCGAATGGAGGCGGCAGGGGATTACCAAATTCCCGATGTCTGTAAATTTATCGGTTAGACAGTTGCGTCAGCCGGATCTGGCGCAAATGATCGTCTCCATATTAGAAGAAACTGGGCTACATCCAAATGATCTTGAGTTGGAAATAACCGAGGGTGTCATGATGAACGATGCTCAAGCATCAATGTCTTTTATGAGAAAAATGAATGAGTTGGGGGTGAAATTGGCCATAGATGATTTTGGCACTGGTTACTCTAGCCTTAGTTACTTGAAAAAAATGCCGCTCGACCGACTGAAAATAGATCAATCCTTCATACGTGATGTCGTTACTGACGAGAATGATGCGGCTATCGTACGTTCCACCATTAATCTGGGCCACCAGTTTAAATTGCAGGTCATTGCGGAAGGAGTGGAAACGTTGGAGCAACTGGATTTCTTGCGTGCTTGGGGCTGCGATGAGATCCAAGGTTACTTTTTCAGCCGTCCGCTACCAGCTGAAGAATTTGCAATGTTTGTCAATAGCAATCCAGTGTTGGATTAGGGTTAAATTGTTTGCGTTGATTCAATATTAAATCTCAAAACCATTTTCAGATTTCCTAGCAACGCTAAAAATAAGCTAGATCATGAATACGATGGAGTCAAATCTACTTGACTGGAAGTAACGTTATAGCCTGCTCCAAAGCGGTGGCAACACTGGCCGGAAGGATCTTTTTGCGTTGTGGGCATAATCAAGTTCTGGACTCCTCTAAAAATCGCAATTTTGCGAGCAGCCGCGTTGCTGCTTGCCTGCTTACCTCGTTTCGTCACAATACGGTGTCGCTCGAAAAAACTATCGCTTATATATCACTATATGCTGCGCTAAATTTTTTTCTCGTGCCTTTTTTTGCCTAAGAACTTGGATTTTTAAAGGCGCCCCTATGTTATTACCGTGCGCCATAGTCACAAATGCTCGCAGTGTCATTTTCAAGCCTTGCTTACATCGGAAATGCTGTTTAACTGTACTTGCCTCTCTGACCATCTGGTTTTGGGCGATCTATCTGGCAGCCTTGGACAAAGGTGGTATTTTTACCATGCAGGCTTTCAAACAAATCGACGCATCATGGTTCACCCGCCAGCTGCTGCCCAAGATATGCATACATTGCCATGAAGTTTATCGATAGCCTCTATCTACCGCAAAATCTGATCACACGGAATGGGATAGTCACCCACTACGAATTACATAAATCCTTATTACGATTTGCCAAGTAACTGCATGATGTGGCGTACATTATTTAGGCTGGCGTGGATGATATTTTCCAGTAGCGGTACGATGTAGGGCAGTGTTAGCAGCACCGCTACAAAACCGATTATTAAAGTAATAGGAAAGCCTACCGCTAAGATGTTAAGTTGTGGCGCGCTGCGGGTTAGGATGCCGAGTGCCGCGTTGGTCATTAACAGCGTGCCTATCACTGGCATGCTCAGCTGTAGCGCGTTTGAGAAAATGCTGCCGCCCCATGAGACCAAAGTATGCAATGCGATTGCTGCAGAGGTTGTGCTATTAACGGGGAAGGTACTGAAGCTGTCTGCTAGCGCTTCCAGCATGAGGAGATGTCCATTCATGCTGAGAAAAATGAGCACGGCGAGGAGGTTTAAAAATTGCGCTATCACTGGCACATAGGAAGAGTTCTTTGGGTCAAAGAAAATAGCAAAACCCAAACCCATTTGAATTCCGATTATGTCCCCGGCCATGTCTATTGCGGTGAAGATCAAACGCATGGTAAAACCTATTGCCAGCCCGGCAAGAAGCTGTTGAATCATAACTAAAAATCCAAGTGCAGATGCTGGGTCGACATTGGGCTGTGTAGCCAAGGTCGGCGCGATAATTATTGTTAATAGTATGGACAGGCCGACCTTTATACGCACCGGAACTTGTCGATTGCCCAGTATAGGTGCACTGGCGAGCATGGCCAGAATGCGCACAAATGGAAAAATGAACAGAGCGAGCCAGGCGGATAGCTGGGCGCTGGTGACGGTAATCATTGTGATTGTTTAACTGATTAGATCGTAATTTAAAATGGCTCTATGTGACATAGAGAGGGTAATCAACTTTTAACCTTCGACGAAGAATTAAATCCGTTCGTCCTTCGACAAGCTCAGGACAAATGGATTGTTGGTTTACTTTTTTTTATTGTTGTTTCTATTGAATTTATAGCTGGTTGTGCATGCTTACATAGCGCCTCATCACCCCACCAACCAAGGAATGCTGCTGTACAGGCTCTGGATATAATCCAGCATCATGCTCACCATCCACGGGCCAGCAATGATCAATACACCGAACATGCAGATCAGTTTTGGAATAAATGATAGGGTCATTTCGTTAATTTGGGTAGCAGCCTGGAAAATACTGATTAGAAGTCCGATAAATAGCGCCGTCAGCAACATCGGAGCTGCTACCATCAGGGTCAACTCCAGCGCCTGGCGACCAAGTGTCATTACGGTTTCTGGGGTCATTGTCGTTTGCCTCAGGTGTAAAAACTATGCACTAGCGACCCGATGAGCAGATTCCAACCATCTGCCAGCACGAATAGCATGATCTTGAATGGCAATGAAATCAACGCTGGCGATACCATCATCATGCCCAAGGACATTAATACGCTGGCCACCACCATGTCGATAATAAGGAACGGAATAAATATGACGAAACCAATTTGGAAGGCGGTTTTTAGCTCACTGATGACATAGGCTGGCACCAGGATTTTTAGTGGTACCTGATCTGCACTTTGCAACGGCTCGCTATTGGAAATTTGAACGAAAAGGGCGAGGTCCTTTTCACGTGTTTGTCGCAACATAAATGCCTTGAGAGGTACGCTGCCAGTATCAAATGCTTGTGCCAGCGTAAGTTTATCCTCGCTGAATGGCAAGTAGGCGTCAGTATAAATTTTATCCAGTACTGGCGACATAACAAAGAAAGTGAGAAACAGGGCTAGTCCGATCAATACCTGATTGGGCGGAGAGGAGGGTGTGCCGAGAGCGGAGCGTAACAGTGATAGTACGATGATAATGCGGGTGAAACTGGTCATCAGCAGCATTACGGCCGGTAAAAAGCTTAACGAGGTGAGCAGAAGTAGCGTTTGCAAGCTAAGCGAGTAGGATTGCCCACCACCTGGTGTGGCGGTGCTGGTAAATGCAGCCAGGCCAGGATCGGCCGCAAATGCTGCGGGGATCAGGCCTAATAGCAGGGTTGCCAGTAGAAACGAACAAACAAGTAATATCCTATTTTTGGATGCGCTGACGGGCGCATTGCTTCGGTGTTTCTCGCTATTGTGGTTAGCCACACTGCTGTACTCGGAACACCTTGCACTGCATTCCGCCAGCTCCCTCATAAAAGGAATATCAGCTATTTTCTTATCTCTAAGGCGCATTACGTTTTTCCGTCATTTGTTTAAGCCATGTCTGAAATTTTCCATTTGCATTGTTATCCATGCTCACTAGTGATGCAGGGAACTCGGCTTTTGGCATGCTATGCAGGGTGCGCACCTGTCCGGGAGCAACACCTACTACCAACCAGGTGTCGTTGACTTCAACTAGTACGATGCGTTCGCGCTGGCCTACCGCCACCGAGGCTTGTACTTTAATCAGGTTGCCTGCGGCATGTTGAGGCAGGTTGATGCGTTTTAATATCCATGCAACCAGTACCACCGCTGCCAATACTAGTAGCAAACTGAAAATGACCTGCAGTATGCTGCCGCTCGACATTGTTACAGGTGGGGGAGGGGTGTAAGCAGGGCGTGTGTTTTGCGCAGTTGCGAGCAGCGGTGTGTAAAGGCAGGCGATGACGCAGAGACGCGCGCAGATAAATCTGGGTTTGGTAATCAGGCTGCCGAAAATATGCATTTCAGCGGCTGAGGCGACGCAGACGTTCAGATGGGGTGATAACGTCGGTGAGGCGGATACCGATCTTATCGTTCACTACTACGACCTCACCTTGCGCGATCAGAAAGCCATTGATCATTACATCGAGCGGTTCGCCCGCCTGGCCGGTCAGCTCTACTACCGATCCTTGCGCCAGTTGTAGCAGATTTTTGATTGGCATCTTGGTGCGACCAAGCTCAACCGTTAGTTGAACTGGGATGTCCATGATCATATCAAGATCGTTTTTTGCAGTTGTGCCAGTTGTGCTGGCAAATTGCGCGAATGTATGCGGTTGAGCAGCGGGTTGTGATTCGCTGGTAGCCTGCTCAGCCATGGCTGCACCCCAGTCATCGGTTTGGGATGGTTCGCTGACAGCCTGTTCAGCCATGGCTGCACCCCAGTCGTCGGCGCTAATTTGGTCCGTATCTTCGTCAGTCATTATTGTCTCCATTAGCCAAATCACCACTTGAGCCGCTCAGTATTTTTTCCACTTTAAGGGCGTATTGATTGTTGAAAACGCCGTACTTGCATTGCATTACGGGCACTTCATCCACTAGCGCCATGATGCTATCTGCTATTTCTAACGGGATAAAATCACCGTTGCGCATTTCCAGCACCTGTTCAAATATAATTTGAGCGTGACCGAGAACGGCAGTCAATTCTATTTCTGCGGACTGCATCTGTTTGGATAGCGTGTGCTGCCAGCGCTTGTCTACTACCGTATGATCGCCTTGTGTGGTGCTATAGAGCTGTTCTCGGATGGGCTCTATCATGGAATAGGGAATTAACACATGAAATGCACCGCCAACGCCGCCAAACTCAATGTCGAAAGTGGTGGTTACAACGACTTCATTCGGTGTGGCGATATTGGCGAACTGCGGATTCATTTCCGAACGTACAAACTCAAATTTCAACGCATATACAGCTTGCCAAGCTTTGTTATATGCCTCGAATACGGCAGCCAGTAGTTGTTGGATGATGCGCTGCTCGGTCTGGGTAAATTCGCGTCCCTCGACTCGGGTGTGAAAGCGCCCATCACCACCGAACATATTGTCGACTACCAAAAAAATCAGGTTAGGATCGAAAATAAACAGTCCGTTACCACGTAAAGGCTTGGCTTGCACGATGTTAATGTTGGTAGGCACAGGCAGATTACGGAGGAATTCGCTGAATTTCAGGACGCGTATAGGTCCCACTGAAATTTCCGCAGTGCGCCTAATTAAGTTGTATAAAGTAATTCTGAATAGACGCGCAAAGCGTTCATTGAGGATTTCCATCGTGGGCATGCGCCCACGTACGATACGTTCCTGCGTACCCATGTTATATGGGCGTACAGTGCCTGCTGGATCGGGTGCCGCAACGACCTCATCAGGCTCACCGGTTACTCCTTTGAGTAGTGAGTCAACTTCGTCCTGAGAGAGAAAATCGCTCATGGTCTCATCACTGGATGATGAAGGAGGTAAATAGAACGCCTATGACGTTGCCATTTTCCTTGCTTTTGGGTTTTGCGTGTGCATCCCCTGCATCTTTTGCATCCCCTGCATCTTTTGCATCTCCTGCATCTTTTGTATCTCCTGCATCTTTTGTATCTCCTGCATCTTTTGTATCTCCTGCATCTTTTGCGTCGCCTGCATCTTTTGCATCGCCTAAGGTGGCAGATGATTCTTTTTCGCTAGCAGCTTCCACTAGACTTCCAGCTTTCACGCTGGATATGGTCTCGGGTTTGGCACTTGCATCCATAATCGATTTGGGGAGAGCGGGCGTAGTGCGTAGGCCAAGCACAAATTCGGTTTCGGCAATAATTTCATTGACGAGCTTTTTTTTGCCTTGGGAATTAGTCAATTCTGAAGCGCGTTTACCGGACAGCAGTACCAACAGGCGGCTACGAATTTCGGGCAAATTCTGCTTGATTTGTTCTTCCAGTTCTGGCTGAAATATTTTTAGTGAGATGCCGATTTGTAAAAATTGATCCGCGCTCTCACGTTGTAAGTTAACCGTAAAAGGTTCCAATGGAACAAATATTGGTTTTTCGGATAATTTTGCAGCCTTTTTAGCGCTCTTGTCATTGTGATTACTACCCTGAGTAAAATACCATCCTGCGCCACCTACTATCCCTAGCATCAAGACACTGCCTATGATAATGAACAGTAATTTTTTGCTTTTCGGTTTTGTCTTGCCTTCAGGTGGCACGGCACTTGGTTCTTCTTTTATTGCTGCTATTGGCTTTGCCATTACTGCTCCTTATTGCTGAGCTGAATTATCAGTTAAATTCAATTGCTGTGATAAATGGAATAAGGCGGAAAATTTCCCCCAACTTGGTATTTAGTAATGCTCTGGTTTGGTAGCATAGCTCTCTATTTTGTTGAGAAGGGGGCGCAAAATTGTAGGTATCGGCTAACTTTATAAAAATAGGAACTCGACTCATTACCGTATTATTGCAATGCCTATCAGGCAAACGTATCCACTAATCCTTGGTGGTGCTTATATTTGACTTGGGTACCGCCGATGAGGATAGTCTGATCTATTTTTGCTTGACCGCCTTCCCTCTTGTGCAGTTGGTCAGTCTGTTTCGTTTGCTGTTCTCTGGGAGATTGGTCGCTTACTGTGGCATTGCCCAGCATAATCCCATTATCGGCCAGCATTTCACGAAGCTTAGGCATTGCTTGTTCTATCGCATCGCGAACAACGGCATGCGATGAAGTGAAGAGTGCAGTAGCTTGGTCACCGTGAACTTTTATTAATACATCCAGCGGGCCGAGTTGTGGCGGATTTAAGTGCAGTTCAGCACTTTGTCCGTGCTGGGAAGTCACCCAAACGATCTTCTGGCTAAATTCATCAGCCCATGCCTGATTTGTCACGGGTATATTTATGGAAACTGGTATCGGAGAGTCCAAGTTCGTGACATTTGATACCGGAGCTTGTACTTGTAGCGTAACCAACGCCGTTGCATTAGGCTGTGGCGCGTTAAGCTGTGTGGTGAAATCGGGTGTGGGCTGTGTCTCGGTCATTAATGCCATGCTTTTGCTGCTATCATCGGCATTCAACATTTTTAGTGCAGTGGCTGATTCGCTGTACTTTAAAGGTACGTTACTCGTGGTGAATGATTCGCCGTATTTTAAAGGTACGTTACTCGTGGTGAATGATTCGTCGTACTTTAAGAGCATGTTACTCGTGGTGAATGATTGTGCACTATTGAGTGAGACAGCTTCTGGTTGAGTAGGCTGCGTGCGGCTGATTGCAATTTGTGCGGCAATGATATTTGGCAACAATGCTGCTAGCATATCGTTTGGTAATACGCTGACATCATCCGGTGTGGGTGCTTGCAGTTCGACAGGTTGCTCATTGCTGTCAGGTTTTTTGAGTATGTCATCCGTGGCGAAAGTGATAGGTAGGCCGGCGTCGGGAGCACTGGTATTGTCAAGCGGGACAGTATCGGCGAGCTGACGCGCCAGCACGTTGCCAAAAGGCTCTGCTGGTGTTGTTGTGGTAGTGTCCTCTACGGCGGGCGTAAGTGTCGGCACAGTTGCCGAGGTCACTGGAATGGCTATGTTTTGCATGTTGTCTCCTGAGGTTAGCTTTCGTCTTTTGAGGCCATGGCCATGACCTTGAGTGCAGAGTAGCGGCCTGCGTGTTCGTCCTGCTGCCGTTGTTCTAGTTTTTCTTCCACTTTTCTTTCACCTTCTAGATGACGTTGTGCCAATGCATCGAAGGATTTCATTTTTCGCTGTGCATTTGCCAGTTCGTTCCGTCCAGCGTGAATCGAGAGGTGTATTTGTTCAATGACAATGCGCTGTTGTGCAACAGCTTCGTCCAAACGACGGATGAAATCCTGGAAGTTGCGCAAACTAATTTGATTGATGCCGCTCCTTACTGCTTGCTGCAAGCGTGTCTGATAGTCTTCGCGATATTGTTCCAAAGTTTGCAGCTTAATTTGTGCGGCCTGTTGCTGCTGGATTATCTGGCCGAATTTTCGGGTGGCATCATCATTTTTTTGATGTGCTAAATTTACCAGCGGTTGCATGGAAAATGTTTTGGTCATGGTTTAGTTGCCTCAGTGCGGATTCTCAAATAGATGGCTAAAGGCGGCGACGCCACTAGCGTAAGGTTCACGCTCGAACATGCCTTGCTTGAGGAAGCGTTCCATATAGGGATAAAGCGCAAGCCCTTCGTCCAATAACGGATCGCTGCCACTAACATATGCACCGACGCTGATCAAATCATGGTTGCGTTGGTAATGTGCATACAAATGTTTGAAACGGTGTACCAGCGTGAAATGCTGTTCTGAAACAAGGCTGCTCATAGCGCGGCTAATAGAGGCTTCTATGTCTATGGCCGGGTAATGACCTTGCTCGGCCAAACGGCGCGATAACACGATGTGGCCATCCAAAATGGCGCGTGCGCTATCGGCTATGGGGTCTTGTTGGTCGTCACCTTCAGTTAGTACAGTATAAAAGGCGGTAATCGAGCCACCACCTTCCATGCCATTACCGGCACGCTCCACCAGTTGAGGCAGCTTGGCAAATACCGATGGCGGATAGCCTTTGGTGGCAGGCGGCTCACCAATCGCCAGTGCAATTTCACGTTGTGCCATGGCATAACGGGTGAGCGAATCCATAATCAGCAATACATGCTTGCCCTGGCCACGAAAATATTCGGCGATCGTCGTGGCATAGGCGGCACCTTGTAAGCGCATCAGCGGGCTGGTGTCGGCAGGAGCAGCGACAACAACAGAACGCGCCATGCCTTCTGTCCCCAGAATATGAGTGATAAATTCCTTCACCTCGCGCCCGCGCTCGCCGATTAATCCCACCACGATGACATCGGCGCTGGTGTATCGTGCCATCATGCCAAGTAACACACTTTTGCCTACACCACTGCCCGCAAATAGTCCCATACGTTGGCCGCGTCCGACAGTGAGCAGATTATTAATCGCTCGAACACCGACATCCAGAACGTCTTTGATCGGTGCGCGATCCAGTGGATTGGTGGGTCGGCTTTGCGAGGGTGCGGTTGTTGCTGCCACCAGTGGCCCGAGCTGATCCAATGGACGACCCGCGCCATCCAGTACTCGGCCAAGCAACTTGTCGCCTACCGGCAAGTGGCGTGTGTGATCAGTCGCACGCCGCCGGAAAGTACGCTGTTTGCCGCCCAGCAGTGGTGTGCTCATTGGTTCTAGTGGCACTACGCGCGCGCCGGGTATAAGGCCTTGAACATCGTTTTCAGGCATTAGAAATATTTTTTCCCCAGAGAAGCCAACCACTTCCGCTTCGACACGATTATTGGGTAATTCGATGACACAAGTGCTGCCAACCGCCATCCTCAATCCGACCGCTTCCATCACGAGTCCAGTGACCTTGGTTAAGCGGCCACTGATTAACAAAAGTTTGCTTTGCGCGATTAATTCCTGGTTGGCTTGCAGGTAGGCTTGCCAATTCTTGGCGTGCTCGCCCATGGGAGTCAAAATGTCAGGGGGCATTGGGATGAAAGGGGATGTCATGATTCCAGCCATGCGTTGTCTTGACCGATAGAGGCGACTATTCGTTGCCAGCGTTTGGGCAGAGTAGCGTCAATCTGGCTATGTGCAGTTTCTACGCGGCACCCCCCGCGTTCAATATGGTTATCCTCGAAAATTTTCCACCCGGTTTGGAGCAGTTGCTCACCCATGCTGGTGCGCAGTAGTATTGCATCGTCACTATGCAATACAAGATGGGCGTTTTGATTGAAATATGGCAGTTCACCAATAGCTGTGCTAACCACACTTAATAGCAGCTCAGGCTTGATTTTGAGTGATTGTTGAAGCATTTGCTTAGCAATTTCTAATGCCATGTTCAGCAAGTCCTGTGCGATCTGCTGATCCACTTTCTGCAATTCTGTGTTAAGTGATGCCAGCATTTTTTCCATACGCTGTGCTTCAATGCCAGCCTGTTTCATGCCCTCGGCATAACCAGCCTGATAGCCTTCTTTATGCGCCTGTATATGAATATCTTCAAGCTCAGCTGCAGTGGGTAGGTCTACCGTGGGTGGGGGGGAATCCGTTTCCTTTACTATATTGAAGGCAGGCAACTCCCAGCGCTGATAGGCGGTGAGGTGTTCCTTGGGGGTGACAATGTCAGGCATAGGATTCTTCTCCCCCCGGTCCGCCTAGCGTGATCTGCCCTTCCTCTGCAAGACGTTGCACTGTTCTAAGGATTTCTTTTTGTTCCGCTTCTACTTCACTTACCTTGACAGGACCTTTTCCACTCAAATCTTCACGCAACGCGTCGCCGGCGCGTTGCGACATGTTTTTGAAGATTTTTTCACGTAATTCCTCGCTCGCACCTTTGAGTGCCACAATGAGCGATTCAGATTGAATCTCCCGCAGAATGAGTTGAATGCTGCGGTCTTCCACTTCCAGCAAGTTTTCAAAGACGAACATTTGATCAAGGATATTTTGCGCCAAGTCGGCGTCATGACTGCGGACTATTTCAATGACGAGACCTTCCTGTACACTGCCCATGAAGTTAAGGATTTTTGCTGCGGTTTTAACACCGCCCTTGATGCGCTTCTTGTTAACCGCGTTGCCAGTCAATAATTTGGTTAATACATCGTTAAGTTCACGTAGTGCGGTGGGTTGCACCCCATCCAGCGTGGCAATGCGCAATATTGCGTCGCTGCGCGTACGTTCGGTCAATAAACTCAGGATATTGGCAGCCATATCCGGCTCGAGATGCACAAGGATGGCGGCTATGATTTGCGGGTGTTCATTGGCGATCAGTTCGGCGACCGATGCCGGATCCATCCATTTCAGGCTTTCTATGCCGCTAGTGTCGCTGTTGTGCAAGATGCGATCGAGCAAGCCGGCTGCTTTGTCGTCTCCCAGCGCTTTGGTCAGCATACTGCGGATATAATCACTTGCATCCATGCCGATGGTTGTTTTTTGTGCAGCAATCTCGTGAAATTCTTCGAAAACATTGCTAACTTGTTCGTGCGTCGTGTTTTTGAGCGTTATCATGGCGGAACTAATCTTCTGCACCTCTCTCGGTTCGAGATATTTAAGCACCTCTGCTGCCTCACTCTCACCGAGTGTCATGAGCAGAATCGCACTTTTAATCACGCCTGCATCACTCATTACTATTCACCCATCCCTGAACGACTGATGCCACGATCTTGGGATCTTGTCCCGCTATTATTTTTGCGTTCTCTATATTATTTTTATGAACGTTATTGGCTTGTTGTACTTCGGCTTGCGCTGCGGCGTCTGCCTTAGCCGCAGCTTGCGGGGCATTATCAGTTTCGCTCGCCACTGCTGCAGACGGGGCGGAAAAATTTCTGAGAGCTGGACGAATAACACCGAATAGTAGATACAGCCCGATGCCTGTGATTAACAGATATTTCAGTATATCCTTTGCCAACGCTATGATTTCTGGCTGTTTCCAGAAGGGTTCTTCTGGAACGATAACTTCCTTCTCAACATTGAAGGCGCTGTTCAGAACGTTCAGGCTGTCACCGCGGCTGACGTTAAAGCCCATGGCGTCTTTCACCAGTGCGGTGATTTGCTCTTTTTCGCTGTCGTTAAGGGGTTTAGAGCTTTTCTTTCCTTTTTTGTCGGTAATAATGCGATTGTTTAGCACGACTGCAACTGACAAGCGCTTGATACTGCCTACAGGTAATTTGGTGTGGCGAATGGTGCGATCCACTTCATAATTGACGGTGGATTCCTTTAGGGAGTTTGTCACACCAGTACCAGTACCAGTACCAGTTGCAGCTGCCACTGAGCTGGATGGGGCGACGATAGGCGCACTGGCAGGGATTGGCGGCTGATTCGATAATGCACCTGGTACTCCAGACGCATTTTGGCTGCTGCCATTAGTTGAAGCTGTGGTTTGCTGGCTGCGTAATGTAGACTCTTTCGGATCTTGGTTGGGTTTGTAGCTTTCGGCGGTCTGCTCGGTTTGCGCGAAATCTATGTCTGCTGTGACTTGCGCTCGCACATTGTTAGCGCCGATCAATGGCGCGATGATGGCTTCAATACGATTAATATAGTCCTGTTCAATTTGCCGTACGTAGCTGATTTGAGTTGCGTCCATCTGCCCAGCTTTGTCATTTTTTGAAGCGCTTAGCAACGCGCCGCTTTGGTCTACAACGGTAACATTTTTGGCGGGCATATCCGGCACGCTGCTGGAAATCAGGTGCACGATGCCGCTTATCTGGCTGCCATCCAAAGTGCGTCCAGGATACAGTGATAGCACCACGGATGCGCCGGGTTGCTGTTTCTCTTTCACAAATACCGTCGGTTTGGGTATGGCTAGATGCACGCGCGCGCTTTGCACCGAAGCCAACGTTTGCACCGAACGCGCTAATTCACCTTCCAAAGCACGTTGGTAGTTCATCTGCTCGAGAAATTGGCTGGTGCCGAATTTCTGATTTTCCATCGACTCGAACCCGACTAAGCTACCCTTGGGCAAACCCTGTGAAGCCATGCGCAAGCGCACCTCATGCACCTGGTCGGCCGGAACCAGCAGGGCACCACCACCTTCAGTGAACTTATAAGGTATGTTCATTTGTTGCAGCGATTCGATAATAGCCCCGCCATCGCGATCGGAAAGATTGCCATATAACACACGGTAATCAGGAGTTTTCCCCCACATCCACATGCCGAAGATCAGCGCAGCCATGGCCGCAACGGCGACCATCAGGGCTATGCTTTGCTTACTATTGAACCCTACTAGCGATTGCATCAATGTAGGGGTTAGATCGTTCTCTGCCATTCTATTCGCCGTATTTTATATTTATTCTATTTTGGAACAAAAGGTGAAATATCCTAAGCTGTGCCAGTCGTGCGTTCCGATAAGACAATTAAAAATGATCCGTTCGGATTGAGCTCGTCAAAGGTCGGTATTGGCCTGGGACTAGCGGTTCGACAAGTTCACCGCGAACAGTAATGGCTTTACTGGAACGTAATATGGCATTGGTACTGTAAGTTAACAAAGTAGTGTGTAAGCAGCTCTCACGAAAAATGACAGTTGTGTCACGGTCTATCATTTACATTACTAATTTAGTACTACGCATGCTATGCATTATCACTAGACGCTTCAAACGCAGTACTGTGAAAAGCGAGAATATTCTGCTGCTTTTCTGACGCTAAAATTGTGAGTGCAAGTGATAACGTGCAAGTTCAAATAGGTGAGGTGAATTATGAAAATCTCTGGAATGGATAGTTTGCTGGGTGAAATGCGCGCTGCAATGGTCTTGGCACAGGGTGGGGCTGCACCGAAAGCTGCTGCGGTTACAGCGACAGATTTCGCCAGCGTGCTGAAATCTTCACTGGATGATGTGGCTCAGGTACAGAATCACGCCGTAGCCATGCAAAAGGCATTTGTGCGGGGTGATGATAAGGTTAGCTTGAGCGACGTGATGATAGATGGACAAAAGGCGAACATTGCCTTTCAAGCTACTCTTCAGGTTCGCAACAAGGTGATCGCTGCCTATAACGATATTATGAATATGCAGGTCTAACACTTGAAGATCGCAGCATGAGTTTTTGATGTGATCGGTGCCCTTGAGTATTTGTGAGACCGATATGCATACGATCGTGTAACTTCGGTGAATGGGTGAGTCCCGTAGCAACTTGGTGGTTCAGCAATTTAATGTCACTCAAGTTTCGACCTCGTTAATAAGCAGCATGGAGATAGTTCAAGCTTATTAACGATGCGTCAGTCTTTCGCTTTGCAGATGGGTAAGATAGCGTTGCAGCAGGATGGCCATCGTGCCATTTAAGTGGATGAATTCGCAGCCGGCACGTTTCTTGACCTCGCCATTGTGCATGGTAATTATAAAAATATTTTTTACGAGTATCGTAGCAGTCAGCATGCCAATATTCGGCAGTTGAATATTGCAGACTGAATACACTTTCCCCGGCTGAAATTCGGTATCGTGTTCTTCGCATTCCAGAGCCACGCCTCCGCCACTGATATCCATGATGGTCGGGCAGCTCTTGAGAACGGGGGGGCCCGCCTTTGTTGGAATGATACAAGTGAGTGGTTTTTTAGCAGGGACGAGCAAGCGGAAATAATCGCGTCGCTGTAAGTGCAACAGGCTATTTGGCATCGGCAAACAAAATGTTTTTTTATTTTTAAACAAAGTGCTCTCGATGCGGAGCGCTACGAACTGCACTTTTACCTGAAGGTATGAACTAACGAAGATTATTTTGTTGCTTGGCAGAATTCGCAGATTGTCTGTTTCTCTGGGGCTTACATCAAGCCACACATTCTGCTCGTCAACGCCAAGCACAGAGGTCAGGATGAAGTCATTTTCATTGTCGTAGTAAAGTGCCGCGAGCGATCTGGTTCTCGCAATGCCGCGCAGGATAGACTGAATTTCCTTGTTCGAATGTATGCGGAATTCACTATCCTCACCATCGGAAAGTAGCTCTATTTTTAACGGAATTTCTTTTTCTTTGGCCATACAGCACCTAATCAAAATTTATACAGACTTTGAGTATACCAAGACTTTTTTGCGGCCATGCCTAAATTAAGGGGATGTTTTATACGCTTCAAACAGTATTATCAAGTGAAAAATTTCGCTACGACCAGGGTAAAGCTGCGGTATCAGATATTGAGATAGATTCACGTGAATCTGCCGGTGATATTACTGTTACATTTTTTTATCAGATTTTACATTGGCTGGAATTTCCCCATGCTCCAGGCGGTACAGCCAAGCTAATAGTTCCGCCACTGCCAGATAAAGCTGCGGTGGGATGTGTTGATCCAGTTCAACCTGCATTAGCAATCCTACTAGATCCTTTGATTCATGCACAAACACTCCATTTTCTTTGGCGCGTTTGATTATAGCCTGCGCGATTAAACCACGCCCTTGTGCCACAACTTTGGGAGCTGAATCGTGCCCGTGATAAGCCAGTGCAACAGCCATTTGGCGTTTATCGGGTGGATTCATGTTGCGTGACTAGCGTACTGATTATTGGAATCCCCTGGTCAGACATGCTGGTGACCAGTTGCGAACTGGCATTGCCTAGTGCGGTACGTGTCGCCGGGGTATTTGCATTTAGAGTTAGGCTCAGGCCTAAATTATTGAAATTTAACGTGGCGGAAACCATGCCCAGATTGGGCAGGTCGAGATGGATTTGTGTGGTCCATTGTTGCTGGTTTTTAGTAGCAGGCGTTTGTGAAGCTTGTTCGTGAATTTCCCATTGCATTGTCTGGTTTGGCCAGATGTTACCTTGCCATAGGACCTGCCGTGTTTCAAGTGCATTGAATTGCTGCTGTACAAGTGATTGCAAGTGGTCGGGAATAATGGGCATTTCCCCTTCCGCAGAAGTTGTCGTATCCATTCGACTTGCAGGGGATATATTGCTGCCCGGTATGGTTAATGCATCTTTGTTTGTTGAATGATTGGTACTTGCGAAATTCTGCGGTTCTTGCAAAAGCTGTTCGGTGCTACGCGCCCCCATAAGCCATTGAGCCTGGTGTGATTCGTAGAACAGACCGCTGTTACCCAAAGCCGCCTGCAACAATCCGGCCAATTGCACGCTTTGCATGGTCTGCGGCGTTGACAATAGTGGCGTGCTTTGCATCGCACGCATAGTGTTTTGTTCTCGCGGTTGCTGTGACAGGGAAGACAGCAGTCGCGCAACTGAGCTTAATTGCTCATCTGTGGATACTGGATTTGTTGAAGCGGACATGCTGAAGGTCAGGCGGGGTGTGGTGGCGATGACTTGCAGTTTGATTGTGTCGCCAGTGCGGATAAACGCAGGAAGTGGCATTTTGGTAAGCTGATCCCCAATACGCACATTGAATACTCCGGGGGATACCTGAGTTTGCACAATGCCCTGAATTTTTTGCCCAGGCTCAAGCTGACCTGTTTTTGGTGTTACATCAGCTGTTGCAGCCGGAAGTGGTTTTTGCGCGAATGCAAGCTCTTTGAGTATGCTCTGGAGTTTGACAGGCAGTATGTGCATTGGCATGTTATGACAGAATATCGCACTATTACGTCGCGTTCATGATGCACGGTCATGGCCCCGCGCGCACTCTCAATTGTTAATAATCACTGGAGTAGGTCTGCTGCAAACGGAGCTCTTGCCCCGTGCTATGCATGATGCGCTGTAATTGAGCCACCCATGGTTCTGTCTGGTTGCGGATTTCCGCGTCGTTCGCAAGGATTTGACGGATCAATTGCACTTTTCGCAATCGAGTATTTTCGTCAGGCGGAATGCCAATATCTTGAGTTTTCATGAGTTCTACATGCCGACTACATTTCTTCTCCAATTCCACTAGCTGATCCCATTGGCCGTGTGTGGCAGCCACGCGCATCTGAGTAGTGATTGATGAAAGAAATTCGTAATTTTTGATGACTTGATTCATGGCTTACATCCTTTAATCTTGGTTTTTTGATCGCGGCACTGTGTCGCGATCATTTCGATATATCTCATGTTGTAGATGTAATCAAGCGTATCTGTTTAAAGATCGGCTAGAGTTTTGATAACTTTAGCTTGGTTCCAATTGTTTTTTTCGTCTTTTTTCCGTAATACGTGCGGGGAAGGGCTGATAGATATTTGCTCACTGCTAGACACTTCCGTAAGCTGACATTGCATGTCTGCCGACTGCTGACTGCGGCGTTGTTGCTACTGCTTGAGCGATGAATGCTTGCGGCTTAACTGCAGGAATAATGTGTCGTTGTCCGATGGTGGGAGTGGCGGGCAAGGCAGATGAGACTTCCGAACGTATACTTTCCCACGCCCCTTTAAGCTCTGTCAACAATTGGCTCACTTCGTCTAGAATCCCGGTGTCGTTATTCAGGTTGGCAGTCAATAGGTGCTGGCTCATGTACCCATACAAGGAGAAAAGATTCTGCGCCAGTTCGCCACCGGCTTCCATGTCGAGGCAGGCTTTCAGCCCTCCGTCAATAATCGTGATAGCCTTGGAAATGGATACTCCCTTAGCGGCGATTTCCTTGCGCAAAATTTGGTTCTTGGCTGATATTGTGGCCAGTAATGCGCCTTGATATAGCATCAAAATAAGCTTGTGTGGGTCAGCCGCATTCACGCCTGATTCAATATCAATTTTGTTATAAGCATTGATTGCAGTAGTGGTGTTCATGGTCATTCTCCCAAGTTATAGTTTGGCGATTTGTGCGAGTTGTTGAGTTAAAAAAATATTGGTTTGATTCATGCTGCTCAGCAGAACATCCAGCGCGGTATATTGGGCGCGGTATCGTTTCTCGATGTCTGTTAAACGGGTTTCCATGGCAGCGCGGCGATTACCTATATCCTTGATAGAATTGTTAATACCATTAGTTTTATTAGCAATCGCGCCGTCGTTTGTCAATACTGAACTTGCCAATTTTTCGAGTGAAAATGCAAAGCCATTTGAAAAATTCAAGTTACCGCGGTCGCCTAATGCGCCGCCGTTAATGGTGATACTCAAGCCTTGCGAGTCATTTAATATCTGGCCGGAGCCAACGCCGATTACTCCACCGATGGATCCCGCAACGTCTACCCCAGCGGTGTGCGTGGGAATCGCGCCGAGCAAGTCACTGGCACCAGCCCCGCCAATAACAACGCTGGAGTTTGAGCCATAGCTGGACGAAGTGATAGAGAGCACACCACTACTTTGTGCAACCGCAACTGAAATGCCTGCGTTGCTAAATGCGGTTGCACCATTGATTTTGGCTTGCAGCCCGGCAGCTAATGTTTCAGCTGTATAAGTTCCTACATCCAGAGTAACTAAAGTACTAACGCCATTAACGGTCAAGTCCAGCGTATTATTTGCACTTGTAATGATCGTGTTGGCCGCACTATTTCCGACGGTATTGCCTTGAGTGGCAATTTGGGTAACATTAACTGCAAAGCTACCGACCTTGGTGTTGCTGGTTGCAGAGTTAAAGGTAATTAAACTATCTGTTCCCTTGCCGACAGTGGCAAATAAACTGGCAATGTCGTTGACATTATTGGCTATTGCGCTATTGAGTTTGGTGCTGTCCAGCCCAAGGGAGCCATTCTTTTGGAATGAAACACCTATTTGCGACAACGTGGTGAGCTCGCCGGAAGCCCCTGTAACCGGCGAACCAAGCGCGCTTCGCAACTGCGATTGCAGGGATCGCACGGTGCTATCGCCCTGCAAAATCGCCGCTTGTTTGGTTGCCGGGTCGTAAGCAGAAATATCACTTAGTGTTTTGCTAAGGTCGTTATAAGCTTTTACAAAGCTGGAGACCGAGTTGCTTATAGAGGCATTGTCATGAGCCACGGTCAACGTTGTCGGCGTCGTGGTGAGTTTTTTAAGGTTGAGCGTGACGCCTTGTATCACATCGGAGATAGAGTTTGAGTCTTTGCTGACTGCTACGCCATTCACCTTGAAATTAGCATTTGTCGCGGTGACAGTCTCGGACAAATTTTGCGTAGCCGCCGGATCGTGCGCCAGCAGGTTACTTATATTGGCATCGCCGCTTACGGAAATTTTCAGGCTATTGCTGACGCCATTACTGTCCGATGAAAGCGCAAGCCGATAGGGTGCCGCACCACCGTCATTGATGATGGACGCTGTTACGCCTATTTTGGCGGCATTGATGGCATCGCGTATGCCTTGTAACGAGTTATTGCTGCTGTCTATGGTGATGCTCTTGGTGCCATTGCCGTTTGAGCTAAACGAGGTAACACCGGTATATTTTTGGGTGTCCGGATCCAGTGTTCCGCCGTTAATGGTGCCAAAGTCAAAAGTGACCGTAGTCGCAGTGCCACCACCGATGGCATCAGTGCTACTGGTTTGTCCCGTGGCGGCAAGTTTTTGCGATTGTGCCAGGCTTGTCACTTCCAAAGAATAAGTGCCCGCTACCGCAATACTACTGGCAGTAGCAGACAAAATAGTGTCATCGGAAGGAATGGCGTCGAGATTGGTAAACTTGCTCGTGCTGCTCAAACTCTGCATGGTAGTTTGAAAGCTGGCTACGGCCCCTTTTATGCTACCGTAGGCAGAAAGCTTGGTTTGGTAGCCCGCTTCCTTGACGTTGAGTCTGTTGATTGGTTGCCGCTCCACCGTCATTAACTGACTTACAATGCTGTTGACATCAAGGTTGGACGAGGTTGAAATATCCATAACCTGTCTCCTTAGGCCTTTTGTTCCAGTAATAAGCCCTGCTGAAATTGGCCTATTGCACTAGCAATCGCCAACATTTCTTTCGAGGGGAATTGGCGAACCAAATCTCCTGTTTCCGTATCTATCAGTTTGACTATTGTGTTTTGGGTGTCAGTGTCCACACTAAACTCCAAGCTCATGTTTGACTGCTTAAATGCCTTGTTGGCATCGCTTACCACGTTTTTCAATTGGGCAGAAGAGACTGGTTGCTCGGCACCTTGCACTGCTGAGAGCTTGGGAAGCTCAAGTGATCCATCAGGCGGAGCTGCGCCATGAGAGGGTGGGGCGGAAACGACAATAGACTTGCCATTGCTGGCGAGCCCATCATTTAAAAATTTGTCAGGTGGTAAAATCTGAGCCTGGTTGCTAGTACTTTGGATAAGCATTTTGCCTCTCCTTTTTCGTTAAAGGCCAGCCGAATTGCTTCGGCTGGTATTTATCAATTAATATATTATCTCAACAGAGATAACACGCTGTTTGGTAACTGGTTTGCCTGTGCCAGCATCGCCGTACCAGCTTGTTGCAGGATCTGGTTACGGGTCAATTGTGCAGTTTCTGCCGCAAAGTCCGCATCTAAAATCCGGCTACGCGCAGCTGAGAGATTTTCTGACGATGAAGTCAGACTGGACACCACGCTTGTAAAACGATTCTGCAAGGCACCCATACTGCCACGTATTGTGCTGACCTGACTTAACGCACCGTCAATCAGCGAGATTGCATCATTTGCACCTTGGAGCGTTGAAATATTCACTGTGTTAATTGCGGTCAGACCAACATTGGCGCTGCTCAAGCCTGCAGCAGCGGGGGATGTTCCGCCAATACTGAATGTGTTGGCTGAGTTAAGACTCAGCGTTCCCTTGGTGCTGCTAGCGGCATAGACCCCGCTGACGCCTGCCGTATCGACGCTGGCTACTGCACCAGCAGTACCGAGGGACACCGGTTCAGTCGGTGCAGCTACGACACCAACTGAGCCATACAGGGTGTTGGTCACGGTAACCGCACCAGCGGTTCTAGAGGTGAACCCTACCGTGCCATTGCCCGCAGCCTGTTGGGCGGAGACGGCCGCGGCAAAATTGGTAGCAGTTAGAACATCGTCAGCAGCTGCATTTGCACCGCCTGTACCCAGTTTGACCTGAATGTTACCTGCGGTAGTCACAGCGGTTGCGTCGTGTCGCGTGAATTCATAAGTAATGCCACCGACTTTTAAGGTGTCGCCGATCGCAACCCCCGCACCTGCTGTAGTTGATGCCCATGCGCTGGCATTGGCAGTTGCCGTTGCGGAAGCCAGACCGTCTGCAGCACTAGTCGATAAGACGTTGGTTTTTGCTGTCAGAATCGCGTCAGTTGTAGCGCCCGAAATGGTGAATGCGGCTGTTACCGTACTGTTCAAGGCGAGCGCGGCTCTGACATTGGCTCCTTGGGCAGCAGCGGTAGTGTTGTCGATTTGGATATTGGTAGCACTGTTGGCACCTGCGCTATAGGTGAAAGTAACACCTGCCACAGTCAATGTGTCGGCGGCAGTGGCTGTGTTAGTGGATGTATTGGTGACTACTTGGCGAGCACCTGCAGCAAAAGTGATGACACTGTTGCCGTAGGATTTCGTGGCCCCTGCCATTTCCAAGCCGGTGGCATTTTCCACCCGGGTAGCACCATCAGCAGTGGTGGCCGCATTGGTGGTAATGTCAATAGTTTTACCTGTGCTGGAAGTTAAAGTAAGCGCGCCAGTACCGCCATTGGCCACTGCAGTAACGCCGGTTTGGGTTGATACCGCATTGATTGCAGCTGCGACGTTGCTGCCTTGTGTCGCAACGTTGCTGGAACCTGCAACCGCACCAATGCTTACGCCATTGATGACCAAATCGCCGGATTGCAGCGATTGATTACGTTGCAAGGGATTAGTTACAGCACTGGTTACTGTAGTGGTGGCAGAGGCGGTGACCCCGGTTTGGTTAGATGCACCGTTGATGGCGGCAGCAATTGCTTCGGCTGAACCAGAGGTTGAGCTACCCACATCAATGCCATTGAACGTTAACTGACCGGCTGTGAGTGCAGTGCCACTAACCGCCGAAATGCTGTTACTGGCGACCTGGTAAGAGCCAAGCGCCGATGTTTGGGAATTTCCCGTGCTGGCGATAATGGTTTGATTGGCGTTCGCACCAACTTGGAACTGGGCTGCAGTAAATGTACCATCAAGAATGTTTTGACCGTTAAATTGGGAAGTGGTCGATACACGCTGTATTTCCGCGAGTAACTGGGTAACTTCAGCGTTGAGCGAAGTACGATCAGATGAAGAGTTAGTCGAATTGGCGGATTGAATGGCTAGTTCACGTATACGTTGTAAGTTATTGGTTACCTCGGCTAATCCGCCTTCAGCAGTCTGCGCCAGAGAAATACCGTCGCTGGCATTACGTGAAGCTTGATTGAGGCCACGAATTTGCGAAGACATCCGTTCAGAAATCGCCAGACCCGCTGCATCGTCTTTGGCGCTGTTGATACGCAGGCCGGAAGATAAACGTTGCAAAGAAGTTTGCAGCGCCATTTGCGAAGAGCTCAGATTACGTTGTGCATTCAGGGATGCAACATTAGTATTAATTACTGCAGGCATGATAATTCTCCTTTAACTGGTTTGTTTTCGGCATGATTGCCGTTTACTTTGGTTTGCCTTATTTTTCTAGGCTAATCAACCGTAGTTATTCCAATTAACGGAAAGAGCGGAAAAAACTTTAGTAGACACTTGATTTTTTTTATGATGTGTATGACGCTTTATAACAATTGGGCAAACGCACTGACTAATGATGGGCTTCATAAGTGCGCGCTTGGTAACTTGAGTCACACTTCACTTCTGTCAATCGGCCGCGAATACACGATTTTTACCAGCCCGTTTGGCTTTGTACATGGCTCCGTCCGCACGCCCAATTGTTGATTCAGCGTCATCGCCACTAGCATGTAGCGCGACCCCGGCGCTAAAGGTAATCAACTGTCGTTGATTGTTATGCAGGAAAAGACTTTTGGTGAGTTCGCGCTGCAGGCGGGTTATGGTCGCCATTGCCTCTTCCAAGCTGGTATCTATCAGGATAATAAGGAATTCTTCGCCACCATAACGTGCCACCTCATCAGTCGGGCGCAGGGCATTTTTAACTACTTGGGTTAAATGTATGAGTGCCTCGTCGCCAGCCTGATGGCCCAAGGAGTCGTTAAGTTGCTTGAAATTATCAATGTCGAGCAGCGCAACACTAACGGGAGTTTGCTGGCGCTCGGCGCGTTTGATTTCGCGATCCAGCACATCATCGAGCCCGCGCCGGTTGAGCGCGCCGGTAAGTTGGTCTTCGCGTACTAATTCGCTTACATGTTCCAGCTCTTGCTCTAATTGTTTGACACGATCTTCGGCAATTTGCGCCTGTTGTCGTGTGCTGATTAGTTCTTCATGTGAGCGCATGGAGCTAGCTTGGATGATGCGCGTGTCTTGCATGATGTCATTCAGGATAAGGCTTAATTCAGTGATGTTATCTGTCTGCCCGATTTTCAGGCTGTAACCTTCAATTTTAGTGTGATATGCGCCCGTGTCAGAGGTCATTTCACTCAGGCGATCGATGAAGCTGGTCATCAGGCTTTTAAGTGTGATCTTGGCTTCGATCATATTTTTCTTTAGCAAGCTTTGTTTGATGATCGTGCTGCGCAAATTGCGTTCTGCTGTGGCGATAGTGTGTTTGCTGACGGGGTGCTCGATTATTTCCTGCAGGCTAATAATCTGGTCGTGCAGCCATTTGTCTTCGGTCACCAGTTCACCGACGTTTTCCACCACTAGGCGAAACAGGCGCATCAATCCTTCCTGAATGTTGAAATGGTCTTTACAGCGTAATTTCAGATTGCCCCAGAGCTTGCGTAGTTGCTTATTCAGCTTAATGGCTTGAGCATAATCGCTGGTGGTGCGTGCTTGTTGCGCCAATGACAGAAGCTCACTCTTCAGATCGGAATCTTCGCAGTGTGTGGATTCAAGAGATTGCGCCAGCAACTCACGCAGTTGTTCTACCAGTTTAATATCTACGGTAGTGACAATAGGCGTGTCAGGAATGTCTTCTGAGGCAGAGGATATAATATTTCCTCCCGCTGCTGAATCCATCGTTGCCGGGATTGGCTCATTAGGGCTGGGCGTCGTTGTCACTCCCCAGGAATCGATTAACCCCTGTAGCTTAGAAAATAGAACATTAGCGTCATAGTTGAATTTGTTCAGCACGGTTCCCACGCCTTGTTTTTTGCGTGTGAGAGTAATGCCTTTATGCGAGGTATCCATTTGCGTGAGCAGGTCACTGATCAGCTTCGGCCACGCTAGTTTTAGTTTGTCATCTGTCGATTCCTGAAGAGGTTGGCCCTCCAATGCCACAGTTTTGTCCGCGCTATCGGCCGCTAGTTTCCCGCTAATTTCCTGATACAGACGCGCATAGTTGTCTGGCGTAGGAGCGATCTTGCGATCAGCCAAGGTGCTCAGGGTTTTTCGTGCGATTTGGGATGGAGTAGTGTCATTAGTCATGATTTTAGTTAAAAACTAAATAAACGAACATTTTGCTTTCTCACTGTTCCCTCTGTTGAAATCGAGAGAATGTTTGCGTTAGCGTGCGAGATAAAATTTAAATCAGAAGGCGTCATAAAACATTGTTGCTTATCATTAGAATGGAGCACATTGTAGGTTATGCAATGGGTGCTTTAAGCTATGATTAAAAGCTGTTTTCCATTGTAATTCACCCTGACTGCTTTATAAGTTCGCGTGATGATCGTGCAGCAATCTTATTTAAGGGAAAACTCAAGGTGTCAATTTTTCTGCTAGCAGCCTGTCGGTCTTGAAGAATCTAAGCGAAAATTCGGCTGGGCGCGGGCAGATTTTTCCGGTTTTGCCGGTCAATAGTCATTCTATTGACCAAAAAAACGGGGGAATCTGCACCGGCCTGGCGGATTTGCAGCCGATTTCCTTTAAGTCCGACAGGCTGCTAGAGAGGGGAAATACTAAGGGATGTGTAACAGTAAAAATTTTGTTTGTTATGTTCGGAATGACTTACGGGCGCCTCTAAAAAAAATTATCGATTACATGTCAGTTATTATGCCGAGCTTGAATTTTTACTCATGCCTTGCTTAGATACTTGAATTTTTAGAGGCGCCCTTACCTAAGATTAGCCTAATCAAAATTGCCGTGTGGCGGCGAAATAAGCTAATTGCAGTAGCGAGTGTTTGTAAGTCGTGTCGGGCAAAATAGACAATGCCGCGCATGCCGCCTCTGACTCTCTTTGTGCTTGTTGCCGGGTAAATTCCAGGGCGCCGGTTTGTTTGATTATCTCTAATACTTGGGGAAAGCTTTCGATATTGCCTTGCTCGATGGCTAGCTTGACCATCGCAGCCTGGCTGGCGTCACCATGCTGCATGGCATAAATAAGCGGCAGTGTGGGTTTGCCTTCAGATAGGTCGTCGCCTAAGTTTTTGCCGGTTGCTTGTTCGTCCCCAGAATAATCCAGAATATCGTCCACCAATTGGAATGCTGTTCCTAAATGCATACCATACTTTGCCACAGCTTCTTCGGTGTTGTCATCAACCTGCGCAAGAATAGCGCCCAGACGCATCGACGCCTCGAATAGCTTGGCTGTTTTGCAATAGATTACGCGCAAATAGCTGGTAGCATTTACACTCGCGTCATGACAACTTAGCAATTGCAAAACTTCACCTTCTGCAATAGTGTTGGTAGCGTCTGCCAATGTTTGCATCACACGCATGTCATTTACTTCCACCATCATCTGAAAAGCTCGCGAATATAAAAAATCACCAACCAGCACACTCGCTGCATTACCAAATAGGGCGCTGGCAGTTGCTTGCCCACGGCGTAGCTCTGATTCATCCACTACGTCGTCGTGCAGCAACGTGGCGGTATGAATGAACTCCACTACCGCCGCCAGGCCATGATGATAGTCACCGCTGTAACCTAAAGCTTTGGCGGATAACACCACCAATGCCGGGCGTAGTCGTTTGCCGCCATTATTGATGATGTACTCGCTCATCTGATTGACCAGTGCCACATCAGAATGTAAACGGGTACGTATGATCCTGTCCACAATGGACATATCTGAGACAAGAGATTGTTTTATGGTTTCAAACGGCACAACAAACTCCCGAGGATGGTAATCAAAAAAATGATGGTAATTAACGTAAAGGCTGCGATGGTATGGATTGTATAGAAGCCGTGTCAAGCAAACCTGATTTTGCGCTAGCATTTTTGCATGGAATCACGTGCCGAAATAGCACTATGGAAAATTCATTGCTAACGTCATTTGAGAATGTTTATTTCGACTGGAAGTGAGGTTTTGGATATAGATTAACTGTTCTAAATTATCCCTGTCTGCCCATCCTGCGGTACTGTACAGCCTCGGCGATGTGAAAAGCAAGGATGTTCTCGTCGCCTGCCAGATCGGCAATAGTGCGCGCCACTTTAAGTATGCGGTGATAAGCGCGTGCAGATAAATTCAGGCGGCTAATGGCTTGCTGCAATAGTGCGGCACCCTGTGCATCAGGTGTACAAAGAACATCAATTTCGCTTACTGTGAGTTGTGCATTCGGTTTGTTCTGGCGGGTTAATGCCCGTTGCCGCGCGATGTTCACACGCGCTTGAATATCACTATTTGTTTCTCCATCAGCCTGTTTGAGCAAGGTTTCCTGTGGCACTGCGGGAACTTCTATCTGAATATCTATGCGATCTAACAGCGGACCAGAAATTTTGCCGCGATAGCGTGCAATTTGATCGGGGGTGCAACGGCACTTGCCGTTGAAATGGCCAAGATAGCCGCACGGGCAAGGGTTCATTGCAGCAAGCAACTGAAATTGCGCGCGGAAATCGGCGCGGCGCGCAGCGCGAGAGATGGTGATGCGTCCACTCTCCAGCGGCTCGCGCAGCACTTCCAGTACATGGCGCTCAAATTCCGGCAATTCATCAAGGAACAGTACACCATGCATTGCGATAGATATTTCACCGGGACGCGGATTGCTGCCGCCTCCAACCATGGCAACCGCTGATGCAGTGTGATGCGGTGATCGGTATGGTCTGGTTTTCCAGCGGCTTACATCAAACATGCCGCCTAACGACTGCATGGCTGCGCTTTCCAATGCTTCTGCTTCAGTCATTTGCGGCAGGATGCCGGGGAAACGCGCCGCCAGCATCGATTTGCCGGTACCGGGCGGGCCGCTCATCAGCACGCTATGACCGCCAGCGGCGGCAATCTCCAGCGCTCGCTTGGCCTGCCCTTGCCCCTTCACTTCGCGCATGTCCGGATAGTCCGGCATGACTGGCTGGGCACTGGCGATTTGACGGGTGAGTGCAGCGCGACCAGATAAATGTGCTGCCACCTGCAACAAGGATTGTGCAGGATATACTGCTGCATCTACTACCAGCGCCGCTTCGACAGCATTTATTTCGGGAAGAATAAATGCCCGCCCGTTGGAGGCTGCGTGATAGGTCATTGCAAGCGCGCCGCGTATCGGTCGTAGTTCGCCGGTAAGCGCCAGTTCACCGGCAAACTCATATTCGGCAAGGCGGTTTGAGGGAATCTGTCCAGATGCGGCGAGTATGCCTAGCGCGATGGGTAAATCGAAACGCCCGCTTTCTTTGGGCAGGTCGGCAGGCGCGAGGTTAACCGTGATGCGGCGATTGGGAAATTCAAACTGGCAAGTCAGCAAGGCTGCACGGACGCGATCCTTGCTTTCTTTCACTTCGGTCTCAGGCAGGCCGACAATGGTGAAACTGGGCAAACCGTTGGCGAGGTGCACCTCGACGGTGACCAGCGCGGCATCCATGCCGGAGAGCGCGCGGCTATATAAAACCGCGAGGCTCATTTATTCAGGAATTGCTGGTGTTTCTTTAGAGGCTGTTTGTGCTTCAAGAGCGGCGACCCGTGCTTCCAGTGCCGTCAATTTCTCAATTGTGTGAGATAACAGTTGGCTTTGCACATCGAATTCTTCGCGCGTCACCAGATCCAGCTTGGTAAAACCTTGCGCCAGCAAGGCGCGGGCATTCTTCTCGACATCTTTTGCTGGGCTGTTAGCCACCGCTTTGCTTACCTTGGCAGAAATTTCATCGAAGAATTTTGCATTGAACATCGTGTATCTCCATACTTATGCATGAGGCATATAGTGTAGCAAACTTTTCTTTAGCTATAGATGTGTCTAAAAGGGGTTTTACCAAAAGCCAAAGTGCGCTACCTTGGTTTAGCCAAGAATGGCGGTCGCACATTTACTGATCTCGAAATTGATTGAGGGGCAGGTGCGCCCATAAGCAGGCGAATGGCGGACGAAAAGTCCAAGGAGTAGCCAGAACGGGCAAAACAAAACGGGTTGAACGTGTTTTCTTCGTAATCACGCTTATTTCGTAATTGAAACCCCGGCAATACGGGGTTTGTTCAGCGTAACCTTGAGTTGTTTCGGATAAATTTAACATGAGAAATGTAGATATCGTTATCCTTGATTTATTTTTGCCGCAAGAGATTGCTGTCGATGCTTGTGCTGGTCTGCTTGTGCCTGTTATTGAGAAAATGCTAGCGCGAGCCAAACCTGCATCATTACCATCAGAGGTTTGTTCAACAGGTACGTTGGAAGAATGGCTATGCTTGACGTTTGGTATCGCACGGCAATTGGACGAACCCATCGCACCGATTACCTTGATGGCGGACGGAATGCAGCCAGGTTCGGGCTATTGGTTACGTGCTGACCCAGTACATCTGCAGATGCAGCGCACGCAATTGGTTTTGCATCCGGAGATACCAATGAATGCCGATGAAGCGGCTCAGCTATGCACCAGTTTGAATACGCATTTTGCTGATGAAGGCTTACGTTTTTTTTCGCCTCATCCCCAGCGTTGGTATCTCCAGATGGAGAACGTTTCAGACATTGTGACCCGTCCTTTGTCGCAGGTGGCAGGCAGGAATGTACAAACGCATTTGCCGAAAGGATCCAATGCCTTGCGCTGGCATAAAGTTTTCAACGAAATTCAAATGCTATTTTTCGAACACGCTGTTAATCAGGCGCGTGAGGCGCGTGGTGAATTGCCTATAAACAGTATATGGCTGTGGGGAGGAGGGCATGCAGTCGAGCATTTGGTGCGGCCATATACGAAGGTTTGTGGCGACAGCTTTCTGGCAGAGGCGTTCGCGCAGGCGGCAGGCATTTCCTATAAAATATTGTCGGATGATTTAGCCCAGTGTGCTGATGACTCTGAAGATGACGTACTAATCGTTTGGGAAGGTTTGCGCCGTCCATTTCATCAAGGGGATCTGCAGGGCTGGCGCGATTCAGTTCAATACCTGGAGCAAAATTATATTGCACCATTGTGGAAAGCATTGCGAAACGGTCACATTAAGCAGCTTAGTTTGATTGTACTGAATGCGGGCGTTGCACATCGATTTGTGTTGACGCGCAGTGCGGTGTGGAAGCCATGGCGCTTGTCCAAATCCTTGACGCGATATTCGTTGGTTTAGCATAAAAAGTTAGACTGAATTTTTTCAGTAATGCAGTAAATTTTATCCGCGCTTCTTTGGCCTGGCTAGTCAGATACTGTATCATTTGAGTACGCAAATAAATACGAAATATATGAAAGCCGTCTTCTTGGATTTTGAACAGCCTATTGCCGAACTGGCAGGCAAAATTGAGCAGCTTCGCTTTGTACAGAATGATTCTGCACTTGATATTTCCGATGAGATTAACCGTCTGCAAATAAAAAGCCAGGCGTTAGCCAAGGATATTTACGCCAAGCTCACGCCGTGGCAAATTTCGCAAGTATCACGCCATCCACAGCGCCCCTACACGCTGGATTATATTCAGCACTTATTTACTGATTTTGAGGAGCTGCATGGTGATCGTTCCTATGCCGATGATCCGGCTATCGTTGGAGGATTGGCGCGTTTTAATGGCCAAAGTGTGATGGTGATCGGACATCAAAAAGGGCGTGATACCAAGGAGCGACAATATCGCAACTTTGGCATGCCTCGTCCCGAGGGCTACCGCAAGGCAATGCGCTTGATGCGGCTGGCGGAGAAATTCGACATTCCCATTATGACTTTTATTGATACCCCGGGTGCTTACCCCGGAATTGGTGCCGAAGAACGTGGTCAGTCTGAAGCTATCGGCAAAAGCTTGTATGTTATGGCAGAGCTGCGCGTGCCATTGGTTTGTACGGTGATTGGAGAGGGTGGTTCTGGTGGCGCGTTAGCCATTGCGGTAGGGGACGCATTATTGATGCTGCAATACGCCACATATTCGGTCATCTCGCCAGAAGGTTGTGCTGCTATCCTTTGGAAAAATGCGGACAAATCGGCTGATGCGGCGGAAACCCTGGGTATCACTGCTACCCGATTAAAGGCATTGGGGTTGATCGACGAGATCGTTAACGAACCGCTTGGCGGGGCTCATCGCGATTACCATGCAATGATGTTAACCCTGAAAAAAAGCTTACAGGGCACCCTTAAACAGGTGCAATCTCACTCCATAGACAAGCTGTTGCAGATCCGTTTCAACCGCGTAATGGGCTATGGCAAGTTCAAGGAAGTCGAGCTTTGATTTAACAGAGCGCGTTGCTGACGCGCTCGCCCCCATGCTTCCTGCGGGCAGTTCTATCCTGCTTGGACTTAGTGGTGGTGTTGATTCGGTCGTTCTGCTGCACCTGCTAAAACAACTTTCCCTCCGTTATTCATGGCGTTTAAGCGCATTGCATATACATCATGGAATTAGCCCGCACGCGGATGTTTGGGCAGCATTCTGTGCTGATTTGTGCATGCTCCATGGTGTCTCTCTGCAAGTCGAACATGTAAATATCGCACCGTTACGCTCGCTAGGTATTGAGGCGGCGGCGCGCAAACTTCGTCACGCTGCGTTTGCACAGCAGCAGGTGGATTTTGTAGTGCTGGCGCATCATCTTGATGATCAGGCAGAAACTTTGCTGCTGCAATTGCTGCGCGGGGCTGGAGTGCGCGGAGCAAGTGCCATGCCAGTTATAAAGTATCACGCGAATGTCCCAACACTGTTACGTCCTTTGCTTAATGTTCCTCGTTCCATATTGCTAAAATACGCTCAACAGCATGCCCTTCAATGGGTGGAAGATGAAAGCAACACTGATGACACTTATCCACGCAATTTTTTACGCCATCGGATACTGCCACTCTTGGAACAACGCTTTCCAGCATACCGAAAGACTTTGTTGCGCAGCGCGCAGAATTTCGCTGAGGCAACTGAACTGCTGGACGAATTGGCACAGCAGGATGGGGAGGGGGTAATAGCGGATAACCGTTTGGATATTATTAAATTACGTGTGTTGGGCGTAGTGCGGGGAAAAAATCTGTTGCGTTATTTCCTGGCGGCTCAAGGGGCTCCCATTCCAGACAGCACACGGCTACAAGAAATGCTGCGTCAACTGTGCAATGCTCGCCAAGATTCGCAGGTGTGCATCGACTGGCGGGGCTGGCAAATGCGTCGATATCGCGACCATGCTTACACCATGTCTGCTTTGCCGCTGCCGGTTGATTTCACCATTAAGTGGAATGGTGAAGCAGAAATACTGCTGCCTCAGCCACACGGTGTGCTTCATTTTATAAATGTCATCGGGCAGGGTATCAGTTTGGCAAAACTGCAACTTGGAATTCTCAATATTCGTTCGCGTCATGGCGGCGAAACCATTCGGGTGGATGCTACTCGTCCGCTACGAAACTTGAAAAATTTATTGCAGGAACATGATGTGCTGCCGTGGCTACGCGACTTATTGCCCTTGCTTTTTTGCGATGCTGACTTAGTGTGTATCCCGGGCATAGCAATAGCCAATACTTATCGGGCTCAACCGGATGAAGCTGGAGTAATGGTTATTTGGCGTGCAGATCTTAATGCGGAATGAATCACCTGCTTAGGTGAAATCACAATTGTGGCGAGGATGTCCGACAATGTGTATAAACGAGGTTTAACGTGAAAACCTTCGATTTTCTTGCGAGCAAAAGGCTGCTATCGAACGCCATCGAATTTTAAAAAATGATGATCAAACCGGTTTTGGAATGTAACTGAAACGAATCAGAGTCTTGATCCAGCATGGTGCGTTGCGTTTACGCCGACTGATACAGGCAGAACCAATGAGGATACAAAAGATTCTAACGGACGACGGGAGTCAGTTCATGGATCGCTTTACCAGCAAGGATAAACGCGCTACAGGAAGCATGTGTTTGATGTTAGCTGTAACGAGAAGGGCATAGCATCGCCTGTCGTCACCATGTCATCCCCACCAATGGCATGGTGTCGCGCTTCAATCTCTAGGGTCTGATTCCTCGCGGCTTGCCGCGACTTTGACTTTGTCTTTGATTAAAATGGACGGATGAGTGAATATATCCATAAGAAGCACAATGTAACGGTATTGTTGTACCACATAGTCTGTCCAGCGAAGTATCGTCGGACGGTTTTCAGCGCAAAAGTAGAGGCAGTATTAAGAGAAGTGTGTCTTGAAATAGAAAAGCGATATGAGATGAAGTTTTTGGAGATAGGTGCGGATAAGGATCACGTGCATTTTTTGGTTCAAAGTGTGCCAGTGAAATCGGTGACAGAGGTTGTAAGGATAATCAAGAGCATAACTGCCCGAGAGATATTTGGAAGGTGTCCAGAGTTAAAGAAGCAGCTGTGGGGAGGGGAATTTTGGACGAGCGGATATTTTGCGAGTAGTGTTGGGAAACATGGCAACGAGGAGATGATTATGAAGTATGTAAGTGGCCAAGGTAAGGAATATACGAAGATACATGAAGATCATCAGCTGGCGCTGTTTTGATACCTCGCGGCTTGCCGCGGGGTTATTCATTTGGGTGCATCAGTGGCAAGATGAAGAAAACCCGATGCGCCCTTAGCCACAGAGATGGAAGCGACTTTGACGCGCTATTTCAATACGTCTATATCCATAATATCCCGCAGCGTGCTTTGAATCACCTGAAGCCCATTCAGTCATTAAAAAATGGTACATAAAAAACCAGATTTATTTGTAAATGCTTTTATAAACAGGCGGGACTTGATAAGTAAGGAATGCATTGCGGAGTTTTGAAGGCTTTGCGCAGGCCCATGTAAATCGACAAGATTGCTTTTGTCCTGTAGAACATTTTTTGGATTTTCAGATTATCTATAGCTAATTGCAGGATATCCTTCCCTTATCAATATGTTAACTTTTTCATAAGTAGAAATAATTTTTATAACTTCTTTTTGCCTAATAAAGCCAAAAATTTCAATAGGTGTGTAGTCCTGTAAATACTGATTGCTTATTCTAAATTCTTTGGCAATTCCGGAAATCCCCATATGAAAGACTACAACGTTAGACTTAAAATTGTGCTTGTGCTTTATTTTACACCCAGGAATCGCATTCGACAGATGCTTGCTTATTAGTTCACATTTAACTTCAATTTCATTTGGTTGACGCAGTTGAGGTTTCTTAAACAATTTTGTTATCCAGTTTCTTAACATTTAATTATGTGCGCGCGTTATAGCTTAATTGCGGAATATTTATAATTTGAATTACTGATGCGATGCACCAGAGAGTTAAGTTTACTCCGGCTTTTACTCTCCTAAATAGTGGGGTTCATGCTACCAGTTTTTTACTATGCTGAGAGTTGAGTCCTTAATATGAGCAGAGTTGACGAGTTTTAGCTTGTTGCTAAAAAACTCTGAAGTTTGGTTTTTCAAAGCTATAAAATATATTTTAATAATTATTGTTTAATTACAATAATATTACCATTTGGTGAAAATCGGACTTTTTCAGCAGTCTGTGAGCTAAGGGGGTAGATGATGTCATTTATACAATTATAGAATACATGAATACACATCGAAGATGTCTGCCGTTATGTCGTCCAAACAGTCCTTGGCAGTAGGTAGCAAAAGGACTCCAACGGTTGCTGCGTCAGTACTTGCAAGGGCAGTGTCAGTAATTTGAACGGCTTCCTATGCTTTGAAGTTAAAAACTAATCCTCGAAGGTTGCTAAGGTTAAAATGTCAGCATCATCCTAGATTAGATCTATTTTTTGCGCGAATGACATGTCAAATTATGAACTCCACAAAATCACGATCAATTAATTTGTTATTGCAGGATGAATAGTTTTTATAATTTCTTGTAATTGAGACTATGAATTGGTACAGTTAATCGTCTTTTCAACCACACGAAAGTCAATGCCATGAATAAATCAGAATTGATTGGTGCAGTAGCTAAATCCACTAAACAAACAAAATCCAGTATAGAAGAAACGTTGAATGCGTTAACGGCTGCTATTCAAACTTCTTTAACTAAAGGCAATAACGTTCAACTAATAGGTTTTGGTACGTTTGCTGTAGAAGCACGCGCTGCACGAATAGGTCGCAATCCAGCCACAGGCAAGGAATTAAAGATATCAGCCAAAAATGTTGTTAAATTCAAAGTTGGCAGTAAGTTGAAAGATGCGGTCGCTGGTGCAAAAACCAAGAAAAAATAAAAAAAGATACTCTTTAAAGTTACCAAAATCTGCGGGAGGCAGGATATTTTAACCTGCTGCGGGTTACTTGAACAAAGAGTTGGAAGCAGAGTTATTCTTTGTGATTTCAGAATGATAAAGGATTTAAACTATGAGTAAAGGTCAAGAAAGTAAAAAGGAAGTCAAGAAGGAACCCGCTAAAACGCTGAAAGAGAAAAAGGCCGCGAAGAAAATAAAAAAAGATGAGAAGATGCGTCAAGGATAAGACCAACATCAGCATCCAGCTGACCTGCCCCGAACCGGTCAAAAGTGTGTGGCAGAGAGTGTTGGGGAAGATTTGAGATGCGGGTGTATTTTTGGGAGTTAGTTGGATTTTGACATTGTCAAAATCCAACTAACCTTATTTATTAAGCAGCTCAACGGGATAGCGCTTCAGTGACACTCTCCAGGCGGCTTATCTTTAATTTCCTGGTTGCAGGGTCACGGTCAGATTCTGCTTTTGACCTTGACGCATTATGGTTAGCTGGATCACATCGCCGACTTTGTGGTCGTCAAGGCTGGCCAGCAGCTTGGGTACCGAATAGACATCCTTGCCATTGACCGCTACGATGATGTCGCCAAGACTCATACCTTTGGAGGACTTGGTCACGTCCTTGAGACCCGCTTTTTCGGCGGCTGACCCAGGTTGCACGTGCAGAACCACCACTCCCTTGGTGCCAGTGATGGCATTCAATCTCTCGTTGATTTGTTCATCAGTTTCGATACCCAAAGCAGGACGAATATACTTGCCACTCTTGATTAATTGTGGCACCACGCGCATGACGGTGTCCACTGGAACGGCAAAACCGATCCCGGCGGATGCTCCGCTGGGACTGTATATGGCGGTATTGATGCCAATGAGCCGACCCGCCGAATCCAGCAGCGGACCGCCTGAGTTACCAGGGTTTATTGCTGCATCGGTCTGAATAAGGTGTTCAATGGCCGGGCCCATGTTTCCGGCCAATGAACGATCGAGCGCTGAGATGATGCCGTTGGTCAGCGTCCAGTCCAAACCGAATGGGTTGCCGATTGCAAAAACCTTCTGCCCTACCTTCAGGTCGTGGCTGGTGCCCACCGGCACAGGTGGCGGACGCTTGAAGCCCACGCCGATGCGCAATACTGCAATATCATGCGCAGGACTAGCGCCGATTAGAGCCGCCTTGTAGTCTCGGCCATCGGCCAACTTTACAGTGGCACCAGAGGCATTTTCAATCACGTGATAGTTGGTAACCACATGGCCGGCGTCGTCCCAGATAAATCCGGAGCCAGTCCCCTTGGGCACGGCAAAAACGTTGCGCGTCCACGCATCGCGTATCAGAGCAGCGGTAGAAATGAACACAACCGATCCGCGGGATTTTTCGAATAGTTCGATCGTATTTTTTTCATCGGCGGCCAGATCACCTCGGGCAGCGACTGTGCGGAGATGACCTTCAGAGGGAACCCATAGTGATTCGATGGCTGGCAATAGTGTCCATAGCAGCATCAACGCCGCCACCATAATGACGATGGTTACTAGGCGGCGGTAAAATGGATCGGGTTTTCTTCGGCTAAGTTCAATATCCATGGGTCAATGTCGGTCAGCTAATTTAAATCTTTGTAGTTTTAACTTCAGTTTTGACAAAAGCCTCCAGGATGATCCTGTGCACAATGATTTTGTATGACGAAAGGCAAAGCGCTTTCTCAGCGCTGGAGAGTCAGTAACGCTTTACCCGAACGGCATGGGTTACGCCCCAAGCAGTACGAGCAGCATTTTAAACCGCAACCTAAGATCTTTAATTTTATGCATAGTATATTCAATCTGCTTAAAAATTGACATTTACGCTCATTGGATAAAAAATGCGCACATCGCTGTAAGCCGCATATTTATTACGTGCTGCTAAGGTGAAAAACCGTTGGTTTGCTAATCAAAAATGGAAAGTATTTTCAAAGCAGAGTGCGAAGAATAATGGCCTGACTTACTGCAAGCCATTGTTTGATTTGGCGTCCCCAACGAGATTCGAACTCGTGTTACCGCCGTGAAAGGGCGATGTCCTAGGCCTCTAGACGATGGGGACTAAAGGGCTTGGTGATGCCATTTTGGTGGAGATAAGCGGGATCGAACCGCTGACCTCTTGCATGCCATGCAAGCGCTCTCCCAGCTGAGCTATACCCCCAAAATGAGCGCGCATTATAATGATCGAGCCTATCCTTGTAAAGCTGAATACTTGGTATGTGCTAAAGATGTCGTGCCAAACGTGCCAATACGACCTCACGTGAAAACAACATTAATACTGCATCTACCGAGGGGGTCTGGGTTTGCCCAGTGAGCATTACACGCAATGGCATCGCCAACTTAGGCATTTTCAAGCCATGCTTGCCTATTATTTCCTTGATCACCGCCCCAATCGCCACAGCTTCCCACGTTACATCTTTTAGGCGCTCCGCTAGCTCCTGCAAAGCAGGTATCGCTTCAGCAGAAAGTTGGGCATTCAGCAATTCCTGATCGGGATGCAAATCGATATAAAATACTTCTGCTGCATCCGCCAATTCGTTGAGGGTTATGACTCGTTCTTTATAAAGGGTAATAATGGCTTCCAATGCAGGTTCGGCGCTCACTAATACGCCTCGTGCTTCCAAGCGCGGACGTACTAGCGCAACAAGCCGCGCATTATCGGTCTGCTTTATGTAATGCTGATTGAGCCAGTTTAATTTCTCTGTATTAAATTGTGCCGCAGATGGCGTGATATGGTCGAGGTCGAACCATGTGCAAAATTGCTCCACCGAAAAAACCTCATCATTCCCGTGCGACCATCCCAATCTTGCCAAGTAATTGATGACTGCCTCCGGCAAGTAACCATCTTCATCATATTGCATCACACTAACTGCACCATGTCGCTTGGACAGCTTCTGACCGTCATCACCTAATATCATTGATAGATGTGCATACTGTGGCACATTGGCGCCTAATGCCTTGAGTATATTTATCTGACGTGGCGTATTATTGACATGGTCATCGCCGCGTATCACGTGCGTAATGCCCATATCCCAATCATCCACTACTACGCAAAAATTATAGGTAGGCGTTCCATCGGCACGGGCAATGATAAGATCGTCTAACTCTCCATTGTCAAATTCAATTTGACCTTTCACCAAATCTTTCCACGTTACCACTCCCTTGGCAGGATTTTTGAAGCGCACCACTGGCATCGTTTCACTAGGGGGGGCCGGCAACACCTTGCCGGATTCTGGACGCCAACGACCGTCATAACGTGGTTTTTCACCACTTGCACGTTGAGCCTCACGCATAGCATCCAGTTCACTTGGTGAGGCATAGCAGTAATAGGCCGACCCCTGCACCAGCATATGTTGGATCACCTCTTTATATCGCTCCATACACTGCATTTGATAGAACGGGCCTTCGTCATAACTCAGATTAAGCCAAGCCATGCCATCTAGAATGGCTTGCACAGCCTCAGGTGTGGAGCGCTCTACATCAGTATCTTCTATACGCAAGATAAAGGCGCCACCATGCTTGCGGGCGTAAGCCCAGGAGAATAGTGCAGTGCGGGCGCCGCCGATATGCAGATAACCCGTGGGACTAGGCGCGAAACGAGTACGTATGGTCATAATTTTTAATAAGTAATTTTTAGATAAAAATGGAGTTCATATTTTACGCCACCTTGCCGTTCGTGAAACTAACAATGTTCGCAACAAATAGATTTGTCCAATTTTGCAGCTAATAAACGATCCGTTTTTTATTTTTTAAGTAGCTGCGGTGGACTTATGCAGCTGGTTGGAGTTGTTGCAAAAGCTAATGGGCACTTCTATAAATCCCGCTAATTTCCACCCACCGTCATCAAATTTCATTTTCAGATGATGTTCCGGTGAGACTTACAACATCTACGGCGGTTTGTTCATCTCCCCCAGCCGATGTCGGCTATTTTGAATGGTCATCCCCCCTTTTATGCTATTGCCTGCGCGACAGGCGCACCTATCCTGTCTAAGTCAAACACCTTCAAACGAATCAGCGTCTCAATGCGCTTGAGGTTGTACGCCAAGTTCATCAAGCCCACACCTACATGGCTTGAGTTCGAAGGTGGTTCAGAATCAGTTCGCTTTTAACTGGCGATCAAGTCGCGCCAATTGCCCGTCTGGCATCACACGATCTACCGTTAATATTCCGGTGCCCGAATTATTGCGATAGAACAGATCAATCTTTCCGGGCCACAACAGCACAGCATCGTTCACGTAGAGGAACAACTCTCCTCCCGTTCTCGCGGTAAATTCGGTTACGAGCGTCTCTCGTTCGGCAGGTGTTGGATCGGAGCTCATACGCTGCTCTGCCTCATCAGGGCTAATTTTTTCGAACAACTTGCCAGGTGGCTTCTTCGCAGCATTCAGGTAATTGTGGTGCTTGAATGGTGCGACGGGTTCCAGGACATATTCATCGTTGCCGGGTCTGCCGATCCTTGCGATAGGCTTGAACCAGTCTTCAAACCACCAGCGTTTCATTAAAGTCCCTGCAGAATGCATTGCGCTGGAGGAAGAAATGCCACTCACATCAGATCGAGTTGCGAGATCAAACCAGTTACCGGGAGTCGTCAAGGTAATGCGATAACGAACACCCTCGTCGAGCGTATAGCCCGACGCCCAACACAAATTGTTGGTGCTGAAGCTATCCTCGTTGCTCTTGCCGGCGCTATGACTATTGGTGCAGAAGTATCCTGTCGAATCTATGGCATCGAAGAGCACGCGATTTGCAATCAGTGTGCAGATGACGAACAGACCCACTGCAAACAATAAGGGAACCAGCTTATCGTTAACCCACTTGAATATGTGGATGAGAGTGGCGTTCGTGCGCAGCTTGCGGGCGACCGACAGTGCAAAGGTGCTTGGCCATGTCGATGGGTTTGGTTGAGATTGCGAGTCGACTTTGAGTTTCGAAACCCTTTTTGTGCGCCACACAAGTATTAGCAAAAACGCGACTGCGATTGCAGCAATTTCAAGTCTTGTCAGTGTGCTCCAACTTAAGGCGAAGGATGCAGCCAGGAGCACTAATGCACCGCCAAAAAACACCGTCATGGCGTTACGGCCGCCGCGTTCCGATCGGAGTAGCCAGTCGAGATAGTCCTGTTTGAGTTCCTTGTGCCAAGCGAACCGCGCTCGATCATGGATGCGCGTCTTCATCACTTGACTGAGATAAAAGCTAACCAGGAGGCCAAGAAGAACCAGAGTAAATTCGGTAGGATATGCTCGGAATGAATTAGTCCACGTAGCGCTGTAGCTGGGCAGGTAAGCACTGACGAAGGTAATGGCGCTGATCACCGGGCCATCGGTGCCATTTTTTCCAAACACAGGAAGTGATCCCACAAGTTTGAGCATTGCATTGCCAAGCGTACCCCCTATCAGAGGAAAAGCGGCCAGAAATGCGGTGAGGGTCAGGGTAATAAAATAGGCTGTTCGTCTCCACCATACGGTGTCCCATACTAACCCGACTGCATCGGTGTTCGGGCGATTGAGTGATGCAATGGCTAGTTGCAGCGCAGTTTTATCGGCACTTATTTGGGCTATGTTTAGCGTTTGTGAAGGCGTGGCCGCAGATCGAAGTTTGATCGAGTCGAGCCGTAGGGCTCCCGGGCCACCCTCCATCGGTAAGAGTTCGCCATTTGGCGCCAGCACCCAGAATTCCCGACGCAAAGAAATCGGCGCATAGAGATCGGAACCGTGAGCCATCCGCATCACGACACTACCGTGAATGATCGGGCGAATTCTCAAATCTTCGGTATCCGTCCCGACCGGGATCTGTCGTGGCGAATAGCGGTAATAGACCCCGAATCCGGCGCGCGAATCGTAAATCCGTCGCGTACGAAGATTTTGCATAAGCGACTTCATCGACTGCGGGTTTGAGCAGCGTAAGGCCATTGGCAGCAGCCTGGCTCATCATCCAATCGAGCGAAACCAACGGCAACCGATCTTCTGGGTAGCCGCCGCCGACATTGGAGTGCACGCCAGCAAACCATACTTGGGTGAGACGACCGGCCGGTACCTCATTGTTTGCAACCATCTTGGCTTCCGCGATCTCATCCCAGAGCACGGGACGAAACGTGGTGCGTTCATCATCGAGCGAGAGCGCATGGCAAGCATGCTTGACTAGGGGCGAGAGCGTACAGTCGGCAAACAGCATTGGCCACAATAGCCAGTCGATCCCGTGTTTAAGTTCGTCGATTGGCATTCCGTAAGCCGCCACTGTGTCCCACAAACCGAGAAAGTGTATGGGTATGTCAGTGCGTTTCGCTTTGCGAGTGGCTTCGGCCAGCTCTTTGTAGGTCTGGTACCCGCGCACGTAATCCCTCGCCCATATGATGAAATCGCGCAATTTGCGCATGATGACAACGACTGGACTGTAGGAGGGAAAACGTTTGCACCGATAGTGTCTATAGGCAGCACGAGCGTAGCGATCCAGCTCCTCCTCAGAGCGAAATGCGATCAAGCCTTCGGTGGTGATAAGCCCGGTAAGTACTCGAATTGTGAATGAGCCACGGCTGAAACCGAAACCGCTGATCTCGGCGCCTGACTCATAATTTCGGCAGACGAATTTATAGAGATTGATGACGTTGCGCTTCAAGCCCCAGCCAAAGACACCACCCAGCATGGCAAGATACTTGTTCGACGATGTCCCCACGCCGTCGTCGTAGTATGCGATCTGGCCCGGCTCTTTTTGGTCGAGCGCCTGAAAGAGACGCCACACGTTGGTTTTTTCCGCCTTGGCGGAACTGTTACCGGTGCCGTCGGAAAATAATACGATTTTCTTGGTCATAGGATGAGATCCGGTAACGGGTGGAACATTAGCATTGATCTCGTAGGCCATGTGACTGGCTCAAAGAAGGTAACAAGTGAAGAAAACGGGCATGGTAGCTATCCTTATCGTCACGCTAAGTGCTGGCTGGACGTGTTAATGCTGCCACCATTCTCATTGATGCGCAACCTGGCCGAACAGATTAAGCAGCGTGCTGCGTCACGCCATTTTCTACGACTGGTTCATGGAGCGTTTACTGATTCTTCTGATTCAACTGGTGCATCGCTTGCAGGAAAGCGACTCCATTGCCAATGCAAGCTTACTAATTGCGGCCATTCTTGGGCAGGAGCGGGTGTTTCGGGCAGCACGAAGCGGTATACTGCGACTCCTAGGATGGGAAATTATCGGAGAGGGCGAACTCGCTTCTAGTCAAACCCAAATCCACCGAAACATTACCACTCTGTTCGTTTCCTTTCCGGAGGTTGAAATGAATTCCATCAAACTTCGCGTTGTTCTTGTTGTTGCTATCGCTGCCATATTGGTGGCGGGCTACTGGTTGTTGAACCGTAATCCTAGCCCAAAAAATTCACTCCTTCTCTATGGAAACGTCGATATTCGCGAGGTTGATCTAGCTTTCCGACAGCCTGGTCGTCTGGCAAAGGTGTTCTTTGACGAGGGTGCCACGGTAAAGAGCGGCGACGTTATGGCTGAACTTGATGCTCGCCCATACCGTGATGCACTGGCAGTCTCTGAAGCCGAGGTGTTGCGTGCCCGTGCCGAACTCGAAAAACTGCGCCACGGCAATCGTCCCCAAGAGATCGCACAAGCAGATGAGTCAGTGCGCCAAGCCAAGGCCGTGTTCAAAAATACGGATAGCAATTTCAAACGCCAGAGTGTGCTTGTGAAATCAGGATCGGTAAGCCAACGTGTCAGCGATGCCGCTCGTGCGGCGCGTGACCAGGCAGAAGCGGCTCTTGCCTCAGCGAAACAAGCGTTGGCCTTGAAAAAGGAAGGTTCCCGTCGAGAAGATGTCGCTGCCGGAGAGGCACGGTTAGCCGTAGCAGAGGCTATGGTCGCACAGTCCATGACCGCATTGGCTGATACTCGCCTGGTTGCTCCGATTAATGCTACCGTCCTGTCTCGAGTACGCGAGCCCGGCAGCATGGTGAACGCCAGTTCGGCCGTCTATATCCTGTCGCTTCGTGATCCGGTCTACATAAGAGCCTATGTGAGTGAACCGGATCTTGGTCGGGTCGTCCCTGGCGTCAAGGTGACGTTACGAACTGATTCCACAGACAAGGTCTATCAGGGAGAAATCGGGTTTATCTCTCCGCGTGCAGAGTTCACACCGAAATCCGTGGAAACTACAGACCTTAGAACTGATCTTGTATACCGCATACGAATTGTCGTTTCCAATTCAGATGGTGCCCTTCGCCAAGGGATGCCAGTGACGATTCGAGTTGCTACTGAAGCACATGGCCGATGAGATCGAGCACCCAAGTTTCTCGGGCTACGCTGTCATCACAGCCGGTAGTCGAGATTGTCGGTGTGACAAAGTGCTTTGGAAATGTCGAGGCGCTACACGAAATTACGGCAAACATTTTGCCGGGCAGGCTGACTGGCTTGATTGGGCCTGATGGAGCAGGCAAAACTACTTTGATGCGCTTGATGGCGGCGCTTATGGCACCAAGCGAGGGGCGCATTATTGTCGCCAACTGCGATACCGTGCGCGACAGCGACCGCATTCACACGTTAACGGGTTATATGCCGCAACGTTTCGGGCTCTATGAGGATCTATCGGTGATGGAGAATCTGCGTCTGTATGCGCAGTTACAGGGCGTCGAACCTAACACCCACCAGGACATATTCGAGCGCTTGCTCACGTTTACCCGACTCGCGCCCTTTACACAGCGTCTAGCTGGTCGCCTCTCTGGTGGGATGAAACAAAAGCTGGGGCTTGCCTGCGCGATGATGGGGAAACCCCGCGTCTTGCTGCTGGACGAACCCAGTGTTGGTGTTGATCCCGTGAGTCGACAAGATTTATGGAAAATGGTGCGCGAACTAACTGATGAAGGTATGGCGGTGGTGTGGTCAACGGCTTATCTCGACGAAGCCGAACGCTGCGCAACCGTACTGCTCCTGAATGAGGGTAAGATCGAATACGATGGCCCGCCAGACGAGCTGACGGCGACGTTGAAGCACAGAAGCTTTCGTCTGCTCGATCCACAGCAGGAACGCCGGATCGTTCTGTCACGGGTGCTGGACCTGAAATCAGTTTGTGATGGCGTCATTCAGGGTAATTCCGTTCGAGCCGTTCTGCGTAAGGATGCTACCCGGGAAGAGATTGATGCCTTGGCCAGGGAAGTCGGCGCAAAAATTGCACTCGTTACTCCAAGATTTGAGGATGCCTTTGTCGATTTGCTCGGCGGGGGGCCGGGCGGAACATCAGCACTGGCAGAGCGTATGGAGCCCGTAAATTTCAAGGGAGACATTGCTGTCGATTGTCATGACCTCACTCGCCGTTTCGGTGATTTCATCGCTACCGATCATGTGAATTTTCAGGTGAGGAAAGGAGAAATATTTGGTCTCCTCGGCCCCAATGGTGCAGGCAAATCAACGACTTTCAAGATGCTTTGTGGCTTGCTCAAACCGACCTCGGGCGGAGCGCATGTCATGGGGCTGGATCTGCGCACAGCAACGAGCGCAGCCAAGAGCCAGCTGGGCTATATGGCGCAGAAATTTTCCCTTTATGGTCTGCTTTCAGCACGACAGAATCTCGAATTTTCGGCAGGCGTCTACGGATTTGACGGTGCTGCCAAGCGGGAACGTATAGACGAAATGATCGAGATATTCCATCTGCAGCAATATATACGCTCGTCGCCAAACGACCTCCCTCTTGGTGTCAAACAGCGGCTGGCACTGGCCTGTGCGTTGATGCACCGGCCACCAGTGTTGTTTCTTGATGAACCTACCTCAGGTGTTGATCCGATAACTCGCCGAGAATTTTGGACGCACATCAATGGGCTGGTACGCAAGGGAGTGACTGTGCTTGTGACCACTCATTTCATGGACGAAGCCGAATATTGCGACCGCGTCGCGCTGATGTACCAAGCCAAGGTGATCGCGCTGGACACGCCTGACGCGCTGAAGCGGAGCGTATTCAAGGGCGGGAGCGATGAACCGACTATGGAAGACGCGTTTATACAGCTCATTCAATCAGCAGATGCAGAGAACACAACCACCCGGGCAACGGAGACTAAATGAGCGTCACCGAAAAGGATGCTTCCCGATTCGATTTCCGGCGCCTATGGGCATTGGTACGAAAAGAAAGTTTGCAAGTCGTCCGTGATCCCTCGACGATTCTAATAGCATTCGTATTGCCCGTGGTAATGCTCTTTCTTTTTGCATATGCCGTATCGCTCGACACCCAGAAAGTGCCCATCGGCATCGTGCTGGAATCCGACAGCGCCGCTGCGCAATCATTAGCGGCGGCTTTCTCCGGTACACGATATTTCGCCGTTACGCCTGCGCGTGACCGGCGTGAGGTTGCTGGTGAGGTTGTTGGCGGGCGGCTTCGGGGTTACGTGGTAATTCCCCAGGATTTTGAGCAGAGGCTAGCATCCGGCACCCGCCCTCCTCTTGTTCAGATCATAACTGATGGGGCACAACCTAATACGGCTCGCTTTGTCGCCAACTATGCGCAAGGCGTAATCAAAATATGGCAGTCAGCACACTCCCCGGCTATAGGCAGTGCGCTTACACTGGAGCCACGGTTCTGGTTCAACCCAGAGATTGAAAGCCGTCACTTTCTTGTGCCAGGTGCGATTGCTATCATCATGACGATGATAGGCACCTTGCTAACGGCATTGGTGGTGGCGCGAGAATGGGAGCGCGGCACTATGGAGGCGATCATGTCCACACCCGCATCAGTCGTTGAGATTCTGGTTGGAAAGCTATTGCCCTATTTCGTGCTGGGTCTGGGCGCGACTATCATCTCCGCGCTTCTGGCAATAACTGTTTTCGGCGTACCTTTGCGCGGCTCATGGCTGACCCTGTTGTCCCTTTCATCCGTTTTTCTTGTACCCGCGCTAGGTCAAGGTTTACTGATATCAGCGGTTACAAAGAACCAGTTTATTGCTGCTCAAGTCGCGCTTTTATCTGGATTCCTCCCCGCTTTCCTGCTTTCAGGTTATCTGTATGAAATTGATTCAATGCCAGCGCCGATCCGCGTCCTGACTTATGTGATTCCAGCGCGCTACTTTGTCTCCTCGCTACAAACCGTATTTCTTGCTGGAGACATTTGGACTCTCCTGCTCCCAAATATGCTGGCGATGCTGGCCATTGGATTTGTATTTTTCGCCGTCGCACTGGCAAAAACGACAAAGAGTCTGGATAACTAGACCATGCGCCTGCTCTCTCCACGCCTGATGGCGCAAATTGTCAAAGAGTTACTCAGCGTGTTGCGCGACCCCAAGAGCCGTTTTGTATTGATCGTTCCACCGATAATGCAACTTTTTGTCTTCTCATTTGCTGCAACCCTTGATGTGAAAAACGTCGACATTGCCATTTACGATCGTGATGCCGGCAAATGGTCACACGAACTTGTAGAGCGTATTGGTGCAGCTCGATTTGTCCACCGTTTGCTTCCAGTGCAAAGTCCTGCTGAGATCAAGAGGATGATTGAGAAGCGTGAAGTCATTGCAGTGATCAACATACCAGAATATTTTTCCCGAGATATCGACGCCGGCCGCGTAGGAAAAGCACAAGTCATTCTTGATGGTCGCCGTGCCAATGCAGGGCAAGTCGTGCTGGGGTACCTGAATAGTATTGCAAGCGAGCTGAGTGCCGAACTGACTGCAGGGCCTCGGCTCACAAATGAAAGTGCTGTGGTTAACCATTGGTTTAACCCGAACCTTATCTACCGTTGGTTTGTCGTGCCTAGCATCGGTGGCATACTGGTAACATTTATAACGTTGCTCGTTACAGCGCTGTCAATTGCAAGGGAGCGCGAGCTCGGAACCTTCGATCAGCTACTCGTGTCTCCCTGTACACCCATTGAAATCATCGTATCCAAAATGGCACCAGCCTTACTGATCAATATCGTGCTTGGCTCGTTCATGGTGGCGGCTGGCATTTTTTTGTTTGGTATCCCATTCACTGGAAATTTCGTGCTCCTACTAATCAGCATGGTTATCTTCATCCTCTCTCTCGTAGGTATTGGCCTGATGATTTCATCGGTTTGCGCAACCCAGCAGCAGGCCATTCTCGGAACCTTCGCCATTGGTGTGCCCGCCGTCCTGATGTCCGGCTTTGCGACCCCCGTTGAGAATATGCCAATCGTCCTCCAGTGGCTGGCACAGGCGATCCCGCTCAAGCACTATTTAATTATTCTTCAGGGCAGCTTCCTAAAGGCGCTACCCCCATCTGAAGTCTTTGCAAATGCTTGGCCGATGGCCGTCATCGCTTTTGTCACCCTGTCTGCTGCAACTTTGTTTGTTCGCGGCAAGTTGCAATGAGGTATTTAATGCGAGTGACCAACCTGCCCGAGCATCTACATCGTTCCGATTCAGCCGGATCATGTTGGCACGTATTGCTATGGTCGCATCCGTCTGGATACTTGCTGCGTGTACGGTCGGTCCCGAGTACCGAGTCCCCGAAATAAACACTGGAAAAGGTTGGTCTCAGCCAGCAGTACCTGAGGTGGCTGACCCGGAACTGGCCACATGGTGGCACTCCTTGGGCGATCCCATACTGGACCGACTGATTGAAATGGCGCTCGCACAGAATCTGGACATTCGTCAGGCTCAATCACGTATCGCCGAAGAACGTGCATTGCGCGACGCAGAAATTGGTGCGAGAGCCCCCACGCTAGGAGCCGATGCGAGTGTCAACCGGCGACGCCAAAGTAAGAACGGCCCTCTCCCGATCGGATCCATTCCGGGACTCAGTCGCGACCAGACCATACACGATGTAGGCTTTGATGCAACTTGGGAAATCGATCTTTTTGGCCGCACACGCCGGAGGGTGGAATCTGCCGAGGCCCAACTGCAAGCTACAGAAGCGGCCGCAAGCGATATACAAATAAGCATCGTTGCCGAGGTGGCTCGCACTTACCTGACCTTGCGAGGAACTCAACGCGAGTTGGTCGCAAGGTCAGCGTCGGTCGAAACGCTGCGTCGCATTACTGATACGGTGCGACGACGTGCAGTCGAGGGTGATCTCGCTCCGAGTGACGTTGAACGGGCACAGGCCCAATTTGATACTGCCGCCGCCGTGTTACCTGGCATCCGGGCACGCATCCGGGCTGCCGCATTAGGTATTGGCGTATTGCTTGGGCAATTACCTGAGAGTCAACTGGCACTGGCTGACTGCGAAAGTGCTGAGATCATGCTTAGGACTATCCCTGTTGGCGAGCGTGCCGACGTGCTACGCCGTCGCCCTGATGTACGTTCTGCCGAAAGGCGTCTGGCGGCCACTACGGCAAATATTGGGGTAGCCACGGCCGAGTGGTTTCCACGATTGGCGATCTCTGCGAATGGCGGATTCCAAGCGCTTGCTATTGACGATCTGTTTAAGTCAACCAGCCAGACTTGGTCCATCATCCCGTTGATCTCCTGGCGTATCTTCGACGGCGGCCGGGTAAAAGCTCAAATCCGTGCTTCAGAGGAACGCCAAAAAGCTGCGGCGCACGCCTACGAAAAGACTGTCTTGTCAGCTTTGACAGACGCCGAGCGGAGCCTCAGCAATTACCGACTCTCACTTGAGTCGGTTCACGTTCAGCGCACTGCCATAGAATCTGCTCGCCGCAGTTATGGCCATGCCAAGCAACGTTTTAAGCTCGGCGACATAGCGCTGGCAGACCTGTTGGAAGTTGTGCGCAGTTTGCACGAAGCCGAAGATTTATACGCAAAAACGCACACAAACGCGGCAACTGATCTGGTTGCTCTGTACAAAGCGCTTGGTGGTGGATGGTAGGATGCTCCCGACAGCGTCGATCTGGCCGGTTGCGTTAAGCGTGTTAGGGCACGTACGTTTGTAGAGCCTCTCGCTCGACTCAAGGGGTGAGCGTCACCGAATTCGAAGCTGACAGATGATCAAGGTAATACGGCGGGGAAATTTTCTCAAGCGCATGACGTATCTCATATCATTGAAATAATTAAGTTTAATATTCAGCAGTTGTTCTAAGCCTTATTAATACTGGAAAACACTAAATCTTCAAGAAATGAAATAATTTCTAATTCGTCTTTATGAGTGCCGAAATCAGTTAATGACGGTAGATTGTTCATAAAGAAGTTCTGCAAATGTGCCACTTCAATGATCGTAGAGGCTAATGATTTCGGATATCTGTAATTCGGATTACACTCTGTAATTATATTTCCGATGACAGCGCAAAGGTCTTTATAAGGTTTAAATAACTGATCTTTGTTATCTTGAGATACATTTCTGGTCAAATAGGTTTTTGAGCTTTCAGTAATAATAATCTGGTGCAGACAACGCTCATCAATATGGGCAGTTCTGATGTCATCCTCGACTGTGCTAGCGAGTAACTTAATAACCATTTTAAGTTTAACTATCGAATCTGTAATATTGTTGGTCTGGAAGCTAACCTGATATTCAAGCCAACTCCAATACCAAGCTGTCAAATAAATTAATACCTTGTGTTTGTTCTCGAAATACCGATAAATACCTGCCTCGGTAGAGCCCATTTCCTTTGCCAACTTTTTAAATGTAAAGTCTTCAAAACCATTTTTATGGATTAATTGAATGCTGTGCAAGATGATTTTTCTACCCAGTTCCGATTGTTCTGGGTTTCTGAGAAATAATTTCTCATTCATATTAATGTGTAATTGTATTTCCATTACGCGACCTAATTATGCTTTGTTCTGGCAGCCTGTCGGACTTAAAGGAAATCGGTTCAAATTGAGCTGAGCGGTGACTATCTCGCCGTTTTTTTGGGCAATAGAACAACTATTACCTGCAAACCCGTCAAGCGGGGTAAGCAGGCATTTCGCCGCAAGGGGAAAGCTCGCAAAATCACCCCTCGTTCGGCTCAATTTTTACTACGATTCTTTAAGTCCGATGGCTACTAGACGCTTTAATTTATTTGAATGCCGTAAGGACTGAGTGGGTCCCCAAATTTTTGTAAAAAATAAAATAATCACTTTACAACTTTACAATGATAGCATTACTATCTTAAAAAAATAGCATTGCTATTCTCAGTAATCCTAAACCAACTGTTTGGAGAAGTAAACAATGTTTAAAGACATTAGAAACGACTTGCCTGCCAGTATTGTTGTGTTTTTGTTGACTCTTCCCTTGTGTCTTGGAATTGCTTTGGCATCGGGTGCGCCTTTATTCTCGGGAATTATTGCAGGCTTCGTTGGTGGTATCGTGGTCGGTATTGCCAGTGGCTCGCCTCATGGCGTTAGTGGCCCCGCCGCTGGTTTGGCTGTGATTGTGTTTTCAGGTATTGCAACTCTTGGCTCTTGGCCTGCTTTTTTATTAGCGGTGGTTATAGCCGGAATTATCCAGCTTATTATGGGCTTTGCTAAAGCGGGATTTATTGTCTATTTCTTTCCTTCTTCCGTGATTAAAGGCATGTTAACAGGGATTGGCTTATTGATTGTTTTAAAACAAATCCCGCACGCATTAGGTTACGGGAAAGATGCTGTAGGTGCTGATGCTTTTTGGCAAGTAGATGGAGAAAACACCTTTACATCAATTGTCAGTGCTTTAAATGCATTTTCCCCTGGCGCGTTATTAATTGCAGCGCTGTCCTTGGTCATTCTTATCTTATGGGATACGGTTTTAATTAAAAAAAATAAAATATTTGAATTCATTCAAGGGCCGATCATCGTCGTGGTGTTGGGCATTATTATGAACATGGCTTATCAAAATGGATTATTGAATTTTAGTTTGACGGCTGATCAAGTCGTGAGACTTCCCGTGCCTGATAGCTTGTCTGGATTTATTAGTCAGTTTACCTTCCCTGATTTTTCGGCCATTAGCAATATTGAAGTTTTAAAAGTTGCGTTTGTTATTGCAATTGTCGCCAGTTTAGAAACCCTGTTATGTGTTGAAGCAATCGATAAATTGGATCCTGACAAAAGTGTGACCCCTGCCAATAGAGAATTAAAAGCGCAAGGTTTGGGTAATATTGTTTCTGGCTTGATCGGAGGCTTGCCCGTTACCCAAGTGATTGTGCGTAGTTCAGCTAATATTTCCTTTGGTGGTAAAAGCAAACTATCCACGATACTTCATGGCATCTTTTTATTAATTAGCGCGATTACTATTGCGAGTTTATTGAATGAAATTCCGTTAGCCAGTTTAGCGGCAATCTTGCTCATAGTCGGTTATAAATTAGCTAAACCTGCGCTATTTAAAAAAATGTACAAGTTAGGGTGGGAGCAGTTCGTGCCTTTTATCGCGACGGTAATCGGCATATTGGCGACCGATTTATTAATCGGTATATCCATTGGTATGGCTTTTGGTATTTTCTTTACGTTACGCCACAGTTACCGGAATTCTCATTTTGTAAAAAAAGTGATCAGCTCAGAAAATGGGCAAGAAGTTCATCATCTGGTTTTGGCAGAAGAGGTGTCATTTATCAATAAAGCGGGGATCCTAAATACCTTAAATGCAATCCCAAACAATGCCAAAGTAATTATTGATGCCACCTATTCAAAATTCATTGCTTACGATGTTGCTGAGATCATAAGAAATTATGAGAGTAATGCTAGAACAAGAAATGTAACGGTTGAAACGAAAATAAAAACATTAACCAAAAAACTACAGTCTGCCATTAGCCCTAGAATGGCATTAAGTATATTAAAAGAAGGCAATGAGCGTTTTATAAATAACTTGAAAGTCAATCGTAACCTGCTGCAACAGGCTAATGAAACTTCCGAGGGACAACATCCGTTTGCGGTAATTTTGAGTTGCATAGATTCCCGCACATCTACAGAGTTGATTTTTGACCAAGGATTAGGCGATATCTTTAGTGTGCGTATAGCTGGAAATATCATTAATGAAGATATATTGGGCAGCATGGAGTTTGGTTGCAAAGTCGCTGGCGCTAAAATCGTCGTGGTTTTAGGGCATACTAAATGCGGTGCAGTAAAAGGGGCTTGCGATCATGTGGAAATGGGGAATTTGTCAGCCTTGTTAAGTAAGCTGCAACCTGCTGTTGATGATGAAAAAACAGTCACCGAAAATCGTACTTCAAGCAATGATGAATTTGTAGAAAAAGTGTCTACGGTTAATGTTAAACGAACAGTCCATGCCATTATGGAGCGTAGTCCGATTTTAAAAGAAATGATTGAAAAGGGTGAATGTGGAATTATTGGTGGTACTCATAATATCACCACAGGTGAGGTTGTTTTTTATGAAGATACTTTAGTGATTCACTGATGTTACACATGTATCATTTCGATACGGGGAGAGATCTGGATTTTTTGTGATCGCTCAAGGATTCAATATTTCTCCTAAGACCAGAATAAAACGCTTTGATGAAATTCAACGCCAAGCATTCAATGTGTTGACGTTGTAATATTTTCTTCTTAATTACAGACAATAGTTATTTTGCAGTATCGCTGCTAGATACGCATTGGGAGCATCAACGACTTGAGGGAAAAGGGGGCTGAGCATATTTCTTTACCACAGAGACCATAGAATTATGATCCAAGTCAGAATAGCGTTCGTCAGTGCTAACAAAACGGCAGCGCCACCCATGTCTTTAGCTTTTTTGGCCAATGGATGGATATCCAGAGATATTCGATCCACGGTGGCTTCAATACTCGAGTTGATCATTTCCATTATCAGCACCAGCATGACGCTAGCCACCAGCAACACCCGTTGAGTCACATCCACGGGCACCATGAAGACCACCGGCACAAGAACGATGGCGAGAATAACTTCTTGGCGAAAAGCAGCCTCTTCTTGCCAAGCAACTCGTAGTCCCGATAGAGAACAGCTTAGCGTATTAACCAGCCGTCGTGACCCGGTAAATTTGTGGGGATTTACATTTGTCATGTTTATGAATTTCATTCTGAGGATTCAATTTCGAAGTAAAGCACTGAATGGTGGTTTAGTCTAATGCATCGTTTTTTAGATAAATCCAGCCAAGTTTCATTGCTTCACGTTTATTCTAAGATACCACCAAATTTTTGATCTCGTGGATTCAAGTTCGAAGTGCAACAGCCAGTGGTTGCTTGGTGTAGCGTAATTCCACCTCGAAGAATACCTCATGCGGGATTCTAAATCCGAGTACTTTTCGAGGTCGGTGGTTGATCCGCTCTACCGCTTCCTGCACTTGTGCCACGGTGATGTCTGTCAGCTTCATGCCCTTGGGGAAGTACTGCCTTAATAGCCCGTTCAATCCCCGCTCCCAGGAGTGATAGGGATTGGCAAAAAGCAGTTTGTACTCGTTCCAAAAAAGGGGAGGATTTACCGATGGCCGTTTCAACCAATCGCAGATGCCTGCTCGACGCATACCAATTTCCATTTTTTCGTCCTCTGGAAAAGATACGCGGCATCTTTGGCGATTCCAAAGCACGGATCATCACGCTCGTCCGTCGCTCAAAAAAACAGTCTGCAACACCTGCGGCCGAACTCACTCTGACTGGTACGACAAGAGGCTTCGACGAGTTCGCGATCTCTCTTGTGGCGACACACGCATCTATCTGGAGATCGAGATTCGACGAGTGCTTTGCTGTCATTGTGGAAAAGTGAAAAAAGAACGGCTCGACTTTCTGGCAAAAACCCCGCTCTATCCCAAACGCATTGCCTGGTACGTAGGCAGACGATGTCATAGCAGCACTGTGTCGGACATTGCCTGCGAGTTGAACCTGGACTGGCACACCGTCAAAGAACTGGACAAGCAATATATGACCGCGCAACTGGAACGTGCTGGAACGCCCGCACCAAAAGCGATTGGCATAGACGAAATCTCGTAAGCGCTTCAGTAACAGCAGGGTATTCAGCGAGGTGTGATTTTGGTTAAAGTTGCCGCATGGAAATTCCACGGCAACAACATATCCATTTCATCCGCAGTTCGAGCTGCTGGCAGATGCTCCAGCACATGGCGCAGCCATGTGTATGGCTCTACGCCGTTTGCCTTGGCGGTCTCGACCAGCGAATAGATGATCGCACTCGCGTTCGCTCCGGCGGGCGTATCGCTGAACAGCCAGGCCTTGCGCCCAACCACGAAGGGGCGGATCGCATTCTCGCAACGGTTGTTGTCGATAGGCAGATCGCCGCGTTCCGTGTAGCGAACAAGCTTGCCCCAGTAGTTCCGCATATAGGACAGTGCGCTACCCAGCGCGCTCTTGGGCGGAACCATGGGCAGCATCTTTTCCATCCAGTCGTGCAATTCATCGAGCGCCGGGTTGCTTTTCTCCTGGCGTACCGCATAGCGCACTTCATCCGTAGAATCCTTGTGTTCCCGTTCGATACCGTAAAGCTTGCCGATTATGGCGACCGCTTGGTCGGCATGGCCGTGCGCGCCTTTCGGCTGCACCTTCACGGCATCGACAAACTTGCGGCGGACATGCGCCCAGCAAACCAGATGTTCGATGCCATCGGATTTGGCAAGCTTGTTGTAGCCCTCATAGCCATCCGTCATCACATAGCCCTGATAGCCCAGCAGCAGACGCGCAGGCACTTCCCCGCACCGGCTCGGATCATAGTCGTAAATCACCACACGGCTTCCCGGTGGCCCGCCCGTCTGCACCCACATGTAACTTTGCGAGGTCGGGCTTTTGCCCTTTTCCTTGAGTACCTGCACCATCGTTTCGTCCATGTGGATGAACGGCGCATCAAACAAGACATCCCGTATCAGGTTGTGCAGCGGCTGCAGTGCGCAGCTGCTACCGATCGCCCACCGCGCCAGGGTCTGACGCGGCACCACCACGTTGTGGCGGGCCAGCACTTTCTCGAATCTTGCCAGCGGCAACCCATCGACATACTTGGTCGTCAGCAGCATGGCCAGCAAGCTTGGGCTGGCATTGCTCTTTGGCAGAGGTTGCTGCGGCAACGCCGCCGTCACCGGCGCGTGTTCGCTGGCTTTGCACCCGTAGACCAGCCTGATAGTTGCAGCACGCGCACCTGCATCGGAACGATGTCGAGTTGTTCGCTGACGACCCGGTTGATCAATACCATCGGTGTGCCGCAAGCGCAGGTGCGTTCGGATTCGGGCACGTCGTGAATGATCTCTACCCGTTCAAGTTCTGGCGGCAGCGGGCTGCGTTTGCCGCGCGCGGACTTTTGAGCCTTGTCTGGCGCCGGCAACGGCGCAATGTCTTGTGCTTCGGACGAGGTCGCGGCCAGCACTTCCGCTTCGTCGAACAGATGCAATTGGCCCGCGCTCTCGGAGCTTGCGCCGAACATGCGGCGGCGCGCTAAAGCGATTTGTTCGTATAGGTAAGTGATGTGTTCCTCAAACGCGATCTTTGCGTTGACAGATGCAATCAACAGCGCTGTCAGCGTTGCCGGGTCGGTCGGTAAAACGTCGGGTAAAGTGAACTCGGGAAGGTCGGCTCTGGAGCGGTAAGCCAGTGGTAAAGCTGAAGGTTTTTTATGTGCTTTAAGCATGGCGAATCGTGCCATTTTTCCCTAAGAAATGCAAGCGAAATTCAGCGTTTTGTGAGGTTTGTTTCTCCATAAATCAATGCCTTCCAGCAACCATTCGAACTCTCTGATCGTGACCGTTTGCATGTTCTGCTCGCCATGTTTCGGCCAGTGAAATTTCTCTCTTTCCAAACGCTTTTGCCACAGGCAAAACCCGTTGCGGTGCCAGTACAATACCTTGATTTTGTTCCGCGAACGATTGACGAACACATACAGCGCGCTTCCAAACGGATTCAAACCAAGTTCCTGTTCGATCATCACGCTCAAGCCATTAATCGCTTTCCTGAAGTCGATCGGCTCCTGGCACAGATAGACTTGTTCGATATGACAGCCGGGGTGCATCAGCGCACGTCCGACAAAACGCGCCCGAGCGCTGCCAGCCATTCCGGGGTGGGGAGCGCCGACATTTCCAGGTGCAGGCCGGACGGCATCACCAGGGTGCAGGAGCTCGGCCATGGTGCAGCAACGCGCAGTGCTACGAATTTGCTTTCTTGTCCGGCCCTGCCTGCCCCAGCATTTGATTTCAGCTTGCGCTGCCAATAATACAAAGCGGCGACAGAGAGGCTGTGCCGCCTCGCATACTCACTCGCCGAAATCGTTTCAAGTTTGGCAGCTGCCACATGCGCTGCCCAGAATTCTGCTCCCATCTTCATGCTTGCTCCCCCTCAATTTTATTGATGGAGCAAGCATGCCGCTTTGGAATTTAGTTTGATAGGGTGGGGTTA
>CAWDCY010000010.1:0-22665 GCA_963800965.1 uncultured beta proteobacterium | reverse complement strand
TTCAGAGATGTTTTGGACAGATGCTAATAAACTTTTCAATATCCACTTGTTTCGAGTTTCATGAATCATTACTGACAAAAATCGGCTGTGTTGAGGGAGAAAAATGCGCAAATTGAGTGAGTATGTTGAGATGGCTGCTACGGAATATTTGCAGGAGACGGGAAAAGCTGAATTGGATGCACATTGGATTGCTGAATTTTTCCAGGACAATGGCGTGCAAGATGATTATCCTCGGCAGGATTTGATCGCTTTTTGCGCATTGGTGCAAAAAGCATTAACAATAAAATTCGAAAGAGTTCGAAAACAAGCGCGTTTGCAATTGGATAAAGCGATCCGACCCATCACAAAGCCCCGCTGAGTTAATAACTCAAAAATCATCATGGCGTTTAAATCTGGGTGGTATTTGTTTAGTATAATAAAAAATTTGAGTGCTAAATATGTGGTTCAAGAACCTTCAGATATATCGCATCACCAACTGGAATGTCTCACCTGCTGAACTTGAAGCAGCGCTTTCAAAGCATACTCTACAAAATTGTCTCAGCATGGAAATGCAAAGTCGTGGCTGGGTTTCTCCCAAAGCCGAAGATGAGCCTATTGTGCATACTCTGGGGCAGCAAATGCTAATTGCGCTGGGTGTGGAAAAAAAATTGCTGCCCGTTTCTGTTATCAATCAATTTGCAAAATTGCGTGCTGTTGAAATTGAAGAGCAACAAGGATACAAGCCGGGTCGCAAGCAAATGAAGGAAATAAAGGAGTTCGTCACCGCTGAGCTTCTGCCACGCGCATTCGCACTCCGTCGCAAGACCTATGCATGGATTGATCCAGTCAATGGCTGGTTTGTTATCGATACTTCCAGTGCAGTAAAGGCCGATGAGTTGATTGAGTTCTTGCATAAATCAATGGAGGGATGTTCACTTGCATTGGTTAAAACTAAAAAGTCACCCGCTTCAGTCATGACCGAATGGCTTGCTGGAGGTGATGTACCAGCTTTATTTACTGTTGACCGCGATTGTGAGCTATGCGGCACAGGCGATGAAAAGGCGATGGTGCGTTATGTACGCCACTCTCTCGATTCAGCAGAGATAATCAGGCATGTTAAAGAGGGCAAGAAAGCGACCAGGCTAGCCATGACATGGAGAGACAAAATCTCATTTACTTTGACTGAAAACATGCAACTTAAACGCATTGTTCCACTTGATTTTATCAAAGAACAAATTGATGCCAGTGAGGCAGACGATGTATTTGACACCGATTTTGCAATTATGACTGGTGAGCTACCGCATTTGTTAGCTGATCTCATGGATACACTTGGCGGTGAGGAATGATCTATTAATTGCTAAATTTGAACATATTAAAACTGTCTGGATAAGTTGTTCTGAAGTCTTGTGCAGTGGTCCAGTCCGGCTTAAAAGTGGGCACCTGATTATTCAGGTTGCCCTTTTTTATTGGCTGCATCGTAACGGCTAAACCCGCATAGCTGTCTTTGATGGAAGTGACTTTATCAACTATCTAAAGAATTTTTGCGGGTATTTATTACTCTTCGAATAGGTTCTCTGGGTAAATCAACGCCTAGTTTAAATTGCTACTTTCAGCTGCCAAGTTGAGTGGCAAGCAACACATTTTGTTAATGTATTAGACAGCATCTTCAAAATTTCCGGTGCTGGTGCATTACTTTCGGCAGCTTTGGCTATTGCATCCATGTCGCGGTGAACACTCATGCCTAGCGATTTTAATTCCATCGGCAGCTTTGTCATCAGTGCCGGGCTTGCATCAGCAGCAACAACCATACCTGCAGCACTTGCAGCTTTGATGACGTGCTGCATGTCGCCCTGATTTACGCCCTCTAGAATTCCTTGTGTTGCAGTTAGTAGGCCGCGCATTTCGGATAAGATCAAATCACGCTCGCTTACTTGCAGAACGACCGCAGTTCTCCCATCGGTTCCGGTAGTAGTACTTCCACGAATGAAAAACCATGCGAATACGGCAATAGTGAGAACCCAGAGCAGCAAGGCAATTAAAGCAAGTTTATTGGATTTCATTGTTAGCTTATTACGTTGTTTATGAAGGGATGCAAGATAGAGGAAATCCGCACTCCTGTCTGTGCTAAAAGTCACTTATCCACGTTATGATTTGTTCAAATAGACTTGCGATCAAGCCAGGGGAAGTTCCCGCTGCTTGTCCGCTTGAGTGCCTAAAGCCATGCTTGGATGTTCACCCGTTGGACTGGCTTGCCGTTGCAGTTATTGTAGGCGTAAAGATTGGCACAGTTTGGCCGATGTATTAATTTGGAAGTGGTGGTATTTTCATTTGTTGTTTTAGCACCGTAAGGCGTGTGGTGGACGATAGATTTTTCAAGATGTATGTTTTTTCGGAAATGTAGCTATGTCAGTTGATATGAAACCATTACCTTGTAATGATGCAGAAATATGTAATGAGCGCGACGCGCTTGTGCAAAAGTTTAGTAGCGATGCCGGGATATTTGCGCTCGGTTCCGCAGTGTCGCGCGTCGTGCAACTCACGGCGTCCGATGACGAAGCGGCCAATAATCTTACGCATTGTGTGTTATCAGATGTGGCGTTGACGCAAAAAATTTTGCGTCTATCGAACTCGGTGTCCTATCGTCGGACGTCCAGCACGCCCGTAACGACCATCTCACGGGCGATTTTTATGCTCGGGTTCGATTCAGTAAAAACGAGTGCGCTGGCCATGCTGCTGGTCGATAGCTTGTCTAACCATAAGCATGCACAGAGTATCCGTGCAGAGCTTGCCAATGCCTTATGCGCCAGTTTGTTCGGCCGGGAATTGGCGTACCGTAGCCAGTACCAAGACGCAGAAGAAGCATCGATAGCATCCTTATTCAAAAACCTGGGCCGTTTGCTGGTGGCGTCGCACGAACACGCCTCTTCAAGACAAATTGATATGCTCGTCGCCGCAGGCAAACATACTCCTGCCGAAGCCTCAGTCAAAGTGCTTGGTTGCAGTTATGACGATCTGACCGAAGCCGTGCTGACTGAATGGAATATCCCGGATACTATAATTAACTCGCTAAGCGCTGTGCCTGCCGGTAAGCTAAGAGTGGCGGGCAATCGCCAAGAGTGGATGCGGCAGGTTGCTTCTTTTAGTGCGGAGGCATCCAAGCTGATCTCACGCGCTGACGACGAAGTGGAGGCGGATAAACAAAAATTGCTTGTGCGTTTTGGTACAGCCTTAAATTTTGATACTAAAAAAATGCGCGAGTTATTTACTTCGGTTGCCGAGGAAATGCGAGATCTCTCAGAGAGCTTTAAGCTTGGCGAAGTGGATAGCAATGCTTCCAACACTGGAAATGACATGCCGGACGTATTGTCGATGTTGACTATGGGGGCGGATGAGAAGGTTGAAGGTTTTCACCCCAGTGGCAAGCCAATCAATGCGCGCGATTTATTGTTGGCCGGTGTTCAAGATGTAATACAGATGCGGGCGTTGGGCCGCAGCAAAGTCAATGAATTGATTTTTCTGGTACTGGAAACCATGTATCGAAGCATGGGTTTCCGTTTCGCAACCATGTGTTTAAAAGATGCCAAGTCAGGTCAGTTCCGCGCCCGTGTTGCGCTTGGGGAAGATCATGCCTCGCGCCAGTCGCGCTTTGTATTCCAGATGACACCGGAGCGGGATCTGTTCAATCTGTCCATGGAAAATAATACCGACCTGATGATATCGGATGCCAGAAGTGAGAAGATACGCGATCTCTTGCCTGCATGGCACCGCGCTTTGTTGCCCGACACGCGTAGTTTTATCGTGTTACCGCTGGTGGTGCAAAAAGTGCAGATTGGCTTGTTTTATGCAGACCGTATTTTTCCAGCACCCGAGGGCATGCCGCCCGACGAGACCGCGCTGATCAAGGCATTAAAGAGCCAAATTTTAGCTGTGCTTAGCGGTACTTGAAGAGCAGCCGATCATTATCTTGGGTGGCAGCCAGATAACCGAATGGCGGTTTTGAACCGTTGAAAAAGCCTTGCCCTGCGTTTTCCTGCATGGCGCGTGAAACGTGCTTTGAATTCTCTGTGGATTGATGCTCGTCATTGGCAACGGAAACATGCTCGCCCCAGCTCCAAGTCCCCCATTTCTGTCACGCAGCGAGACCGTGCAAATCAATTCGCTTGCTGCTGACTGACTCTTGGGACGTTACTATTTTTTGAGGATAAGTCGGGCGTTTAAGTAACTAATTGTGCGACTGTTTAAAAATGGAGGCATCGAGCTGATGTCTTTGGAGTAATTTATAGAACTCGGTTCGGTTGCGTTTGGCTAAACCCGCAGCTTTTGCCACATTACCCGCCGTAATTTTTAGTACACGTACCAGATAATCTCGCTCGAAATGTTTGCGTGCATCTTCGAACGAAACTAATCCGTCTTCTTGTTCTTTTTGCATGGCATCGTATATCAGCACGGGAGAAATGAGCGGGGCGGTGCTTAAAACAACGCATTGCTCGACAATATTCATCAGTTGACGAACGTTACCAGGCCAAGAGTCGCGTACCAGAATTTCCATTGCATCAGGAGAAAACCCATTAATATCTTTATCGTACTTTGCACAAAGCAAGCTGAGGAAATGGTTCGCCAGCAAAGGGATGTCTTCACGCCGTTGTGACAATGCTGGGATTGTTAGCGCTACAACTTTTAGTCGATAATAGAGATCTTCGCGAAAACTGCCTGTACTGATTTCAGCCAGAAGGTCACGGTGGGTAGCAGAAATAATGCGTACATCCACCGGAATTGTTTGCGCTGACCCTACAGGGCGCACTTGTCTTTCTTGGAGAACTCGTAATAATTTGACTTGGAGCGGAAGCGGCATATCGCCAATCTCATCAAGGAACAGTGTGCCCCCCTCAGCTAATTGAAACAAGCCCTTGTGATCTCGAACTGCGCCAGTAAACGCCCCTTTGACGTGCCCAAATAATTCTGATTCCAATAACTGTTCAGGAATTGCAGCACAATTGACGGCTACAAACGGCCGATGATGGCGTTTGGATGCATCGTGAATGGCATGGGCAAACAATTCCTTGCCAGCGCCGCTTTCTCCGTAAATAAGCACGCTTGCATCGCCTTTTGCGACGAGTTCTGCTTTCGTGAGGACATCCTCCATCACGGCGCTTTGGGTGATGATTTTTTTGCGCCACGGTGCGTGAGATTCTTCTTTTGGGAGCGCAGTGCCCGGTGTCAGTCTGAGAGCCTGAACAACCTGGGCCAGCAGAATTTTGCTATCGAAAGGTTTGGTCAGATAGCCGAATACACCTCGCTGCGTCGCGGCAACAGCATCAGGTATAGTGCCATGTGCGGTCAGGATGATTACGGGTAAAGTAGGTATGGTGCGGTGAATATGTTCGAACAATTTCATTCCATCCATGCCGCTCATTTGCATATCGCTAATAACCAGTTGCGGGCGCGACACGTCCAAATAATTAAGTGCTATCTCGGCACTTTGTGCCAATTCTGTTTTATATCCAGCGGCCGTCAAACGAATGGAAAGCAGTTCTAGCAGGTCTGCATCATCGTCGACTATGAGAATTTTTTGATTAGATTCAGTCATTTTTTGTATTGTACTCAAGGCTTATCCCTTAGGATGAGATTTTTTTCCATACTTTTGATGTTATCAATCTGAGTTTCTAAAGCTTCAGAGTGCTTTTGCTCTTCTTTCAACTTTTGTGATAGCTCCTTCACATTTTTCAACTTTTGCGATTGCTCATCCATATTCATATTTTTCAACTTTTGCGATAACTCCTTCACATTGCTGTTAATAACTTGTTGTTCAGCAAGTAGTGCTGACAGTAAATGTTTGAAGCTCAGCATGCTGGCTGACAATTTTGCATCCATTGAAAATCCATTGAGCAGATCAAGTGCCGCGCCGGTATCACGGAAGGATGTATTGGGCAATATAAGGAGTAGTGCCAATTCTGCTCGAGCAGCATCGCTCTTGGTCAATATTAAATTTTGTTTCGCTTTGTTATGCTCTTTAACCAGTTCTGTTACGGGCATTTGTCGGATGAGTTCGTAATATTGCATTAATACATCTAGTTGGCTGGGTGGTGGTGTTATAGCAAGAGGTCGAGAATGCAATGGTATGGTTGAACATGCACTCAGAGTGACCAATATCATTGTTAGAAGAAAGCATGATTTTTGGGGGATAAGACTCATGAGTAACTTTCTGGATCATGAATAGGCAAGGTAAGGCGGAAATGGGCGCCTGCCTTAGTTGGTTGAACTAGATCAATATTACCACCATGAGCAAGAGCGTACTCACGCGCAATGGATAGTCCCAATCCCGTCCCCCTGACATGGCTGTCGGGCATTCTTCGCCCTTGATAAAATGGTTCAAATACTTTGTCCTGGTCAATTTTGTCTATGCCTGGACCGGCATCCATTATGTCCAGTTGTACCGACTCGTCAACCTTGTTTGTCCATATTTTGATGCGGCTGCCGAGTGGGGAAAATTTAATGGCATTTGATAAAAGGTTGTCAATAATGATTCTGATTTTTTGTTCGTCACAATCGATCATCAGTTCCGTGCAGGCTAGATCGATTTTCAGGTTTTTATTCATAATGGCGAGGTTCTGATCTTGCAGTACGACACTTAAAATGCCCGCTAAATTCGCTTGATGTTTTATAAGTGCAGATTTCTCGGTCTGCAACGCGCTGTAATTCAATAAATCTTCGATGCGTTTTTGCAATTGTATACTGTTGCTATGGAGGATATTTGCGATCTGTTGTTGTTTTACGGTCAGCTCCCCAACCACGCCTTCTGCAAGCAAGTCAGCGCCTTCGCGCATTGATGTGAGGGGTGTTTTGAGTTCGTGAGAAACGTGTCGAAGAAATTTGGTTTTTTGCTCTTCTAGTTTTAGCAAGCGCCGACGCATCCAATCAAGGCGTTCACCCAGGTACATTAAATCCTGTGGGCCATCGACACGTACTGTTTTTGATAACTCGCCTTGTCCCATGTTGCGGATAGCTTCGTCAATTTGACGAATTGGACGTGTAATCAACAAAGAGAATCCAAGTGCCAGAAAAATCGCGAACGGGATCAAAGCAAATAATTCCCAAACCATAACGGAGTGTGCCTGCTCCGCCATATTCTGCATTTCATCCATCTCTAGTCCTATTAATGCATAGCCGAAGTCGGAAAAGCTGCGCGCAGAATCCAGCAGCAGTGCGAAACTTTGGAAGCTTTGAGCCAGCTCGCGTAATTTTTCTGGAGTTTGGCTCGCAGCTGATACCTTTTGAAAAATCTCGGCTTCCAGCAATTGCAGTTGTTCTAACATCTGCTTTTGCTCAGTGCGTAATGAGAGTTGGAAAAGGTTTGTGGTTGAATTTTTGAATTTTGTGTGTGCTTGAAAATATCCCCCAAGCAAGGATTTATCACCGAGGATGAGCGTCTGCCGCACGCTTCGTTCCATTGTATTAATTTCATTTGTTAAAGTATGACTGGCAAGTGTGATTTGCACCGACTGATAAACAGCCTTGCGACTATGGTCTGCTAAGCGGTCGATGGACACCGCACTATTAATAAGTGCAAAAATGAGCGGCAGACTAACGAGTGTAAATCCGAGCAGAATCAGCTTTCGGAAGGATTTTGGATTGTGCCAAAAGCGTCTTAAGGCGGTGGCAGCAAATCCACCTTCTGTTCCCGCAGTCTCAGCGGTTATGAAAATACCCATTATTTATTCGGTATCAGTAAAATAACTATGAAGATATAAACATATGGTCAAAGTCGGCTAGAGAATGATTAGGGTATCAAATTTCAGGTAGCTCATGTCTCGACACTATTATGCCCGCTATCTATTCATGCGAATCAAAAAAGAGCCAAGTCGTCGTAATCGTCAGTTATTCTACTCTGTTTGTAATAACTGAGGCTGACTGGAAATAGTGGAGTTCAACGGGTAAAGTCGCAGCCAATATTACATGTGATATTGGCTGCCGCGGCCTGGGTGGCGAATCATTCACTTGGCTGGTCGCCTGACAGAACTGCACCAGAACAGCGCATGCATGATCAGGTTTGTCGCCAACAGCTTTCTTGAGGGCATGACCAGCCAGTTCACAGTTGAATATATCCTTCAGGCTTGACAGATATATTCAGCCTTCGTTAGCGGTAATGCAGGCACTCTAGAAGAAACGTCGGATTCTATTTTTTTGCCCCGCAAGTGAAAAAATGGAGTCCCATAGATTAAGAGCTGAGTTAAATCGGACAAGTCATGTACTACAAGTCCAGACAGTTAATTTGGCCTCACAATGTTTGCATTTTGCCCTCGACATTCGGGTGCGCCGCTGTTAAATTTCGATTCCCGATTGTATTTGACTGGATATTTTATTTTTATGGAAAAACCAACACAGCATCACCGCCTGCTCATCCTTGGCTCTGGCCCTGCTGGCTATACTGCTGCCGTCTATGCTGCGCGTGCCAACCTTAAGCCTGTGTTGATAACCGGTATGGCGCAGGGTGGCCAACTTATGACTACCACAGATGTGGACAACTGGCCCGCTGATGTGACGGGTGTGCAAGGTCCAGAGCTGATGACACGCTTTCAGCAACATGCTGAACGCTTTGATACACAAATTATTTTTGACCACATTCATACCGCCAAGCTGCAACAAAGACCATTCACTTTGATTGGCGATGCTGGTAGTTATACTTGCGATGCACTTATTATTGCCACTGGCGCTTCGGCACAGTATCTGGGTTTGCCTTCTGAAGCAAAATTCATGGGTAAGGGTGTATCTGCTTGCGCCACCTGCGATGGTTTCTTCTATCGCGGGCAGGATGTGGCTGTAATAGGGGGCGGCAACACTGCAGTGGAAGAGGCGTTGTATCTTTCCAACATTGCGCGTCATGTCACGCTGGTGCACAGACGCGACAGTTTCCGTGCTGAACGCATCACGATAGACCATTTGATGAAGCAGGTTGAGCAAGGCAAGGTTACGTTGCAATTGCATCAAGTATTAGACGAAGTGTTAGGCGATGACAGTGGCGTGACTGGTATGCGTCTCAAACATATGCAAACCGGAAACACGCAAGACATCTTGCTGGCCGGTGTATTCATCGCTATCGGCCATAAGCCTAATACAGACATTTTTACCGGCCAGTTAGATATGGAAAATGGCTACATAATCACGCGCGGTGGGCTGAATGGAAATGCGACAGCCACTAGCATTCCGGGCATCTTTGCGGCAGGGGATGTTCAGGACTATATTTACCGTCAAGCGGTAACCAGTGCCGCTACAGGATGCATGGCTGCGTTGGATGCGGATAAATATTTAAGCGATCAGAGCCATTGAATGAGTAATGAAGAAAAAGAAGGATCAGCCTGCACCCATTAATGCCGAGTTATTTCAGCAGGCGCTGGATGGTGTTATTCCATTGCCGCCATCCAATCGCATCTCCTTGGCCCAACCATTACGTCGCGTACCGCCACGTAGCACTGTGATTCCAACCAATTTAATTAAGGACACACTCTCTGACAATGATGTCGGAGGGGATGTCCCGACTGAGTTTATTCGTTCTGGCATGTCACGCATGGCCCTGCGCAACTTGCGGCGTGGGCGATGGCCGATGCAGGACACCTTGGATTTACACGGTTTTCACAGTGATGCGGCACGTAAACTGTTGCTTGAATTCTTGAGTGATGCGATACAGCAGAGTCTACGCTTTGTTTGCGTGATACACGGCAAAGGTTGGCAACCAGGCGGCAAAGAAGGCGTGCTGAAATGCCGTGTGCGCCATTGGCTGTCCCAGTATTCAGAAGTGCTGGCATTTTGCGAAGCACCACAAAATGCCGGTGGTAGCGGTGCGGTTTGGGTATTGCTTAAAGCAAGTGGCCAAAGCAACGATATTCCCGGGTAATTGAGAATAGGCAAATTATAAGAATTTAAACAAAACGAATCAGATATGGGGGTGAGCATGCTTCGGTACTATTCACTGACTGTCGCCGCAATGCATAGAGTCACATTCGGATTGCTGTCTCTTTGCTTCGTTTTACTCGGACTCCCATCAAATGTGACCTTGGCCGATAGTCTGCAACTCAATAAGCTGCGCCTCCCACCTGGTTTTCAAATTGAATTGCTGACTGACGCCGTGCCGAATGCACGTCAGATGGCCCTGGGGCGATACGCGGACGGGCAGGGTGTACTTTATGTAGGTAGTATGACTGCCGGAAACGTCTACGCAGTTGAACTGAAGCAGGATCGAGCTGCGGCGGTACACATTATTGCTTCGCGTCTGGCTAAACCCGTAGGCGTGGCTTATCGCGAGGGCAAACTATATATTTCCGCCGTCTCCAGAATGCTTCGTCTGGATGGAATTGATGATCGATTAACCAACCCGCCCCAACCCATTGTTGTCACTGATCGCTTTCCCGACGAAGCCCATCACGGCTGGAAATTCATCGCGTTCGGTCCTGATGGCTGGCTGTATGTGCCTGTCGGCGCGCCTTGCAACATCTGCAATCCAGATGAACGCTATGCCAATATCCAGCGGATGAAACCTGATGGTAGCGCTATGGTAGTGGTGGCGCGTGGCGTGCGGAATTCGGTCGGTTTTGACTGGAGTCCGACCGATAGTTCGCTGTGGTTTACCGATAATGGGCGGGACATGCTGGGAGATGATGTACCGAGTGACGAACTCAATCATGTCTTAAAGCCCGGTCAACATTTCGGTTATCCATACTGCCATCAAGGTGATACGCCAGACCCGGAATTTGGGGCCAAGCGAAAATGTGAAGAGTTCGTGGCGCCGGTCGTTAAACTTGGGGCACATGTCGCGTCTCTAGGCATGCGATTTTACACCGGCAAGCAATTCCCGGAGGCATATTGGAACAACGTGTTTATCGCTGAACATGGTTCATGGAATAGAAGCAAAAAAGTTGGCTACCAGATTGTCAGGGTGGTGCTTGATAATCAGGGTCGAGCTGTTCGTCATGAACCCTTTATTAGCGGCTGGTTGCAAAAGGATGCCACCGGCAAAGAATTGGTTTGGGGTCGTCCAGCCGATGTACTGGTCATGCCTGACGGTTCGATGCTCATTAGTGACGACCTTGCAGGGGCAATTTACCGCGTAAGGTATTCGCTTTGAATACCTGCACTGTTGCGCGCTACAGGCGCTTGAATAGACGTTTGAGGAAGTCACTCGGATTTTGATCGACGATAGCGGTTTACAACGAGCTCCCGTTCACAATAAGGTACTTGGTTTGTTCTGTATTTTTAAGAGACTGTACACTTTTTGAAATAGACATCTGTTTTTATTGTCTTGACTGAGGGTGCCACTTTACATAGACTTCAGCGGCTTCGACGGCCTTGTTGCTATCAGCAAAATTGCCAATGCTTGTTTTATAAATTGTTACACTTTGAAATTGCCAAACAGGAAAAATATTATGCCCACCATCGATGTTAATGGAAAAACCTATGAAACCGACAAGGAAGGATATCTCGTCAGTTTTGACGAATGGAACCTGGACATCGCTAAATTCATTGCACAAGCCGAAGAATTGGAAATGACCGATAATCACTGGGAAATTATCCTATTCTTACGCGCGTACTACAAGCAACATAAAAGTACCCCAAATATTCGGGAATTAACTCAAGCAGTCAGCGAGGAATTCAACGAAGAAAAAGGCAAGAGTCCGTATTTGTATGATTTATTTCCGTCAGGTCCGGCGGAGCAAGGATGTAAGATTGCGGGTTTGCCCAAGCTTTTTGTAGATCCAAATGAACATACAGTTATTTAAGCTGAATATTGCTTATTAAAAATGGTTGCTACGCTTGACCAGTGAGCTTACGAGGCAAGCGTAGTACCTTCATAATCTTTTCAGTCCAGTCCAGTAGAGTCATTATCATCCGTTTCTTGCGGCTTCAAGTGATCGAAGAAAGGTTTATGAACTTTTAGAGGCGCCCACTAGTGTCACGTCACACATGATATGACGCATGAATTATGTTAAGCTCTCGCAATCTTCTTCAAAACGGCGAGGACTTTTCGATGAAACTTTACAAGGTGACGTTGCAGGCGAATGAGAGGGGTGAGCTGGAAGCCATCACGCATAAAGGCTCCCACCAGTCCCAGAAGGTGATCAATGCGCTGATTCTGCTAAATTGCGACGAAGGCGAGTTCAACGATCATCGTACCCGAGGAGAGGATGTGGCGAACATCTTGCGGATCAGCATGCGCAAGATTGACCGGGTCAAGAAGCGCTTTGTCGAAGAGGGATTGGATGCGGCGTTGGGGCGGCAGCCGAGCCAGCGAATCTACGAGCGTAAAGCCGATGGGGAGGTCGAGGCTCACTTGGTCGCACTGAGTTGCGGCGAGCCGCCTGAGGGCTTTGCCAGATGGTCGCTACGCTTGCTGGCTGATCGGGCGGTGGAGCTTGAATACGTGAACAGCATTTCCCACGAAACGGTTCGCCGTGTACTAAAAAAAACGAAATCAAGCCGTGGCGGAAGATTGGCTGGGTAATTCCTCCCGAAGGCAACGCGGAGTTTGTGGCCGCGATGGAACGGATTCTCGACGTGTATCGCCGACCTTATAACGCGGACATTCCGGTCGTCTGCATGGACGAGACACCGAGGCAGCTTATCCGCGAAACACGCACGCCGATTCCGTCTCGCCCCGGACAGCCGGAACGGCAAGATTACGAGTACGAGCGATGCGGTGTCTGCAACGTATTCATGGCAAGTGAGCAGCTGGCGGGAAAGCGGATGACCAAGGTGACGGAGCGTAAAACCAAAGTGGACTGGGCCAAGTTTCTTCAGGATATTGCCGGGCGCTATCAGGATGCACAGAAAATCACGCTGGTGATGGATAATCTGAACACCCATAGCCCCGGTGCGCTATACGAGACCTTCCCGCCCGAACAGGCAAAGGCGCTCTGGGATCGTTTCGAATTCGTCTACACACCGAAGCACGGCAGTTGGCTCAATGTTGCAGAGATTGAACTCAACGTGATGATTAGCCAATGCCTTGATCGACGTATCGACAGCGTACCGGAACTCCACAAGCAAGTTGCCGCTTGGCAAGAGCGCCGCGATCAAATTCGCGCCAAGGTGAACTGGCAATTTACGGCAGAGGATGCGCGGGTCAAGCTCAAGCGACTATATCCGACATTTGATGCATGACATGACTCTAGTGATTTTTTCGTGATGGGATAGCTGACAAGTGTGCTGCTTTGATATCCAGTTTGAGTAGGAGTTGCGTGTAGCGTTGAGTTGGCTGAAACAAAGAGTTTTAATTTTATGTTAAAACACTAGCGTTGATCACTGCCAATAACTACGGGTATGTGTGGCTGCCGAAAATTATTGCGGTTGAGCTTGGCTTGGAAGTTGGAGTATTTGCGTCAGACTGATCCCGACGCAAATACTTTCTGTAATTTTGATTATGATATTCAATCATTAGCGTGCTGCTTTGGCCAACGCAGCCAGCGTGTCGGCTCCTAAATCTGCACTGTAGTAGCCTAAATTTGCGCCAGTCTCATCTATACTTACCTTCGGCAACAGTCCAGCTGCTAGTAGCGATTCATTCTTGGCAGTACGATGCACGTCGTTAGGATCAACGATGCCAGCATTGCTATAAACTTTAGAAACTGCTGCGCTATCACCGTTCTTTTCCGTGTCATCCAACGTGAATATGCTGCGCTGGTTAAGGAGAGATACAGCATGGGAATCATATTCATTTAGCAGGAAAGCCAGAACATTTCTGCCGAGTACTTCTTTCTTGTTAGTTGATTTTACGTGTAGGATTGCGTTTTGAACTACGCGGTGAAAGGCGAGTGTAGGTCGCGCAATATTTTCGTCGCCATCTGGTACAATAGGTGTATTTTTTTCTACAAAATCAACTAGTAAGGCGCGCAACTCTTCAATATTCACTCCGCGGGACTGCAATACCTCTGTCGCCGAAGTATTATCCAACATGGCAAGCAGCAAATGCTCCACCGAGAGAGCTTTATGCCGCTTTGCGCGTGCATCGATGATTATTTTCTGCAGGTTGGTTTCAAGTTCTTTTCCGAGCAAATCTGCCCGATAGAGTTTCCACATTTATGTTTCCTCCAGTTGAGTGATAGCGATTGTCATTGTTGCTTAGCTTATGCCGAAACAGTACTACTGTGATTTTGATTAAGGAAATTTTTTTGAGTATATTATGAAAAATATGTGACGGGCAAATAAAATGTCGAACTAACCTGAATTTTGCATAAATAGAGCGAATAACACGACAAGCATTTGATATAATTGGAGTTATCAAGACACCGGTTCGTAAAAAATGCCTACATGTACCCGCCCTGCTGCCGATTTTACCCCAGAACAACTCCGATTTCCGCCTGCTGCGGGCTTCACGATACGCGGCGACTTCACGGGCGGGGAGATATCCTCTGACTTGGGGGCCTTGGTGCTTAGTGCCGTGGATCGTCGTATCGGCCTGATTGATCGCCTGACGGCTGCCATTGCCGATTACCGTGACACTCGATACATCACCCACCCCCTGCGCGATTTGCTGACACAGCGCATATTTCAGATCGCCTCAGGTTATGAGGACGGCAATGATGCGAACACCTTACGCGGCGACCCGCTGTTCAAGCTGGCAGCGGACAGAGCGCCGCTGGAGAAAGACAACCTGCTGGCTTGTGGTGCGACACACGCCCGGCTCGAAGGTGCGTTAAATAGCCGGGATATTTACCGCATGGCCCGTGCCTTGGTTCTCCAGTTCATCGCCGGTTACAGTGGCGCCCCGTCCAGCATCACACTCGATCTTGATCACACCGACGATGCCACCTACGGGCAACAGCCGCTGTCTTTTTACAACCACCACTACGGCCATTATTGCTACCTGCCCTTGCTGGTGTTCGAAGCGGGCAAGGGTGCCTTGGTGACCGCCGTGCTGCGCCCTGGCAAGCGCCCGACCGGGGCCGAGAACGCCATGATCATGAAGCGCGTACTGGGCTTGTTGCGGCAGCACTGGCCGCAGACCCATATCGTGCTGCGCGGTGACGGTCACTTCGCCAACCCCGAGTTGATGGCGTTGATCGTTGCCGATGGCAATGCCGATTTCATCCCTTCGACAGGCTCAGGACAGGCTTTGGCCTGGGCGGCAACGCCGTCCTGACACGCCGCGCCGAGGGCCTGATGAGGAATGCGCGCGGACATCTCGCTCTGCGCAGGTCACTGGCCGCTCAGGGCTTGGGGCCAGCCGTCGCCGCAGTGCGCCTGTTCGGTGAGTTCGAGTATGCGGCCAAGTCTTGGCCGCAAGCCTTCCGCGTGGTGCTCAAGGCCGAAGTCCTACCGGGTCGCTTTGGCGCGCCAGACAAGGACAACGAGCGCTTCGTGGTGACATCGATGCGCGGCCCATCACCCCGCACACTCTACCAGCAGGACTATTGCGCGCGCGGGCAAGCGGAGGGCTGGATCAAGCAAGTGAAGTGCGATCTGAAAGCCGACCGGACTTCGGCTCAGTCCTTCATCGCCAACTTTGGTCGTCTGCTGTTTGCGGCGGCGGCATATGTATTGCACCAGCAATTGCGCCAACTGGGTCTGCAAGGCACCGCGCTGGCTACCGCTCAGCCCAAGACAGTCATCCTGTCGCTGTTCAAGATCGCCGTGCGCGTCAAACAGTACAAAGATCGGGTGCTGCTGCACCTGCCAACAGCATGCCCGGTCAAAGCGCTGCTGGCGACGGTCTGTCAGCGGCTCTACCCACCCAACAGCAGGGTGCGCGCCATGCTGGCCTCCCCATGACCCGGCACGTTTGGCTCACGAGACGATGCCGCCCACCCTTTTTTATAACTACTTCACGCTTCACCCTGCCAGTGGGGGTTGGGGGAGTGTCGACTGAAAATCAAAATAATCGCATCAAGACCGAGGCAAATGCTCTGCGGAAAGTTTATGCAAAATTCAGGCTAGAAAATTAGATCGTGCGCGCGAAGTGAAGCCGCGATCTAATCCGTTTGTTGGACAAACCAGATACCTGTGTGCGAGTTGGCTCTCAGAGAAAATATATTTTTGGAATTACTCTGGATTGAAGTCCTTCCACGAAGAAGAGGGCTGGAAAACCCATTTTTAGACAAATCAATTTGATTTGCTAGTTTGAGCAGTTCATGGGGTTGATTCAGCATTTGATCCAGCATCAGCCACAAAATGCCTCTCCTGAAGAGTTGCTGCCAAGTAATTAACAAAGTGTGAGTAGCAGGGCACGACCACTCTTTGTACTGCATCATCAATTATGGTGTCATAGCTTAGTGAATCAGCTCCTCAAGCTGGGAAATCTCTGCAGATCGCTCTAACCTATATTTCATGCCATTTTGGCGGATAGCTAACAAATGAACATTTACATTTGCTGGTGTCAGCGCCATGCCAAAAGCAGGCTCACCCTCTCCTGACAAGCGTACCAATATTTGATGGCCCAATTCTTTCTTGAAATGCCCAGCTTCCCAATAATCATGCACCGCTGTCTGTTTGTCGCCAGCAGGTGGGACAGTCTCACGAGCGAAATGGTGATAACCGCTGAAGTCCCAAAGGGTGGCCTGATCACGGCTATGAGTAGCGACACGGTGTGCCAGTTCACGTTTCCAGTCTTCGAACAAATCCCAGCAATTAGTGATGCGTAAAATCTCAAGTAAATGAGCATGATAGGGATAGATGACCACTTTAACTTGGATCCCATGGGCGCGCGCAACATCCAGAATGGCTGTCACGTCCTCGAAAGCGGGAGAGGTATGAGTGCCACGGGAAAACAAGTTTTTTGGACGCTTTTGATAGGCACGCATATTCTCGATATCCCGCTGCCGGAACAAGTTGAAATATCCATCATTGCGCGCAATCCGCGAGTAATCACGCATGGGATTAAAGCCCGCTGCAGTTAAATGTGTCACCTCTGGCTTGCCGTGTACTCGCAGGGTGTCTATGCTATGCATCACAGCATCTAGGGAAGCCAGAGTGACTGTGCCATCAAGAACCATCTGAAACCAGCGGCCATTATTGACCTGCCCTTCTGGCGTAATCAAAAGCCGATGAATAATTTCTGGCTCCCGCTTGCTTACATCGGGCGAAACCAGAAAATCCATGAAATCCACTCCAAGTATGATTGTTTGGGGGGAGTGGGCTGCTAAGACATGTTCGAAGAGACGACGGGCAACACGGGTACCCGTGCCCGGTAGTGCCAAATTGTATATTGGTTGAGCTGATTCAGGCCAAGCCGCATCTTCGGGGTTGAAACCTACCTCCGCCCGTGAATTACCCAAAATAAGTGTGCGCGGTGAATGCTTCAATACCAGATAAGGCTTCACCAATTCGCCTTGAGAAGCACCATGAGGCTTCCAGTCACCGTCGCTATATGGTCGATAAAGTCCGTAGGGATCGACCCAGTAATTTAGTGTCATAGCCCCTATCAGCAAAATTAATACAGCAAAAAGCCAGATACGCAAGTAAGTTGCCATGATCAAAACTGGTAATAAAGGAATTGCGTAGCTTGAGATAACGAAAGTACACCAGCTATTGCAAGTATTGCCATTGCCATTCCCCAAGCAATGGTTGGTCGCCATTCCAGGCACGCTGAAACTTCTGCTGGATCGAAGTCGAGCCCCGGGCGATGGCGGCGCATCAGCTCTTGGGTATTCGGCAGAAATAGCGCGATAACTAATAGGCAGATAACCCACCCCCAAGTAAGTATGAAACGGCTGCCGCCCCCGAGAGAAAACTGTATGCCCATATTTTTTAACATATCAGCTGCACCACCCAAGCTCGACTGAAATACTGCAGGCAAGCTGATGCCATGCAATCCGATCATGCCGGAGAGCATGCTAAGCGCACCTTCAAGCGTGGTTGCACGAAAGAATACCCATGCCGCTACAACGGCAATGAAAGTGAATGTCCATGCCATTAGTTTGCCCCATATTCCTATATCTCCGAGACTGGAAAAATATTTTTTGTGCAAAGAACGCCAACCATGGTTAATCGCCAGGTACAAACCGTGCAGTCCGCCCCACAACACAAAGTTCCAGGACGCTCCATGCCACAGCCCTCCCAGAAGCATGGTAACCATCAGATTAATCTGCCTCCGCATGGGTCCCTTGCGATTGCCTCCTAAGGGAATATATAGATAATCCCGCAAAAAACGCGATAGTGTCATATGCCAACGGCGCCAAAAATCGATGATATTGGCTGCTTTGTAGGGTGAATTGAAATTCAGCGGCAGTATGATGCCAAACATCCTTGAAAGCCCAATAGCCATGTCTGAATAGCCGGAGAAATCGAAATACAACTGTACGGTATAAGCCAATGCACCACCCCATGCGGCTAGAAAATCCAGCATTTCTCCTGTATCGGCAGCATGAAAAGCGACATTAGCATAGGGTGACACGCCATCGGCCAACACAGATTTCTTGAACAAGCCTATCGTGAAGATAGTCAGGCCGATGGTCATATTGTCCCAGGAAAAGCGATATGTCTCGGGGCGGGCGAATTGGGGCATCATTTCTTTGTGATGCAGAACCGGGCCAGCGATCAAATGCGGGAAATAGGTTACAAACAACAGGTAGTGGATGAAGCTGTATTCCCGTGCCTTACCCGACCAAGCATCCACCAAGAAAGCAATCTGTGTGAAGGTGAAAAACGAAATGCCCAATGGCAAGAGTATGTCATGCAGAGTCCAACCAGTATCTAGAAGTTGGTTGGCGGTATCAAGGAAGAAATTGGCGTACTTGTAGTAGCCTAGTAGCAGCAAGTCAGCAATAATGCCAGCCGTTAGAATAAAATTTTTACGTTGATTCCGGTCTGTATTGTGTTCCTGGGCGAGAGCGTAACCTATCCCATAATTGAAAAAAATTGAAACCAGTAGCAAACCTACATAGACGGGGTTCCAATATCCATAAAAAATCAGGGAAGAGGCACCCAGCCAAACAGCGGCAAGCTGTCGACTATAGGCACCTAAACGAAAAAAAACAATCGCTGTCACAGGTAGAAACAAAAGTAGGAATGGATAGGAATTGAATAGCATTGTTAGTAACGGGGATTGCTACTTATTGTCATGGTGTTGTTGCAGTAAGTATCCCCCGGCAAAGCCGGGGGCTTTAATTTGTGAGCCGCTCAAAGCGGCTTAACGGGGTCGCTTACGCGGCCCCTGCTCTTGTGGCCACCTTTCGGTGGCCGGTCAGCGCCATAGGTGCATCTGCTCTAGGCGCTTGTCCTCTTCCTCTTGGTGCCGAATGTACTGCCGGATCGACTCCTCATCTCTACCTACCGTTGACACAAAATACCCTCTCGCCCAAAAGTGTTGCCCTACAAAATTACGCTTGCGTTCACCGTACACTCGCGCCAGATGAATTGCACTTTTTCCTTTGATGTACCCGATGACCTGCGATACCGAATATTTCGGCGGGATCGATATCAACATGTGTACATGATCGGGCATCAGATGTCCTTCTTCTATCTGGCTTTCTTTGTACTGCGCCAACTTCTTGAATACCTCACCAAGATGCGGCCTCAACTGCTCATACAACGTTTTACGTCTACACTTTGGAATGAATATCACGTGATATTTGCATTCCCATTTACTATGGCTTAGGCTTTCGCTGTCGTCCATCTCGATCCTCCCTTCTTCGTTTGCTTGGCGGCTCACGATTCAGAGTGTCGCAGATGGACTCCCGTAAATGTCAAACTTCTACTGCCACCCCGGCATAGCCGGGGGATTTCCTATGTTGGGTTAACCGCAAAATATACAATCAATGCGCTGAACGTAAAAATACTCCGCCAAGCTCGCTATCAGAACAGTATTTAGACCTGCCCCTTATCTCTTGCTTTTCTCTTGATCCTTTTTCCTCTTCTTTTTTGCGCATCCAGCAAGATGTCTCCGATTATCCAAACCAAGGGAAACGATTATATCGAAACAATGGTGATTGGAATCTCGTAGATATACAGAGTATAAGCGATCCAAAAACACGAAAGAATAACGCCAAGGCTATTTATAGGGGGTATACATGCAGTACGTTTTAATCATTCACGAGGTCGAGTCCTACCCAGCATGGAAAGCGATATTCGACCAAGCAGTAGACATCAGAAAATGTGCGGGAGAAATTAGCTACCAGTTGCTGCGTTACGACAACGACGCAAATAATATCGTCCACTTTTCAGCATGGTCATCATTGGACAATGCTCGACGTTTCTTCGAATCCTCAGAGTTGGTAGAAATCAGGAAAAAGGCTGGCGTAAAAGTACCGAACTTCATCTATCTGCAAGAGATTGAGCGTGGTGTCCTATAGCCCTTGTAAGTGCGTACGCACTAATATCGAATTGACAAATGAAGTAGAAGATGTATGTGATTTTATTGGCGTAGAAGCATTGTTACGCTGGCGCCATTCACTACTAGGCCAAGTCCCACCTGCTGATTTTATCGCGACAGCCGAAAGAATTGGCATGATTAAATCACTTACCGAATGGGTATTGAGCACAGCCTGTAGTCAGGCAGTTGCTTGGAAGAAAGAAGGTTATCCTGGTCTGCGTATGGCCATCAATATTTCTTCAAGCCATTTTCTCGAAAATGAGATTGTGCCACTAATTAAATGTATTATCGATGAGACAGGAATGGCTCCAGCTGAACTGGAGTTAGAAATTACCGAGAGTGTTTTACAGACGGATCCACGGAATCTCTCAGTTTTTCAGGACTTGAAAGATCTAGGTATTCGACTGGCGATTGACGATTTCGGAACAGTTTATTCATCTTTTGCTTCTCTTAAATACCTTAACGTTGATTGCCTGAAAATCGACAAACACTTTGTTGATGATATGCTTATCAATAAGAAAGTCCTGATCCTTATCAGTTCTATGATAGAAATGGGTCATAAGTTGGGATATGGAATCATCGCTGAAGGTGTCGAGACTTCAGAACAACTGAATATTCTCACAAACCTTGGTTGTGAGTCAGCGCAGGGTTATTTCTTTAGTGAACCTATCAATGCCAATGAAATAACAAAGTTGATGAATAGGTAACTAACAAAAAGTAAATTACCGGCTCTGCTGTTGGGCTATAAGAGTTTGACAATTCCGCGATTTATCGGAAATCTCCTTATCTGTGAAGCGCCTAAAGTTCAATAGAAGATAAAAACGCATAGGCTCTATATTTGTAGCATATCGTTAATTAAGAACATTAACTTAAATATATAGGTTATTGTTTTATAATTGTTAGATTAGAGTAACTTTCGGACGTTTTTCAGCCTGGATCGATTGCCACGCTATCGTTGCATTCCACTCAGATGTTGTGCGATAAAGTCGCAGCACCAGTGAATCTAAACGTTATACCCCAACAAAGAGGCTCTTTATGCTGAAGAACATCCCCCTAAGGATTATTGTTTTGGCATTGGTCACGTTGTTGGAAGCTTGTATGTATATTCCAATATCCACGCAGGTATTCGATCCAGAATGTCAGGTTGTAGCGAATCACATGGTGCTTCAAGAAGTGCAAATAGCCGCCATTCACCAGTGCGCGAATCAAGGCTGCATCGTACTAATCGTTGGAGCCAGCGCGGTTACAGCAGCTTCGGTAATCATCTCCGGCACAATTGTCATCACGGGCAATATTGCTTACTGGTTCGAGAGAAGAGCCCAGTGTCAGACGTCTCAGCGGGTTCCGCAAGAGTGGCATGAGGGTTAGATACAGATTAAATGCAATGTGCATGTCCCACCATGTTATTTGCCCCTGGCATGGTGTAGAGCACAAGGAACCGAAGTTGCTTGTATCCAAACGGGAAGGATGATCAATTCGAGTTCAAAGTCTTTTTTTCAATATGACTTTATTTCTTTCAATTGCTTGGATGAATCAGGAGAAGCTCAGGGCACCCGTAAGTCAAGATAATTAAGGCTGGACATTACGCAGAATTTCGGGTTGCCCTAAAATTAAAATCCAGTCAAACAAACAGCTAACATAATGAAAAATAGTGGATCGCTGGTGGCGCTTGCCTATATAGGCAACATTTTGAATAATTTTTGTATTACGTTAAGGTCACATCGCTCACAGGAGGCGCATGCTCAATCAAGAAGAACAATCACGCATTCGCGAGTCGATAAATGCCGTTTCGGTGCGTGCTGCTTATTCCATACAGAAGTGTACGAACGCTTGTCAGGCGCTCGCCTTTTTGAAGTCGTTGCACTCGAGCATTGATTCAGTCGTATGTGAACCGCGAAGCTTCGTTTTGACACCTGAATGCAAGGCGGGCTGTTCATTCTGCTGCAGCGTCAAGGTCGAAGTCTCTGATCCAGAAGCGCTCCAAATTGCCCAGCACGTTCGGGGGCTTCCTCAGGATGGGAGAGCAAAACTCATTGAAAAATTGGAGCTTGCAGCAGCACGGAAAGCAAACGCTACAGAACCTGAGAGAAGCGATTGCGCTTTCCTTGAAGCGGGCCTTTGTTCCATTTACACGATTAGACCATCGGTCTGCCGAAAAGCGCACTCCTTGTCCGCCAAGGCATGCGAAAAATTAGCCCCCGAGATACCACAGAACCTCAACCTTTTGCTCCAATGTGAAGTAATCGTTGCCGGAACCAACGAAGCTTTCCAGAAAAACGACCTGCACGTAGGCAACAATGAGTTGTCTTCCGCCGTACTTGCAGCGCTTGCAAATGTAAACGCAGCTGAAGAGTGGTTTCGTGGTAAACCGCTGGTCTGCGGGACGGTCGCAA
>CAWDCY010000009.1:0-275035 GCA_963800965.1 uncultured beta proteobacterium | reverse complement strand
ATCACAAGCAATCATCTATTTTTGAGCGCAGTTTTTATGAGGCGCACTGCTGACAGTGGAATAATGCACCCCAAAGCATCGGCAATTTTCTGCATCGTATAATCACCGGTCTCATATGCCTTCTTCATGTTGTATTGCAAGATTTGGCTCCGTTGCCTCCTGATAAAAGCTGCGACCTTGCAACAACCACCTCGGCGTATTGATGAAATTCTGTTTCAGTCACTCCCGGTCTTGCCTTTATAATCCCGTATTGTTCCATTTTAGTGAGAATGCAACCATGCGTATGACCGGTATTATGGTGCTGTTAGCACTTCTGCTGCAGAGCTGCGGAACCAAGGGGGCGCTATTTTTGCCACCGGCGAAGCCCCCAGTCCAGCTACTTCCTGATCAAAATAAATAGCCATGACCGATTATTTCAAATACCAGAGTAACCAGCTTTATGCCGAACAAGTCCCCCTGGCTGATATCGCACAGCGATTTGGTACGCCATGCTATGTGTACTCACACAGTGCATTAACCGATCACTATCGCCAGTTTGCTGAGGCACTTAAAAAGCGCGAGCATCTGATCTGCTACGCGGTAAAGGCCAACCCCAATATCGCCATCCTGAATCTGTTCGCCAAGTTAGGTGCCGGCTTTGATATCGTTTCCGGCGGCGAATTACAGCGTGTGCTGGCGGCTGGGGGCGCGGCGAATAAAGTGGTGTTTTCCGGTGTGGGCAAAACAGTGGCAGAAATGCAGCTGGCCTTGGAAGCGGGCATTCTGTGCTTTAACGTGGAATCGGAAGCGGAACTCACACGCCTGAATGAAGTGGCCGGACAAATCAATAAGGTGGCATCGGTAAGCCTGCGCGTGAATCCAGACGTGGATGCCAAGACACACCCCTATATTTCCACCGGCTTGAAACAAAATAAGTTTGGTGTCGCCTATACGGAAGCGCTGGCGTTATACCGCAAGGCGAGCGAGCTGCCGCATCTGCGCGTGGTTGGCATGGATTGCCACATTGGTTCGCAGTTGACCGAACTCAGTCCATTTATCGCAGCGACAGAAAAAATGTTGGTGCTGGTAAATGCGCTGGCAAGCGAGGGGATTCATCTTGAACATCTCGACATGGGTGGTGGATTAGGCATCTGTTATCAGGACGAAACCCCGCCTGCCATTGCCGATTATGCCAAGGCACTACTCAGCGCCTTGCAGGGACGTAGCGAAAAAATTATTATTGAGCCGGGGAGGGTGCTGGTTGGCAATGCCGGCGTGCTGCTGACCAAAGTTGAATATCTCAAACATGGCGAAGAAAAACACTTCGCCATCGTCGATGCGGCAATGAACGACCTGATGCGTCCAGCTTTGTACGATGCCTATCATCACATCCAACCAGTGCAGCTAAGTGATGCGCCAGTGCAGCAATATGAAGTGGTGGGGCCGGTATGCGAAACCGGCGATTTCCTTGGCAATGCCCGTAAATTGGCTATTTCGCAAGGTGATCTGGTTGCGGTGATGTCGGCTGGTGCCTATGGCATGAGCATGAGTTCAAACTACAACACACGCCCACGTGCAGCCGAAGTAATGGTGGCTGGTGAAGTCATGCAACTTATCCGAGAACGCGAAACGGTTCAGCAGTTGTTTGCCGGTGAAAAACCTTTTTGTTAGCAATACAAAAAAATGTTGTACACCCTAACTATAGAGACTCTCCGCGAGAGATTTTACAAACAAAAATAGGGAAATTTCTTATTCTTTTTTTATAGCGGTCGATCTATTATGCTAAAGAAAATCATCCCAGCTACACGCATCTCTTACGGTCAACAAACAAGCGCTGCAAGCTGAGATTGCCTTCTCAACAGCTTGAGGATTAAGATTAGCCTTAAGTGTGTGCGTGACTCTATAAACAGGAGAATACCCATGGTAAAGAAACGTGCCCCCACCAAAACGCCCCAATCTGTAGCATCAGTGGCCAAGGAGTCTGCACCAAAAACCACGCGGCCGGAATCCGAATCCAGACGCGTAAAGCCGGATGAAAGAAGTGTAGAGCAAAAAATTAGTAGAACGCTGGATGCTTTTCCTGACAAGATTGATCTTAAAGACTGGGAATATCTGCCTACGCTGCAGGCCTTGCCCGACGAGATTGTTAACATCCACGCTGTTCCAGCCATTCTTGACCAGGGCACGGAAGGTGCGTGTACAGGTTTTGCCCTTGCGGCAGTTATTAATTTTTTACTCCATCAACGCAAGTTAAAGCGTCGCATCAGTCCGCGCATGATTTATGAACTTGCCCGCCGCTATGATGAGTGGCCGGGAGAAAGTTATTCCGGATCCTCGGCGAGAGGTGCCATGAAGGGCTGGGAGCGTCACGGCGTATGTACGCAAAAAATTTGGCCTGACGATCTGCATGGTGCAAATAATTTTGATCAACAGCGTGCCGATGAAGCAACCATGACACCAGGCGGAGCTTATTACCGAGTTGATTTCAGGCAAGTTCGTCATGTGCATGCGGCAATTCATGAAGTCGGCATCGTGTATGCCACATTAATGGTGCATGCCGGATGGGGGCAGCCCGGCCCATCCACGGTTTCACTCAAAGCGGGCGCCAGCAGCAAATCCAAAAAAATTACAATTCCCGTGATCCAGCGGCAGGGAAACGCAGATGGAGGACATGCGATAGCCCTTGTCGGCTATACCTCTCAAGGTTTCATAGTCCAGAATTCATGGGGGAAGAGCTGGGGCGAAAATGGGTTCGCCTTGTTGCCATATGAAGACTTCATGATTCATGCCACCGATGTTTGGGTCGCACAGCTCGGCGTGCCCGTCATGGCCGATCTCTGGGCTCAGGGTGCGGCAGATGTCACGAGCGGAACCTTCCGCGCGGGACAAGTTATTCCTCTAAACGAAATTCGGCCATATGTAATCGATGTTGGAAACAACGGCAAGCTCTCTGACCGAGGTAACTACTGGACCACGGAAGAAGATTTGAAAAGATTGTTTTTAGAAACCATTCCAGCCAAAACCAAGGGTTGGACGAAAAAACGAGTGATGTTATATATTCATGGGGGTCTGAATGGCGAAGATGATGTAGCCAAAAGGATTATTGCATTTCGCGACGTTTGTCTTGCCAACGAAATTTACCCTCTACACATCATGTGGGAGAGCGATTGGTTCAATACCACTAAGAATATCATCAAGGATCAGTTCACTGCAGCTGATGATCGGGCGGGCGGCGCATTTCTTGACCACCTGCGCGATGCAAAGGATCGTGTGCTTGAGTTAACCTTAGCCTACCCGGGCGGAAAGCTGTGGGGAGAAATGGTGGAAAACGCTGAGCTCGCCTCCAAACATGAGACAGGCGCAGTTCAGCTCCTGACAAAATATGCGAAAGAAGCAAAAGAAAGTCTTGGCAAGAAGGCAGAAGGTAATTGGGAGCTTCATGTGGTTGGCCACAGCGCCGGCTCCATATTCGCCGCACATGCCATTCCGCAACTGGCTAGTCTGGGCATATCCTGGAAAACACTGCAATTCATGGCGCCAGCCATTCGGATAGATCTGTTCAAAAAGATAGTGCTGCCAAAAATAATGGATAAGAGTTGTCCCAAGCCCAGCTTATATAATCTGAGCAAGGTGGGGGAGCGCGACGATGATGTTGGTCCTTATGGGAAATCCCTGCTGTATTTGGTCAGTAATGCCTTTGAAGGGTCTCGGGAAGTGCCGTTGCTCGGCATGCAAAAATTTCTGGAAGAAGATCAACAGCTATTTAACCTTTTAAATAGTGCAGTCGATGGCCTGCCTGGCATCGTTATTTCCGGGGCAGGAGACAAACCCGGAACAATCTCTAAAAGCGACACCCACGGTGGCTTCGACAACGATCCCAATACCATGAACTCGATTCTCGTCCGGATTCTTGGTGACTTGCCAAAGGTTCCTTTCACCGCTCGAGATCTGAATTTCTAGTATCTGAATTGATAACTAAATTAACGAGATGCTCCAATTTTGTCGTGAAAATTACACAGTAAATTATCAGGGGTCGAAAGAAATATCCCATCCAATGGGTCAAACTGTTTGGAAAAATTAGCCGTAATTTTTAGCGCCAGCCTGGGATGCCAACAATGCGTATTTGAGCACCTGATATCGCGAACAGGAATGCACTGCGTCAGCACACTGATATCATCCGCTCGGCGCTAAATATCGGGCAGATAACTGGCTCGCGATAAATTCCATGAATAAATTGAGCATTATGAAATTACGTTCAAAAAGGAACTTGTGACCTTGCCGCGTGCCCCACTCTTGTACCACTGTGTAATAACTTTTCCCGGTTGGCTTTTAGGCTGATTCGCCGTGCATGTGAAGTTGCCTATTTATCAGGACGCAAATATGAAATCGAGATTTGCTACTCTAGTGATATATTCATTTTTTTGTGTTTCAGCTTTCGCTGCTCCAGCCTCATGGTACGAATGGAAAAGCAAATTAAATGACGAGCGATACTGCGCACAAACTTCTCCTGGCTTTGGATGGGAACAGAATAATGGCCCCTACAAAGATGCCCGTTGTGAGATTCGTGTGGTCGATACAAACAAAGTTTCTACTGCCAAACCCAACAGTAAGTCACATCTTGCGCCATGATGTTTTGCAACAGTAAAAGTTTTGTCAGCGTCAAATAAATGTTTAGCCATAACTTAACGCTACGCCAAGCAAGCATCGTAGCGAGGAGTGTAAGTAAGACAGAGCCTTGAGCTTCCCTCAGTATTTACATTGGGTACCCAAGACCATTTTGGAAGACCCTCTTCCCGCATTTTTGCCTGGGCAGAAAAGCGTGCACGTGCAGCAATACTAGCGGCATTGGATTTGTCAGTTTGATCCAGTTACCACTCGCGGCACGAAAAAATGGGCATGATCATTATGCTTGGTTACTCTCTTCTGATACTTCACATTCCCCATTATGGTCCCCGCGCTGATAGTCGCGTGAGAACATGGGTGTAGTACTTTCGAAACCGTTGACTCATTAGCTGAGCACGACAAACATACTGCAATACACTCGCTTCATATTGCTGATAACAAGCCGGATTGCTTTATGATGGTTGCACAATCGACAATGAAATATGGGTATCTACATGGAAATTAACACTATGCAAGCAATTGGGGCAGGACTTTTTGCCTTCGCGTTGCTGCATACATTCGCCGCAAAATCATTTGAACGTCTCGCCCACCGTTACCCTCGACATGCAGGTATGTTCCATCTATTGGGCGAAGTTGAGGTGGTTTTTGGATTCTGGGCATTCGTTCTGATTGTCGTGATGGCGCTGGTGTCAGGTGGCGCGGAAGCAATTGCTTACGCTGAGTCGCGCCAGTATACGGAGCCCCTGTTCGTGTTTGTCGTGATGGTGATAGCCGCCTCACGGCCAATATTGGAGATCGTCAGACACTTACTAATGCTAGTGGCACGCCTGACACCGGTGCGTACCAGCCTTGCCTTAGCTTGGCTGGGCTTGGCCGCGGTTCCGTTGATGGGTTCACTGATTACCGAACCCGCTGCCATGACGCTTGCCGCATTGATGCTGGCGCCACAGATTTTTCGGCAAGGGATTCCAGAATGGCTTAAATATGGAGCACTGGGCGTACTGTTTGTTAATGTTTCAATTGGTGGCACGCTGACGTCTTACGCTGCACCACCGATACTCATGGTCGCGTCGGCATGGCATTGGGATACTGCGTTCATGGCGTCAACTTTTGGCTGGAAGTCATGTCTTGCCGTGCTGATCAATGCGACGGGAATTACATTCTTGCTGCGCTCACATATTCACGAAGAAAATTTATCCATAATTGACGCTCCCGCGCCCCAAGTTCCCTTACTAGTCAGCACAATCCACTTGGTGTTTTTGGCCGCTGTAGTCACCTTGGCCCATCATCCTGTGCTGTTCTTGGGAATATTTCTGTTGTTTCTCGGCTATACGCAAGCATATGATCGATATCAAAGCCCGCTGATTCTAAAGGAGGGATTGCTGGTCGGGTTTTTTCTGGCTGGATTGGTCGTATTGGGCGGCATGCAGCAATGGTGGCTGCAACCCGTCGTTTCCAGTCTCGGTCCGATAGCTTTATTTTTTGGCGCTCTCGGACTGACCGCTATTTCAGACAATGCGGCGCTCACCTATCTGGGCTCGTTGATTGCCGGCATGTCAGATCAGGAAAAGTATATGTTGGTTGCAGGCGCAGTGGCCGGAGGTGGCCTGACCGTGATTGCCAATGCGCCTAATCCGGCTGGCGTGGCACTACTCAGGCGCGGTTTTAGCGATGAATCAATCGGAGCTGTTGGTTTGCTGCTGGGTGCGTTGCTGCCGACTGCTGTTGCAGCGTTATTTTTTCTGTTGTGAAAATGAATGTTGTTTGGAAAACTTTGGTGCCAACTTTGCCATAGTCCAAGCTGATGGTTCTTGTGGAAAAAGGGATGCTCCCCTTTATGCACCATCGTTGCTGCAATGTGCAGCTACGCTTGGTCAGTAATAATTTTCTGCGCGCCGTTCCATTCCCGCCCAAAATAAATTGCGTTCCATATATTGGAAGCATGAATCCAATATATGGAATTTCAAATGGACAATCTAAGTTGACCATGCCCCTGTAAAGTATGCAGCTCAAATTCAACAATTTGTTACAGGATCAATTGTTAAGCTTCCTTTGCACCCACTTCCCCAGAATATTTGAAAGCCCAAACTGCAATTAGTGGGCCTATGGTTTCAAATATGGCAACGGCCCCAAATACTAATGCCGATACTGTAGCAATCTCCTGTGGGAATAGTTGTCCAGTAGTTTGTACCAAGCCGATTGCGAGGCCAGCCATTGGCACCAATAATAACCCTGTTGAAACAGCTGCTTGAGTCGGTATCCGATATGACTTGGCGGCAACAAATACCCCAAACCATTTAGACAACCCTCTGGCAAAGACCAATGCGATTGCAACGGGAGCATATTGCATAAGTTCATCTATATGCAAATTTGCTCCCGCAAAAACAAAAAGTACAATGAAAAAAAGCTCAAAGGTTTCACCAAACTCAATGTTTGAAATAACATTTTCATGCTCAATGTTGCGAACGATAATACCCAGCGCAAGCGGCGCAAACAAAATGGATAGCACGAGTGCATTTGCCAAACCCAAGGCAAGCATGGTGGCACCTACGACTAATGCAAGGCGATATTGTTTGGCTTCTCTTGTGGCTAGGATTAAATAGTGCAGCCCATAAGCAATAATGACTGCCAGCAGAAAAGAGCCGAAAAGTCGATAAAGTGGCTGGAACACAACCACCGTCCATGAAGCATCTGCTTTCATATGTGCAACGGGTAATAAGGCTGAAAACACCAGAAATGAAATGACATTATTCAAGGCTACCAATGAACCAGCGGAATCTGTCACAGGTCCTTTGGCGCCAAGCTCATGTCCAACGTGAATCAATACTGCCGGAGATGATGAAGTACAGATGGCAGCAACAATGGCAGCCGTTAAAGCTGAAACATCAAAATATCGCAAAACAAAATAAACAGCCAGTAACGTTGCAATCGTCTCCAAAATCGTGGCCAGGAGTAGATATTGGCTTTTGAGGACTACCTTGATATCAAGTGACAATCCTAACCTGTAGAGAATCAGGCCAAGTGCAATATCAATAATAACGCGAGCCGAAGACAATGCATCCGCACTTAACACATCCATTCCACTTGGCCCTGCGATGTAACCTAATAGCATGAAGCCCGTAATGCTGGGTAGCCAACGCATCGTATGAGCCAGATATCCTCCCATAGCGCCAGCAACCAGCAAAATGCTGAAAGAGGTCATCGTATTAAATTCAATTGGCCATGTTGGCAAGAAATCCATTTAACTCCTATCTGACTTTAGGGTGCCTCTAAAAATTCAAGTTTCCCAGCAAGATAAGGCACAAGTAAAAAATATGATCGCGGCATATTGTTGATATGTAAGCGATAATTTTTTCAAGTGCCGCCAAGTTGTGACGAAACGGGGTAAGCAGGCAAGCCGCAAAGTGGCTACTCGCAAAATTGCGATTTTTATAGATGTCCTTTACTATTTAGATGTTTCAAGATGTAGCCATTAAGCCACAGTGGCGAAGGTTCGGCCTTATATTTTACATCCGCTGTGTAATTTGTAAGGTCTGACTTCGCACACTTATAAAGGATTGTTAAATTTCACGTGCAGAAAAAACAACTTTTGGGAATTCTTGAGGTGCATCTAATATTTTCAAATATTTTTGTGCGACGTGCTCAGGAGTATCCAACGCATTGGTTTCATGTAAATCTATAAATCGATCTACCATAGAAAAGGAATGTTTTGAAACAGCTCTAATTTTCGCTTGCATATGCGTATCTACAACCCCGGGTGCTACTGAAAAGATATGAATATTTGCCGTACCATTTAGCTCCATCTCTTTGGCTGCATGAAGAGATGCGTGGTCAAGGGCTGCCTTCGATGAACCATATAAAGACCAACCATCGGTTACTTTTGATGCAGCGCCCGAAGATACATTTATAACGATTCTCCTTTTTACTCCTTGTGGAATTTTAAAAAAAGCATTCATTAATTGTATTGGGCTTATGAGATTTACTTGCATAAGCAGTAAAATTTCTTCCGCTGTAAAGTCTCCAAGATGCTTGATAGGATCAATCACGCCAGCATTATTAATCAGATATAAAGAATCTTGATTGGTGAATGACGCTTCAAATAATTCAATAATGGATGATAGTTGAGACGGATTACTCAAGTCTGCAAACACATGTTTGTAGTGCGAATGAGAGATGGAAGATGTTCGTGAAATTCCATATACAAAAACATCTTCGCGTTGCAACAATGCCTCTGCAATGGCCTTGCCCAAACCAAAAGATGTTCCTGTTATGAAATAGTAATGCATTATCAATACCTCCTGATTAGCCACAATATTCAGCTGCACAAATAAAGACTTCAGTGCGGGGCGAAGTGACTTATGAAGCTCAAAGCAGTTTGACGCTGAGGTATCGCCCAAAAAAAATTTTTGCATTTCAACCAGTCAAGAACGGCCCGTAAATATCAGGCTTACTGTCTTTTTTGTAGTGGCCAGCTGCGAAAGGGAACACGCCACGTATGCGCTAACCACTTTAATGGGTAACAATTTTACACCGCATTTTTTCCGCAAGATCGCCAGAATTCAAGCAAATCGGCTGACGAGTCCTGGGTACTATATGCACCCGATCCCATTGATTCTTTCAATTCGTCAAAGCCATTTTCACAATCGGCGCGAACACGGTAGCGCTGCCCCATATTTTGAACGCGGATGTTCCATGATAAGCCTGGGAAAGCTGCTCGCTGCACTGAGAGACTTGCCGCTCTTAATATGTGTTTGCAGCAAGAGTCACAGGTTGCCAATCCAATAGGTAGGAACTGTGCGGCCGAGGCATCCCGGCTTAAGCGGGTTGTAACTGGCCTCGGCGCCACTTTGATGTCCGAATAGGGTTTGTAACCGTGGTGTCGATATCAAGAATCCAGGCCATGCTCAAGGCATGCTCAATGAGTTCATTGGGCTTGCATACCCAAGTGCCGCCTGGTAATCAGCATACCCTTTGAACAAGTTGCTGGCGGCTTCAGCGGCCAGTAGGACAGCATCGCCGTAGGCTATTTCACGCAGGTTGACAAATAACAGGGTGCTTGCGCCTAGATCAAAACGGGTACGTTCGCCTACCTCAAGCTTCTGGGCGGCTGTTTGTTGCAGAAGAGTGAGTGTCCGGCGCTTACGTGCGGCGGACAAGGCTGACAAAATATCTTTCACTTCGGCGGCAATGCGATCCTCCAACAACACACGCTCCAATTTCAAGCGTTGCAGATTGGCGCCAGCAACGTGAGCACGACCGCTGGCGACCCGGCGCTGCAAGGGAATATTCACATTCAGACCCACATATAATTCATTGCGATTAAGTTTGTCCACGCCGTTTCCTATATCCTTGGCGCCCATCACTGATAAATCGACTTCGGGAGCGCGTTGGTTTTGTTGTAGCTCCAGGTCTGTTTGTGTTTGCCGACTTTGCATGTCGAGACGACGTAATTCTGGTCTTTGTGCTTGCGCTGTTTGCAAGGCTTTAGGGTAATTCAGGGTGATCATTGGTTCTTGACCAGGAAAACCGGATGGCAACTGTTCGGCGAGGGGCATGCGCGGCTGACCCTCGGCGTCACGCCAGTACAGAGACAGTTGGATCGCGCTTTGTTCCAGCATCCGCTGGGCCACCACCCCGCGCTCGCGGCGTTCGATAATTGCCCGTTGATTATCTAAAACCTCAAATTTAGGAATATCTCCAGCAGTTACCCGCTTACGTATCCCGGCATCGCGTTGTTCGGCAATGTGCAGCAGGCGTTTAGCAATCTGCAAACGCTGGCCGGCCAGCACCCAATCCCAATAACGGTGCGCAGCCAGCCGACGGATTTCCAGCAATATTTGGTCGTATTCGTGACCAGCAATCATTTGAGCTAGTTCCGCCTTTATTAGGCTGGCGCGGCGCTGATCGATTTCGCGGTTACGCCACAGCGGGATGTTAACGCCAAGTCGTGCTTCGCCGTCTGTGGCCGTCAGGCTTTTGCCGTCGTAAACCGGATAATCGCCAGTGCCGCGCCGCCAGCCGCCGAAGAATGTTGTCCCCCCCAAACTGGTGGGCTGTTCAATACTGACATCGTTATTCCGATTTTGGTACAAGCCAGTGACTGACCAGCGGTTTTGCACTTTTAACGTTGTATCAAATGCGCCTTCCGCCGTCTGATATTCGCCTTCGGCGGCGCGCTGGCGCTGTTTTGCTACCAGCAAACTCGGGAAGGCTTGCTGCGCCGAGCTCTGCACCTCATCCAGAGTCAATGGCGAGATGGCGGAGCTGGCATTTCCGACCAGCAGCCAGCTGAGCAAGAGCGCAAACGTCAGAATGACGATCTTGTTCATAAGCCTTTTTTCTCGTGACTGACATGGTTTTTACTTTCACCCTTGGGGTTTTCCATTACATTAGGTTCCGGCAATATTAGCATTGGGAAGCCATTGAAAATCCGCCATAACTCATAGCCCAGGGTCACCTGGCTCAGCAGCACCCAACCATTTACTCGCACACCTTGGCGCAGGAACCGCGCACTGGGCCAGGCAATGTCGTCATCAGCATCCGCTATAATCAGGACACGAAAATTGCCTTTACCATCGTCGGTGGCGTCGATCAGCGCTACCCTACCTGCGAATGAGCCTACCGAGAATGACGGCCAGCCGCCAAACTGTATCGCGGGATAGCCTTCAAACTGCAAGCGCGCCCGGCTGCCGGTGACAATCAAGGGCAGGTCATTGCCGTCTACCCACAGTTCGACAGCACGTTGTTCGCTATCGGGAATCAAAATCGCCAGTGCCTGACCGGCTTTCACCAGTTCCGCGCCGGGATTGGCCAGCAAGCGTAACACCGTGCCGGCGCGTGGTGCGGTGACCGTTTGCGTTTGTTGGCGCGCCAGCCGGGTTTCCAGTTTTAATAAATCGGCAATGACGTAATTTTGATCTTCAATAGCTTTGTTAAGTTCGGCCCGTGCTTTTTCGATGGCTGCTGCGGCATCTGCGGTGAGTTTTTGCCTGTCAGCGCTCAACGCGTCGATTTCGCTCTTTGCCGCTTGCAATCCGGCTTGCGCCCGTTCGACCTCGGCGCCGCGTTGTGCCATTTCCAGTTGAGATAGCTCCAGGGTGCGTTGCGAGGCCAAGCCATTACCTTGTAGTTTCTGTTGCCGCAACAAATTCAATGAGGCGGTTTGCCGGGCAGCCTTGGCGGCATCTACCGATTGCTCGGCAGCCTTGAGGCGTTCGCGAGCCATGTTGACACGCGACTCGGCTGCGGATAAAGCCTGTGGCCGGGCTTGTTCTGCCATACTCAACTGCTCGCGAAAAGTTTTGACGCGACTATCTGTGGCGGCCTGTCTGGCCAATAAGGCTTGCTGTTCGCTCGCCAGGCGTTGCAGCAACAACGGATCATTGTCGAGTAATTCCGCCAGCACTGCACCCTGTTTAACTTGCGTACCCTCTTTAACCAGCCAACGCCCCACCCGGCCTTCTACCGGTGCGCTGATGATTTGCTGGCGCTCCGCAGGCGCATAGGCAACGACACGCCCAATGCCGCGCACGTTCTGTTGCCAGGGCGTAAAAGCCAGCAAGACCATTAAAATAACAAACAGCATCATCAAGGAGCGAGCAAGCCGGCCTGCCAGTGGCACGGTTGCCGCACGCGACAGCACGCTGATATCTGGCGCTGAAAAGGGAGATGTGTGTTGGGTTTTCATTACAATTTACCGTAATCTTCGGTAGTGGTTTCGATCAAAATACCGGATTCGATACGGGCGTGGCGCTGGCAACGCGCGATAACTTCCGCATCATGGCTGGTGACAATCAGCGTCCACGGCGCATCGGCAGCCAGCAGGCTATCGAGCAGTGATGGCAAAATCCGCTGGTCAATGCGATCCAGCACGCCATCCAGTAACAACAGCCGGGGCCGACTGACTATGGCCCGTGCCAGTGTTAACCGTAAGGATTGCTCAGCCGTGAGCGGCGCGCCATTGACACACAAACGGCTGTTCAAACCGGCCGGCAAGGCGGCAATGGTATCCAGTAAGCCGACTTGCACCAACACCTGCCGCAGGGCTAGTAATTCAAGTTCACGACCCAAACACAGATTGTCCAGTATGCTGGCTTCGACAATTTCGGTGTCACGCACCAGACTGACATTGTCGCGTAACATGCCCAGATTAAGATCTCGCAAATCATGATTATCCAAGCAAACATAGCCGCTGCTGGGTGCGCGTAGACCGAACAGCATGTCCAACAGGCTGCCCCGGTTGGCACCATCGCTAATCACCAGCTTATCGCCCGGAGCGAGACGCAAATCAAGGCCGCGCAACACATCCAGATAGGGGCTTTCCGGCAGGGAGGCACAGTAAATATCGACCTGATACGGCTTGTCAGTATTTTTCGGTGTTGCACCCTGATTGCTTTCTTGTGGCAAATCAAGCAAATACCCCAGCTTATAAACGCTGGTCAGTAATTCGTAATAGTCGCCCAGCATTTTACCCAAGCGGAGCAGGCCGTAAATCATGGCGCTAACCACCAGTTCGGCGGCAATCAATTGTCCCAGACTGAGCTGGCGTTCTATAACCATCCAGCCGCCCATACCCAGCAGCAAGGTGCTGGCAAATGCATGCAGCATTAAGGCGCTTAGGTTTTGCCGGGCCAATATCCGGAAATGCCGGACTGAGGCCTCCAGGTAGTCATGGGCGATCCGTTCGGTTTGCGTATTTAAAAACGCACTGTCGCTGGCTGATTTGCCTAGCAGAGAGTTGACAGCGATATTTTCCAGCCAGGCCGCTGCAGCATATTTGGCTTCCGATTGCGCAATGGCCGTCGTCACGCCGTTCTTACTCATTACAAAAAGGATCAGCGCCAGCATGGCGATTAAAAACAGATCAAAGGCCAGCAGCAGGGGATGATAAAACGCCAGCAGCGCCATACCGATCACGGTTTGCAGCACATACCCCAAGGTTTCCAGTAATAATACCGTCACCGTTTTATTCAAGATGACCACATCGAAAAAATAGTTGGCTAACTTAGGGACATAGTGATCGTCGCGAATGGCGATGCGGGCTTGTTGCAGACGCAAAGCTACATTGCCAAATATACGCACAAACAAGCGGCGTTGCAGCATTTCCACCACATAAAACTGAAACGCGATCAGGATATTACTAAAAGTAATCAATACCAGCAGCACCATTGTCAACACCAGTAATGGCTGCAATAGTGCACCGAAAGCGACAATATTGACCAATACCTGTACCGCGATCGGCATCGTCAGTGACAATAAACCAATGCCGACGCCATAAGCGATCAGTGTGCCGACGTCCTCACGTTCCAGATTGATCAGGTGCTGAATGCGTTGTAACGGGGTTTGCGCTGACATAAATATTGCCTACTTTTTAATCACATTAAAAAACCATGTCGGGAATGATGATGTACCTCGTTCCTCGACAATTGCTCCCTGAATTACCCCACCCTGAATGTTGTACAAACTTCCTGTTCTTGCTATTTCATCGCTTCGTTGCAATTTTCCGATTATCAGGTTTAGTCCTCCGACATCTGCAAGCGTATCTCAACAGATTCACCTTCCGTTTCAACCGCTGTTTCTACTCTTTCAACATCTTTCGCTCTTTTGCTTGGAATCGCCGACGACATCACCGCGCCGCTAATCTCCGATATCAAAAATCAGAGGTCTTGTTAGTGGACGGCACCATTTCGCCCAACAGCTTGTCGGCCTTCTCCGCCATCTGCTCGCTGCTGTTGGCCAACTCACTGATTGCCTGCGTTGTAGCCAAGCTGCGTTCTGCCAGTTTGTGTACCTCTGACGCCGTTGCAAAGCCCTTGCCATGATCATCCACGCGTTCAGCTTCAATAGCAGCATTTAGTGCCAACAGATTAGTCTGATGGGCGATATCATTAGTGATGCCGATTTTTTTTGCGGTTTGCTTCATGGCAGTCACTGTCCGCCGTACCGATTCGCCACCCTCGGTAACTTCCTTGGTTGCTTGTTCGTAGGTGGCCTGGCTTACGTATTCTCTGATCGCGCTTATTTCATCAGAAGCGTTAGAGAGATTGTCGGAGGCGCTGCGTACTTCGGTGACAAGCTGCGACAATTTGCCTACCATATTTTGCATGGCTGAGAGTAATTTGCCAATTTCATCCTTAGAGGTCACCTCGACCCTTGCAGTCGAATCACCTTCGTAAAATCGGTTTGATACGTTCAGATCTGGATTCAATGGTTTGGTAGCGCTGCGCGTAACCCAGAAGACGAGACCTGCGGCCAACGCCAAAACAATCGCTAGTAGTGTCAGCTCCAACATCATGTTGCGGGTATTGTTGTAGTTGTCAACGGCTTCTTGGACGGTTACATGCATTAACTCTACATAATACTTACCAAATGTACTCAAACTGGCATGATAATCGCTCAGGATGGGACGCAAAACGTGAGTCAAATATGTCCGTGATTCATCCTTTTTCCCTTCTTCAATCAAGGTTACCAATTTCTTAGAACCCTCAATATATTTAATTCGATTATCCAGAACGTGCTGCAGTAACTCTTTTCCTTTCGGTAATACAATAGCTTTTTTTTGTAACTTTTCTATATTTCCTTCAATTTTTTTCCGCGCTTCAAGAATTATTCCTTCTTGCCTGAACATGTCATCGCGACTATCAGTGAGCATCATGTTTCTTAGTGAAATGGCAATCACGTTGATTTCATTATCAATCTCCATAACCATAGCCATTTTCGAATATCTATCATCAACTATAAAATTTAGCCTTTGGTCCTGTCGCGAAAGCCGCGTGATAGATAAGGCTGTAATTACGACTAGTAAAATCACAACCAGACCGAAACCCAATCCAAAACGCACGCCTACCTTCATATTTTTAAACATAATTATCCCCCTTAGTCAACTCTAGACATTCAGCCTTCATCCTTGCTTCAGTTGAACGGTGACACAATTAAAACTGAAACGATAAAAACGCTTGTTGCCTGATACTAATAACTGTGCGACACCCTCAGTCATGGGTCGACGTGCTGGTCTGGGAAGGTGAATAACGAGGACTGCCGCTTGAAACCGCCCCTGAAAGTCAACCCAGTAAATTCCATGTGCAGCCACTGCGCTACCTATCCGGCAGTCAGCGCTTGATTCGCTCAACTTTATCGTTGCCTCTAGCAGGTCGAATTTTTCTTCAAATGGATCAAGCAGCATCTTCGGATTAAGCTGTGCTTTCGCACTACCGAAAATGCAGTGAAGCACAAATATGGATTGCAATTTCAGTTTAGGTTTTGGTCGCCATCGTAAAAAAACGGCTCAAAACCGAGGCTTCGTTTTACACAATCCTATAGATTTTGTAGCCCAACTATTTTCGATAAAATATCAATATATCAATCACTTAAAAATCATAATATGCAAATTAGGAGGAGCGCCTATACGGTTATCCTATCCCGGCCAAGCGACGATATACCGTGGCCAGTGCATCATCGTCACCGACATTGCCAGGGAAAATCACCACCAACATCTCGGCATAGCGCGGGTGATCGGACGGACAGCGCACCACCGAGCAGCCTGGCAGAATCTGCCCCAGTACCCGCGAAGCCTTGAGCGCTAGCCCATCGGATAGCACGTCGTTCGAAGTAATACCGCCTTTGCTGATGAGGAAGCCCAGTGTAGTTGGCAGGCCGCGTACCACGTCCATCAGGAACGCGGATACTTGTTCGCCAAATGCCTGACGAGCGGCTTGGTCGGCAAAGCCGCGTTCTGCACGGCTGGTATAGATCACAGATGTTGTATCGGAAGCGTGTGCATGTGCGGCTTGATGCAGTACTTCTTGTAATAGGGCGGAACGTTCCATGGCGATACGATCCACATCCACCTCGATGGCAATGATGCCCGGTTCTTTCAACAGCTTATTCAGTTGCGCCGTGGTCTTCTTGACATGCGAGCCGACGATCACCGCACCGGGTTTTCCGTTGCGCACGTACTGGCGCATAGCGCTGGCAGCCACCGGTTGAGGTGGTAGTTGTGCCAGTGCGGTAAGCAGGCTGGCGGCAGAGCGGAACAGGAAGCGCTTGCCGCTGGCGGCGGCAGTTTTCAATTGAGCGGCAAAGTTATTTAGGTCGGTCTGGGTTTCCGCGTCCACTACACAGCAAACGTTGTCGTGCAGTTCCATCAGGCGCGCCGAGATGTCACCGCGTATTTGGGCGAGCAGAAAACGCTCGATCTGATTCGCCTTGATGCGTCCGGCGGTTTTTTCCTCGACATAATCGGGCAGGTAGCTGGTGGAATAGCCGAACACCGAGTCGCGCGCGAATTCGGTCTGGTGTACCGGTGTGGCCACGCCATCGGCCATAAGGTATTGGATGCTATCGCGGGTGAAACGCCCGCCTTCAAAGAAGGCCGGCGTCAGGAAGTGTGCGTCGAAACCTGTAGCGCCGCCCAACTCTTCGCTCATCACATCGGTTTCCACCGGGTAATGTCCGCGCAGCGTGGAGTCGAGGCGGCTGACGAAAATCGGATTGAAATGCAGCCCTTGCGCGGCCAGGCTGGTCAAGGTCAACTTGAGGTTGCGGCACACCTCGCGCGTCACCATGGCGGCACGCACCGCATTCATGCCACGGGTGTTGGTGAGCACAAAGAAGAGCGGCGAGTCATCCAGCAACGCGGCACGCAGCGTGCCCTGATCCCAACGGGTCAGCAGCAGGCAGGAATGCACCGTCTGCGAGCCGGCCGGGCCATCGTCGAGCACGATAATTTTGGTATCAGTCATTCCAGTTCAGCTCGGGGGATTTCATTCCAGGCACTGTCATAACCAATAGTCATTGATGTATTTCTCACCCTTGTCGCAGAAGAATGTGACGACATGTTCGATTTTGTGCCGCTCGCGTAACTCTCGTGCAGCGACCAGATGCGCGCCGGACGATGGCCCGACGAAGAGGCCGTGCTCACGCGCCAGCCGGCGCATCTCCAGCACAGCCGCTGCGGACTCGACCGCGACGACTTCATCCAGCAGAGCACGGTGGCGTTGAATAATGCCGGGTACAAACCCGTCGGCGATTCCCTCGATCAGGTGCTTGGCGATCTCGCCGCAGAGTATCGTGCATGATTCACTGGGTTCAAGCGCGACCACCTTGCACGCCGCGTTAACCGCCTTGAACGCCTGGCCTACGCCGATGATTGTGCCGCCGGTACCCACGCCACCGACAACAGCATCAGGGAGCACGCCAGTAGGGAGTTGTGCCAGAATTTCTGGCCCTAACCACTCACGGTTCTCATCTACATTCCATTCGTTATCAAATTGTTGCGGGGCAAAATAACCGGGCAGGCTACCCAGCTTTCTAACTTCGGCCAACGCATCGGTGACATGAAAATCACCGATGATGCGGACCTCGGCACCATAAGCACGCGAGATCGCGGTGCGTTCACGACTCAACCCATTGGGCATCAACACCAGCATCTTGTAGCCTTTGACAGCAGCCACCATGCTCATCGCGTTACCGGTATTGCCGCTACTCGCTTCCACGATCGTGTCGCCCGGTTTCAGCAGACCTTCACTTTCAGCGCGCTCTATCATGTATTTTGCAATACGCGCCTTGATGGATCCAGAGGGATTAAGAAACTCCAGTTTGACCCAGATACCGTCAATCTGAATGAGGGGTGTTGAGCCGATAGCGTCCAGAATAGTTTGCATAATAAAGTTAACTCGAAAGGTTGGAAATATGAAAGCGCGTCATTCCCGCGCAGGCGGGAATCCAGATGTTTTATCAATCTATTTGATGGCCGTATCTAACAGTAATGTCGCGGCAGTTTGTATTGCGTCATCCGGGATACGATAGGGGGTCACAGCGTTTTTTCAATCCTGCATTCGGTTGGCTTGTCGAACTTCCGCCGACGGATCATCGCCCGAATAAGGATAACGTACATGGCCGAAGCGGATCAGAAACACTGCCAGCGTTAGCATCAGGATAGAGCCAGTTACCGCAAGCATGCGCCAGTCATCCATGGCTTTCATGTCCAGGATCAGGTAGCGCGCAAGTGCCACCATGCCGATGTATAGCGGGAAGCGCACTGGCAGCTTGCCTGAGTTGTAATACAGCCCGACCATGGCGAGGACTTCCAGATAGAGGAAGAGTAGCAGCAGGTCGGTTAGTGTCACTTGTACCGCCCGCACCATAGTCATAGTCTCGTTCGCCATTGCGAACACTGTGGCGATGGCAATGACTAGCAAGCCAATATGTTCAACTAGAGACAGAAGTCGCTGGTTGAATTTTTTTATGGTAGTTTTTCTCAATCTGTTAACTCGTTCACTAAACACCAACGTCGCACTAATGCTGATTGCTGAAAGATGTATCACACGTCCATCAATAGTCGCACGGCTTCTTGATATTTTTCCGCAGTCTTTTCGATTATATCGGCAGGGATTTTCGGTGCTGGGCTGTTGTTTGTTCCAGCCGGAAGCCTCCAGCCAGTCACGCACGAACTGCTTATCAAAGCTAGGCGGGTTGCTACCTACACTGTATTGATCCGCTGGCCAGAGCCGGGAAGAGTCGGGTGTCAGCGCTTCATCAATCAAATACATTTTCCCTGATGAATCCGTACCAAATTCAAATTTGGTATCGGCAATGATAATCCCCTTGGTGGCCGCATATGCCGCAGCCTGGGTATACAGCGACAAAGCAGCATGGCGCACAGCATTCGCACGCGGTATACCCAGCAATTTTGTAGCCTGCTCGAAGGAGATGTTTTCATCGTGTTCACCAGCGGCTGCTTTGGTAGAAGGTGTAAACAAGGGTTGCGGCAGTTTTTGCGCCTCCTGTAAATCGGCAGGTAATTTAATGCCGCACACCATCCCGGTTTGTTGGTATTCCTGCCACGCGGAACCGGCCAGATAGCCGCGAACAATGGCTTCAATGGGCACGGGTTTCAAGCGTTTCACTACGAAGGCTCGGCCAGCCAGTTGCGCACGCTCTGCATCCGTCTTGACTAATGATTCAGGCCTGATGCCGGTAAGGTGATTAGGGAGAACGTTAATAAGCTTGTCAAACCAGAAGTTGGACAGGGTCGTAAGAACTTGACCCTTGCCTGGAACAGGCGTCGGCAAAATGACATCGAAGGCAGACAAGCGATCGGTCTGCACAATGAGCAGGCGATCATCATCTACTTCATAAATGTCACGCACTTTGCCGCGGTGCAATAAAGACAAGCTGGTTAAGTTGGACTCAAGTAATACGGACATAGGATTCCCCTTTTAATTTAGTGATGGCAGTTTAATCGCAGCAATTGCTTCGGCCTGCTGTTTGCGGAATGCGATGAGCTGCTTGGCTAATTGAGCATCGTTCAGTGCCAGCATGGCTATTGCGAACAGACCCGCATTAGCCGCACCCGCTTCGCCGATAGCAAAGGTAGCCACTGGAATACCCTTGGGCATTTGCACGATGGATAGTAAAGAATCGATTCCCTTAAGGTATTTTGATGGAATGGGTACGCCCAGCACTGGCAGAGTGGTTTGCCCCGCAATGACGCCAGCCAGATGCGCCGCCCCGCCCGCCCCGGCAATGAAACACTGTACACCCTGTTCACTCATTTCCTGAATATAGTTCACCAATAGTTCAGGTGATCGGTGTGCGGAGATTACGCGTGCATCATAGGCCACGCCGAAATCATGCAAAGGACGTGCGGCCTGCTGCATGATTTCCCAATCATTTGAACTGCCCATCAAGATGGCGACCAGTGGTTTGCTCATGTGTCTCTTTCGTTAGATTGTGTTTTATTATTTTATAGGTTGTGCAATTTCTTCTCTAGCGACACTTGGATGGGTTTACCATTTTTATACAGAATAGAGTTTCTGCCTTCACATGTTTGAAAAGATCGTGCCAAGGAAGCATCAGGTCTTCGCAACGCCATTACCATTTTCGTCCGCCAACTCATCTCCGTCCAAATCAACCTGCCCATCCAGAAACACGCGGCTGGCATAGATTTCTTCGGCTTCGATGGTTATCAAATCAATTTTGGTTAAATTTTTCTTGGCGCCTGCGAATAGGCGGTTGGCTTGGCGCATACGCGCGCGATCCAGCGCGTTACGAATGGATCGCGCGTTGGCAAAATGTTCCAGTTTCATCCGCAGTGGGATGTATTCTGCGAATGCTTTTTCTGCTTCCGCACTGAAGCGGTAATTTTGCTCTGCCAGCATTAGCTTTGCGATGATAAGCAATTCTTCTGCCGAGTAATCAGGAAAATCAATGTGATGCGCAATGCGCGAGCGCATGCCGGGGTTACTGTGGAAAAATTTATCCATCCGGTCTTTATAACCGGCCAAAATAACGACCAGATCGTCACGGTTGTTTTCCATCACTTGCAATAGGATTTCGATAGATTCAGCTCCATAATCCCGCTCGTTTTCAGGCTTGTAGAGGTAATAGGCTTCATCTATGAATAACACGCCGCCCATTGCTTTTTTGATGATTTCTTTTGTTTTTGGTGCAGTGTGTCCGATATATTGGCCGACCAGGTCATCGCGTGTGACTGATACCAAATGGCCTTCGCGCACGTAACCCAGACGATGCAGTATTTCTGCCATACGTACTGCTACCGTGGTTTTTCCGGTACCGGGGTTGCCGGTAAAACTCATATGCAGCGTTGGTGAAACTGCCGACAGATGGAGCTTCTTGCGAACACGGTCTACCAGCAAAAGCGCTGCGGTTTCGCGGATGCGCGTCTTTACCGGCAACAGGCCGATCAATTCGCGATCAAGTTTAGACAGCACTTCTTGAATATTGGAGTCGCGAAATTCGGCGTCCAGATCAACCGGGGTGTCGTCGGGAAGGATGAGATCTTTAGAAAGTTCGTTCATTTGTTTAACCTGTAAAATCAATCGACTGTTGGAAGTTTCCGCATTGTCCTGTGCGTACTATTGAATAAGTTTCTATTTAATTGGAACGGCAACTAAAGAAGAAAATTCTTTATCGCCAAGTTCTGAAGAAGACTAGTTACAGAGTATTTCAACAGCCGGTTAAAAATCGGGTACGGCAGATGCCGTACCCGCAATTGCTTAGTACCGCTCGCCTTCCGGCTTTTCAGTTGCGTAGGAATGGATGGTGTAGCGGATGCTACGACCTTCGGCTTCCTCCCGCACCAGCCCGAAACCAGGTTCGTTTTTAGGACGGTTGACGATGTACGACATAGTTGGGCTTTCTATTCCATATGCTGAACTAAAAGCCATCACACGGATGTAGTGATTCGGGAATGTCTTACGGCAATTGTTGATTTCCATCAAGATTCCTGCGGGATCTTTAAGGTCGAACATGGGGTTGCCGAACATTTCCCAGTAGGTGTTGCGCGGGTGCGGATCGTCGGTGTATTCGACGGCTAGCGACCAGCCAGATTTCAGTGCATATTTAATTTGTGCTGTGATTTGTACATCAGTCAGCGGGGGCAGAAAAGAAAACTGCCCTTGCGTGATCTGACTTCCAGGATTGGTCATCATAATCAATTCTCCTTATATGTTAATTAAACGCTGGTCGTGGCAGAAGGAACAAAGTCTGGGGTGTCGGTGGACTCGTAGTTGAAGCTGACATCTTTCCACGTATCCAGTCCTGCTTTTAGCGGACCGCACCATTTGGCTGCATCTTGCAGAATCTGCGGGCCTTCGTTCCAGATGTCGCGACCTTCATTGCGTGCCAGAACCATGGCTTCCAGTGCCACGCGATTTGCTACCGCACCTGCCTGAATTCCTTGCGGATGGCCGATAGTACCGCCACCGAATTGCAGAACTACATCGTCGCCGAGATAGGTTAGTAATTGGTGCATCTGACCGGCATGGATACCACCGGACGCAACTGGCATGCACTTATTGAGTGAAGCCCAGTCCTGTTCGAAGAACAGACCTTTCTCCAAATTCATAGGCGTGTGTGTATCAAGCAGCGTGTCGTAATAGCCCCTGATCATGAGCGGATCCCCTTCCAGCTTGCCCACGACAGTACCAGCATGGATGTGGTCCACACCCGCCATACGCATCCACTTGCAAATAACACGGAAACTCATACCGTGATTTTTTTGACGTGAGTAGGCTGAATTACCCGCACGGTGCAAGTGCAGAATCATGTCGTTCTGACGTGCCCAAAGCGCCATCGACTGAATAGCAGTGTAGCCGATAACGAGGTCAATCATAATGATGACCGAACCAAGCGACTTGGCAAACTCAGCGCGCTTATACATTTCTTCCATTGTGCCAGCGGTAACATTAAGATAATGTCCCTTGACTTCACCGGTTGCAGCGGAAGCTTTGTTCACGGCCTCCATGCAATACAGGAAACGGTCACGCCAGTGCATGAAGGGCTGTGAATTGATGTTCTCGTCGTCTTTCACGAAATCCAGGCCGCCTTTTAGGGCTTCATACACCACGCGTCCATAGTTACGGCCGGAAAGACCGAGCTTAGGCTTTGTAGTTGCACCCAACAGAGGACGACCAAATTTATCCAGACGTTCACGCTCGACGATAACGCCGGTGGCGGGACCTTGGAATGTTTTGAGATAAGCAACCGGGATACGCATATCTTCAAGGCGTAACGCCTTTACTGCTTTCATACCAAACACGTTACCGATGATGGAAGCAGTCAGGTTGGCAATGGAGCCTCCCTCGAACAAATCCAATTCATAAGCGATGTAAATAAAGTACTGGGCTTCTGTTTTGGTGCCCTCGCCTGTGTTAGGGACTAGGTCACAACGGTAACACTTGGCGCGATACATTTCACACGCGGTCAAACGATCAGTCCATACCACCGTCCATGTGGCTGTGGAAGATTCGCCTGCCACCGCAGCGGCAACTTCCTCTGGATCCATACCTGGTTGCGGTGTCATACGGAACATGGCGAGCACATCTGTCTCTTTGACCTTGTAATCAGGCTGCCAATAGCCCATTTTCTTATAGGGTATAACGCCAGCTTTGTAGCGCTCTTTGCCTTCTTTCATTGTTTCAGATGCCATGGTTATCTCCAATTATTGAAAAAACCGCACCGCGCCCTCCTGTCTAAGCTGGCGGGCAATACTCATTACGATTAATGGGTATTTGTTTCAGCGCGTGAGTTGCACAATACCTAATACAACTCATAAATAAAAATCAATTGTATTGATACTAACTATAGGCATTGCTTATAATGAAACGATGCTACATTTAACCATTCGTCAGCTTAGAATTTTTGATGCCGTAGCACGGCATTTAAGTCATTCTCGTGCGGCCAAAGAATTGTATTTAAGCCAGCCTGCAGTCTCCATGCAAATCAAGCAACTTGAACAGAGTGTCGGCTTATCCTTGTTTGAGCAAGTGGGCAAGCAAATGCACCTGACCGAAGCAGGACAGGAAATGCTGCACTACACCCGCAGTATCGCGCAGCAACTGGAGGAAATGGATGCGATGTTGAGCGAGATGAAAGGGCTGGAATATGGTCGCTTGAATATCTCTGCAGTCAGCACTGCCAGCTATTTCATAGCTCAGTTATTGGCAAGATTTATTCAGCAGCACCCCAAGATCAAAGTAAGCCTGAATGTTGCCAACCGAGATGCGGTAATCAAATTGCTCGCCGAAAATGGCGCCGATCTTGCCATTATGGGTCAGCCACCGGAAGGTGCGGACATGCTGTCGCAGCCGTTTATGCAGAACCCGCTGGTTGTTATCGCTGCTCCCAACCACCCTTTGACCAAGGTACGCAACATCAAGCCTGATCAATTAGCACAAGAAATTTTTTTGCTGCGCGAGCAAGGTTCGGGGACGCGCGGTGTGGTAGAACGATATTTCGCCAGTCACCATTCAAAATTGCCGACCCATATGGAAATGGACACTAATGAAGCAATCAAACAATCAGTGCAAGCTGGCATGGGATTAGGCATCATCTCTATGCATTGCATCGAACTGGAACTGGAATTCAAGCGTCTGAAAGTACTAAATGTGGACCATTTTCCTATCATGCGTCACTGGCATGTTGTACATCGTAAAAATAAGCGTCTTTCCACTGCTGCGAATGCATTCAATCAATTTTTACTTAATGATGCAGAGAGTCAGGCATCACCAACAATGAGCAAGCGTAGCCGCACCAAGTAAACAAAAATATTTTTTATCAGATGCTTGATGGTTCCATTTGATGTTATTTTTGTGGGTGACTGAGGTTAACGGGTTGTGAAATTTCACGTGCAGAAAAAACAACTTTGGGGAATTCCTGGGGTGCATCCAGTATTTTCAAATATTTTTGTGCAACGTGTTCAGGAGTATCCAACCCATTGGTTTTATGTAAATCTATAAATCGATCTACCATAGAAAATGACTGTTTTGAAACAGCTCTAATTTTCGCTTGCATATGCGTATCTACAACCCCGGGTGCTACTGAAAAAATATGAGTATTTGCCATGCCATTTAGCTCCATCTCTTTAGCTGCATGAAGAGATGCGTGGTCGAGGGCTGCCTTCGATGAGCCGTATAAAGACCATCCATCGGTTACTTTTGATGCAGCGCCTTAAGATACATTTATAACCATTCTCTTTTTTACGCCATGTGGCTTTTTCAAAAAAGCATTCATTAATTGTATTGGGCTGATCAGATTGACGTGCATAAGCAATAAAATATCTTCCGTTGCGAAGTCTCCAAGATATTTGATTGGGTCAATCACACCAGCATTATTAATCAGATATAAGGAATCCTGATTGGTGAATGACGCTTCAAATAATTTTTGAAAATACGGGGTTCATTCCAGGCACTCTTACACTCTTACAACCAATAGTCATTGATGTACTTCTCACCCTTGTCGCAGAAGAATGTGACGACATGTTCGATTTTGTGCCGCTCGCGTAACTCTCGTGCAGCGACCAGATGCGCGCCGGACGATGGCCCGACGAAGATGCCGTACTCACGAGCCAGTCGGCGCATCTCCAGCACAGCCGCTGCGGACTCGACCGCGACGACTTCATCCAGCAGAGCACGGTGGCGTTGAATAATGCCGGGTACAAACCCGTCAGCGATTCCCTCGATCAGGTGCTTGGCGATCTCGCCGCAGAGTATCGTGCATGATTCACTGGGTTCAAGCGCGACCACTTTACACGCCGCGTTAACCGCCTTGAACGCCTGGCCTACGCCGATGATTGTGCCGCCGGTACCCACGCCACCGACAACAGCATCAGGGAGCACGCCAGCAGGGAGTTGTGCCAGAATTTCTGGCCCTAACCACTCACGGTTCTCATCTACATTCCATTCGTTATCAAATTGTTGCGGGGCAAAATAACCGGGCAGGCTACCCAGCTTTCTAACTTCAGCTAACGCATCGGTGACATGAAAATCACCGATGATGCGGACCTCGGCACCATAAGCACGTGAGATCGCGGTGCGTTCACGACTCAACCCATTGGGCATCAACACCAGCATCTTGTAGCCTTTGACAGCAGCCACCATGCTCATCGCGTTACCGGTATTGCCGCTACTCGCTTCCACGATCGTATCACCCGGTTTCAGCAGACCTTCACTTTCAGCGCGCTCTATCATGTATTTTGCAATACGCGCCTTGATGGATCCAGAGGGATTAAGGAATTCCAGCTTGACCCAGATACCGTCAATCTGAATGAGGGGGGTTGAGCCGATAGCGTCCAGAATAGTTTGCATAATAAAGTTAACTCAAAAGGTTGGGAATATGAAAGCGCGTCATTCCCGCGCAGGCGGGAATCCAGTTAAAAAAGTTTTCGTAACGTAGAACAAAACAAAAATTGATCCTGATAAAATTACTGGGTTCCCGCCGCAGCATGCCCTCGAATGTTGTTGCCGGGGGCGGAAATAAGGGCACCGCTAAACTCTTTGAAGATTAACGAATATATAAAGCCAGCAGCGGTATTAAGATCGCCCCCAAAATGCCGTGCAGTCCCATGGCCAGGCTAGCGTATAAACCCGCTTCCGGGTGAACAGCAAAAGCCCTGGAAGTTCCAATACCATGTGCAGCCACACCGATTGCAAATCCCCGTTGCCACCACGCTTTCATGCCGAGCAGGTTAAAAATAAAACTACCCAATATTGCGCCCAAGATACCAGTGACTACTGCAAATGCAGCAGTCAGGGTAGGGGAGACTGTTAAACGCTCTGCAATACCCATCGCAATGGGTGTAGTAACTGATTTAGGATATAGAGCACCAATAATCGTTGCATCCGCTCCCATAAATGTTGCAATTCCGACAGCGCTTGCTATAGAAACGATTCCACCACATACCAAGGCAATAGTTAAGGGAATGAGTCGCGTTTTTAAAATAGAAAAACCCTGATAAATAGGTACAGCTAGTGCAACAGTTGCAGTACCCAACAAAAAATGCACAAACTGCGCTCCTTCAAAATATTTTTGATAAGGCATGTCTATCAGATATAAAACCAGGGCAATTAATACGACCGCTATTGCAACAGGATTAGCGACTGGATGTTTATTTGTTTTTTGATAAAGCAGGTTACCTAATTGATAAGCTGCCAGTGTCACAATCAAAGCAAATAAAGGACTACCTGAAAGGTAAACCCAGATGTTTGTAAATTGAGGTTGTTCACGGATCATTAGAATCTTTTCTAGCAATTAATCTCAAAACAACTGCTGTGGTAGTAATTGTTAAAACAACACTTACAACTAAAGCCGTTATTACGGCAAATGCATGGGCTTTTAATTGTGGTAAAAATAAAATTACGCCTACCGCCGCAGGAATAAATAGAAGACCTAAATGCTGACTAAAGGCATCAGAAACAGAAAGAAGTGAAGGATTAGCATGCCCTTTAAGGATTAAAAATACCAATAATAAAATAAGGCCCAATACTGGGCCAGGCAGAATTGGTATAAGGAAGTGAGAAATCAACTCTCCCAATCCTTGCCATAAAAGAATTTGGACTAATCCGGAAATCATGGCTTGAGTTTAATATTTTTGTACAATTTCTACCACCATGGTGCGAGGTCAAGCGTTACATTTTTATCTGCTGTGTCATTGACACTCATGGCGCCTGTCATAACCCATAATCATTGATGCACTTCTCGCCATTGTCACAGAAGAATGTGACGATATGTTTGACCTTGTGCAACTCGCGTAATTTTCGCGCAGTGAGCAGGTGCCACCGGACGATGGCCTGACGAAGGGGCCGAGAAAATAATTGGTCAAGTTACTTGATTAAGAACAAATTTGCAGGCGTTTTCTACTTCATTTGTTAATTCGATATCCATGCTTAATTGCTTTCTCACCAAACAGGTGATATGGCTAACTGAACCTGAATGCCCAAGTCCAAAGTAGTCAGCAATTGCATTTAATCGGTGATCACCCAGATGTTGGCATAAATATATGGCAATTTTTCGTTCTGTTGACTGACTATTTCGCCCCTTCTTTAATTGTCTTAGTGACGCTACCGGTTTTTGATAATAGGCAGCGGTATTTTTGACAATCTGTTCAATCGACAAGCCAAACGGGATGATTAAACTCGCAATTTTGTTTTCTTTGAGTTGCGGTATTTTTTTCTCGCTTAACCATTTTACGAATTCTTTTTCACCAATAACCGAAGCGGTGTTCCCTCGATTATAAAATCGAGTCAGCTGTTCGTTATTACCTTGCGCAACATATCGGGCATATTCTGAATACTTTTTCTTTGAACCCAGCAAGCCAACTATTTGTTCACACATTAACCAACCAGCTTTGTCGGCTTGGTTGATGTAAGCTGGAAAACTCGACCAGGGATAATCTGCAAGGTTATCAACCAGCGGTTTCTTGCCTGCAATTGGGTAGAGATGAATGTAGCGCGACAATTGCAACAGATACGCATCCTGGTCAACAAGGATCGATTTAAAGCGCCCCCGAAAAATTGGGCCATCAGATTTGGCGAGTTGGTTATAACGTTGAGTGTATACGCCATTAATATGACGCATCGCACGGCTGAGATTTGCATGAGGCGTTTGAATCAATAGATGATACTGGTTAGCCATCAAGCAATAGCCATGAACCACAATTCCAAATCGTTCAGTAGCCTCTTTCAGAGTACACAGGAACGCTTCAAAGTATTCAGGAGAGCGGAATATCTTGATGCGACCTCGGTCTTTACCACGATTCATTACGTGATAATAAGCATTTTCATATTCGATTCGTTCTGGACGGGGCATGGAAGCACGATAACATATCGTTTATGTATTGATCAAGCGACTTGACCCGTTGCAATAGCAGCATACGCAAGCCCTCAATGGCGGTTTCCGAGATGGCTATATCCACCGTTCAGATACCGCTTGGCGCCGAATTCCAGCACGCTGACCGGATTTTCGTTGTACATAGCCTTGACGCTATATATCAGTTTGATATAGTTTTCTCGTACACATCATCTCCATCAAAATGCTTCGCGAGTTCTGGCAGAAACATCCAGAAGCGGAAAAGCTCCTACGTGAGTGGCGCTCAGTTGTGGAGCACGCTGAATTCAGGGTCTTCAACCATGTTCGTGAGTTTTTCAACTCTGTCGATTACGTGCCGCCCTATACGATCTTTGATGTGGGTGGAAACAACTATCGCCTGGTCGTTATCGTCAGGTACAGGTTCAAGAAGATATTTGTGCATAAGGTGATGACGCATCGGGAATACGATGACTGGAACAAGCTCTATAGGAAAGGCAAAGGCTAATCATGCGCGCAAAAAACACTCAGTTTGACATCCAGGCTATTCAATCTTCTTGGCAGGCTTTTGATGCAATGGCGCATCTTCGCCCCATCCATGATAAAAAGAGTTATGACCGTATGGTGGCCCTGATGAATTCCCTACTGGATACCACCGGAGATGACGAAGACCATCCGCTGTCAGGCTTGCTTGATTTGATTGGGGATATGGTCTCGAAGTATGAGCACGAGCATTACGCCATCGAGGCAGCAGAACCCAAGGATGCCTTGCGTTTCTTGATGGATGCTCGCGGCTTGAAGCAAGAAGACCTGTCAGCCGTTGTGCCACAGAGCAACCTGTCGGCAATCCTGGCAGGGAAACGAAAAATCAGCGCAACCTTGGCAGGTAAATTGGGCAAGTTTTTCGGCATTAGCCCAGCTGTATTCGTGCCAGTCTAATTTGACCTGTACACAAAGCACTGTCCGCTTCCAAGATGCCCAAAATATAGCTCAGTGTCGGCGGTGTCTGAAACCACCGTCCGCTATTGGGTTATCTACGCTTCTCCGAGTCAAAATTCCAACGACTGCATAAAAGACAGCAATCAGCTTGAGCGAAGGGCAATGCCGAAGTCAGTCAGCCAGGTTTTAGCAAAAAAGGTGTCAGTCAATGCACAATGCAATGACTGACACCTTTTTTTGTGCCTCCCGCTGCATCGACACGTCGGTGGCGCATGTGTTCATTTACATGTGATGTTGGGCTTCGCAAGCTCAGCGCCAACCTACGTTAGTCCTGGCTACGCTTGCTTTAGCCCACGTTACCGCCTTATCTGATGACGTGGAATCAAGTTAGAAGTGCAACAGCCAGCGGTTGCTTTATGTAGCGTATTTCCACCCCGAAATAAGTTGAGGCTGTAGGAAACATATTTCGAGTGAGAGTGCCTGCTAAGTATGTGCCGCATTTTTAGGAAGGGAAAAACTTAAGGGGTGTGTAAACGAAGCTGACTTGCCAAAAAATTAGGTAATCATTCTAGCATCACAAAAAAACATGAAGCTAGCCAGAATCAACCGCCTGCACCACACATAACCAAGCCCTCTGACACCCAGCCCTTAAGTACCATCGCATTGACCTCAGTCATGTCTGCGGTAAACCGATGGTTGGAGTCGTTATACATCCATCGATTATTATAGAGACGATAGATAGGTACGGTGTCTACCGGGCAGGTATTATTGATTGGCAATTTCACGTAAAACGCAATTCCCTCATATGTCCAGCCGGGATCATTCTGTACCTGGCTACACTCGCCCGGGTCTGCGGTATAAAAATGTGAATTCGGCCCCTTTCCTGGTGTCCCATAAAACCTGCATACTGGCACCGCACCTTGAGAAGCCTGTCTCCATGCTAGAAAATATCCCTTGGTATCGCGCCAGCCAGCCCCAGCACCACCTGCCAGCACTGAGAATGATTCAGGCCTTGATCCGGTACGAAAATAGTGATTGAGGTCAACATTGTAGTATTCATAAACGAGAGAAAAAGGTTTGAGTGCATTCACTGCTAGCAAGGTGTTATGGGCATCTACTACACCCGCCCCACAGAGTGGCCAGTTTAGTGTGCATTGAGAGTCAGATGGGAATGCGCGGCTGCCATAGATTATGCTATACGCTAATAATTCTGGAGCAATTTGGGGATCCAGCGCCAAGGCGAGAGAGGCCACACCAGATACATGGGGTGCTGCCATACTGGTTCCTTGAAGATATTTATATGTCGAAAATTCAGGAACTGTTTTACCAGAATTCACAGTTGAATAAATTCCTGCCCAGTCGCCCAATTTCATATCGCCCCCTGGGGCGGATATGTCTACTTTATACTTATCGCTGTAGTTGCTATAGCTCGCTCGATACCCATAAGGCCCGACCGCGCCCACTGTCATTACCCCATCGCACGATGCCGGCACAAAATTGGCTGCTTCGCTGTCACTATTGCCAGCCGAAACAATAATCAACGCTCCCTTGGCCTTGATTTGATTGATTGCTTCTGGATAAATGGTACCGGTACATCCGCCCGGACTTCTACCTCCAAGACTCATATTGATTATCTGCGCCGGGTGTGGGTTAGTCGGCACGCCTGGAACCGCAATTCCCGCTGCCCACAACATGCCATCAATGATATCGGACCGATTTCCGCCACATTTGCCAAGTACACGGACGGGAAGAATACTGGTCAACCAATTAATTCCGGCGATACCGGAGGAATTGTTTCCGGTTGCGGCAATAATCCCAGCAACGTGCGTACCGTGCCACGAACTATCTTCTGCAGATTCTTCAGTTCCACATTCACCCGTATTAGACCAATCTCCCGGATCGTATGCGTTGTTATCCCGACCGTCTCCATCATTGGAGCTTAGAGGGTCTGAAACGAAGTCGTACCCCGGAAGAAGCCTGGAGGAAAAATCAAGATGGGGCCTCACCCCGGTGTCGACCACAGCAACTACAGTATCCGATGATCCTACTGTGATATCCCATGCTGGTTCCAGTTGAGCTGACCCTGGGAATTGCGTACTACTTTGAAGATTCCATTGGTCAACTGCGTATGTATCATTAGGGCTCAAAGAATGATTCACGCGAGTATCCGGTTCCACGCTCTCAACGTTAACGGATTGCTTAACGCGGTTCACAATGATTTCAGCTTCTGACCAAGTCAGGGGCTTGGAAAAACGGAAAACAAACCGGTCTAACGACATTGCACGGAGAAACTCCAGAGTGACTCCAGACAATCGACTAATTTCTTCAATTAACGCTTGAGGTGGCGGTAAATTATTACGTGATAGAAGTTTTGCTTCCATGGAACGGAAGCTCACAATAAGACCGGTAACCTGCACATTATTGAGAACACTATTGTCAATATTTTCAGCGTCATTCGACAAAGCTTTTTCAAATTGAGGAGTAGGAGAGGCTGCCTTCATTCGTTCTATCAGGGAGTTTTCAATTCCAGACTGGTTCAGTATCTTATCGCCCCCGCTAATTTCTACATCCACCAAATCAGCAGCTGATAAATTTCCAACAAATGCAACAGTAATTAGTAAACCCAAAATACACATAGTGGTTTGGAGGAAGTTAATCTTCATGTTTTGTCCTTCTCATATTTTTTGAGCCATCCATACCAGGACAAAAGGTCCTGATTTAGCGGTCTTGCTGGAATGAAATAATAAAACAATCGATGGTTTCTCAATGGTGCTCCTTCCGTTGTTGTTATTCGAGTGAGTGCCACGCTGGATCATGCGCGATGAATAAACATAAGACAAGTATGCGTAACAGAAAAGAAGTAGATTAGCTGTCTCATGTGCTTACTGGTGGTGCGTTCCAGTAAAACCATTATCGTTCGCGGTGAGCTGTCATACCGCTAGTCTCGCGCCAATACCGGCCTTCGACTAGCTCAGTCCGAACGGATTATATGTAATTGTTTTAACGGAACGATCTACTAGTTGGGAGATTATGAAATAGGGGTACGTAGAGCGACTATCGCTGCAAGGCTCTATATCTAGCTTGCAGATTTGGACGAACTTGGGTGCTGGAATGTTGTGCTTCAGTTTTAACTTTGGCACTAGCCCGCATGGGCTATCTGCAAACTTTTAGGAAGCTTTCAGGAAACACTCTCAACTCAAACGTACGGCCTGTTTTCTCTACTAGACTGGTTTTGTTTTTGTAATGGTGCGCCCGAAGAGATGAATTTGGGCACTGGAAGATGGCTATTACACTGCCCTAAAACTCTGTTTGGCACTCATTTTAGCAATTCGCGTGAGAGGCCCAGGAACTCATCTCTACCTAGGGACATTAATGGATATTTGGTAGTTGCCTGAATGTACTTAGTACCATAGACCATATGACGAAGTACGAAGGCTCGCCGCCTCTCATTCGTTCCGTCGCTTCGTCAAGCCTGAAATGACTGCCACTAGCAACAAGCTGAATACCCACCCAAATAGGATTTCAGTCCACAATACTAATCGAGTAAAATGTTTTAAATCGAAAATGGCAATTAATTCCAGATACCAAATATCCTTAGGTGTCGGTATCAAAGGAGACCAACTTGTTTCCTGTTGCAAATCCACCAGAGGCAAGATCACATCTAGAGAATAGGCTAACGGATTTAATCCGGAATATTCTGCTGGCATCTTGTCGCACAAATACCAATTGCCAGCACCAAATACGTTTAGTTTGACCGCGATGGTAGACTTGTCTTGCAGTTGTGGCACGACATAATCTGGTTTGCAAACAGCATATTCCGGGTTCTGAAATATTAGGGGGTTGGAAGGTGCAAATACACCCACCAGTGCTGCATACCAGTAAAACATTGCGCAGAGCAGCCACATGCAAAACATCCAAACCAATAGACGCAGTGGACGGTAGCCGTAGCCTGTTAACGCCCACAGCAACCAATGTCCAATACGGTAAAATCTACGATTAATTGATGAATGCGTATTACCGATCAAGTTTGCGTCTCGTAAGCGATTTTCGAAAGCGATGGACACTTTTCGAGCATCCTCCGTATGACCCATTTCCTGAAGTACCTTACTAAGCTGCTTCCAAGGCTGGGGCTTGAAGTCTGCGCCAGAACTATTAAGACCAGCATGAGGTTGTAATTGTTTGTCTAACCAGGCTAGGCGGGTGTCCGCATCAGTTGGTGCATCGTCTACTATGCTGTCGTAAGTAAATCCATCCAAGACAAGCCTCTCGCCCCAACTTTCCTTATGGTCTATTAATTGACCGACATGACAAGGAGAGAGCTTTATCCCACTGGTAGGGTGCGCTAAATTTCTAAGACTAAAGTTTTTTTCGACCCGCGACCCATTAGCCCATAGAGCATCCTCACCCAGCCTACTATTGAAGTTGGCGCCATTGCACTCGAGGTTTCCGCCAATATGTGTTCCCACAAGCCGAACTAATCCATTGGCGGTGAAATTCTGGCTCAAAAATACACTTCCATTAATTACTGCACCATCAGTCGACAAAGCGGAAATTACCCAACCATCAGCTGAATGGACATGGTTTCCCTCGCTATTAAGTATGTCTAGTATCGCCCCCTGGCAATTGAAACTCCCTCCAATATGGGCCCCAAGTAGACGTACTTCCCCTTTAGCGGTGAAACCAGGGCTCAGGAATACTCCACCTTTAACAGCTGCACCATCAAAAATCATGGCAACGCCCTGAGTGCTGACAATTGTCGCGTCGCTGCAAACAAGAGCTCCGTCGATCTGAACGCCAAGTAAATGAACTTCTCCTTTAGTAATGAAATTTCGATTTAGAAATACAGACCCTCTTGTTACGGACATGTCAGCTAGCAGGGCGACGCCGTTTTGAGCTTCCAATATCGCACCAGCACAATCCAGGTCACCTCCGATAGTGGCACGCTGTAACACAACCCCTAATGTAGAGGTGAACTGTCGAAGCAAAAGGCTACCATCGCACACGAGTCTGCTCCCGAAAAAACCTGGAACTTGGCAACCGCTAAGATCTAGTGTCCCAGAAACTCTTGTATCAATAAAAAATAGAACACTGTCAAAATGACAATTATGAATTTTAAGATTTGACGGGATTCTGGCGGCCACCATTTCTAGTTCGTCCAAAATCCATGCACCAGATAATTGCACGCCATGTTCGTGTATAGGAGCAAACTCATCGCCTCCCAGTGCGAGAAAACGTAGAAAAGAACCACGGACGATGTTATTGACGTTCTCGGTGTTAGGACATGTATTCGAGATAACCGTGACTGTTCCTAGCCTAGAGTTCTGTAGCAAATCCAGCTCAGCCGGTTTAAGCGGCTTGAATTCGGCTAGGGTTCGACCTTCTGGTTTGCTGCTTGGAATCATTGTTGTGGTTGATTCTATAAATTGTAAAAATCCTTTCGTATTACGCCTCCGGTTCGAATAACATAGAGGGCTAAATACGGAGACTCGCAATCTACCAGTTATGGAAGCGAGCGATTCGAAAACAAAAAAATATCTTTAAAATGCTGACCTAAATTCACGACAAAAAGGAAAAATTATGGACTTGTTCGGAGAAGTTTCAGTCACTGAAGAAGATATGAACTATAGCTAGACAGCATTAAAAACCTCTCACTCCACCGTTCAAGTAAAGGGGCTACGAATACATAACCAAGAAATGTAACAGCAAAGTAATTTTCCACCTAATAAGTTCCAAGAGCCAACGGAATGGATAGGAAGGGGCGGGACGAGCAAAAAATTTCAGAATCTGAACTGCGCCTGCTGTCGTCGTTGCTTCCTGAAATACTCAGGAAGCGATGATTCAGGTTGACAAAGAAAAGGCGTAAACAAAATGGCAGGAATCGAGGGGTCAGTTCTAACATTCCAACATTTCGTTGGAACGAATCAAGTTGTCAGGCCGCGAGTTGGAAACGCTGCAGCCACTGAGAGCCGTGGCTCCGTGACCCCACTGGCCCCGTTGCAATTAATCATCTTGAGAAACTTCAGCCACTCCTGATACCGATTGGGAGGGGAAGATGTCAACTTGCTTGAGCCGCCTCCCAGGCGCAGTTACGCGCTGCATCAAACTTGGTTGAAGCACACCGAGCTTTGGTGTTTGGCCGTTTGATGCACTGGGAGGCACCTTGAACCATTCGCTGTTGTATTGCAGTTCAACCGTGTTATGGAAACTGAATTTTGTCGAGTAGCTTAAGCCTGCGAGTTGGTACGCCGCCGTCTCGTGATCAGCAATAAGAAATTCTCCCGAGCGGAGTTGGTCTGTTTTCTGGCTGGTGCCGTAGGCCACCAATACAAGAAAATGGGGTGTTTGGTCGTCAAATACCTTGACGATTAAAGGTTGCTTGGCAAGTTAGGCGGCACATCCAAGATGTTAGTTAGACTCAACCGAGTAATCTGGAATCAAACTCGAATGGTCGAACGACGTTGAAGGTGACGGCGGAAAATGCCGGGTGATTGGGATTCAGGACGATGTTGAAAGCTTCCGGCATAACTGCCGAAGGTACCATCAGCCCCAGATGCGAAGCCGCAAGCAGGAACTGATCGCCAAGCGCAATTGCAGCCGTCGAACTGGGTAGAGCATCCCAGCCTACGGGCAAATCCTTAACCGTATAACGCTGGTACAGACCTTGATCGTCTGGAAGGTCGATCACGGCCAGCACCAGATCCTGCGGCAAGATATCTCCGGTATGAACCAGCTTCTCCATAGCCGCGATCTCGGGTGTCAGCCCCGCATAGACGGCAGCTACACCGGGCGAATTCCAGCGTCCACCGGACAGGTGCGCGCCAGTTCCTTGACGATCAAGCGCGTAAGCCCGTTTAGCGATCCGCCAAGCCTGCATTAAACCGCACCACCATAGGCAATAGCTGACAACACCTTGCGCACTTCGCCTGCCCCTGTTTCTGTGTCCAGCATGGATAGTGGAGTGACACCCAGCGCGGCATTGTTTTTAGTCAACCAGTCGAGAGCCTTGTCAGACGTGCCAAACACTTTATCAGCCTCATTCTCAATCAGCGCAATACGCTCCAGACGCTCTGTTTCGGTTTGCCCTAACAGGCTACCGGCCTTAATTTTGCGCTCGGCTGTAGCTGGCGAGATGCCGAGTAACTTGGCAAACAGGTTACGCGGCATGCCGAAGTGTTCGCTGGCCGAAACCAATATGAGGGGCGACACACCTGCACGAACGATCTTGATCCGCGCGCCTGGATTGGCCTTGGCCAATTTCGTTTTCCATTGGCTAAACCCTTCTGGAAACTTACGCGTAATGGCGCTGGTCGCAGTCATTTCAATCTCCATACTGTCATTTGATAACTTATAATACATCAAATGAAAACAGTTTGATATTGTTTGTTTAGGAACGCCGCAGGTGTTCCTTTTTGGAAGGGCTGTTGTCAATTTGCTTGAGCCGCTTCCCAGGCGGCGCGTGCACGCTGCATCAAACTTGGATGAAGCACACCGAGCTTGGGTGTTTGGCCGTTTGATGCACTGGGCGGCACCTTGAACCATTCGCTGTTATATGGCAGTTCAACCGTGTTATGGAAACTGAATTTTGTCGAGTAGCTTAATTCTGCGATTTGGTACACCGCCGTCTCGCGATCAGCAATAAGAAATTCTCCCGAGCTGATCGTGCAAGCGAGTCAGCATAGTTTCACCAGCTTACGCGCCGTGGTTTTTGGTCAGGATTTCACAGGCTTTAGGCTGGGTTTCTTGTACCCACGCCAGCACATCCGCCGGGAACAGCGCCCGTGCGCGGTCGTAGTTCGCCGCATCGCCTTCGGGCATACCGCCAGCCGTGCCCCCAGTGGGAGGATAAGTGTTGGCAAATCTCGCTCTCGAAGCTGATTTCTTTGTGGATGCTCATGGGTTCAAAGTCAGGTGAACCACCAATTCGGAGTATTGGCGCAACACGCCATCGGTGGTGAGCAAATAGGCGGGCAACGATTGCGCCTGTGCGACCAGCAGACGATCAAACGGGTCGCGGTGATGCCAAGGCAAATTCACTAACGGGTAACAATCCTCCCCTTTTACTCGCAACTCGGTAAAGCCCGTATCCAATGCCAACCGATGAATATCCTCGGGAGAAAAATCAAAATCCGCCCGATTCAGCGAACGCTTGATAGCCACCTCCCAGATGCTCGCGGCACTGAAATACACCGTATTGGACGCATCCGTTAAACCTGCCACCACTTCTGGCGGCAAACATTCCGGTGCCAGCAATGCCGCCAGCAACACATTGGTATCCAGCAAATAAACATGCGCGATCATTTACTTGCCTTGCTCAAACATCTCGACTATTTCGCCGGCATTCAAGCGGTCGAATTGTTTGGGGAAGGTAAAGTTTTTCTTGCCCAGCCCCAGCTTGCGCGGCTTGCTGGTGACTATATCCAACGCCACCAGGCGAGCCACCGGTTTACCCGCGCGTGCGATGATTATCTCCTCGCCCGCTTCGGCTCGATCGACAAAACGGGAGAATTGAGTCTTTGCTTCATGGATGTTGACGGTTTGCATGGCGCACCTCGGTTTAATTGAGTGGACTAATGTTAGTCCGGATTGGGCCGTTTATCAAGAGGCACATCTATATTTTGTTTAGGAACGCCGCAGGTGTTCCTTTTTGGAAGGGCTGTTGTCAACTTGCTTGAGCCGCTTCCCAGACGCAGTTACGCGCTGCATCAAACTTGGATGAAGTACACCGATCTTGGGTGTTTGGCCGTTTGATGCACTGGGCGGCACCTTGAGCCATTCGCTGTTGTATGGCAGTTCAACCGTGTTATGGAAACTGAATTTTGTCGAGTTGCTTAAGCCTGCGAGTTGGTACGCCGCCGTCTCGCGATCAGCGATAAGAAATTTTACCGAGCGGAGTTGGTCAGTTTTCTGGCTGGTGGTGAAGGCCACCAATACAATTAGGTGGGGCGCTTGGTCGTCAAATACCTTGACGATCAAAGCAGGTCTAGGCTTCAGCCAACCCTGTATCTTTGGTGAGGAATACTACCAAGCGTACCTCTACTGGCTGGGCGAAGCTCTAAAAAAAGAACAGTGTGCGCTCCACGCCTACGCTCTTATGACCAACCATATACACCTGCTTGTTACGTCTGTACGTGCGGAATCGATTCCACTTCGATTCTTTCGGGACGGGGTATAGAAGTACGGTAATCTATCAATTATGTATTGATCAAGCGACTTGATCCGTTGCGATACGATTATATCTTTATCGCAAGTCAAAGCATACAATATTGCAACATTTCAATTATAGTTGTAGTATTGTATTATGGATAAGCTTACCGCAACTTCAGTATTTGAATCGCTTTCTTCCGGCGTGCGGTTAGACGTGTTTCGACTGTTGGTGAAAAAAGGGCTGGATGGTATGGTGGCAGGCGAAATCGCGACAACGCTTGAAGTGCCACCCACCAATCTTTCCTTTCACCTGAAAGCACTGACGCAGGCGCGCCTGCTAACCGTGAACCAGGAGGGTCGTTACCAGCGTTATCGCGCCAACCTCCCCTTGATGCTGGATCTTATTGCCTACCTGACCGAGGAATGCTGTTCCGGTAATCCTCAGCAGTGTATTGATTTACGGACGGAATCGATCTGTTCCCCAAGCTTACCCCTGCCAATTCCTCCAGCTTTATCGAAACGCTGAACATGAACGTACTCTTTCTCTGCACGGGTAACTCCTGTCGTTCCATCCTCGGCGAAGCCACCTTCAACCATCTTGCTCCGGCTGGTTGGCGTGCCATGAGCGCTGGCAGCAAACCCACCGGCAAGGTACATCCGCGTTCGCTGGCAGTGCTGACGAGTGAAGGCATCTCCACAGAAGGCTATTTCAGTAAATCTTGGGAGAATTTACCCGCCACGCCCGATATAGTCATCACCGTTTGCGCCAGTGCGGCGGGAGAAACTTGTCCGGCCTACCTCGACCCAGTGTTGCGCGCCCATTGGGGAGTGGAAGATCCGGCGCATGCCACGGGTACGGATGAAGAGATTGATGCGGCGTTTATGAAGGCTTATTGCATCCTGCATGCCCGCATCGAAGCATTTTTCGCACTAAATCTGGATGTGCTGAAGCATGACAAAGCCGCTCTCAAGGCCGAAATGGACAAAATTGCCAAAATCGGACACATCAAGGATTAACACCATGAGCATTTTCGAGCGCTACCTGACCATCTGGGTTTTTCTGTGCATCGTAATCGGGGTGGTGTTGGGACAACTGGTCCCCGCACCGTTTCACTGGCTGGGTGAATTGGAGGTCGCCAAGGTCAACATCCCCGTCGGACTGCTGATCTGGGTAATGATCATTCCCATGCTGTTGCGCATAGACTTCATGGCCTTGCATGAAGTGCGTAAATACTGGCGCGGCATCGGTGTCACGCTGTTCGTCAACTGGGCGGTCAAGCCCTTCTCCATGGCGTTGCTTGGCTGGTTGTTTATCCGGCAATTATTCGCACCGTATCTGCCAGCGGAGCAACTCGACAGTTACATAGCAGGCCTCATACTGCTTGCCGCCGCACCCTGCACCGCGATGGTGTTCGTATGGAGCCGGTTGGTGAACGGTGAGCCACTATTTACTTTAAGCCAAGTCGCGCTCAACGACGCCATCATGGTGTTTGCCTTTGCGCCGCTGGTGGCGCTGTTGCTGGGCATCTCATCCATTATCGTACCTTGGGATACGCTGCTGGTGTCGGTGGTGTTATACATTGTGCTGCCCGTTTTGGTGGCACAGGGTTGGCGCAAGTTTTTGTTGGCGCGTGGCGGTATGGCGGCGCTGCATCATGCCCTGTCCAAGTTGAACCCGCTCTCCATCTCTGCACTGTTACTCACGCTGATACTATTGTTCGCCTTTCAGGGCAAAGCCATCGTCGAGCAGCCGCTCATTATCGTCATGCTCGCCGTGCCCATCATCATTCAGGTTTATTTCAATTCCGGCTTGGCGTATTGGTTGAATCGCCGCTTCGGTGAAGCGCACTGCGTAGCGGGCCCGTCAGCACTGATCGGAGCAAGTAACTTCTTTGAATTGGCAGTCGCTGCCGCCATCAGCCTGTTCGGCTTTGAATCCGGTGCGGCACTTGCCACCGTTGTCGGCGTGTTGATTGAGGTTCCAGTGATGCTGTCTGTTGTGTATCTGGTTAAGCGCAGCCATGGCTGGTACGAAGCAGGAAATAGATATTAAGGATCGGCAAAAATGAACGGGTGCTGAGGAACCGCTTGTGTTGAAAGGAAGGGACAAGAAAGGCTCCCATATTATTCCAGCTACCCCGAATTTCTTGATCATCCAGCCACCGGCAAACTGGAAATATTCGGGGCGTTGCCGGTCTGGTTTATCCCGGATAATCCATTAGGCAATTTAACCAGCCTCCCCCTTTGAAAAAGGGGGATTAAGGGGGATTTTTGTGTCTCTGCAACGCTCAAATCCCCCCTAGCCCCCCTTTTTTCAAAGGGGGGAATGCGAAATCATCGCGCAAATCAGCTCTAATGGATTATCTTGGTTTATAAGAAGTCTAGTCATTACGCCAGATCAGGAGTAATCTGCATCTGACGATTCGCATCTGACTGCTTTGATGCGTATTGTTCGATCACAAACTTTACAAGGAGCCTAGCCATGAAGAAATATTTTGCTATATTCTTATTATTGTGTGGTACAGCACAAGCTGATCCCTTTGCCAATGGTCACCCTGAAGCTGGTAAAAAAGCATTCGACAAATATAAATGCAACAGTTGCCACGACGGCATGATGGGCGGTAACGGCAATGCCATTTTCACGCGCCCCGGCAGCAAGGTGAAGGATTCAAAGCAGCTGTCGGAAGTAGTTGTAGTATGCGTTCGTAATATTCGTGCTAATTTTTCCTCACAGGTTACCCCACAGGAAAAACTAGACCTCTCAGCCTACCTGAACAAAAATTTCTACAAGTTCAAGTAAGCGCTGTGACAACTTGCCTTTTATTTGGCAAACAGAAAATGCAAACCTTTTTATAGCAACGTAACTGCACTCTCTTGCTGTGCCTGCCTATGCACGAGGGCCATGGCGGGCCAGCGGGACTTCAACACTGGGCTACAATTCATGACGTCAAAAGTGAGGATAGAACACCAATCCACAATTCATGGCGTTAAGATCGAGGAATGCCTGCCTACCTGATAATCCATCATCAGTTGATGGAAAGGCGAGCTAGGCAGTAGGGCATGTTATTGCCCGGGGGACGGCAGGATATTTGTGGGCGCCTGAAGACCGGAATAGAGCCCGCCAGCTCATTGGAAGATTGAGTGTTTATAGGCCTCATGACTATACTGCGCAAACTATCTATCCCACTACTGATCGTGACCTGTATGGTCAGTTTTATTTGGTGGGCCTTTCCTGAGGGGCTGTCAACGACACGCACCCTGGGTATTGTCTTGGGTTGGGCCGGATGCAGCCTCCTACTTGCCGGTCTGTTATTGATGCTTCGGGAAACCTGGCTGGCCCAGTGGCTAGGTGGGCTGGAAAGGATGTATCAATGGCATCACTGGGCCGGCACGACGGCTTATGTTCTGCTACTGGCGCATCCCCTAATGCTCGCTGCCGATGTCTGGCCGAACTCTCGACTGCTTGCATGGCAGACGCTTTCTCCATTCAGTCAGGGCTGGCCAATATGGGCAGGTTGGCTGTCGCTGATGTTCCTGATGCTTGGGTTGGCTGCCACCTTCATCATGCGTATTCCCTATCAGATTTGGCGCTGGCTCCATTTTGGGCTGGGAGTAGGTGTGCTCCTCGGTTTGCTTCACCTTGTTTTACTCGGTATCAGTGAACCCGTTCTGCCGATTTTGGGTCTTGCCCTCTCTTTCCTTGGGTGGCGTCTTATTCGGGATGACTTCGGTTTGGCTGCGCGGCCATACGTTGTGGGATCAGCAAAGTCAGTTGCCGAAGGCATAGTCGAAATTTCTCTTAAGCCTCTGGCAGACCCTGCTGCCATAACGCCGGGACAGTTTGTTCTGGTCGCCTTCTTGGGGCAAGCATTCCGTGATTGCGGAGAGTTCCACCCATTCACTGTCAGCTCGATTGGTGCCAATCATGAGATAGGCATCGCGGTCAAAGCTCTAGGCGACTGTACGCGGCATATCCAGTCTGTCGAGCTCGGCACGATGGTACGGGTGCATGGCGCGTTCGGAACTTTTCTGGCCGACCGGCCACCGACGCCGCAACTCTGGGTAGCCGGCGGCATCGGTATTATTCCCTTCCTGGCGCTGCTGCGGGCTGGCCCTGTCAGTCAGCCGACAACGCTCCTCTATCTTTATCGAACCGAGGTGGACGCAGCTTTTTTACCTGAACTCCGAGCCCTTGCCAAAGGGGATCAACAGCTTACTCTGAAGGCATTGGCAACCGGCGACGAAGCGCCAGATCTCAATTCCCTTCTTCACGATACTCAAGGGCTTGCACATTATGAGTGCTATCTGTGCGGGCCGCAGGGCATGGTTGCAGCACTTAGAAAATATCTGCACAACCGAGGCGTTATGCCCCACCAGATTCACTTTGAGAAATTTGATTTCCGATAATGCGCCGACTCTACCTATCCGCTACGCTTATTTTTTGGCTGCTGGTGACAGCTTTTTGGGCCGGGAGCCTGTGGTTGCCACCTGCTGAGAAAAAAGTCGCAATCGCTGTTGATAAATCGATTTCACTAACTGAATTGGCCAAACATAAAGCACCAGAAAACTGCTGGGTGGCCATTCGCGGAAATGTCTATGATTTAAGTGCTTATTTGCCCGAACATCCATCGCAGCCGGATATCCTGCTGTCCTGGTGTGGTAAGGAAGCGACCGAAGCTTATAACACTAAGACCAAAGGGCGTTCGCACTCCTCCTATGCTGACGAGTTACTGGTCAAATACCGAATCGGGATATTGGCTTCTGGAAAATCTTGATGGCTGCTCGCCACTACCTATTACTTTAGACGAATCAATTGGGGTGTTGGTTTGCTGCTGGGTGCGTTGCCGCCGACTGCTGTTGTGGCGCTTTTTTTCTGTGATAGCAATTTAGAAATAAAAAAATATTTTCGTGCTGACGCCGCGCTGTACCAAGTGATGTGGAGGCCAGCCAATTCTGCTCGGATTTAATGTTGTTTGATTGCCCCTGAATTTTTGGTTGTATCGAAAAAGGAAAAAGGAAAATGGGAATGCGTACCTTTGCATCAAAAGGAACCCAGCAACCGGCAGCCTCCAGACTCGTCCCTGTGGCAACGCTGGCCGTGAGTTCTCCCGGCGATAGGCACGAGCAGGAGGCCGAGCGACTGGCCGATCAGGTCACACGCCTGTCCGGCCCTCTGGCGCAGCCGACAGCCATGACTCCCCCTGCCAGCGGCGCGGCACTTCCCGATGAGCTGCGTTCTTACTTTGAACCGCGATTCGGTCATGATTTCAGCCGCGTGCGCGTGCATACGGATACGCACGCAGCCCGCTCCGCGCAGGCGCTGGGCGCCCAAGCTTATACGCTCGGAAACGACATGGTGCTCGGTGCGGGGCAGTACGCGCCGCACACCGACGCAGGCAGGCAATTGCTGGCACACGAGCTGGCTCACGTCGTGCAGCAGGATCATGGCAGCGTCGCACCCATGATCCAGCGCCGGCTGCTGGCCACAGGTAGCAAGAAGGATATCCGTGCTGCCCTGAACCTGCTCGAGCCGGCCAGCGGCTTCACCCTGCAGCATGACCCGAAGTCCCACGAGGTCACGATCACGGCTTCGAAGCTCAAACCGCAGTCGTTCGTGCTGGCTGGCCAGCTAGCCACCATCATGAGCGACCCCAAACAGGATGCCGAGATCCACCTTGGTCAGGACCAGCCTGGCGTAAGCTTTGGAGCGTTTCCTGGCAATTCGCAAGAACTCGATGATAATCCGGTACAGGAGATTCGTATCGACCAGATGATGGCACTGGAGCGGGATGTGCCCGGTGCCGGCGTGGCAAAAATGGCGCACGAGATCATCGAAAACTATGCTGGTCACGATCCGCAAGTAAAAGAGAATGCGTGGCAGTTTGCCTTTGGCGAGGCGCATAGCAGAGCCCTGGATGCAGAGAACGCCATCGAGGGTGAGCTGGGGCATCCCGGCGCGCGCCGCAATACTTTTTCGGTGATCATCGACCCCGGCAAAGGAAAACCGTCCTTCTTCAGGGAGATCGAAGATCGCGGGACTCATTTCCTTGTTTTAGATAAATCCAGAGGTAAGGGCATTGTATCGAACGCCCGTCGTGTGCCGCGCGTCCGGGTGGCAAGCTACACCCTCGACGGCTTTACGGGCAGTTCCGATACTCTGCCGAAAGCGGCTGTCACGGGTATGGCGGCCATTGCAAAAGACCTGAAGAAAAACCCGACCGCCTCGGCCTTTGTAGAAGGCTTTGCCAGCCTCGGAAAGACGGCGGACGAGAATGTGCGCTTGGCGGATAAACGGGCATTTGAGGTGCGCGATCGGGTGATTCTTCATGGCGGACGACCAAACGGGCGTAAGCTGGCAGCGCTTCGAAACGGTCAGCCAGCCCGACAAATCCCGCAACAGCGTGGTGGTCACCATCGACCGCCCGGACATTTAGACTCGCCCTTATCAGACCTTTTCAGGAATTAAGTCCACGCTTGAGTAGGCCATCGGTGGACACACTCAAAATGGCCAGTATTTCAAAACAAGTACAAGAGAAGAGTCATGGCAAGCAATCTAAATGAGGTGTTGGATGTGCTACCGCCCAAGCCGTGGTGGCATAAGCTTAACGATGAGGGTAGCAGAGAGATTAATGAAAAATATGCAAGCGCGGTAGGTTGAGTTAAATAAAATGAAGCCAAACATCACACTCACGCTTGGCCTGGTTGCAGGCACGAGTGTGCTGGTCTTTTGCCAGTCGCCGCGATGACTCGACCTTATGTGCCTCCCGCTGCATCGGCACGTTGGTAACACATCTGTCGTCCACCCCCTGTAATGTTGGGCGTCATTTTATTCAACTCAACTTACCGGGCTGAAGTTTTATTACGCCCAAATATTTAGCCGGACGCAGATTGGGTCAAAGTTGCTCCCCGGACAATGCGGTTTATTTCATCCCGCATTGTCCGGTGATTTAGATAGTCGACGGGAATGGGAAAGATGGCATTATTGTGTACCAGCCGCAGAGATGGATAGGTGGAAACGCCGAGCTGCCGGGATTGGCGAATTTCATGTTGTAGACCATCATCTATTTCCGGACTGATCAAATCCCTGCCAAATACTGCCCCATCCAGTCCAATCTCTTGCGCACATCCTTGCAGCGTTTCCGGCAAGGATGGATTCAATGCTTTTTGATAATAGGCCTTTTGAATGGCTTGTATCATTTCCGCTTCCAATTCAGTATGTTGCTTTCTGGCTGCCAGAACGGCGCGGCAAGCCGGATAGGTTGAACGGATGGGCGTATTACGTGACCAGAAATCATAATTAAACGATACGCCGGGCACTGCCTGCTCAATCTGCTGCCATATCTGCTGAATTGTATGCCGCATACTTAGCGACATGGGTTCTGTCGTATCGGGCGCCAGTCCACCTGCTAAATAAATAATCGCAATATCCTCAGGCAATTCGGCTTGCAGTGCGGCCCAGCTCCGATTAAACGCATAGCACCAGCTGCACATCGGGTCGTGAATATAAAAAAGACGGATGATGGGGGGAGTGGTGCTACCTGATTGGATAATGGTTCCCATTGCTTATGTAGAAGTCTTGCGGTTTGATTGTGCATGTCAAACCTGAGTTTGACAGGTTAACTAGTGTCGGATTCGATTGATAACGCCTCAAACACATGGGATGCCCCAGTCATTTATTTTGCTGGACTTTAATTTTAGGGCAACCCAAATTTCTGCAGAAGTTACTTGATCAGTTTCTTGGTGCGAAGGCAAGCCTTGCATTGTTTATCCGCTTTGTAATTGGTAAGTTCTAACCAATAACATTGATAATTTGTTTGGCTGACTACTTTGAGCTTCAAGAGCTTAACGTTTGCCAGGCAACATGCCCTTCATGCCACGCATCAATTTGCCTATGCCGCCTTTGCTGAACATTTTCATCATTTTTTGAGTTTGTTCAAACTGGTTCAACAGTTGATTGACGTGCATCACCTGAACCCCTGATCCGGCAGCAATACGGCGTTTACGTGAAGCTTTGATGAGTTCAGGGTGGGAGCGTTCTTGCATTGTCATTGAATTAATGATGCCTTCAGTGCGATTGACGGCGCTGTCGTCCATCTTGGCGCCTGCCGCAGCCTGGCCGAGTTGTGCGGGTAGTTTATCCATCAAGGCAGACATTCCGCCCATTTTGCGCATTTGCACGATTTGCATCTTGAAATCGTTGAGATCAAATCCGTGACCACTTTTGATTTTCTTGGCCAGTTTTTCAGCCTCGGCTTGATCAATCTCACGGTGGACATCTTCAATCAGCGACAATACATCACCCATTCCCAGCACGCGTGAAGCCATGCGCTCTGGATGGAAGGCTTCCAAGCCATTAAGTTTTTCGCTCACGCCAATAAATTTGATCGGTTTGCCGGTGATGTGCCGTACCGACAAGGCCGCACCACCCCGCGCATCACCATCAAGTTTGGTGAGGATAATACCGCTTAGCGGCAGTGCCTCGCCAAATGCCTTTGCGGTATTCACAGCGTCTTGGCCGGTCATGGCGTCCACAACGAACAGGGTTTCAATCGGATTAAGGGCGGCGTGTAATTGCTGAATTTCCTCCATCATTGCGGCATTGATCGCAAGGCGACCAGCAGTATCCACAATCAGTACATCGTGGTGATGCTTGCGCGCATAATCAAGCGCTGTCAGTGCTATATCACGCGGTTTCTGGCTGATGTCAGAGTCAAAGAAATCGATCTCCATTTGCTGTGCAAGGATGCGCAATTGCTCGATAGCAGCAGGACGGTAAACGTCGCAACTAACCAGCAGCACTTTTTTCTTCATCTGCTCGCGCAGTAATTTTGCAAGTTTTCCACTCGTGGTGGTCTTGCCTGCGCCCTGTAAACCAGCCATCAAAATTACGGCTGGCGGCACGGTGGTAAGATTCAACGCATCGTTGTGTTCACCCATCAGCTTGGTCAACTCGCGATGCACGATACCAATCAATGCTTGTCCCGGCGTCAGGCTGCCCAGCACTTCTTGGCCTAGCGCAGCCTGTTTTACTTGGGAGGTTAGTTCTTTAACCACGGGCAGCGCCACGTCAGCTTCCAGCAGGGCTAAGCGTACTTCACGCAAGGAATCCTGGATGTTGCTTTCAGACAAGCGCGCTTGTCCCCGCAGGTTTTTTATAACGCCTGAAAGGCGTTGTGTAAGGTTGTCTAACATGATATTGCTCCTGTTTTCCGCAGCATTGGCTATAGTGTAGAATCCGTGAAGTCTAAAACATCCTGACTAAAAATGTCGAATCTTACGCTCTATGTAATTACCTTCCTTGCGTACAGCGTGTTAGCGGCTTATTTTTGGCGTGCACAAACTGCGGGAAAAATAGATGTCTTAAACCGTGGAATAATTGGCCATGCCGTATTGCTGCCGCTAGCACTCCATGCATACCTGCTGTATAGCAGTTTATTCAGTAGTGGTGATCTGAACTTAGGGCTAATTAATGCGCTATCGTTAATTTTGTGGCTGACCATGCTGGTATATTGGGTGGCACGTTTTTTTTACCCGATTGCCAGCCTGCAAACTTTAGTGTTGCCTTTGGCAGCAGGTGGTGTGTTACTGCTGGCGTTGTTTCCTACGGTCCATCCGCTAGCGAACAATCTTTCATTTGTCCTTGAGGCACATATTCTGGCCGCAATGTCCGCCTACAGTCTGTTCACCATTGCAGTGCTGCATGCGGGCCTGATGTCATTGGTGGAAAAACGTCTGCATCAGGCTACGCTACCGCGCGTGCTGCAAGGTTTCCCCCCATTACTCACCATGGAAACCTTGTTATTTCGCATCATTGGTGCAGGCTTTGTTTTGCTCACTATGACATTGGTGTCAGGCGTTGTCTTTTCCGACCAGTTATTTGGCAAGCCGTGGCAATTCAATCACAAAATGCTGTTTGGTTTCATTTCCTGGTGTGTGTTCGCAGTGTTGTTACTCGGCCATCAATATAAAGGTTGGCGCGGACGTACTGCAGTACGATGGACAATGAGCGGCTTTATTTTTTTGCTGCTCGCCTATCTGGGCACCCAATTCGTGCTGGAAGTGTTGCTGCATCGCTAATGCTACTTGCCATTACTCAGTAAAGTGTCGTAAAATTCGCGCCCTTTGGCATTTGCTCACGATAAAGTAGAAACTATGGTTATTATACGATTTGCACGTGGTGGCTCCAAGAATCGCCCATTTTATAATGTTGTTGTGGCCGATTCGCGTAATCGCCGAGATGGTCGATTCATCGAGCGCGTTGGTTTTTATAATCCGGTTGCTCCGGACGGCCCTGAAGGCATGCGAATTCAACTGGATCGCGTGGCTTTCTGGCAAGAAAAAGGCGCGCAAGTGAGCGACGCCGTCGCCAAGCTGGTCAAGCGCGCTGGTGCCGCAGCAAAAGCATAACCAATCAGACTCCATGATAGTTATGGGGCGCGTGGCAGGTGCGCAGGGCATTCTCGGTTGGGTGAAGATTAAAACTTACACCGAATCCGTTGATAGTCTTGCCGACTATCCAGTGTGGTGGCTGGGAGACGAGAAGCATCCATGGCGCGAGGTAAGTTTGGAAACTTGGGCTGTGCACAGCAAAGGCTTGATCGCCAAGTTCCCCGGCAGCAACGACAGAACCACCGCCGAAAAATATAAAGGCTTGCTGGTAGCGGTGCCGCGCAGCAGTCTGCCTCAACAGCCAGAAGGTGAATACTATTGGTCCGATCTAATCGGATTAACGGTAGTTGATCTCGCTGGAAATTGTCTAGGGGTGGTGGACAGCCTTATGGATACCGGTGCTAATCAGGTGCTGTGTGTGCAGGCAGGCTTGTCCGAAAAAAAACGGGAGGAAATATTAATCCCGTTCATCGCTAGTGCAATCAAGCAGGTGGACTTGACGAAAAAAGTGATAAGTGTCGATTGGTCAGCCGATTGGGCAGCAAAGCACTGAGCAGAGGCGATGCGCTTTGATGCTATTACGCTATTTCCGGAAATGTTCGACGCGATTACCCAATATGGGGTGACGAGGCGTGCGGTGGAGCAAGGCAAGTTTGTGCTCCGTACTTGGAATCCGCGTAAATTTACCAGCGACAAGCATCGTTCTGTGGATGATCGACCTTATGGCGGCGGCCCTGGAATGTTAATGTTGGCAGAGCCGCTAGCGCAGGCAATCGCAACAGCGAAACAAAGCCAGGCGCAAGCTGGTGTGCTCAAGAGTTGTGTAATCCACCTGTCACCACAAGGACGACAACTAACCCACGAAGTGGTGAAGGAGCTTTTGGAGCGGAATGATGGATTAATTCTGCTGGCAAGCCGTTACGAGGGTGTAGATGAACGCCTGATACGACAGCAAGTTGATGATGAGCTTTCCATCGGGGACTATGTGTTATCCGGTGGCGAGTTGGCAGCGATGGTGTTGATAGACAGCTTGGTGCGGCACTTGCCGGGTGTATTGGGGGATGCCGAATCAGCACAGCAGGACTCGTTTGTAGGGGGCTTGCTGGATTGTCCGCATTACACTCGGCCAGAAATTTTTGAAGGCGAAAGAATACCGGAGGTTTTACTTTCCGGACACCACGCTGAAATAGAGAAGTGGCGGTTGAAGCAGGCGCTGGGACGGACCTGGCAACGCCGCCCAGATTTGCTGGCACAACGCCAGTTAACAAAACAGGAAGCTCGGCTACTGGCAGAGTACCAGCAGGAACAAGCGTCCGTACAACAAGAGGAAACAAAATGAATCTTATCGCAATACTTGAACAAGAAGAAATTGCCCGTCTGGGAAAGGTGATTCCGAGCTTCGCCCCTGGGGATACTGTTGTCGTTAGTGTGAACGTGGTTGAAGGAGAGCGCAAACGCGTACAGGCTTATGAAGGCGTAGTGATTGCGAAGCGCAATCGTGGTCTGAATTCATCTTTCATCGTGCGGAAAATTTCTGCTAATGAGGGCGTGGAACGTACCTTCCAAACCTATTCAACAGCCATCGCCGGTATCGAAGTAAAGCGCCGTGGTGATGTGCGTCGTGCCAAACTGTACTATTTGCGTGATCGTTCCGGAAAATCCGCACGTATCAAGGAAAAACTCCCTGCCCGCAAAGCAGCTAAAGTCAGCAGTTAGTCATTCCCATTTTTATTTAAAAACTTTAATTGGTAAATTGGTTGCCTCCGGTAAAACCGGAGGTTTGCTGCTGCAGATACCTCAAAGGCTCTGGTAACCCGTAATCCACCTAAATGCGTCTAAGCAAAAAATTCATTTTGTTGTAAGGTTTGGTTTTATGTAGTTGATTAAATGCACATGAACATGTGTCAACCACCAAAAACCATTCAGCAAACTTGCACTTCCTTTGTAGCGCCGATTCCGAAGTATCTCCCCTGAATGAATGCATTGCGCAATGCACCAAATTTTGCTTGCTTCCGTCGCTTGAGAATATAAAATACTTGATGTTTACAGGTTTTATCTTGTCTGGCGCAGAGCCTGATGCTCTTCTATTCTGAAGATATTTCTTTTGATAGGTAAATAAGTTTTAATACGACCGACATGCAGGTCAAGCTGTGGTGAGCCACCCGGCGAAGCTGGGGTTTACCTAATTAAAGCAGCCAAATATTCGTGTAAGGAAGGCGAATGAATTATCAGGCAGTGCTATCTACACCATTTGGTATGCTGGGTATCCGCTGTGAGGCGGGTGCGCTTACCGGTATCGATTTTCTTGAGCAGGATACTTCGCCTCAAGCACCGAGCCAAGCGTTCGCTCGAGAGGCATGCGAACAATTGCAGTTCTATTTCACTGATCCAAATTTTCATTTTAATCTTCCACTCAAGCTAAACGGCACTGCCCATCAAACAAAAGTGTGGCAAGCAATGTCAGCAATCCCATCCGGTCAAACACGCAGCTATGGAGATCTTGCCACGTTGCTAGCTTCCTGCCCGCGTGCGGTTGGTCAGGCGTGCGGTGCAAATCCAATTCCCATTGTCATTCCCTGTCATCGCGTGGTGAGTAAGTCTGGTATCGGCGGCTTTATACACCAGCGCAATGGGGATGCACTGGATATCAAACGCTGGTTGCTGGAACATGAAAAGCAATCAAACCAAGGAGGTTGTCAGGCTTCTTGCGTAACCAATTAATTACATTAATGCGCCTGCTATTTATAAATATGTATGTGTAAATATCAATATGTTATTCAGAAAAAAAACTTAAGGTCAGACTGGCTGCCAGAGTTCGTTATTCATGAATAAACTAGAGCCGCTACTGCTGACATTACGCACGCAGTGAAGATCCATATAAATTTCTCACTGCATTCTAAATGACAAAGATGTATGAACAACACTGACATCCTGGATGAATTCTGCGACTGCCTGTGGCTGGAAGACGGCTTGTCGCGCAACACACTGGAGAGCTATAGACGCGATCTGTGCAAATTTATTCTATGGATTGAAAAACAGCATGGTTCGACCTTGCTAGAGGCTACACACGCTGACGTCCAAGGCTTCCTCGCTTATTTGGTCATCGAACAAAAAGCTAAAGCCACTAGTACCAGCCGCGCTATATCAAGCCTCAAACGCCTGTTCCGCTACCTGTTGCGGCAGAGCAAAATAGTCACAGACCCCACGCTGCAAATCGCTACTCCCAAGTTACCGCGTAACTTACCAAAAACGCTTACCGAACAGGATGTGGAGATGCTGTTGCAAGCGCCCGATCCGAATTCACCTCTGGGTATGCGTGATCGTACTATGCTGGAAGTACTATATGCCAGCGGCCTGCGTGTGTCCGAGTTGATCAGCTTGAGCATCGCACAAGTCAGCCTCGACATGGGCGTAGTACGGGTGATGGGTAAGGGTAATAAAGAACGCTTGGTACCGCTGGGAGAGGAAGCGCTGGATTGGCTGCGCCGCTATCTGGTTAATGCACGGCCCGCCTTGCTGGGCAATAAATTAAATGCGGCGATGTTTGTTACTCAGCGTGGCACAGCGATGACGCGGCAGATGTTCTGGTATCTTATCAAGCGTCACGCAAAGTATGGCGGCCTACACAAACCACTGTCTCCGCACACCTTGCGCCACGCCTTCGCTACCCACCTTCTTAACCACGGTGCAGATTTGCGCGTAGTGCAATTGCTGCTAGGCCATGCCGATATTTCCACCACACAGATTTACACGCATGTTGCACGCGAACGGTTGAAGCAATTGCATGCGCAGCATCACCCGAGGGGTAATGGATTTTAGCGTAAAGCTTGTTATGGTATGAGACGCTACTTATTACATTAATCGCTGATTGGATGTCCATTCTTGATTTTGATAGTGCTTTTGACGATAACCATAGCTTCGGTACATGGAGCAGATTTAACAGTTTTTCCTCTTCTGATAAATGGTGAGCATTGCTGTTCAGCTGATACCATCTTTTCAAGAACATTTACCGCCAGCTATGGAGGCACAATATGAGTAACCGAATCACGAGAAACTTCCTGAATAATATTCTGGTTCTCGTCGCAATTTGCGGTAGCATTTGTTCACCTGCACCAGCGTTTTCACAAAGTAACATCGGCATTGAGTTCAAGGACAAAGGTCAAATTGTCAAAACTCTATCTTTAAGCGATCTTGCTATGGTTGCTCCAGCAGTTTCATTAAAAATATTCGAGATTCACGAGAAAAAAGATCATATCTACAAGGCTTATTCTGCACGAGCGCTTTTTGACAAAACATTTGGCAAAGATTGGGAGAAAGCAGGGGAGATCGTATTCATTTCGATGGATGGATATCAGGCGAGTATTCCGGTAACAAAGTTTCTTTCCTATGATGCCTATTTCGCATTTGCTCACGACGATGACTCGCCATTTACAATGACCAACGTACTACAAAATAACGAGGTAGTACCACTCTGGCCACTCTATTTAATCTGGGACAATATAAAATCAAAAGTATTGCTTGAGGATGGTGCGTCTGACATGCCTTACCAGGTGAAGAGTATTGAACTCACAACATTTGCGACTCGCTATCCGAATCTTTCCCCACCAGCCAAGACGTCTGCAGAAGTGCAGCGTGGTTTCATGCACTTTCGCAAGTATTGCATGGCATGCCATATGATCAATGGTGAAGGCGGCGGCAAGGCACCGGAACTTAATTACCCGACCAGTGTGGTCGAGTACATCAGGCCTGAATACCTGACTCGCTGGATCGAGAATCCATCGAGTATTCGACACAACACTTTGATGCCGGGACTTGCGCAAGAGATTCCTAATCGCGCAAAAGTCACAAAAGAAATTATTTCCTATCTTAAGGCAATGAGCACAACAAAACGTAACCCGAAGCGTCAAGACATCCGCTGAGTGCCAGCCTGATACTATGGAAAGAGCGAAGCAAACTCCGTGTAGAATGAGTTTTCTTCTCAGCTGACTGTGTTGACGAGCATATCAGATACTTTTTTTAAATTTATACTGAGACAGATAGCTGCATAAACTACTGATGAAAATTGTTAATTCTTCAAGTTCAAAATTAACTGGCTTTGCGATGGAAACTGGACAAAATATCACGATCACGCTTTGCTGCGTGGACTGCATCAATCATGAACTTGCTATCGAAGCATTGAAAAAATCTAAAGAAAGAAGCGTTTTTGACCACGTCCTTTTCCTGACGGACCGAGATTTTACCCTTCCAGATATTGAAACAATAAAAATACCACCGATCCGCTCACGGCAGGAATATTCGATGTTTGTGCTGCATGAGCTGCATCATTATATTGATAGTGATTTCGTTCTTCTTGTTCAGTGGGATGGCTACATCATTAACCCCAATGCATGGACGAATGCATTCCTAAATTTTGACTATATCGGTGCGGTTTGGGGTCATCACAAAGATGGATTCAGCGTGGGTAACGGTGGATTTTCACTGCGGTCGCGCAAATTGTTACTTGCCACGCGGGAAATCCCGTTCGATGAAGCATTGGCAGAAGATGAACTAATTGGCCGCAAATATCGTCCCCTGCTGGAGGAGCAATACCAAGTGCGGTTCGCGCCGGAATCCGAGGCAGAAAAATTTTCCTTCGAAACCACTTATCCAGCCCGCCAGCCTTTCGGTTTTCACGGGTTATTCAACATGTGGATGGCCCTTGCGCCGAATGAAGTGGAAGCATTTATCCATAGTTTGCCGTCCAATGTTACAAATTCCATCCAGTTTTTCAGGCTTGGAATCAATTACCGGGATTTGCGACAGTTTCGTTTCGCGGAGGCGGTCTTTCAACGCATCCTTGAAAACAATCCTGACCATTCGGATGCCCGTAGTCAATTGGCGGCAATGGCAAGTCCTCCTGATTCAAAATCGATAAGCCGAAACGAGACATGTCCGTGCGGTAGCGGTGAACGGTACAAGAACTGTTGCGGAAAAATTGCCGTGACACCTGTGACACGCGGCGCAACCCGCGAGGAGGACATTCAATGGATGTTGTCAGTCGCATTAAAGCACCACCAGCTGGGCCATATCGTTCATGCCAACACAATTTATGGCCTGATTTTGCACGAGCAGCCGAAAAATGTAGTTGCGATGCAATATTCGGGGGTTATTGCTTATCAGTCGGGTACCCATGAAGAAGCCTTGAAATTGATTGAGCAAGCCATCCAGATTCAGCCTTCCATTCCGGATTTCCATAATAATCTAGGATTGGTGTTTCAAGCCATGGGGAATCATCAACGGGCTACTGAATGTTATCGCCAAGCAATTGCCCTTAACGCCAACTATGTGGACGCATATAACAATTTGGGCTTGCTTTTCGAAGCCACAGGACGTCCTGCTGAAGCAGTTACTTATTATGAAAGAGCTATTGCCTTACGGCCCGATTTTGCTCAGGCACACTGGAACCTTTCACTCGCGTTACTCGTAACAGGTAATTTTTCGCGAGGCTGGGATGAGTATGAGTGGCGTCTGAAGACGCCAGAACTGGCTGGTGTAAAAAAGCGCTTTACGAGCCCGTTATGGAATGGCGAAGACCTTCGCGGCAAAACAATACTTTTGCACGCAGAACAGGGTTTTGGCGATGCGATACAGTTTATTCGGTATGCGCCATTGCTGGCTTCTCTTGGGGAGCGCATCGTACTTGAATGCAAACCTGCGCTGAAACGGCTGTTTAAAGAGGTAAAAGGAATACATGAAATCATCTTGCGAGGCGAACCTCTACCTCAATATGATTTCCATTGTCCATTACTCAGCCTGCCATCCAGGCTCCACACTGCCGAGGGAAAAATTCCTGTTGTTGCTCCTTATCTTTTCCCTGATGAAGACTTGGTTGAAGATTGGCGGAAACGCATACCGAATACAGGATCAGCGTTAAAAGTAGGTTTGATGTGGGCTGGAAGTCCCGGAAATAAGAACGATTTGAATCGCTCCATATCCCTCTGTCAGCTTGATGTGCTTGGAACCGTAGAAAACATTGTGTTTTTTAACCTGCAAAAGGGCTTTGGAGAGGATCAAGCTAAGAATTCCCTTGCCAATCTTCATTTCATCGGCTTGACGGAAGATATCGGAGACTTCGCCAGTACAGCGGCATTAATTGCCAATCTTGATCTCGTGATTTGTGTCGACACATCGGTTGCTCATCTTGCGGGTGCTATTGGCAAGCCGGCATGGGTGCTCTTGCCCTTTGCGGCGGACTGGCGCTGGCTGCTGGAAAGGGAAGACAGTCCGTGGTATCCGTCCCTTCGTTTGTTCCGACAACGCAAAATTGGGAACTGGGAAGATGTAGTGGCCAGAGTGCGAGACGCCCTGTGCAAGATGACAACGTAATTGATTATGAAAATTTTATAACGTTTCTGGATTTAAATTAAAATATTCACAATTGACTTTCTGCCACCAATGCAGGGTTCAACTGCGGATCATTGTACATTTTGAACTGGCGATAAACTTTGAAGTATGCACGGCCCGCCTGTGTATCTGCTAGCAAATCATCGAGGCAAGCACCCAAGTCGCTGCGCTGCTCATTCAATCGCCCTAATTTTCTACGGCACATCAAACGGTGAGCTTCATCAACTTCTATACGCTCGGTCTGCTGACGCATAGCGCATATCTTCAGTGCTAGAATCGACATTCTGTCTATCATACTACCTGCGGTCTCACTATTCAAACGCGCACCTTTTGTTACTTTGATGATCGGCGAATCAGTTCGTGCAGAGACAGCATCTACCAGCTCAAGGGCGATTAATAATTGTTCATCAATACATTCAATGGCATCATTGCGGGCCTGATTGTAGCGATCAATAGCACGTTTATTCATGGCGATATCATTGTCGCTGACCTTAATACGGCGAGCCAAATCTTCCTGCGCCCAAAGCAGGCAATTGTTGCAATGATTCTTGACGACCCACTTCCATAACTCAGTCCCATCAGTATTATGTATGATTGAAGATTCAGAACAAGATGGGTTAACCAAGTAAGTGTCGTGAAATGTGGCGACAAAGTGACTGGCAATCAGACACATATTAATTCTCTTTGTTTTTTTGCAGATGGCCATTTTAGTGGATTTCACTGTTCGCTTGTATGCGCGAGTGCTTGGCAAGCAATCTATAATTCTACTATGGGAATCTTTGTGGGCAGAGTAATTATAGGCGAGTAAACAGAGTCTTCTTTCTGAGGTGAGCTAAAAAATAATGGAGCCCAATATTTTATATAAGCTATTGAAAAATAATATGTAATATTAATATAATACTCAAATTTGTTTGTACGCAGAAATTTCAGGAACAAGCAGTGTAACTGCATGAGGTTGATGGACTGCCGATGAAGAGCTGACGCGCCGATTGCAGACTGCGTAGGTAAGCGATGGAGACAGTATTCGACATCATCACATAATGTGATGAATTTACGGCAGATTGTGGTGTTTTGTCTGAATCCGATCGGCAATGAATGGAATCTGGCCGACCTTGCATGGAACATGAAGCCAATGATGGCGATGAAAATTGCCTGAGGATGGAAAATGTACCGTTCCGACAGGCACAGCTCATGAGCTAAGTAAATCGACAAATCATATGCTACATGTCCGGACAGTTTATTCGCTCGCTACAGAATGACAGTTTTTGTTGCCCTCTCTTGCAATTTTAAGGGACAATTTGATTCTGTTTTGCCGTAACTAATTCACTTTATTGTAAGGAAGATGTTGGTATGTCAGAGATCGCCAAGATCTATCAGTTTCCCCAAGTTCTCACACAACCGCCATTGCGCTGGTATTTCGATCCAAAAATTTTGGAGATTGAGCAGCGTATACTATTCGATAATGGCCCTGGCTATATCGGGCACGAACTGTTGGTTCCAAACCTCGGCGATTACCATGTTCTGAACTGGATGGATAATGCCAAAATGTTGGTGCGTAATGAAAACGGAGTGGAGCTACTCTCCAATATTTGTCGCCACCGTCAGGCTGTCATGCTTGAAGGGCGTGGTAATGCAAAAAACATCGTGTGTCCGCTGCATCGCTGGACGTACCAACTGGATGGCCAGCTGTTGGGTGCGCCGCACTTTCCACAGAAACCCTGCCTGCACCTTAATAAAACTCCGTTGCAACAATGGAATGGTTTGCAGTTTTCTGGTAAACGCGATATCACCAAGGATCTCGCGGATATCCCTGTTCTTAAGGAACTGGATTTTTCTAATTACCAACTGGATCGTGTAGAGATAGATGAGTATGCTTTCAATTGGAAGACTTTCATCGAGGTATATCAGGAGGACTACCATGTTGCGTCGTTCCATCCTGGCTTGGGTAAATTCGTCAATTGCGACGATTTGCGTTGGGAGTTCGGCGACTGGTATAGCGTGCAAACGGTAGGCATCAATCACGGCCTGCGCAAAGCCGGCAGTGCCGCCTATGCTAAATGGCAGGAGCAGGTACTGCGTTATAACAACGGCACGCTACCCAAATACGGTGCGATCTGGCTGACTTATTACCCTAACATCACGGTGGAGTGGTACCCCAATACATTGGTGGTCAGTACTGTCATTCCGCGTGGTGTTGATGCCTGTACTAACATTATGGAATTTTACTACCCCGAAGACATCGTGCTATTCGAGCGCGATTTTGTCGAAGCGGAAAAGGCTGCCTACCGCGAAACTGCGCTTGAGGATGACACCATCTGCCTGAAAATGCATCAGGGGCGCAAATGGCTTTACCAGCACGGCATCGAAGATGCTGGACCGTATCAATCTCCGACCGAGGACGGGCTGCTGCATTTTCATGAGTTTCTACGGCGTCAGCTTGATCCACATTTAGGAGAATAATAATCTTTATCGCCACTAGAAAATTCTGCGCATTATCATGTCCATGCGGGCGGGATTTCAGTTTAGTTAGGCAACCATATTTCCTATTGCGCTGGGTTCGTATTTTTTTTAACCTTCCGCTTATATAATCTGTTGGAATGGGTGCGTTATGGATGTTGGTCGCCGGGTTTCTTTTCGGATGCATGGGGGTGTTTGTCAAACTTGGCGCAGAATATTTTTCTCATATTGAGTTAGTATTTTATCGCTCTTTCCTTGGGTTATTGATGATCTACGCCGTCATCTGCCAGCGAAGACTATCGCTGGCGACCCCACACTTAAAGCAGCATTTATGGCGTGGTGTTTCTGGCACCATTGCGCTGATGCTATATTTTTACTGCATCACCGTGTTGCCGCTGGCCACCGCAGTAACGCTAAACTACACTGCACCACTCCATCTCTCTATCCTGACGATGCTGGCCTTCAAGGAGCATTTCCGACCGGCTATCTCCGGCGCCATCCTACTGGGTTTTTGTGGCGTAATATTGCTATTGCATCCCACGTTGGTCCAGGATCAACTCATCCCCGGTCTTATCGGGCTGATTTCCGGCCTCTTGGCCGGCATCGCCTACCTTAATGTCAAACAGCTTGGATTAAGAGGTGAGCCGGGATGGCGTGTGGTGTTCTATTTTAGTCTGATTGCCGCTATTAGCAGCGGTGTCGGCATGTTGCTCGGAACCGTTCACCCGATCACTGTGCCTGGTTTATTTATCTTGCTTGGACTCGGTAGCACTGCCACGCTAGCACAGCTAGCTATGACCCGCGCCTATCACACCGGGAAAACGCTAGTGGCCGGTAGCTTGTCCTACAGTACCGTGATATTCGCGAGTATATTCGGCATGATCTTATGGGGTGAGACATTGCCACTAATGGGATGGATAGGCATGGGACTCATCATTGCAGGCGGTGTGTTAAGCTTGAAGCTGGCACCCAAGCACGGCGGCGCATAACTAATTACGAAGAGACTTAATATGATCACAATAGAACAAACCCACACCCTGCTCAATATTGCTGTACTGGGCGAATTCACCTTGACCGATTTCAAGCAGTTCGAGGAACACGCACTCTATATGCTTAAATCACCCGGTACGGTCAATCTGTTATTCGACCTACGTGACATGCTCAACTACACGGTGGATGTGGCTTGGGAGGAAATAAAATTTTTCAACCGCGAACATCAGCATGACTTCAGCAAAATTGCAGTGATTACTGACGATCAGTGGATTACATGGCAAGCTTGGCTATCGCGCATGTTCGTGGATGCTGATATACGCGTATTTACCGATTATGAACAAGCAAAAATCTGGGCGGCTACAACTTGATGAGCTCTCAATTATGTTAAAATCACAAGCTATACTTTATTGTCGATATTTCAGGAGATAGTGAATGTTTTCAGGTTTTATTGATTTGCCATGGTGGGGCTATATCGTTGTTGCACTGACCTTAACCCATATTACTATTGCATCTGTTACCATTTTTTTGCACCGACATCAGGCACATCGCGCACTGGATCTGCATGCTATTCCCAGTCATTTTTTCCGTTTCTGGTTGTGGCTAACCACTTCTATTATCACAAAAGAATGGGTCGCCATCCACCGCAAGCATCATGCTAAATGCGAAACAAAAGAAGACCCACATAGCCCAGTTATTCTGGGCATCAAAAAAGTGCTATTGGAAGGTGCTGCTCTCTACCGTAAAGAAGCCGAGAATCAGGCAACATTAGACAGATACGGCCACTGCACACCGAACGACTGGCTGGAAAATAATCTTTACAGTAAGCGCAGCGAGGTCGGTATCGCGCTGATGCTGATCATCAACGTGTTGTTGTTTGGTCCTCTTGGTTTAACCATATGGGCCGTGCAAATGGCATGGATACCTATTAATGCAGCCGGTATCGTCAACGGAGTTGGGCACTACTGGGGTTATCGCAACTTCCAGACAGAGGACGCTTCCACCAACATCGTGCCATGGGGTATCTTCATCGGCGGTGAAGAGCTGCACAATAACCACCACGCTTATGCCTCCTCCGCCAAGCTTTCCAGCAAGTGGTATGAAATCGACATCGGTTGGTTTTACATCCGTGTCTTAGAAACATTCGGTCTAGCACAAGTGAAGAAACGTGCCCCGCGAGTTCGCCTGAACCAAGCCAAGACTTCTTGTGACATGGAGACCCTGCACGCCGTTATCGCCAACCGCTACGAAGTTGCAGCCAGATATGCCCAATTACTGAAAAAAACCTACTCGACAGAAATAGTCCGGCTCAAACTGCAAGCCTCAGATAAAATTGATGTGGCACGTATCAAACATTGGCTGCATTTGGATGAAAACGTTTTGACTGAACAACAAAAAACGAAACTAAGTGTGGTAATTAAAGCCAGCGGTATCCTACGGACAACCTATACCTTACGCCAAGAACTGGCCGCCATCTGGCAAAGCTCTACAGCCACCAAGGAGCAGTTAGTGAAACAATTGGAAGACTGGTGTCATCGAGCGGAAAGCAGCGGAATTGCAGCGTTACAGGAGTTTTCACAACGACTGCGTTGCTACGCTTAGGGATGATGAAATATCCGATATTCCGTTTGTGGGGTGCTGTCGGGTCGGGATGCAGCGCTAGAGCGTTCGAGTGCAATCAAACAAGCTTGGAACAATAATGCAATGCGCCCGTCAGCGCATCCTAAATTTTGATGTTACTCGCTTCCTTATTTCTTAGGGTACTTCCTTGATCGACCTAAACAAATAACTAAACAAAAAACCCGCCTAAGCGGGTTTTTCATGCGTTTAAACAAAGCGAATAGGTTATTTCAGCTTGGTTTCTTTGTACATCACATGTTTGCGCACTACTGGATCAAATTTCTTGATCTCAAGCTTTTCCGGCGTAGTACGCTTATTTTTGTCCGTCGTATAGAAATGACCAGTACCGGCGCTGGATTCGAGCTTGATTTTTTCACGCATCTTTCGTTACTCCTTAAACGTTTTCACCGCGAGCGCGCATTTTAAATAACACCGCATCGATACCATTCTTGTCAATGGTACGCAACCCGGCATTTGTCAGGCGCAAGGATACCCACCGATTTTCAGTTTCAACCCACAAGCGACGACGCTGCAAATTCGGCAGGAAACGACGCTTTGTTCTATTATTGGCGTGAGATACATTGTTTCCCACCATCGGGCGTTTCCCCGTTACTTGACAGACGCGAGCCATAGCTATTTCTCCAAACTGGTTTGCGAAAAAACGTAATTCTACTCTAAAACCTTCCGCCTGATCAACTTGTTGTTATCGAATCAAGATAGCGGAATTAACATTGCCCATTTTCTCCAATGTTATACCCTTGAAGCTATACCAACTCAGCATCCCTATTTTTCGTTCACACACTTATCAGTATTAGGAAAGCTTTCCCCCTTTTCTAATAATTCTACTTGCGCCCAACCATGTGCGAAGGTGATGTCAAGGCGCGCACCTATCGGCAAAACAGTGCTGTCCATAACAATTGCACCGCGCACATCACGCACCATGCTGTAGCCGCGCGCCAATACCTGTTGCGGGTCGAGATGGTCAAGATGTTGCTGTAAACTACCTAGGCGCGCATTGTAGCGTTCCAGCGTGCGTTGCATGACTTCCAGCAGGTCGCGAGCCACAGTTGCCTGCCATGTACCAAGTTGCTCAATGTTTGGGCGCACCGCACGTAAACGCCTCTGCATCGACTGCCAACGCCATTGCTGGCGCTCCAGCATATTGACTAGCACGTTTTGCAAGCGTCGTTGCAGATTGTAAAGATGCTGAGTTTGTTGTTGCACTCGCTGCGCGGGATGCACTAGACGACGCTGCAAATAGTCAAGCTGCTGCATCACACTTTCGAATTGACGCTGTTTGCCACGTGCTAATCGCTGTGCCAAATGGTACACGCGTTGCAGCAACTCCTGCCGTTCCGGCACAACCAGTTGTGCCGCCGCAGTGGGTGTGGCAGCGCGCTGATCAACGACAAAATCAGCGATAGTAAAATCAGTTTCGTGCCCAATGCCGCTCACCATCAGAATGCGGCTAGCGAAGATGGCACGAACGACTATTTCTTCGTTAAACGCCCATAAATCTTCGATGCTGCCACCACCGCGACATAACATCAGCACGTCGCACTCTGCGCGCTCATTAGCTAATCGAATGGCTTGTGCAATTTTTTGCGCCGCTCCCTCCCCTTGTACCGGTGTGGGATACAGCACGACAGAAATACTTGGCATACGCTTAGCCAAAGTAATCAACACATCGCGTAATGCTGCTGCTTTCGGCGAGGTGATAATGCCAATTTGCTTAGGAAAAAATGGCAGCGGCCGCTTTCGTGCAGCATCGAATAACCCTTCGGTTTCCAATTTGCGTTTGAGGCGCTCGAACGCATCATACAGTGCACCCAGTCCCGCTGGCCGCATCTGCTCCAGCGTCAATTGAAATTCACCACGAGCTTCATACAACGTGGCCAGAGCCAACACTTCCACTTGCATGCCATTTTTTGGTAGCCAGTCAAGGTACTGACTTTTGTGACGGAACATCACGCAGCGCACCTGCGCCTGCTCATCTTTCAGGGAAAAATACCAATGCCTGGAAGTGGCGCAGACAAAATTTGAAATCTCGCCGCGTACCCATAACAGCGGCAAGCCATTTTCCAATAGTTGCTTAGCTGCCATGTTGAGCTCTTGCACACTGAATATATGATTTTTTTCATCTTCTATTAATTTAAAGATCATATTGACATTCTTTAATAATCCACAAGTTGAAGAAATATTCCATGTATTTATCAAGGTTATAGCGCAGCATTTTTTAAATTTTAAATATCTATTTGTTTTTATTGTAATTTTTAAAATATCATAAATTAAGCAGGCAGCCAATATTGGTTAATTAATATGCAGTTAAGCATTATTTCTAATGCCTTCTCCACATAGTTATCCACAGTTTGTGTGCATGAACTAAGTACCATAGCTCCCTAACTCAATGACGCTGTTAAGCATATCAAAATAATCATGATACAAAATTAAGGGACATGCGGGTTAAAGCGGGTGGAGAAATCTTGCTCAAACAAGAGCGACCAGATACAGTTCCGCTTTATTAATTTAAGTATGTTTGGAGAAATTCAGTGTATGTCATTGTAGAAGCGGCTGGTTGGCCGATTTGGTTTTTGATAGTTGCATCTTTCATTGCCGTTGGGATAATTGGAGAGCGCTTGGTGAGCCTGCGCAACAAAAAAATTGCACCAGCAGGGCTATTTGATGAAGTGGTCCATGAGCTTAAGCAGCGCGGGGTCAGCAATGCCATGCTTTCTCGTTTGGAGGCAGAATCCCCGCTCGGGCGTATCTTTGCCGCTGGCCTTAAAAACATTAAAAGCCCATCCGCAGCAATGAAAGAGTCTGTCGAGGAAGCAGGGCGCGCCGTAGCACATGAGCTTGAACGTTTTCTCACCACATTAGGTACAGTTGCTTCAATAAGCCCTCTGTTAGGCCTGTTCGGCACAATGGTGGGAATGATTGAAATTTTCGGCGTGCAAAATACCGCAGGAAATGCCCCCGCCGCACTCGCACATGGCATCTCGATAGCCTTGTACAACACGGCATTTGGCCTGATGGTGGCCATCCCGAGTATGATTTTCTATCGCCATTTTCGCGCTAAAGTGGCTAGCCTGACCATCGAGATGGAACAGCAAGCAATCAAGCTGATTGAAATCATACATGGCGCACGCCGAGGTTAAGTCATGAATTTTCAACGCGGTCGCATGCGCGAGGAACCAGAAATCAACCTGATTCCAATGATAGATGTATTCCTGGTAATCATAATTTTTCTAATGGTGACCACCACATACACCAAATTCTCCGAACTGCAAATTAACCTGCCGCAGGCCGGTGGTGAAGATACACCTTCGCAAGCAAAACAAATTAATGTGTCAGTAGATGCTTCGGAGCACTACGCCATTAACAATACGGTCACAACATTCAATAGCGTACAAAATATGTCTCAAGCCTTGCAAACAGCCGCAGGCGAGCAAAAAGATCCGACCATCGTTATTAACGCTGATGCCAAGGCGCCGCACCAAGCCGTAATTAACATCATGGAAGCAGCGCGTCTCGCTGGTTATGGCCGTATTACCTTCACCACCAGCCGAAAATAACGGGCGGCCAGGCAAAGGGAATGCAGTGGCTAGAGCAACACTGGTATCGCACCACGCCGCTACACCTCATTCTGAGGCCTGTCAGTTTCATATTCCACATGCTGGCGGCAACCCGGCGTGCGCTTTACCGTAGCGGTTTTTTAACGAGCATAAAGCTGCCGGTACCTATCATCGTGGTGGGTAATATTACCGTTGGCGGCAGCGGCAAAACACCGCTGACACTATGGCTGGCGCAGCAATTAATCGATAACGGCTGGCATCCCGGCATCATCAGCCGTGGCCACGGTGGTGCCACTAAATCTCCGCTGGCCGTGCATACGTCGAGCAGCCCCGCTGAGGCTGGCGATGAAGCAGTGCTGATGGCGCAACGCAAATTGTGTCCGGTGTGGATCGGGCGCGACCGCGTTGGCGCAGCTCGCGCGCTGTTACAGGCTCATCCCGAATGCGATATCGTACTGAGCGATGATGGCCTGCAACATTACCGCTTGCAACGCGATTTCGAAATCGCAGTAGTGGATGGCATACGTCGCTTTGGTAATGGCTTTCTGCTACCAGCGGGTCCGTTGCGTGAACCACTATCACGTTTGGCCCAAGTGGATGCCGTAGTCGTTAACGGGGGCAGGGCTACTTTAGGCCAACACAGCATGCGATTACACGGCGCAAGTTTTTACAACCTGCTCAATCCGAATACCATAGCCCAAGTTGCCGATTTTAACGGCCAACGTCTTCACGCCATTGCCGGGATCGGTCACCCGCAGCGATTTTTCACGCATCTGAGCCATCTTGGGTTGAAAGTACAAGCCCACCCTTTCCCAGACCACCATCGCTTCACGCTCGCCGATCTGGACTACACTGAGGCAGACGCAATACTCATGACGGAAAAAGATGCGGTAAAATGCACAACATTCGCCAATGAAAAATGCTGGGTGCTGCGCGTGGATGCACAGCTGGATTCCTTGCTTACCCAACAAATCTTAGAAAAGGTTACTCCTGATGGACGCCAAACTGCTTGAAATCCTGGTTTGCCCGTTGTGCAAATCCCCGTTGGTTTACCGCAAAACCGAACAGGAATTAATCTGCAAGGCAGATCGTCTGGCATTTCCTATACAGGATGACATTCCTGTGATGCTGGCAGATGAGGCGCGCAAACTTACCCCGGAAGAGATCGAACGGCTCCGATGATCGCTTTTCATGTCGTCATTCCGGCACGCTTCGCCTCTACCCGTCTGCCGGGTAAGGCATTATTGCCGATTGCCGGCAAGCCGATGGTGGTGCGCGTTGCCGAGCAATCCGCGCAGAGCGGCGCGCAACAGATCTGGATTGCCACCGATCATCAATCCATCGTGGCTGCCGTGCATGAATATGGCTTCAAGGCCTGCCTGACCCACGTTCATCACGCCAGTGGTACCGACCGTATTGCCGAAGTGGTGGAGCAACTTGAGTGGCCCGACGACACGATTGTAGTCAACGTACAGGGCGACGAACCCCTTATGCCACCTGCACTGATCAGCGCCGTAGCACAACACCTGCACGATCACCCAGAATGCGCTATTGCCACCGCCTGTCATCCCATCCATGATGAAGAGGCCATGCGCAATCCCAATATTGTCAAAGTGGTGCTGGATAAACAGAGCAATGCCCTGTATTTCAGCCGCGCCCCCATTCCTTATCCACGCGATGCGTTCACCCCTGGCACAACGCTACCGGAAAATCTTACGGTAATGCGCCACATCGGCATTTATGCCTACCGTGCCGGTTTTTTGCGTGCTTTTCGCAAACTCGCCCCTGCCGCCATTGAACAAATTGAGGCGCTGGAACAGTTACGTGCGTTGTGGCACGGTTACAAAATTGGAGTTGCCGTTAGCGCAGAAGCGCCACCCAGTGGAGTGGATACCGAACAAGATCTGCATACTGCCCGCAAGCTGTTTGACAGCAAGCGTATAATCAACGATCAAATTTACGGAGCACCATTATGAGACTTATTCTGCTAGGCGCACCTGGCGCCGGTAAAGGCACCCAAGCCAACTTGATTAAAGAGAAATTCAATATCCCTCAAATATCAACCGGAGATATGTTGCGCGCGGCGGTCAAGGCGGATACCCCGCTAGGACAAGCAGCCAAAAAAATAATGGATGCAGGTGGATTAGTATCAGACGACATCATCATCAACCTGGTGAAAGAGCGCATTAAAGAAGCAGATTGCGCCAAAGGCTTCATGCTGGATGGTTTTCCGCGCACCATACCGCAAGCTCAAGCAATAAAGGATGCCGGTATCGACATTGATTTTGTAGTGGAAATTGAAGTGCCGGACAGCGACATCATCCAGCGCATGGATGGCCGTCTCGCCCATCCCGCATCGGGGCGTACCTACCATATAATATTTAACCCACCCAAAGTACCGGGCAAGGATGACATCACCGGTGAAGACTTGATACAACGCCCGGATGACCGCGCAGACACCGTCAGAAAACGTCTTGAGGTCTATCACGAACAAACCAAACCACTCGTCGAGTACTACTTGACTTGGGAGAAAAGTGGATCCGCCAAGGGGAAATGCGACAATTCGCACGTGCCTCACTGCATCAACATTCCCGGCATCGGCAGCGTGGATAGCATACGTGACCGGATATTCAACGCATTGGCAGCACATCAGCCATGATCAGCAAACCTATCCTCACGCTTGACGATGCCAAAAAAATTGCTGCGGCTGCCGAGGCCGAAGCACTGCGCAATGCCTGGCGAGTCGTGATCGCCATCGTGGATGACGGTGGCCATCTGCTCTATCTTCAACGCAACCACGGCACCCAGTTTGGCAGCGTGGAAATCGCCATCCAGAAAGCGCGGGCAGCGGTTGCCTTTCAACGGCCGACCAAAGGTTACCGAAGACGCGGTACTGGGCGGTCGTCTGATTCATCTCGTCCTGCCAGGCGCCCTTCCCGCTGAAGGCGGTGTACCAATCATGCATGACAACCAGATCATTGGCGGACTCGGCATCAGCGGCGTAAGCTCGTCTGAGGACGGGCAGATCGCACAAGCCGGTGTGGCGGCGATCGGCTGATTCATGCTTTACACCCTGTCAGGCCGCACACCGGAATTAAGTGGACAACAGCATTTCATCGCGCCCAATGCCAGCGTCATCGGCTCGGTCATTCTCGAAAACAATGTCAGCATCTGGTTCAACGTGGTGATACGTGGCGACAATGAACCTATCCACATCGGCGAAAACAGCAACGTTCAGGATGGCGTAGTAATGCATACCGACCCCGGCGCACCGCTCACCATAGGCAATAACGTCACTGTCGGCCACATGGCGATGCTGCACGGCTGCACCATCGGCGACGGCAGCCTGATCGGCATCCATAGCACCATCCTTAATCACGCCGTAATCGGCCGCAACTGCCTGATAGGCGCAAACACACTTATTACCGAAGGCAAAGTAATCCCGGACAATTCGCTGGTAGTAGGTTCGCCCGGCAAAGTAATGCGCAGCCTGCGGGAAGAAGAAATCGCAGCCCTGCATACCAATGCTGCGCGCTACGTGGTAAATATTGATCGCTATCGGGACTCGTTGGTGAGCATTAGCTAAGGCTACGCTGAACAAATCCGTACGCGTTGAGCCTGTCGAAACGCACTCCTTGCAAATCAATAATTTGCAAATGGCTTCGACAGGCTCAGCCCGAACGGAGGAACTTGTTCAGCATTGCCCTAATTCCGCTTTGCTGAAAAAATCAGCTTCGGCCCAAGCTGCTCACCGCACGTTAACGTACTGTCCATATTTCATCCTGTACGAAAATGATAAACGTGCCTTATCCCGTTGCCCGATCAAAGAGAACAAAACAATCATGGCTAAACCAGCAAAAGAAAACAAAGACGAACCGCTTGGAAAAGCAGCTCTGGAAAGCCGCCGACAAGCTGCGCAAGAACATCGACGCTGCCGAATACAAGCATGTGGTGATGGGGCTGATCTTCCTGAAATACATCTCCGATTCCTTCGAAGAAATGTTTGCCAGACTGCAAGCAGGCGAAGGCGAGTACAGCCGGTGCCGACCCCGAAGACAAGGACGAATACAAAGCGGAGAACGTTTTCTTTGTGCCAGCAGAAGCGCGCTGGTCGTACCTTGTTGCCAAAGCCAAACTACCCACCATCGGTACTGTTGTCGATGAGGCGATGGATGCCATCGAAAAGGAAAATCCCTCGCTCAAGGGCGTGTTGCCCAAGGTGTTCGCGCGGCAAAACCTCGACCCCGCCAGCCTGGGCGGGTTGATTGATCTGGTGGGCAATATCGCGCTGGGCGATGCCAAATCGCGCAGCGCCGATGTGCTGGGCCATGTGTTCGAATATTTCCTCGGCGAATTCGCGCTGGCCGAAGGCAAGCAGGGCGGGCAGTTCTATACGCCGCGCAGCATTGTGGAACTGCTGGTGGCGATGCTGGAACCCTACAAAGGCCGGGTGTTCGATCCCTGCTGCGGCTCGGGCGGCATGTTCGTGCAGTCGGAAAAATTCGTCGCAGAACATCAAGGCCGCGTCAACGACATTTCCATCTACGGGCAGGAAAGCAACCAGACCACCTGGCGGCTGGCGAAGATGAACCTTGCCATACGCGGCATCGATAGCTTCGCAGGTGAAATGGAACAACGAAGGCTCCTTCCTCAACGACGCCCACAAAGACCTGAAAGCCGACTTCATCATCGCCAACCCGCCGTTCAATGTCAGCGACTGGAGCGGCGAGCTGCTGCGCGGCGATGGCCGCTGGCAATATGGCATGCCGCCTGCGGGCAATGCCAACTTCGCCTGGTTGCAGCACTTCGCCTACCACCTCAATCCGCAGGGCAAAGCGGGCGTGGTGCTGGCCAAAGGCGCGCTCACCAGCAAGACCAGCGGCGAAGGCGACATCCGCAAAGCGCTGATCGCTGATGGTAACCTGATCGACTGCATCGTCAACCTGCCCGCCAAACTGTTTTTGAATACACAGATACCGGCGGCGCTGTGGTTCATGAATCGCGCAAGAAATAACGGCCACCCGCGCAAAAACGAAATCCTGTTCATCGATGCGCGCAACCTCGGCCACCTGATCAACCGCCGCACCAAGGAACTCGCGCACGAGGACATTCAGCAGATCGCCGATACCTACCATGCATGGCGTACCGGCGAAGCAGCGTATGAAGACATCAAAGGTTTCTGCGCCTCGGTGCCGATTTCCCGTGTTGCGGAACTGGACTACGTGCTGACACCGGGGCGCTATGTCGGCCTGCCGGATGAAGAGGACGACTTCAACTTTGCCGAACGTTTTGCCGCACTGAAAGCTGAGTTCGAGGTGCAGTTGAAAGAAGAGGCCGCTCTCAATCAGGCAATCGTTGAGAACTTACAGAGGATTAAGCTATGAGCAAACTGAACACAGATTATTTTGCCCGTTGTATCGCTACCTTAAGTCAGGCTTACGACAGCCTGAATCAGCAGCCGAAGGAGAGTGTGACTTACGATATCTTCCGTGCCGCGTGTGTCAAAGAATTTGAAATTATCCTGGAGCAGACGGGCAAACTGCTGAAAAAATGTTTGAAGCCCTATCTTGCTTCGAGCAAACAGGCGGATCAACTCATGTTCAAAGATGTGTTTCGCCTCGCTGCCAAGCATGGCCTAATCAGCCTGGAAGAAGCAGAACGCTGGTTGACCTATCGCGACAACCGCAATGACACCGCTCACGATTATGGCGAAGGCTTCGCCAATGAAACCCTGGCGTTGTTGCCACAATTTATTGTGGATGCCGCCCGTGTCAACGAAGTGATTCGGCAGCAACCATGAGCCAGCTCTATCTACGCGAACAAGACCGCATACGGCTGGTGGAACTGCTGGCCGCCCACCTGCCCACCGTCACCGCATGGGCCTATGGCTCGCGGGTGAATGGCAGCGCCCACGAAGCCAGCGACCTCGATTTGGTGTTGCGTTCACCCGACCTGAATGCGCTCCCGTTAAAAACGCTGGATACTTTTCTGGAAGCCCTGCGGGAAACCAATATCCCGATTCTGATCGAAGCGCGCGATTGGGCACGACTACCCGAGGCATTTCATCAAGAAATATTGAAGGGTTATGTAGTGGTGCGGGAGCCAGCCATTGCCGAGAATCTGGCGAAGATGAAGGTATGAGCGATTGGCAAGAGTCGTCGCTGGGCGAACAAATAAACCTCAAGCGTGGCTACGACCTGCCTAGTAAGAATCGGCAGGATGGGACGATTCCGATTTTTTCATCGTCTGGAATTTCAGGTTTTCACAGAGAGAAAATGTCCGATGGACCGGGAGTAATAACCGGGCGATATGGCACGATTGGACAGGTTTTCTATTCTAAAGGCGCGTACTGGCCATTGAATACAACTTTGTACGTTCAGAATTTCAAGGGGAATGACACCAAGTTTATTTATTACTTTTTGCAGCAACTAGATTGGGCGAAGTACAGTGATAAGAGTGCTGTACCAGGGGTGAATAGAAACGATGTTCATCAGGAACAAATTTCCATTCCCCCTCTCCCCGAGCAAAAAGCCATCGCCGCCTTGCTCAGCAGCCTCGACGATAAAATCGATCTGCTCTGCACCGCCAAAACCAAACCCTCGAAGCCATGGCCGCAACCCTGTTCCGCCAGTGGTTCGTGGAAGAGGCGCAGGAGGATTGGGCGGTTGGGGCGTTGAAGCAATATGTCGATATTGGAATTGGGCGCACACCTCCTCGGCAAGAACATCAATGGTTCTCTGAAAACCCAACCGATGTGAAATGGATTTCAATAAAGGACATGGGGAACGATGGGGCGTATATATTCAATACAGCAGAATATTTAACGCGCGATGCAGTTGAGCAATTCAACGTCCCTGTCATTACTGAAAATACGGTGGTGCTCAGCTTCAAAATGACAGTAGGGCGAGTAGCCATCACAACAGAAACTATGCTTACAAATGAGGCAATTGCCCATTTCAAGTTCAGACCCAACACACCTTTTACTGTTGAGTACCTTTATTTGCATTTGAAGAATTATCAATATGACTTGCTTTGGAGCACTTCGTCGATCGTGACAGCTATTAACTCGGCAATGATTAAGGACATGGAGATAAAAATTCCCTGCAAGGAATTAATGAGGCGGTTTGACGATGTGGCGGGAGGTGTATTTATGAAAATACGGAGCAATCAACTGCAAATTCGCACCCTCGAAACCCTCCGCGATACTCTGCTGCCCAAACTGATGAGCGGCGAAGTGCGGGTGGCGGTTTAGGGTATGTTCAGATATCACTACTGTCCGGTTAAATTAAAAAACGCCGATTTAAACAATGTAACCTACTGATCTATAAGAACCACAAAACGATGAGTGATTTCAAATCGGCACCAAAATATTTCCCCTGCAACCGTTGCTAATACTGGGCGTTACGTTGGCAAGACTTAATTTAACCGGACAGTAGTGTTCAGATATACACATAAATACACAAATTTGACGCGCTCCAATTATTGTGTATTAATACACACTCCTGTTTGCATTTGATGAGGGACTCATATGGATTCAAGAACAATCCTTCAAATGCTGCAGGACGATGGCTGGCAGATTGTCAGAACCAAAGGTAGTCACCACCATCTGAAACATCCAGCAAAAGTAGGTCTGGTTACGGTGCCACACCCGAAAAAGGATTTGCCGCTCGGAACGGTTCGCAGCATCTTGAGACAGGCAGGGCTTAAGAAGTAATCAAAGTGTGACAAACGGATATGCGATAAGCGACGATATTTGAAGACACGAGAAGACAAATTATGTTATTTCCAATTGCAATTCATAAAGACACGGGGACATCCTATGGGGTGACCGTACCAGATGTTCCCGGGTGCTTTTCTTACGGCGACACCATCGAAGAGGCTATTTCCAATACCAAAGAGGCGGTGATCGGCCACATTGAAACCTTGCTGGAATTGGGTGAGGCGATCGATTTTAAAGTCACAGAGATTGATGAATTAATATCTCAAAAAGATTTTAAGGGTGCGGTCTGGGGCTTTGTTGAGGTGGATTTGAGCGAGCTGGATAGCAAGCCGGAACGGGTGAATATCAGCTTGCCGAAGTTTGTGTTGCACCGGATTGACCAATATGTGACCAGCCATCATGAAACCCGGAGCGGTTTTTTGGCGCGGGCGGCATTATCTGTGCTGGCACATGAGAATTGATTGGCACTTCTGGTTTGAGCAATGTGAGTATTAGAGAGGCAAAATGTTATTGGACGAATTGCGGCTAAATAAAAACCGGATCGAGGCTCTGGCGCGGCAATATGGCGCACGGCATATCCGGGTGTTTGGTTCGGTTGCCCGGCGCGAGGAGCGGCCCGATAGCGACGTGGACTTTCTGGTGGATTTTCCGCGCGGTTATGATCTGTTCACCCAGCGTATGCCGCTTGCCCTCGGGCTGGAGAAGCTGCTGCACCGGAAGGTGGAGCTGGTGCCGGAGCATGAACTTAACCGGCATATCCGCGAGCGGGTGACGGGCGAGGCGGTGGAGTTATGAACAAGCCGTGGCAGCCCTACGCGCTGAATATCCTGGACGCTATCGCAAAAATCCAACGTATTCGGATGCGCGGCGACATCGCCGCCGATGAGGCGCTGTACGATGTCGCGTTGCGCGACTTGCAGACGCTTTCCGAAGCCACGCAGTTGTTGCCGGACGACAGGAAAGCGGCATTCCCCCCGTTGACGATCACAGCCATGATCGACAAGAATCTGCCCGCGCTCGAAGAGAGTATCCGTGCCATGCTGGCGCAGAACCACGGCAACGGGAATGACCAAGCTCACTGAATTCGCCATCGAAGATTTCGCCATCAAGCTGTTCGAGCGTTTGGGCTATAGCTACGTTTATGCGCCGGACATCGCGCCCGATGGCGACAGGCCGGAACGCAGCCGCTACGATGAGGTATTGCTGACCGGTCGGCTGGAATCAGCGCTGAAACGCATCAGCTTTTTGAAAAAATCAAAACAACCCAGAAACAAATCCGCACCCTCGAAAAACTCCACAACACCCTGCTACCCAAAATGATGAGCTGCGAGATACAAATCAACCATTAATCAATTAAAGGCGACAAATATGGCCCAACCAGACATCCAAGATGTGAATCGGAATACATTCTCCGGTGCAATAGAGAAAACGTATTCACATGTTGGAAATTTCATTCTATTGGGGCTAACAGGACGTACAGGCTCGGGTTGTTCAACAGCAGCAAAAATTCTAGGACAAGAAACTGCTTCTCCAGTAGGCCAATCGGCAATTTACACTTCGATAAACGATAGGAGAAAGCTCGCCATAATTAACAAATATACCCAAAGCAATTGGGAGCCTTTTTACTCAATTCGAGTTACAACAGTCATCACCTATTTCATTCTGGACCTTGAGTTTGGGCAGTTTGCCGAATTTCTATCGACAGTTGTTCCGGGTAATAATGCGAATGATATAGCGGATAAACTACCCTCCTTCAAAACTGAGTACGAAAAGGCATACGAATTACTCAAAGAGTTAAAGCGAATGCCAGAGGATAGTAAAGAAGAAGTTAAAGCTAGGGCAAAACGTTCTATTGAGATTTTCTTCGATGTGCTTCCACAATTCACAGAAAAACTGAAAGAGGAATTGCGGGGGCTAATCGGTGTTGATTCTTATGTGCTTTTATACCAAGCGGCTGGTGACAACATTAGAGCTTCTGGCAAAGCCAATATTAAGAAGTTTGTTGCCGAAAAGATTTTCTTCTTGCCTCGGATAATCAATAAGATTATTCGCGCTCTTCAAAACAAACATAAGGATGAGGGAAAAGAAAATTTATTCATTGTTATTGACGCAATTCGCAACCCTTACGAAGCAGAATATTTTAAACAAAGGCATGCGCATTTTTTCCTTGTCGCCGTTAATACGCCAAACCATGAAAGGCTTGATCACCTAAGAGATAGCCATAAACTGTCTGATGTTCAAATTCAAAAGCTAGATCAAAAGGAATATCCCAAGAAAACATCTGGGATTGAAATGTTTGTTTCCCAGAATATTCAGCGTTGCATTGAATTGGCGGATATACACATAACTAACCCGAAAAGACAAAAATTCAACAACATTGAACTGGCAAATCAACTGTATTGGTATGTCACGTTAATCAAACATCCTGGCCTTATAACGCCGACCGCCGTTGAGCGGTCGATGCAGCTGGCTTTTACCGCCAAGCTTAATTCCGGCTGTATTTCTAGGCAGGTGGGCGCGGTGATAACTGATTCAAGCTATTCAGTTAAAGCTGTTGGATGGAATAGTGTACCGGAGGGGCAGGTGCCCTGTCTCCTTCGCGGCGTTGATGAGTTGCTGCACGGAGTTGGTGATACATCAACCTTTAGCGAATATGAACAAACTAACCCAGAGTTTCACAAGGTTCTTGATTTAAGCTTTTCTACAATCATTAAGGGCAACGACTTGGGCGGAAGATCCTTCCCATACTGCTTCAAAGATGTTTATAACGAGGTGGAGGGAGAAAAGAATCAAGTACATACAAGATCACTTCATGCCGAAGAAAACGCTTTTCTGCAAATCACAAAATATGGAGGGGGTGGTATAAAAGGAGGGGTGCTTTTTACAACGGCAAGCCCATGTGAACTTTGTTCCAAAAAAGCATACCAGCTCGGGATTAAAAAAATCTATTTCATTGATCCTTATCCCGGAATATCGAATGATCATATTCTTAAGGCTGGGAGTAACAACCCAGAATTAATATTGTTCAGTGGAGCAATAGGTTCTGCATACCATAGAATTTACCAGTCGATCATGCCGTACAAAGATGAACTACAGGTAGTAACTGGATATAAGTTGATTGGCGGGAAGAAGAAGATATACAAGAAAACAAAGCGGGAAGAAGAGCTGGAGCGGAGAGTTGAATCGCTTGAGCTTGAGCTTCAAAAACACACTTTGCCACAAGGCAACTAGGGGCTGCATAAAGCTCACTGAATCCGCCATTGAGGTTTTTGCTATCAAGCTGTTCAAGTGCTTGGGCTACGACTACATTCATACGCCGGAACACAGCAGTTACGATGATGTATTGCTGACGCCTGTTTCAGCCTTAACTTAGTCGGCCTGTCTGTCAGATCAAATTTCGTTCAGGGCATGTGAAGCGAACCTTGCGTCAATTTGGCTACCCGCCAGACATGCAGTTGCTTGCCACTGAAACGGTGTTAAAGCAGGCTGAGATGATGGCCAATGAGCTGGCAGGCTAGTCACCCGGTGAATAACCAGGCATTGCGCCAAATGTAGATCCCTTATTTGATTATCTGAGCCCTTAAAAAGGGAGTAAGATAAATTTCTGCATTACCAATCAATGGTCAGAAAATCAATAAATTCATATGGAGTTATCAACCACATGACCAAGAAAAACGTATTTTATGCACAATCCGGTGGCGTAACCGCAGTAATCAACGCATCGGCTTGCGGTGTGATCGAAACGGCGCGTGCACACAAGGACAAAATCGGCAAAGTCTATGCAGGCCGTAACGGCATCATCGGCGCGCTGACTGAAGACCTGATCGATACGACCAAGGATTCCGCCAAGTCCATTGCGGCGCTGCGCTACACACCGTCCGGTGCATTCGGTTCCTGCCGTTTCAAGCTGAAAGGCATTGAAGAAAACAGATTGCAGTATGAGCGGCTGATCGAAGTTTTCAAGGCACACAACATTGGTTATTTCTTTTATAACGGCGGCGGTGATTCCGCTGATACCTGCCTCAAAGTTTCACAGCTGGCTGACAAAATGGGTTACCCCATTCAGGCAATCCATGTACCCAAAACGGTCGACAATGATTTGCCTATCACTGACTGTTGCCCTGGTTTCGGCTCGGTCGCCAAATACGTCGCTGTATCGGTACGCGAGGCCAGTTTTGACGTTGCTTCCATGGCCAAGACCTCGACCAAGGTATTCGTGGTGGAAGTGATGGGCAGACATGCTGGCTGGATAGCCGCTGCCAGTGGCTTGGCCTCGGATGTGAATTGCGAGTTGCCGATTGTCATTCTGTTTCCCGAAATCCCCTTCAATAAAGAAAAATTTCTGGCCAAAGTCGATGCCATGGTAAAGCAGCATGGCTATTGCTCAGTAGTGGTGTCAGAAGGCGTGCAAGGTGCAGACGGCAAATTTCTCTCCGACCAGGGGCTGCGAGATGCTTTCGGTCATGCCCAGCTGGGTGGCGTAGCGCCGGTGGTAGCCAACATGGTGAAGGATGCGCTAGGTTACAAATTCCATTGGGCGGTGGCTGATTACCTGCAACGTGCCGCGCGCCATATCGCTTCCAAGACCGACGTCGAACAGGCCTATGCGCTCGGCAAGGCTGCGGTGCAACTGGCGTTGAAAGGCGAAAATGCCGTCATGCCTACCATTGTTCGCCTTGCCGACAAGCCCTACAAGTGGAAAATTGGCGTTGCCCCGCTTAAAAACGTGGCTAACGTAGAGAAAATGATGCCGCGTAACTTTATCACCAAAGATGGCTTCGGCATCACCGACAAGTGCCGTGCATACCTCGCTCCGTTGATCAAGGGCGAAGATTACCCCCCTTACAAAGACGGCTTGCCGCAGTATGTTCGGCTCAAAAATGTGGCGATACCCAAGAAACTGGGCGAGTTTAAAATATAGGGCATCTCTAAGGAGAAACTTATGTCTGATGGCCTGATATTTACGCTGTTATGCGTAATGGCGGCGCTCATATATGGAGCGGTTTCTATTAGATGGATTTTGGCGCAGTCGAGCGGCAACGATCGAATGCGCGAGATCGCTGCTGCAATACAGGAAGGCGCCTCTGCCTACCTGAACCGACAATACAGCACGATAGGTATCGTTGGTGTCACTCTATTTCTGGTGATTTGGTTTATACCGGAGCTGGGTTGGAAAACCGCTATAGGCTTCGCCCTCGGCGCGATTCTGTCGGGTCTAACCGGCTATATCGGTATGCACGTGTCGGTGCGCGCCAACGTGCGCACCGCACAAGCTGCACATGCCGGACTCAACGCAGCTTTGAACGTCGCTTTCAAGGGTGGAACCATCACCGGCATGTTGGTAGTCGGCTTGGGTCTGCTGGGTGTGGCGGGTTACTACGCCTTCCTCACTATTTCAATGGGCAGTACCCCTCTGGAAGCGACCCATGCCCTGGTTGGCTTGGCTTTCGGCGGTTCGCTGATTTCTATCTTTGCCCGTCTGGGCGGCGGCATCTTCACCAAAGGGGCTGACGTAGGCGCAGACTTGGTGGGCAAGATCGAAGTGGGCATCCCCGAGGACGACCCACGCAACCCGGCGGTGATTGCCGACAACGTCGGCGACAATGTTGGTGATTGCGCTGGCATGGCTGCCGACCTTTTTGAGACCTATGTTGTGACCATCATCGCCACCATGCTTTTGGGTGGTTTGCTGATGGCCGATGCCGGCTCAAACGCGGTGATCTACCCACTGGCGTTGGGCGGGTTCTCAATCATTGCTTCCATCGTCGGTACTTATTTTGTGGCAGCACGAGAGGGTGGCAAGATTATGAACGCGCTCTACCGCGGCTTGATAGCATCCGCCGTGTTGGCGCTGATCGCCTTCTATCCCATCACCCAGTGGCTAATGAGTGACAATGGCGTTTATTCTGTTAATGCTCTATATGGTTCGGCACTCATAGGACTGGTGCTGACGGCCGCGCTGGTGTGGATCACCGAATACTACACAGCGACTGAGTTCAGCCCGGTAAGACATATTGCTGAAGCCTCCACCACTGGCCACGGCACCAACGTGATCGCCGGCCTGAGCATATCAATGAAGTCTACCGCTGCGCCAGTCTTGGCGGTGTGCATGGCCATCTGGAGTGCATACGAACTGGCCGGATTGTACGGTATCGCTATCGCCGCGACCTCAATGCTGTCTATGGCGGGAATCATCGTGGCGATCGATGCCTTTGGCCCGATCACCGACAATGCCGGTGGTATTGCCGAAATGGCCAAGCTGCCGGATAACATCCGTAACATCACTGATCCCCTCGACGCAGTAGGCAATACCACCAAGGCCGTGACCAAGGGCTACGCCATCGGCTCCGCTGGCCTCGCGGCACTGGTTTTGTTTGCTGACTACACTCATGCGCTTTCTGCTAATCACCCGGGATTGACTTTCGATTTATCTAATCACCTGGTAATCATCGGCCTTTTCATCGGCGGCATGGTGCCTTACTTGTTTGCGGCCATGGCCATGGCCGCAGTCGGCCGCGCCGCCAGTTCTGTGGTGATAGAAGTACGTCGCCAATTCAAGGAAATTCCCGGCATCCTGGAAGGTACCAGCAAGCCTGAATATGGAACCTGCGTTGACATGTTGACCAAAGCCGCTATCAAGGAAATGATGGTGCCCTCTCTGCTGCCGGTCGCGGTTCCGGTAATTGTCGGCCTGACCCTTGGCGCACAAGCATTGGGCGGCGTGCTCGTTGGCGCCATCGTGACCGGCATCTTTGTGGCAATTTCCATGACCACCGGTGGTGGCGCATGGGACAATGCCAAAAAGTATATTGAGAAGGGCAACTTCGGCGGCAAAGGCTCCGAAGCCCACAAGGCAGCGGTAACAGGCGACACCGTCGGCGATCCCTATAAGGATACTGCCGGCCCTGCCATTAACCCGTTAATCAAAATCATGAATATTGTGGCGCTAATGATCGTGCCCTTGTTATAAATCCCATTCAGCAGATCATTCAGGGGGGCTGCAACCAAGCTCCCTTTTTTCTCGCTCTTATCTTCTATGTACTGAATGTTACAATTCGCGCCTTTCAATGCACACAAAAACTCACATCGTGAGTGCAAGCTGGTCAAGATTCAGGACTTTTTTCGTTGAGTAAGCCTACTCAAAATCATGGCCGAGGTTGCCAATTATTAAACGCATTAAAAAGACATTCGTTCTAAATATCAAGGAAAAAAATGACAGCTCATATCATTGACGGCAAGGCCATCGCTCAGGAATTACGCACCGAGTGGAAGGCGCGTGTAGATGCACTAAAGACGCATGGCATTACGCCGGGCTTGGCCGTCATCATCGTAGGTGAAGATCCTGCCTCAAAGGTATATGTTGGCAACAAAGTAAAAGCCTGCGCCGAAATCGGGATTTATTCCGAACATATTGCCTTGCCCGCCGACACGCTAGAATCAACATTGCTGGCAAAAATTGCTGAATTGAATGTTAACCCGGCGATCCATGGTCTGCTGATACAGCTACCCTTACCCAATCATATCGACAGTCACAAGGTGCTGGAAGCCATCAGTCCGACCAAAGATGTAGATGGATTTCATCCGATGAATGTCGGCGCATTGGTTACCGGAACCACCTTATTTCCGCCCTGCACGCCTTCTGGTACAATGAAATTGCTGGAGGAAACGGGCATTGAAATCGAAGGCAAACACGCTGTAATAGTTGGTCGTAGCAATATCGTTGGCAAACCCATGGCACTTATGTTGCTGAACAAAAGCGCCACAGTTACCATTTGCACCTCCAGGACAGTAAACCTTGGCAAGCACACGCGGGATGCCGACATTCTGGTGGTCGCTACTGGCAAGCCCCAGATGATTACCGGCGATATGGTCAAGCCTGGTGCGGTCGTAATTGATGTCGGCATTAATCGTCTGCCCAACGGCAAACTAGTGGGTGACGTTGATTTCGACAGTGCAAAAGAAGTGGCAGGCTATATCACCCCCGTACCTGGCGGTGTCGGCCCAATGACTATTGCCATGCTGATAGTGAATACTATACAAGCGGCAGAGCGTGAAAAAAAGCAAGAATAACCGTTATTTCAACACAAGTAGAAGTGACGAAACCTAAACCAACTCACAAGGAAAGAAATGACTACAATCACCACCCCGTCCGGACTGCAATATGAAGACATTGTTGTTGGTACCGAGAGTGCCGCCGCCCAAGGGGGGCACACCGTTACTGTACATTACACCGGCTGGCTTACAGATGGCAAGAAATTCGATTCCAGCAAAGATATAAACGATCCTTTTCAATTCACTATCGGCGCAGGAGATGTAATAGCTGGTTGGGATGAAGGTGTGCGAGGTATGCAGGTTGGTGGCATACGTAAACTGACTATTCCTTCATCACTGGGCTATGGCGTGCGTGGTGCAGGGCGCACCATTCCACCGAATGCAACGCTGGTGTTTGAAATTGAGTTGTTGGCAGCGTTATACGCGCGCTGATAAATGCACAAAGCGCGAATGTATCGGTATTAAATCGAAACAGTCGGGGTTAGAAATCTAGATATAGCGTGGCAACTTTGTCCGCTCTAAAGTCTGATGTTTTGTATTGCCGATGCGCAACCGGACAATTGAAGAATTGCCCGGTTTTTTTACGCTCAAATAATGCTGAGGGATTTATCTCCTTTTTAATTTTTATTCACTCAGGAAAATACCATGCCTTACGTCAACATTCGCATTGCGGGTTCACTCAGTCGCGAACAGAAAGCAAAGATCGCAGCAGAAATCACCGACACTCTGGAACGGATTGCACACAAACCGAAGTCTTACACCTATATTACCTTCGACGAACTGTCGGACGAAAACTGGGCGATTGCAGGACAATTGCTGGATGAAGAATAAATTGAACACCAAGTCGGTTGCCGTTATTGGCGGTGGACCTGCAGGGCTGATGGCTGCAGAGGTATTGATTCAGGGTGGCGTGCGGGTCGATCTTTACGACGCCATGCCATCGGTGGGACGCAAGTTTCTGATGGCTGGCAAGGGCGGCATGAATATCACGCATTCCGAGCCAATTGAACCATTCCTCACGCGTTACGGTGCAAGCCGCGCCCAGATCAAGCCGCTGCTAGACTCTTTCGGGCCGAAGGCTCTGCGAGATTGGGTGCACGAGCTCGGCATAGCGACATTCGTCGGTACGTCCGGGCGCGTATTTCCGACTGATATGAAAGCAGCGCCGCTCTTGCGCGCTTGGCTGCATCGCCTGCGTGAGGCAGGCGTGCGTTTCCATATGCGCCACTGCTGGTGCGGGTGGAATGAACATGGTGCGCTTCGTTTTACCACGCCACAGGGCGAGCACATCGCGAATGCTGATGCGGTAGTGCTGGCACAGGGTGGCGGTAGTTGGCCGCGGCTCGGTTCCAATGGCGCATGGGTGCCGCTGCTTGCGCAGCGCGGCATTCCCGTTGTGCCATTACGGCCTGCAAACTGCGGTTTCGATGTTGGCTGGAGCGAGTACTTTAGCTCACGCTTCGCCGGGCACCCACTAAAAGCGGTGACGGTGACCTTTGCCGATGCAGCGGGAGTGTTACACCGTCGACAAGGTGACCTCATGGTGACGGCGACTGGGGTTGAAGGCGGCCTGATCTACGCTTTGTCTGCAATCCTGCGCGATGAGATTGCAGCTACAGGAGCAGCAGTCATTTACCTCGATCTCACGCCCGGAAAAAATTTGTCGCGCGTTATCGCCGAGGTAGCGCATCCGCGCGGTTCCCGCTCTATGTCCAGCCATTTGCAGAGCCGGGCAAACATCAAGGGGGTAAAAACTGGTTTGCTGCGCGAACTGATTCCGTCATCAGACTTCGCCTATCCTGAGCGTCTTGCGGCAGCGATTAAATCATTGCCGTTGCGTCTCATCGCACCGCGTCCGCTGGAAGAGGCCATTAGCAGCGCAGGGGGCGTTGCCTTCGAGGCGCTGGATGAATGCTTGATGGTGCGCGACATGCCTGGTGTATTCTGTGCGGGCGAAATGCTTGACTGGGAAGCGCCCACCGGCGGTTATCTGCTCACCGCCTGTTTCGCAAGTGGGCGCACCGCAGGTCTGGGAGCGCTGGCTCACCTCGAATGCGGGAACATTTAGCCAGGAAAACTTTTCTTCCAGCCCCGGTCAAACTGACATCACAATGAAGCACCTTCAGTTTTAGCTGATCAATGTCCGATCCACCCCTGCCGCGTTATAATTGCATTCTTTTTTTCACTCATAGCTTTCATTCGGAACCCTCATCATGTCGCATAACTTGTTCAACACTCGTCAAACATTCGCTCTCGCCAACGGTAAGACTGGCACGCTGTATTCCTTGAAAGCACTCGAAACAGCAGGGCTGGGAAAAATTTCACGTTTGCCAGTTTCCATCCGAGTTGTGCTGGAAGCGGTGCTGCGCAATTACGATGGCAAGAAGATCAGTGAAGCGCACATTCGCCAACTGGCGAGCTGGCAGCAAAATGCACCGCGCACCGAAGAAATTCCATTCGTAGTAGCTCGTATTGTGTTGCAGGATTTTACCGGCATCCCACTGCTGGTTGATCTAGCCACCATGCGTGATGCCGCTGTGAAGTTGGGCAAGGATCCGATGATTATTGAGCCGTTGGTGCCAGTGGATCTGGTGGTGGATCATTCGGTGCAGGTGGACTATTACAATAGTCCAGATGCGCTGAGGCTCAACATGGAGTTGGAATTTGAACGCAATAATGAGCGCTACAAATTCATGAAATGGGGCATGCAGGCATTTGATACGTTCAAGGTGGTGCCGCCCGGCGTCGGCATCGTGCATCAAGTGAATCTGGAATATCTGGCGCGCGGCGTGCTGCAAAAAGACGGCGTTTATTATCCCGATACGCTGGTAGGTACCGACAGCCATACCACTATGATTAATGGCATCGGCGTAGTCGGATGGGGTGTGGGCGGCATCGAAGCGGAAGCAGGCATGCTCGGCCAGCCGGTCTATTTCCTCACGCCGGACGTGGTGGGTGTTCATCTCACGGGCAAGTTGCGCGAAGGCATCACCGCGACCGACTTGGTGCTGACCGTCACCGAAATGCTGCGCAAGCACAAAGTGGTGGGAAAGTTTGTGGAATTTTTCGGTGCAGGCACCGCTGCGCTCACCCTGCCGGATCGCGCCACCCTCGCCAACATGGCGCCGGAATACGGCGCAACAATGGGCTTCTTCCCAGTGGACGATGTAACGTTGGACTACCTGCGCAATACCGGACGCAGTGATGAAGAAGTGGATGCCTTCCAGTCCTATTTCAAAGCGCAAGGGTTGTATGGCATACCTAATGCAGGCGAAATCGATTACAGCAGCGTGGTAGAGCTGGATTTGAACAGCATCGAACCTTCTCTGGCCGGACCAAAACGTCCGCAGGATCGCGTACCGCTCTCTGCGATGAAGGAAAATTTCAACGCCTTGTTCAGCAAGTCGGTGGCAGAGAACGGCTTCAACCAGCCTGCTGAAAATTTGGGTAAACGTTATATCACCGATTTGGCCGATCTTAGCGAAAAAGTTTGTGTACCGGTCATTGGTGGCGGTCTGCAGGATCAGGAATCTGCACCCACTGGCAACGGCACACAAAGCAAGCACAACACCAGCACTCTGACTGAAATCGAGATGATGGACAACCGCCCGACACCCAGCGTGCGCTGCGAAACAAGCGGAAAGATGCTGCCGGCAGTGCAGCTTCGCCATGGCGATGTATTAATCGCTGCCATCACCTCTTGTACCAATACGTCCAACCCCAGTGTGATGCTGGCGGCAGGTTTGCTGGCGAAAAAGGCGGTGGAAACAGGACTGTGCGTGCAGCCGCATATCAAAACATCGCTTGCCCCTGGCTCGCGCGTGGTGACGGACTATTTGACCCACTCTGGTCTGCTACCCTATCTCGAACAACTCGGTTTCCGCCTGGTGGGTTATGGTTGCACCACTTGTATCGGTAACTCCGGCCCATTGAATGCGAAAATCGAAGAGGCTATTCTCGCCCACGATCTGATAGCCGCAGCAGTATTGTCCGGCAACCGCAACTTTGAGGCACGCGTCCATGCCAACATCAAGGCCAACTTCCTCGCCAGCCCGCCGCTGGTCGTTGCCTTTGCGCTGGCTGGCAGAGTAAACATTAATCTGGATAGTGAACCACTTGGCATCGGCAGCAACAATCAATTAGTCTATCTGAAAGATATCTGGCCGAGCAGTGCGGAAATTCACGCAGCAATGAAATTTGCTGCCGACCCCATGGTGTATCGCCGGCTATACAGTGATCTTACTCGCGACCTGCCGCTGTGGAACGGTATTTCAGCCCCCACCGGCAACCAGTACCACTGGGACGATTCCACCTACATTGCGCGTCCGCCGTACTTCGACGATTTTGGCATGACTGTTGGTAGTGTTTCCGACATCCGCAATGCCAAGCCGCTGGGCATTTTCGGTGACTCGGTTACCACCGATCACATCAGCCCGGCTGGCAGTTTTAAATCTACCACTCCTGCTGGCAAATATCTGCAAAGCAAAGGCGTGGCCATAAAGGATTTCAACAGTTACGGGGCACGACGCGGCAATCATGAGGTCATGATACGCGGCACTTTCGCCAACGTGCGCATCAAGAATCTGATGCTGCCGCTCAATGCTGACGGCAGTCGCGTGGAAGGCGGCTACACACTTTACAATGGCGAACAGATAGCGATTTACGACGCAGCAATGAAATACATCGCAGACGGTACGCCCACTGTTGTTTTTGCCGGGGAAGAATACGGCACTGGCTCATCTCGAGATTGGGCGGCGAAAGGCACGCAATTGCTGGGCGTTAAAGCGGTAGTGGCGAAAAGCTTCGAGCGTATCCATCGCAGCAATCTGGTGGGTATGGGCGTACTGCCTTTACAGTTCAAGGGCAACGACAGCGTGGTTACGCTCAAGCTGACCGGGGAAGAAACCTTCGATCTCACCGGCATCGCAAATTCCATTAAGCCACAACAGGATGTAATGCTCACCATCAAGCGCCGCGATGGAAGCACGCAACAAGTTGCGCTGTTGCTGCGAATCGACACGCCCGTCGAAGTGGATTACTACCGCCATGGCGGCATCCTGCCTTATGTACTGCGCGAGCTGGTAGATCGTTCCGTTTAAAACAATTACAAATAATCCGTTCGGACTGAGCCAAGTAAGCCCCGCATACGCGAGGCAAGGCGTAAGTAGTGAACAGTTTTACTGCTGTTCGGATGTTGTTTTATGATTTTAAATATTTCGTAACCAATTGATAAGTTGTAAAATAAAAAGCTGTTCATTGAGAGCTATTGATTCGGCCAGATTATGTTTGAAGTCCGTTCGCCTTGAGCCTGTCGAAAGGTGAACGGAGTAAATACCTCACCATGTCGGATCAATAGTCGAAGGCTGGTATTGGCGCGGGACTAGCGGTTCGACAAGCTCACCGCGAACGGTAATGGTTTTGCTGGTAGACACCCTGCATCCCACCATTCAATAAGCCCAATAAATGCTGCCTTCGGCCAGGCGGAAATAGCTTTAAACCTTGACTGGCACCACTTTGCTGGCGGCCAGTTTGGCGCGCATTCTCGCTTCGTCGGTATCTATTCCGTTTGCCAACGCCACGCCCATACGCCGCTTGGAAAATGATTCTGGTTTGCCAAACAAGCGTAAATCGCTTTGCGGGACACGTAACGCTTCGTCGACACCAGTAAAAGCGATAGCCGACTCTTCCAGTTGTCCGTAAATCACGGCGCTCGCGCCCGGTGCGCGTAAAGCGGTATTCACGGGCAGGCCCAGTATGGCGCGGGCATGCAGCTCAAATTCATTCTGAACCTGACTGCACATCGTAACCATGCCAGTGTCGTGTGGGCGCGGGCTGACTTCACTAAACCACACATCATCGCCATTGACGAATAGTTCGACACCGAAGATACCTAAGCCTCCAAGATTATCCGTAACTTTTCTGGCAATATCGCGGGTGCGCTTTAAAGCCAGCCCGGACATAACCTGCGGCTGCCAGCTTTCAACATAGTCACCATCAATTTGGACATGCCCGATCGGTTCGCAGAAATGCGTTTCAACTTCGCCATTACACCCTGTCGCACGCACGGTGAGCTGAGTAATTTCATATTCGAAATTAATAAAACCCTCGACAATTACACGACCCTGGTTCACCCGGCTGCCGCTGGCGGCATCATTCCACGCCTGCTCCACCTCCGCTGCGCTGTCGATTTTAGACTGACCCTTGCCGGAGGAGGACATCACCGGTTTCACCACGCATGGATAGCCGATGCCGTCATCGATCGCCACACGTAACGCTTCCAGACTGCTGGCGAAGGCATAGGGAGAAGTGGGTAGCCCCAGTGTTTCCGCAGCAAGGCGGCGAATTCCTTCACGGTGCATGGTGAGTTGCGCGGCGCGTGCGGTGGGAATGACCCGCGCCAATCCCTTCCGCTCAATCTCGACCAGCATGTCGGTAGCAATCGCTTCGATCTCCGGCACGATAAGATGCGGCTGTTCGCGCTCGACCAGATCACGTAATGCCGCAGCATCCGTCATGTTGATGACATGGGCGCGATGTGCCACCTGATGTCCCGGTGCATTGGGATAACGATCCACGGCTATAGTCTCAACTCCCAAACGTTGTAATGCGATGATCACTTCCTTACCGAGTTCACCGCTGCCCAGTAGCATAACTTTGGTAGCAGAGGGACTAAGCGGGGTACCAACTGTGAGTTGTTTTTTCATAACTAAAATTTCGGAGTTAAAAAGCCCCATAAAGCGAACTTAATTGATTGAGCTAATAAAATACTGTATCGCAAAGAGTGTAACGATGGTTGTTTTGCAAACAGCCCTGATAACTCAGGAGACCGCGATGAATCTTGGCACAGATAATGATAGCACTTCCAAAATTGGCAGCAAATTTACTTCGAGTCGGGGATTTCCTCATCGATAACCTGTCTCTATGCTTCCCGTCCCATCTGATCATATCCCGGTTCGTAGCTGGCCACTGTTCAGAGCGCGGGATAAAGATTCAAGTCAGTTGGTCACGTTGGTCGCTAAGGAAATCCAGGCAGTCACCAGGCGTCCAAATGAGGCTGCCTCGGTCTTGAGTACATGAATTTTTCGCTTCTGCGTCGATTTGCTAGGGTAGATTCGAAGGCTGATACCAAGATATTTGGTGGAATATACGCCGTCGTATTTGTGCAGGCGAACGGAAGAGCAATTCGTGCGCAGTTCGCTGCGTCAAAGCCAAATCCGAGAATGAAGACATGCTCTGCGTGCGACAGCCACTCTGCGGCGATCTTATCGAGCGGACCGCGTACAGCGGGAATAGTCTTTATAGATTTCTGGGCGTTAAGAATCGCCAGTTTGATGTCCTCTTCCTCGCGTTTGTGGTATTGGAAACCTATTCCACTTGTGTATGCACCAAGAGATTCATATACGTGATGAATAGAAATTCCAGATAAGCATTGATACGTGGCTTCTGGTTCGAGATCAAAGTTATGCCGTATCGCTCCAAGGGGTCGAGTGATCATAGTTGATAAGTCATCATTGTCGACATGACAAGCGCTTAATATAGAATAGGCAGTATGGTGGGTTTAACATTAAAACGCAGCGTAATTGGCACTGTACTTACGCACGTGGCGGAGAGGGTGGGATTCGAACCCACGGTACGGAAAAACCGTACAACAGATTTCGAGTCTGTCGCATTCGACCACTCTGCCACCTCTCCACGGAGGTCTGATTTTACCATCAAAGCATAAAATCAGGCAGAATGTTCACATGTCCAAGTCTATACATTCATCTATTTCAACATATATCAAAGGAAGATTTTTCGCACTCGCATTGCTGAGTATCATTGTACTCGCCGCTTGCGCGCCTGAAAAACCATCCAAAAAACTATCCCAAAAACTATGGCGAGAAGAGTTAACGGTCATCGTTGTGCCAGATAAGAATAGTGTGGACTCTGAATTAGAGCTTCAACTGGTTAATCTATTTGCCAAACAAATGCACGTAAAAATAAAGTTTATGCCACTGCCGCTAGATCAAGTTATGGAGTCCATTGTGACGAGTAAGGCACATTTAGCCGCATCAGGGTTACGTAGTAACGTGAGTGAGAGTACAGGTGTGAAGTTTGGCCCATCCTATCAAACTTTAAGCGAACAGGCGGTATGCAATGGCACGTCTCCGCGGCGCATGAAAGAACTCGTTAAAAAAAATATCGCCGTCGCGGCGGGCTCCGCTCAAGAGGCTGCTTTGTATGAAGCACGTAAAAAGCTTCCAGCGTTGCATTGGCATAGTCGCCTTAATCGGTCAGTTGCCCAGCTACTGGAGGAGGTGGCAGATGGCAAGTTGGAATGTACTATCGCCAACAAGGAACAAATTGCAATGGCACGTAATTATCATCCCGAATTGAATTCCACATTTGATATTGCTACACCTTCCAAACTGGCTTGGGCGTTTTCGCCGGACGCCGACGTGGAGTTGTTGGCGGAAGTACAAAAATTTTTCACTCTCATTAAACAAGATGGCACATTGAACCGTTTGCTGGATCGTTATTATGGACACAACGAACGGCTAGAATCAGGCGATGCAGTTGCGTTTGTCACGAAGACACGCACCGAGTTGCCACATATTCGAAGATTGTTTGAAGAGGCGGCTACTTTAACCGGGATGGAGTGGCAGCTACTCGCCGCTCTCGCCTATCAGGAATCGCATTGGGATCCGCTTGCCACTTCACCTACCAACGTGCGCGGTATGATGATGCTGACTGAAGACACGGCTGACCGTATGGGAGTAACCAACCGGCTGAATGCACGCCAGAGCATTATTGGCGGGGCAAAATACTTGCTGTTGTTGAAAGAACAGTTACCGCCACGCATCGATGAACCCGATCGCACCTGGCTAGCTCTAGCAGCTTATAACCAAGGATATGGGCACTTGGAGGATGCCCGCGTGCTGACCCAACAACAAGGTCATAATCCAGATAAATGGGCAGATGTGAAGAAGGTGATGCCGCTACTGGCGCAACCATTGTATTTTGGAAAAACAAAATACGGTTATGCACGCGGTGGTGAAGCGGTCATTCTGGTTGAAACGGTGCGTCTGCACCATGAGATGTTGAATAGCTTGGCCGTGGGTAACGTGCCACGACTGTTCCCACAGGCGCAAGATTATAAGATGCTGGAACAGCGTGATGAATGAAGCACGGTGCTACTCATTCCTAGAGGTGCCCTTAAGTACTTATCGTCCTGCAAGGGACGGGGTACAACATGCACGTTAATTTAACGCGCCCCGCCGCCAAGTGCTCATTACACTTCATCATTTACCAAGAGAACTTAAGAGCCATAACTTTCATATAATCTTGATTGACTCGGTTCAGCATCGTTTCAAGTTGACTTTGCCAAGCGCTTGTCATATTAAATAAACCGTCCTCTTTACACAGGTCTGCGAGAGCAGTCGAATCCGGTACATTTTCATTGAGAATCTGTTTCAGGTTAAGGGCTGATTTGTAAAAGTCTGCGCAACTTTGTGCGACATCCTTGAATCGCATGTCGATTGCCAAATACTGCAGAACTGGACTAGTGTCTTCCAGAAATGTGCTATCTACATGCTGAAAGTCATTCATAAGATTCATGATCTTCTTTTCTAAAGCTTCAGAATCCACTTCGTTCACTTGCTTAGTATGCTTGCGAAACGCACCTTTCAAAAGTATCGCCAGTTTTTGGCAGTTTTCTTGCAACTCAGCTGCCAGTTCTCTGCGCTGAATCAGAGCATCACTTCTGGGCTCAATGGGGCGCTTCAAAATGGTGCTCAATGTTGAAATTCCTGGTATTTCCATTTCTATCTCCTTGTGCTCATACAACAACGCCTACCTCAGGTAGACACATTTTTGAAATATATATTCTGCTGGGAATGGTAAATGTCACGACATTTTAAACTTCCAAAGCTTTCCAGTATAGCTCGACAAGCCGAGAAAGCGTAGCGCCATCTACCGAATAAGTGGCGAATTCACGGGTATCAACTTTTTACATTACCTCGGATATGGTGGTCATTTCATTCCCCAATTGCGACAGTAATGGTTATTACGATGCCCTGATATATTCCAGTTTTCCCATATAAGGCAGCAATACCTCAGGTACCACAACACTTCCATCGGCTTGCTGGTAATTCTCCAGAATAGCAACCAATGTGCGTCCTACCGCGAGGCCAGAACCGTTTACGGTATGCAGCAATTCCGGCTTTCCCTGCTCATTTCGGAAGCGCGCCTGCATACGTCGTGTTTGAAAGGCTTCAAAATTGGAGCAGGAAGAAATCTCGCGGTAGGCATTCTGGGCCGGCAACCAAACTTCAATGTCGTAAGTCATGGCGGCAGAAAAACCTATATCACCTGTACACAGTTTCATTACGCGGTATGGCAAAGCCAGTTTCTGCAAAATTGTTTCGGCATGTGCCAGTAATTGTTCCAGCGCGTTGTAGGATTGTTCAGGATGCACGATTTGCACCAATTCTACCTTGTCGAATTGATGCTGACGGATCATGCCGCGCGTGTCGCGTCCGTAGGAACCGGCCTCGCTGCGAAAGCAGGGGGTATGCGCCACAAACTTCAGCGGCAGTTTCTCTAGCGGAGTGATGCTGTCACGCACCATGTTGGTCACTGGGACTTCAGCTGTGGGAATAAGGTAGAAATTCTGTTCACCTTCTTCTCCTAGCTGCCGTGGCACACGGAATAAATCTTCTTCGAATTTTGGCAGTTGTCCGGTGCCACGCATGGAGTCTGCGTTTACCAGATACGGCACATACACTTCGGTATAGCCGTGCTGATCGGTATGGGTGTCGAGCATGAATTGTGCCAGTGCACGATGCAGGCGCGCCAGCGGACCTTTTAACAGCGAGAAGCGCGAGCCGCTGATCTTGGTGGCAGTTTCGAAATCCAGCCCACCCACGTCCTCGCCCACACTGACGTGATCCTTAACTTCAAAATCAAATTCAGGCGGCGATCCGACGCGGCGCAATTCAACATTGTCGGCCTCTGACTTACCCACAGGCACACTGATGTGCGGTGTGTTAGGTATGACCGAGAGGAAATCCTGCAAATCTTTCTGTACATGCTCAAGTTGCGCCTCAAGCTCCTTAAGTTCATCGCCCAATCCGGCCACTTCCGCCATAATGGCTGATACATCCTCACCCTTGGCCTTGCCCATACCAATCTGTTTGGAGGTGGCATTGCGCTTGGCTTGCAGCTCTTGCGTACGTGTTTGAATAGCTTTACGCGTACTCTCCAGCTGCCCAAAACGAGTCGTATCCAGTGGGTAATGCCGTGTCGCCAGGCGTGCCGCCACATCGTCCAAATCATTGCGTAATGCTTGTATATCTAACATGTTCTCCTCCAACGCGATGCAACCCATGTTCGGTTACATGCTGTAATCATTTTTTATTTCTCTTGGCCGCAGCATCCAGCTCACGAAGGTGGGCCAGTTTTTCCGCGATTTTCGCTTCCAGGCCTCGCTCGGCAGGTTGGTAAAAACTTACCGACGGCAACCCCTCCGGAAAATAATTTTCACCTGCTGCATAGCCTTCCACTTCATTGTGTGCGTAACGATAATCCTTGCCGTAATCAAGTTGTTTCATCAATTTGGTTGGCGCATTGCGCAAATGCAGCGGCACCGGACGCGAACCATCTTGGGCGACCAAGGCGCGGGCGGCATTATACGCGACATAACCCGCATTCGACTTGGCTGCCGCTGCCAGGTATAACACCGCTTGCGCCAATGCCAGTTCGCCTTCCGGTGAGCCCAGTTGTTCATAAGTTTGGGTGGCATTCAGTGTTAATTGAATCGCTCGCGGATCGGCCAAACCAATATCTTCCCATGCCATACGCACAATGCGTCGCGCCAGGTAACGCGGATCGGCACCGCCATCCAGCATACGCACCAACCAATATAGAGCGGCATCGGGATTGGAACCTCGCACCGATTTATGCAAGGCGGAGATCTGGTCATAGAACGCTTCGCCACCCTTATCGAAACGACGCAGGTTCTGCGCCAAAGCGTTGTTCAGGAAGTCGGCATCAATGCGCGTAATATGTTCGGTTTGCGCGGCGGTTTGCAGCTGCTCAAGTGCGTTGAGTAAGCGGCGCGCATCGCCATCAGCATGGCCGACGAGACGTTCACGTACTGCATCGTCAAATTCCAAATCCGGCAAGGCAAGCTGTTGTGTGCGCTTAAACAGTTGATTCAATTCCGCCTCGGACAAGGCTTTCAACACATAAACCTGTGCGCGTGACAACAACGCACTAATTACTTCAAATGAAGGATTTTCGGTGGTCGCACCAATGAAGGTGACCAAGCCTTGTTCGACGTATGGCAAGAACGCATCTTGTTGCGATTTATTGAAGCGATGTACCTCGTCCACGAACAAAATCGTGTGCCGTCCGCTCTGCTGCAAGGTGTGCTGTGCTTGCGCAATAGCATCGCGGATATCCTTCACCCCGGACAGTACCGCCGATAGCGGTACGAACTCGGCATCAAATGCCGAGGCCATAAGTCTGGCCAAAGTGGTCTTGCCCACTCCGGGCGGCCCCCACAGAATCATGGAATGCAGCTTGCCGGACTCAAACGCCAAGCGCAGTGGTCGGCCCGGCCCCAGCAGATGGGATTGCCCGATCACTTCGTCGAGGTGCTTGGGACGCAGGCGCTCGGCTAGAGGTGCGGCGGGTGAAGGAGGATCGAACAGGTTATCGCGGGTGGGGAGCATAATCCGGCAATAACAATATAATCTTGTTTTGAGAATAAGTTAAGAGTAGGAAAGGTTTATTCACCTAGTACATCCGCTCCTTTGGGTGGTACAAACTTGAACAATTGCGATGACAATTGTGGGTTGCGTTTCATCTTCGAAAAACGAAGCACGGTGGTATGGCCAAAGGCATCATGTAATTCCATGACCATCAGCTCGGATTGTGCGTTAAACGCCATAAGAATTTTCTCGAAGCTGGTGTCCTGTTTACGGGGCGTAGCTAGTAGCCATTCCAGGTTATCCTTGGTTCCATTGTCTTTCAATTCAAAGCCGCGCTCAATTTCATTACTGCCGGACAGAAGTGCCGCCGGGCTGCTGCCCAGTGCTGCATCTATTTTTCTCACGGTGACTTGATTAAGTTCCACGTCATATAGCCAGAATTTCTCGCCATCGCCCACGATCAATTGTTCAAAAGGCTTCTGATAGAGCCAGCGAAATTTCCCGGGTCGTACAAACTGCATGGTGCCGGAAGCCGATTGAATGCGCTTGCCACTTGTGTCCCGAACCTCTTGAGTGAAATTGGCCTGTGCTGAATGCGTCGATTCGATGAAGTTTTTTAACTTATCGGTGGCTCCAGCATATGCGCAGAGAGGCAAAAAACAAACTAAAAAGCTAAAAAACTTGAACATGTGAAATTCCTCTCTGCATGGACCTCTCTTTGTCGGGAGAGGGTTAGGGTTTAACTGCTTACTCCTGCCTGGCAGGTGCAATTACTTCACGGTTACCATTGCTCTGCATGGGTGTCACCACTCCGGCGCGTTCCATCTGTTCTACCAAGCGTGCGGCACGATTGTAGCCAATACGCAAATGGCGCTGTACCAGCGAGATGGAAGCGCGGCGCGATTTCACCACAATATCCACCGCCTGATCATACAGTGCATCGGCTTCTGCGCTTTCTCCGCCTTCGGCTTCGCCACCCGCTTCAAGTTCATCCGATGAAGTTAACACGCCTTCTACATATTGGGGTGCACCCAGTGCCTTGAGATATTCGGCGACGCGATGCACCTCCTGGTCTGAAACAAAGGCGCCATGTACTCGCTGCGGGTAGCCGGTACCAGGCGGTAAATAAAGCATGTCGCCTTGGCCGAGCAATGCTTCCGCGCCCATCTGATCTAGGATGGTGCGCGAATCGATCTTGCTGGATACCTGAAACGCCACGCGTGTGGGCACGTTAGCTTTGATCAGACCTGTGATAACGTCTACCGAGGGGCGTTGCGTCGCCAATACCAGGTGAATGCCGGAAGCGCGAGCCTTCTGCGCCAGACGCGCAATCAACACCTCTACTTTCTTGCCCACTACCATCATCAGGTCAGCCAATTCGTCGATAAACACCACAATGAATGGTAATTCTTCCGCCGCTTCAGGGTTGTCCGGTGTAAGCGTGAATGGATTGGTCAGTGGTCGATCCGCCTTGATGGCATCGCGCACTTTCTGGTTATAACCGGCAATGTTGCGCACACCGAGTAACGACATCAGACGATAACGCTTGTCCATTTCCTGCACGCACCAGTTGAGCGCAGACGCTGCCTGGCGCATGTCAGTCACCACAGGAGCTAACAGGTGCGGAATGCCTTCATATACTGATAGTTCGAGCATCTTTGGGTCAACCAGCAACAGTCGTACCTGCTGCGGCGTGGCCTTGTAGAGCAGGCTCAGAATCATGGCATTAATCGCCACTGACTTGCCGGAACCGGTGGTGCCTGCCACCAAAACATGCGGCATCTTTCCCAGATCGGCAACCACGGGTTTGCCGGAAATATCCTTGCCCATGGCCATAGTGAGCGGCGAATTCATGCTTGCGTAATCCTGCGAACTGAGAATTTCGGATAGCCGAACCATCTGCCGCTTCGGATTGGGCAATTCCAACGCCATGTAGGATTTGCCCGGAATGGTTTCCACCACGCGAATGCTGACCACAGAGAGCGCGCGCGCCAAATCTCTCACCAGACTGGTGATCTGACTGCCTTTAACCCCGACTGCAGGCTCGATCTCATAGCGCGTAATGACTGGCCCCGGATAGGCCGCCACCACTTTAACTTCCACGTTGAAATCTTTGAGTTTGCGTTCAATCAAACGTGAAGTAAATTCCAACGTGTCGGCAGACAACATTTCAACTTCATGAACCGGCTGATCCAGCAGGTGCAGCGGCGGTAGCGGCGAATCAGGCATGTCCGGGAACAGTGGTACCTGTTTTTCTTCCGATACGCGCGCGGACTGCCGCACTTCTATCACTGGCTGCTCGATATATATCGGTAGATGGTTTTCTACACGTTTTTTTTCTTCTTCCACCACAACCTGACGTTCGCTCAATGCTTGTGCACCAAGACGCTTATCCTGCCAGGTCAGCCAAGCATTTTGCGTCCAGAAATAGAAGGCTTCAAGAACCGTCCCTAATCGATCTGTAAATCGTAACCATGATAGACCACTGAATAAACTAAATCCGATGGCTATCAACACCAGCAGAAACAAGGTGGCACCGGTAAATCCCAGTAAGTGCGCTAATCCGTCACCCAGCAACATACCTAACATACCGCCTGGCGCAAGTGGCAGCGCGGCCTTTAGAGTGTATAGCCGTAGCGCTTCCAATGAGCTGCTGGCCAGCAACATCACGACAAAGCCGATCAGCGCTATCCCTAAGGCGCGACGATCGAACAGGCTGCTTTGCGATATGCCATGATAGCCCACCCATATCTGTTGCAACAGTAATGCTATCCACCACCAGGCAGAGAAGCCGAATACATACAGCAGCACATCCGCCAGCCAAGCACCGAACACGCCGCCTGAATTATGTGGCACAGCATCGCTGGCACTATTTGACCAGGCAGGATCGCTTCGATCATAACCATACAGTATGAGAATTAAATAAATTGCCACTGTAACCAATAGCAACAAGCGCGACTCGCGTAGTAATGCAGCCAACCGTCCTGGTAGCGGAGAGGCTTTTTCAAGCTTGTTACTCAATAACGCCATAGTGCGTTCATACCTCCACTTTTTTGACTGCCATGTCTTACAGAGAGGTGCAACTTTCCCGGCTCAAGATGTCTTGGCGTGACATGTGCAGTAACCATTTTATAGATTGCGCACACAATCCAGCGTGCAAGCCAATCTGCTTCTGGAGGAACAAACAGTTTTATGTTCAACTTATCAACTCTGAATTGAAACATTATATTTCTTCTAGCAATTCAAGTTGGATTTGCAAGGCCGTCATCCTCGCATCCGGCTGCAGCTGCCAAGGTACGACACCGATCAGCGGTGCGGCCAAGCGTTGCTGCAATGCCACAATATTGTCTTGTACAGCGAGCATATCTGTGTTCAGCACATTGGCCACCCAGCCGGCACATTTTAATCCACATGCCTCAATCGCGCTTGCTGTCAGCAGCGCATGGTTGAGGCAGCCCAAACGCATGCCCACCACCAAAATGACGGGTAAGCCCAATTGCAATGCCAGATCGGCGATGTCTTGATTGTTATTAAGCGGCACTTTAAATCCTCCGACTCCTTCTATTATCACAACATCCGCTTGTGATGCCAGTTCGTGATATGAAGTCAGGATGCGTGCGAAATCGATGCGCACACCTGCATTCTGTGCAGCAATGTGAGGTGCGATAGGATGTAGAAAGCAATAGGGGTTGATCTGGCCATAGCTCACCAGTACATTACTGGCCGCCTGCAATTGATCTACATCCTGATTATGTCCGTCATCATCGCAACCCACCGCCACTGGCTTCATGCCGACTATGCGCAGTCCCTGAGCAGCAAAGGCATGAAGCAGTGCGCAGCTAATCAGCGTCTTGCCGACACCGGTATCGGTGCCTGTTATGAAATAACTCATATTATCCTCGAATGCCAAGGGTTTCTGCGCTTAGAATGGGGCGGTTCGACGCATAGCAGGCTGGTGCTGCGTAGCACGTGCTGTTTGCCTGTGTAATGTAAAAGGGATGCATCTTGGTAATTAAAAATTTCCATATGGCTAAACGTTTCGAGGATCATATTAACTCAAGAAGGACTCTATAAAGCTTGATTGATTTGGCTTTCAATCTCATCTTTTGACATCAAGTTGCAGGGTTTGCGCTAAAGGGCGCCACTAAAGAAGCTTTGTACACATGACGTTCAATCGCGCTGCGCTGCCTAGTCGTACTTTGATGGAGTTATGCAGACCTTTGAGATGCTGCTGCTCTACGTAGTTCAAACTAGACACAGATCATTCTGGCAGGTCGCATCATGTATAGACCTGTCTGAGCGTTTGCCAAAGTCGATTCGGTTTTGCTTTCAAGCTGATATATTTTTACAGATCGGCAAGCAAGTTGTTGATAAGGCAACACCCATCTCGCAGAAGATATGTCGTCAATTCTGGAAGTTCTATTGTTTTTGTGCCATTATCTATCACGTTGCCTTGAGCCGATTTATTGTTTGCGAGATAGGTATTATGTATTCGTTGCGGGATGGATATAATTATTAAGATTAAGTTTTTATGTTGTTTTGTATGAGTTTTTAACTAAGAAATATTAGATAGAATATTCGATTAACGATTATGGATAGCATGGTTCAGTATAGTGCACTTGATTCTTGATGACAGAAGCTCTCAAGATTAAATAACATGTTTCATTCAACCCTTAAATCAAATTTTTCATTGCCAGTGCGGGTATATTTCCAGGACACTGATGCGGGAGGCGTGGTATTTCATGCCAGATATGTGAACTTTTTAGAGCGCGCACGGACTGAATGGTTGCGGGAATGTTATGGTTACAGTAATCCGGGGCTGATGAACGAATTCGGTGTGGTATTTGTGGTTCGTTCATTGAGGCTGGATTATCTAAAGCCTGCCTTGCTTGATGATTTACTTTCTGTCAGCGTGCAATTGAAGGATGTCGGACGTAGTCGTGTGACCTTGTGTCAGAACGTGCTACGAGATGAGGATGTTCTGGTTGAGTCGGAAATACATTTGGTATGCGTGACAACGGATAACTTCAAGCCGGTGAGTGTGCCGGACGTATTGCGAGAGCAATGGAAAAATTAAAGGATATTATAAATATGGATGTAACACAGGATTTATCGTTTATCCATTTGATTCAGAACGCCAGCGTGCTTGTTCAATTGGTAATGGGTTTGTTGTTAATTGTTTCTTTGATGTCATGGTGGTTCATATTCCTCAAGATGTTTGCTGTCAGGCAGGCGGTGATACAAAGTGAGGAATTTGAGGAGTCATTTTGGAATGATGATGATCTTAATAGGTTATATCAAAATACTTCTGTGATGCGCGGTGATTCGGGCAGTATGGGACGAATCTTTGCTGCTGGCTTCACTGAGTACCTTAAACTCAAAAAGAAACATGATATGGACAGCAATGCGGTGATGGATGGCACGCGTCGTGCTATGCGTGCCACCTATCAGCGTGAGATGGATATTCTTGAATCGCATTTGGCCTTTCTGGCCACAGTTGGTTCGGTGAGTCCTTATGTCGGGCTATTCGGCACAGTGTGGGGAATTATGAATGCATTTCGTGGTTTGGCCAATGTCGGCCAGGCCACCTTGGCACACGTAGCGCCCGGCATAGCCGAGGCATTGATAGCTACTGCGATGGGTTTGTTTGCCGCTATTCCCGCCGTGGTTGCTTATAATCGTTACTCGCATGATATTACGCGCTTAGCCTCACGTTTTGAAATATTTATGGAAGAATTTTCCAACGTGCTGCAACGTCAGCCATGATCTCCCGTCGTTCTGCCATGCGTCCAATGAGCGATATTAACGTCGTGCCTTACATAGACGTTATGTTGGTGTTGCTGGTGATATTTATGATTACAGCGCCACTGATGAACCCTGGGCAGATTGATCTGCCCAGCGTAGGTAAGTCACTCGCGCCGCCTGTTGCGCCATTAGAAGTCATCATCAAGAAAGATACCTCGCTGGCGCTGAATGATCGGAGTAAGAAGGGTCAGGAGCAGAGCGTTACGCGTGAGGAATTGATTAAGCTCCTTAAGCAGAAGCAGGCACAGAACGCAGATCAGCCCGTCGTGATTTCAGCCGACAAGAATGTGCGTTATGAAGAAGTGATCAGCATCATGGACGTGTTGCAGCAGCAGCAGATTAAGAAGGTTGGTCTGTTGGCGCAAACTAAGGGGCGATGAGCGCGATCGTGTATGCCAAAACCTATAAGCTACGTGCCGGGGTATTGGCGCTGGTGGTTCACTGTGTATTCTTCGCGCTGTTATATTTTGGTGCCAGTTGGAAGGCGCAGCCTCCACAGGGCATGGTGGTGGATATTTGGGATAGTTTGCCTGGAACGGAGGCGGTTCCTGTTAAACCTGAGCCTCCCAAAACAATTGAGCAACCTGAATTAAGTAAGCCCGTGGTGCCACCTAAGGCCGATATAGCTTTATCTGAAAAGAAAAAACCTCAGGAAAAATCCAAACCGATGAAACCTGAGCCTAAACAGCAAACAAAAAAAGTGGATGTGCAGGCTGAGCAAAAGAAACAGGATAAATTGAAAGCGCTGGCTGAGCAGAAGGCGCTGGCTGAGCAGAAGGCGCTGGCTGAGCAGAAGGCGCTGGCTGATCAGAAGGCGCTGGCTGATCAGAAGGCGCTGGCTGAGCAGAAGGTGCTGGCTGAGCAGAAGGTGCTGGCTGAGCAGAAGGTGCTGGCTGAGCAGAAGAGGATTGAAGTACAGAAGGCTCGTGCTGAACATGAGCGAGTTCGTGCCGAACAGGCAAATATCGTTGCCAAGATACGTCGCAACCTTAAGGCTGAATTGGAGAAAGCCAAGCCATCCCGAGTGGCTGAGCCGGTGAAGCACGCGGCGTCACTCAAAGCCGATTTAGAGTTGGCTGAAAAGAAAAGATTGCAGGAGAAGCTCGAAGAAGCTGCGAAGTCTGAGCCTAAGCGACAAAAAGAAAAGGTTGATGCGCAGTTAAAAATTAAGGCTCAAGCCGAGGAGAAAGCGCTAGCCGAGGAGAAAGAGCGAGCCGAGGAGAAAGAGCGAGCCGAGGAGAAAGCGTTAGCTGATAAAAAAGCGCGAGCTGAGAAAAAAGCGCTAGCCGAGAAAAAAGCGCTAGCTGAGAAAAAAGCACTAGCCGAGGAGAAAGAACGAGCCGAGGAGAAAGAACGAGCCGAGGAGAAAGCGTTAGCTGATAAAAAAGCGCGAGCCGAGGAGAAAGCGTTAGCCGAGAAAAAAGCGCGTGCCGAGGAGAAAGTGTTAGCCGAGAAAAAAGCGCGTGCCGAGGAGAAAGTGTTAGCCGAGAAAAAAGCGCGTGCCGAGGAGAAAGTGTTAGCCGAGAAAAAAGCGCGTGCTGAGGAGAAAGTGCGGGCGCAGGCCGAGGAGAAGAAGCTGGCGGAGCAGAAGGAGCAGGCTGAGCGACAAGCGAAAGTTGAACAGGAGCGTGCGCGTGCCGTGCAGCAAGCACAAGCTGAACAAGAGAGAGCACGCGCTGCACAAGCAGCTGCTATAAACAAGGTGGTGGCTGAATATACGGCCAAGATTCGAGCCAAGATACGGCGCAATATCGTGCTGTTGCCGGATATTCCGTATAATGCACTTGCGGAATTTAAAGTTACGCTGTTGCCTGGTGGTATGGTGTTAAATGCAGTATTGGTTAAGCCGAGTGGGAGTGCGGCGTATGATATCGCGGTGGAACGCGCTATCAAGAAATCGGAGCCGTTGCCCTTGCCGCCGGATGCGGCGCTATTCAACAATTTTCGTGAATTGCGTCTCAAATTTAGTCCCAAGGAATAGTTTATGAGAGGAGTGATTATGTTTCGTTACTGGATTTTGCTGGTTTTGCTTTGTACCTCGCTACCAGCTCGCGCTGTGTTGACCATAGATATTGTAGGGGCAGGAGAACGTCAAATTCCGGTTGCCATCGTGCCATTCGCCAACGAAGAGAAGCTCGCTCAGGGCATCACTGATGTAGTGTCCTCGGACTTGAAACGAAGCGGACTGTTCCGTTTGGTTAACCCGACAAGTAAGGTGCCGCATGAGCCACGCGAGGTAGTGTATGCCGACTGGCGTGGCGTGGAAGACTTGGTCATTGGCAGTGTGGAGACGCAGTCAGATGGGCGTGTGAGGGTTGCATTCCGTTTGCTCGATACAGTTAATCAAACTGAATTGTTTGGACAGGCTGTAACTGCCAAAAGTGATCAAATGCGCGCCATCGGCCACCGCATTGCCGACCTGATATATGAAAAGCTCACGGGCAATCCTGGGGTGTTCAGTACGCGCATCGCGTATGTAAATCGGCTGGGCAAAAACAACCGACTGGTGGTGGCGGATAGCGATGGTTATAACGATCGAATTGTGCTGTCGATCAATGAACCTATTATGTCGCCCGCGTGGTCGCCGGATGGTAGTCAGCTTGCCTATGTGACATTAGAACAGGGTCATGCGGTTATATATGTACAATCACTGGCTACCAATCAACGAAGGGTGCTGTCCAATGCGCGGGGTAGTAATAGCTCCCCAGTATGGGCACCAGATGGAAAGCACCTCGCCGTTGTGCTGACGCGCGATGGCAGCCCGCAGATATACCTGGTTCGCTCGGATGGCACTGACTTGCGTCGCCTCACGTTTAGCGGTGCGATTGATACTGAACCTAGTTTTTCTCCGGATGGGCAATATTTGTTGTTTACATCTGATCGTGGAGGTAGTCCGCAAATTTATCGGATGCCAGTAGAGGGGAAGACCACCGAAAGACTAACCTTTGAAGGTGGTAATAATTTCTCGCCGCGATATAGCCCGGATGGCAAGAGTTTTGTTTTTGCACATCAAATAAACGGGCGATTTCAAATCGCTGTTCATGATTTCCAGAGCAGACAAATGCAGTTATTGACCGAAGGTGGATGGGAAAAGCGACCGAGCTTTTCACCTAATGGGAAGCTGGTTCTGTTTGCAACTGAGGCGCACGGCCGTGGTATACTGGCCATTGTTTCCAGTGATGGCAGAGTTAAGCAAAAATTGTCCTCACAGGCAGGGGATGTTCGTGAGCCGACTTGGGGGCCTTTTTTGAAGCAGTAATGTTAACTAATAAGGAATAAAGGAATAGCGGATGAAGAACATAGTGATTGGAGTATTGTTGGCGAGCCTGTTGGTTGCGTGCGCTAGCGAGCCGCCTGCTGGTGACCTCGCGAAAAGGGGACGGGCAGCTCCCTCGTCTGCAGCTATGGATTCTGCTCCTGGCGCATCTGTGGGGGTTGATACCTTGAAAACTGATTATTATGGTAATGAACAAAGTAGTGTGTCCCCCACTTCGGTGGTAAGTCAAGAGGCGGCACGAGTGGCAGCAGAAAAAGCAGCGGCTCAGGCGGCATCTGAAAAAGCAGCGGCTCAGGCGGCATCTGAAGAGGCGGCGGCGAAGGCGGCATCTGAAGAGGCGGCGGCGAAGGCGGCATCTGAAGAGGCGGCGGCGAAGGCGGCATCTGAAGAGGCGGCGGCGAAGGCGGCATCTGATGAGGCGGCGGCGAAGGCGGCATCTGATGAGGCGGCGGCGAAGGCGGCAGCTGATGAGGCGGCGTTGCTGGCGGCTGCTCATGCTGCTGAGGTGCAAAGTGCTGCACTGGAAGCAACTAAGGCGGCTGAGGCACGGGCAGCTAAAGAGGCAGCAGCGCTGGCGGCTGCTCATGCTGCCGAGGTGCAAAGTGCTGCACTGGAAGCAACTAAGGCGGCTGAGGCACGGGCAGCTGAAGAGGCGGCAGCGCTGGCGGCTGCTCATGCTGCCGAGGTGCAAAGTGCTGCACTGGAAGCAGCTAAAGCGGCTGAGGCACGGGCAGCTGCTGATGCGGCAGCGGCACGCGAAGCAGCTAATGCGGCTTTAGCGTTGGAGGCAGCTAACTCAGCCAAGGTTGCGGCTGAACTTGATGCCGCCAAGGCGGCTGCAGCACAAGCCGCTGCTGATGCGGCAGCAGCACGCGAAGCGGCTAATGCGGCTGCAGAGCGGGAAGCAGCTAACTCAGCCAAGGTTGCTGCTGAGCTTGATGCCGCCAAGGCGGCTGCAGCACAGGCCGCCGCTGATGCGACAGCGGCGCGTGAAGCGGCTAATGTAGCTGCAGCGCAGGAGGCGGCTAAGGTAGCCAAGGTTGCGGCTGAACTTGATGCCGCCAAGGCGGCTGCAGTTCAGGCTGCCGCTGATGCGGCAGCGGCACGTGAAGCAGCGAATATAGCTGTAGCGCAGGAGGCTGCCAAGGCGAATGCTGCTCGAGATGCTGCTAAGGCGGCAGCACGAGAAGCAGTCGCTGAAGATTCTCTTGGCGTTCCGAGCAGTTTGCAGGCTAAACGTAGCATTTATTATCCAACAGATAAAGATGCCATATCAGAACAGGATAAACGCACTGTGCAAGCTCATGCCAAATATTTGGCTGAACATCAAAATCGCTCAGTGCGTTTGGAAGGAAATGCCGATGAACGTGGGAGTACTGAATACAACTTGGCTTTGGGTCAGCGTCGTGCAGATGGTGTGAGAAAAATGTTGCTAGTGGGCGGTGTTAAAGAAAGCCAGATTGAGTCGGTAAGCTATGGTGAAGAGAAACCAACTTCTACTGAACATAATGAGACCGCTTGGTCACAAAATCGCCGCACCGACATAAACTATAACGTTAAGTAAGTCAGAAATGAAGTTTCAAGCTTTGCTGTTTGCAGGATTGTACGTTGTTATAGCGCAAGTTCAGGCCTCAATATTCATAGATGATGAGGCGCACAATCAGATCCGGCAATTAGGGGAGCGCTTCTCCACTCTGGAAAGCGCTGGCAAACAGCAAATTAACTTGATTAATGATTTGCTATCGCAGATCGAGGTGCAAAAAACCGAATTGCGCAAATTGCATGGGCAAAACGAAGAGCGTATTCACAATTTGCAGGATACGGAAAAACGACAGACAAATCTTTACAGTGATCATGAAAAAAAGTTGCTCAATTTAAGCGGCCAATATGAAAAGTTGATGCATGATCTGCAGGATGCCGAGAAGCGACATGAAGTTAATAAAAAACAAGCTGGCGCTATACTAGACCAACAAATGCAGCTGAAGGTGCGTATTTCTCAGTTGGAAGAAAGTAGCAAACAGCAGGTAGAGATCATAAAGCAGCTAGGCACCATGAAACAACATACCAGTGCTATGCTGGATCAGCAAGCGCAGTTGAAGGTGCATATAACTCAGGTTGAAGAAAGCAATAAGCAGCAAGCCGAAATAAGTAAACAGCAAACTAGTTCTGTTCTAGGTCAGCAAGCGCAGATTAATGAGCGCTTAACTCATCTGGAAGAAACCGGCAAGAAACAAATTGAAGCTATCAAACAACAAACCAGCTCTCTGCTTAATCAGCAAACACATTTCAATGAGCGCATTGCTCAGCTGGAAGAAATAGGCAAGCAACAAATTGAAGCCAGCAAACAACAAGCCAGCGCTCTGCTTAATCAGCAAACGCAGTTCAATGAGCGCATATCGCATTTAGAAGAAACCGGTAAACAACAAGCCAATTTACTAGTCGGCCAGCAAGCGCAGCTCAATGAGCGGATGTCACTTCTGGAAGAAAATGGCAAGCAACAAGTTAGTGCCATGCTTGATCAGCAGCAAGCCCAATTCAAAATTCGCATTGCTCAGCTAGAGGAAGTCAACAAGCATCAAATAAATTCCGTTCTCGACCAGCAGCAAGCAGAGTTTAAGATAAATATCTCTCAGCTGGAAGAAAGCGTCAAGCAACAAACCCAAGCTATGCTGGATCTTCAAGTACAGATCGATACTAAAAACGCAGAATTTCGAAAGCTACAGGGTCTGAGTGAAGATTTTGATCACAAATTACAAGATATAAATCAACGGCAGAAAGATATTTATACCGACCTGGATACTCGGATGCGCTATTTTGAAACTATCTCTCCGCTTGAATTACAAAAGCAGATCCAGGCTCTGAATGAAGAACTGCATAAGTTAGGTAGTCACAACGAAGAAATATTAACCCATAACTTACAGGATATAGAAAAGCGGCTGGTAGAATCCGACAAGCAACAAAACGGATCCATGCTTGATTTACAAAAAAACATTGAGACGCAGAACACCGAATTGCGCAGCAAGAATGAAGATCTTATGCATAATTTGCAGGAAATAGAGAAAAAAAATAGTGATTTATACAGTGATTTAAATAGCCGTTTGCGCCATGTTGAAACAGTAGCTGTTCTTGATTTGAAAAAAAAGATTGGAACCCGGGATGATGAAGCAAACATGTTGCGAGATCAGAATGCAGAGTTGATAAATAACGTACAGGAAATGGAGAAGCGGCAGGCAGGAATTAGCCAGCAACAATCAAGTTCTATACGCAAGTTGCAAGCGCAGGTTGATTCACTGAACATAGAATTACAAAAGTTGGGCGATCAGAACGAAGATTTGCTGCATAAGCTGCAGGAATCTAAACAGCGGCAGGTAGAATCCAACAAGCAACAAACCAATTCAATGCTTGATCAGCAAACGAAGATTGATGACGCACAAAATACAGAGTTACGCAGGCTGCGTAGCCAGAATGAAGATCTGTTGCGCAGCTTACAGGATGCGGAGAAGCGGCAGAAAGATTTCTATATTGATATGGATAACACCCTGCGCCATTTTGAAGCGATAGTAACGGCCACCCCGCTCGGGGCACCATCAGAGCCCTCTACCTCTCAGCCCATCAAAGCGACAGGAAGTGCACATCCACTGTCTTCATCTATCAAGGCAGTCGGTGGAAATGCCTTGGAAATAGACACGGTCACCATGGAGAATCGTGCATACGATTTGGCGCATGGCTATGTTAAAGCTGGAAACCATCAAAATGCCATTAATGCTTTCCAGGATTTTCTGAAAAAATATCCTGAATCGAAGCACGTGGCTAATATTCACTATGAGATAGGTAACGCCTATTTTGCGTTAGAAGATTACAAAAATGCATTGGGCAGTTATCAATTTTTGGTGAGCAAGTATTCCTACAGCCCTAATGTGCCAGAAGCTATGTTAAGTATTGCAGATAGTCAACGTCAACTCAAGGCTATAACTGGAGCCAAGAAAACACTCAATCAAATAATCGCTAAATATCCCGGAAGCAAAATAGCTGCTCAGGCGAAAATGCGCCTTGACACCCTCAAGTAAGTGCGTCTTCGTCCGATATTTTTATGGAAGTACGTCGTCTATATCTAAGTATTTTCCAGTTTGCTTTTAGCATTACCTTGTTTTAGCAGTCTGCTGAAAAATTTTGAACTTTGTATCATTTCAAGCTTTTTGCTATGGTGGTAAGGTTTTTAATTGAATGTATTTATATATAAATTAATCAATTGCATGGGCTGTAGCGGCTATTATAATTGTTGCCGATTTATAAAAACAGCCACCTGATAAATCAGATTTATTAGCAGTCTGTTAGTGATGACAGGATTAATAAGAAGATGTTCTAGCAAGCCAAGGATGTATGCGGCTTAAGTTAGGGCTTTTTTAAAGTACCAACTTTGCGAGAATTAATATTATGATTATCAATAAAGAAGTAAGAAAACTAATGGTGGGTGTATTGCTAGTGCACTTTTTAGTTGCTTGCGCTAAACCCCCTGTAGCCAGTACTAAGATAGGCGGTAATGACGCATCCATGAATTCTTCCCCTTTTCCTAATGCCTCAGTAGCGGGTGATAACCCACTTACCAGTGCATCTGGCGTCACAATTTACCCTGGTTCTGGTTCTGGTTCTGGTTCTGGTTCTGGTTCAGGCTCAGGCTCAGGCTCAGGCTCAGGCTCAGGCTCAGGCTCAGGCTCAGGCTCAGGCTCAGCTTATGCTGACTCTGAAGCGAATGATCCCTTTAATAATCCGAACAGTTTGCTGGCTACGCGCGTTATCTATTATCCCACCGACATAGATACAATATCAGAACAGGATAAACCCATTGTGCAAGCACATGCTGAATATCTAGTCGAGCACCCAAGCCGTAAAGTACGTTTGGAAGGAAATTCAGATGAACGTGGGAGTAGCGAATACAATCTGGCTTTGGGGCAGCGTCGCGCCGATGGAGTAAAAAAAAGGCTACTAGTGGGGGGGGTTAGAGAGGATCAGATTGAGTCGGTCAGTTATGGTGAAGAAAAACCAAAAGGTGCCATGCATGACGAATCGTCTTGGTCTCAAAATCGTCGGACCGATTTGATCTATACCTCAAGGTAGGTAGAGCATGAAACTTTACACGTTACTGTTTGCTGGATGGAGTGCCGTTGCAGCATGTTCTGCACATGCTGCCTTCTTTACTGATGACGAGGCACATAATCAAATTCGGCAACTAAAGGATCGTGTTTTAAATCTGGAAGGAATTGGCAAGCAGCAGTCTGAAATAATCAAGCAGCAAACTGAAGCTATAAAGGAACAGACTAATATTCGTAGGCAACAAATCCGTGAGATACTTGACCTTCAAGCACAGATCGAGGCGCAGAAAATTGAATTGCGCAGGTTGCGCGGACAGGACGAATTGCTGACGCATAGCTTGCAAGAAGCGGAGAAGCAGCAGAGAGATTATTACATTGATCTGGATGCCCGCGTGAGACGTTTAGATAAACTAGAAGCATCCACTCTGCCCCGACCGATTGCACCATGAAATGACTGGTGAATCTTAAATAAAGTAAATCCCATGATTACGTGCTCCGTCAGTGAGCAGTTGCGCATCACCGAAATTTTTTATTCCATACAAGGCGAAACGAGTCGAGTCGGCCTGCCGACAGTATTCGTGCGTCTGACCGGCTGCCCTTTGCGATGTTCATACTGTGATACCGCTTATGCTTTTAGTGGCGGCCAGAATATGACAATTGCGGGAATACTCACTGAAGTGGCATGCCATCATACGCGCCATATTACTGTGACTGGAGGTGAGCCTCTGGCTCAGAAAAATTCACTGCTTTTGCTAAGTGCCCTGTGTGATGCAGGTTATGAGGTATCGCTGGAAACCAGCGGAGCTCTGGACGTGTCTAAAATCGATGTGCGCGTTATGAAGGTTTTGGACATCAAGACACCAGCATCAGGTGAAGTAAAAAAGAACTTGTGGAGTAATCTTGATGCGTTGAATACGCTCGATGAAATAAAATTTGTCTTATGCGATGAGTCCGATTACATATGGGCCAAGCAGGCGTTGCGTGAACGTGATTTGGCCGACAAGTGCACCGTATTATTTTCACCGGTGCAAGATCAATTATCGCCTACAGTGCTGGCTGATTGGATTCTGCGTGATAAATTGCCGGTGCGCCTGCAAGTACAGTTGCATAAGTTATTGTGGGGCAGCAAGCCGGGAAAATGAAGAATGCAGTAGTGTTATTGTCTGGTGGTCTTGATTCAGCCACAGTGATGGCCATGGCGAAGCGACAGGGCTATATCTGCCATGCGTTGAGCGTGGACTATGGGCAGCGTCATTATGCTGAACTTGCTGCGGCAGAGCGTGTGGCAAAGGCTCTGGGTGTGCTTGAAAAGCGTGTTGTTAGCGTTGACCTGACTGCATTTGGAGGCTCTGCCTTGACAGATATGCGCATTGCAGTGCCAGAACAGGCAGTGACAGGCATTCCGCTGACCTATGTACCAGCACGTAACACCATCATGTTGTCACTCGCCTTGGCTTGGGCGGAAGTATTGCAGGTGCAGGATATATTCATTGGTGTGAACGCAGTTGACTATTCCGGTTATCCAGACTGTCGTCCAGAATATATTTCGGCCTTTGAAAGCATGGCTAATCTCGCCACCAAAGCAGCGGTAGAAGGAAAATATTTGACAGTGCATGCACCTTTGTTGCGCTTGTCCAAGGCAGACATAGTCAAAATTGGTACGAAGCTTGGTGTCGATTACAGCCTGACAGTGTCCTGTTACCAAGCCGATTCGGATGGCCGCGCATGCGCTGTGTGTGATTCCTGCCAGCTGCGCCGGGCCGGCTTCAAGACCGCTGGTATAGTCGATCCGACGCGCTATCGGATTGTAGAATGATGCGCTCTGCCGCGTTGACAGGGCGGGTAAAGTCCGTATAATGCGCCCTTCTTAAGGGAGATGGGTCGTTAGCTCAGCTGGTAGAGCAGCGGACTTTTAATCCGTTGGTCGCCAGTTCGAATCTGGCACGACCTACCAGTTTCAGTGCGCAGGTCAGGTGAATCAAAACATCTTAATGCCACGCCAATAGTTTCATCGCCGCTTTAGCTCAGTTGGTAGAGCAACCGCCTTGTAAGCGGTAGGTCGTCAGTTCGAATCCGACAAGCGGCACCAGTATCCATAAGGCTTGCAGCGATGCAGGCCTTTTTCACGTCAAGCAGTTTTTACTCCATGTAGGCATGGTGTAGGATTTTCCAGGCTGTGCAGCATCACTCTACTACGCGCCCACAAAATAAAAACCGCACAACGGCGGTTAGCTGGACGACCAGAAAAGCAAAGGGCTGTGCGTTTCCACACAGCCCCATAAAGACACTACGCTGGATTGCAATCTCCGGTGCGTAGTGGCCACCTTTCGGTGGACTTGCGCCCGATGCTTTCGCAGAGCGGGGACACATGAACTATAAATGCTTAGATGTATTCAGTCAAGCTGGTTAATCCTATAGCATGAAGCACGCATTGTTGTATTTTTAGTAAGTCTGCTTTATCAATTACACGAATATCGTAAATCCTTTTCCCAGAATTATCTTTACCGTTGAATGGCAGATATAGTCTAGCGAAAGACACGGTGTAAATCATATCAGCCTTCACCCAATGAAATGCCGCGTCATTAGGGCTTGGTAGCGGGGGTGTAACGTGCAGCTTGAAATGGTACGGTGCAATATCGTTTGGCGGTGTTGTGCTGAGTGGAACAACAGTGCATAACCCGTTTCTGGTACGAAGGCGAGGGGATATGACAACAGCCGGGCGGCGCTTAATCATTTCCGGCGCGATAAATCCGGAGAAGTCGCAAATGACTATAGTGCCAATTTCAGGATGAATGTTAATTGTCATGCTCAAATCATACAGCTATCACACACAACAACACCACCAAAATAAAAGCCGCCGGACTATCCCTAGCATCAGCGGCATGGTTCACTCTCTCGCGCACGTGCATACATTGCGCGGGTGAACTTAATTCCGTAAGTTATATTGAGAAGAGGGGCGGGCGGTTTCCAGAAACCAAACGTCCAAAGAATTTACCCGCCCTACCTGGGCATGTACCAGCACTCCCCAATACGGCCAGCCAAGAAGCCTCAGGCCGCTTTATAGTCATCTTGCGGGTAAGCCCTCTTCTGTTGTTTTAACGCAATACAAGGCGTTCTGAGCGGTACACTCTGTGGCGGTGTGGGAATGATGCGTTGGCACTGCGTTATGTCTCCAGCATTGGAATATTGCCTCATGAACCCTATCTTCTGTCTGTCTGTTTTTTTTCTGTTATCAGAGAACTGCTCAGGCTGTTTCTTTGCTATTACCAGCAAACTACTTGCGCCAGCATAATATGAGTTAAGAAAATTTAACGTGCCAGATAGTATGCATGTGCTTCAGTCGCATCCTTTGAAGTTTTTCTGCTGACAGTCACTTGCCATCTTCTGTGCTTGGGCGATTTGCTGGGAGGTCATTCTCCTTGCAACTATATCGCGATGTTTCACCCTATTTGCATCACCCGATGCAGCACTAAGATTGAACCACATGTGTGCGCGAATGTAATCCTGCGTAACGCCTTCACCGTTGCTATACTTAGTGCCAAGATTGTGTTGCGCACTTGCATCCCCCTGCGCTGCTGCCAGTCGATACCATTTCACTGCTTCTGTGTAGTTCTGCGCCACGCCTTGCCCGCTGTCATACATCGAACCGATATTGAATTGCGCACTTGCATGCCCCTGTGCTGCCGCTAGTCGATATATCTTCACTGCTGCTGTGTAGTCCTGCGCTACTCCTTGACCATTGGCATACATATTGCCAAGATGGAATTGCGCATCTGCATCCCCCTGAGCTGCCGCTAGTCGATACCACTTCACTGCTTCTGCGTAATCCCGAGTAACACCTTGACCGTTGCTATGCATCTTGCCAAGGTTGAATTGCGCATCTGCATTCCATTGCTCTGCCGCTAGGCGATACCATCGGAGTGCTTCTGCGTAGTCCTGTGTAATACCTTGACCATTTCTATACATCCCGCCAAGAAAGGTTTGCGCAGATGCATCCCCCTGCACTGCTGCCAGACGATACCACTTCACCGCTTCTGCGTAATCCTGCAAAACCCCATGACCTAAGTCATAGCTTAAGCCTAGTTTAAGTTGCGCACTTGCATTTCCCTGTGCTGCTGATAGTCGATACAATTTCACTGCTTCTGTGTAATCCCGCGCAACGCCTTCACCCATGCGATACATCAAGCCTAGTTTAAGTTGAGCATCTGCATCCCCTTGCGCTGCTGATAGTCGATACCACTTCATTGCTTCTGCATAGTCCCGAGTAACGCCTTGGCCGTCGTAATACATCTCGCCGAGCATGAATTGCGCATATGCATCCCCCTGCGTTGCTGATAGTCGATACATCTTCACTGCTTCTGTGTAGTCACCGCGCTTATATGCAGCATAGGCATCACCGTTTGTATCCGCCCACGCTGTACCAACAGACAGAAACAGCACAGTAAATATGGAAAGCAATAGTTGTTTCATTGGTCATCCCTTTGTAAAGGCAGATTCAAATTCGTAGTAGGAAACCTAATGGTAGTTCAGGGCTGAATATTCTCAACGACACGCGCTTGGACATTTCCCGCCGCCGCCAGGACCTGCATAGGCTCCGCCACCAGGACCAGCATAACAAGGGCCACCGGGGCCAGAATAGCAAGCACCACCTGGGCCGTCATAGGCCCCACCACCTGGGCCGTCATAGGCCCCACCACCTGGCCCAGCATATGCTCCCCCGCCAGGGCCAGCATATGCTCCACCACCTGGCCCAGCATAGCAAGCGCCTCCAGGGCCCGCATAAGCTCCTCCTCCGGGCCCCGCATATGCCGGGCCACCGGGTCCCGCATAACAAGGTCCACCAGGACCGGCGTCACCCCTGCAATTAGCCATGCACTCCGCCATTGCACCATTGGAAACAATAGTCAGTAACAACATCAGCATAATTTTACGCATTTCAAGCTTCCTTAATTTAGTTGTCAAAGGTGTTGCTCTACCAGCTCCTCGAAGATTTCCCCGAGGGTGGTGCGCATCTCTGCTATCAGAAAACATATAGTGCAACTGCATTATGCGAGAGAGTGTAGCTGCTTTACGAAGACCTCGTGATGTGTTTTGAAGTCGAGGCATCGCTGGGTCTGCGTTCAAGTGTTGCAATGATTTACCTCATTGCTTTTGTGGAATGTTATAAGCATCACGCGCTCATGGGTTATCTCGGCCTGTACTTTCTCCGCTTCCTCGTCCGGTGTGGGTTCGCCTCCTTTGCAGACAACCACGTATAAATAAGATTTTTCTTTTTTGGTTTTCAGTTCCATTGCCGCGATGCGACTTAGCAGATTATTTGCCATGATATTTTCTCCAGTACGTTAAAGTTTCGTATCTGCACCAGTCAAAAAAATAATCTCCCCCGGCCAGTCTGCCAATCCTGCACGCGCTCGGGCTTCGAGCGCTGTTTCACCGTCCGCACACCCCACCAGCTTAACCAGCTTATATTCATCCCCGCCATGTTGCCGTTCTAGTGCTGTAACCCTGCTTTCAATTGTGGCCATGGCTATGCGTCTCCAATTCAATATTCTGCTCAACCTGTTGCCGAAGTACACCGGCAAAGTTTTCAAGACTTCCATGCTCCGCAATAACCCGTTCCCGATTCGTGCCCATTTTTGCCAATAACACGTCGATTCTGTTTTCAAGTTCAGCGTCAGTCAGCAACGACCAATTACCTATCATTGCAGCGCGCTTCGATTCAAGACGTGCGATTCTCTGTTCAATTCTTGACATGGTTCAATCCCTCGCTGTGCCTGATAAATTCCTCATGTGAACCATCTGAATATGGAACAGTCAGGAAAATATCGAGCAATTCATCATCGGTGCAAGTTGCTAAGTGGTGTGCAGTGAAAACCTCGCGGGGTGCTTGTTTCTCAAGCGCTATGATGCGTTGATTAAGTGTTGGCATGGCCGTCACTTTCAACAGGAAGTAAAATCACACCATAATTACCGGTTCGCGGGTCACAAGTTGCTCGGCCAGCAGCGCCAGCGCGTTCCTGCAATACTTCATCGGTTTCACCGGGCAGGCGCATGATGTTCACCCGTTGGTGGTTAGCGTTAAAGTACCAGCCATTAGGCGGAGTGGAATAGACAGGCTGCCCATCACAGGCCGCAACAAATGTTATGAACATTGCCAGCGGGCAAACTTGGCTTCCCGCTGCCGTCTCTAAAGCCACTACCCTTTTTTCAAGTGTTGCCATTTTTCCTCCCTAACCCTTCCATACGTTCGTGTCGAAGTTGCTTTATCAATTCGGCTGACTCTTCTGCATTAGGCAGGTAACCCAGGATGGCTGTGATACGTGCATCAAGCTCTGCGTCACTGAATTTTGATAACGGCCTGTTGCTACAAGGGCTCTCCAGCTTGTCCAATCGGTTGTTAAGCGTTGCCGTTCTTTACTTCCTCAAGTTGTGTAATGCGGCGTTCCAGTTCATCAACCTCTTTGATTCGTGCCAGTGTGCCCAAACCAGTCAGCAGCGCAGCACCTTGGCCGGGTGCGAGTATTCCAGCGGCGACGGCTTGGACTATCGCCACACCTTGCGCGGTTATGCCTACACCATAGGGCAGGGACAATGTGACAGGCTGTTCGATTGCCTTCATCGGCGGCAATACTCGCTCCAGCAACAGGCGAGCGGCTTGTGAATCGCCCTCCTTGGCCTTGGCCACTAATTGCGTGATGATTGCGGGCAGGTGTACGGCGATGCTTGCCCGAAGTTTTGCCACTTCACCAGTTCCCGGCTTGCGTCCACTCGGGTTGCCTGATTCTCCAGCTTTCCATCGGCCTCGTTTCTTTTTCTCTGTCGCTGTCATTTTGCTTTTATCCTGCTTTATCAAGTTTTTGAAAACAATTCACCGTTGCGCACATCAGCTTCCCGCTCAGGATTCTCGCCAGTACATCCGGCAGCACTCGGCAGGCATTCATCCCCAGGTAATTCGCTGGCGGCCTTGAAGGGGCTGCAAAATGGCTTGCTGGGGAAGTCAGCGCAAAACTCAGTCGCCACGTCAATGCTTGCCATGAGCCATGCGTGAAACTCGGGAGCCTCGGCGCATCGTTCGTGCATGTCAGGCGGTAGAGCAACATGGCATTCATCGAAGCGGTCACGCATCCAGCTCATACGGCGTTCAAGAGTGGCGATTCTCTCCATTGCCCAGTTTGGTTGAGTTTGGATGTGTTCGGGTGCCTTAGCTGGCAGCCTGTCCGCGATGTAGGCAACCTGTGCCGGATGTAGGTCAAGAATTGCGGTCTCGCCGCAATAGTCGCGCTGTTCAAGCCGGATAGTTCCGTCATCCAAAGTTTCAATATTCAGGTCGTAGAATTGTTTATTCATCCATCCAAAGTTTCAATATTCAGGTCGTAGAATTGTTTATTCATCTTTTGCCCTTTCAAGCGTAATTTTTAATGGGTTCCATCCGGCCTCCAGTAACTTGATGGAAACGGTGAATGCTTGCCGTTGTGCGTGCTGGTTCGCTCTGTGCTGGTTTCTGTTTTGTGTTTGCTGGCGGCCTGATAAATTCGCCCTGGACTTCATCCCAATAATCGGCGGCCTGTTCTGATTCGCGTTCCCTGATATAGCTATCCTGATAGCTCGAATGCAATGGTTCGGCAGGTGAAACAAGTTGAATGGATTTCCCGAAGCCTACACAGGATAGGCTTTGCTCTTTTTCGTCACTGATTACGGCGGCAAACCCTATAGGCTTCTTCCTGTTAAACCCTATAGGTTTTTCAGGCTTGTTTTGCGTCATTATTGCGGCGAATGTTTTATGCTTGGACTGCTTACGCGGCATGGTCAATTTCAACGCCTGAATGAGCGGCTCGGGGTTATGTGCAATGCAGTCGCGCAACAAACCCAACACACTGCCATTCAGTCCGCTTTGATTAACTTTGAGTGCAGTCATCACCATATCGGCAGCCTCACGTCTTACGACTGCGCTATGCCGCTTCTGTGTGGCCTGTCTTGCCAATCCATGCACTTGCCCAACCTGAACATGGAAGTCGGCATGTAGAGCCTGTAGCGTGGCTCTATTGCCAAACAAACCTGAGCCAATCATGCGAGTGTTAACTAACGGCAGCAAGAGTACATGGCAATGCGGTGCTGATTCGTCGAGGTGAACAGTCGCGCTCAGAATCGGCACTTGAAAATAGTGTTTTGTCCACGCCACGCAATCAGGAAAAAAAATGCTTTGCTCGATTACTGACTGCGGCGGAAGGCTGAAAATAATCTCAAGGCAACGAACCGCATCTTTGCGCAGCGGTTTCACCTCCGCATTGTCCATTAAGGCTTGCGCAAGATTCGCCACGTCTGCGGCAGTGCCCGCCCCTTGAATAACATAGTTCAGTTTCGTGCGAAGCGGGTCTATGTTGCTACCTGCCCCACGTTCGGCCTGAATCTCTCGCAAATTGTGACGGGCAGCGGTCGCGATAATGCCGCCTCCCTTCAACTTCTTGATGCGCAACATTTGGGAATGTTCAATCATGCGCACCACCACGAAGGATGCATCGCAGCACGGCGAATTGAACAAAGTCAGGATGCACCGTTGCTAGGATGCGACTTATCAGAATAATGACGCGGTTCATAGCCTACTCCAAAAGTCATTTTGTCGCGGGTCATGGTTTTTGAAATGTTTACGCGCGTTAATTTTGGCAGCATCAGATTTGCATTTTTCGGATTGCTTGCGGCGTTCTGCACGGGCGGCTTTGACGCTCTCAATCCATTCGCGCGCCCCGGCTTCAAACGCTTGAGCAATTGTCGCTTGCGGCAGCCAATACGCGGATATTTCGGCAACACGTCCATCATTGGTGCCTGTCGCAATAGCGCGGCGTTCAATGCACCAGCCATAGTCCCGCGTCAGGCGATGAACTACAGCGCCAAGGCGGGTAGTACTTTGCTTGAACACCGAGTCCATGCCGGTCAGTGTGTTCGATTCCAGCAGGCCAGCCAGTACGGCAGCCGTCACCGTATTTATGCGCTTGGGTAATGTGCCCAGTGTACAATTCGCAGTCTCACCCGCGCCTTCGTTCGATGGTTGAATAGGGGTGTTTTTCATTTATATGGCCTCCCCATTCAGCAGTTTGCGAATGTCTGCCACCGGCCAGGCTAATCTCCCCATACAGCGAATCGGTTTAATTGCTCCTATAGGCTCGGTACTGGCCCAGCTGCGTAATGTTTGCGGCCGTCTATTCAGGTAATAAGCGGCTTGATTTGTTGGAACGGTGGGGCGTGTTATTTGTTCCAGCGGCGGGAAAACCGGCAGGGAATGCGTGGCGGCTGTTGCGGGTAATGCATATGATTGATTTGCTATTGTTTGCATGGTGTAACCCCGTTTGTTATTTGCGAGGTTTCACCTTGACTTACCGCCTTTTTTTACGTCATGCGGCGGTATGATAAATGTAGGTTCTATGCGGGTTTGCGGGCAGATGTCCGGTATCTGTCCGGTATGGTGGGGCGGTATTGTTAGCGGTCATTGGCGGATGCTTCGCGCCATTCATCAGCCCAATCTTTCAGGCGAACAAAAACGGCATCAAGTTGCTTTGCTGTGATTCCCTTGTCTAACAATGCGGCGGCAATTAGCACCGGGTTCCATGTTGCGGGTGTTGTCTTATCCCCTTTGCGCCCCAGTGTTACGCGGCATGGTTCAATCCATTTTGGCACATCAGACAAGGCGTTATTCCACCCGTTGCGGTCAAGGTGTATCGGCTCGAATGCGTTGATAACCTGTTGTTTTGTGATGCTTCGCTTAACGCCTGCCACCTTCGCGGCGGGTGCACTACTCTCGCCGGTCGTTTTCGGCAATTCCTCTACTGCCAGCAGAAAGCCGGTATGCACTTCCAGCGTTTGCGCTTGCGCCCAACCAACCCATTCGGCAGGCGATGCTGTCGGCTTGCCTTGCGCTTCGGCCAAGCGTTGAATCTTCCTTGCCTTTTCGATGTTTCTTGCCGGGTCGATTCTTGCTGGGTTGTCTTGCCAGTTGCGTCCGTCCAGATTGGCGAATAAATCAGGCTCCAGTGCAGACATGAGACACGCAGCTTGTGCGGCACTGATTACGGGTAATTGATGCACCCAGTAACGCCAGTTAATTGCATTGCCGTTCAGCCCTGTTTCGTCATACGCGGCTTGCAGGTAGGCTGCTTTCGTCTTATCTGTCACATTTACACCTATACCGAACTGTTCAACGTATTTGGCAAGCTCACTCACCATGATAATAGAATCTGGTTCATGGACTGTTACTCTGCGCCTACTGCTACTCGAAAGAGCTTTTAATGTTCCATCGTCAATTGCGCAACACATCATAGCCCCGTGCTCCCGCTCTACTAGGTAGCGTCTGAATGCAGCGGATTTAACTTCGGCACTATCGGATTCGGTTTGTCTACCTAGGCGCGGCTCATTGGCGGGCTTCGGTTTTAATGCTTCCGCTATTAGTACAGGGATATTTGCTGTTTCAACAAACTCAGTTCCAGCGGGCAGTATGATTTCACTTGGCATCTCGCACCCCTTCCGGTGTCATCCTTCAATTAGGAACCCCCGTCAGGCCGGTGAAGGTATCCGGCTTTTCGCTCCGTCGAGCTATGCGGGGGTAATCGGTCAAGCGGCCATGCGCCATCCCTCGGCGGTTTCCTGAAATACCTGCTTGGCTTCTTCTTCCAGTTCTTGTCTGTCTGTGTCGTTCCATTGGGCAATCATTTTCGCCACCGTGGTTTTGCCGTCAGCATGTTCAAGATAAAGCAGGCGCAGCATTCTTTCGGCTGCCACTGTCGGGCGGCGCTTGCTTCGTTCCCACAGGGAAATTGTTTGTTCGTCAACGCCCAAGCAGTCGGCCAGTCGTTTTTGCGCCATACCCATTTCCACCCGAAGAAAACGGATTTCCGCGCCAGACAACCGCTTTCGGTAATTTACCAAATGATGCGCAATGGAATGATGCAGTCCGTTTATGTCGGCTATCTCCAAGCACTTTCCATGTCCTTCGATTTCCTCAAACCGGAAGCCATTTTTAAGCCAGATATTTCGCAGCCCGCAGTCGTCATATTTCAGCATTTTTTCACTCCTCGAATACCGTGGCAATGATTACCCATTCGCCATTGTCATGCAGTTTGAATACCGCGCCCACAGTAACGCGCAGCCCTGCATGTTGCCAACTGATGTTACAGCACCAATCCGCATGAATGTCTTGGTGAAGTGGCTCGCTGATGGTTCCATGCCCCAATGTTTCCAACACCTGTCTACGCCCAATCTTACGCTGGCGCATTCGAATTTCGGCATGTTTGGAAAAGAGCAAACCCCGTTTTCCTTGGGCAGCCTCTTTTAACCATTGTTTAGCCTGTTTCTCGCTCGGCCTGAGAGGCTTAATGTTTTTCATGGCCATACATTGTATTGGTATGCTTGGAAGATTTCAATGGGATTATTTCGCCATAACGAGCAAACCAGTTTGCGCGTGCACAAACTCGAATCCGGCTTGCTCCAATATCTACGTTTCTATTTTGATGTGTCACAGGTGAAGCAGGTCAAGTGGGCGGCGGATGTAGTGTTTCTCCCCGTCGGGATAGTCCGGTGCTAAACAGAAATTCTGGGCGGGGCTTAAACTCAATGGTGTTTTACCCAATCTCGAAGCGCATCATTTATGCGAGTCTGCCAGCCGTTGCCGGTCGCCTTGAACTGCTCCAGAATTTCAGCATCAAGGCGCAGTGTCACTTGCTCTTTTTTCCCGCTCCCCATCGGCCTTCCGCGTCCGCGCTTGAATTGTTTCAATTCCGCATCAGTCAGCGGCAGATTATCGGGGTCGGTCAGTGCGGCAGCGGTAATCTGCGCGTCCTCTTCGGGCGTATTGAGCAGGATTTTCCGGCCAGATTTAGTAGTTAGATACATAAAGTATTTTCTCCTTGTTATTAGCCTTGCGCAGGCTGATTATTCTGCGCGCATCTTCGCGGTCAACATAAACCACGCAATACAGCCGTTCACCAATCGCACACAATGCAATCATGCGCGCTTCGCCATAATCGCGGCGGTTGTCTTGCCATATCAATGCGTCATCCCACTCCAACTTTTCAGCTTCGGACAATGACACGCCATGCTTACTTTTGTTCAGTGCATCCTTCGCTTCGTCAAAAGTGATTTGCATGGCGTTTAATGTAGTTACGTTTAATGGTAAAGTCAATGATTATTTGTAGTTGCATTTAATTACTTGACTGCGTGCAATCCTGATTTCACTGGTACGAACTGAATGCCCGCTTCGTTCAATATCCACGTTTCAATTTTGACGTGCCACAGGTGCAGCAAGTCGAGTTCCCGTTGGATGTAGTGCTTTTCGGCTATCGCGCTGGGCTTATGCCCCATTATTTGCGCAACAATACCGGCAGGAACTTCCACCCATTCGGACAGCGTGCCAAAGGAACGGCGCAAACCATGCAAGGAAAGCGCGGGAAGGGCGGCGGCTTTCAATGCCTTGACGTGTTGAATGCGCGGTTCTTCAATCCTTCCTGATTTAGCGGTTGGGCTACTGAAAACAAACTCATTGCGGCGGGGCAGGGCGGCTATTACATGTTCCAGATAAGGGGTTAACGGTATGGTGCGTTCGCCTTCCACCTTGTCGCGTATGGTCAGGCTCTTCCATTGAAAATCTACATCAGCCCACCGTAACGCAGCAAGTTCGTTGCGCCTTGCGCCCGTCAATAGCAAGCCTTGCAAGTATGCGGCTATAACCGGATTGCCAATCTTTTTCACCGCTTCAAACCATGGCTTAATCTGCGCTTTGCGTAGGCTGTCATCTTTTTTTATTTTTGGTGAAGGTACTCTATTTTTCACGTCATCAGACTGACACGCGCCAGCTTGAACGGCGGCACTGTAGGTTTTATGTTTGGCGCACCATGTCAGGAAAGCACGAAGAGCGCGGAAGGCTTGGGCGGCAGTGGTGGGGGCTTGCTTGGTTTCCTTGTCTAACCATGCGGCCAAGGCATCAGCATCAAGGGCGGCAAGGCGCATGTTCATCAATGGCACCAAAACACCGGGGCGGGTCTTTTTCGATTCGCCGGGGCGGGTTCCACGTTTGCGCTTTACACCACCAGCTTGCACAAAATAGGCATGGTGCGCTTTGTGTCTTTCGCCCCATACAGGCTTTCCGTCTATCTTGGCGGCACTACGTTCGGCAACATAGACTTGCCATGCTTCGGCCACAGTCACAATTTCGCGGGCTTCCTGCTCACGTTGAGCGGCGGCTTCGGCTTCCTTGGCGGCGATTGCATCGGCTGCCTCATCGCGTGGGTTTATGCCTTGGTCGGTCATCACCTTAAGGCGTGATGCTTCGGCTTGTGCTTTTCCAATGCCCCATGTTCTGCTGTCGCCTATGGTCATGCGGATGGTTTTGCCGTTTAACTTGGTTTCAAATATGTAGGATTTAGAACCGGCAGCGGTTACACGCAACCCCAACCCCGGCGTTTTCCCGTCCCAATAGATGTTCTGTTGCTTGCCCGGTTTGCACTTGAACTCTGCAACCCGTGGTGCCGTGAAGTTTTCCCATTTCATACCGTCCGCCTTTCATGTAGCCGCTATGTAGGAAAATTATATCAAAATAGCGGAATACTTATCAACACAAATAAACAGGGTTTTATTAACAATCCTTTGTTTTATTAGGTTTGCAGGGGGTTTTAGGAATGGCAATCAACACAGGAAAATACATAGTTTCTCAGACTTGTAAGCGGTAGGTCGTCAGTTCGAATCCGACAAGCGGCACCATACAAATCAAATTGTTGCAGAAATGCAGCCATTTTTAATATTTTGTGCTCTTGGATTTGTAGCTGATTTGTAGCTGCTATTTCGGAATGCACATGACTCTTAATCATCACAAAATCTACCGCCTTCTGCGCCGCTCCAGCAGCAAAGAAGATGAGACGTTTGTCATGGTGTAGCGCATCGAGCCAGCTGTCGATGTAACTGGCGTGCTTCAGACGTGCTGATAGTCCACAGTGGGCACACGAGGAGGCTGCTTTCAGCAACACGCTCTTCGTAGGCATGCGCCTCAATGTCGTGCCGACTACTCAGCACCCTGTTCAATCTGCTTGGGTGACCTGTCCAATGGCATAGCTCATGCTTTGTCGTCGCATAGTAATTATCATGTTTTTCAAACGATTCCGATGGCGGCAGCTGGATGAATGTCATAGCTTGGCCGGTAGAACGTCCGATTGCCCCCATAACAGATTACCGCTCCGGTTTTAATTATCAGTTACTCGGATTCTTCGATAGGCTGCCACGTTATGAGCAGGACGCAGCGCGTAGCGATCAGGAATGCATTCCAGCTGGCTGGCGTTGAACACGGTGTATGTTTTCAGCATCGGAATGCTGTGCTTGGTAGCCGTATCGGTCTCAGTTTCATTGCTCGTGGCATCATTGACCTCGCGCAGGCGGTAGAAAACTATGGGCGTACCGTGCTCACCCTTGCGAATACGTGCGCCGATTTCATTCGCTTGTTTGAAGGTCAACCAGCGGCAGTCGCTGTAGTTGTGGGACATGGCATCAACGTAAAGCATGATCACGTTGATGCCCCGGTAGGGTTTGCCGGTAACAAGGTTGCTCGGCATGGCAGAGCCATCCTGCCAAGGACACACCCAAGGTGGAACACCCTGTTTGAGGGCGGTGATGATGCGATTCGTGACATCGGTATAAATATCTTTCATGAGGGATTCCTGGAAAAGGTTCGCCCCAGTCGGGAGTAACCTGGACTGAAGCGTTATGAGGGAGCAGCAAGAAAGGGGCACTGGAACTGCAAGGCTAAAGGCTTACCACATCTTGCCAAGAGGTTAGTCTTACTGTGTCATAAATGTAATATTGGGCTTACCCAATTACAATGCGGGCAATGACCCAAGGCATTTGCGAGAGCGGCGCTCAAGTACAGGCGTAGCGTTGTGATCGAGTTCGGTACGTGACGCTGCGCGCGCTGGGCTGCCCCGAGGGACGTAATCTTTGGGAACGGCAGGCACCTGGCCTTCGGCGCAGTTTTTTTTACCGCTGCCATCGCGTCCGGCCTTGAGTCGTTGCGCCATCAAAAATCCATAAGCTGCGATGCTCAGCGTGGCGTGATGGTGGAAGCCGCGCCAGTTCCTTCCTTCGTAGTGGCTCAGTCCGAAGTCCTGCTTCAAGTCCTGATAGTCCCGCTCGATGCGCCAGCGCATCTTGGTGACGAACACCATTTGCTCCAGTGTGGCATAGCTTGGGGCGGTAGTGAGGAAGTATTTTGTCGGCTCGGCTTCCTCTTCAGGCCATTCGATCAGCAGCCACTCCTCATGGCGCATTTCTGGCCTAAGATAATCCCGGTGAGCGGGACGGACGCGCACCACGGCGAAACGGGATGAGAGTTTGCTGTTGCTGCCCTCCCGCCAGGCGACCGTGCGCCAGGCTTTATTCGGCAATGCCAGAGCCAATACCTTCACCGCCAACGGTTCATTGCCGGGTTCCCGACGCAGTCGCGTTGGGCGTATGCCTTGACCGGACCAGGGTCTGGGCGGTAGCGGTGCAGTCCCCGGCGCCCATACCGTTGTGGCTGGGCGAATGCCGACCGCGTAGAGCATGCCCATTTCAGTGATGCCATCCCGAAAGGCGGTTTCATCACCATAACCGGCATCTGCCAACACCACGCCCATGGGCACACCCGCTGCGACGGCTTGGCGCATCTGTTCCAAGGCAATCTCGGGTTTGGTCGCGAATAGAATGTTCTCTGGAACACCTGCTGCCTTACGACGCTCCGCATCGCCCGCCCAGTCTTTGGGAAGGTAGAGTTGGTACGCGATGGGGAGGCTGCCCTGAACGCTTGCCAGTGACAGGCTGACTGCCACCTGGCAATTGTCTTGTTTGCCCAACTGGCCGCAATATTGGCGGGCGACCCCCACCGAATGCCTGCCCTTTTTGGGAAAGCCGGTGTCGTCGATGATCCAGTAACAGCCGCTATCAAGCCCGAGCGCTGGCACGACCCAGTCGCGCACGCCAATCATGATTGCCGAGTCAGACCACTCGGACTTGGACACAAAGTGATGCAAGGCTTGGTGCCGTGCGCCAGCGTGCAATGGGTCAATGCGTGCGGCCATGGGTTCTACACTTTTGCGTGACAAGGGCAGCATCAGGCCGGTGCAATACCCGCTCAATCCCGCGCGTCGGTCAGCATGACCAAGCCTTTCAGACAAATGATCCATATAGCGATTGAACTCCTTGACTGTGTCCATCTTGCCACCTGTCAGTAAATATAAGGCTGCAATCATGACACATTTTTTATGACACAGTAAGACTAGAGCGTAAGGCCGGGAGCACTCGCTTTCTGTAGAAACTTGCCAATCAATGCATCGTCGTTATCATGTGCCTGAAACAGAATTTCTCCCAGGCCGCTTAGCAAAGTGAGCTTGTCTTCCAATCTTCGGTAAGTAGATTCAATTTCGACTATGCCGGACGATACCAGGGTCGATCCATCCCTCAGTCCGGACATGACTTCACAATGTGGCTGTCCTGATATGAGCGCAATGATCGAGCCCAGACGCTGTAGCGACACACTGAAAGAAACACTGGCAAGGACAGCATAAAATGCAGGAAAGATTTCAATCACGGCAGCAAAGCACAAGATGCTCATTTCCGCATCGCTCAACCTCAGTATCCTGCCGATCGTGCAAATATTCTGAAACAAGAACTGCTGGTCAAGAATAGGCTGCTTCCGATACTTACTCAAATGGGATTTCAGTATTCTGACACTCGCTGTATTCGTGTGTTTTATGAACTTCCCGTCTACATAAATATAGTTCCCAAGTTCCGGATCGGAATCGGCTTCGACTGAAATCCCCGTGATGATTGCAAAGGACTGCTCTTCAAGAATATACGCGCTGCCGCTACTTTTGCTCTTTTTTTGTACCAACCAAGGGATGACGTCATCTCGATCAACCATGCCGCCAATAACGGACGATAGGATTCGACTGCATCACCGATCACCCGGCATGATAGGGTACTTCGTGACGCTTGTGCGCCTGAATATCAGGCATTTGTCCAACGGGGAAATGGTGGCTAAGTAGTTTTTAACGGCGGGTGGAGGTACGAACGCCCTGGCTGAATGCAATGACAGCGAACTGTCCTGTGCAAGTGAAGAAAGACAATTTCTATTTTGGACAGGCTAACGAGAATCCAAACGACCCAATACCGGAACAAGGTGACCCTTTGCATACATACATTGTTGAAATGCGAAATCATAACGTTGCTGAAGGTAGCGTCCTGAACCATCACCAGTATCGGCCCCGGCCACAGAACCAATAAGCAATCCAGTACCCGCACCTATGCCAGCGCTATTGTGACCGCCTATCAATGTGCCTGCAGCGGCACCAATAGCAGTTCCGACTACCGCACTTTTCATGCCACTTTCGGTTGCTGCGTCGTTTGCAGTTTTACCTCCAATTTGAGAGCTTGCATATTGTCTGCAATCGGCCTCATCAATACGGAACTGATCAAAACTTTTACCAGTGCCCGGCAAAACGAGCATACCCGGACCCGTTGGAAACGAAGAACAGGCACTTAATACCAGAACTGTCGCCAGCACGGATGAGTATCGCAATATATTATTCATGGTTTTGGTGAACTATTTAATGCAGGTGGCCCACCTGAACCAGGAGCAGGTTGGGGTGCGACTCGCAACCAGCCACCTGGGCATTGATTTACATATGGGTAGTAGGTTTTTGCATCGACGCAGTAATACCACCAAGATTGCTGAGCAATTCGAGACGAAATTATTTGCGCTTCTTTTGTATCTATCTGTGAACCGACTTTTCGCTCGGTATAAATCACTGGCGCAGGCTGCACAGGCTGAACAGCCGGATAGTACGCTGGTACAGGTGGGTAGTAGGCTGGCGCAGGCGGGTAGTAAACGGGCGTCCCATAGTACGGTGCCCCATAGTACGGTGCCCCATAGTATGGGGGCGGATAATGTCTAGAATTAAATCCAATCGGCGCGCCAAGGTAAACACCCACGTTCCATCCATGCGCAAACGCCACTTCGCTTTGTGTCGTGCCTAACAGCACGATTGTAACTAAAGTTAAAATAAAACTTATTTTTGATGTTTTCATTATCTCCGCACTCCGTTTTTTTAGCTACGTAACAACTAAATTTCCAGAATTGCCATCCGATAAACTAAAAAAACTATTCTTCTGATTTCCGTAAATCATATTTAACTTGCAGTCGGATAAAAAAATTATAGTCATTTTCAAGCCATATCGTAGTGGCACAATCGATTCCTATCATACCTCTTCTAAAACGCATGAATTCAATGACCGTTGACAAAGTGCGGGGAATATAACCTAATCTTTTGGATACTATTTTTAACATGTAAAATCGGTTAGTAATGGGGGGAGAAAAATCTCAAGAGTCAAATAGATTTACTTGGTTTATAGTTGAATTAAGTCTTTCCGCAATTGCCCGCAGTAGTTCGCACCACTCCGAAGGTGTTGATAAAGCGTGGAGTGACGCCGGTTACTGACCCACCAGCAATTAAAGAAGGTTAAATATGGGCAATTTCTTGGCGATATCGACAGCCATTCCAAGGTCTTTCGACCTGGCCCAAAGTGACGCCCTGGTGACTGTTGGCATTTCAAAATCGTTATAGAAATTTATCGGTCTTTTTGTTATCCGATCAATGCTGAATCTAAATACTAGCGCTGTCTTGCCGTACCAAAATATATTACCTCCCCCAAACTGAAGTTGATAGCCTAGGTTTAAAAGACTTTTTTCCAAAAAAGTTGTGTGCTGGTAAAAAGGATAGCAATACGCCGTGGGGCTCCTCCCAAAAATATTTACAAAGTTTGCTTTCCCTGACTCTAACAAATTATGGATCCTCATTTTAAATTCTTCGTCGGTCTCATATGTTCCCGAAAGATAAATGCCACCCCTTTTTAATTTTGCAAAACCGAGGGAAATCAGAGGCTCAACAATCTGATTAAAAATTGCAGTCTTATCAGTCCAATCAACTTTCATGGAATTTTCAAGGCTAAAATCGTTGATACGCTGATCTATCTTGAACAACGGACCGGCAAGTTCACTTGTAGACTCGAGAACTGGCATACCATTTTGAAGTTTCATATGATCCAGGGCCATAGATTCTTCATTGCTTGAATAAAACCCAATTAATTTAGGTCCAGAAAACATCTTGCGGTGATAAAGGCTGTGATCCTCAATGGCTATTAGATCACCCTGATCAAGTTCTTTATAAAAGTCCACAAGGTCTTGAGGGATAAGTCCTGTGGGCACAAAAAAAGTGGCAGGTACATTCAGCTCTAGCAATATCTTTGCAAAATTCACATCGGTGACTGATACGTCATCATTAGTTACATGAAAAAATCTTTCCCCCTTTGGACGCCGCCCCTTTTTAATTTGAAGCATTTCCCTAAGAGTTAGAGCTGTCCAGCCCTCTGTTAAAAGCTGTTGCAAATCATTAATCACAAGTTCGGTATCAATATTCCAACTGTGATAGCAAAGAACAGCTACTGTCATATAACCATTTCTTTCAAAGAGAAAATGTACACATTGAACTCATTCATCTGTCTGTGTTCTGAGGTTTTTTCGGCTTTTCATCTTCCAAGATGATGGCATTCATACTATCACTTTTTTATTCTGTGGATCGATCAGCTAGTCACCCAGAGGGTTGTGCTGAAGTTCCGCTTCCCATGGGGTCGATAGCTGAGATTGCGGAGGCCGAGAGATCAATGTGACGCAGATATGCCGCCTGATGCGATTAACCTTACTGGCTCCAGCGGTCATCAAACAGTTGGCCGGGACGACGGAAACGGTACCGGAGCAGTTGATACGCCGACGGCGGCCTCTCTCGTGAGCCGACCAAATCCGAATGCTCCCGGCACAGACGTGACATTAGCCGTCAATACTTCCTGATCAGCGCCATCAATGCAATGACGCAAAACCCAGCGCCTGCATAGAAAGTGAACGAAGCGCCAAACTGATCCCAGAGCAGTCCAGCCACGACGCTGGCGATCAGCAATGCGACCCCACTGACCAAGTTGAATAAACCAAATGCCGTGCCACGCAGGTCAGCTGGAGCGGTGTCGGCGACCATCGTGGCCAGCAGGCCTTGTGTCATGCCCATGTGAATTCCCCACAACGCCACGCCCGCGAGCACCGTTGTCCAATGCTCATTGGTGGCCAGCACCAGATCGGCAGCAATTAATACAACTAGGCCCCAAGCCAGAAGCTTGGTGTGGCTCATGCGATCAGACAACTTACCGAACGGGTAGGCCGAAACTGCGTAGACCAGATTCATGGCGACCATCACCAGCGGCACCAAAGCTAGGGGGATGCCACCTTGTTGTGCGCGGAGGACTAGAAATGCCTCGCTGAATCGTGCCAGTGTAAATACCGCCCCCACTCCGACCACCCACCAATACGACGCATTGAGCCGCTTGATGTTTTCGCGGCGTATGGGATTGACCTTCTTTTCGCCTTGATGTCTCTCAGGTTCGCGCACGCCAAACATGAGTACAGCCACAGCCAGCAAACCTGGGATAACAGCGACCCAGAACACTGCTCTGAAATCGTTGGACCAAAGCAGCATCAGACCGACTGCCAACAAAGGTCCGAGGAATGCGCCCACCGTATCCAGCGATTGTCGTAGGCCGAATGCCGCTCCACGAATTTCGGCGGGGCAAATGTCAGCGACCAATGCATCGCGAGGCGCGCCACGGATGCCTTTGCCCACCCGATCCAACAAACGGGCTGTCAGCACGATGCCCATGGTCGGTGCCATGGCAAACAGCGGTTTGGTCAGTGCACCCAGGGCGTAGCCGAGCAAGGCCAGTCCCTTGCGCTTGCCAAGATAATCACTCAGGGCGCCCGAAAATACCTTGACGATGAGCGCGGTCGCCTCGGCCATGCCCTCTATCAGGCCGACCGTGAGGGCGCTGGCGCCCAATACCCCCACCATAAAAAGTGGTAGTAGGCTATGGATCATCTCCGAAGAAATATCCATCAGCATGCTGACGAATCCGAGTGCCCATACCCCGGCGGGAATTTTGCTGAGCACTGTCGTTGTTTTTGTCATAGCTGAGCCGCGATTGCGATTGTTGTTTTGTAAAATTCCATCATCTCAAAAACCGAGTTTCGAGCCCGCACCAAGCAGAGTCGCAACACCCATCAGTGCGAAAATCGCAGCCGCGATGGAATGCACCAGCCGCATCGGTATCTTGTTCGCCAGCTTGTCACCCGCAAACACGGCAGGCACGTCAGCGATCAGCATGCCTAGCGTCGTGCCGATCACAACCATCAGTGGCGATGTGTAGTGTGCGGCCATTGCGACGGTGGCTATCTGCGTCTTGTCGCCCATCTCTGCTAGGAAGAAGGTGATCAGAGTCGCGCCGAAAACTCCGAATCGCTTGGCGACCTGGGTTTCCTCCTCTTCGATCTTATCAGGGATCATCGTCCAGATGGCCATGCCAACGAACGACAGGCCAAGCACCCAGCGAAGAGCCTCAGGACTAACGGCGCTCGTGATCCAAGCTCCCAACGCACCGGCGAGGCCGTGGTTTACGATGGTCGCCGCCAAGATGCCCAGGATGATCGGAACGGGCTTCTTGAAGCGTGCCGCAAGAATGAAGGCGAGAAGTTGAGTCTTATCACCAATTTCTGCTAGGGCGACGACTCCGGTCGAGACGAGAAGAGATTCCATATATTTCCAAGGCCGGATTACAAACGAATGACCACAACGCTTCTCCGGCCAATGCGAAGGCGATGTGGTCAAAGGTCTTACCATGCAGATGTGGTCAAAGGTCTTACCATGCAAAGGAACTGCCACGTCCTGACCTGATGGTCAAGTATGCTGACGTAAGCCTCTTCCAATCGAAGAGCGGCTACTCCCCAAAGCCCCGTCAATTATAACAGCCACGTCCTTCGTTGTCTCGGTCGCCACCTGGCAGGTCGCCACCTGTACAGTAGTTTCCATTTATAAACCGTGATGTGCAAACCAGCATGGGTGCTAGATATTGGATCGAAAGCGCTCGCGTTGCTAGTCCTTTACCGTTCTCAGCAGTTTCCCCATTAGAATCGGAGCTATAGGTTAAAAGATAGAAAACGCTAAGAAAGCCAACTGGCGAATCTGTGCGCGTTTTAAGCTGTCATTTTTTCTTATTTATTTCTGAAACCCTCCAAAAATATTTTTTCTTAAGCAACCCTTAAGCTTGGTCTTTTATTCTACGAACCTCTTAATGCAATACAGGAGGTAAAAATGTTTCGCAAATTTAACGTGTCATTTGTTCTAGCGCTGGTGACTGCCGCTGGGTTAATTTCATACCCAGCTTTCGCGCAAACGCCTGAAGAGGCGCTGGCTTCCATTCAAAGCGATGCGGCAAAGGCTACTTCGGGTTTTAAAGGGTTTTCAGCTGCGCGCGGGGAGAGTTTTTTCAAGACAAAACACGGTAACGAATGGAGCTGCGCCTCCTGCCATACCGAAAATCCGGCTACGCCAGGCAAGCATGCAAAGACCGGCAAAGTCATACAGCCGTTTGCGCCGTCTGCCAATGCAGAGCGATTCACTGCCCCGGGCAAGGTAGCAAAATGGTTTAAGCGCAACTGTAACGACGTACTTGATCGCGTTTGCACACCGCAGGAAAAAGGCGATGTACTTACTTATCTGCTCACTGTTAAAAAATAATCAAGGGGATTGATATGTCGAATTGTTATAAAAATTTTCCACGTAGACTTGTTTCGGCCTTGCTGGTTATGGGTGTGACAATGTCCATCGCACAGTCAGGTGATCGCGCTGAAAAATACAGCGGCGAAAATCGTGGCAAACCAGTTCAACCTTCACTAGTTAACGCAAAATTTCAGCAGGAATGTTCTACTTGCCACATCGCATATTCGCCGGGATTGCTGCCGGCTGCATCTTGGCGCAAGGTCATGAGCGGTCTAGATAAGCACTTCGGTTCGGATGCTTCGCTGACAGATCAGGAAAACAAGGAGATCACCACTTTTCTGGTGAACAATTCTTCCAAGCGCTGGAGTGCTTCGACAGCGCCTTTGCGGATCACTGAGACTGCTTGGTTTAAGCGCAAGCACGATAGCCACGAAATTTCCCTGACTGTTTGGAAGAATCCGAAGGTGAAGAGTCCGGCTAATTGTACGGCCTGCCACCAGCAGGCAGAGCGCGGTGATTTCAATGAAGATAATGTAAAAATACCCAAATAAAAGGAGATTGTCATGAGTCAACGTATTTTGGTTTGGGATGTGCCGACACGGGTTTTTCATTGGTTGTATGCGCTGTCATTCAGTGGCGCGTATCTAACTGCCGAGACGGAGCGTTATCGCGATGTTCATGTGGTGCTTGGCTACACTTTGTTGGGCTTAATCGCGTTCAGGTTGCTGTGGGGGTTTTTCGGCACACACTATGCGAAGTTCCGCTCTTTTTGGTTCAAACCCAGCGAAATTGTTGCTTATTCGCTATCGCTGTTCAAGGGCAATCCCAAGCATTATGTAGGACATAATCCGGCGGGAAGTGTGGCGATTTGGCTGCTGCTGGCACTGGGCATATTGTCCGGAGTGACTGGGGTGGTATTGTTTCAAGACATTGGTGGTGATGTGATGGAGGTGTTGCATGAGGCTACATCCAATGCCATGCTGGCTGTGGTATTTGTCCACATAGCCGGGGTAGTGGTGAGCAGCTTAATGCACCGCGAAAATCTGGTGCGCTCCATGGTCACCGGTTTCAAATCCGCAGGGTCGAATGAAGGCATCCGTCGCTCATATATCTGGCTGGGTGTCATAATACTGGTGAGTGTTGTGACATTTTGGGTTGATTACCCAGCAACCGGCCTGGTGACAACAAGTGAGATTGTGGCGCAAGCTGGGCAGCACAGCCATGACTGAAAATTATTATTTGTTATTTAATTAATAAGTTAAATAAAAATTGCAATAGTTCTTCGCTATTGATTAGGTGGGAATATGCGCATATTAGTAGTCGAAGATGATGCCTTGTTGGGCGATGCGATTCAAGCTGGTTTGAGGCAGTCTGGCTATGCCGTGGACTGGATGAAAGACGGGGTCTCGGCAGAGCAGGCACTCACTACTGAGCCCTACGCGGCAGTAGTTCTGGATTTGGGGCTGCCGCGTCTTTCCGGACTGGAATTGCTGCACCGTCTGCGCAGCCGTAATATGCAAACAAATTCCCAGATACCCGTGTTGATCCTGACCGCGATGGATGCGGTGGGTGACCGCATTAAAGGGTTGGATACCGGTGCAGATGACTACATGGTCAAGCCATTCGACATGGGGGAATTGGCGGCGCGTTTGCGTGCACTGGTGCGCCGCGCCAGCGGGAACACCGATCCGTTACTGCAAATTTCCGGGGTCAAGCTTGATCCTGCTGCTCATTGTGTGCTGTATCAGGATAAATCGGTTGAGCTTTCGGTCAAGGAATTTGCACTGCTGCACGCTCTGATGCTCAACTCGGGAAAAGTGCTTTCGCGCGCTCAGCTTGAAGAGCAGCTTTATGCTTGGGGCGATGAGGTCGAAAGCAACACGGTGGAAGTGCATATCCATCATCTGCGACGCAAGCTTTTTCCTGAACTGATCGAAACGATACGCGGTGTGGGCTACCTGATGCCGCGCGATAAGGTGGCCTGAAATGTGGCGACGCGCGTCACTTAAGCAACGACTGCTTGTTTTGGCGCTGACGGCGATCACGTTGGTCTGGCTCGGTGTGACTGCATTTACTTACCATAATGCGCGCGCGGAGTTCGACGAGGTGCTGGATGCGCACTTGGCGCAGGCGGCTGCGCTGCTGGTTGTCCAGGCATCGCATGAGCTGGATGAACTTGAAACAGAGCATTCGCCGCTACTGCACAAATATGCTCGCCGGGTTGCGTTTCAGATATGGAATAAAGAACACCAGCTCCGCCTGCATTCCGCCAATGCTCCGTCACACCCTCTGGCAAATGAGGAGCACGGTTTCAGCGACAACGCTATCGACGGGCAGCGCTGGCGTGTATTCAGCACTTGGAATGAATCCGCCGAATATTTGATCCAGGTGGCGGAACGCGCCGATGGCCGCGATGAACTGGCGCGCGGCATAGCTGGCAATATGCTCAAGCCCCTGTTTATTTCTTTGCCGTTGCTGGCGCTTTTGCTATGGATCGCAGTTGCGCGCGGCTTGCGCCCGTTGGACAAGCTGACCCGCGAAGTGGAACAGCGCGAACCGGACAACCTTGCTGCGCTGGATGCGTCATCCGCCCCGCGCGAGGTGGTGCCGCTGATCGAACGGCTTAACCGGCTGTTTACCCGCATCGAAGCGTCCATGCAAAAAGAGCGGCGCTTTACCGCAGACGCCGCGCATGAGTTGCGCACACCGGTAGCAGCGATCAAGGCGCAAGCGCAAGTGGCCAGAGCGGCTTGCAGCGAAGCGGAACGCAATCATGCGCTCGACAACGCGATTCTCGGTTGTGACCGAGCTGCCCATCTGATCGAACAATTGCTGACCCTGGCCCGCATCGACACCTTGGGCAATGACGTGACTGAAGCCTGCCAACTTAGAGTTGTTGCCGCTGAGGTAATCGCCGCAATCGCCCCGACTGCACTGAGCCAACACGTACGACTCGAATTGACAGAAGGTGCTGAAGTGGAGGTGCGCTGCAATCCGGTATTACTGCGAATCCTATTGCGCAATCTGATCGACAATGCTGTGCGCCACACTCAGCCGGGAACGTCAGTTTGGGTCAGTATTACCAATCAGCAAGGGCAGGTTTGTCTGTCGGTGAATGATAATGGGCCTGGCATCCCGGCAGCGGAACTGACAAGGGTCTCGGAAAGGTTCTATCGCCCCATTGGTACAAGCGCCAGCGGTAGTGGTTTGGGGTTGTCCATTGTCCATCGTATCGCTGAAATTCATGGTGCTTCACTGCGAATCGCGCCACAGAGTGAAGATAAGGGGTTGAGCGTAACAATAATTTTTAAATCATGATGTTGGACTGAAATGACTGGATAACAAGTATTTCTAAAAATTACACTTCATTTCTGGCATGCCATTTTCACGATTCTTGGCGTGGTCAGAGTGCGATTTTACTTTTGACATTAAACAAAGAAATTTGTGGATTTAGCATGATTCTTTTCCCACGGCTCGGTGAGCGCTGTGGCCATGCTTGTTATGTCGGCAGGCAATAATATAAGGTTGATTATGAATACAGAGAGTCTACGTTTCCATTTGTGTGCTTGTGTCATAGCGATGGTATACGCATTGCCGGCTACCGCTCAAGCGACTAATCTGCCGGTCAAATTTACTGTTCCCAACGGTCAGATTCAGGCATTGGGCATTAAGACTATGACATTACAGAGCCAAACCGACTTGATAAAGGCGCGTTTCCCTGCGGAGGTAGTCGCCCCCACAACAGCGAGACAGGTTGTCAGCGCGCCGGTGGCCGGTTTGGTGGCGCAATTGCTGGTTCAGCAAAATCAGGCAGTGCGGCCGGGTACACCGCTGGTACGTATCGCCAGCTCAGAACTTGGCCAGTTGCAGTTGCAGTTGCTGCAGGCCACTGCTCGCGCCAAGCTTACACGACAATCGGCACGGCGCGAAAAAGCTTTGTTCGATGAAGGCATTATTCCGCAACGTCGGGTGCAGGAAGCTCAAGCAGCGTTGATGGAAGGTGAAGCCGTGCTCAATCAGGCTAAGGCGGCGCTTCGTTTAAGCGGTATGTCGGCTGCTACTATTCAGCACATTGCAGTTTCCGGCAAGCCACAAGATAGCATTACGCTGACCGCGACGCAGGTCGGAATTGTGACCGAGATTACGGTCAAGCCTGGTCAACGGGTCGATGCTGCAGCCGCTTTATTGCAGGTGACACAAACAGATTCTCTCAGACTCGATATTCAGCTTCCGGTGTCGGAAAACACGAATTGGCCAGCTGGAACAAAGGTCAAGGTACTCGGTCGGGATGTCACGGCACGCATTTTGAGTGTCAGTCCGATCGTTTCTTCCAGTAGTCAGACGGTGCAGTTGCGAGCGGAAGTCGAGGGCAATACCGGCCAGATTCGATCTGGAGAGTTTGTGACGGTTGAATTGCCCCTGGTGGCCACGCCAGGTAGTTGGGATGTGCCGCTTTCCGCCGTGGCCCATGAAGGCAACCAAGCGTATGTGTTCGCCCGCACCCCACAAGGCTTTGAAGCCAGACCTGTGAAGGTGGTGGTGAGCGCTAGACAGCTTGTGCGCGTGCAAGGAACACTTGAGGTTGGCGAACAGATTGCGGTCAGCGGCGTGGTCGTTCTCAAGGGCGCATGGCTCAATGCGATGGAGAGCAAATAATGCTTTCCCGTCTTGTCCAGATATCTTTATCGCAGCGCCTGTTCACATTGCTGGCGACACTGATAGTCGCGGGTGCAGGGTGGTATGCGTATCTGGGGTTGCCGATTGACGCTTTCCCTGATGTGTCGAGCGCCCAAGTTAAAATCATTATGCAAGCCCCCGGCATGACACCGGAGGAAGTCGAAAGTCGCATCACGGTGCCGATTGAAGTGGAAATGCTTGGCATCCCTAAAACCAAAATTCTACGTTCTGTCTCCAAGTATGGCTTAGTCGATGTGACGATCGACTTCGAGGATGGTACTGACCGCTATTGGGCGCGGCAGCAGGTCAGCGAACGCCTTGGCGGGCTGGCGAATATTCTGCCGGTCGGCATCGCGGGCGGTATGGCGCCGGTAACGACTCCGCTCGGAGAAATGTTCATGTTTACCGTTGAAGGAGGGGGGTTGTCTCTGGCCGAGCGACGCAGTCTGCTTGATTGGGTCATCCGGCCGGCGCTCAGAACCGTGCCCGGCGTTGCCGACGTGAATGTGCTGGGTGGCGTCGTTCGCGCCTTTGAAGTTGTGCCTGATCCGCTCAAAATGGCTGCCAGCGGCGTGACGGTAGCGCAGCTCAAGGAGGCGGTCAGCGCCAATAACCGCAACGATGGCGCGGGCCGGATTGGCGAAGGAGACGAAGTGCTCTTGGTGCGTAGTGAGGGGAGGATCACGACCCTGGACGATCTGCGTGCGATCGTGGTAACAATAAAAGATGGCACTCCGGTTCGCGTTGGCAATTTGGCCGAGGTCAAGATCGGTACCGTGACACGCAATGGTGCAGTGACCAAAAATGGTACAGGAGAGACCGTTCAGGGGCTGGTGTTGGGGCTGGCCGGCGCTAATGCACAACAGGTCGTCGAAGGCGTCCGAAAAAAACTGGTCGAACTGCAGCCAACGCTCCCGCAAGGCGTGCAACTGGACGTTTTCTATGATCGTGCCTCCCTCGTTAGCAAGGCGGTCGGGGCCGTCTCGACCGCGCTGCTCGAAGCGACCATTCTGGTCATCATTTTGCTTGGCTTGTTCCTGGGAAATATCCGGGCGGCATTGACAGTGGCCCTTGTGCTGCCCCTGGCTGCGCTGATTACCTTCATACTGATGCGCGGTTTCGGCATGTCGGCGAACCTGATGAGCTTGGGCGGCTTGGCCATCGCGATCGGTATGCTGGTCGATGCCGCCATCGTGGTGGTCGAAAACATCGTGCAGCGTTTGGCGACCGATCCCACTGCCGGCAAATTGCCTCGGCTACACACAATATATCGCGCGGTGAGAGAGGTTGCGGTTCCGGTCACCTCCGGGGTATTGGTCATCATTACTGTGTTTTTGCCGCTCCTGACGCTACAGGGCCTCGAAGGAAAGTTTTTCGTGCCGGTGGCGCTCACTATTGTATTCGCCCTGACTGGATCTTTGGTGTTGTCATTGACCGTCATTCCGGTACTGGCATCCTATCTGCTGCGTGAGATCAAGCACGAAGAGCCGTGGCTACCCCGCAAGCTGCTGGCGCTTTACGAACCGATGCTTTCATGGGCCCTGCGCCGACAGCGCGTCGTAGCCGGGGTGGCGGTATTGATGTTGTTGGCGGCCGGTGTGATCTATACCCAGGTCGGCAAGACTTTTATGCCGACGATGGACGAAGGTGACTTGATCGTCGGCATTGAGAAGCTGCCTTCCATCAGCCTGGAACAAAGTACCGCGCTCGATCTGAAAATCCAACGCGCCATCATGCAGACTATCCCGGAAGTGCATGGAATCGTAGCCCGTGTTGGCTCCGATGAAATCGGCCTCGACCCGATGGGCCTCAACCAGACCGACACGTATTTGCTGTTGAAGCCGAAAGGTGAATGGCGCATGAAGAGTAAGGAAGCGCTGATGGATGCAGTGCGCAAGGTGCTTGATCCCATGCCCGGCATTAAATACAGCTTCACACAACCGATCGAGATGCGCGTGTCGGAAATGATCATAGGCGTGCGCGGCGATCTTGCGGTCAAAATTTTCGGCCACGACCTTGATAAACTCAATGAGTATGCGAGCCGAATTAAAGCACTCCTCAAAACGGTCCCCGGGAATAAGGACGTGTATACGGTTCAAAACGATGGTGTGCAGTATTTGAGGGTCGTGGTAGACCGCCTGCAAGCTGGCCGTTTGGGCTTGAGTGTTGAAGAAATTCAGGATTCGCTGCGCACGCAAATTGACGGTCAGCGGGCCGGTATCATAATCGAGGGTAACCGCCGCACGCCGATCATATTGCGTGGCACTGAATCGATTCGTATATCGCCGGCCGAATTTGGAGCCATGCGGATTACGACCAAGGATGGCAGCACGGTTCCATTGACGAGCGTCGCAAAATTAGAACGCGCCGCAGGTCCGGTAAAGATCGATCGCGAAATGGCTAGCCGCTACAGTGTGGTTATCGCCAATATCGGCGGCCGTGATCTGGTCGGTTTTGTCGAAGAAGCCAAAGCACTTGTTGCGCAGAAGCTGCTTTTACCCACTGGCTACTACATCACCTGGGGCGGACAGTTCGAGAATCAGCAGCGCGCGGCTGCGCGTTTGACGATTGTTGTACCGATTGCTCTTGGGCTCATTTTTATACTGTTGTTCTCAACCTTCGGTTCAGTTCGTCAGGCTTTGTTGATTCTGAGCAATATTCCATTTGCGTTGGTCGGCGGTATTGTTGCCTTATGGGTTACCGGCGAATATCTGTCTGTGCCTGCGTCCGTAGGCTTTATTGCGCTGCTAGGTATCGCCGTCCTGAACGGAGTGGTTCTGGTCAGCTATTTCAATCAACTGCAAAGCGAAGGCATGAGGTTAAGCGAAGTCGTCGTGCAAGGAGCGAAGCGGCGCTTGCGACCAGTGTCAATGACTGCCTCTATTACGACTTTCGGGCTGATGCCACTGCTTGTTTGCGTCGGGGCCGGGTTCCGAAATTCAGCGCCCACTGGCCATCGTCGTAATCGGTGGATTGATTACCGCCACGGCGCTGACACTGATGCTATTGCCAATTTTATATTTACGTTTCGGTTTTTCGAAGCAGGAGGTTCCTCATGTCTGAACTATGTTTAACGCTACTGTGTCCGCCAACGATTGAGGAAAAGCTGCTCGATTTGCTGCTCATGTTGCCCAGCACTGCTATTTTTACCAGCACGCCCACAGCTGCACATGGCGTGGTCGTCTGGGATTTAAGCCAAACCGAGCAGGTAATGGGTCGGGCGCATGTCACCGAAATACAGGTGATTTTTGCAGCGGCCGACAAGGCGATGTTGCTCGATACGATTCGCCAGAAATTGGCTGGCGCAGGTCTGCGCTATTGGGTGACGACAGTCGTTGAAGCAGGAGAGATCGCATGATAATTCGGTTGCTCCTGATTGGACTATTGACCGTCTCTGGTTCCGGGCAGGCGGTGCAGGCTGTGAATCCACCGGGACTCTTGCCAGCAGAAATTGCACAGCAATTAATCCAGCAGGATCCTGGCGTTGCTGCCGTGCGGGCCAACCTTAATGTTGCACTGCAGGAAGCTGGTATTCTCGATAAATCGCCTTATGAATGGACCGCCACGGTTGGGGGACAACGTCGGATTCAGAACTACGGCCCCAACAATAGTTCCAATGGCAATCGTAAGGAGTGGCATGTAGGTATCGAGCGAACTTTCCGGCTTCCCGGCAAAGCCATGGCCGATCGCAATATCGGCAAAGCAACCGTCGAAGAGTCCCAGGCACGCTATGGTGAGGCAATGCACGAAGCGGCACGTGAACTAATGGCTTTGTGGATAGATTGGCTGGCGGCGGAACGTGCCCGCGAGTTGGCCGCAAACAGCCTTCAGTTAACGCGGATCAGTCTTGCGGCTGTACAAAAGCGCGTCCGCGCCGGCGATGCCTCTAAATTGGATTTGAGTATCGCCCGTGCCGAATTGGCCGAGCAAAGACGCTTGGTCAATGACGCGAAGACGCAGGCTGTCGCGGCTTGGTCGCGTCTATCTATCCGCTTTCCCGGTATGAAGCGTCAGGTCATGGCGCTGCCTATGCCGTTGCCGATCGAGGAGGACGCGGCATTTTGGCGCGACCACATCCTGGATAAAAGCGATGAGTTCAGGGTTGCACAAACTCAAATGCAAAAGGCTCAAGCCTATGCAGAACGAGCACGTGCCGACAAGACACCCGATCCCAGGGTTGGAATCTTTCATGCATCGGAGATTGATGGATACGAGCGTATATCCGGATTAATGCTCAGCATTCCCATTCCGAGCGGCGTTCGCGACTCGCGCAGTGCCAAGGCAATCGCAGCCGTTGAGGTCTCGCGCCAGGAAGTCGAACTCAAAAAACGCCAGCTTGAGTCCACAATCGTGAGCGCCGTCATGATTGCGCGTGGTGCCTATGTCAGCCTGCAAATTGCCAATGAAGGCGCAGCAGCCATGCAGGAGAATGCCAGGCTGATGCAGCGCGCCTATACGCTCGGAGAAGCGGAATTGCAAGCCATGCTCTTGGCGCGTCGCCAAGCAACCGTTGCGATGACCAATGCGCTGCAAGCGCAAGTCACAGCCTTGACGGCCTATTACAAACTACTTGTCGATGCGCACCTGATTTGGGATTTAGAACATAGTTAAAACTTGGCTATGGTCACATCAGGGCACCTTTAGAAAATCGCAATTTTGCGAGCAGCCACTTTGCGGCTTGCCTGCTTACCCCGCTACGTCACAATACTGCGTTACTCGAAAAAATTATCGATTACGTATCAACTGCATGTCACGTTAAATTTTTTTACTTGTGCCTTGTTTTGCCTAGAAACTTGAATTTTTAGAGGCGCCCCTAAGTAATTTCAGAGGGTTTTGATTTACCGTATCCGTACACGGCAATTGCAATTTTGAGTGTTTTCGAGAACTGCGAAATACGCCGCCGTTACGATTTACTGAACGTCAGATAAGTTCACAGAAAATCCAGCTTTAATGGAATAAAACATTATGAATGGCCACCGCCGTATGCATGATAAATACCATAAATTATTTTTTTAAAATATTTTTAAGGTCGGCAAAAGGATTAAAGGTGGCCAGCGATTCTGGGTTTTGAGCAGCGGAACGGCCTGCGGAGTCCTTAACTCGCGAGTGCTCATTTTCATGGCAATAGGTACATAAAAGCTCCCAGTTGCTACCATCTGCGGGATTATGGTCATGGTTATTATTCTTGTGGTGGACTTCAAGTAATTGAAGATTTTCACGGGAAAAGGTACGAGCACAACGACCGCAAACCCAAGGATATATCTTGAGCGCTTGTTCTCGATATCCTGTAGCCCGCTTCTCTGCATTTTTACGTGCATCAAGTACAATTTTGTCTAACTTGCTATTTGTTGGCGTCATAAGTATCTAATTTAATTAATGGTTCGTGCATATTACTGTGAGTTTGGTTTATTGCACTATGTTTCTATGGACGTATCAAAAAAATGAAGGGTGATTATAAAGGAAAGTCATTTCCGGTAGGTGATTCAGAAAATTAACGTAATTAGTAATCAAGAGTGATCACGAGATACTACCCGAGTGTTGCACGGGAAGCGTAGTTGAGAGAAACGGGATATCACAACCATATCCAGCGTAAAGGGCGCGCAACCATACCCTTTTGGCACGACAGAGAAAGCGGAACAAGCGCATTGCCAAAACCCGTACCTGGGTCGAGCATATCTTTGCAGGCATTGAGCAGGTGCATGGCAAGCTGATTCGCACTATCGATCAGGCACTAGTAAGTTTTGTCATGACCATGATGGCGGCGAGCAACAACCTCAAGCGTCTGATTTATCTTAAAGTGAGCTGGAATTGAGGCTTTCTGACGTTCGGAGCTCAACAAATTTCAAAAAAATGCTCTTATCAGGGTCACAACGGGGTGGAACTGCGCAAAAATATGCAATTCATCGAAGAATCTGAACTTGCTTTGGCCGCGTTCATAAAATGAAGGCAGGAAGGTTTGATATCTATTGGTTTTTAGAGGTGCCCAAGGTATTATTTGGTCAACGCAGTACACGGAATAATCCGGCGCTGTATGCTGCCATATGAATAGAAAAGAGGGAGTACAGATGAAGATTGCAAAAAATGTTTTGGAACTGGTAGGCAACACACCATTAGTACAATTAAACCGCGTTACCCAAGGCATAGATGCCACCATCCTCGCCAAATTGGAATTCTTTAGCCCCGCGCTCAGCGTCAAAGATCGTATCGCTGTGTCAATGATTGAAGCTGCTGAAAGAGAAGGTAAAATAAAGCCAGACACAATTATTCTGGAACCAACATCTGGCAATACCGGTATCGGCCTTGCTATGGTTTGCGCAGCTCGCGGTTATAAGTGTACTTTCATTATGCCGCAAAGCATGAGCCGTGAGCGCCGTCTGTTGATGAAGGCTTATGGCGCAGAACTCATTCTAACTCCAGGCTCGGACGGTATGCCTGGGGCTATGAAAAAAGCAAAAGAAATGGCTTTGGCCGATTCGCGTTACCTCATAATGCATCAGTTCTCCAATCGTGCCAATCCTGCCATCCATCGTCTTACCACCGCCGAAGAAATCATGCGCGATACAGACGGTATGATAGATATCTTTGTTGCTGGCGTGGGAACTGGGGGTACTATCACTGGTGTGGGTGAAGCTTTGAGAGAAATCTACTCAGCCGTGCAAATAATTGCCGTGGAACCTGATGCCTCGCCCGTACTTTCCGGTGGCCAGCGTGGCCCGCACGTCATTCAAGGTATAGGACCAGGTTTTATACCTGAAATACTCAACAAAAATATATTCCACGAAGCAGTACGTGTTACAGATGAAGATGCACTCAATATGGCACGACGCCTGGCAAAGGAGGAGGGCCTGCTGGTAGGAATTTCCTCGGGTGCAGCTGTTTGGGCTGCCCTTGAAGTTGCCAAGCGTCCGTTAAATGCTGGCAAGATGATCGTGGTGATGATCCCATCATTTGGTGAACGTTATTTGTCCACTCAATTGTTTGCTGACTTGGATGTAGATTAACCAGCTATTGCGCAGGATGCAGTGTACTGAAGTAGGTTGTCAATAATGGACAACTCCCCAGATGGAACTTTAATCCGCTCGATTTACTACTGTTACTGCGAACGGTTAGACTCGATAGACAACCCCATGCAGTGCAATCGAGTCTAACCATGAGATCTACCATAAAAATACCGTTTCATTTCAATAAATTAGGGCGTACTGTCTGCTCTAAAACAGCACACGCAAGGCAGGTTTATAGTCTCTTTCGTAGCGTCCAAACTGCGAAGGAGAGTCCGCCATACATGCGATCACACTCTTACACCGCATTCTTTCCACAAGTTGTCCAGTAATTCACGCAAAACGCATAGCTAGTTTACTAGCTGCTGTCGAGACGGTGGTAACGGGCAGTCAGCTGACGTTAAGTGAGATAAGGCGCGGGCTGACCGGCCAGGTTGCCGTCAAGCACAACATCAAACGCATTGACACGCTGGCCTCATCTCAGCAACCAGCAATTTCGGGGTCAGGCCTGTCCTCCATGCATTCTCTTAAATCAGGCAGAGGCATTGTCACGCAGCTCACGACGTAGAATTTTGCCGACGGTAGACTTGGGTAACGCCTCAATAAATACGATCTGTTTTGGCACTTTGTATGAAGTCAGCTCTTTGTGACAAAATTCGGTCACCTCGGCTGCTGTGAGAGTGCCATTGGATGCACGCACCACAAATAGTTTGACAGCTTCACCAGTTTTTTCATTGGGCACCCCAATACAAGCGCACTCCAGCACGCCAGGGCAGCCCGTGGCGATGGCCTCTACTTCGTTAGGGAACACTTTGAAGCCAGAGACAATGATCATGTCTTTCTTGCGGTCGACAATTTTCAGGAAGCCAAGTTCATCGAACACGCCCACGTCACCGGTGCGGAAGTAGCCATCGTCTGTAAAGCTTGTGGCATTGGCTTCGGGCTGGTTCCAGTAGCCGTCCATCACCTGCGGGCCCTTGGCACAGACTTCACCTGCCTCGCCGATTGCCACTTCCAGACCCTCGTTAGTGATTAGTTTGATATCGGTGGAGGGCATCGGCAGTCCCGTAGTTCTACTGAATGCAGTGACCGATGCCGGATTGAAGCTCAGTACCGGGCTGGTTTCTGAAAGACCGTAGCCCTCACGTATAAACTCGCCGGTCATCGCTTGCCACTTAGCGGAAGTGGCTTCGATAATGGCCGACCCACCACCGACGGTCAGTCGCAGACGGGAGAAGTCAATTTCCTTGAAGCGGGGATGCGCTAACAGCCCACCAAAGAGTGTATTGACGCCAGTAAATACTGTTGGACGTGCCATCTTCATCACGTCAATAAAGCTGTCAAAGTCCCGAGGATTCGATACCAGCCAGTTCTCGGCGCCCACTGCAAAGTAAGATATGAAGTTCACCATCAGCGCAAAGACATGGTAGAGCGGAATGGCGGTAACCACGACTTCTTGGCCAGGGCGCATATTGTCGGGCATAAATGCTTTGAATTGCTCTACATTTGCCACCAAGTTGCGGTGCGACAGTGCTGCACCTTTTGACAGACCAGTCGTTCCACCGGTGTATTGCAAAAAAAGCAGGTTATCGCCAACGAGTTTCACTGGGTTGAAAGCCATCCCTGAACCTTCGGCTAGGCAGTTGGCAAAGGGAATGAAGCCGCCAATACGGGTATCAATCGGTGGGCTGGGCAGCTTGGCAGAAGTGCCGTCACCGAGGGTGACCGTTATCACGGTCTTGAGTGAGGTGTTGGCCATGACTTCGGCCACCGTGCTGGATACGCCGCTAAAGACAATGATGGTGGCCACATGCGCATCGATTAGCTGGTGTTCGAGTTCACGGGGAGTGTATAGCGGGTTGACATTGACCTGTATGGCACCTACTCGGGCAATACCAAGAAACGCAATCGGGAAGGCAATTAAATTAGGCATCATAACAGCGATACAATCGCCTTTTTGAATGCCCAATTTATTCTGCAAATAGGCCGCAAAAGCTCGTGATTGATGGTCTACATCGGCATAACTTACGGTCTGGCCGAGGCACTTGAAAGCAGCGTGGTCGGCGAAAGTAACCATGGCTGCCTCCAGCATCGCAACCACCGAAGGGTAAGCATCAGGGTTGATCTCAGCGGGAATGGTGCCGTAGCTGGAATGCCAGTGTCTATTGCTCATGTCGTATTCCTTGGTGTTGGAGTGGGTGGTAAAGTTACCACTGAGTGGAACCAGAATTTGGGCTAATGTTTAAGGCCATGCTTGGAATGCTATCGCTCTCTTATCTGATTTATTTGACTGTGGATGATGTCGTGTTAACCTGGAACAAGCTATATCAATTATGGATACCTGCTTTTCGATTCCGCCAACTAAAGGGTAGATACTGAGCTTTTTTCAAGTTGGGTATAGGAGCAAGAAGAAGTTCACGCGAAGAGATATATTCCTAGCTAAGATGGAAAGCATTTTAGGGTAAGCGGCATAATCAGGCGATTCGAGACTTATTTATGCTTGGTATAGCTGCGTTTTCGCATAAACCGTAGCTGGTTGGCGTCACGTTCGATCCAGAAGAGGGTTTTTTACATCTGTTTACCGCTACGGGCATGGGATTCGCGTTTGCTTTTGGGGTAGTGATGCGACGATTTTTGCAACGGCAAAAAGTTGAAACGCTTCACGAGGTATACGATTAATCGCCATACTTGCAGTAACCGTATTAACTTGCGACCTATGCGGCTATGTATTAAACGATGCCCAACGAATAAGGTTGGATTGTGATCGCGAAGCGAGCCACACTCCAAATTGCTTGCTGGAGAAGCCCAGGCTGGATGCAGGCTTTCATATGGCAATATCTTTTTGACCTGCAAGGTTTTCTGAGGGCGGGTTTACTTCATTCGCCCCCAACCCATTTTTTATCGGTGCCATTGCTGCAACGTCCCATCTAGAACAATATGTTCGGACGAGTTTTCCTTTTGTATTGGTAGAGACTTACATTTGAACCCGATTTGAAATTCGGTTATAATGCCATGCCTTGCATAGGCGCGTAGCTCAGCTGGTTAGAGCACCACCTTGACATGGTGGGGGTCGTTGGTTCGAGTCCAATCGCGCCTACCACTGAATTAGAAATTAAATCAGCTGGTTGCAGTAAATTAGTCCGACTATAAAGTTGCAGTATGTTTTTTAAGGACTTTTTTAGTAAGTATATAAGCAAAAGTTAACTATCTGGCATAGGTAGCGTTCCCAGCAAAAACCTGTGCAACACCCTTTACATTCCATTACCAGTTTCTGAGTTATAGCAATGCATTTTGGCTATCTCACACAATTGCATAAGTAGACTGGGGCAATGCCGAACATCAATCGGATGCCTTCAAAATTGCTCCTTAAGCGCCTTCCGTGAATTTCCATTGGCACTTCTTAAAGACTGTATCAGGAGCTAAAAATCTCTTTTTCGCGGATTGGGAGGCCGCTCGGATGAGTCGAAGACAGTTTGTTCCTGCATGTTTTCCGACATTGGAATTTGATCGACAGCTTGCTTGAGCTTTAGCCTCATATCTCGGTTCAACACAGAGAGCTCGTGGAGTTGTCTTTGGAGATCAGCCTGTTGATCTAATGATACTTTTAGAATTGCTTTAGCTTATTTCTGGGTTAATGGTGTTTCGTCTTCGATTTCTACTTGAACCGCTTTTAGCTTCTTTAATATTGCTTAGGGAAGTGCTGATTTATTTCCGGGCACAGGTTGGAATTATTCATCGATCTGTCAATCTTATAAATCATAGCGAATTGAAAGCTATTGTGTGCAAGAGTATTGCTCTATTTTGTGATTTGATTGCTACTTGCAGAAGTGGTTGAATACAAAACTACTGGGCACTTTTTGTCTATGCAATCTGGTGGCTGGACTTTTTGTGCTGTTTGGACAAGGCGACATAAGCTGCAAAGCCTGTTAAAATCCGCAACTTAATTGTTAATCACCATTGGAGAAAGTAGCATGGCTGTTGAACGTACCTTGTCAATTATTAAACCTGATGCTGTTGCCAAGAATGTTATTGGACAGATTTATACCCGGTTTGAAAATGCTGGATTAAAAGTGATTGCAGCGCGTATGGTGCAGATGTCGCGTACCGAAGCAGAAAATTTTTATGCTGTACATCGCGAGCGTCCTTTCTTTAAGGATCTGGTAGATTTTATGATTTCTGGCCCAGTGATGGTGCAGGCATTGGAAGGCGAAAATGCGATTGCAAAAAATCGCGATTTAATGGGAGCTACGGACCCGAAAAAAGCTGACAAGGGTACTATTCGCGCTGATTTCGCTGACAGCATTGACGCTAATGCGGTACATGGTTCAGATTCATCGGGAGCAGCCGCAGTGGAAATTGCATATTTCTTTCCGGATTTGAAAGTTTCATAAATCAGCCCGTTTTTTCCAAGCTATTTATGTTTGCTATGTAAAGTTTTATTTCGGCCGTACCTTCAATTGTCGTTTGTCAAATAGCAGCTTGCACGATCAATGTGCGAGCTTAAGAAACGTTTAAGCTAGTTCAAATTGGTCATCCTCGCTATTCAGCAGGCTTAACATAAGTTAACCTTCAGTTGGTCGAGGATCCAATTTAATAGAGGAGCAGGATCCTTGCTGTCGCGGGGATGGCGTAATTTTAAAGGTCATCTGATGTCCGAAAATATTCTTGACTTTGATGTACTGCGACTTACCGCATGGTTTGCTTCGATGGGTGAGAAGCCCTTCCGTGCGCGCCAAATATTGCGCTGGGTGCACAAAGTGGGAGAGTCAGATTTTGCAGCGATGACCGACATTGCTGCTTTGTTGCGCGAGAAGCTGCAGCAGCAAGCTTACGTGGCTGCACCACAGGTGATGCGCGACGAAATTTCCGCAGATGGCACGCGTAAATGGCTATTGAACGTTGGTACAGGCAATGCAGTGGAAACAGTTTTTATTCCTGAGGCGGGGCGCGGCACTCTATGTGTCTCAACTCAGGCGGGCTGCGCGCTTAACTGCTCATTCTGTTCGACCGGTAAACAAGGATTCAACCGTAATTTGAGTGTAGCCGAAATTATTGGTCAATTGTGGTGGGCCAACCGTCAGATTGGCAAAGATGTTGATGGTAAGTGGCCAGTCACTAATGTGGTGATGATGGGTATGGGCGAGCCGTTGCTAAATTTCGATAACACAGTAAGCGCCTTACGTCTGATGCTGGACGATAATGCTTATGGCTTGTCTCGACGTCGCGTGACTTTGTCCACTTCTGGCATCGTACCAGCGATGGACAGGCTGCGTGAGGAATGCCCAGTAGCGCTGGCGATATCGTTGCACGCATCTAATGACAACTTGCGCGATGTGCTAGTGCCGATCAATCAGAAGTATCCTTTGCGGGTATTACTGGCAGCATGCCAGCGTTATCTGGAACGCGCCCCACGTGATTTTGTCACTTTCGAGTATGTGATGCTGGAAGGTGTGAATGACAGCGTACAGCAAGCACACGAGCTGGTTGCATTGGTTCGCGATGTGCCCTGCAAATTTAATCTGATACCGTTCAATCCTTTTCCGCAGACGCATTACCGTCGTTCTAAAGCCGATGTTATAGCCAGATTTCGTGATGTGCTGATGCAGGCCGATATGGTCACTACGATACGTAAAACACGAGGTGATGATATTGCTGCGGCTTGCGGGCAACTGGCCGGACAGGTACTGGATAAAACCAAAAGAACGCACCGATTATTAGAGATCCGACCATGAAATTATTTTCACGCATGAGAGAGCTGAGCTTTTTTCTGCTTGCTTTAAGCATGGCAGGATGTGTTACGCAATCCAATGGGGGATATGGCAGTAAGCCGCAGCATACTGTTTCGCGGGAAGAGACCAGTGCCCGAATACATACTGAACTGGCTGCACAATATTACGACCGTGGACAACTCGGGGTGGCATTAGAAGAGTTGTCTGTGGCTTTGCAGTCTAAACACGACTACGCACCGGCTTACAACGTGCGCGGCCTTGTGCACATGGCTTTGCATGAAGATCAGCTGGCGGGTGAGGATTTTCAGCACAGCTTGAGTTTGGATAGTACCGATTCAGATGCGCATCATAATTATGGCTGGTTTCTTTGTGAGCGAGGTAAGGAATCGGATTCCATCAAACACTTCTTGGCAGCACTGAAGAACCCGCTTTACTCTACTCCGGAGAAAGCTTATTTGCATGCAGGCTTGTGTTCCATGAAGGCTGGCAATGCGAAAGACGCTGAAGAGTTTTTGCAAAAAGCACTAACTGCCCGACCCAATATGCCGGAAGCACTGCTGGGTTTGGCCAATCTGTACTTTACTAAAGCCGATTATGCGGGTGCAAAATCTTATTTCATGATCTTTAAACGGAACAACGCCTCCTCTTTGACAGCTGAAAACCTGTGGCTGGCAGTACGCATTGAACATAAACTGGGCGATAGAATCGCGGAAGATAGCTACGCGATGCAATTGCGCACAAACTTTCCTGATGCGCGTGAAACTCAGCGAATGCTGTACGGGCAATAGTGAATAATTCGTCGGAAAATACTTTAGGTGATGCCTCCAGCAGTGTTGAGGTGCGGCCGTTAAGCGTGGGTACCATGCTGCGTGAAGCACGCGAGCAACTTGGACTGAGCGTTGTTGATGTGGAAAGTCGTCTTAAGTTTGCATCACGCCAAATTGAGGCACTGGAAGCGGACAATTTTACGCTGTTGTCGGAAACTTCTTTTGTGCGCCGCTTTATACGCAGTTATGCCAAGCTATTGCAATTGGATCCTGAGCCCTTGTTGGCATCACTGCCAATAGCGCCAACGCAGCCCTCGCTGCACTCTGCAAGCACTGCGATTGACGTGCCGCTTCCAAATACCTATGTGTTGCGCGGGCTTAAGATAATCTGGTTGGCAATCGGTTTTGTTGTCGTCTCGATCATATTGCTCTTTGTCTGGTTGAATCGTAGTCAGTCAATTACGCCGCAGGCTAGGGTGGAAACTGTCGGGTTGCCAACCGTCATGCCGACGATCCCAGCTTCTGTTGTGGTAGCAGTGCCGTTGTCTGATGCGCTCATCGTGTCCCAGCAAGCCCCCGCTGCTGCCGAAGCTATACAGACAAAATCAAATGATGCATCCAAGCAATCCGGCGCTATCCGACTGATGTTTGATGCAGAGTCTTGGGTGAAAGTGACAGACAATGACGGCAATATATTACTGTCAAAACTTAATGCGCGCGGCAGCGAACAACATCTGAAAGGCAGACCACCGTTTTCCGTGGTTATTGGAAATGTCAGCGGAGTGCGCCTATATTATCAAGAAAAGCTTGTTGAACTCGCGCCTTATTACAATGGCGGAATCGTACGCCTTACGTTGGAGTAGATATGAGTCAGCATCCCATTCCGCGCCGCGCGACGCAACGTGTCATGGTGGGTCATATCGCCATAGGTGGCGGTGCGCCTATCGTTGTACAGTCCATGACCAATACTGATACCGTGGATGCCGTAGGTACCGCGCGCCAAGTCTATGAACTTGCACAAGCTGGTTCCGAGTTAGTGCGAATTACTGTTAACACCGCCGAAGCTGCCGCACAAGTGCCCCGCATTCGCGAGCTGCTCGACAAAATGGGTAGTAATGTGCCCTTGGTGGGCGATTTTCATTACAACGGTCATCGTTTGTTAACTGACTTTCCGGAATGCGCCAAAACACTGGGGGGATACCGGATTAACCCGGGCAATGTTGGTCGAAACCGCAAGGGAGAAGACCAGTTTGCTATGATGATAGACGCTGCCTGCCATTATGCTAAGCCGGTGCGCATCGGGGTGAACTGGGGTAGCCTGGAGGCTGATTTGATCGTGCGCATGATGGATGAAAACGCCAAATTAGCACAGCCGAAGGAGGCTGCAGCGGTAATGCGTGAAGCACTCATCGTGTCTGCGCTGGATAGCGCTCTGCGTGCCGAGAAACTTGGTTTGCCGCATGATCGTATCGTGCTGTCGTGCAAGGTGAGTGAGGTTCAAGCTTTAATCGCGGTATACCGTGAACTAGCACTGCGCTGTGATTATCCGCTGCACTTGGGTTTAACAGAAGCTGGCATGGGGTCCAAAGGTATTGTCGCCTCCACTGCCGCGCTTGCCGTGTTACTACAGGAAGGGATAGGGGATACCATACGTATTTCTCTCACACCGGAACCGGGTGGTGATCGTACGCAGGAAGTAATCGTGGCACAGGAAATTTTGCAAACGATGGGTTTGCGCTCCTTTACGCCTATGGTGATTGCTTGCCCCGGCTGCGGTCGTACCACCAGCACAGTTTTTCAAGAATTGGCGCAAAGTATCCAGTCTTATTTGCGCGAGCAAATGCCGCTATGGCGCGAGCAATTCAGCGGCGCAGAGGAAATGACAGTGGCGGTCATGGGTTGCATCGTGAATGGCCCTGGGGAAAGCAAGATGGCCAATATTGGAATTAGTCTGCCGGGCAGTAATGAACATCCTGCAGCACCGGTATATGTGGATGGTCAAAAAGTGGTTACTTTGCGTGGTGACAATATTGCCAACGAGTTCAAGCAGATTGTGAATGATTACGTGGCGCGCAACTACGCGCGGCGTGAAGCTGATCGTTCTCATTCTGAAGTTATATAAATCCATGTATAAATTGAGCACCAAATAATTTAAAGCAGTGTTCAGACATTGCATGCGTACATAGTAGTAGAGCGAAGTTGTTTTGATCGTATCTGTCATGAGTGAAGTAAAGGTTAATAGTTTGATGAGTAGTAATTCCCCGTTGCAGGCCGTGCGCGGCATGAATGACATCTTGCCGGAAGAGGCAGGCCTTTGGCTGTGGTTCGAGGATACGGTGCGAGACTGGCTGGAAGGTTATGGTTACCGTAACATTCGCATGCCGTTGCTGGAACCGACGGCGTTATTCAAACGAGCGATAGGCGAAGTGACCGACATTGTAGAAAAAGAAATGTACAGCTTTGAGGATAGTCTCAATGGTGATCAGCTTACGCTTCGGCCGGAAGGTACGGCTTCCTGCGTGCGCGCCGTGCTGCAAAACAGCCTGCTGTACAATGCGCCGCAGCGTTTGTACTACAGTGGTGCGATGTTCCGCCACGAGCGTCCGCAGAAGGGGCGTTACCGTCAGTTTCATCAGGTTGGCGTAGAGGCATTAGGCTTCGCTGGCCCGGATATTGATGCCGAACAAATTCTGATGTGCGCACGCCTATGGCGCAAACTGGGTTTGCGCGATATCACCTTACAACTCAATACGCTGGGTGATGCAGCTGCGCGGCAGCGGCATCGCGCCAAGTTAATAGCGTATTTTGAACATTACAGTGACGTACTGGATGCTGATGCCACGCGCCGTCTGCACAGTAATCCATTACGCATCCTTGATAGCAAAAACCCGGCTATGCAAGCATTGATCATGGCCGCGCCTAATTTGATGGAGGAACTGGAAGAAGACGCACTTAAGCATTTCGAGGCAGTACAAAAAATTCTACACCGCCATGAAGTGGCGTTTGAGATAAATACACGCTTAGTGCGCGGGCTGGATTACTATAATCGCACTGTATTCGAATGGGTTGCCACCCGCCTCGGTGCGCAGGGCACAGTCTGTGCTGGTGGTCGTTTTGATGGCTTAATTGAACAAATCGGTGGAAAACCTGCACCGGCCGCCGGTTTTGCCATGGGTATTGAACGCTTGTTGGCACTGTTGCAGGAAGACGGCATGGATACGCCGTCGGTAGCATTAGATGTGTATGTGGTGCATCAAGGCGAGTTGGCGGATGGCATGGCGAGTTTGGTGGCGGAGCGAATGAGGGATTTTGGGCTGCGCGTTGTGTTGCATTGCAGTGGTGGAAGCTTTAAATCGCAGATGAAAAAGGCCGATGCCAGTAATGCATGTTTTGCAGTTATTCTCGGCGACAATGAAGCGAGTACTGGGCTGGCCACTCTCAAACCGATGCGTGGTGGCGAACAAATTCAGGTGGCATTTGACGAATTGCCGGCAAAAATTAATGAACTGATTAAACAAGGATAGAAAAAATGGCAGTACTCGATTTGCAAGAACAGGAACAGGTAGACGCGTTTAAAGCATGGTGGAAGGACAATGGCAAGGGGGTGTTGATAGCATTGGTCTTGGTAGTAAGCGGTTTTGCTGCGATGCAGGGATGGCAGTTCTATAAAGAAAAGAAGATGACTGAAGCCAGCATGTTATATGCAGAACTGGAAAATCAGCTTGCCAGCAATGATCCCAAACGTATCAATGATGCCGAGACAGCAGTGATCGACAAGTACGGTTCTACCGTTTACGCGCCGCGAGCGGCTCTGTTGGCGGCACAGGTTAATATTCAAAGTAATGATGTGCCGCGCGCTAAATCGCAATTAGAGTGGGTGATTAAACATGCTGAGGAGACCGGACTACAGAATGTAGCTCGTCTCAAGCTGGCTAGTGTATTACTGGATGAAAAAAAATTCGCTGATGCACTCAAACTACTGGAAGAAAAGCATCCTGAATCTTTCGAGAGTTTATATGCCGACCTTAAGGGTGACGTGCTAAACGCACAGGGTAAGGCTGACGAAGCACGAGCCGCTTACCAACTTGCGTTTAATAAATCCGATTCCAAAAGTAAATATCGCAACTTGATTCAAATTAAATTGGACGCGCTTGGAGGCGCTAAATGATTATTCGAATTGCCGCGCTGTTTCTGCTCGTAATGCTGGCTGGCTGCTCCACTGTGTCTGGCTGGTTTGGCAGCGAAAAGACCGGCAAGGAGCCAGCAACGCTGGTTGAATTCAAGCAGGCTGCTACGTTTGAAGTGCGCTGGCATCACAAAATCGGTGGAAGTGGCAATTCAATTCTGCAGCCTGCCGTAACGAGTGATGCGGTGTATGCCGCCAATGCCAAGGGTGAGTTATTTCGACTTGATCCTGCAACAGGCAAACAAGTATGGCGTGTCGATAGTGGTTTCACCATTTCTGCTGGGGTAGGGGCGGGCGAAGGTTTAGTGCTGGCCGGTGGTGGAAAGGGCCAATTGGCCGCCTATACGGTGGATGGTAAGTTACGTTGGAAAACGAAAGTATCCAGCGAAGTGTTGAATGTAGCAAAAGTTGTCGATGGCATTGTGGTGGTACGTACCGCTGACGGCCGCCTTTCTGGCTTGGATGTCACAGATGGCAAGCGACTATGGATGTATGAACACGCCATGCCCCCGCTGATTGTGCGCAGCCACGCGGGTGTAGCAATTGAACGCGGCACAGTATTCGCCGGATTGCCCGCTGGCAAACTAACGGCAATTAGCTTAAGTTCTGGCATCGTTATATGGGAAACAGTCGTGTCTCAACCGCGTGGCAATACTGAGTTGGAGCGCATCAGTGACATTACCAGTTCGCCGGTGCTGGATGACGAACAGGTCTGTACAGTGGCGTTTCAGGGACGTGTGGCATGTTATGGCTTGGCACAAGGTAGTTTGCTATGGAGCCGGGACCTATCCAGCGACAAGGGCATATCGCTATTCCATAATTATCTTTATATTACGAATACCAGTGGTGCTGTGTTGGCGATGGATAAAAATAGTGGAAGTTCAGTTTGGAAAAATGATCAGTTATTAATGCGCCAACCCTCTGTACCCTATGCATTTGGAGATTATCTGATTGTGGGCGATTATGCAGGGTATCTGCATGCGCTAAGCCGCGAGGATGGTAGCATGGGGGCAAGACTTAAGACTGATGGTAGCGCCATATTGACTGCTCCGATAGCGCTAGATGGTGGTCTGCTGGTGCAAACCCAAAATGGTGGCTTGTATTCGGTTACTCTCCATTAAGGGTGTCTCTAAAAATCGCAATTTTGCGAGCGGCCGCCTTGTGACTTACTTGCCTCGTTTCGTCACAATACGGCGTTACTCGAAAAAAGTATCGTTTACATATCAACTATATGCCGCACTCAAATTTTTTACTCGTGCCTTGTATTGTCTAGAAACTTGAATTTTTAGAGGCACCCTTAAGTTTGCTCCAAATTGAAAGTCTGAAATGTTACCCACACTCGTTTTAGTTGGTCGTCCCAATGTGGGGAAATCCACTTTATTTAACCGCCTTACGCGTAGTCGTGATGCTTTGGTAGCCGATCTGCCAGGGCTCACGCGTGACCGTCACTATGGGCGCGGGCGCGTTGGAGAACGGCCATTTTTAGTGGTGGATACCGGCGGTCTGGAACCAATCGCCAAGGAAGGTATTCTGTACGAAATGGCCAAACAAACGCGTCAAGCGGTGGACGAAGCCGACTTGGTGTTGTTTTTGGTAGATGGGCGTCAAGGATTAACCCCACAGGACAGGATTATTGCCGAGCAATTGCGAAAATCCGGACGTCCTCTGATGCTCTTGGTTAACAAGGCTGAAGGCATGCAGCGTGCTGCTGTTGTCAATGAATTTTTCGAATTGGGAATAGGCGAGCCGTTGCCTATTTCTTCGGCGCATGGTGACAATATAAGTGAAATGGTGGAGCTTGCACTGGAAGAGTTGCCACCTCAGGCTGAAAATGATGAAAAACATTCTGATCACCCGAAGATGGCTATTGTTGGCCGCCCTAACGTTGGTAAATCCACTTTGGTCAATGCGCTTCTAGGTGAGGAACGGGTAATTGCGTTCGACCAACCCGGTACGACACGCGACAGCATTTATATTGATTTTGAACGTAATGGTAAGCAATACACCATCATAGACACCGCTGGAGTTCGTCGCCGCGGCAAAGTTGACGAAGCAGTCGAGAAATTTTCCGTAATAAAAACATTGCAGGCGGTAGAAGACGCCAACGTTGTCGTTATTGTGGTAGATGCACAACAGACCATTACCGAGCAGGATGCGCATATCGCAGATTTCGTTTTGCAAGCTGGACGTGCACTGGTATTGGCAGTAAACAAGTGGGACGGGCTGGACGACTACCAACGCGAGACGACTAAACGCGATCTTGATCGCAAGCTGCATTTTCTCAGTTTTGCCAAATTACATTACATCTCTGCACTTCTTGGCGATGGCGTGGCCGGGATATTGAAATCGGTGGATGAGGCTTATGCTGCCGCCATGGCCAAGCTGCCTACGCCTCAGCTCACGCGGGTACTTATAGCTGCAGTGGAAAAGCAGCAGCCTCCGCGCTCCCTGTTTCGCCCCAAGTTGCGTTACGCTCACCAAGGTGGCAGCAATCCGCCGCTAATCGTGATTCATGGCAGCGCGCTGGACAAAATACCGGAAAGTTACCGCCGTTATTTGGAGCGAACTTTCTGCACTGCCTTCAAACTGCAAGGAACGCCACTCAGGATCGAATTCAAGGCAGGCAAAAACCCTTTCGCCAATAAAACCCCCAAACCGTTAACCGAAAGCGAGGAGCGCAGCGCGCACCGCGCTCGCATCCGTGGGCGCAGGCTATACGGGCGTTGATTAAAGCTTAATAATATATAATATTATTATAAATATCAATTAATTACGTTTCATGTTCACAAAACAAGGTGCAGCATTTTTGCAAAAATATTGCATGTAAAAAATCTGCAACTATTTGACTAAATGAAGTGCAAACGTTGATCATGCCGCAATTATCGGGATATTGATTTCTTAGTTAGAGCTTAGTCAGAAAGTCAGCAAATATTGTGGCTATAGCATGACCACATCCAGAGCATTGAAATATATTCAAGCAGCGTCAGAACATCTATAAGCAATATTTATAGCTGCACGCACATAGCCAAATAAAAACCTTCAACACCACCATCAAATTCATGACCAGAAAGATGCTATTGATCCATGTTTCGCTGGTACGTAAGGTTTTTCGCCCGTATGTAATTCACTGAGGAGGGAGTTTTTGAGATTGCTATTCGCATGAATCGGTAATATTTGAAGTTTGTTCCCTTGCTTTAATAACTGCTTGTTCGGCAATCATTATATTACGGCTTTTTGGTGATTCCAGGCTGATGCGTCCAAGTGCTCCGGTGCGGTAATCCTGTAGCAGCATGAGAGCAGCCTTTTCCAGATCTGGAACACCCCCTTTGAGCAGATATCCGCGCCGTTTTGCGACTGCTTCGATAATGCCCACACCATCCAGACCTTCTACGGAGAATCCGTAACGGTTTACAAGGAAGTTGGGATAGCATGCTAGTAGGATGTTGCCTAGAAAACTGGCCACTTCTTCGTCGATTATGGCATTTCGCCCTACCGCATGGCTTGCGGCCAGCATGAAGCCATCGCTGTCATACTCGATCTTTGGCCACATTAGCCCTGGCGTATCAATCAACGTCATCCGCTCATTCAGGTCGAATCCCTGCTGGTTTTTGGTCACTGCAGGCTCATCGCCTACAGCTGCCACCCGGCGCTTCAGCAGCGCATTCATAAGTGTAGATTTTCCTACATTAGGGATGCCCATGATCATCATGCGCAGTGGTTTAAGTCTGTTATCACGATGCGGGGCGAGCATCTCGCATAAACCAGGAACCTTGGCGACGTCTCCCGGTTTTTTGCAGGATAGCGCTATGGCCTTAATTCCTTTTTGTTCATTGTAGAAATTCAGCCAGGCTGTAGTGACCGTCGGATCCGCCAGATCGGCTTTATTGAGGATTTTTAAGCAGGGCCGCTGGCGATGCAAGCGCAGCTCTGTAATGACTGGATTGCTGCCCGCTTCCGGCACGCGTGCATCCAACACTTCGATTATCATATCGACGCGTTCCATGGTTTCGGCTGCCTTTTTGCGAGCCGAAACCATGTGACCGGGAAACCACTGAATGGACATTCGTAATCAACTATTTAACTAAAGGTGCATTTTACTCTTCGCTGGCTGATACGTCATGTTTGTCGTTGTTCGAGGGTAAGGCTATAGAGCCAGGCCGTACTGTTTCACTACGAAATAGGATATGAGCCAGCATTGCAACTGCCAAGAGCCCAACCCCAGGTATGCACGCCTGCCAAGGAAGCGTGTCTCGATACCGATGTTGCAAATTTGCGGCAGCGGTTACAGAAAAAATTGAAACGCCATTCGTAATTAGTGCTAGCCTCGTCAAGGCAAAATCGAGGTTTGCGGAGAAAGTTGGCACGATGGAGAACTACGCCACAACGACATCCGCTAGCCCGTGATTGCGCAGCCAGATTAATATCAATTTGCAGAAGTACACGAAAAAATCCGAAATCTTGCAGTGGGTGTGGCTCATCTTTGATGGTCTCTGTTCTCGGTCGATAAGAGATTCCTTAAAAGGGTTCATACGTTCAATTCCCTTGCGGGGAATTCACCTCATCAGCACGCTATTTGACCAATTCAGTTAAATTACATCAAGATCACTGACCGTACTCGTCTTGAGAAGTACTCCATCGCTCATTTTGACCGGCACGCCAATAACACTTATGTACTCGAATTTTTTTCGAGTAACGTCGTATTGTGACGAAGCGGGGTAAGCAGGCTAGCCGCAAAGCGGCTGTTCGAAAAATTGGATTTTTAGACGTACCCTTAACTCGGTGGAAGCTCACCGTTCATGTGATGGTTTAAGTGACTCTGATATTAACGTAGCTTGCCAACTAAATTTACTTATGAAAGTTGCACTTCAGAGCTGAATATGCCTGTCTTTACACGGAAAATTAATAGTTTATTGGTCACTTGCCCAGTATATGGCTATGCCAGTTTTAATTCTTTTACCGGTGGACTTCTCTTACCAATATTTTTGTTTCATTAGCCGTGCCCTGAGCGGCACGCCGAATTCTGTCATTGATTGCAACCCACGCTTGCGTTGTGGGAGGCGCTTCAGCTAAAAGACGATCGAAACTGGCGTGATCAATACGGTGCAGTGTCGAATAGAGTTCGCGTCCATAATCATCAGCCAGCAGAGGCATCTGAAAACTTGTGATTTCAGCACCGCCCACACCCTTGTTATTATCACTCAGATTAAGTACCGCCACTTTATAGCCAAGATTAGCGAGTTGATGTGCCCGAAGCCATAATTCGTCTGCAGGGTGAATTTCAATTGGAGTTGTGGGAGCATAGTGTGAGTCCAGCATGCCGGAAGCTCGCACCTTGAAGGAGTTTGGTTGAGCCAGCAATATTTTCTTACTAAGTGTGTCTTCGATCGCTTCGACAGAAAGCCCGCCGGGCCGCAATAACACAGCTTCTCCATGCACTAAGCTAACGATGGTGGATTCCACACCGATACGGCATGGACCTCCATCCAGAATCATACCCACCCTGGATCCCAGTTTGTCATGCACGTGTTGCGCTGTAGTTGGGCTTACCTGTCCAAAACGATTGGCTGATGGGGCTGCAATTCCGCCGCCAAATGCACGCAGCAGAGTGGTCGCGACGGGATGGTCTGGCACGCGCAGACCTACGGTGTCTTGCCCACCGGTGACCTCATTCGGCACCTGGCCGGATCGTTGCAGGATCAAGGTCAGTGGACCCGGCCAGAATGCCGCTGCCAGTTGCCATGCAGCGTCGGGAATATTCTGCGCCCAAGCAGGTAGTTGGGAGGCTGCGGCAATATGAACGATTAAAGGATGAAAGTTTGGTCGGCCTTTGATCTCAAAAATCTTTTGCACTGCAAGTGGATTGGAGGCATCCGCCCCCAGTCCGTAGACAGTCTCCGTGGGGAAAGCTACGGTCTCACCTATCCGCAGTAATGCGGCGGCAGCTTGTATCTCGTCATCCGGGATCGTATAGAGGTTCACAGGCAGCGTCTAATTTTCAATCCCGCACTCGGTCAACTTGTCGAGCTTCCACCGACGATTCATCGCCCGGATAAGGATAACGTACATGGCCGAAGCGGATCAAGAACACTGCTAGCGTTAGTAGCAGGATAGAGCCAGTAATCGCGAGCATGCGCCAGTCATCCAAGGCTTTCATGTCCAAGATCAGGTAGCGCGCAAGTGCCACCATGCCGATGTACAGCGGGAAGCGCACTGGTAGCTTGCCTGAGTTGTAATACAGCCCGACCATGGCGAGGACTTCCAGATAGAGGAAGAGTAGCAGCAGGTCGGTTAGTGTCACTTGTGCCGCCCGTACCATCGTCATAGTCTCGTTCGTCATGGCGAACACAGTGGCAATGGCGATGACTAGCAAGCCGATATGCTCGACTAAAGCAAGAAGTCGTTGGTTGAATTTCTTAATAGTTGTTGTTTTCAATCCGTTAGCACCTCAATAATATAAAACATGTACTTAAAACTTGGGCGATTGGGTTTTTAATAATCTGATTATACAGACCCAATGGCTGAACGTTTACGCTGGATGCATGTGCTATGCTCGCGAAATACTTCAAGGAAAGGTAATAGTAGGTGGCAAGAAAAAACGTTCTGGCTAAAGTGCACCTAACATTTTAGCAGTGGATTGTAGCGCAGCAATTCCCCTTTGCGGATATAGAAATAAAGCCACATAAAGTGAGCGTGCCATCCTCGACACGCTCGATCAGATAATCAAATCGCCAAAATGTAATTAGCGCTGAAAATATTAATTATGTTGATAAGCATATGGTTATCCCGCTATGGGGATGTCACCGAATTATGATGTAACTCACATTAGCGATCCGACAGGCTGCTAGTGATAGCATTCACTAAACACCAGCGTCGCGCAAATGCTAATTGCTGCAAGATGTATCACACGTCCATCAAAAGTCGCACGGCTTCTTGATATTTTTCCGCAGTCTTTTCGATTATATCGGCAGGAATTTTCGGTGCTGGGCGTTGTTTGTTCCAGCCGGAAGCCTCCAGCCAGTCACGCACGAACTGCTTATCAAAGCTAGGCGGGTTGCTACCTACACTGTATTGATCCGCTGGCCAGAGCCGGGAAGAGTCGGGTGTCAGCGCTTCATCAATCAAATACATTTTCCCTGATGAATCCGTACCAAATTCAAATTTGGTATCGGCAATGATAATCCCCTTAGTGGCCGCATATGCCGCAGCCTGGGTATACAGCGACAAAGCGGCATGGCGCACAGCATTCGCACGCGGTATACCCAGCAATTTTGTAGCCTGCTCGAAGGAGATGTTTTCATCGTGTTCACCAGCGGCTGCTTTGGTTGAAGGTGTAAATATTGGTTGCGGCAGTTTTTGCGCCTCCTGTAACTCTTCAGGTAATTTAATGCCGCACACCATGCCGGTTTGTTGGTATTCCTGCCACGCGGAACCGGCCAGATAGCCGCGAACAATGGCTTCAATGGGCACGGGTTTCAAGCGTTTCACTACGAAGGCTCGGCCAGCCAGTTGCGCACGCTCTGCATCCGTCTTGACTAATGATTCAGGCCTGATGCCGGTAAGGTGATTAGGGAGAACGTTAATAAGCTTGTCAAACCAGAAGTTGGACAGGGTCGTAAGAACTTGACCCTTGCCTGGAACAGGCGTCGGCAAAATGACATCGAAGGCAGACAAGCGATCGGTCTGCACAATGAGCAGGCGATCATCATCTACTTCATAAATGTCACGCACTTTGCCGCGGTGCAATAAAGACAAGCTGGTTAAGTTGGATTCAAGTAATACAGACATAGGGTTCCCCTTTTAATTTAGTGATGGCAGTTTGATCGCAGCAATTGCTTCGGCCTGCTGTTTGCGGAATGCGATGAGCTGCTTGGCTAATTGAGCATCGTTCAGTGCCAGCATGGCTATTGCGAACAGACCCGCATTAGCCGCACCCGCTTCGCCGATAGCAAAGGTAGCCACTGGAATACCCTTGGGCATTTGCACGATGGATAGTAAAGAATCGATTCCCTTAAGGTATTTTGATGGAATGGGTACGCCCAGCACTGGCAGAGTGGTTTGCCCCGCAATGACGCCAGCCAGATGCGCCGCCCCGCCCGCCCCGGCAATGAAACACTGTACACCCTGTTCACTCATTTCCTGAATATAGTTCACCAATAGTTCAGGTGATCGGTGTGCGGAGATTACGCGTGCATCATAGGCCACGCCGAAATCATGCAAAGGGCGTGCGGCCTGCTGCATGATTTCCCAATCATTTGAACTGCCCATTAAAATGGCAATTAGTGGTTTGCTCATGTGTCTCCTTTTTTGTGATATTTTTTACGTGTTTATAGCTTTTGCCATTTTATTTCTAAGGGTTTGTCGGATTTTGCTGCACCAAATTGATTGTATTGAGGTGCCAGATGATTTAAGAAATCGCATTGATTTACAACAGTTATATGATATTTAGACACACAGTCGGAAATATACTGTTGGCTAGCAACACACTGATGAGCTAACCGCTTATGATCCCGCAAATTTGGCACTGTCGTACTGTGGGAGCATAAGATCTTCGCAATCCCGCTCTTTTTCCCAACTCATCTTAGTCCAGATCAATCTAGCTATCTAAGAATATGCGGCCAATATAAATTTTTTCAACTTCAATGGTCATTAAACCAATCTTGGTAATATTGTTCTTGGTACCCGCGAGCAAGGGCTATCTTGGCGTATATACGCTCGATCCAATGCGTTATGGCGTCGCGAAATTCGGCACCCATGTCAATCGGCGTGAAGTAGGGTAAATTAAGATTTCTGATGGCTTGCTTATTTTTTACTATAAATCAATGTGTTGTTTAAAAATTTCATCTTGTTATTCTGTGTATGACGAGTGAGGCAAACCTACATTTGATATGAAGCAATCGAATACTAAAAAAATAATACGACAATTATCAGTAAAAGTAATATGAGTTTTTAATAAAATCAATCAGTACAATGCAATGGCATTAGACAGCAGAACAGCTGAAATAGATTGATTATTACTTCGTTGGGGGTGCTTAATACCGCAATAACTCACTTAGACTATACCGCAGTTTTAGTTCCGTGAATGATCCAAGCTAAGCCCAATCGCTTCCTAAGCAAGCATTTCGTTCTAGAGAGATATTAATCTATGGATAGACTTTGGTTTGGGTGAGCTCTAAATTTTCACTGCGTCATTGAGATTGAAAATTATTTTTTAAATCCAATAAGATAGATGCCAATAACTTTTCCCGTTTTATCTTTAAATGGATCGTAACAAGTATAGAAAGAATTACCTAAAATATCGATATCTCCACAATATACTTCACCCTTGATCACTGCGTTATACGCTTTGTTATGAGCAAGTTTAGTTCCAACCCCGCGAACACCTCTAGGGGTTAATACGTTTGTACTAACCCGAATAAACTCGACGCCATCTTTAACAAAGATAGTAGAATAAGCACCGGATGTTCGTTTAATTTCATCGACTACAGTAAACGTATTGTTTATTTTGTTTTTGCCAAAATAAAGGACTGGGGCAATGATATTTCCAGACTTTTCCACTCCTTCTATTCTAGGTTCACCCATTTGTATAAATTTCATTTTAAGGTCATTAACTGTTTTTCTGGCGTCGTCTGCACCAGCCGTGGCCATAAATAGTAATGTTGCTAGAAACACAATTGTTATTTTCATAAAAATGTCCTTTTATAAATGATTAATATTTCGGAGCTAGAAGAACCCCTAAAGAATAATTGATTGATTAAATAACAACATATGCCTCATAAAGACTATTTTCAATGATAGTTGCCTTGTGAGGAACCTAAATAACTTTGGAGACCGAGATGGATCATGGCACAAAAACGATAGAACTTCCAGAAGTAGTCTCGTCGAGCGCAATTGCGCTGTCTCATTTTCCTCATGTCATCAGTCAGAAACCGTTGTGCTGCCCAACCGTTTAAAAAAATGTGAAACTTCGTTCAATGTTTGTGCCGTTTGGAACAGAGAACTAAGGCAGTTTTTCTCTCCGTAAATGCTACGGAAAGCCTTTTCCAACCGGCTCAGAAATTGGTGTCAGGCTCTCATGGCATTAGGTTAAGTAAAATATATTAAAAACTATTGCAATACACATTCTACGAAGATGAGTTGCCTGGATTAACCGGTCGGAGGCAAAGAACTGCTTGGGGTCAAAGGAACGTTGGGGGAAAGTCAAACAAAATTACACAGCGGATGTAAAATGTGAATTCTGCCCCCGCAGCATTGGAGGTGGCCTCTTGCAGAAATTAATTGCCGCCAACAACTTTTGTAATTCATGGAGCGCTTATCCTCGCCCACCTTCTGCGGCGATCATGCTTCGCGCAGCACTCCATCCATCAGGCGAAGCTGACGCTGCATTTTCCCCGCCAGCTCCAAGTCGTGGGTGACTACGATGAAGCTGGTGTTAAGCTTGGAATTGAGCTCTTGCATCAATTCAAATAATGCTTGTGCACTGGCGCGATCCAGATTTCCGGTAGGTTCGTCTGCCAATACGCAGGCCGGTTCGGTGACTAGTGCGCGCGCTACGGCGACACGCTGACGTTCACCACCTGAAAGTTCGGCGGGTAGATGTTCCGTACGGTGTGAGAGTCCTACCAGCCCGAGCATACGCGCGGCAATCGGGTCTGTTTCACTTCGCTTCATGCCACGGATCAGTAAGGGCATGGCAACATTTTCCAGTGCGGTGAATTCCGCCAGCAAATGATGGAACTGGTACACAAAACCCAGCGCCCGGTTGCGCAGAGTGCCGCGCTCAGCTTCATTCATGGTTTGCACATCGTGGCCGAGGATGGCGACGCTGCCGCCGCTGGCCTTATCCAATCCACCGAGCAGGTGGAGCAGTGTGCTTTTACCTGAGCCGGAGCTGCCTACGATGGCGATTCGTTCGCCGCGCATGACGTCAATGTTTACCCCGTTAAGCACCGCTACATTGAGTTTGCCTTGCGCAAAGGTTTTACATAAATTGCGGCAGGAAATGACCATTTCACTCATAGCGTAGCGCCTCTGCCGGTTGTGTCCTTGACGCGCGCCAACTTGGATATAGCGTTGCTAATAGGCTGATAATAAATGAGAAGCATGCCACGATCAGCACATCGCCGCGCTGTAAGTCAGAGGGTAATTCGCTGATGAAATACACTTCCTTGGAGAGGAAGTGCATGCCCAGCAGGCGCTCTATAAATGGCACCACTGTATCGATGTTGAGGCTTAAAAGTATGCCTCCTCCCACGCCGAATACAGAGCCGATCAGGCCAATCAGGGCGCCTTGAACGATGAAGATTTTCATGATGCTGGCGGGCGAGGCACCAAGCGTGCGCAGGATGGCGATGTCGGCTTGCTTGTCGGTAACCGCCATTACCAGCGTGGAGACAATGTTGAATGCGGCGACAGCCACGATGAGTGAGAGAATGATAAACATCATTTTCTTTTCGATCTGCACGGCGCGGAAATAATTAGAGTGCTGGCGCGTCCAGTCGCTGACGTAGGTATTACGCGGCAATACACGTTGCATCTCGATGGCCACTTGCGGAGCCAGATCAAGGTCATGCAGACGTGCGCTGATGCCGCTTACTGCGCTACCCATTTGATAGAGCTTCTGCGCGTCATTAAGGTGAATCAGAGCCAGCGCATTGTCATAGGGTGCCATACCGATCTCAAAAATACCCACTACGCGGAATTGCTTGAGACGCGGCACCATTCCCGCAGGCGTGATCTGCCCCTGAGGAGAGATGAGTAACACCTTGTCGTTCAGATGCGCTCCCAGCGTGTGCGCCAAGTCTGAACCCAGCACGATGCCGAAACTGCCTTCCTGCAAGGCTTCCAGCGAACCGGTTTTCATCTTGTCGGAAAGGTCTATCACTTTGCTTTCATCCTGCGGCAAAATGCCCCGTACCATTACGCCCTGCACATTTTGATCAAACGACACCATGCCTTGCCCATTTACGAAAGGTGCGGCAGCCGCCACTTGCGGAAATTTTGCCGTGAGCTGTAGGGTAGGTTGCCAATCGACCATATAGTTACTCTCTTCGCTAATTTGCAGATGGGGCGCGATACCTAGAATGCGCGTACGAATTTCTTTCTGGAATCCGTTCATCACCGACAGCACTACAATCAGCGCGGCCACGCCCAAGGCCATACCCAGCATGGAGATAAGCGAAATAAAGGAAATGAAATGATTGCGCCGCTTGGCACGGGTGTAACGCAGACCGATAAAGAGTTCGTAAGGACGCAAAGTGAAGGGCTTAAAAAGAATAGGTCGCTAGTTTGCCACAAGAGCGTTCTCTGTGGGATGGTAAACGGGTGCGGATAAAAATTACTTCACCCCAGTTATTTTAAACATCCCTTTACGAATAAAGATTCAGGTGGACTTGATTCGATATTAATTGAATTCGCGTGGTGGTTGTTCAGGATTTTGGGTGCAAGCCGAAGTGGTTCCGGTAGGAGTATTGCACAACGATAATTCGAAAAAAACCCGCCTATTTTTGCGATTCCATTTGTTCAGCTAAAATGGTTTCAATTTGTGTGGGCTGATCCTTGCGCGATCCAAATGCATATGAGTAGATCCGTGTAAATTCAGCGCCCATCAAAAATATCTGAGCAGAGTAATATATCCATATCAATAAAACAACGAGCGAACCTGCCGCTCCGAATCCTGAAGCAACGCCACTTCTTCCAATGTAAATGCTGATCAGGAATTTGCCGATCGTAAACAGAAACGCGGTGACCACCGCACCAATCCACACATCGCGCCAATCTATCTTCATTCGTGGCATTAATTTGTAGATCATTGCGAATGCAATAGTAATTAGCAAAAAACTCAGCGTTATATCGACTAAATTTGCGAGAAGCCCAAATCTGCCAAATAAAGGCTCCCACCATTTCCCCAGTGCTGCCAATGCAGCACTTAATATGAGCGAAACAATCAATAAAAACCCTATTCCCAAGATCATTGCAAAAGAAAGCACTCGCGTGCGTATTAATCCAAATATTCCCGCATCCTTGGTTCTTTTGGGTGCACGCCATATCCTATCCAAGTCATCCTGTAACTCGGCAAATACTGTCGTTGCTCCAATCAGAAGTAAAACCACGCCGATAATAGCGGCAGTTACACTCTCTGTCGGCTTACTAACACTTTCAAGCAAACCTTGCACGACCAATGCGCCGGTTTTCCCCATTAAGTTCTGTAGCTGAGCAATAATTTCTCCTCTTGCCACTTCTACGCCAAAAATTAGCCCAGCCACAGATATTACAATCAGTAGAAGTGGTGCAATTGAAAATACTGTGTAATAGGCAAGTGCTGCTCCCATGCTGGGTGCATTGTCGTCAATCCACGCTGAAAAAGTGGCTTTCACAAGATTCAATATGTTTTTTATATTCATGGGATTGTTCTGAAGAATATTGATAATTGTTGCACATAATTAGATAATTTTTTTATTTTTACGCATGCCGAATTTCCTTGGCGTTAAAGCTTTATTTTCTTAATTATGTGCGCAGTTTATACCTCGGTGCTTGAGGCAAAGTGCCTAACTTTTAATTATATTTCCTTTGTATGACTTGCTCTGTAGGTTATCGTGGCTACCGAGCTTGAATTTTCGTGCAGTCTGTCAAAAGCAATCATCCGCCGCGAATTGATTTTCATTTATATCTGTGAGTATTGTGGCAAGCGCGCTGAGTGTGGTGGAAAATTAGGTGGATGATGTGAGTTTTGTTAAGTCAGTCAACGTTGTTATGGTGCTATGCGTTTACGATTACAGGGCGACTTCGTCGTTCATTTTATAAAAGGACTATAATGAAAAAATTGCTACTGGCTTTTATTACATTAGTGATGTCTTCCAGCATTGCGATGGCTGCTGTGAACTTAAACACTGCCACAAAGGATGATTTAGCTGGAATTAAGGGTATAGGTCCGGTGAAGGCTCAATCGATAATCGATTACCGCAAAAAGAATGGTTCATTTAAAAGCGTAGATGAATTGGACAATGTCAAAGGTTTTGGTAGCAAGTCGGTAAATAAAATGCGGTCCGAGTTTACCGTGGGCGGTGCTTCTACTGATAAGCCCGTTGCAGATAAAGCAGCTGACAAAAAAAATAAAGTTAAGAAATAGTTTATAGCTGGGACTTTTTTGTCAGCAAAACTGATGTTTATAAGTGTTGGTCTGTTTTGTAGCTTCTTATCGCAAATAAAATAGCGCTGACTACAGATACATTAAGTTATCAAAGGTTTTCTGTTTTCGATGTTGTACCAATAACAACCCCGTCCGGCGTGAGCTTGGCGGGGTTGTTATTTTTTACTTGAATGTAATGGTAAGATAATACCCTTTGTTTCAGGAACATATAGATGCACCACACTATTGAACATTTTGTTGGCAACACACCGCTGGTCAGGTTAAAACGTATTCCCGGTACAACGAGCAATGTGCTGTTGGCTAAGTTGGAAGGCAACAATCCTGCTGGCTCGGTGAAAGATCGTCCGGCGCTCTCAATGATCATGCAGGCCGAAAAACGTGGTGACATTAAACCGGGTGACACGTTAATAGAAGCCACCAGTGGCAATACTGGCATTGCGCTCGCCATGGTAGCGGCCATGCGAGGCTACAAGATGATACTGGTGATGCCTGAAAACCAGAGCATCGAGCGTCGCCAGAGCATGCGCGCATATGGAGCGGAATTGGTGCTGACATCCAAAGAGGGCAGCATGGAATTGGCGCGTGATATGGCGGAGAAAATGCGCGACGAAGGGCGTGGGAGTCATCCTCGACCAATTCGCTAACGCGGACAATCCTCTAGCTCATTATCAGGGCACCGCACCGGAAATTTGGCGCGACACGCAGGGTAACATCACGCATTTCATTAGTAGCATGGGCACCACCGGCACAATCATGGGTTGCTCGCGCTTCTTCAAGGAAAAAAATCCCCACATTCAAATCATCGGCGCACAACCGGAGGAGGGTGCGCAAATCCCCGGCATTCGCAAATGGCCTGAAGCTTACCTTCCGAAAATTTATGATACCAAACGTGTAGATAAGCTGGTGAACGTTGGTCAGCAAGAGGCGGAAGAAATGACTCGTCGTCTGGCGAGCGAAGAAGGCATCTTCTGTGGCATCTCATCTGGAGGTGCGCTGGCAATGGCGCTCCGCGTAGCGCAAACGGTGCAGAACGCAACCATCGTGTTCATTGTGTGTGACCGTGGAGATCGCTACTTGAGCACAGGTGTGTTTCCGGCGTGACGTGCTTGCTTTTGAAATTAGGAATCTTGGATCCTCGGAGCTAGATTCCTTCTTCCATAGCCATTTCAAGTTCCAGCCAGCTTTCCTCCAATTCTGCCACTTTTTGTTCAAAGCTTGTATGCAGGGCGTTCAGCTTGATGATTTCATCACGGTCAGGATTGAGCATAGATAGCAGGATCGGCCAACTGGCGGTTGACTTCGGCCAGTTCCGCCTGAGCTTTTGATAGTGCAGCTTCGAGTTTGGATTGTTTCGATAGAAGCACCTTCTTATTTGGCTTGGATAAGGTTGGCTGGCGCGATTTTTCTGGTTGAGCTTGAGTCGTTTCGCGCGGGCGGCGTGTTTCAATCCAATTTTTATAGTCTTCCAGATCGCCATCAAACAATTTGGCATTACCATCCGCAACCAGCCATAACTCATCGGCTACGGCGCGGATTAGGCTGCGATCGTGGGACACCAATACCACTGCGCCGGTGTATTCCTCAAGCGCCAGCGTGAGGGCGTCGCGCATGTCCAGATCGAGATGGTTGGTGGGTTCGTCGAGCAACAATAAATGTGGCTTTTGCCAAGCAAGCAGAGCCAGCGCCAAACGGCTTTTTTCGCCACCGGAAAAGCTGGCCACCGGGCGATCTTCGCTGTCTCCAGCCAGACCGAAGCGACCGAGAAAGGTGCGCAGTACCTGTGTCGTTACTTTGGGTGCCAGCTTTTCCATGTGCTGCAAAGGCGTAGCCTCGCTGTCCAGGTTTTCCAGTTGATGCTGGGCGAAGTAACCGATACGGATATCGGGCGTGATTTCCAGCTTGCCTGAGGTGGGCTGAAGCTCGCCCACCAGCAATTTAATCAGAGTGGATTTTCCGGCGCCGTTCGGCCCGAGCAGGGCGATGCGCGCACCCGCTCGCAGCACCAGGTCGACGTTATGAAATAGCGCTTTGTCACCATAGCTAAAGCCCATTTTATCGGCACGCAGTAATAAGTCGGGGCTACGCTCCGGCGCCTCGATCTCCAGCTCGAAATGGCCGTCTGCAATATGGGCTGGGGCGATGCGCGTGAGCCGCTCCAGCGCTTTAACGCGGCTCTGTGCCTGCTTCGCCTTAGTTGCCTTGGCACTGAAGCGGCGGACAAAATCTTCCAAGTGCGCAATTTTTTCCTGCTGCTGGTGAAAAGCTTGATTTTGCTGTGCTATGCGCTCGGCGCGGGCGCGCTCGAAATCGTCGTAGTTTCCACTGTAGCAATCAATCACTTGGTTGTGAACATGGGCAATGCGGTTGACGCAGGCATTGAGAAATTCGCGATCATGCGAAACCAGGATAAGGCTGCCGGGATAGCGAGCAAGGTATTGTTCAAGCCAGAGGATCGCTTCCAGGTCGAGGTGATTGGTGGGTTCGTCCAGCAATAACAAATCGGCTCTATGCATTAGTGCGCGTGCTAAATTCAAGCGCATACGCCAACCTCCGGAAAAGCTGCTTACCGGGCGCTCCAGTGTGTCGTTGGCGAAACCTAATCCATTCAGCAGTTGAGCGGCACGGGCTTTGGCCACGTAGCCATTAATTGCTTCATAGCGGTGCTGAGCCTCGAACCAGGCTGGATCATGCTGCTCGCGCGCCAGATTTTTTTCCAGCGTACGCAACTCCACGTCGCCGTCGAGCACGAACTCCAAAGCAGGCTGATCCGAGTTAGCGATTTCCTGCTCGACAAAAGCGATTGTCTTGCCGGATTGCAGTGAGATTTCGCCGCTGTCCGGAAAAACTTCGCCGCGAATCAGTCGAAATAGTGTGGATTTGCCGCAGCCATTTTTGCCTACCAACCCGATACGTTGGCTGGCGTACGCCTGGAAATTTATTTGCTGCAATAACGTTGTGCCGCCTTGCAGGTACGTCAGATTTTGAATATTTAGCATGGTGTAATGATAACAGACGTGCCACACCTAAATATTAGAGCGAAAGATGAATTAGCTTGTCCGATTGCAGCTGTTCGTCACTGGTAGCAGTGTCTCATTGGTCTGTGCAGAATTGTAATTTTAACCGAGCACGAATGACAAAATCTGCCTATAGAGTGCTTGCGACGTAATGTAACTTTAATTCCCATTGCCTCCAGAGCCCCGATGGCGTACCTCTCCTCGTGTATCATGTTGGCCACCACGCATATTCTGGAGTGACACCATAAAACGCCACCTGTTCCTTGTCGCCGTCGCCTGCCTAATCTTAGTTGTCTTGGCATTGGGGCTGGTGCAAAAAATGCGAGGGCCGGCCTTGGTCGGTTACGAAGTGGCAGCGCGGCCGCTGGTGCAGACGGTCGTGGCGACCGGCCGGGTGGTGGCCGTTTCGCGGGCGCAGATCGGCAGTCCGGTGACCGGCGTGGTGGTCTCGCGGCGCGTGCGTGAAGGTGACGTGGTGCAGCCTGGCGACGTGTTGGCGGTGCTGCGTGCCGATGATCTCGAGGCAGCCGTTCGCGAAGCGGAGGCCGCCCTAGCTCAGTTGCAGCAGTCGACGCGTCCGCAAGCCCAAGCCGCATTGCGCGAGGCGGAGGCGAGGTTGGCTCAGGCCAGCCGCGAAGCCCAGCGTCGTCGTTACCTGTTCGAGCGGAAGGCAATCTCCCGCGAAGAAATGGAAAAGGTGATACAGGCCGAAACCATCGCCCGCACCGCCGCCGAGCAAGCGCGGCTGGTCGTCCGTTCGCTAGTGGCCGGCAATTCCAACGAGGCTGCGGCGCGCGCCCGAGTGGCCAGCGCCAAGGCGCTGTTGGCCAAGACAACGATCCGCGCTGAAGTTGCCGGGACCGTGCTCACCCGCAATGCCGAGCCAGGCGACCTGGTGCAGCCCGGCCGTGTCCTGTTCGAAATCGCCCGCAACGACGACACCGAAGTGCTGGTGCCGCTGGATGAAAAAAACCTCGAAGTGCTCGCGCTCGGCCAGGCGGCCATGTGCATCGCCGACGCCTATCCTGCGCGGCCATTCCCGGCAAAGGTCAGCTTCATCGCGCCCAGCGTGGATCCGCAGCGCGGCACGGTGGACATACGCCTCACAGTGAAGCCGGTGCCCGACTTCCTGCGCCAGGACATGACCATCTCAGTGAACGTGGAAACGGGCCGTCGGGACAGTGCCATCGTAGTGCCTAACGATGCGCTGGGTGCCAAGAACGGCAACCGCGCGGAGCTGTGGCTGGTCTCCGATGGCCGCGCCTCGCGGCGCCAGGTGCAGTTGGGCCTGCGTGGCCTGATCCAAACCGAAGTCACGGCCGGTTTGCGGGTCGGCGACTGGATCTTGGCGGATGCGCAGGCCGCGGTGGCACAAGGCGATCGGGTGCGCATGGTGTCCAGCAGCCTGTCTGTCGGTGCTGCGAAGACTGCCACGCGCAAGGAATTGCCAGCCAAGCTGGACTGATTCCGATGTGGATCGAGTGGACCATCGCCACCAAGTTCCTGCATGAAGGCAAGGTGCAGAGTACGCTGATCCTGGTCGGCATCGCCGTGGGCGTCGCGGTAATCGTCTTCCTCACTGCGCTGATCACCGGACTGCAGGACAACATCATCAACCGCACCCTGGGTACCCAGGCCCACATCAAGGTTCAACCTACAGAAGAGCGCAACCGCATCCTGCCGCCCGCCGCAGGAAGTGTGCAGCTGGTGCTGGAGGACAAGCGCGCCCAGCGCCTGCGCTCGATCAACAACTGGCAGCAGGTGCGCGACGTGCTCGACACGCTGCCGACGGGTCACGGCCGTGTCGCCGGTGATCTCGGGGCCGGCGTTCGCGCGCCGCGGCGAGGCACTGCAGTCGGTGGTGCTGGTCGGCATCGATGCGCCGCGCTACCAGCGCATCATCCCGATCCAGAACGACATCGTCGCCGGCGTGTTTCGCATCGGTGCCGGCGACGCCGTAATCGGCAAGCAGCTGGCCACCGACCTCGGCCTGCGCGCGGGCGACAAGCTACGGCTGGACGGCGGCCAGAAACGGGAGAGCGTGGTGAACGTGGCCGGGATCTTCGAACTGGGGGTGCGCGAACTGGACTCGCGCTATGTGTACCTGGAAATGAAGCAAGTGCAGTCGTTGCTCAACCTGCCCGGCGCCGCGACGATCATCGACGTTACGGTGGATGACATTTTCGACGCGCAGACAGTGGCCGCGCGAATCGCCCGCCTCACAGGACTGAAGGCAGAAAGCTGGATGGAAACCAACGCCCAACTGATGAACGCCTTGCGCTCACAAAGCCTTTCCACGCAGATGATCAGCGTGTTCGTAGCATTGAGCGTGGCGCTTGGCATCGCCAGCGTGCTGTCGGTGAGCGTGGTTCAGCGCACGCGCGAGATCGGCATCCTCCGCGCAATGGGCACCACACGGCAACAGATGCTGCGAGTGTTCCTGGTCCAGGGTGCGCTGTTCGGCCTGGCCGGTTCGCTACTGGGTGGCCTGGCGGGTTATGGCCTGGTGGGCGCGTTCAATACCTTCGGGCCAAAGCTGTTCTACATCCCGGTGAGTCCGTGGCTGCTGGTGGCCGCTGCTGGATTGGCTATGGTCACCGGCATTCTTTCGGCAGCCGTGCCTGCACGACGCGCCGCTTCCCTCGACCCGGTGGAGGCGATCCGCCATGTCTGAGCACGACGCCAGCCAAGAGGTACTGCGCATGGAGGGCCTTCGAAAAAGCTACAACGTCGGCAAACCTACCGAAGTGGAAGTGCTGCACGGGCTGGACCTGCGCCTGCAACGCCGCGACTTCGCCGCGCTCGTGGGCGCCTCGGGCTCGGGCAAGAGCACGCTGCTCAACTTAATCGGCCTGCTGGACAGACCCACAGCGGGCGAGCTGTTCCTGCTCGCCGAGCCCACCCGGAGCATGGATGACGCCCGGCGCACGGCGGTGCGTGGCAGCGCGATCGGCTTCGTGTTCCAGTTCCACCATCTGATCCAGGCCTTCACCACGCTGGAGAACGTGCTGATGCCACTCATGGTGGCCACCGGCAAACCCACGCGCGAACAGATCGACCGCGGCCGCGGCCTGCTTGCCCAGGTGGGCCTGGATGGGCTCGAGCAGCGCAAACCCGACCAGCTTTCCGGTGGCCAGCAGCAGCGCGTGGCCGTGGCCCGCGCCCTTGTCACCCGCCCGGCGCTGCTGCTGGCCGACGAACCCACCGGCAACCTCGATAGCAAATCCGCCACCGAAGTGTTCCAACTGTTCCGCAACTTCAACCGCGAGTTCGGCTGCGCCGTGCTGCTAGTCACCCACGACTCGCGCATGTCCGAGCAATGCGACCGCACGATCACGCTCGTGGACGGCAACATCGAAAGCGATAAGGCACGTGGCTAATGTAAACGGCAGGCGGGATTAATACGATCCTCGGCACCAGGGGCTGAATTCCGCGTCTTTTCGCAGGAGTTCGCAGCGCCTCTAAATGGGTGAGTAAGAAAGACCAGGTACGAAGCCTGCTTTCGATGTTGAACGCTATTGATGCTGCCGTGATCGAATATGCGGGGTGAAAAAAGCTCTTGCGGCCTTAACAACGTTGTTATTTCTTCGCTACAAAACCAAGCTTTACGTTGCTACGCCTGCTGCAAACTGCTGCAGGCGTCGACCCTCAGCATGCGCCTCGGCTATCAATTGGTTCCAGTCGTCAGGGGGATGGCCGCTTTCCAGCATCTTGCGGAAAACCCGGTAGGCGTCGTCGCTACTCTCGTAGGCGCGCTTGGTATCCTCGTCGTTGATCCAGACGAACACGATTATCTTGCTCGGCGCGTGGAAACGGAAAAACAGCCGGTACTGCTGAAGAAATTTGGCCCGGAACCAGTGCTTGTGCTCATCGCCGAGAGTGTTGCCTTGTCGGTATTCCGGCCGCGTCGGATCCTGTGGGATAACGTCGAACGCCAACTTGGTGATCGCCGCCAGTCGCTTGCTGACGTTCTTCTTCACGTACATCACAGGGTCTTTTTGCTTGGACACCTCGACCTGCCGGGCCAATACTTCAAGCTGTACCAAGAACAAGGGGTGCGCGAAAACCGTCCAGCCGTTGATGATCAAGGGCGCGGGTTTGCTTGCATTCATTCATCGTCTGCCGAAAGTGGAGCGTCAAGATCAACCTCGATACGATCGACCAACGACTGGATATGTTGAACAAAGCTAGCATCGACGACCTGCAAGCGTTCCGGATGGCTGGCGATGTCGCGGGCTAAAAAGTTCAGAAACTGGCCAAGCACCGGGTCATTTCCTTCGGAAACTTCGGCGCGTGTCAGCACGACTTCGCCACTGGACCGGATCGTGTAGTGAATCTTGTCGCGCTTGCCCAGCTGTAGGGCGCGACGCACAGTCTCTGGTACCGTAGTCTGATAGCGGTCGGTCAGCGTAGATTCGACTTCGAGGGTGGCAGGCATGGGGCTCTCCTATCAAAAATGTGGGAGCCTTGCATGGTAAGGAGTTTGCATTACCATGTCAATGCAAGTGCATTACCTTTGGTTGTCGCTGTCCAGCTCCCCAATTTGGATGGCGATCAGTTATCCACATTGAACACCGGACAAGCGATAACTGATTTCGGTTCGGAAGACAGTAAAAACGGTATCAACGTTAGCTCAGGCTACGCTTGCTTTCGATAATCATGTTTATCGTTTGTCAGCTTTTCGGCCTTAGCAGACAAATGGTGCCATGCTGCTGAATGTCAGCATTGGCCTGCATTCCAGACAATTAAGCTGTAAGGTGCCTACTAATTCAAAGTCGATTCATTTCGGCCAACGGCCACTGCATCGCAACTTGCCAGCAAACATAATCGACTGAAATATTCTTAGAACTCACTTCGAGAAAAGAAATTGTTAACGGCCTTAATCAGAAATTTTGCCGAAATATACGAGCCATAAGAGTGAATATCATCAATCTTATCTTTATTGCACAGGTCAACCACTGTCTTTGCGCAAATACAAGGTGGTTTGTGTGGCGAGAGCTCCGCAGCTCGATGCAAAGCAAAAACCTCCATGTCTAGGGCGTTAACCTTTCTATGCATCACTTCAATTTGATGCATGTATTCGTTCATCAGCAATTACCGCCGAACCGCTTGTAAACACTCCAACTTCTGGATTTTGCTGATTCGCTGGACGTGCTCCATTAAACCCTTCTTCCAGCTCATGGAGAAGACCAGTGGAATTTATCAATGTTTTTAACTTAGTTAGCGTAACGTGATCTGTTGGAACTTGGTATGGCTCTTGCAAAAAACCATTCGATGCCCATTTTCCAGATTGATATTCATAAGCCATGCTTGAAACAAACAATTGTCCGATGCTGGCTCTACTCTCAAACCCCCCACAAATTCCGCTCATCCCAACAACTGACGGTTTGAATCGGTCAATACACAAGCTAGCGGTCACAGCAGCATTTACCAAACCCATTTGCGGCATTAATATGACGGTACCATTCCTGCCGCCGATTTCAATATCGTAGCAATCAATACCACTCCTTGTAACTTGCTTTCCAACAATCAAAGTGATGTAAGGATTTCGTTCCTTCTGCAAAGCACAAAATATAACAAAATCAAACTTTAAATTTTTTTTCAACTGAATTAACAAGTGGTCAAGCGTAGATTGCCACCCTTTCTTGTTTGAAAAATCTGCCAGAATGCAGCCGTGAGATTCATAAAAGTTCTCTCAACTCTGGGAAATCCTCAGGATATGAGCTTATTGCCAGGAGCAAGGCATCATTTTTTCCCGCTTTTACAATGGACTCCAAAATTGCTTTTCCGTTTTGCGATGCATGCCCATCATCTACATTTGGTAATTTAAAATCGATAATAAAAAGTCCGATGTCAGTATTGAGGTTTGCCGCAAAGTCCGTCATATTCTTCGCACGAATTATATCGCCCTTGGTAACCCCGCGACTTTCTAGGTATGAAACAATTAATTTAAACTTTTTATCTTCATCCTCGATCAACAGAATTTTCATTAACAAGCCCTAAGAATTGACATAATTAGCTGCATTGTCGATTTAGATTTGTAATGATACAAAACAGCACCTATGACATTTTGGTTGTATTTCTCACGGATAACTTTGGGCGAATTTTTTAATTTTACTTTGCTGCCACCAATGTAAAAATCCGGATATTGGGTAACAATAATTATTTTCGTTGATTTTTTTGCAAGTTTAAGAGCTCGCAAAACCTCGACCCCTCCCTGCGCCTGATCGTGACCTTTGTTCTTGTCGTCAGCGCTGTCGCCAAAAGTAGAAAGTGCCATGTCCAAGATGATGAGATCGTAGTCTTCCTCCATAACTTTTAGTACAGCGCTACTGACGCCGTCAACTATCTCAGGGAGGGAGCCATGAACTTCCTGTATGCACTTCTTTATCTCATCACGCTTATGCACCTCGTCCTCAACAAGTAAAACTCTCATAACAATGTACCCGATGAAAAATCTTCAGCTGCAGTCTCCGCATGGATGGAGAAGCTGAGTTTTATCTCTCTTGTATCATCGTTTGCAACACATCGAACTGTGTGGACACCCTCGCATGCCCGAGTGATAAATTTTATTTTTTTGATACCGGTATAGCCTTCTGTAACCATATCTATCCCAGCCTCTTTAGATTCGATTGCACTGAGAATTCTTTCCTTTGATTTCAAGTATTCTGCATTGGAAACCGTTGACGTAATGTCAATAGATATCCGTTCTAAAACTGAGTTGTCATTTATTCGATTTGCGCAAACATTAATCTGCATTTTAATATTCACTTCCCCATGTTTCTCTGCATTTTTTAGCAACACCGCCAAGCAGTCATATAAACGGTGAACACTTATGCCAGTATATTTATTATCTAAAGCATCTCCTGTAAATTCATCAAGATTTTCCCGATTCAGTTCAATTAGAATGATTTGGCACAGATCTCTAACCGATGCAGATATGAAACCTGTCTGAGGAACCTGAAACCAATCTGCAACTTTTTTTAATACCTCATTGACTGCTTCATGCAGGTCAGATTTTATTTGTCCCTCTACAACTCCGTAAGAACCTGAAAAATATTTATCAATTGAAGCAGACGCCTCTTGAAGAAGCTTTGTTTTTATGAACCGCGCCGCATTTTCAAGCTGTGGAGTTATTTGTTTCCAACAAAAAGCTATCACCAAGTCGTTGAGAAACTCACCTCGACCAGCCGATCTTAATGCGCTACATAGACTCCGAATGTTCTCTTTGGTGGTTGAGTCTTCCAAGTCCAAGACAGGGTTAAAGAACGAATTATTAGACTTGAACTGCAGGTGTTCCCTTCTCAATTTGTCAATAATTGATTTATACAAAGTCATCCACGCTTCTACCGTTCGGCGCATGCCTGGGTTTGACATAACAATCCCATACTCAGCTTTGCGAAACACTACATCTACTGTATCTGTTGTAACGCCATCAAGAGTATTATGTCTGATGCGACGCCCCAAGTATGATTCGATTCCGAATTCTGCATTCAAACAAAATTGCTCGAATGCATCCTTGGCAATCTGAGAAATAAGGTATTCATCTTGATCAGTTACCTGAATAAATAACACATTGGATTCCACCCCAGACTTATTCTCAACTGACGATATCCTTGCTTCAATCTTGGGGTACAAGGATCGATATTGCTCCGTTGATATTGTAGGATTACTATCGAGCCATTTTTTCATCGCAACACTATCAACATACATTCGACTACTGTCGAAGTATTGCTGTAGCTTTGACACCTTAGAGCGTGTAGTAATCGCATCGGCCTCTATAAAATACTCTATACGATTCAACCGCTGTCCTACTGCTCGGAGGATGTCACATCGTATTTGAGAAGCCTCAGAGGCATTCTTGACAAGGGTATACATTTTTTCAAGTGTTACCTCATCAAGTGAGCCAACGATATAATTAGCAATCTGGGGCGAGTCTTGCAGTAAATTATTAATAAAATTGATGATAGACCCGTTATGCTCAGTCTTGACGAGTGAAATAAAATCAGTCCTGAATTCAAAGTCTACATCTGGATCGATTGACCTTGTTCTAAATAGCGCGAGCGCGAGAATCGAAACTAAACTTTTCGTTTCAGATGGAGCAGTTAAATACAACATTCTCATTTCTTCCTCTGTGAGAAGAGTATCCAAGCAGAGAGTGTTCTCAAAAACGAACCTAATTTCGTCTTTCGAAAGATCTAATATATTTGTCCTATCACCTATAAATCTCAGAAACAAAAATGTTCTGTAAAAGATATCCAATGAGACATCCAGAACTTCCTCTAATGGACTAGAATCTTGGGAAAGTAGTAAACTTTTATTGTTGAATGGCTTGGAGACCGTGTAAACTTTTCCATCAATAATCTCTGCCATTAATCTGGCGCCGATAACTTGATCCAATTTGTTCCTGTATGCGGCAAATTTCGGCCGCTCGAGAAATGCGGATGTGACTCGGTATAGATCTAATGACAAAGTGGTATTTTGATCATGAGGGCGGTAGTAGTCGGTGACGATAATTCCATCCTCAGATTCAGCAGCGAATTGGATTACATCGAGCAGTCTGGTTACAAATTCTGGCTTAAGGCGTAACTTGAATTCACTCTTAACCACATCAAGCTCTTCCAGATTGAATATCACCAATATGGCGTAAACAGTGTCCAGTAAGGAGGATTCAGTTGCTCGAAGCAAGTAACCCGCTACATCTTCTTCATTAAGAGGTGTTGGTATGAAGTTGCTTAGGGAAAGCGCTTTTCTAAAATCTCCACCTACTCTCCCGACAAGACCACTTACTCTCCGCTGAGCAACTACGAAGAGCGAAATTTTAGAACTTATGTTTTCAAGAGCACTAAAGTGCATGCCAGCGTTATGACGGTGCCCCATTTCGTCTTCAATTTTAGAAACGACGCTTAATAAACTTACAGGAAGATCCCTTGCACTCCGTAAATATGCTAGCTTGTACGATAGATAATTGGACGCGCCATATTTTTCGCTCAAATTAAGTAAGAGTCCAAGGGCACAATCAGAATCCATGATTTCCAATCGAGCCAAACTTTTTATGATGTGCAACATCTCAATTGCAACATCGTTCATGGAGTTAATATATCCAGCTGTATAGCAGACCTCGTTTCTGCAATCTATTGGTGGAAATGATGTCATCGTGAACAAGTCATTACTGCTTCTCTTGTTCACTCTAGGCCGCTCTTCCATTAGCCCGTGGCGCCCCTTCAATAATGCGCCGATAATCATGCTGTCATGGCAGGAGTTTCTTCTCCTGATGATCTCTACGTCATCATGGTTGATATGACGTTTTGCAACATAACCTCGCAACAAATTTCTCTTCGGTATATTTTGAATGCCGGCAATTAGCTTGTAAATTTCCGGTGAGCGGAATGCCTTTTGGTTCTGAAAGTTATTTTTCATTTTTTAAATTCTACGTAGTTCAGTAACCAAGAGCTTCTAGAAGAAACATCAATAGTTGATCTCCCTTGATGTAACGAGGAGCTCAAAATACATTGCCGGTATGTGCGGAGCACCTTAACAGTTATTCAGATGATAGATCTGTCCGGACATGGTTAATGATACGAACACAGAAATTATCTCCTAACTTATTGAAGTGGCGAAGGTTATACGGCATTACCCAAGAATACAAGGCCATAATACGGACAGAGCCCACGACACACAAAGTTGGCCGTTAATCGCCAGAAGCGGACCTTAATGTGAAAGTATGCGAACGGCAGCTTAGGCCGAAAAGCAGTCATTCCTTTGGGGATTAATGAGCATCTCAACTGCTCAAGGTAGCCAAAGGCGGCACTTGATAATGTGCAACAAAAGTATCGAATACTGACTATCGATAACAACGCTTATCGCAGTTGGGTTTTCAGCAATTTCGATGCCATCAATCATGTCCCTTGCCATCTGTAAATGTGGTTAACGGGAAGTACCAATATAATTACTTGCAGATCGGCTTCTGCTGAATTGGTAAAGCGGATGCGAAGCATCAAGCAGCAGCCTTGCGAGTTTTCAGTAACTGGCGACCTTGTTTTTTCAGGTTGGCAAAATCAATTTCCAGTGCCAAATCGTTTTTTGCATCGTTCAAACCCTTGTCAATATCTTGGCGCAGGCTGTCGATTTTCACTGTTTTGACCTGTTCATAGGCTTCGAATAGCCGCAATGCCTCACGAATGACTTCGCTTGCCGAGCTATACATGCCAGACTCAACACGCTGACGAACTCGAGCCTCTAATTCAGGTGGCAAAGATACGTTTATAGACACGGCAATACTCCCAAGTAAATATTAGCAGCAGTATGGCAGTTTATGCCATAAATTGGCATACTCAAAAAGTTGTCGGGCAGACTGATTCACAACAGAGATTTTCAACAAGTTAAGCCCTTCATCACATGGGAAATTGGGGGTAGACTTGATTTATTTTGATACACTGACTCCATCTCAGCAACCAGTAATTGCATGATGGCTCGCCTTCCCCGCTTATATCTACCCGACCAACCTTTGCACGTTATCCATCGCGGTAATAACCGCGATCTCATTTTTGCGGCGGATGCCGATTACCAGTTTTATCTACGTTGCCTGCAAGAGGCGGCTGACAGGCATTCCCTCACCGTTCACGCTTATGTGCTGATGACGAATCACGTGCATTTGTTGGTTACGCCCGTCACGGAATCCAGCCTATCTAAAACCTTGCAGTCGATTGGGCGACGTTATGTGCAGTATTTCAATTTCACCTATCAGCGCACAGGGACGTTGTGGGAGGGACGTTATAAAAGCACGTTGATTGATAGTGAGCGTTATCTGCTGACGTGTATGCGCTACATTGAGATGAACCCTGTACGCGCTGAGATGGTGGCGCATCCTGGCGATTATTCTTGGTCGAGTTATCGAGCCAACGGGCAAGGGAATATGGATGGGTTGATTGTTCCGCATGCGTTGTACCAAAGCCTTGGTCGCACGGATGCGGAGCGTCAGTCTGCTTATCGGCAGCTGTTCCGAGCACAGATTGCCAAGGCGGATGTGAAGGCAATCCGTGATGCAACAAACAAAGGGTGGGTTTTGGGCGATAGCTGTTTTGGCGCGAAGGTGGCGGCACTCACGGAGCGACGGGCAATGCCTCTGCCACGTGGCAGGCCGAAACGTGAGGCGGCAGATTAAATAGGCTCTACACAATTTATGTAAACAATGTTTTTTGGTGGATGTTGTTGTATGGCATACAAAAACGAAATAACCTTTCTAACTCATCATGTTGAAATCCTGCGCTCCAGCTACCTACACTGGACTGGGAAACCCGATTTTGATAACGGCATCAGTCAAGAAAATGCTGTTGAGGCACTTTTTTTGGCTCCGTTCGCGGTTCTTTCCCACGGCATAGGGATAGACCCAATATTTAATTATGGTAACCAGTTAGCGCTGGATTTGTTTGAAATGAGCTGGGAAGAGTTTACCGCTTTGCCATCACGTCTATCGGCTGAAACAGTAAATCAAAAAGAGCGGATTAAACTGCTGGATGCCGTTACTAGAGATGGATACATCAATAACTATTCTGGTATTCGTATCTCAAAGTCCGGTCGGCGTTTCATGATCCGTAACGCCACCGTATGGAATTTGATGACACCAGATGGTCAGTTTTATGGCCAAGCTGCACTCATCCGAGACTGGAAATACCTTTGATTTATTCGCTGACACTACGACATATTTCACAAGCTTTTTTATCATTGGCGTTCATACCTGCTTTACCAACCGAGTCTTTGGCGGACTCCACTATTGCCAACTGACATCAACCTCTCAAGTCGCTTCATTTAGGAAGTTTATTCGCAATGAATTTTTATGAGCGATTGTTGAAGGATGTACGTGCGGCCTTGTCCTGATTGTCCCGTTTACCATTCAACCCGGATAATCCATTAGACCTGATTCGCGCGATGACTTCGCATTCCCCCCTTTGAAAAAGGGGGGCTAGGGGGGATTTGAGCGTTGCAGGGACACAAAAATCCCCCTTAATCCCCCTTTTTCAAAGGGGGAGGCTGGTTAAATTACCTAATGGATTATCCGGGTTCAATTCAACCGGTCGCAATAGTCCCGGCAGCAGATTTTCAATCTGTTTTGGTACAAGGGATACAGCCTTTTGCGTTAACGCTGAAAAAACCTGTAGCCCGATAAAATACCAATAAAAAACTGCAGCCATTGGAATTCATAATTTCCTTTATCCACATGAAATATGTTAAGGGCGCCTCTAATAATTCAAGTTTCCAAGCAAGACAAAGCATGAGAAAAAAATTTAAACGATGCATATTGGTGATATGTAATCGACGAATTTTTTTCGTAACGTCGTATTGTGACGAAACAAGTTAAGCAGACAAGCCGCAAAGGGCTGCTCGCAAAATTGAATTTTTGAGGTGTCCTTTAAACTTTAAACATTTTAGACCGATAACAAGTTCGTGGATCTCGAACTTGAATTCACTTAATACAATTTAAATAATCAAGGTGCGAGGATTGGATATGGATACCAAAATTACATTTATCAAAACCAGTAAGGGTGAGGATGAAAGCAATAGGATAACTAATTATTTGTCCAGTGACATCAAGCGTGCTTTCTATTTAATTGATAACAAATCTACTGTGAAAGAGCTGATTAAACGGGCTGCGCCCAGCTTACGTGAATCGCTTGAATATATGCTACAGGAACTGATCAATGGAGGCTTTATTCAGGATAAAAATAAAGTGGATTGCGTTGCTAACATTGCGTTTCCACGCGACAGACGTGTGAGGAGCGATGACAATATTTATATTGGCCGAGATCGTCGGAAGGCGACACCATTACAAGCTACTGAGCGCCAAGTAAGTTCGCGGAAAATACGGCCTATTTAATATATGCAACAGATCCATTCTGAATGCCTATCTGATCAAACGTTGATAGTCAGTTATGCAGTGCGTTTGCTGTTGTTCAGGTTTTGCAGGTCACTTTCGGCAAGCGGCCAGAAGCTGTCAATCAAGAATCTTATTCACATCAGACTAAAACTGCCTGAACTCCTGATGCTCGGGCGGAGCCGTCCAATCGCAATAGAAAGAAATCAACATGTCTATACTTATTTTCTTCGGTGTCATTGCCATAGTATTGATCTATGGCGTCAGCTTGTATAACAACTTGGTGAATGTCAAAAATGCTGTTGCCAAGGCGTGGGCCAATATTGACGTACTACTGAAACAGCGCCATGACGAGTTGCCAAAACTGGTTGAAGTGTGCAAACAATACAAGCAGTTTGAGCAATCTACCTTGCAAAAAGTTATCGAGGCACGTTCACAGGTGCAGTCTGCGGGGAGCCGTCAAGACATCGACGCCCTTGGGCAGGCGGAAGGGGTGCTACGCGCAGGACTGGGCAGAATCTTCGCCCTTGCTGAAGCTTACCCTGAGCTGAAAGCTAATGAAAATTTCATGCGGCTACAGAACCGGATCAGCACGCTTGAGAACGGAATCGCTGACCGCCGTGAATTTTATAACGATGCAGTGAACATCAATAACGTGCAAATCGAAGTGTTTCCCGCTAACTTCCTTTCGAAGATGTTCGGTTTTGATGAAAAGCCCTTGCTGGTATTTTCCACGAAAGAAAAAGCGGATGTGGATATGCAGCAATTATTTAGCTAACTTCTACGGCATATGTTTTGCCTGTTAATTAATCACCCATGCCTCATCTCATTAAACGCTGGTTGGTAAGGCGCGCGCGACGACTCGCTGTGCAATATTCACGATAATCCACATGCTGGATTGGCTACGGCGCGAATATGCGCAACTTATTACCTCCGGTGCGCAGCTGCTACTACTGTTTGTCGGTATCCGCATACATTCCCGCAACGGCTGGTTGTATTGTCTTTCTGTAATTGCCTTGATTAGCCTCTATGCATGGCTATCCTCGTTATACAGGCTGCGTACCTTACGCAACACACCCACATCAAAAATTGCTTCTGCCGCACAAGGCTACGTTGAATTGGTGGGAAGTGGTCAACCATTCTGTGACCCTCCCTTGTTCAGCACGTTGAGACGACGTCCTTGCTTGTGGTGTCGATATAAAATCGAGCAGCGAGAGAAAAACGGATGGAGAACAATAGATAGTGGCGAAACTGGCGATTCTTTCTTACTATGCGACGATACCGGTGAATGTGTGGTTGACCCGGAAAATGCAGAGATCATCACTCAGAGTTATGATCAGTGGCAAGAAGAGGGCTGTCGTTACACTGAATGGACATTGATCAAGGGTGAAACCCTCTATGTCATCGGGCGGTTTCGCACTCAAGGTGGTAGCAATCAAGAGTTTGACAAGCGCGCTGAGTTGAGCGCATTGCTGACGGAATGGAAAAAAAATATGCCCGTATTGCTCGCACGTTTCGATCTAAACAAAGATGGGGAGCTAAGCATAGAGGAATGGGAACTCGCCAGACAAGCGGCCAAGGGGGAAGTGGAGAAAATGATGGTGGATGTCCTGACACACCCTAGCACCAATATCATCAGCCGTTCTCCCGATGGACAACTCTTCCTTATCAGCAACCTTTCAGGGGATAGGCTGTCACGTCGCTACCTGCTCTGGGCCTGGGGGCATCTTACGATTTTCTTTGGATCGCTAGGCGGGCTAGGGTGGGTGCTATAAAATGTCAATTCATCCCAGATAATCCATTAGAGCTGATTCGCGCGATGATTTCGCATTCCCCCCTTTGAAAAAAGAGGGGCTAGGGGGGGTGAGCGTTGCAGGGACACAAAAATCCCCCTTAATCCCCCTTTTTCAAAGGGGGAAGCTGGTTAAATTGCCTAATGGATTATCCGGGTTCATAACTTAAAAAAATAATATGTACGTATAAGGCTGATGACGCAGAGAAAATATGTTACGTTCACAATGTGTTGCAAAAGGTCATTTCCTCAACCCATGGTATAAGTTCCAAGCAGTGTGTAACACTGCACTGGTGTAAGACATAAGGGCACCTCTCGAAATCCAATTTTTGTCACAATACAGCGTCGAGAGTAGAAAATTTTCGCCTACATATCAAATATATGCTGCGCTCAAATTTTTTACTCTCGATTTTTCTTGTCTAGAAACTTGAATTTTTAGAGGCGTCCATAAGTGTTTCCTTAAAAAATGAATCTGATGAATGGAGTTAGAATTGACCAGCGGCAAATTTGGAGCGGTAATGAAAATTGATCAATTGTTAGTAGTAGTCGGTATTTCTTTCGCGATCGATAGCTTGCTACTGTTAATGGTACGAAAGCTGGAGTACTAATGGCAAAAGTTGAAATAAAACGCTGGTGGTGGCTATTGTTGATGGTCGCAGTAATTTGGTTTGGCACTCTAGAGTATCGTAAGCTGATAAAGCCGGATGAAGGACGCTACGCCGAAATTCCGCGCGAAATGGTCGTAAGTGGCGACTGGGTGACCCCGCGTCTGAACGACCTCAAATATTTCGAGAAACCTCCACTACAATATTGGGCGACGGCGACCGCATATACTTTGTTGGGTGAGCATCAATGGACGTCACGTTTGTGGCCTGCATTGACCGGTTTTTTCGGGTTATTATTGGTGTGGTTTGCCGGTACGCGCTTGTTCGGGCGTGAAGCAGGACAGTATGCGGCCTTGATTCTAGGCAGCAGTTTGTTATACGTGCTGATCGGGCATATCAACACGCTCGATATGGGTGTCACTTTTTTCCTCACCCTCGGCATCGTCGGCCTGCTACTTGGTCAGCAGGCCGAAGCCGATACGCGTACCCGGCGCAATTGGCTCTATTGTGCGTGGGCGGCATTGGGTTTGGCAGTATTGAGCAAGGGGCTTATTGGACTTGTGCTGCCAGCTGCCGCGCTGGTGATTTATTCTGTGTTGCAGCGCGATCTGACACCCTGGAAACGTATCAATCTGGTGACCGGGCTATTACTGTTTTTGTTTATCACTGCGCCATGGTTCTTTCTGGTGATGAAAGCCAATCCAGAATTCTTCGAGCGTTTCTTCATCTATGAGCACTACACGCGATTTTCTACCAAGGATTTGGGACGTTATCAGCCTTGGTACTATTTTATTCCCGTCCTACTGGCAGGCATGTTGCCATGGACTATTTTAATGTTTGACACCTTGCTGCGCACTTGGAAAAGCGCCACACATATCGGCAAGGCATTTAATTCGGAACGTTTTCTGATGATATGGGTGGTGTTCATTTATGTATTTTTTTCGGTGTCCGGATCAAAACTTCCATCCTATTTACTGCCGATGTTTCCGGCTCTGGCATTGTTAATGGGCAAACGGCTGGCCGAGATACGCGAGCGGGTATTGCTGTGGCAACTCACTCCGGCCTTGCTGGTGCCGGTGGCAACATTAGGGTTCGCACCGTTTACAGCGCAGCTGGCAAAAACCCCCCTACAAATAGAAATGTATCGCGATTATGCAACTTGGGCCGTGGTGGCTGCACTGGTTATTCTGTTTGGGCTGATCTCCGGCATGGTGTTATTGACACGCAATAAAAAATCTCTGGCAGTGCTGGTGGTGGCATTAAGCTCTTTAATAGGGGCGCAAATTGTTTTATCCGGGCATAATACTGTGGCCAGATGGCGTTCTGCGTACCACATTGCCGAGTTGATCCGTCCCTATGTCAAGCCCGATATTCCATTGTATTCGGTTGGCACTTACGAGCAGACTCTGCCGTTTTACCTGAAGCGCACTTTTACCTTGGTTGCCTTTCAGAATGAAATGGCATTCGGTATTATGCAGGAGCCGCAGCGCTGGATACCAGACATCCCCAGCTTCGCGAAAATATGGGATAAGCAACCAGCCGCACTGGCGATCATGCCGGTTGAGTTATATCCGCAACTTACACAGCAAGGTTTGGCAATGAAAATTATTTTCGAGGATACGCAACATATCGTCGTGGTCAAACCATGAACCTGATCAGCTTCGGCTTGATTTTTGTTGGCGTGATGCTCAATGTTGCTGCGCAACTTATGATCAAGGCTGGAACCAACAGCATTGGTTATTTCGAATTCAGTCGCAGCAACGTTTTGCCAATCGGTATGCGTCTTGCCACCGAACCGCACATTATCGGGGCAATAGCCTGTTATGCGCTCAGCGTGGTGATCTGGATACTTGCTTTATCACGCGTGCAGGTCAGTATTGCTTATCCGCTGCTGTCTATGGGGTATGTTGTAAATGCGGTAGCAGCATGGTGGTTTTTTAATGAATCAATCAACCCGGCCAAAGTGGCTGGCATCAGCGTTATCATTTTGGGCGTCGTTATTATTTCTCGAGCATGAGCAAATTCCTTCCATTTTCCCGCCCATCAATTGATGAGGCTACTATTGCTTCTGTAGTGGAAACCCTGCGTTCCGGCTGGATTACCAGTGGGCCAAAGGTGCAAGAATTCGAGAAGCAACTTTCAGACTATTTCGGTGGACGTCTGGTGCGCACCTTCAACTCCGGCACCTGCACCATGGAAATCGCCCTGCGCATTGCGGGTATAGCGCATGGTGACGAAGTCATCAGCTACGCCCATTTCATGGGTGGCCACCGCCAACGTCATACTCGAAGTCGGCGCAACCCCGGTGTTCGCTGACGTTGATCCGGTCACAAGAAACATTGATCTGGACAAGGTTGAGGCGGCGATCACGTCGCGCACCAAGGCAATCATCCCAGTCTATCTGGCGGGCAAACCAGTTGATATGGATCGCCTCTATAAGATAGCTGCCAAACACAAATTGCGCGTGGTCGAAGATGCTGCGCAAGCTATTGGTTCCACATGGCAGGGTAAGCCCATCGGCTCGTTCGGTGATTTTGTTTCGTTCAGTTTCCAGGCCAACAAGAATATCACTACATCGGAAGGCGGTTGTCTGGTGCTGAACAACGCAGAGGAAGCCGTACTCGCCGAGAAGTATCGGTTACAAGGCGTCACGCGGAGCGGATACGACGGCATCGAAGTGGACGTGCTGGGCGGCAAGTTCAACATGACCGACATCGCCGCCGCCATCGGCTTAGGCCAGTTCGCGCAATTAAATGTGATCAGCGCGCAACGACGTAAATTGGCGCGGCATTATTTCGCAACACTCGGTAAAGATTTCGAAGCACAAACTGGTGCGCAATTACCTCCGGCTGATTTTGAAAACACCAACTGGCATTTGTTTCAGATAGTGCTGCCAGAGCGCATCACCCGTGCTGATTTCATGGCGCGCATGAAAGACAAGAACATCGGCATCGGTTATCACTATGCACCTATTCACCTATTCAAACTGTATCGAGCAATGGGTTTTAAGGAAGGCATGTTCCCAATTGCAGAACGTGTTGGGCGGCAGATCGTTTCCTTGCCAATGTTTGCGGCGATGAATGAAAGTGATGTTGAGCGCACGTGTGTTGAGATGGTTGCAGTATTGAAAAATTAGCGTGCGTATTACGCACGCTATGCTGTTGGCCAACCCTTATTTTTCTTAGTGCTTACTTTCAATTTCGCTAACTTCACCCTCTGCGGTAAAATGCTGCGCCATGAGTACCCCACAACTTTCCGTCGTCATTCCTGTTTATAACGAAGAAGAAGGTCTGCAGACCTTGTTCGATCGTTTATATCCAATACTGGACAATCTCGCTATTAGCTACGAGATCGTGTTTATTGATGATGGCAGTCGTGACCGTTCGGCAGCCATCCTGCGCGAGCAATTCCAGCGCCGCCAAGATGTAACGCGGGTGATTCTATTCAACGGCAATTTTGGTCAGCACATGGCGATCACTGCGGGTTTCGAGCATGTGCGCGGTGCGCGCGTGGTGACGCTGGACGCTGACCTGCAAAATCCGCCGGAAGAGATAGCCAAGCTGCTCGCCAAGATGGATGAGGGTTACGATTACATCGGTTCAATCCGAAAGCAGCGTAACGATAGTTGGTGGCGGCATTTGGGTTCACGTGCCATGAACCAGCTGCGCGAACGCATTACGAATATCAAAATGACTGATCAGGGCTGCATGTTGCGCGCGTACGACCGCCCCCTCATTGATGCGATCAATAGTTGTCAGGAAGTGACTACTTTTGTCCCGGCTCTGGCCTATACTTTTGCGCGCAATCCCGCCGAGGTGATGGTAGAACATGAGGAACGTGTGTTGGGTGATTCAAAATATTCGTTGTACAGTCTGATTCGTCTTAATTTTGACCTGATGACCGGATTTTCTATAGTCCCCCTGCAATTGTTTTCCATGGCTGGAATAATAATTTCATTGATGTCTGCATTCTTCGTGGTCTTTCTACTACTGCGTCGCCTGTTTATCGGCCCCGAAGCGGAAGGGCTATTTACTCTGTTCGCCATCGCTTTTTTCCTGATCGGGCTCACCTTATTCGGTATCGGTGTGCTGGGGGAATATATCGGCCGCATATATCTACAAGTGCGCCATCGTCCGCGCTATCTGATTCAAGCTATATTGGACAAGACTGAATGACGTGCGTGGTCGCTTTTGCCTACCATAACGTGGGGGTTCGTTGCCTATCTGTATTGCTGGCGCATGGCGTGCAAGTGGCACTGGTGGTTACACATCGTGACAACCCAAAAGAAAATATCTGGTTTGCCAGCGTGGCCGAGTTGGCTGCGCTGCATGACATTCCGGTCATCACGCCGGACAATCCAAATTCGGTGAAAGTGCTTGAGCAGATTCGAGCGGTGCAACCAGACTTTCTTTTTTCCTTCTATTACCGCGAAATGTTTAAGCGTGAGTTGCTGGAAATTCCTAAGTATGGTGCGCTCAATATGCATGGCTCGCTGCTGCCGAAATATCGAGGCCGGGTGCCGGTCAATTGGGCCATTATTAACGGCGAAACAGAAACTGGCGCGACTTTGCATTACATGACTGAAAAACCCGACAACGGGGCGGTGTTAGCGCAGCAGGCCGTACCAATATTGCCTGATGACACTGCATTCGACGTGTTTCAAAAAGTCACTGTGGCCGCTGAAATCGCGTTGAATGCTTGCTTGCCCGCTCTACTTGCAGGGTCAGCAAAATCAGTAACGCAGGATTTGAGCCAAGGTGCATATTTCGGTGGCCGAAAACCTGAGGATGGCATTATTGACTGGTCGCAAGACGCGCGCAGCATTCACAACCTGGTGCGTGCTGTGGCGCCACCTTATCCGGGTGCGAGCACACAGCTTTTAGGCAAACCCATGCGCATCCTGCAAACGCAGGTCACAACTTGCATTGCAACGGGCGAGACACAAGCCTTCTATGTCAAGGAAGGCAAGGCATACGCTATTTGTGGGCAAGGCGTACTACGCGTAGTACGTTTTGAGTTGGATGACATAGAAATGAGCGCCACAGAGTTTGCTACCCAGTATGGCGCGGCAAGATTTGAATTTAATGTGTCTCAATAATGGTTAAGGAATTTGCGAGTTATTTATCGATTCGCCCAGATGGATTGATTGTGACCGTTATGGGAATCAGTACAAGTTTAGTGTTCATCATCCTCGCGCAGGCAGGAATATCATTTTCATGCCTCAGTTAGCTCTTAAAATTGACGTTGATACCTATCGCGGCACGCGCGAGGGGGTTCCGCGTTTAGTAGAAATGCTGAAGCGACACAATGTGCAAGCCACATTTTTCTTTACTCTTGGCCCTGACCACACAGGGCGCGCTATTAGGCGTGTATTCCGTCCCGGATTTTTAGGCAAGGTATCGCGTACCTCAGTGCTGGAGCACTACGGCATCAAGACGTTACTGTATGGCACCTTATTGCCTGGGCCGGATATTGGACGTCACTGTGCACAAATATTACGCTCGGTTAGCGATGCAGGTTTTGAAGTCGGCATTCATTGCTTCGACCATATCCGCTGGCAGGATTTTGTCGCGGGCAAAGATGCCAAGTGGACAAAGCGCGAGATACAGCGCGCCGTGGATAGATTCATAGAGATTTTTGGCGTAGCGCCCAAAGCGCATGCTGCTGCCGGTTGGCAGATGAACCGGCATGCCCTGCGCCTGATGCAGCTATTAGGTTTTGATTACAGCTCTGACACACGCGGCACACATCCCTTTATCCCCACTTGGGATGCTGAGATTGTTGACTGCCCGCAACTACCAACCACCTTGCCTACACTGGATGAAATCATCAATCGAGAGGGGGTCACGCTGGAAAATGTGGCGCAGCACTTACTCCGACTGACTGCGCTCTCTCCTACTATGGGCCATGTATATACATTGCATGCAGAGTTGGAAGGCGGCAAGTGGATGCCGGTATTCGAACAGCTCATCACGGGCTGGAAAGAACAAGGCTACGAGCTTGTTTCGTTGCACCAGTATTTGGAAAACATTACAAGCACTCTGCCGCTGAATGAGCTTGTAACAGGGACAGTGGATGGACGCAGCGGAACGCTGGCCATACAGGGAATATAAGTTCGGCAGAACACTAGGTTGCGTAGTGTGCCCGGTTGCGACCAGCGCGCTTCGCTTCATAGAGCGCACTGTCGGCGCGGGCAAACACCGCTGTCGGAGTAGCACTGTCGGACTGCTTGCACTGCACGACACCGATACTTACCGTCACCGATACACTCTGGCCATTGGCGCTGTAGCGCATTTCATTTACCTGGGAACAGATGCGCTCTGCGGTTCTAAGCGCCTGATCCACCGTTGTTTCGACCATAATAATGACGAACTCATCGCCACCATAGCGCGCAGCATAATCCACACTGCGGATCGACTGGGCGAGTATCTTGGCCACGGCTACAATTACCTCATCACCCGCGATATGACCGTGGCTGTCATTGAGAGTCTTGAAGTAATCAATATCCATCATGAGCACTGCAAAAGGTCGCTGGTTACGCTTGAATCGAGCGAGCTCATCTTTCAGGATCGCATCGAGCTTACTGCGGTTATACAGACCGGTAAGGCCATCGGTAATGGAAAGCGTCTCAAGCAGCTGATTCTGTTGCTGCATGGCTGTATTTGTGGCGACCACCTCGGCGTGACTTTGACGCAGCTTGTCTGCCATCTGGTTAAATATTTGGGTGAGGTGGCCGAATTCATCATTTCGTGTCACAGGCAGCTGCACGTCAAGATCGCCGTCGGCAATACTGTTGGCGGCATCGATCAGGTGCTGCAGCGGCGTGACAATTGAACGCCCCATTCGAAAAGCCACTGCTGTCACTACCAACACTATTGTGCACACCAACGCCAGAAATAAATTGCGAAAAGCCACCCAAACGGCGTAGACATCAGCACGATCTTGTTCTGCCACTACTGTAACCGGTAGCGCAGCAGGCACATCTGCCAGCCCAATGACTTCACGATGCATTACCCCCTGAAAGACCATGGACTCGCCGGGTCGTGCCAGCAGCTGACGCAGTACCACCGCATCCAGTGACCTTAGTTTACTTGTACTAGCACGGCTGCTAAGTAGCTCTCTGCCATTTTTGTCCAGCAAAAGCACCTCGCCCTTCGGTGATTTTGTCAAGCTTTTTAGATTAGGTTGTGCGGTACGCAGATCAAGCTCGGCCACCAATACACCCATGAGCACATTGCCGTACGACAATACAGGAACCGCAACACTAAGCGTCGCGGTGGCGCGCTGCTTATTCCAATGAGGTGGTACAAGCACAACACCTTCGGTGAGCGCACTCTCCGGCCAGCTTTGCGGCAAAATTACAGTGGAGGGTGCCGCCGCGCTGCTGGCTACAATCTGCCCGGTAGCGCGCACCACAGTCAACTCCAATATTGTGTCAAGTTGTGACTGCACCGAACGCAGGTATTTCGTCAAGTCCTGCGGAGTAATATTGGGCTTGCCTGCAAGGGGGTGAGCAGTCGCAGACAGTCCGTCTATGACTGCATTAGATGTGGACAATGCCCGCACTGCGTGAATGTGCTTATTGATCCACAGTTCCAGCTCGCGACTGGCCTGGCTTGCCAGGGCGCGCAGTTCACTGGTTACATTGTTGCTGATCTGCGCCTCGTTCTGGCGGAATGACAGCAGCCCCAAGCCCAGCGAAGGGATAAGCGTGGCCATGATGGCGAAAACAAAAATTTTGCTTTTAATACTTTTCAAAAGTACCATTTGTATGAATTTCCTTGCAGCAAAGAAAACTATCGAATGTCATGTGCCCGACCATAAGATAATTACCACTAGAAGTGGTTTTGAACTTGACCTTTAATAGCTAAAAGAAAAAACCACAAACCGTCATTAAGACCATGTCACAATTATCTGTTTTCTCTTAGTAACCATTTAAATAATAAATAATTTTTGTTACACATAAAACACTCAAACCTATATTTAAAAACATTTGGTAAATTTTGAAATTTAGCTCTACAGCCAATTGTGACATAGCCTTAATAAAATGGATCAGCAACTATCTTGGAATAAAGATTAAATACAAATGTACAAAGCGATTCGAATTCAACTGACCAAGGCACTGAAAATTGAGCAATCCTGAGCCTTGTTAATTGAAAAACCGGCATCAATACTTTTGTAAGTGCGGAATTATACAGCGCTAATATTTATAAATATTATTTATTAACAACTACTTATTTACTTTATCATAAATCTGCGCCAGCAATGTTCGCATTTGCACCACAATGTCCCGCGCTTGATTAGTATCTCCCCCCTCCTTGAGCTGCTCTAATGCCATACATAATTCACCAAATCTCATTGCACCTACAGTTCTGGCCGATGACTTAGTGCGGTGCCCCAGGGCGCTCACTGTCACCAAGTCTCCATGTGCCAGCGCAGTATCGATCTCAACAAGCGCTTTCTGAGTCAAGTCTAAAAACAGCATGACATATTTGCGGATTTTATCCGGATGACTCCCCAATATATTGGAGAGTATTGATAAATCGATGATGCTTGGGTCGCTTGCGTCTGTTACTTCTATTTCTGCCATCGTTGCAACCTCCTGAAATGAGGTCGCGGCGGGTACGGGCACAACCCGATCGGAACGCTGCACTAGCCATTTGGCAAGTGTCGTAAGGAGAAGCTGGAACTTGATTGGTTTAGTTATGAAATCATCCATGCCCGCGTCAAAACAGCGTATCGAATTTTCACGCCCAGCATTGGCGGTCATGGCAATTATCAGCGTGGCCGCGAGCTTAGGGTTGGCCCGAATCTGACGGGTAGCTTCAAGACCATCCATCACGGGCATCTGCATATCCATCAAGATGCAGTCAAAATATTCTTTAACCAGCAGATCAAGAGCTTCTTTTCCGTTGTTGGCGATGGTAACGACTGCGCCGGCTTCTTCCAATAATTCTTTGGCCACTTGCTGGTTAAAGATGTTGTCTTCAACCAGCAGGATGTATGAGCCTTGGATTATAGTCAGATCGACCGATGGTACGGTTTGTATAGCCGTAACCGGCTTGGCACCTCTGCCCAGCCGGGCAGTAAACCAGAAAGTGCTGCCCTTGCCGGGTTGACTTTCTACTCCAACTTCGCCACCCATTATTTCGGCCAGCTGTCGGCTGATGGCCAGTCCCAGTCCTGTGCCGCCATATTTACGCGTGGTTGAAGCGTCAGCTTGATGAAACGGCTGAAATAGTTGTGCGATTTGTTCTTCGCTTATGCCGATGCCGCTATCCTGAACTTCGAAACGCACCAGGCTGTCTGCTTCACCCGCTCCGGAAATTTTATTTTCGATAATTCGGGCACGAATGACTATTTCACCCGCATCAGTAAATTTGAAGGCGTTGCTGGTGTAATTAAGCAGCACCTGATATAGCCGCAACGAATCTCCACGAAGCGGATAGGATAAGTCGGGGTCGATGTCAAACACAAGCTTCATGCATTTGCTTGCAGCGCTCTCGCTAAATTGGCTGGAGATGTTCTCCAGTATTGTAGTCAACTCAAAATCCACTACATCCAACTCGATTTTGCCCGATTCAATTTTGGAAAAATCGAGTATTTCATTGATCAAGCGCAATAGGTGCTGCGCTGAATGATCAATCTTTACAACATAATCAAGCTGTTTGAGGTTAAGTTCTGTACGTCGCACTAATTGTGTCATGCCAATGATGCTATTCATCGGGGTGCGGATTTCGTGGCTCATGTTGGAAAGAAATTCGCTTTTGGCCTGGTTTGCTTTCTCGGCTTGTTGCTTGGCTTGCTCAAGTTCAGAAGTGCGTTCCTCAACCCGACCTTCCAGGCTGGCATTCAGATTGAGCAAGTCTTGCTCGGCACGTTTGCGTTTGGTGTGGTCAATCCCGACTGACAGGATCATTGTAGTCTCGCCTGGCTGGCCAGAAAGACTTGAGTGATTCCAGGTTATTTCGAATTTTTCGCCTGACTTGCTCATCAAAATTGATTCGCGCTGAATATGCTCATGCTCCCCCGTAGCAAGATCATGCAATGCCAGTTGCGTTTCTGTTTCAGCCGATCCGTCATGATAAATTGCCTGAACAAAACACCTGCCCAACAATTCCTCCTCCCTCCAGCCTGTTAACAACTCCCCATAACGATTAAGGCTGTGAATCGATCCATCGGCAGATTGCGTCAGAATGATGACCTGTGCGGTATCGAGTAGGCTTTCATTAAAATCCCGCTCGATTGAAATACGGTGCAACATTTCTTGCAGCTTTCCAGCATGCGCTGCCACTTCCTGTTCTAGCATTTCCAAGCGAAAGGACAAGGCAACTGCGGCCTCATCCAGGCTGTCAATTTCGTCATCCAGAAAATGTCGGCCTCGTGGAGAAAGTTTTGCACGTGCTTCGGCAAAAGCGCTGCGCCCCAGCAAGGGAATTGCCTTGACAGCCCGTGTCATACGCTGCAATGGCGCATGTACTAGAAGAGCCAGTAACAGCAAAGAAAGCAATGAAGTCGCTACCTCAGCCTGTAAGCGGCTCACTACCGATTCGCGAATTTCGGTTAAGGACAGAGTCAAATCATCGATCACCACTAGTCTGGCGTCGGAATGTGCGTCACTGGCATCATCCATAGCCACAAATGACAATTCGAACTGTTTATCCTGGTAAGGAACCAATTGCCAATTTGTTCTATTTTGCTTAGGTGGCAAAGTCCGTAATTGATGGAGAAGCGGAAGATTTCGTTCTGAGCCGCTCAGTGCTACCACCTGCAAGCCTAAGTTAGGCAGCGAATTTTTATCTGTAATAAGACCGCCAGGGGCCAGCACACCAAGATCGGCTCCGGATAAACGATTGAAGGAAACAATCACCTCAGTCAGCGCGCTACCCAATACAACTACCCCAGCCACTTGGCCAGCCGACAAGATTGGAGCTGCAGCAAACTGAGTGCATGTCAGCCGACATTGCGTCCAATACATGGCACGCTCTTGCGAAATTACGGCGCGCACACGGTCATCCTGCTCTATATCAGAGGATGCATCCGATATGCCAAGCGGCCAGAGTGGCACCCGTTCTGGAATGCACTTTCATGGAATTAATGTCGAGATCGAGCTGCAAAACAGGCCAAAAACTAGCGAAGTGTTCATGAAGCTGCCGAGATATGGGCCCCAACTGGAATTTACCGCTTGCGCCAACCGTCGCCAGCACGCTGGCCATTGCTTGCAAACGCAGAGCAGAATCGGTGCGTACAGCGATAGCTTCAGAAATCAGTCGCTCACGCGAAGCGGTACGTTGCACTTCAAAGTGCGTCTTTAAATCATGGAAATGCAGCCAGGAAAGTGTGCCATTGACCAAGAGCATCACCAGGCCCAGAGTTAGTAGCACTTTCCACTTCAGGCTCAAGAATCTTTTATTATGGCCTGAATGAGAGGATAGGCTATCCGACATGAGCGACACTAAAATCGGAAGGAAGCCAGCAACATGAACATATCCCAACGTTGCACCAGAGTCGAAGGGTTAGGATTATCCTGAATCGGCAAGTAGCCTGTACCGTCAACGCGATGATACTCGGCACGCAGCATGAACTCGGGGGTCACATCGAAGCGCATTCCTGCAGTCCAGTCTTTGGAAAAGCGAGTAAAGGCCGACCGGTGCGTGGCCGCAGCAAATGCCTTGCCATCACGATCCCCGCTATCGACATACATCACATCGTAACGCAGCAGAGCTTCCCACTTCGGAGCCAACCGGTAGCCGCCTTGAACATAATAACTTTGGCCATGAGTGGTGGAATCTGGAGCATTCGAACCAAAGCCCTGAATTGAAACCGGTCGCAGAGCAAATTCACTGGTCAGGGTCCAATTTTCGGCGTTGTATTGAGCAGAAAAGATCTTCGGCGTAAACTTCAATTGCCCCGCCTGCAGTACATCCCTCACGCCAGGATTGTAGTGCGTATCAATTTGAGTGGTAGTGAACCCGAGATGATACTTACCGCCGTCCCCCTCGAATGTTGCCTGAAATACCGGCGTCAGATTCGATTCGAACCGACCATTGGGAGTCAAGCCAATTAAAGCCACCTTGGCAGCTTCACTATCAATCCGGGGTTTGCCAAGGGCGAAGGTTACGAACAGGCTGCCGGCTTCATAATTGCGATCGAGATATAACTCCGCTCCGTCAGCCGAGACGGAAAGGTTGCGCGTGCGCTCGAAATAAATAGATTGCGGCAGAAGGATACTGGGGCGAGTAAAAGCGACATCACGTGTTTTATTGTACAGTCCATAGGAATTCTTCACGCGCCCCAAGCGAATCCCGCCACGGCCTTGCTCGCTCGACGATACTGTCCAATCGATTAGCCCATAATCCAGTCGCGCCTTGCCGTTATCGGTTTCCCCTGCCTTATGTGAAAGCAACCCGACGGACAGCTGCACATCGGAAGTCGGACGCAAAGAAGCATTCACTCCTATCTCTCTAAAATCTGTGCTAGCTTTTTTATTACTCTGACCGAGGAAATTATTGTCGCTGGTGATCACTACGCCCTGCGTGAGAAACCCATGCAACTGCAACTCGCTGCCCATCAGATCTACGGCATGCGCAAACGTAGTCCAAAGCAAAAAAATACCTTGGACAAAAATCCAAGCTGCAGTCTTAGCGAATTTTAAGGATACGCACATTATTTGTGACCTCGCTTGATTTAATATAGCCGATCGCCCCTGGCGTTGATGCTATTTTAGATAGCATCTCTTGCGCGGAGGCGACTTGCTCAGGATATTGTCCCTGCCCGGAAAATACTTGCCGATCCCATGCCAATCGCAATTGATGGGGAAATACTTGCAGAAGGATCTTGCTGAAGGCGTCATGTTCCGGCGCATCATCTTTCATCACGAATACTTTGACCGGCGTATTTGCCGGCCACTTGCTGAGGCGCATGCCAAAAATAGCACGTAACGAGCTACGGGAAATCGCATTTTCACTGGTCGAAGGAAACGCTATGACAACCATAGCCGGATCTTGAGTGTCGGCATAAGAATTTGCAGTAATCAGAAATGCCGCTAGAATATAAAGCGGAATATCTCGCCAAAACAAAGTAAAAATACCAATGTCGAAAATATTTTTCATCTCTGAAACGAGATACAGCCGAATAGATTCGAACACAGGTTGATAAGGGTCAAGTTCAGTGTATTGCCCTTTGCTTTAAGCTTCATGTCAGTCGATTCATTGGCATAAATGTTGCGCACTTGTATGAGCAGGCGCATGGGCAGCGCGTGATAAATGCGCCAGTAACACAAATTCAGTGCATCCGCGAACGTGAAGCGTACAGGTGTATCACTCAAATCCATAAATATGTTGCACCAAGCCAATTGCGAGAAGGCCATAACGTGAACTAAATTGGCGTAGGCCAATGAGTGCACCCCCGCATCTCCATCATAACGGTTGAAAACGTGTCCAGAGGACTGCCACGTCATGTACTTCATGAACAGGTGCAAGATACTGCTTGCACCTGTTCATGAAGTACACTGGATTTATCAAGCCTACAAATAATACAAATATTCAACTTTAAACTCTCAAATCGTGGACATCCATAAACCATGTCAAAAATATTACCAATATTGGGTTTGCAGCTCGCTTGCTTTGGATAACGTAAATGCTACTGTCTGAAAATATATCGACCAACCACTACGTTTCATTAATTATCTTACCTAAGATAATAATTAAAAAAGAAAAAATCCTGGCGCCAATTAGCATGCTTGCATAGGCATTGGCAATTTTTGCTAGAATGATCCACAGGTAGTCTTGCGAAGGTATTGACGCGAAGTCGAAGCGACTGTTTCTGGTCTGTAACCAACAAATAAGCATCACCAAGCAATGCATAGAGCAACGACAAGCCCGCTATAGCTTGGGTATATCAGACTAACAATAGCAGTTATAAATTAGAAGGATTGTTTATAAAATTTTGTGCCATATATTTCAATATATTGGCGAAAAGCTAACTTTCATTTGCTTTGGCAAAATCGGGTAACAATGGATGCCAGCTCATCGCGTGCAATTGGCTTTATAAGCGTACCCAAAGGAATCAAGCCAAGCTTACTGGAATACATATCCATCCCGGACAACAGATGCTGTTGAGCTCCTGAGATTAATATGACTTTGCCAACATAACCTTGCATACCAAGATGCATCAGGAAACCAACACCGTCCATTTCAGGCATACTGAGGTCGCATATCAGTATGTCAGGCTGTAATGACAACCCTGCTAACATAGCCAGCCCCTGCGCGCCATTTTCTGCCTTGATAACTTCGGCGACACCTAATTCGAGCAGCATATCGCCAACAACTTCGAGTGTAAACTTGTCGTCGTCTAACAATAATACCCGTATATTTTTCGTTGCTATCATCTGCGCTACCCCGCTCTCATTCGTGCCAACCTCAATCATGCAAGCTCCTTATTATTAATAAACATATCCACGCCAGCAATTGCATGTATTTGCATGACAAAATATTGCACTTACTCGACATCTCCATCGTCCTTGAGCTGTTCTGTCTGACACAAGTCACTAAAACAGATCACACTAACAGTTCTGACAGAGAGCTTATCTGGTGTCCCAAGTAACACAACATCATTAAGTGCCGGCACGGTTTCGATTTTGACTATTGCATTTTGGCCTGGTCTATAAAATTATCATGGCACATTTGTCATATTTTATCTAAGTCTTGACTAGTGAGGAATGATCGATGATGCCTGAGTCATTTACACGTACTGTTTCAGCTGCTTTTTTTGCTACGAATGCTGGGAATGAGATCGCCGCAAGTACGAGAGCAATCGAATCGTTGCGCAAGCTATTTGCAATTTTCGTTACTGACTTACCCCAGATAAGTGCATCCTCACCATCTATCGAACAAGAAAGCACGGTTGGTCTTGCAGGCAACCTAATTAATTTTTTGACCCATTCCGGTCAATCTAACTTGCCAATTTGTACAGTGAAGTGACTTATTATCCAGCTCCAGTCAAAACTTTTTGGGATACTTGCTCCATTTACGCGGTTGATTTTTTTAGTAAAACCGTACTCAACATATTTTTTCCTTTAAAATTCACCATAGTTTGAATACCTATGTTAAGAAATAACTACATCACTTTAACAGTGTTGCTCAGAATTAATCACGGCTGTGCGACGGAAAGCTTTAGGGAGAATCTGAAAAAATTTAGAATAATTCAGACAGACAGTCCACTAACCTATGGGGGTAGTGATCAGCAATAACTTAGCAGCAGCGCTGGATGCCGCTCCACTTTTGCTGTTGCTGGTAAATGAAAAAATCTTTGCGCGCTAGTGGCGCTGTGTCAGGATGGCTGGTGGCATGTTGTGCAATGTAACGTTCGTAAGCATCGTCGCCACTCAATTCGCGTATAACGCGCCATAAATATGACCATAATGGGAGTGGTTCGACACACGTTGCGTTTATCTTGAGTGTAGCACTTTGCGCGATGCGCTGATTTATATCCTGGTTAGCTCCAAACACAGGCAAACTAGAATCACTTACTGCCGCGTTTTTTTTGGCCAATCCCTTACTCATACTTTCACCATGCCAGTTAACTGGTGTGGCACCTCGGACAGCGGAGGTACAGGCTTGCCATTCAGGTAGCGGACGCAGACACGTAGCATGTCGAAGACGATCAACCACAACATGCATATAAAAAACAGGGCCAGTACCGCATCAAGGCGTTGGTTGAGGATGAGGTGTGGTGCGATGGCTGCATTTTCTGGAGAAAGAACACCTGAAGCGAGTTTTGTAGCAAGATCTTTGGCAGCAGCGAGGAAGCCGATACGCACATCCGTACTGGAAATCTTTTCCCACACTGCGCAGCTGGTAACTATAATCAACCAGACAAGCGGCAAAGCAGTGATCCAGGCATATTTTAGTTTGTCGGACTTAACCAGAATACCAGTGGCAACGCACAGCGCGATGGCGGCCAGAATTTGATTTGAAATGCCAAATAACGGCCACAGAATATTGACACCGCCATTTGGATCAATCACGCCAATGTATAGAAAATAGCCCCAGGCTGCCACGATGATGCCGCTGCTCAGCAATACCGATGGATACCATGAGGTGCGACCCAGCGGCTTCCAAATATTGCCTAGCATGTCCTGTAACATGAAACGGCCTACACGCGTGCCGGCATCCAGCGTTGTGAGAATGAAGATGGCCTCAAACATGATAGCGAAGTGATACCACATGGCAAGCATGCCCTGACCAAAGGCGCTGCCGAAAATACTGGCCATGCCAACCGCAAGCGAGGGTGCGCCGCCAGTGCGCGCGAACAAGGTAGCTTCACCCATCTGCTGCGCCAGAAAATGCATCTGCTCCACCGTAACCGGAAAGCCCCAACTGGAAATTTTGGCCACCGCATCTGCAGCTTCTTTACCGACCACGCCAGCAGGAGAATTGATGGCAAAGAACACGCCGGGGTCTAACACTGTGGCTGCAATGATCGCCATTATTGCAACAAAAGATTCCAGCGCCATGCCGCCGAAGCCGATCATGCGGATATCGCGCTCATTGCTCAGCAGTTTAGGCGTAGTGCCGGAGGCGATCAGTGCATGGAAGCCAGAGATTGCGCCGCAGGCGATGGTGATAAACACGAAAGGAAATAGCTTGCCTCCAAAAATAGGGCCAGTCCCGTCGACGAACTGGGTGAATGCGGGCATTTTTACGCTCGGCTGCATCCAGACAATGGCTAGCATCAACAGGATGATCGTACCGAGTTTCATGTAGGTCGATAAGTAATCGCGTGGCGCGAGCAGCAGCCACACTGGCAGGATTGCAGCTGCAAAACCGTAAGCAATGACCATCCAGGCTAATGGCAGACCGGGATGGTCAAAAAATTCGCGTAAGCCCGGCTGGTGCTCAATCCATCCACCACCCGCTACAGCCAACATTAACAGGATAACGCCAAGTAACGAACCTTCAAGCACACGGCCCGGGCGGATAGTACGCATATATAGACCTACCAGCATAGCGATGGGGATAGTGGCAGCCACGGTGGCGGTAGCCCAAGGACTGTGCTTCATGGCATTGACCACTACCAAGCCAAGCACTGCGATGAGAATAATCATGATAAACAGCGTGGTTATGAGCGCGGCGATACCACCGATGGCACCCAGTTCGTCTCGCGCCATTTGACCCAAGCTACGGCCATTACGGCGGGTGGAATAAAACAATGTGATCATGTCTTGCACGCAGCCGCCAAGTACTGCGCCGAACAATATCCATAGCGTTCCTGGCAGGTAACCAAACTGTGCAGCCAGAGTCGGTCCGACCAAAGGGCCAGGTCCCGCAATGGCGGCGAAATGATGGCCAAATACGATCCAGCGATTGGTTGGAACATAATCACGCCCGTTATCAAGTCGCTCTGCGGGTGTAGCACGAGTCGGATCAACAAGCAGGACTTTGGTGGCAATCCAAGTAGCATAGAAACGGTAGGCAATCGCATATACGCACAGTGCGGCGGTGATAAACCACAGCGCGTTGATCGACTCGCCGCGATTCAGTGCTATACCGCCCAATGCGACAGATCCAATTACGGCGACGGCAATCCAGGCAAGTATGGACACCAATGAATTTTTCATAGTGAATTTTTTTTCATGATGAAATTTTGGCAAGTAATTTTTATGTAAGAAAGTAACTGTAAATTATGACATGCCTTGCGCCTGTTAATTAAGTCATACAACGATCTATTTTAGATGCACGATTGTACTGTTAAAAGAAGCAAACTTCGCCACTTTAAAGATGGTGTTGTCGAAAACCATGATTTAATATTTATATATTAAATTCAATTTGATATAAACAAATTCTGTTCGTTTTTGGATTGGCATTAAACTTAGACTCAGTCCAAACTCTTGAACGCCCCCCTTTGCCTGACTGGCAAACACTGTCAGAATGTCTGCATCATTCATCGCGCAGGAGATTGCTATGAAAGCACCTATCCGCATCGCCATAACTGGCGCTGCTGGTCAAATCAGTTACAGTCTATTGTTTCGTATCGCCAATGGCGATATGCTGAAACACGAACAGCCCATCATCCTGCAACTACTGGATATACCACAAGCGCAACAGTCGTTGCGTGGAATAGCGATGGAGTTGGAAGACTGCGCATTTCCCTTGTTGCAGCAGGTTGTCATTACCGAAGACCCCAAAGTCGCTTTTCTCGATGCGGAAATTGTCCTACTAATTGGCGCGCGCCCACGTAGCAAGGGTATGGAACGGAAGGATCTAATCGAAATCAACGCTGGAATCTTCGCCGAACAGGGCAAAATTCTGAATAAATTTGCCGCACCTCATGTCAAAGTTCTAGTGGTAGGCAACCCAGCTAACACCAACGCACTAATCGTCATACGTAACGCACCTGATCTCAATCCGAAGAATATAAGCTCTATGATGCGGCTTGATCACAACCGCGCCATCGCGCAGGTAGCTCGCAAGCTTTCTCAGCCCATTGGCAACATCAAAAAAATGGTGGTATGGGGCAACCATTCAGGCACGCAATACCCTGATCTGACACATGCCGAAATAAACGGGCGCAAAATTCTCGATATTCTGCCAGATCATAACTGGATTGAAAGCGACTTTATCCCCACCGTGCAAAAGCGCGGAACGGTGGTGATCGAAGCGCGTGGCTTGAGTAGTGCTGCCAGCGCAGCCAATGCAGCCATCGGCCATATGCATGACTGGATACTTGGCTCGCACCATGACGACTGGGTGACCATGAGCGTATTATCGGATGGTAGTTACGATATACCAGCTGGCGTGGTGTACGGTTTTCCGGTCACTTGTCATAACGGCGACTACCAAATTGTGCCAAATCTACCCATAAGTGAATTCGGTCGTCAGCATATGCTGGAAAGTTATCGTGAGTTATTGCAAGAAAGCGAGCAAATAAAACATCTACTAGGTTAAATATCAAAAATAACCTATTCGCTCTTTTTAATTTCAACTCAACCATCTGAATACACCAAATCTGAAATAACAAAGTGGGACGACATTGCTGTTTAAAAGCAAATAACATTTAGATCAGCAATTATTCAATAAATTGAGATGCAAGATGAAGTTGAATCCGCAAGACTTAGAAAAAATATCCACCCTCACCTTAAAGTACTACAACCAGCATGCCGAAGATTTTTTTGCAGGCACATGCAATCACAACGTCAGCCAGAACATAATGTCGTTGTTGCACTACATCGAGGTTGCTCCACCGTTCAATATATTAGATTTTGGCTGCGGACCAGGGCGCGACCTCAAGGTGTTTGCAAAAATGGGGCATATTACGACAGGTTTGGATGGTAGCAAGCGTTTCGCTGCGATGGCGCGCGACTACAGCCGTTGCGAAGTATGGCTGCAAGATTTCCTCAAGCTCGAGCTTCCGGCCAAGCATTTCGATGGGATATTTGCCAACGCCTCACTTTTCCATGTGCCCAGTCAAGCGTTGCCACGAATATTACGTGAGTTGCACATAACGCTGAAACTGGGCGCTGTGCTGTTTAGTTCCAATCCACACGGACATAACGAAGAAGGATGGAACAACGGGCGCTACGGCGTATATTATAATCTTGATACTTGGCGACGCCTCATGTTAGACGCGGGGTTCACTGAACTTACCCACTATTACCGCCCTGACAACCTGCCGCGAGATCAACAGCCTTGGCTTGCGAGCGTTTGGAGGAGCAAATGATAATAAAACCTTAGAAAAAAACAGGCGCATTGGCTAGTATTACGCCATAATAAATTTCATTATTAAAAATAATAAAAAGTAAAACGTATCCATACATGTGATCTTTTCCGCTTGAGCTATCCAAAATGGTTATTGCAAGATGGCTATTAAAAAATGGAATTAAACCCAAGGAAATCATATGATCGATCCTCCCGCGCAAGAAAAAAAAACAGCAAATCATACCCCACGTCCGTTTGTTGATCTGTTAGTCAGCATTATTATTCCCTCCGCTGTTCTGATGAAACTCAGCAACGAGAACAGTCTTGGTGCGAGCGGTGCTCTAATTGTAGCCTTGATTTTTCCGCTTATCTGGGGCTTATTTGAGTTTATGAAATATAAAAAATGCAACTTCATAGCACTTCTTGGTTTAGTCAGCACGTTACTCACAGGTGGCATTGGTTTACTGGCGTTAAGTACCCAATGGCTGGCTATTAAGGAGGCTGCCATCCCAGGCCTGATGGGTATTGCTGTTCTTCTCTCTACTTATTCGCGTTATCCGCTGATCAGGACATTACTGTATAACCCAGCCGTTATTGATGTTGAAAAAATCACACTGAAACTCGTAGAGAATAACAATACTGAGGCCTTTGAAGCCCGTTTATTAAAAGCCACCTACCTCCTTGGTGGAACCTTTTTCTTTTCTTCAGGGATGAACTACATTCTCGCAAAATGGATTGTTGTCAGCCCTACAGGTAGCACCGCCTTCAATGAGGAGCTGGGACAATTAACTTTGCTGAGCTACCCAATGATCGCGATTCCTTCCATGCTAATGATGATGATGATTTTTTATTATTTGTGGCGTACTATTTCCAGCCTGACTGGACTTACCTTGGACGATGTACTCGCATCCAATAATATTAATAAAGGTGAGAAATATGAGTAGTGTATGGCGTAGCATCTGGACTTTCATTATGCTAATTTGTGCAATTGTCGCGATTTTTTTCATTCTCGGCGTACTGCCCCTGGTTTTTTTCCCGTCAAAATGGCTCTCATGATTCCAATAATGCAATACGAGCAAAAGTGGTTGCGTCACCGTTGAAAAATGCCGAAGAATGAGCGCGTAAAAAAATACTGGATTCAGGGGTAATGTCGGTATTATTTGGATTATTGATGTATTGATACAATAGTTTTCGCACACAGCATTCCACTCATCACTGCTCCTTCTAGCGTAGCTGGATAATCGCCTGCCGTGTAATCGCCTGCTAATAGTATGTTGGCAAGCGGTGTGGTATGGGAAGGGCGAGACAGGCTTGTTTCGCAGGAGAAGGTGGCACGTTTCTCTGCAATTACTTTGTGCCACAAGGGCGCTTCCATTACTCCAAATTGTTCGCAGATCTCTTGCGCAATTTTCCGCGCTAACAGTTCATGGTTTAAATTTTGATGACTCCCTTGTGCGCTAATGACAGCTGCGATTAGACCGCGCTGTCCGGTAATCTGTCCTTTATCAAACAACCATTGAGCAAGGCAGCGATCGAAACCCTGCATTGGCTGTGGCAAGCACACCTGTTCGGGGTATTGCAGATACACGGTGTAAATGGGTTGATGCGGAATGGCTGCAATCTGCTCAGCTATCAATGCAAGATGCGGTACGGCACGGAACAGTCGCGTAGCCGAAATGGGCGAAGATGCACAGATGACATGGCTGAACAGTTTGGTATGCGCAGTGGATACTGTAGTTGAGCGGGTGATTAATTTTATTTCATCGCCGTGTGGAAGGATGGCTTCTACGCTACAAGCGGTAAGCACTGCGCCCTTATGTCGTTTGACATATTCGGTCGCGCGTTCTGGAAATAGTGAAGTGAAATCTATACGTGGCAGCAGCATATCGCTATCGCTACGCAAACCATTCAGACTGTCGCGTAACACATGTAGTAGCACTTGTGCAGAGGCAATATGTATCGGCGTGTTGAGCGTAGAGATGCAGATTGGCTCCCACAGTAATCGTATCAGCTCGTCATCTTGGCCATACATGCGTAACAATTCGAATACGCTGATGTCGTGTGGCAAGGTGAATTTAATGCGGCCTAGCGCCAGCATGAAACGAGCGGCGCGCAGGCGTTTGCCGAATGACAGTCCTTTTGCGCTGAGCAGTCCAGCCAGCAGATGAAGCGGGGAGGGAAGGTGTGGTGCTTTTAATTCAAAGCGGTTATGTAGAGTGAGTTGCAGCGGCAAACGCAAGAAGTCATGTTCGATGTTGCCGCCGACTTGTTCAATAAGCTGCAATGTATGGTGGTAGCAGCCAAGCAGAATGTGCTGTCCGTTATCGAGCTTCACATCATTATATTGCACACCGCGCGCACGTCCGCCGAGCTGCTTGGCGCTTTCGAATACTGTAACCGGAACGTTGGCCGCAGCGAGCGTCACGGCGGCGGCCATACCGGCGTAGCCGCCGCCAATGATGGCAACATGGTAATTTTTATTATGGCTCACGATACCAATTCTCTGTTCGCTTTGAGCGTAGCGAAGGAAGTTATTTTCTTTTCTTTTCGGCTTAGACGTAAATGCGTCTATAGCTTAGTACGGTTGGCAGATTAGGGGAACTGCGGTGCTCTTAGTTTTTCACCCAAGTCTTCCATGCCAACCACAGCTTGCGCATCGGCGTGAGCGAAACACGCTCTTTGAGCACATGACAGCCACTGGTAACAATTTCTTCCAGAGTAGCTCGATAAATTGCCGCCATGATAAGACCGGTGCGTTGCGCTTTGCGGTCAACAGCGGGCAGTTGCTCGAGTGCTCGCTTGTAGTATCGTTGTGCACGATCAATCTGAAACTGCATTAGTTTCTGAAAATCTTCACTCTCCTTATTATCAAGGATATCGTTAACATGCACACCAAAAAGCGCTAACTCACCAAGCGGGAGGTAGATGCGCCCGCGTCGAGCGTCTTCACCCACGTCACGAATGATATTGGTAAGCTGGAAGGCGAGACCTAGATCGTGCGCATATTTGAGCGTATTACGGTCGGTGTAGCCAAAAATTTCCGCAGTGAGCAACCCCACTACCGAGGCGACGCGATAACAATACTGTTGCAGAGCCTTAAAATCGACATATTGATGCTGTTGCAAATCCATTTCCATACCATCGATGATCTCGTGGAAATGTTCTTGTGGCAGGTTGTATTGCTTGACCACCGGCTTCAATGCCCGTGTGACAGGATGCTGCGGCGTCCCTGTGTAAATGGAAGTCACTTCGGTATGCCACCATGCCAGCGTAGAGCGTGCCACGTTCTCATCAGAATTTTCATCCACAACATCGTCTACTTCGCGACAAAAGGCATACAACGCTGTGATAGCACGGCGTTTGTCTGACGGCAGAAACATAAAGCTGTAGTAGAAGCTGGAACCGCTTTTAGCGGCCTTGTCTTTGCAATACTGATCTGGAGTCATGTTAATTCGCAATCGAACGGTAACTGGCTGGATTATTTCTTTAGGGATCTAAAAACCAAATGGTGCGCTTTTGCCCAACATGATAACCCAGTCAAATGGACGCAACACAGGACGTTGGCGGAACATGTCGAACTGCACGGCTTCAAGCTTGTCGAGAATGCGGTTGCCGCCCGCAATGATGAGCCGCATCTCAAGACCAATACGACCAGTGAGTATGCTGCCGAGGGGGCTGCCGCTGCGCATCATGTCGCGTGCGCGCTGGACCTGAAATTGCATGAGTTGCTGCCATTCCTTGTCGACGCGGCATTCCGCGACATGCGCTTCAGTTACGCCGAAATGTGCCATTTCATCTTGAGGTAAATAGATACGGTCGATGGCATAGTCCTTCGTTACATCCTGCCAAAAATTAATGAGTTGCAGACTGGTGCAGATGGCGTCGGAATATTCCAGGTTTGGGGGGGTGGCTTCTTCATACAGGTATAACAGTAATCTACCGACCGGATTAGCAGAACGACGGCAGTAGTCCAGCACTTCGTCGAAATTGGCGTAACGTTTTTTGAGCACATCCTGCGAGAAAGCATCAAGTAGATCGTGGAACAATTGCAATGGCAACTGGTGCCGCGCAATGATATCCGCTAAGTCGCGAAACAAAGGGGTCAGCGGTGTTTCATTGGCGGCAATGCGACTAAGTTCATTACGGAAATTATCAAGTGCCGCAAAACGCTCTTCATTAAGGAGGTCGCCCTCGTCGGCAAAGTCGTCAGCCTGACGCGCAAAATGGTAAATTATTTCCACTGCTCGCCGCAAGCGTTTGGGCAGAAGGATGGAGGCAACAGGAAAATTTTCGTAATGATTGACGGCCATTTGAAGGCAAGCTTTGTCAGTTATTCTGGCATTGATGGGAGTTCTGGACACAGTGAACTGTGGGGGTGAAAGCTTCTATGTAACCATGCATAGAATTAATTAAGTGTAGTAGCTCAAAAGAGATGTGACCGTCAATAATTTAAGCTTGTGCATTGGTTGTCAAACAAGATTCAGTTTATCAATTTTTCGTTTTAAATATTTTTACGATATTTATGGTCTCGTTAGGTATTCTGCCCCAATGCATCTTTCTTTGAGGTGCTTTGTAGTGAACGCTGCTAATAGTTGCAGTAGCGCAATCACTCATCCAAATCTGATACAACATATCCATCGTCAGAAACAGCTTTCAGCAAAAAAGTACACAGTCCTGCGAATTTTTTGAAAGCGATTACAGGTGTCATTGGTCTGCGGTGACGCCACCTTGATCTTGGCAGGGGCTTGCTGATAAAACAGAGCTTCGATCAGTCCGACATGGGGTAGCGGTAATAGATAGCATTTAGATATCGCGCAACGTTTTCAATATCTTCACTGCCCCACCCAAGCCTTGCAACTCCCTGCCAGCGTTGTACTTCTGACTGCAAACTTGTCCAGTCAGTAACAAGTTTCTCTTCCCGCCAATGAATTTTGGTGCTGTGGCAGGCTATGCAATGCGTTGTGTACAACAACTCACCACGTGTAGCGTTGTGTATTAATTGTGCTTCGGCATTAGCGAAGTTTCCGAAAAAAACGAACAGCACGGCGAGTATCAATCTTTGAAACATGTCGATCCCCCAGTAATCATTCCAATGAGGTTTAGTATATACCTCAATCCAGGGTTTTGTCGCCTAGTACCCTTTGTACTCATGGCGGAAGAGCGATCACCATGTCAGTGCTAAAGTAAAAAAGTCCGCTTTCTCAAACGTAGAAATGTCCGCTATTTTTCAAAAAGACTATGCCTTCATGGTCGTAAGCACGGAAGCGCTGCATATACAACCACTCGGTGGTGTTCAGCCTTTACGACGAGAAAAGGGATCGCTTCGCCGGGCTAAAGCCCGCCATTGACACGGCTACAAGGCTTGGAGAAGTGCCCCCAAAAAATAGCGAACATTCTATTTGGTACTAATGGGCATTAAATGGGGTTTGAGTGCTGTTGATGATGGTGGTAGGATGTGCAATCACTGTTAGAGATTATATTCAACCACTCAAACTCAGTGGTGTTAACAACAAGAGGAAGGTGTATTAGCAGATCGAGGGCAATAGCGAAGGTGCAACGCAAAACAAAATCATATCGGGTTTTATAGACTTAAATTACGAGGGATGAAAATGCACAATATAAATGTGGTAAATTTATTTAGGCTGTTTTTGGTAGTAGCTTTTTTTGCAATAAGCACAAGTGCACAAGCTGATTTGCAGGAGGCAACTGACGCTTACGAGAAAGGTAATTTCCCCGCTGCATATAAAGAGTTTAGACGGCTTGCCGTCAGTGGTGATGCGGTTGCGCAATACAATCTTGGTTTAATGTACCATAAAGGTCAAGGTGTTCATCAAGATTTCAAAGAAGCAGCGGTATGGTATAGATATGCCGCCAAGCAGGGGAATGCGGACGCACTGAACTCTCTTGGAGTTTTGTACCAATATGGTGAAGGTGTATCACGGGACTATGATGAGGCAGCTACTCTGTACTACAAAGCAGCCGGGCAAGGTCACGCAGGCGCGCAGCTAAACCTTGGATTGATGTCACATTATGGCAAAGGCCTGCCACAAAACTACAACGAAGCTGTGTGGTGGTATCGCAAAGCAGCCGCTCAAGGTAACGCAATTGCGCAGTACAACCTTGGCATGCTATATGAAAATGGTCAAGGCGTACCACAGGATTTCAAGGAAGCCGCGTCGTGGTATCTAAAATCAGCCGAGCAAGGCAATACAATGGCGCAGCACAGTATTGGGATGGTGTATGAAAATGGTAAAAGCGTACCACAGGACTGGATTCAAGCGCACATGTGGTATAACTTGGCAGCGGGAGCAGGGAACAAAGATGCTGAGTCAAGCAGAAAAAGCATTGAACGCAAATTGGCTACTGTGCAAATTGAACAGGCGCAGGCATTGGCACGTAAGTGGCTGGCAGAGCACTCTAAGCAATAGTTGAAGTACGTATGAAGGTGGCGCGTCTTATATTAAGACCGCCACCTTGTATTCAATGAGGTAAGCCAACGCTCTGCTGAGGGCTGATCGAAGCGCCATGGGTATTCTCGCGTAAACTTAAGGATCATTGCCTGCGTCAAATGCGGAGCGCCATACGGTAGCATTTTTGATAACGAATTCCAATCCTGTGATTAGCTTTATTCGCTGTCGACACACTGACTTTGCCTACCACTTCCTTTCCACCCAATTCCTTATCGTGTGACAATTCACGTTCAATCTGTTCGCGATTGACAGTACCGTCCACTCGCTACGAGAAGACACCTTGAATAACACCTGCTCGAAATTGCTTCTGAATAACGTACTCCCATTTCCCCTGTACTCCTGAAATTCAAATTCTGGAGGTAAAAATTAATCTGGCACAATGGGAACCTCTCCCGTAACTATTGAGGGTTGGTGGCCTGAATATGATGAATAACATAATGGAATTTTTGGTTCATTGGGGTATAACTGCGCTATCGCTATGGATTGCTGGTTCCCTATTTCACGGTATTTCTTTTGCGAATAAACAATCATTGTTTATATCGGCGCTGTTGCTGGGTTTTGCCAACGCGGTCATTAAACCTGTCGTCATATTGCTTACCATACCTTTAACACTTATCACTTTCGGTTTTTTTCTGCTGGTTATCAATGCGCTGATGATGCTTCTGGTGTCAACTCTTGTTCCGGGCTTCAAGGTGTCTGGATTTTGGACGGCATTTTTTGCGAGCATCTTTATTGCGGTTCTCAGCTTCATTGTGGGATTATTCATTTTTCAGGCAGGTGACAATCCCATTATCATCCCCGCTCATAACGGAGTGTACATCTGAGAAACCATTGCGAAAGCTGGATGATGAGGGCTCCTCTAAAAATCAACATGGCTCACGGCTACCTGCTGTCCATTGGCCACCGCGACATTAACGAGCAAATTGCATCCTTTTTCACTTGAACTCTGGATAGCAGGTGAAAACAAGCAAACAAATGAATCAATTGGTGATCTCATGACTTCAAAAGTGATTGTCATTACAGGCGTAAGCCGTGGATTGGGCCGCGCCATGGCCGAGGGATTTATTCGTCTCGGTCATCGGGTTTTAGGTTGTGGACGATCAGAAAATGCGATGCATGAACTCAATATCCTTCATGGGCCAGACAATTGCTTCGAAGTGGTTGATGTCACCAACGATGAGGCAGTACGTGATTGGGCAAAACATTGCCTGAACTTTGCCGGTTTGCCCGACCTGCTGATAAACAACGCCGCACTCGTCAACCGTAATGCGCCGCTTTGGAAAGTGCCTGCCAGTGAATTTTCCATGGTCGTCGATGTGAACATCAAAGGGGTGGGCAACGTCATCCGGCATTTTGTACCAGCCATGTTAGCCAAGCGGAGTGGAGTCATTATCAATTTCAGCTCTGGCTGGGGGCGCTCGACCAGTGCGGAAGTTGCCCCATATTGCGCGACAAAATGGGCAATAGAAGGTCTGACCAAAGCGTTAGCTCAGGAACTGCCACAGGGGATGGCAGCGATCCCCCTGAATCCCGGCATCATCAATACGGACATGCTGCGCTGTTCCTTCGGTGCACAAGCACGAGACTATCCTAGCGCCGAGAAATGGGCTAAAACTGCGGTGCCGTGGATGCTCGGCCTTGGCTCGAAAGACAACGGCCTTTCGCTAACAGTGGGTGAGCCTCATTGATTTTGGGTGTATCAAGTCACTCAACGGCTCGCTGCCCATTGTCTTGGTTTCTTCAATTTAGGCACACAATGTCATATTTTCGCATAGTCACTCTGACGTCACTGGCCATGATTGCGTTTGCAGGCAATTCACTGCTCTGCCGGATTGCCCTCAAATACACAAGCATTGATGCAGCCAGCTTCACTACCATTCGTTTAATCTCCGGTGCAGTGATGCTTTGGCTCGTCGTGCAGATCAGACGTGGCACACATACCGGCGAAGGCAACTGGTTGTCAGCATTTGCTTTGTTTGTCTATGCGGCTGGCTTTTCTTTTGCCTATATGAGCTTACCTGCGGCTACCGGCGCGTTGCTTCTCTTTGCTGCTGTCCAGGCAACGATGATCGGCTATGGCGTTTTTGTGGGAGAACGACTACTGAAATTGCAGCTTGCAGGTTTAATCTTCGCTTTCGGAGGATTGGTTGGGCTATTGCTGCCGGGACTCTCAGCACCACCACTGTATAGTTCCGTATTGATGTTGGGCGCTGGAGTTGCGTGGGGTATCTATTCCTTGCGCGGTAAAGGTGCAGCGGATCCAACCAGGGTAACGGCGGGGAATTTCTTGCGCGCTGCTCCTATCGCGGCAGTATTGAGCGTATTGATGTCAAACAGTGCTTCTCTGGATACTACCGGAATATTGTATGCGGCTTCATCGGGTGCACTGACTTCCGGAATAGGTTACGCAATTTGGTATGCGGCATTACCTGCGCTTAAAGCCACCAGTGCCGCAACAGTCCAGCTCAGTGTTCCAGTCATTGCTGCCTTGGGCGGCATTATTTTCCTCGGCGAGCCCATTACTCTGCGCTTAGCTTTGGCGTCCGTGGCTATTATTGGTGGAATTGCACTGGTACTTTTGGAGAAGTAACGCGTCAAGCAGTTTATTTTCCGTATTTGCAGGGAAAGGGAGCTACCCCGTTCGACAAGTGGAAAGACCCAGCTTCTGGCTGCTTATAGCTTCCGCAGTGAGCCTTCCAGCAACAACATCGGAATGAAGCGGGTATTCAACGCTAACCACAAACCTATTGGAGCCAAGGCAGGAAGAATCAGTGCTCCAAACTGATAGCCTAGCGCTATGCCTTCAATTTTCCAGGGGGAGAAACCCGTTTGTTCCGATACGACTGGCCCTGAAGTGACTGCTGCTTGCTTTAACAGGTCGAAACAGATTCCCCATGCCTGAAACGGGATCAGCATCAGCGCACCCAACGCCAGCTTGCGCCAGCGGTTTGCCTCGTTGCCGGCGAGGAACAAGGCAACAAACAGTGGCAATCCGAAACTGTAGGTCAGCGGATTTACCTCCAGCACCAAAGCGTATTCTCCCTCCGGCATTCCAGGAGCCATGCCAAGTTTCAGGGATGTAGAGATACTGAGGATACGCTGCGACCACTCCACCGACTCCACCCAGCCGGAAAAGAACGACTGCATGATCCAACCCGATACCATGACGGCAGGGCCGTTGAACCATTCCGCCTTCCAATACCAGAGCCCAAGGCATACAGGCAGCCAAAAGGCGGCCTTCAGCAAAAAAATATACAGGGGGTTACGTGCCATGGCGAGTAGAACTTTCAATCGGCATGGTACGTATCCAGATCAGCCATACCACCAGCACGTCCAGCATGATGAGTCCCTGCCACAAATAGAGGTGGGCGAATTCAAAAGCATCCATACGCCACTGTCCCAGATAGAAGAGACTAATGATGCGCAGGATATTGAACGCCTGCACGACAATCATACCCATCACGAGCCCCAGTATCTTGTGGCGCCAGGGCGAGGGGAAAGCGAGGATGGCCGCCGCCAGGACGATGCAGGCTTCGACCGCATTGCATCCAGCCTCAATGGCAACACCAAAGCCGTTGGCCTGGCTTTGAATAATGTTGCCGTAAGAAATAACCTTGGGATCGAACAGGGTAATTAGAAAGTGCTGAAACGAGCCAGCAATTCAGCCCACGGATGCACCAAAGCCTGACCGGGCGGGGTGAGCTCAAGCGCGAACAGCCCACCCATAATCAGTAGAAAAATTGTAAGAAATCGCAGCATATATATCTATCAAGGTAAATTCTGTCTGTACCGCAATCCACAAATAAATACCGATTCCAACTTCGTACCTTTCCGCAATTAACCCAACTAGCAGCCTGTCGATACTTCTTCAGAACAACGAATTAACCGATCAGATACGGTCGTGGCGAAGTCAGACACAGTCTTCAGAATCATAAGGCAGACTGGCTCAACGAGCTTGGACGGTTTGATTAACGAACTTCGGCTGGAAGGGCATGAGCAAAAGTTGATCCAGCCTGGAGTACTTCTGCTCACGGAAGTATGCTAAGCCCAAGGGCATGGTTTTTTGTTGCTCTGCAGTGCATTTGGTTGCGGTGCGGAACAAATAGTCAAACATCGGCAATATGGACGCGTAATTGCTGTTTGTATAGCGCTGTTCAGAACTGTGGTGTACTCGGTGAAAGTCTGGTGTAACGATAAAAAACCTCAATACTTGATCTGCAGATTGCCCCAGTGAATAGTTACCATGGGTTAACGCGCTCACGGCGGCGTGCAAAACGTTGTAGCCCAGCAAGACCAATGGGGCGGATCCCAGCGCAATCAAGATCGGTACGAATACCAAAGCGCTAAGTACGTGTTCCAGCGGATGGTGCCGAAGCGATGTGGTGGCATCCATTTCCACGTCGCTATGATGTACGGCATGAATACGCCACAACACTGGTACAGCATGGGAAGCACGATGCAACCAGTAGCCGACAAATTCGAGGCACAGCAAGGTCAGGATGAAAGACGGAATGTAGCCCATTTCAAAACGATGCAGCAGCCCTACATTCTCTATACCCATAATTCTGGCAATCAGAATGGACACCAGAGAAGCGATGCTGAAAAGAAAGGTGTAGCCCACAACAGACAGGGTAAGGTTGCTAACCCAGCGCACTAGAGGAGTTTTTTGTTCGGCCCGCAACGGTGTTATGGATTCAATCAGCATTACAAGCGCCACACCGCCAAAAACTGTCCCCAGCAGAATCTGGGCGCTATTGGCTATGATGACATCTGCCATGACCTGTTATGTTGGCGCGGCAGGAGGTGCATTAAAATTGATATAGCAGGAGGAGTTGTTCTGCACTGCCAACCCAACGGTGCAATGCGGTTGTTGAGAAGTTGGGCTGTCTACGGCTGATGGGGATACGATCACGTTTAGGATCTGTTGGGGCTGGCCGCTGCTATTCAAGATCGGGATCTCTCCGAAAGAATTTATGTTGAGAACACCGCCGGACGGGTTACTGAAGGATAATGAAGGGGGGGTTGCCTGTGCATTCTGAATGAGTTGATTTCCGGATGCCGCACCCAGAACCAAAACTCCCACAGCCACAATGGATGCAAGTGGTTTACTTGCCGAATGAGCTCGGAGTACACGAAAAGCCAATACTGCAAATAACAACCCGAGAATCACGAGCATAAATCCGGACAAGGTGGGAATCGACTGCGGTACAGGCCCATAGAAAATGGATCCGCCGAGAGGTATGCCAGCTATGGCATCGGCACCAGGCAGCATGGAGGCTATTGTGAGGGCTAGACATATTAATTTTTTAGCATGTCGTATCATGTGGTTACTATCCTTATCATTATTATTGATAAAAAATCTTGATACTACAGAGCCTCTTGCAAAAGCCCCGACAATTATTATAAGTGCCTTAGCAGCGACAAAATGGCGCTGCTGCCATCCGGAGGTCAAAATGACCAAAAACGCTGCCCAAGCCCGCTTAACACCACTGTGGGCGTCTGCGACTTTTTCATCGTTTTGCGGCAGCACAAAAAGTGCATGTGCCGTGCTCAAATCAAGTAAAAAAGCTGTTTATTTAAGCCGTTTTTATCAAAAATAGTTTTGCAAGAAGCTCTACAGATCTATATTTCTCATAAAACGGATATATACACTATTCCAAGTAACATGTAACTGTTTTAATTTAAACAAAACATTATGATACGTGCTGGAATAATTAAAAACCACAGAGAGCAATTGTTGTCCAAACTTCGCTGCGTCTCATCTGGTGTAGTGCTGCATTATTGATGGAGCATATTTTTGAGATCATTTTTTCAGTATTTAATGGCTTCCGTTAAAGGTAGGTGCAGGCGCGGGTCTCATGCAGAGCATGCTTTATCAAGTGAGGCAGCGATAGAATACGCATCACTGCCCATTCTCCCTTACAGAGCAATAACGTAAGTTGCCACAGGTTACAGACATAGCAGGATTTTCGAGCTGGTTATTGCAAAGCTCGGTGAAGATAGGCTTCAACGCTCCCGACAAACCCTGCCCGTCCTGCAATGAACTCCGTCAATAGATTAAGTCGTATCAGGGGGCAGCACCAGGCGCGGCAACGCCCCATGCCTCGATTTCGATGATGCGGGAGAGCCCTAGAAGCGCGCTGGTGATATTTACCCGAATCCGATCGGTGGTGAACGCAGCGAAGCTTACAGTGCGCTTGACCAGATTATTTCCGCTTACCGTAGCAAGAGTGATCCAAGCCGATCCATCCCAGCCCTGGACGGTAAAGCCGGTTACACCCCAAGTGTTGAAAGTTAGCGTATCGGCCGGTTCGATCGGGTTAGTGTAGTTGTCCTGAATCGTATAGACCACCACGCGATCAATCGTTTGCGTGCCATTGAAGTTGATTTGTACCCAGTCAGGTTGCGTGTTGGCTGTTCCGTCAGCCCAGCCACCTCCATTACCCCAATTAACACCGCTGCGCTGGCCGTCGTTAACCGCTGCCACTGGGTAGGCGCTGCTGTAGACACTTGACGCCAGAGCCACCGCATTGACGCTGGCGAGCGCAACGTTGCTACTCGCCGTTGCAGATAGTGTCGTTGCCGAAACCGGATTTGACGCCGCTGAGCAATTGTTTGCAGCATCACAAGCCGCTACTGTGTAGCTATAACTGGTCGAGGCAGTCAAACCCGTATCGCTATAGCTCGTCGTAGCCGGGCTTCCAACCAGAGCGCCCCCACGATAAACTTTGTAGCCCGTTACGCCCACATTGTCCGTCGAGGCCGTCCAGCTCAGATCGATCTGCGTTGAGCTAACGGGTGTGGCAGAAAGTCCTGTCGGTACTGTAGGGGGAGTCGTGTCAGGGACAACAGGCGCGGCAACGCCCCATGCCTCGATTTCGATGATGCGGGAGAGCCCTAGAAGCGCGCTGGTGATATTTACCCGAATCCGATCGGTGGTGAACGCAGCGAAGCTTACAGTGCGCTTGACCAGATTATTTCCGCTTACCGTAGCAAGAGTGATCCAAGCCGATCCATCCCAGCCCTGGACGGTAAAGCCGGTTACACCCCAAGTGTTGAAAGTTAGCGTATCGGTCGGTTCGATCGGGTTAGTGTAGTTGTCCTGAATCGTATAGACCACCACGCGATCAATGGTTTGCGTGCCATTGAAGTTGATTTGCACCCAGTCGGGTTGCGTGTTGGCTGTTCCGTCAGCCCAGCCACCTCCATTACCCCAATTAACACCGCTGCGCTGGCCGTCGTTAACCGCTGCCACTGGGTAGGCGCTGCTGTAGACACTTGACGCCAAGAGCCACCGCATTGACGCTGGCGAGCGCAACGTTGCTACTCGCCGTTGCAGATAGTGTCGTTGCCGAAACCGGATTTGACGCCGCTGAGCAATTGTTTGCAGCATCACAAGCCGCTACTGTGTAGCTATAACTGGTCGAGGCAGTCAAACCCGTATCGCTATAGCTCGTCGTAGCCGGGCTTCCAACCAGAGCGCCCCCACGATAAACTTTGTAGCCCGTTACGCCCACATTGTCCGTCGAGGCCGTCCAGCTCAGATCGATCTGCGTTGAGCTAACGGGTGTGGCAGAAAGTCCTGTCGGTACTGTAGGGGGAGTCGTGTCAGGGACAACAGGCGCGGCAACGCCCCATGCCTCGATTTCGATGATGCGGGAGAGCCCTAGAAGCGCGCTGGTGATATTTACCCGAATCCGATCGGTGGTGAACGCAGCGAAGCTTACAGTGCGCTTGACCAGATTATTTCCGCTTACCGTAGCAAGAGTGATCCAAGCCGATCCATCCCAGCCCTGGACGGTAAAGCCGGTTACACCCCAAGTGTTGAAAGTTAGCGTATCGGTCGGTTCGATCGGGTTAGTGTAGTTGTCCTGAATCGTATAGACCACCACGCGATCAATGGTTTGCGTGCCATTGAAGTTGATTTGCACCCAGTCGGGTTGCGTGTTGGCTGTTCCGTCAGCCCAGCCACCTCCATTACCCCAATTAACACCGCTGCGCTGGCCGTCGTTAACCGCTGCCACTGGGTAGGCGCTGCTGTAGACACTTGACGCCAGAGCCACCGCATTGACGCTGGCGAGCGCAACGTTGCTACTCGCCGTTGCAGATAGTGTCGTTGCCGAAACCGGATTTGACGCCGCTGAGCAATTGTTTGCAGCATCACAAGCCGCTACTGTGTAGCTATAACTGGTCGAGGCAGTCAAACCCGTATCGCTATAGCTCGTCGTAGCCGGGCTTCCAACCAGAGCGCCCCCACGATAAACTTTGTAGCCCGTTACGCCCACATTGTCCGTCGAGGCCGTCCAGCTCAGATCGATCTGCGTTGAGCTAACGGGTGTGGCAGAAAGTCCTGTCGGTACTGTAGGGGGAGTCGTGTCAGGGACAACAGGCGCGGCAACGCCCCATGCCTCGATTTCGATGATGCGGGAGAGCCCTAGAAGCGCGCTGGTGATATTTACCCGAATCCGATCGGTGGTGAACGCAGCGAAGCTTACAGTGCGCTTGACCAGATTATTTCCGCTTACCGTAGCAAGAGTGATCCAAGCCGATCCATCCCAGCCCTGGACGGTAAAGCCGGTTACACCCCAAGTGTTGAAAGTTAGCGTATCGGTCGGTTCGATCGGGTTAGTGTAGTTGTCCTGAATCGTATAGACCACCACGCGATCAATCGTTTGCGTGCCATTGAAGTTGATTTGTACCCAGTCAGGTTGCGTGTTGGCTGTTCCGTCAGCCCAACCACCTCCATTACCCCAATTGACACCGCTGCGCTGGCCGTCGTTAACCGCTGCCACTGGGTATGCGCTGCTGTAGACACTTGACGCCAAAGACACCGCCCCGACACTGGCGAGCGCGACATTACTACTCGTAGTCACCGACAGTGTCGTTGCCGAAACCGGATTTGACTGCGCTGAGCAGTTGTTTGCAGCATCACACGCCGCTAATGTGTAGCTATAACTGGTCGAGGCCGTCAAACCCGTATCGCTATAGCTCGTCGTAGCCGGGCTTCCAACCAGAGTACCCCCACGATAAACTTTGTAGCCCGTTACGCCCACATTGTCCGTCGAGGCCGTCCAGCTCAGGTTTATCTGTGTTGAGCTAACGGGCGCGGCAGAAAGACCTGTCGGTACGAGTAGGTGATAAATTATCTACGCCACAACTTCCACCGACCGATCCAGTTCCATCCATTTTAAAAGTGGCCGATGTCACACATCCAGCGGTGATAACAAGTTGTGTCGGCGTACTCCCCCCAAATACAACTGGAGCCATCGCCACCCCGCTGTTATAAAGTGGCGGCTGGAAGGAAAGATCGGAGAGTGTGTCCGAATAGGGCCCGATACTGGAGCCAGCAGTAAAGTCTGTCTGAATGACTTCTGCGTGCAGTGTGTAGCTGCCAGGGGGCAGCAGAAACTTAAAGTAACCGGTATTCTGAATAAGATAGTCGGAAACAAAACTAAATACTTTATTGGTGCTTACTTCCTTTGCCCAGATGTTCGCGCCACGGATAGGTGTGCCATTGGCTTGGGTGAAGCTTCCGGTAAGCTGGCCATAAACACTGTCCAGTGTGGCAGCTGGATAAAGGGCGCTCACTGCGGCAATGTCGTCTTCGTGTAAAGTACTTAAGCTCCGGTATGCAACGGGGTACATTAATGGATAGTTTGAAGTCGCTAGCCCTTGTGAATTATCCAATTGTGTGTGATCCAAGCCGATCAAGTGACCGGTTTCATGGGCAAGGACGACTTTCATCGTCGTATCGCTTATAGCGATAGAGCCGTTGATCACAGCTCGGCCTTCCACATATTCACACTGTGAACCGTTATTATTCCAGGCAGAACCTGCAAAACCAAGTACGCTATTTTTTGCACCCACACCGAATATGGAATCAACAATGGAGCCATTGGTGTCATAGATCACCGGGTTCAACCCATCCGAAAAGTTATACAAGAATGTTGAATAATTACTGGCAGTAACGTCCACTGAAAGATCTGCTCCGCGAGAGAGCGACACCGTTGAGGTCGTCACATTTGTCCACAGAGACACCGCTTCTGTGACCAGTGCGTCTGCCTGCGCTTTAGTACGGGAACCAAGAACTCCTTGGTCGTAGTTAAGCGACACCGAACCCGCCCCTGGATATTTTGCAGGGAGCTGATAACAGACTACCAAAGGGCCACCAGCAAATGCAGAAGCCGTAAACATAATCAGCGCCCCAGCTACGAGCCAGCGAATCATTCTCAGGCAAATCATTTAACCGCCCCCCTTTGCTGACGCACAAGCTGCTTAAATTCGTCGAGATCAAGCCTTTGAACGCGTCCAGGTGCCTGCTGCATTTTGTTTAAAACGGACGCAGGCACCAAGGAATTGGGGGTACCCAAGGTCATTTCTTTGAAATCTCTGCCATTGCTTACATGAAAGCCCGTCGACACCGGAATGATATTAAATTTTCCCTGACCAAGTCCCACTGGACTAGAGAACCCTGATGCCGAAACTCCATACAGAAAAAGTATATAACTTTCCCCCACTGTAAAAGTAGGCACACCTGTTATTTGATTTGTTTTTCCCTGTAGCTCTCCGCCGATTTGCTTAATGGTATGTGTGGCTCCAACTTCACCCTTGAGAACCTCCTGCACTTCGAAAGTGCTATAAGTCACAATTGAATTTGTTTGTGGATCAAGTTCGCTATGATTCTCAAGAGATTTGCCCTGGAATGCGATAGCAGCGTCGTTGACGATTTCATCCAGGTAAAGTGGCAACACACTCATGGCTCGTGCAGGAAGTGCAATTATAAGGCTGATCAAACAGGTAAGAAGTAATTGTCTTGGCATGAAAGTACCTCCAAAAGAGAAAAACATATGAACCAGTATCCCGAAATATTATTGATACGGCCAAATACAGTTTGAAGTAACAGATGCTTTCACTGTGCAGCTTGATTGGCAGATAAGCTAAAAATAGTTTGGCCGTATCAATAGGTTAATATTTTACGCGAGGGCAATAATCAACCCCAAAGCGCTATCAGACTCATTGTTATTATATGAAGGACACCTCTAAAAATCCAATTTTGCGAGCAGCCGCTTACCTCTCTTCGGCACAATACGGCGTAACTAAAAAAATTATCGCTTACATATCAACCAAAATTGAAAAGCATAATTCATGCCTAGAAGCTATTTTAAAAATAGCTTTATTAATTACAGCATGTTAAATATTTAAATGCAGGTGTCAGGCATTTGCAAGAGCAATTTTATAGGTCAACTGTAAAAATTTTCGACAGACAAAATTATGAGGTATATAGATTCTCAAGTTTAGACATTCAGCGTCAAGCGAACGGCACACATCGAGTAGCAAAGTCACAAAGCGGCTGTTCGCATAATTGCGATTTTTAGAGGTGCCCTACAATCCACAAAGCCATAATTGGCACAGGATTTATTAAAAATGTTAAGATTAATAAGTAGGAAAATTACTTATTAATCTAATGACTGCAGGTATTTTCAATAAAAATTATGTAGCCGACAATAATAACAAGAAAAGCAAATCCTGAAGCAGGATCGAACAATACCGTTTAAGATTTGCCACGTGGCGCACGACCATATTGGCAACGGACTTAATGCCAGCCATGCTGTCACTCAAAAGCATGGACAACTCAAGTTAGTAACCCACCAACAAAACAACAGGGAGCAACAACGAACATGATTACCGTAGTAAAAAATCTTGTCGAATACCGCGAACTGATGACCGTACTTGCTTGGAAGAACGTTACACTGCGCTACAAACAGGCATATTTGGGAATTGCTTGGGCTGTAGTGAAGCCACTGGTCCTCATGCTGATATTTACATTAGTCAGGAGCTTCGTTGGCATTGATAGTGGCAACATTCCTTATCCCCTCCTAACCTTCGCAGCACTCATACCCTGGATTTTCTTTCAAGAATCCGCATCGGAGGGAGTAAGCAGTGTAGTGGGCAATGCCAACCTGATCAAAAAAATCTACTTCCCGCGCGAGATATTCCCCATAACGGCAGTTGTCACCAAGCTTGTTGAGCTTGGCATCAACTTTTTCATCCTGGCTGGGCTCATGATTTGGTTTCAATATATACCCAGCATATACATCCTATGGGTACCATTCATCATTCTTTATACAATCCTGGCAGCGTTAAGCATCGCATTTGTCGGCGCAGCAATCAACGTTTACTACCGGGATGTAGGGACTGCCCTGCCCGTGCTGCTTTCTTTGCTTATGTACGCCTCTCCGGTGATCTACCCATTGCAGCTGGTGAAGGATAAACTATTAGAGCAACAAGCTGCCGGCGAGTGGTTCAACCTGCTCTATACCCTATATACCATTAACCCACTGGCGGGCATCATTGACGCGTTTCAGAGTGTAGTACTGAGAAATGAGCCACCGGATCTGGTGGCCATGGTACCCGGCATCATCTTGGTTGCGATCCTGCTCCCACTAAGCTACGCCTTCTTCAAGCGGGCGGAGTCATATTTCGCGGACGTAATTTAAGGGTAGCGGACAATGAAGTAGATGCCGCTGATAAACGAAAAGTCGAGGGAACCTTTCATACTAATTTGACACCTGTTATGCACGTTATTTTAAAGCAAACATGAGATTACAAGCCAATGAAGTGAACGCCATTGCAGACGCTGCCTGGGACGCTTTTATGCCTGGTACAACAGTGTTTCTCTTTGGTTCCCGGGTGGATGATAGCAAGCGTGGGGGAGACATTGATCTGCTGGTTGAAATTCCTGAAGCCATGCCCCCTGCAGAATTGGTGCGCCGTCGCACCCTTTTTGTGTCGCGCATCTACCGGTTGCTTGATGAACAGCGTATTGATGTCGTCATTGCCACTCAAGACCAGCCAGATTCGAGGGAGGTAGTTGCCACGGCAAAACGTGAAGGAATCCAGGTGGCGCAAGTATGAGGCCGACAGACAAACTTGCTGCTGCGCTTTGGGAGGCGGATCGCCACTTGGACATACTTACGGAAGCATTCGCCGAATGGAATATATCACCTACGATGACTTGGCAGGCGCTGGAAAGTGATCGTTCCCGTGTCCGGATAATGGATCAACTGCTTTTTCGCTTTATCAAATTGCAGGATACGGTGGGGGAGCGCCTAATACCAGCAACACTGGCCAGCCTGCATGAGCCGTTTGAAGATTGGCCCATGCGTGACCGGCTAAATCGTTTGGAAAAGCTAGGTTACCTTGATGTGGACAATTGGTTGGCTTGGCGCGAAGTTCGTAACAGATTGGCTCACGAATATCCAGACCAACCAGAGGTTCGCTTTGCCGCCCTGATGGCTGCAATTGATGCAGCCAAAGCTTTAGCCGCACTATATAGAAATTGGCGCGCCCGTTTTGAAACCAGCCTGTAGCGCCAGTCACTTCTGACTACCCACTAACCCAAGAGCCCTTGAAAATGAGCCTCACAATTGAACAAATCGCCGAAGAAGCGCTTGCCCTCCCTAGCGAAGCACGGGCTTTGCTTGCCGATCGCCTTGTTGAAAGCATTGGTCCCTTGGAGGATGGATATATACGGCTGCTTTGGGCTGCTAAAGCGTGCGCCCGCCGTGATGACGTCAGGACTGGCCTGGTTAAAACCATTCCGGGTCAGGAGGCGCTAGATCGCGTTCGAAAATCGGTCACGCGATGAGATTTGAGTTCCACCCAAAGGCGCTTGCCGAGTATGAAGACGTCAACTTCTCCGTTACGCACGGCGAAATCGTAGGTGTTCTCGGCACTAACAGGGCCGGCAAAACCGAGAATTAGTGAACCCCATTGGCTGCGTGATTGACTAATCCTATATGCTACCAACTACTCTAAATGGATGGAGGTAAAAATGAAATACCGCGTCATTATCCAGCAAGACGAAGACGGGATGCTCGTGGCTGAGGTTCCCGCCCTTCCCGGATGCATATCCCAAGGTGCGACACGAATCGAGGTACTAGCCAATATCCGAGAGGCCATAGAAGCTTATCTGGAGAGCCTGAAGGACCACGGCGAGCCCATCCCCTTTCCATCGACGAAGAGGTCGTTGAGGTGGCTGCGTGAGCAGCCTGCCTCATGTTTCGGGTCGTAAAGTCGTGGCAGCCCTGGAAAAAATCGGCTTTGAGAAAGATTGCCAGAAAGGGAGTCACATCGTGCTCCGACAGGTTAAAACACCTCATCGCCGTCTCGTGATTCCCGACCATGACGAAGTTGCAAAGGGCACCCTTCGCGCCATCATCAAACAAGCGGGCCTTACTGTAGATGAACTCATTGGCCTATTGTGACATCGTGGCGAAACATATGTCATCACGAACAATACGCTGACCACTATCCGCCAACGACTAACCGCTATGCCCATCATCGAAGTCAACCACGTTATCAAAGTATACCAGCTCAGCCAACTGCAGAGACTGAAAACCACCGTGCTCAACCAGTGACGGCGGCTCACCAGCCAACCAGTTGAAGAGCGTGCTCCATTTAAGGCCTTTGATGACGTCACTTTCTCCGTCGAGCAAAGCTAAGTGCTTGGCATACCGACCACCACGGCGTCGGCAAGAGTAAAATGCTTAAGTTGCTGGCCAATATTTCAAAACCCTCCAGAGGCAGCATCCAGGTCAAAGGCAAGATAGCGCCGCTGATCGAGGTGGGTGCCGGCTTGATGGGCGCCTTACCGGACGCGAAAACATCTATCTCAACGGCGCCATACTCGGCATCTCCAAAGCAGAAATACAGCGCGAAAAATTAGTGTTTGACCCTAATGGCAATCGAGAAGGTGCGTAAGCGCTTCGGCATGCAATGAAGCACGCCTGGTACGAGGCTGTAGTAGAAGCCTTGCAGTCGATCCTCGACTATATTTCTTTGGACCAACCCATCTACGCGAACCATTTTATCGATCTCATGATGAGATCCACAGAGCATCTGATTATCCAACTGAAATCGCCAGGCAATAACGTCAGAAAATTGCAGGGGGTAAGGAAAAACGCTAGACTTGTCCAACTGTGAAAGGACACACCATGAGCGAAAAAGTAGAAAACTTGATTTTAGAGCACTTGCGCGGAATGCGCGCTAGCCAAGAACGTATGGAACACGAATTACGCGAGATCAAGAACAGAATAACAAGCGTGGAAGCTGGTGTAGCAGGAATTCGCCGGGATGCAGCGCACGATAACGATAAAATCGTTCAACAGCAAATAGGTTTAGACCAACTCAGCGAAAGACTGGAACGCATCGAGAAACGACTGGAATTATCCAACGGATAATTTGCTTCACCAATAAGCCTTTTTCGTAGACCGTGTAAAAACTCTGCGGATGCCGGAATGCAAAAGTGTTGATTGTTCCTGATCCCAAGAAGGAAATACCATTGGGCACGTTTACCTCTATTCTCAGACAGACTGTATCTTAGTAAGAAAGACTTTAAATACCCATGCCCATAATTGAAGTCAACCACGTCACCAAAGAATACCAGCTTGGCCAGATAGAGAGCCTGAAGACCACTGCGCTCAACCAGTGGCGGCGGCTCACAGGCAAGCCGTTTGAAGAGCACGCCCCATTCAAGGCGCTGGACGATGTCAGCTTCAGCATCGAGCAAGGCGAAGTGTCGGGCGTCATCGGCCACAAGATCGCAGCGGATGGCCGGGGACAAGGCACGATCAAACACTTGGCCGACTGGCTGGTGGTCCAGGAACCCGGCATCAGAGGCTACCCCCAAACCTTTGGCGGATGCGCCAATTTCACGAGACCTACCGAAAAGACGAAATTCTCTTACCACTGGTTAGAGAATTTCCCTCGACCCACCCCTTACCCATTGCTTTTCCGTATTCCATAAGATACGATTAGCCAATGATCGAAATCCGCCAAACCGAGGTGTATGCCCAGTGGTTCGAGAGCTTACGTGATCGAATGGCAAGAGTGCGCATTAACACCCGCATCCGTCGACTGTCATTGGGCAACCCTGGCGACGTAAAGCCAGTGGGTGAGAGTGTCTCGGAATTGCGGATCGATTATGGCCCCGGTTATCGGGTGTATTTTGCACAGCGGGGTGCATTACTGGTAATTTTGCTTGCAGGCGGTGACAAGCGCACTCAGGACAAAGACATCAAAACCGCTCTTAAGTTAGCGCGCAACCTATAGGAAATCATCATGACGAAGACTAATACCCGTCCTTGGGACGTGGCAGAGCATCTGGAAACCGATGAAGACATGGCGGCCTATCTGGAGGCGACATTGGAAGAAGGCGACCCTGCGCTAATAACGGCGGCCTTGGGCGACATCGCTCGCGCCAAGGGAATGACGCAAATCGCCCGCGAAACCGGCCTTGGCCGCGAGAGCCTCTACAAGGCGCTCTCGCCGGATGGTAACCCGGAATTCGCCACGGTGCTGAAAGTGGTGCGTGCTCTGGGGTTAAAACTGCATGCCGAAATCGCGCACGCAAAAGCTTAGCGCCAACATCCTGCATAATCCGAACGGCTTTGAAGTTACTAATCACTACTCGCTAACCACTAATCGCTAATAAATGCCCATCATCGAAGTCAACCACGTTACCAAAGAATACCAGCTTGGCCAACTGCAGAGCCTGAAAACCACCGTGCTCAACCATTGACCGGTGGCGGCGGCTTACCAGCCAACCAGTTGAAGAGCGTGCTCCATTTAAGGCTCTTAATGACGTCACGTTCTCCGTTGAGCAAGGCAAGGTACTTGGCATAATTGGCCACAACGGTGCCGGCAAGTGTAAAATAATGCTCAAGTTGCTGGCCAGAACGTCGCAATCAATGTCAGGCACTATCAAGCTTAAGTGACACCGCATGTCGCAGTGAGTTGCAGGCTGGCCCGCACCAAATGCAGTGAGTTTATTGATTCTGCGGAATACATAAGGAGATCAAGCATGAACTACAGAGACAGAGACAGAGACAGAGACAGAGACAGAGACAGAATCACCATCGAGCCAGGCAAGCGCGGAGGCAAACCATGTATCCGTGGCATGCGCATGACGGTTTATGATGTTTTGGACTATCTAGCCTCTGGCATGACGCCTGGTGAAATCTTGGCCGACTTTCCCTACCTTACTGCGGAAGATATCCAGGCCTGCCTGGCCTATGCAGCCGACCGCGAAAGACACCAGATCGCCGTTGCGGCATGAAGTTGTTGTTCGACCAAAATCTCTCGCCGCGTCTGGTAGCAAAGCTAGTAGATCATTAAGGGTCAGGGATTAGCGGGTAGAGCGTAGTGGATAGCGATTTGAGAATTGCGATGAGTGACTAAGGCTTAGTGCGATGGTGAAAAGCCACAAAGAGTTGATCGGGTATCAAAAGGCTTACCAGCTCGTGCTGGCGGTTTATGAATTGACGAGTGCCTTTCCCCCGGCGGAGCTTTACGGACTGACCAGCCAGATGCGGCGTTGCGCGGTATCGATGCCGTCAAACATCGCGGAAGGCCACATGCGCGGGACGAAAGAATACGTCCAGTTCCTTAAATCGCTCTGGGTTCCGCCGCCGAACTGGAAACACAGTTGGCATTGAGCCGAGACCTTGGCTATGGAAAGATAGAACAGTATGGCAACCTTCAAAGTGCAGTGGAAGAAGTCATGAAACTGTTGCGTACCTACATCAACCGAATGACCGAAAAACATGATGCGACAAACCACAGCGCATGAACCATAGGCTACCAACCAACCAACCAACCGCTATGCGCTATAAGCTACCCACTATGCCCTTAAACTACACGCTAACCACTAATCACTAACCGCTGCTTATTAACCCCTATACGCTAACAACTACCCGCTATGAGTATCATCGAAGTTAACCACGTCACCAAAGAATACCAGCTTGGCCAGATACAGGGCTTAAAAAACACCGCGCTCAACCAGTGAGGGCCGGGAAGTCTATGCCGATAAGGGTTATCCGAGTGCTGCGCGGGAAGCGCAGTTGAAAAGGCGGGATACCGCAACCACATCCAGCGCAAGGATGCGCGCAACCATCCCCTTTCTGCACGGCAGGAAAAGCGGAACAGGCGCATTGCCAAAACCCGTGCCCGGGTCGAGCACATTTTTGCCGTCATTGAACAGATGGGCGGCAAGCTGATTCGCACTATCGGTCAGGCACGGGCGAATTTTGCCATGACCATGATGGCGGCCAGCTACAACCTCAAGCGTCTGGTTTATCTTAAGCGGGCTGGAATTGAGGCCTTCTGACGTTCGCAGTAGTCCGAATTGCTTAAAAAATGGACGATTTAAGGTAGAAACGGAGTGGAGCTGCGCAAAATATGCAATCCATCGAAAAATCTGAACCGGCTTTGGCCGCGTTCATAAAGTTTACGCCGGAAAGTTTGAAAGCTATGGGTTTTTAGAGGTGCCCTTATAATAAAGTGTACCCCTCGTTCGTTAGGTGTTGCAATCTTGTTTGACATTCTATGCGCTAACCCCTATTCGCCACCCACTATATCCTTTAGACTAACCACTGTTCGCTAATAACATAGCCGCTATGAGTAACAGTAAAGTCGATTACGCCATTAAGGAATTTAAGCTGGGGCAACTCACCGGCCTCAAGCATACGGTCTTGCACACCCTCAATCGCCTCGCTGGGCGCCCGGGAAAAGGGTGCAATCCGTTCAATGCCCTGAATGACATCACTTTCTTCGTCAAGCAAATCGAGGTGCCGAGCATCATCGGCTACAAAGGTGCTAGCAAGAGCACATTATTAAAACCAAAACCCATTGCTAACATTTCTGCCCCTGCACACGGAAGGGTCTCAGCCAAAACCCTCCCCCCGCTCTATCAATCCGCTCCCAGCGTTAATATTGAGAGGCGCCCTAAGCAACAAGCTTTTGGGCCATTTTCAATAGCTACATCTATCAAGTCTGCGTAAGCCATCCATGCATAAACCAAGCGTCACTATCTATACCTCACACTCCTTAGTCACCAACCCGTGCGTCATGCTCGCCCAGATGTTCCGCGATTTGGCCAGAAGTCGTGATTTAGGCTGGCGGCTCGCTTTGCGCGACATACAAGCGCAGTATCGCCAAGCGTATCTCGGGATCATTTGGGCCTTCATAGCCCCGCTATCCACCACGGTCACATGGCTCTTTTTAAACGGTACCGGCATTGTCTCGGTAGGACAAACTGACCTACCCTATCCGGTCTACATCATCACTGGCACCATCCTCTGGTCAATCATGATCGATGCCATGAACGCCCCATTACAGCAGACCAACGCTGCCCGCGACATGCTGGCCAAACTCAACTTTCCGCGCGAGGGAATTCTGCTTTCAGGCATCTATCAGGTGCTGTTCAATAGTGGCATCAAGATCCTTATCCTGATCAGTGCACTCCTGCTACTCGGCATCACCCCTAGCTGGAGCTTGCTTCTATTTCCCCTTGGCATCTTTTCATTGATATTGGTTGGAACCGTCATCGGACTTCTGATTACGCCGATCGGCATGCTCTACACGGACATCGGCCGAGCAATTCCACTGATTATGAACTTCGTCATGTACCTCACTCCTGTGGTGTTCCCCATGCCCAAAGAGGGCTGGATCGCCACTCTCTTCCAGCTCAATCCCATGACGCCCATCATCCTAACCAGTCGAGACTGGCTTACTGGTTTTACACCCGATTATCTCGTGTATTTTCTTGTGGTGAATGCGGTGGCTTTATTCCTGCTTATGCTCGCATGGAGTGCCTATCGCTTGGCAATGCCGATATTGATTGAGCGGATGAGTTCATGATCGTGGCGAGCGGATTATCTCCAATACCGAAAAACAAACACTCAACCACGAGCGATTATACCCTCACGGACTAGACCATGACTGACAGCCTGATACAAGTGGAGGGACTCTCGAAGAAGTTTTGCCGTAACCTCAAGCGATCTTTGTGGTATGGATTGCAAGACATGGGTAGCGAATTGCGCGGTGGCCAGCGAAGCAATGCGGATAAATTGAGGCCAGAAGAATTCTGGTCCGTTCAAGATATTAGCTTCGAGGTAAAACGCGGCGAATGCCTCGCCTTGATCGGCCCAAATGGGGCGGGAAAAAGCACCTTGCTGCGTATGCTGAATGGCCTGATCAAACCAGATCAAGGGCGAATCACCATGCGTGGAAGAGTCAACGCCCTGATCGCACTCGGCGCGGGGTTCAATCCTATTCTGACCGGCAGGGAAAATGTATATGTCAATGGTTCTGTATTGGGATTCTCAAAAAAGGAAATAGATGAAAAGTATGAGGAGATCGTCGAGTTTTCAGAGTTGCGGGATTTCATGGATACTCCGGTTCGCAATTACAGTTCCGGCATGAATGTACGCCTCGGCTTTGCCGTCGCCGCCCAGATGGAGCCGGATGTCTTGTTGCTGGACGAGGTGCTGGCCGTGGGTGACGCCGGCTTCCGGGCAAAATGTTTCAATACCATCATGGATATCATGCAGCGTGCGGCTGTGATCTTCGTGTCCCATAGCATGCCGCAAATCGCCCGGGTCGCGACCAAGGTATTGGTAATGGAGCACGGGCGCTGCAAGCTGCTGACCCAGGATGTCGGTCTGGCCATGGAGACCTATTACTCCACGTTCACCCAATGTGAAGCCCAGCAGCAGATCTCCGGCAATGGCAAGACCACGCCACGCTGGATTCGTATGGAAGATCGCACGGGAAATCAGATCAACAAAGTAGAGTTCGCCGCACCATTCAACGTCTCCTGCGGGTTATCAGTCGACACCAGCATTAAGGAATACAGGGTGCAGGTGGATATCCGCTCACGCGAACAGCAACTTGTTCTCTCGTTTTCGTCGGAAATGGATGGCGTGGCATTCGACAAAACGGGGGATGTCGTGGTGAATGTGGCCATCGACTCCATGCGCCTCTGTCCAGGCCAATATGTCATGAACCTATTCGTTGCCGACGCGCGAACTCATGAAGTCTTGCTTGCTTTCCGTGAATCCCTGTCATTCGAGGTCACCGGCAGCATCGTCGGCTATGCGCCGGTAAGTCAACAAGGAGATTGGACCATTGAACCAGCACTCTAAAATTCTCATCACTGGGGCAGATGGCTTCATCGGCTCTCATCTCGTTGAAGCCCTCATGCGGGGCGGGCATGAAGTTCGAGCCTTCGTTCTCTACAATTCCTTCAACTCCTGGGGTTGGCTCGATCGTACACCCAAGAACATTCGCGACAATCTGGATGTCTTTGCTGGCGACATCCGCGACCCGCATGGAGTGAAGGAGGCGATGAAGGGGTGTAACGCGGTACTACATTTGGCCGCCCTGATCGCCATTCCTTATTCCTACCACTCGCCCGACACCTATGTCGACACCAATGTCAAAGGCACGCTGAATGTTTTGCAGGCTGCGCGGGAGCTCGGGGTTAAGAGAGTGATTCATACCTCGACCAGCGAAGTTTACGGCACAGCGCGTTTTGTGCCGATTACTGAAGAACATCCTCTCCAAGGCCAGTCCCCATATTCAGCCACCAAGATTGCAGCAGACCAATTAGCTTATTCCTTTTATGCGGCTTTCGGTTTACCGGTGGTGATTGCTCGTCCATTCAACACCTATGGTCCGCGCCAGTCCGCACGTGCCGTGATCCCGACCATCATCACCCAGATCGCCAATGGCCGGCGTAAGATCAAACTCGGCGCTATATCACCCACGCGTGATTTCAACTTTGTGCAGGACACTGTAGCGGGTTTCATTGCCGCATTGAACTCCGATCAGGGTCTGGGCGAAGTAGTCAACTTCGGCAGCAATTTCGAGATTTCCATCGGCGACACCGCACAGTTGATTGCTGAAACCATGAACACCGAAATTGAGATCATCACGGATGAAGCCCGCTTGCGCCCAGAAAATTCAGAGGTTGAACGCTTATGGGCCGATAACACCAAAGCCAAGCAACTTTTCGGCTGGCAACCCAGCTATGGTGGCCGTGAGGGGTTCAAACGCGGCCTAGCCGAAACTGCGAAATGGTTCACACAGCCCGACAATCTGCGTGACTACAAGGCGGACATATACAACCTGTGAACGCCATGAAAACACCACCACTCCTCTCTGAACAAGTCGTAACCGCCATACATGCCGTCGTCGGAGCGGGGCCTGTGACGCTACACGAACCCAGCTTCGCCGGCAATGAGTGGCTGTATCTAAAAGAGTGCCTCGATTCAACTTTTGTATCTTCGGTGGGCAAGTTTGTCGATCGCTTCGAGGCTGAACTTGCCGCCTATACCGGTGCCAAACACGCGGTTGCCGTTGTCAATGGCACGGCGGCGCTGCACATTGCGTTGAAACTTGCTGGTGTCAAGGCTGACGATGAAGTGTTGATTCCCGCGCTGACCTTTGTCGCCACGGCCAATGCCGTGACATATTGCGGGGCGATGCCGCATTTTGTCGACAGCGAAGCTCACACTCTGGGTGTGGATGCCGCAAAACTGCGTGACTACCTGGCTAGCCACACCGAGCAACGCTCCGGCCAGTGCGTTAATCGTGTCACCGGTCGGATCATTCGAGCACTGGTCCCCATGCACACTTTTGGTCATCCGGCGGATTTGGACGGACTACTGGCTTTGGCACACGATTTCAATCTTGCACTGATCGAAGACGCAGCCGAATCCCTGGGGAGTTACTACCATAAACAGCACACCGGCACCTTCGGGTTGATGGGCACCCTGAGCTTCAACGGCAACAAGACCATTACTACCGGTGGCGGCGGCGCCATCATGACCAACGATTCGGAGCTCGCGCGCCATGCCAAGCATCTGACCACCACCGCCAAACTGCCGCACGCCTGGGAATACCGTCACGACGAAATTGGCTACAACTATCGCATGCCTAACCTGAATGCGGCCCTGGGCTGCGCCCAGTTGGAACAATTGCCCGCAATGCTCGCAGCAAAAAGGGAATTGTTCCAGCGTTACCATGCGGCATTTGCATCGGTGCCAGGCGTTATATTGATGACGGAACCAGAGCAATGTCAAAGCAATTACTGGTTACAGACATTGTTGCTGAACGTCGATCAGGCGAATCAGCGCGACTTTATATTAAGGGCCACAAATGACGCAGGCTTTATGACGCGCCCTTCCTGGATATTGATGCATGAGTTAACGCCGTTCAAAGATTGTCCGCGCATGGATCTGGCAGGTTCCCAGTCGCTGTCACAGCGCTTGATTAATATTCCGAGCAGTTCTGGTCTGGTTTCTATCGCCCCATGAGCAAACCCAGCCTGATTCTGATCGGTGCCGGTGGCCACGCCCATGCGTGTATCGATGTCATCGAGCAGCACAACCAATACCAGATTGCGGGACTGGTTGGCATGCCCAAGGAAATGCATACCCAACATCTTGGTTATTCCGTCATCGCCACGGACAGTGATTTGCCCGAACTCGCCAAAGCTTATCAATACGCCTTTATTGTAGTGGGCCAAATTCGTTCACCCGACACCCGCATCCACCTCTACCAGCAGGCCATCACGCTCGGGTTTCAATTGCCGGTCATTATTGCGCCTACCGCTCATGTCTCTCGTCACGCTACCATAGGTGCAGGCACTATCGTGATGCACGGCGCCATCGTCAATGCCGGTGCTAAGGTAGGTATCAACTGCATCATCAACACTCATGCGCTACTGGAGCATGACGCGACAATTGAAGATTACTGCCATATCTCCACTGGGGCCATCATTAATGGCGACGTGCACATTGGCGCAGGCAGCTTTGTTGGCAGCGGCAGCACCCTTAAAGAAGGCATTATTCTTGGGAAAGGCTGTGTGGTGGGGATGGGGCTTTCTGTGCGACACAACCAATCAAATTATTCCCGATTTTTGGGTAGCGATAAAACATGAAAAATCGAACCTCCATCATCGCCGAAGCTGGCGTCAACCATAATGGCGATATCGAGTTGGCCAAGCAGTTGATCGATGTAGCTGCCGAGGCTGGTGCAGATCTCGTCAAGTTCCAGACCTTCAACGCCAATCGCCAAGTCACGCGCACCGCCAAAAAAGCTGACTATCAGAACCAGACCACGGATAGCAAAGAATCTCAGCACGAGATGTTGCGCCGACTTGAACTCAGCGCCGAGATGCATAAGGAACTTATTGCACATTGTGCTGTTCGCAATATCGGCTTTTTTTCCACCGGATTTGATATCGAGAGCGTCGATCTACTGGTGAGTCTCGGTCAGGATCACTTCAAGATTCCTTCCGGCGAGATCACCAATCTGCCATACCTGCGCCATATCGGCCGACTCGGCAAGGCCGTTATCCTCTCCACCGGTATGGCGACCATGGGCGAGATTGAGGCGGCAATCGACGTGTTCGAACAAGCCGGCACGTCGCGTGCCAATATAACGGTACTGCACTGCACCACCGAATATCCCACACCCATGGCCGAAGTGAATCTGCGTGCCATGCAGAGCATTCATACAGCCTTTGGCGTAGCGGTAGGTTATTCCGATCACACGTCCGGCATCGAGGTGGCGATTGCCGCTGTAGCTTTGGGCGCATCCGTTATTGAAAAACACTTTACGCTGGATCGTAACCTGCCCGGCCCCGACCACAAGGCCAGCCTTGAACCAGAAGAACTCAAGGCTATGGTCTCAGCAATTCGCAACATCGAAATCGCCTTGGGCGATGGCATCAAGCGACTTACCTCCAGTGAAGTAAGGAACAAACCCATTGCCCGCAAATCATTGGTGGCAAGCCTGGCGATTAGTGCTGGAGAAATTTTCAGTGCCGAAAATCTCACTGCCAAGCGTCCCGGCACCGGCATCTCCCCCATGCGTTGGGATGAAATCATTGGCCGTACCGCACCCCGTGCTTTTACGGCAGATGAGCTGATCGAACTATGACCCGCAGGATTTGCGTTATCACCGGCACCCGTGCCGAATATGGCTTGCTGCGCTGGGTCATGCAAGGCATCAAGGACGATCCTGAGCTGACGCTGCAAGTCATCGCGACCGGCATGCACCTGTCACCTGAGTTCGGGCTGACCTATCGCGAGATTGAGCAGGACGGGTTCCAGATCGACCGCAAGGTCGAAATGCTGACCAGCTCAGACACTCCCGTGGGCATCGCCAAATCCATGGGTCTGGGCATGATCGGTTTCGCCGATGCAATTTGCGAGTTAAAACCCGATCTGATCGTCGTGCTTGGCGATAGATTTGAGATATTCTCAGCGGTAGCCGCCGCCTTGGTTGCCCGCATCCCAGTCGCCCACTTGCATGGCGGCGAGACTACGGAAGGTGCTTTTGATGAGGCCATTCGGCACTCTATCACCAAGATGTCGCACCTGCATTTCGTGGCAGCGGAAGAATACCGCCAGCGCGTGATCCAGCTAGGAGAGCAACCTGAACGCGTGTTCTTGGTCGGTGGGCTGGGTATCGACAACATCAAACGCTTGAAGCTTCTCGACCGCGCAGAATTGGAGTATTCACTTGGCTTCGAGCTAGGTCAAAGAAGCTTGATGATTACCTTTCACCCAGTCACGCTTGAGATGGCGACCGCCAGAGACCAGATGGCAGAACTGTTGGCTGCATTGGACGAGCTACAGGATACGCAGCTTATTTTTACCATGCCGAACGCCGATACAGATAGCCGAGCGCTGATCAAGATGGTCGATCAGTTTGTCGCACTGCACGCCAATTCACGCGCTTATACCTCACTTGGCCAATTGCGCTATTTGTCTTGCATTACTCATATTGATGGCGTGGTGGGCAATTCTTCCAGCGGCCTGATAGAAGTACCGAGCTTCAAGAAAGGGACGATCAACATCGGCGATCGCCAGCGGGGTCGATTGCAGGCCGAAAGCGTGATCAATTGCGCGCCAACTCGGCCAAGCATCGCCGCCGCCTTGGAAAGACTTTACAACGCCGATTTTCAAGCGAGCTTGAGCCAGGTGCGCAACCCCTACGGTGAGGGTGGCGCAAGCGAAAAGGTGGTAAAATCCATCAAGAACTATGCGATTGATGGCCTTGCCAAGAAGGCATTTTATGATCTTGCTGCACGATAACCTGGGGCGCAACAAAAGTGAACTCAACTGAAGACCTCTGGCGCCAGGCGCTCCTGCCTGTAGATTCCACCATACAGCAGGTAATTCGCAACCTCGATCGGGTGGCGATCAAGATTGTCATGGTTGTCAATGAGGCTGGTGGGCTAGAGGGCACGATCTCTGACGGCGATATACGACGTGGCTTGCTCAGGGGCTTGGATCTCAACAGCCCGATAACGAGCCTCATCCATCGCAGCGCACTGGTTGTTCCGCCCGAGATGGGGCGCGAGACAGTCATGCAGCTCATGGTCGCGAATAAAATCCAGCAGATCCCAGTGGTCGATGAGCACGTCCACGTCGTGGGATTGCACCTCTGGGACGAAATCAACACGCAGCCAGTGCGCCCCAATCTAATGGTCATCATGGCCGGCGGAATGGGCACACGGCTTCGCCCGCACACGGAGAACTGCCCAAAACCCTTGCTGCCTGTCGGGGGGAAACCCATGCTGGAGCACATCATCGAACGCGCCAAACTGGAGGGCTTTACACATTTTGTGCTAGCTGTTCATTACCTGGGCCATATGATCGAGGACCATTTCGGTAATGGTGAACGCTTGCAGGTTCGGATGGATTACCTGCGTGAGCAATCGCCACTGGGCACTGCAGGTGCACTGGGGTTACTCAATCCACGACCCGATGCCCCATTTGTGGTTACAAATGGCGATGTTCTCACTGATATTCATTATGGTGAGCTTCTCGATTTTCATATCCGCCATAACGCCTCTGCCACAATGGCTGTACGCGTGCACGAATGGCAGCATCCCTTTGGCGTGGTCCAGACCCGAGGGGTCGACATAGCCGGTTTTGAAGAAAAGCCCATCGCCCGTAGCCATATCAACGCGGGCGTCTATGCGCTCGATCCAGATGCACTGAGCGTCCTGAGCGCGGAGGAGCATTGCGACATGCCCACCCTGTTTGAACGCCTGCAGGCAAAAGCCAAACGCACAGTAGCCTATCCGATGCATGAGCCTTGGTTGGATGTGGGGCGGCCGGAGGACTATTCAGAGGCAAATGGAAAGACTGAGCCGCGCAATGCTTGAACGTATCCTGATCGTGGGGTTTGGCAGTATTGGTAGCCGGCATGCTCGGCTTGCCCGAGAAATCATTCCTGATGTGCAAATTGCCGTGCTACGGCATCAGCAGTGCGATGACATTCCAACAGGCGCCATAGATTATTGCTTTACCAGCCTGGATGAAGCCCTGCAATTTCGCCCCCAGGCCGCAGTTATTGCCAATCCAGCCACGCATCATCTTAAGTCTGCGCTGCCATTGGCCAATGCGGGAGTGCACCTTCTTATTGAAAAACCAATTGCCAGCACCCCCCAAGGTGTAACCGAATTGATCGACATTTGCAGGGCCAAAGGCACTGTTTTGATGACCGCCTACAACCTGCGTTTTCTACCTGCACTACAGCGGTTCCGTGAATCCCTGGATGCTGCTCTCATTGGACGAGTGCTTTCCGTGCACGCTGAGGTAGGACAGTTTCTGCCTGGTTGGCGGCCTGGAGTCGACTATAGAAACACCGTTTCCGCCAAGGCTGAGCTTGGTGGGGGTGCCTTACTGGAATTAAGCCACGATATTGACTATCTACATTGGCTTTTCGGTGATATCCAGTGGGTAAGCGCCTTCTTGCGAACCCAGAGTGATCTAGAGATAGATGTGGAAGACACGGCTCTACTAACCTTAGGCTTTACAGGAAGAAACGGCGTGAAATCCTTAATCGCCACCTTGAATGTCGATTTCGTTAGGCACGACAGCACACGAACCTGCGTGGCCATCGGGGAAACTGGAACATTGAGATGGAATGCAATAACTGGCACCGTTGACCTCTTCAAGAAAGGGGAACCGTCCTGGCAGACAATTTGTGTACATCCCCCCAAACGTGACGAGTCTTACATGGCCGAGTGGCATCACTTTATAAATTGTATTTTGCAAGGCACCCCTCCCCTGATATCCGGCCAGGACGGTCTTGCTGTACTTAATATCATCCAGGCTGCACGGCTTTCTTCTGCCAAGAGATCTGTTGTGGAAACAGTATAAGAAAGAGTGGGTCCTGTTATGAATGTTGTCGCTTTGATCTGTGCGCGCGGTGGATCCAAAGGGGTGCCTGGTAAGAACATTCGGCCGCTTGCCGGAAAGCCCCTTATTGCCTGGGCTATCCAGCAGGCACAAGCAGTAAAGCGGATACGACGAGTTCTCGTCTCGACAGATTCGGAGGAAATTGCCGCAGTTGCCCGCGCCGCTGGGGCAGAGGTACCGTTCCTGCGACCAGCAGAACTGGCACAAGACAACAGCCCTGAATGGCTGGTATGGCGCCATGCCCTTCAATATTTGAAGGAACAAGAAGGTAGTTATCCCGATGCGCTTATTGTTGTCCCGGCAACAGCACCATTACGCGCGGTAGAGGATTTAGAGCATTGCCTTGATGAATATGATATTGGGGGCGCAGATATCGTCATCACCACCTCTCATGCCCATCGCAGCCCGTACTTCAATATGGTGAAAGTACAACCTGATGGCTATGTCGATTTGGTCATTCCACCAGATTCAGTCGTTTCCAGGCGTCAAGATGCTCCAGTCTTATTTGACATTACTACTGTGGCTTACGTGGCAAGGCCGGACTTTGTCATGTCCCAAGGCAGCATATTCGAAGGCAAAGTTCGCCAAGTCTGCGTCCCTGCTGAACGGGCATTGGATATTGATACACCTCTGGATTTCATGATTGCAGAATGCCTTATGGCCGACCTGAAGGAGCCGCGATGAAAACAATCCTGGAATTAATGAACATGCAAGGCCGGCGCGCCCTGGTCACAGGCGCCACAGGAGGAATTGGACAAGTAATCGCACATACATTGGCTGAACTGGGCGCTAATTTAATATTAGTGGACAGGCCAGGTTCAGGCTTTGAGCTGCTTAACGAAGAGATCCGACGACTCAGTCAGGCGGCAGCCATCAATGTAGAGTGTGATTTAGAAAATCAAAATGATCGAGAACGATTGATTCAACTGGTTATGGATGATGGCGCCGGGCTAGACGTGCTCGTCAATAACGCTGCCTTTGTAGGAACATCAGGTTTGCAGGGATGGGTCACGCCGTTTGAACAGCAATCATTGGAAACTTGGCGCCGTGCCTTTGAAGTAAACCTTACTGCGGCTTTCGACCTTGCCAAGGGGTTCTCCCCAGCTTTAAGAAACAGCAAACATGGCAGTATTATCAACGTCGCCTCCATCTATGCATCACTTGGCCCAGATTACAGTTTGTATGAGGGTACGGCCATGGGTAACCCTGCCGCCTACGCTGCATCTAAGGGAGGGTTGGTTCAATTGACGCGCTGGCTTGCGACGACACTTGCTCCAGACGTGCGAGTAAACGCCATCTCACCCGGCGGCGTTTTCAGGAACCAGCCGGATCTTTTTGTAAAGCGCTATGAAGCCAAAACTCCGCTGGGTCGAATGGCAACCGAAGATGACTTCAAGGGAACAGTTGCCTACCTAGCCAGCGATCTTTCTGCCTATGTTACGGGCGTGAATCAGGTTGTGGATGGTGGTTGGTCAGCTTGGTAGTATGAATGAACACGAAATAAGAGCGTTACCACTAATAGTATTAATGTAGAGCAATAAAATAGTTATTAGCATGCACGTATTTTATTGCAACGCTCGATGTTGTGCCTGCCTACAAACGCAATCTCAGCACACTGTACAACTTTCATCTCTTCCTTAAATATGTGGGTGGTTTACAAACCGGGACATGACAATTAGCATTCGCCGCTTACGCTCATTCTGAAATATCAGGCATCTGCAGTGTAAAAGACGGCGATACAGTCTTTGCCGGATCGGTTGAGGTTCGCTTGCAAGGGGTCGCCGTTTAGGAAAATCCACGTGAGCCAGGCGGTAAGGTGACGCCAGCCTACACTCGCCAGATTTACGCGGGTCTGCAAGTACGTTGTGAGCATGATGGTTCAAAGTCCCGAAGGCGCGAAGTCGGTATCCGCTGTTTTGGGGACAAGGACGTGGCGCGGAGGTCATCGCCGCCGGTTTGGCTAGGGACTGTCCAAGATTCGCGAAGGAAAGATAGGGGAAAAATTATGTCTAGCAGGCATGAGCCACTAGTGTCATGTCATGCATCAAATGTCGGATATAGTCGCTTGAGTTTGACCCGCGCATCCTCTGCCGTAAATTGCCAGTTCACCTTGGCGCGAATTTGATCGCGGCGCTCTTGCCAAGCGGCAACTTGCTTGTGGAGTTCCGGTACGCTGTCGATACGTCGATCAAGGCATTGGCTAATCATCACGTTGAGTTCAATCTCTGCAACATTGAGCCAACTGCCGTGCTTCGGTGTGTAGACGAATTCGAAACGATCCCAGAGCGCCTTTGCCTGTTCGGGCGGGAAGGTCTCGTATAGCGCACCGGGGCTATGGGTGTTCAGATTATCCATCACCAGCGTGATTTTCTGTGCATCCTGATAGCGCCCGGCAATATCCTGAAGAAACTTGGCCCAGTCCACTTTGGTTTTACGCTCCGTCACCTTGGTCATCCGCTTTCCCGCCAGCTGCTCACTTGCCATGAATACGTTGCAGACACCGCATCGCTCGTACTCGTAATCTTGCCGTTCCGGCTGTCCGGGGCGAGACGGAATCGGCGTGCGTGTTTCGCGGATAAGCTGCCTCGGTGTCTCGTCCATGCAGACGACCGGAATGTCCGCGTTATAAGGTCGGCGATACACGTCGAGAACCCGTTCCATCGCGGCCACAAACTCCGCGTTGCCTTCGGGAGGAATTACCCAGCCAATCTTCCGCCACGGCTTGATTTCGTTTTTTTTAGTACACGGCGAACCGTTTCGTGGGAAATGCTGTTTACGTATTCAAGCTCCACCGCCCGATCAGCCAGCAAGCGTAGCGACCATCTGGCAAAGCCCTCAGGCGGCTCGCCGCAACTCAGTGCGACCAAGTGAGCCTCGACCTCCCCATCGGCTTTACGCTCGTAGATTCGCTGGCTCGGCTGCCGCCACAACGCCGCATCCAATCCCTCTTCGACAAAGCGCTTCTTGACCCGGTCAATCTTGCGCATGCTGATCCGCAAGATGTTCGCCACATCCTCTCCTCGGGTACGATGATCGTTGAACTCGCCTTCGTCGCAATTTAGCAGAATCAGCGCATTGATCACCTTCTGGGACTGGTGGGAGCCTTTATGCGTGATGGCTTCCAGCTCACCCCTCTCATTCGCCTGCAACGTCACCTTGTAAAGTTTCATCGAAAAGTCCTCGCCGTTTTGAAGAAGATTGCGAGAGCTTAACATAATTCATGCGTCATATCATGTGTGACGTGACACTAGATTGGCTCCGAGGTTTGATGGCTTTGTCCATCATGATTTACCATCTTGGCTCGTTCGGTTATCTAGACGGATCTCATGACGCCTCAACAGCACTTGGCAAGATCGGGATATATGGAGTTTCTATATTCTTCATACTTTCCGGCCTGAGCATGGCGATAGCCTACGATAAATATATAAATAATTTTCGAAGCGCTGGCACATTTTTTATACGTCGGATGTTCCGAATCTGGCTCTTGCTATGGCTTGCTGTTGCTCTAGTTGCAGTGCCTGCATACTTTGCCGGAAAGCCTTACAGCATCGCAATGATAGGTATGAACCTTTCAACTTTATTTGGTTTTACCTTCCCGCATCTTTATATCAACATGGGTGCATGGTCGATCGGCAATGAAATGGTCTATTATGCACTGACCCCGCTGTTTATATATGCCTACCACCGTCGATTGTGGTTTGGCAATGCAATAACGGTAGCAACGGCAATGGCTGGGGCTGTATTTGCTTTCTACCTACTCAGCCCTACAGAGACACTAGCAACTCAGTGGAAAACGTACATCAATCCGTTTAACAATCTGTTCCTTTACTGCGCGGGGCTCGCGATTTACTATAATTTACGTGATTTAAGCTCGGCTCGCCGATGGCGCCTTCCTGTACTTTTAATGGCGCTAGCACTGTTCTTCCTATATCCGTCATCAGGTGATCAGATCAATATCGTGACTGGCTACAACCGTATAGCAATGTCAGCATTGTTGATATGGATAGTTCTAGCATTCTATAAATTCCCGCCCTCACTGCCAGCCAAACTCGGGATCGCCTTTGAACAACTAGGTATCGCCACGTATGGAGTTTATTTGCTTCATCCGATTGTAATTTATTGGATGCAAAAAGGTTTCGACTCAATGGAAATTAAGAATCCTTACCTTTTTGTGCTGCTTGTCGTCGGCTTAACAATCACTTTCGCATTAGTTACATTCAAATACATTGAGTCCCCACTTATTAAAATCGGTAAGCATGTCACAAACGCAATATCAAATCACACGCGGCCGGTTGAAGCTCCTGCCCAACTCCGCCCCGATCAACTTTAACGGACCTCTCGGGCCAGGAATATCTCACAACGCTTCATCACTAGGGAGTCGTCAGTGACTAGACCGCAGACCCTTCAGATGGTCCTACTGTACTTTGTCCTACTGTACTTTGTGGCCAATCTAGTGTTTTCATGAGATAATCAAACAGTTACTGCGGCCATCCAATGACATTATCCATGCTTACACTCACAAAACCTATCAAGCGCTTGTACTGGAAATCCAGCAACAAAGTGCGTGCTTTTTCAAGGGATGTCGCCTTCAACCTGGATCTGGCATTATCAGGAGTACCACCAAAATCGGGCGCTGCGGCGAGTCTACGGCAATGGGAAATACATAACCGGGAGTCAACTACTCAGGCAATGCGAGCAGGTTTTACAATTGCATCAAGGGATAATCTGGCAAGGCACAAGACCAGCGACACACTGTTCGTGCTCGGCTCTGGCCCTTCTATCAACGACATCAGCGAAAGCAAGTGGAAGGAAATAGCGCGCCATGACAGCATAGGCTTCAACTATTTTCTGGCCCATCCGTTTGTGCCAACTTTTTACCATATGGAGTTGCTTCATCGCGATCTCGACATGTTTCGCAGTTGTTACTCGCAACGCCGCGATGCATATAAAAATATACCCTTCATGGTGAACTACCTCCATATCGAGGGAGAGCTGAAGCAACCGGATTTAAACTTCATTCACAACCTATTGGTTACCGTGCCGCGCAGATACGCCGGCACCAGTGCGTCAGAATTTCATCAAATTCTCGAATACGCCTACAAAAGAATCGAGCCCAAAGACAGTTCTTATTTCGTGCACAACAGAGCTTCCGTGAGTCTCATGGTGTCTCTTGCCGTACTCCTCGACTATAAGCGTATCGTCCTGGCCGGGATAGATCTCAATAGCACGGGCCATTTCTTCTGTGATGAGCGCTATGCGTGTGAAGCGGTACGCAGCCTCCTGGATCTACGCTGTCAGGAGGCAACAGAACCCGTTTCCTCGGACGGGAAGTTTTTACACATCACGGCGGACCCGACCTTATGGCCAAACCATATCACCATCGATCGCTCATTGGAGATATTCAGCGAATCCGTACTCAAACAACGTGGAATAGATCTGTATGTATACAATAAGGGAACATTACTTTATCCAGCATTTCCGATATGGGGCGGGCTGTAACCTCCTTTTCGCCGAGTCGAAATCTTGTTGCCCATCCTGCAAATATTTTTTTGAAGGCCTGATTCAGTTTTTTGGCTCGCTGCTGAAATAGACCATGTTGTTAGATGCGCGTCTGGCTAAATATTCTCATTACGCAAACTCGTATACCATGAGCCTCTTCTACAAATCCTATCAGGGAACTGGTACGACACATCAGGCATTTCCGATCCGAACATGAAATTACTTGATTGGATAAATGGCGCCCTGTGGTGGGCAACAGGCGGTCGTAGGCCCGTGATTGATATTCAGCGCCACCACCAGACGCCAAGGATAGTCTGCGTCTCCCATGATGCCGGCTTCTATGGCGCCCAGTTGCTTATGCTCCATGTCACCCAGGTATTGAAGGAGCAACTTGGTTTCCAGGTGACTTCGGTGCTCTTGGGAGATGGCCCTCTCAGAGCCCAGTTCGAGCAGGTCGGGGAGGTTGTCGATTTTACTGACCCGCCTTGGCGGGTGCCGGCCAAGCCAAAGGTTATGCTGGCTCGACAGAGGGAGATCAAGCGGCTGTTCCATGAAGGGGCTCGCCACGCAATCTGCAACACGAGCGTATCTGGTCATGTCGTGCGCATGCTCAAGGAAGAGGGCTTCCAGGTTATCGCGTTAATCCACGAATTGCCGAACCTGATCCGCGAGTTCCGCCTGGAGACGTCAGCGAAGGAGATCGGTCGCTGGGCCGACCGCGTGGTATTTCCGGCGGAGTTCGTCCGGGATCGTTTCTTGCCTATCGCCGGACTCGATCCCGCACGTTCGGTCATCCGACCGCAGGGCCTTTACCGATCCAATCCCTACCGGCATGCCAAGGATGAGGCCAGAGCGCGCCTGATCGCCGAACTGGGCCTCGTGCCGACCGCCATGATCGTGGTGGCGGCCGGACAAGGTGACCGGCGCAAGGGGATCGACCTCTTCTGCCAAGTGGCAGTGCGGGTCGTGCGGGTTTTACCGGAAGCGCACTTCGTCTGGATAGGCGACGACACCTTGGAGCTGGCACGAGACTGCAAGGCCTGGGTGCAGTCAGTGGGAATCGTGGGCAACGTGCACTTCACGGGGGTATTGCAGGATCCAGACCTGTATTTGCATCACATCGCAGGAGCAGATCTGTACCTCATGACATCCCGAGAAGACCCGTACCCAAGTGTGGTTCTGGACGCGATGGAGGTGGGAGTGCCCTTGGTCGGGTTTGAGGATGCTGGAGGGTTCACCGAACTCCTGAAGGCGGGCGCTGGCATTCTGGCACCCTATGAGAATCAAGAAGCAATGGCCACAGTAGTCAACGGCTTACTCGTGGACACGGCCCGTGCGACCCGAATGGGGAAAGAGGGCCAGCGCATCATTGATGCGCGCTTCTACTTTCTGGACTATGTGTACGACCTAGTGCGGCTCGTCGGTTACCCGCGCCGCAAGGTTTCGGTTGTGGTGCCGAATTACAACTCCGCGCACTACCTGCCGACGCGCCTGGGCACGATCATGGCGCAGACCTACCGGCCATACGAAATCATCTTCCTGGACGACAATTCCAGCGATGACAGCGTTGCGGTTGCTGAAAACCTGCTATCCAATTCGGGACTGTCATACCGTATCGTGGCCAATGACATCAACCGGGGCTACTATTCCCAGTGGCTTTCTGGAATCGAAATGGCCAAGGGTGAATTGGTGTGGATTGCCGAAGCGGATGATGAAAACGAGGCAACGTTCCTGGAAGAACTCGTCAAGGGCTTTGAAGACCCGGACGTCGTTCTCGCCTATTCACAGTCACGGAAAATAGATCAGGATGGGAACGTCACTAGAGGCGACTATCTCGACTATACGAACGCTCTAAGCAATACGAAATGGCTTTCCCCCTACCATCGCGCCGGCCGGGATGAGATCAAGGACACTTTGGTGATCAAGAACACCATTCCCAACGCCAGCGGCGTGCTGATGAAAAAACCGGATCTTTCAAGAATCCGGGAACAGCTCCTTCAACTCAAGAACGCGGGAGACTGGTTGTCTTATGTACATATCCTGGAATCCGGCTCAATCTACTTCACGCCGAAAGTCCTTAATTCGCACCGGGTACATATCGGCGGTGTGACACAAGGGGGGAACGCCGTACGACTTATGTCCGAGATCATTCAAGTGCAGGAGTATTTGCGAGCGCACCATGAATTGACGGCAGACACGGTGACGAAGATCGAAGAGATGCGACAATTCACCTACGAGTATCTCGGGCTCAATGACAATGGTGGGCGGACTTACCGAGATCACCCTGACCTGCAACGGATTCTTAGTGCTGGCAGTGGGTTGATCAAGCCAACAGAGCTGAATCGCGTCAGCGCAGAGGCTCAATCGTGACCTTGTTGCTGGACGGAGAGGATACTAGGCCACGAGCCTTTCACCTAACCCTAACAGGTTGGAGATGGTTCAGTCTAGAGAGGTCAAACTAATATGGCTTGCTGTGTCATCGGAGGGAGTGGATTCATCGGCCGCAATGTGGTGGAGAGGCTACTCGCGGGCGGACGCGATGTGCGAGTGATCGGCCGGCGGCAACTACCACCTGCTGGCTTCGATCGGAGAGCGACCTACCTGAGTGGCGACTACGGGGACAAAGCGTTCTTGGAAACGGCGCTTTCGGATGTGGACGAGATTATCGACCTTGCTTACTCGACGGTGCCCAAGAGTAGTTTCGAGGATCCCATCCACGACATCATGACCAATTTACCGCAGACGGTTAACCTCCTTCAATTACTGGCTGAGAAAAAACACATGCGCAAACTGGTGATTGTCTCTTCGGGAGGGACGGTCTACGGGCCTGCACTTCAGGTTCCCATCCCGGAAGACCATCAGACAAATCCGATCTCACCCTATGGGATAACCAAACTCGCAGTCGAGAAGTATGCTCTGATGTACCATCGGCTCTTCAATGTGCCGAGCATCATAGTTCGTCCTGGCAACGCCTACGGGGAAGGCCAACTACCGTATCGGGGGCAGGGTTTCATCGCCACAGCAATTGCCGCCATCCTGAAGGGCGAAGCCGTGACGGTATTCGGTGGAGACCAGATCGTCCGTGATTATGTCCACGTGACGGATGTCGCGGACGGTATCATCGCGGCACTGGAGTTGGGACGACCGGGTCTATGCTATAACATAGGCAGTGGCACCGGGCTAACAACAAACCAAGTGTTATCGTTTATTACCATACTGGCCGAAAAATTGGGTAAAGCAGTAGTAGTGGAACCGAGACCACTTCGTGCATTCGATGTGCCAATCAATGTATTGGACTGTAGTCGCATACAGGCTGAGACCGGTTGGCAAGCCAGGATCGGCTTCGCCAATGGGCTGGAGAAGACGTGGCGATGGTTCCTAGACGGCCATTCGGAAATTTGATCCCTTCGAACTGATAATGTAGGAAAAGCACGGTTTCGATTTTAGTAATAGTTCTTAGAAAGAACTAATGTCGTTACTTCGTTATGTCTCATAATTCTCTTCCCCAGTTCCACCATATCGCTAGACCTACGAATTGTAAGACCAGGCATTTACAGAATGGACCAATGTCGCTTATACCAATCCATTGTTCCACGGGCATTGCCAGCCACACCTTCAAGCCGACCTCGGGTTTTACGACCTGCGCCTGCCGTAAAACGGCAGGCGCAGGCAGCATTTACCAGAGATATTTTCCCCGTTAGAATGCTCCCGTTGAGGCAGCTAAACATTAACACTTAAAAAATGCAAACCACAGCACAATCTACCAACAATAACAAAGCACGCCTCATCGCTTTTTACCTCCCGCAGTACCATCCTGTCCCCGAGAATGACATGTGGTGGGGCAAAGGGTTTACCGAGTGGACCAATGTCGCCAAAGCTAAGCCTTTATTCCCTGGCCACTATCAGCCACATATGCCGGCCGATTTGGGCTTCTACGACCTTCGCTGCCCGGAAACACGGGAAGCCCAGGCGGATCTCGCCAGGGAATATGGCATAGAGGGATTCTGTTACTGGCATTACTGGTTTGCTGGGAAGCGTATACTGGAGCGGCCATTTAATGAGGTATTAGCGTCCGGCAATCCAGATTTTCCATTTTGCCTGGGGTGGGCCAATGAGACATGGTCCGGGATTTGGCATGGTGCGCCAAACCAGATACTTATCGAGCAGACCTATCCTGGCATGCAGGATCACGAAGCGCATTTCCACTATCTGCTCAAGGCGTTTACCGATGCGCGTTACATTCTGGTTGACGGCAAGCCACTTATGGTTGTTTACAAGCCGCTCAAGCTGCCTGAGTCAAAACGCGTTTTTGATTTTTGGAGAGAATTGGCGCATCAAGCTGGACTCAAGGGACTATATATAGTGGGTGTGCTATCGGGCGAAAATCTTATTAACTTGGATAAGTACGGGCTTGATGCCGTGACCTTTTCCAATCAGGGAAAGGTAATGAAAATGGCAACAAACAACCTGCAAAGCCTATTGACCAGATTTATAAGGCGTTCCTTTTACCGTGACTCCCCACAACATGTGTACGCCTACGAAGATGCGATTAAGTATTTGCTTGAGGATGTGCCAGATGGCACACCTTATCATCCGACAGTTATTCCAAATTGGGACAATACGCCCCGTAGCGGAAAGCGCGGCTTAGTGTTACACGGCTCCACACCGGAACTGTTCCGCCGCCATCTTCAGCAGGCAATGGAAAAAATAGCGCATATGCCTTTGGATGGGCGCATCCTGTTTTTGAAGTCCTGGAATGAATGGGCTGAAGGTAATCATATGGAACCCGATTTGCGCTTTGGCAGAGCTTATTTGGAAGTACTAAGGGGTGAGATTGTAATGCGGCGCAATTAAGGTAATTAGCGATGACTGAACCCCGAGGACAAGAACTGATCAACCGTTACCGATGGAACTACGGTATCGCGAAGGATGCTGAGCTCACCGAGGAAATGATCCTCGCCCACTGGACGTTGGAACAGCGGCTCACCCGGGAGTTGCTGGAGTCCAAGCCCGAAAACCGCTGGGAGACTTTCGAGCGTTGCTACACGACGCTCTACGGTGAACTGGAGTGGTTAAATCGCCTGACCGGTGGCACGAATACTACACCACCTGCGGAGCGCTACCAGCATTGGGCGGAGTTGATAGGCACAACTCCTAAATCCGTCTACGAGGTCGGATCGGGCAAGGCTGCAATGATCGGCTATCTCGCGCAACTCGGTCATCAATGCACTGCTACGGAGATCACTCGGGAGCGCGGGGCTCAACATGTAGTTGAGCACCCGAACCTGCGCTGGACCCAGTCTGATGGCATTCACCTGGGGCGCTTTGAGCCACTTGGTACCTATGACTTCGTCCTTTCAGACAACGTTGTCGAGCACATGCATCCCGATGATCTGATCCCGCATCTCCAAGGCGCGCGGGATATCCTCAAACCTGGCGGACAGTATCTTATGGCGGTTCCGCATCCATGGTTCGGGCCATGGGATGTCTCCAAGGTGTTTAAGTACGAGGTGGCATCTGGAATGCACCTCAAGGAGTATACCTACCGGGAGCTTCGCCAAGCAGCGACCCGTGCCGGATTTCGCGAGGTGGCGGCGGTACGGATCCCGCCTACACCCCATACTACGGAGCCAGTCCGTGCGGACACCCGCTGGCTGCGGCACGTTTGCCTGATGGAAGCCCTACTCTCACCCTTCGCAAGGCCAATTCTTCGGGGGCGAATGGCTGGCATGGCGAAACGCGCTGGCATCGCACCTCTGGTCTTTCTTGCCGCGACCAAATGAAAATTCTTTTCGTCGATTCCCAGTACCCCATGTTCGACCGCGCCTCGGCCGACGTGCGCATGTTCGCCATTGTGCGCTTGCTGCGTGAACAAATGCATGACTGCCATTACTTCGTCAGCGACATCGCTCTGGCGGAGTCGCGCATCGGCACAGAAGAAGTTACCCGCTACCGGGATGCGCTGCTCCGGTTGGGGGTTACCACCATCGAACGTACAGGCTTCGAGCAGGTGCTTGCTGCCTATAATTATGACGTTGTGTTCTTCAAGTATTTCTACCCTGCCGAGGCACGCATACCCCTAGTGCGCATTTGGCAGTCCCAGGCGCGGATAGTTGTGGATAGTGTGGATCTGGTATATGCCCGCCTGCTGGCCAAGGCTGAGGTGAGCGGGCTAGCTGCCGACCACCAGGAAGCGGAGGGCACACGGAGGCGGGAGCTGACGACTTATGCAGCGGCGGACTTGGTGCTTACCGTCACCGAGGACGAGGCCAAAGTGCTAGCACATGAGTTGCCCAAGCCGCCCATCCACGTCATTCCCAATATTCATGAAATTCCCAAACAGACCAGATCGGAAACACCAGTTCCTTCCCTACTTTTCATCGGTACTTTTACCCACGAGCCGAACGTGGACGGGGTGTTGTGGTTTGTGCGAGCGGTCTGGCCACTTTTGCGTGCAACGCATACGGATATTCGGCTCAGCATCGTGGGCGGTAATCCGCCACCAGAAATTCTGGCCATTGCGCATGATGGAATTGAGGTTGCAGGCTATGTACCAGATACCTTGCCGTATCTGATGGAATGCTGGGCGTCTATCGCACCACTGCGCTTTGGAGCTGGGATGAAGGGAAAGGTAGGCGAGGCGATGGCGGCTGGGTTGCCGGTGGTTGCTACAAGCTTCGGTGCTGAGGGTTTTGGGCTGACACCGGGAGAGCATTTGTTGGTGGCTGATGATCCAAAGGCATTTGCGGATGCCGTTTCTACACTGCTCCGTGATTATGCCTTACGCTTGGCGATTGGTGGTGCGGGGCGAGCCTTCATCGCGGCTCGCTACAGCCCGATTGCTGTAGGTCGCCAACTGGAAGCCCTGACCGCGAGGCTTGCTGTGATCATGCCGAAATCCCCTTTCATAACAGGACCGAAAAGAGTGTTAAGAAAGGCCAATCTATGGGTAACATGCAACCTGCTGTGGCGACTACGCACTGAGGATAAACTAAAATGATAGCCAGGCAATTCCCTTTTGCGATGCCGCTCGAAATGACTTGTTGTGTGTTTTTCAAAGGACTTTTCCGATCATGATCAATATTCTCATCATCGCCAGTCGCGCCGACATCGCGGGCGGTGAAAACTATTTGCTATCGTGTTTTCGCTATCTGGATCGCACCCGGTATCACCCTATTGTTTGGTTGCCAGGTGATGGCGCTTTCCGCGCTGCGTTGGAAGCTGCCGGAGTGAAATACATGATCGAAACAGTAAATTACGGTTGGCTAAAGCCGCCCAAGCCTTGGTATAAGTTTCTCTCTGGGCTGCCCGAGCGGATACGACGCATCGCCGACCTGATTCGCGAGAGTGATATCCGATTGGTACATACCAACTCGAACATGGTTCTGGAGGGGGCGTTGGCGGCAAAGCTAGTGGGCGTACCTCACCTGTTTCTAGCCCATATCGACTTTCAGTCCAATCTGCCGCTCTATCAGCGCTTTCAGTTGGATGCGGCTTCGTTCGCCGGGCTGATGGGTGATCTGTCTGATGGCATTATCGCGGTTTCCCATTATGTCGCCCGCAGTCTTTGCCCACCGCTTGATCCCGCTCGAATCCAAGTGGTGCACAACGGCCTAGAGATGGATAAATTCGACCAGGCGCTGGCGCAACGGGATGGGAGTCTGCGCCGAGAGTTGGATCTGTCAGAAGATGCCTTGCTCATTATCGCTGCTGGCCGGATCACTGAGGATAAGGGTTTCGATATTTTGCTGGAGGCCGCGGCAATCGTTCATGGCGCCCACCCTGACGCTCATTTTCTGATCGCCGGGGGTACAGAGTCGCCAGACTATCAACGCCAACTGACCGAGCGCATTTTGCAACTCGGCCTGCGCGCACATGTTCATTTCCTCGGATTGCGCAAGGACTTGCCTCGGGTGCTGGCTGAAAGTGATATTTTTCTTCTGACCTCGCGCCGCGAGGGGCATCCCTATGTGCTGCTGGAGGCGATGGCCTGTGAATGCGCGGTGGTGGCATCTCGATGCGGCGGAGTGGATGAAACCGTGATTGAAGGAGAAACCGGCTTTGTTGTCGAAATCGAGGATGTCGCCAGCACCGCCGAACGTCTGGATTGGCTGCTGAGCGACCGGGGGTTACGCAACGTGATGGCGCATAAAGGTCACGAACGGGTGATGAGCGCTTTCACTGCGCGGCAGACCGCAAATGGATTGTTTGAGATGTACGATGAGCTTTTGTCTCGCCCGGCGCTGCAACCCGGTTCCTACGCCGTCGACCTGTTTCTCCAGTCCGCCTCCGAGGTAGGCTACCTCGGCGAAAAGGTCACCGACATGGAGGAACGGCTAAAAAAAGCGGAGCGTGCTGCGCAATTGCTGCTCAACAATCCCTTGGCCAGATTTACCCGACAGATTTTTGGGAAACAACGCAAGCCATGACTGAATTCGATCTCAGCACATTTTTTGGCGGAGGTGACCCGCATCTGCGCTTGATCCACGGGCAGCGCGGCCACGCCCAATCAGTTGGCATGCAGCGAGTACGTGATGCATTTGAGGGTGCGAACTGCGTTTTTTTGCGTGCCAATGTGGCCCCCGGTTTTCAGCTGGATGGCAATTTCGCGCTACAACGGTGTGCTGCCGGTGGCTGGCTGTTGCACAGTCGCGATTCCGCTGCACCAAGCTACTGGCTGCCCGCCCCGGCGACGCTGCGGCGAACCAGCACGCACGGCCACATTCTGGAAGAGCGCAGCGTTGAATGGGGAAATTTCGATCTGGATTCGAGCGGTGTAACCATCGCCTTCGCGGCCATTCCAGAGAGCTGGACACTCGACGCGGTAATCTGGAAACTGGACGACTCGCGCCTTATCGATGAGCTGCAAATGCTTACGCCCGTCGAAAACCAAGGCTATTTCCTGCTTGGCTCGCACACGCGCTACGACAAACCCGCTGACCTTTACCGTCATCTTATCCACGGCTGGGTGTATGAAGACCGCTATGCCTGGCCGCACAAGAGGCGCATTTGTTCGGAGAATGATGCACACGCGCTGCACTTGGTCTTTAGCGGTCTGGAACGCGCCACCGGCAAACGCATTTATGGACTATTAAAAAACCAATTGCTGCTGTCGGTATTATCACGTCAAAGCGAAGACGGCGGTTTCCGCCATGGCGAGTGGACGGATAAAATGGAATCGCACTACCGCCTGCACTGTTCGGCCATGCATTTGATGATGGATGCCTTGAGCGAAACCGGCGACCCAATGGTGCGAACTGCGCTTGCAAAGGGCATGCACTTTATTTCGGACAAGCGTGACCCAACAAAAGTAGGCGTGTGGTTCTATCATGACGAACTGGAGTGCACTATGTCCGGAATGCAAAGGGCACCGTTCAAGTGGTGGCCCGGAAACGCACTTGGCAAGTCGCCGCAGAATATGTTGGTACTAAATACGCAACTCGACACGCTGGTGGCGCTGGATCGCTACGGCTCGCTCACGGGTGACACGCAATACGAGCCGCTGGTCGAGTCGGGTTATCAGGCAGCCAGCACGGTGCTGGCATTGCGGCCGATGGAATGGCTGTACCGACTGCTGTTCTCCGCCATCAATCTGACCCTGCTGCCGACCGAGCAAGCGGCGCGACTGCCACTGTGGAAGCGTTTATGGAAGCGTATCGGCTGGCAGGTGTTCGTGCCTCGTCTGCCGCGTTTAAAAACGCGCTACCCGCGCCTTGTCATGCCTGGCGGTTATATCGACCGCGAATTGAGTTTGCAAACCTGGGCATATGACTATCTGGCGGTAAATATGATGGACTTGGTGCGCGCTTCTCATGGCGCACGCAGTGCGGCTTTCAAGCCATACATCGAGGGTGTTTTGAGCTACTGCACCGCCACAGGAAGCGCTCGGCGTTGGCTGGAACACAAAGGACGTGCTTACTCAGTCGGCTTTTATGCAGAGGCATTGTATTTGCTTTGTCTGCGCGAATCACACCCCGAACTCGACGCTAGCTTGGCTGATGCCCTGTTGCTATGTGTACGGCATCAGTTGGGCCTGCCACCCTCGCTCCTGGGCGGCAACGCTGAAGCGAGAGGTGCTGCTTCGAGACAGCAAGATGTCCCCCAATCTGCGCTTCCAGAAATCATCATTGCGAATCTGAACAAAAATGGACAAACTGCCTGCTTGGTAGTAAATACTGGGCAACATGCTATTGCACTAAAAACTGCACTATGCTCCGTGCCAACCGATTGGCACATTCCAGCAAGTATATTACCGCCCGGTGCACATCTCAGAATCAAGGCATGACAATGCGTATTGGCCTCATCACTTCTGAATTCCCGCCCGATCTCGGTGGCGTGGAGACCTACGCTTGGCAATTGGCGAGAGAGCTTGGCCGTAGACAGGGCTTGCAGGTAACAGTTTATGCACCACCCAAATCTGCAACCATCACTCCGCCACCGGGGGTCACGCTCAAGCCAATTCTGCAAAGCTGTGCAGGGCTGGATTGGCCCAAACTTAAAAACGAGCCCATTGATGTCTGGCATGCACTTTCTGCTGGCCACGCCTGGATTGCCGAAAAAAACAGGCCCACCGTTGTTTCAGTACATGGCAATGATTTTCTTGCCCCATATCCACTAACAGCGCGCCCCGCCCTCGCCATGACTTTTCTCTGGCGCCTGCGCCCATGGGTATGGCGCAAACTGCACCCGCTGTGGCAAAGTGCAACCCGGCGCCTATTGGCACGTGCCTTGCCCAGGGCGAGCGCGCTGCTGTCCAATAGCCGCTATACCGCCGATGTTCTGCTGGCCAAGCATCCCGAATGTGCCTCTAATACACACATAGCCCTGGTAGGTGTTGATCCGATATTTTTTGATGTGCCGCGTGCACCGAAAAACAAAGTAGTGCAGCTGCTCACTGTCTGTCGTCTATCAGAGGAACGCAAGAATATTGATCTCGTGTTACGTGCACTGGCTACGCTAAAAGACCGCTTTGAATTTGAATACATCATTGCAGGGGAAGGAACGTTACGCCCCTCTTTGGAACGCTTGGCAGATTCCCTTGAACTCAACACATGTGTACGCTTTGTTGGGCGCATTAATGATGCTGACTTGCGCCAGTTATATTCCCGCGCTGACCTTTTCATATTAACTGCATCGATCATTCCCGGCAGCCATGAAGGCTTTGGTATTGTCTATCTTGAAGCTGCAGCCAGCGGTGTGCCCAGTCTGGCAGCACGACTTGCCGGTGCTGCAGAAGCTATTGCCGAAGGTCGTTCCGGATTTTTTGTTGAACAGCCTGATGTAATCTCCATCAGTAACGCACTCATCCGTTTCCTGTCTGGCGAAATTCACCTAAATGCCCTAGACTGTCGTGATTTTGCGCGGAACTTTAGCTGGGTGCGTGTTGCTGACATTGCTGAAGCAGCCTATCGACTAATCTTTATTCGAAACGCACATTCATGAGCGAGACCTTTATCATCCCCACCCGCATCAGCGTCATCATGCCCAGTTACAACGCTGCCGCCTTTGTTGAGGAGGCGGTAAATTCCGTGATGAACCAGACCTATGCCGATGTCGAGCTGATTATCGTGGATGACGGATCAACTGACGCTAGCGTTGAAATTCTCGATCGCCTCAGTGCAAAGTACGCACCACGCATAACCTTGCATTTCCAGAATCATAGGGGACCTTATCCCGCGCGGAATCTTGGGCTGAAACATGCACGTGGTGGGCGCGTGGCGTTTCTCGATGCCGACGATTACTGGTCACCGGACGCGCTAGAAAAACTATCCTCAGCAATGGATGTCCATCACGCCGACATCGCCTATTGCGGCTGGCAGAACTTTGGAATAGGCGCGCCCGGAACAGAACCGTACATCCCGCCGGATTACAGCCAGATGGATACGGCGTCGGAGTTTTTGCGCTCATGCCCCTGGCCCATCCACGCAGCGTTAGTACAGCGAGAAGCTATAGATGCTGTTAAAGGATTTTCCGAGCGGTGTTTCTCGTCCATGGATTACGATCTGTGGCTGCAGCTTTATGCACATACCCAGAAACTCGTGCGAGTGTCAGAGGTGATGGCCTTTTATCGCTGGCACAACAAAGGACAAATTTCCAAAACAAAATGGAAACAAGTACTCGATGCCCTGCAAGTTCGTCGCGATTTCGTGGCTCAACATCCTGAACGGGTTGGGCATTTACCAGAAATAAAAGTGCGCGAACTGTCCGATGGCTTCTTGCTGCGTGAAGCTTATCGCGCCTACTGGCAGCGTAATTTAGTCGATGCGCAAAAGCTGTTTCGACGCGCCTTCATACAGGGACTGTGGAAAGCAAACGATCTGAAATATCTTCTTCCTGCCCTGTTGCCTAGCATATTTTTTCAGTGGATAGTCAATATGGCCGACTATCCGAAAGAAAAGCAAATATAAACTCCAAACAAATAAACAAACCCTTGTATTCGTGCGTCGCCGCATAAGAAATACTGGTCACTATTAGATGCGTATGCTTTATCTCATTTTTTCCCATGATCATCAGGAGCAAATAGCGCGCCTTGTAAGGGCTATCCGCAATCTAAGTCCGAATTCACTAGTCGCCATTCATCATGACCCCACCAAATCGAGTCTAGACATTGAGCTGTTTGCAGACACGAACAACGTGCACATTATCCCTAATCCAGTTCGCGGGGAATGGGGCGACTATTCCCTAGTTGAGCAATATCTACATGCCATGCGATGGTGCATGACCAGTCTGGATTTTGACTGGTCATGCACCATCACCGGCCTGACGTACCCGATTAAGCCACTGCTGGCTTTTGAGGCCTCGTTAGAAGAGACAGTATATGATGCCTTCGTGTATCATTTTGACGCTTTCGATCCAGATCATTGGCCGAAAGGCACAGCAGAAACGCGCTACCTCTTTACCTACTACAAGCTACCACGCTTTCCCTATTACTACAAAATTCCATCGAAGATTCGAGCAGTACTTAGTAAAACACGTACAATCTTAAATCGCATGCAGTCATTGTTTAGGATCATGCCTATGCCAAGGGGCGCTAAAACACGCTTTGGAATACGACGTCTGCGAACACCAATCGGGAATAAATTTAAGCTTTATGGGGGACGGCAAATGCTTAACCTTAATTGGTATGCGCTTGAACGGTTATTTCGCTTTATCGATGAAAACCCGTCTTGGGTGACCTTTTCAAAACGCACCCTAATTCCCGATGAATTGTTCTTTAATTCCATCATAGCCAATGATTCCGAATTACGGGTTTGCAATGATGTGCTCCGATATATCAAGTGGCCTAAGTTGCATGCTGCGAGTGTTTCGGTTATTACTCATGACGAACTAAGTGACGCCCTGAAGTCTAAAGCACCATTCGGCCTCAAATTTGACTCCCGAGTGGATCCACTTGCGATCGACCAAGTTGATGCTTTGCTTGGTCTATCCATAGACAGCCCATCTACTCGTGATAGCTAGCAACAATCGTGACCCGTATATAGGTATTCAGCGATATGAAAGACACCGGATGTATTAGAGCCACCAGAACTCCCATACTCATGTACCACCGCGTGGGCGATGCGCACAACGAATGGGAACGGAAGTATTGCGTTAGCCCGCAACGCTTTTCCGAACATATGCAAGTACTCGCACGTGCAGGTTGGCAAGCGGTAACAATCGACAATTTTTTCGCTTGGCTGGACGGCAGTATCGAATTGCCGGAACAGTCATTTTTGCTCACCTTCGACGATGGCTTCCTTGGAGTATATGAACATGCCGCACCGCTGCTGGCGGCACTGAGCTGGCCAGCTACTGTGTTCCTGGTGAGCCAACTGATAGGCCAACGCGATGCATGGTGTGAAACACACAATCCCAGCGGCGCCACATATCCCTTGATGGGCGCGTCACATATTCTTAACTTGCGTGAGCATGGATTCAGCTTCCACTCCCACACTCGCAGCCACGCCGATCTGCCAACGCTTGATGATAACGCACTGTATTCCCAACTCGCAGGCGCACGCGACGATCTGCAAACCCTGCTTGGCGAAGCAGTCGATTACTTGGCTTACCCGTATGGCCGTTACGACGATCGCGTGCTGCAAGCGGCACAGGCGGCGGGTTATCGCGGGGCATTTTCAGTGCAGCCTGGTTTCAATCGCCCTAATATAGACCGCTTCCGTTTACGTCGGCTGGATGTGTTCGGCACTGACAGCGCCGCTGCTCTGCGTCGAAAAATCACGCTCGGCAGCAACAATGGTAGTCTGGCACACACCGCCGCATATGCTGCCAACCGGCTATTGGCGCGGTTGGGCCTACACATTTAGGTGCGGCTGGATGAGTTTCTGTTTTTTTTCTGGTTTCCTGGATTAACAAAAAAATATGGTGCAACCCTTTCTCACCGTCGCCCTGTGCACCCATAACCACGCCGATCGCCTGGCCCGGACGCTTTCCGATCTGGCACACGTGCAGTCACCAAGTCAGCCTTGGGAATTTCTCGTCATCGACAATGCTAGCAGCGATTCCACCCCACAGTTACTTGCCACCACCGACTGGCGACCTGTCGGGGCAGAAGTACGCGTCATACGCGAAGAAAAACTTGGACTCTCCAATGCCCGTAACTGCGCGCTGGTGGAGGCGCGCGGCGACTACCTGCTATTCATGGACGACGATGAAACCCCCGACCCCGCTTGGCTGACCGCCTATGAGCAGGCCATGCTCGCACATCAGCCAGATGCTCTGGGCGGCCGCATTGAGGTTTTGTTTGAAGATGGAGCACGACCACACTGGTTGCAGAACGAGCTGCTAGGTTTTTTGGGCAAACTCGATCACGGCGAAGCACGCTGGTTGACCGAACGTGCCACGCCTATCTTCGGCGGCAATTTCGCTTTCCGCCGTAGCGTGTTCGAACGCATTGGCAATTTCGACACACGACTCGGTCGCCTGGGCACCGCTAATATCGGAGGAGAAGATACAGAAATTTACCACCGCCTGCTCGAACATGGCTGTCGTGTATTTTGGGTTCCTGAAGCTATCATCTATCACCGTATTCAGACCCCCAAGCTACAGCGCAGCTATTTCCTTGACCTGCACTTCCGTCAAGGACGCATGGAAGGTGCGCGGAAGCGCGGCCATGTCTCCCGCCTGCCTCCCAGATATCTTGTACCGCAATTGTTGCGGGCTTATGGCCGGGCACTTGCTCTGCGCTTCAAACAGGGTTCTGCCTACTCCCTGCGTCTGGAAATGAACGCGGCCTACTTTACAGGCTACATGGTGGGCTGGACAAAGGATACGGCATGATTCATCTGGCTTTACGTTTTGACGATCCTTCCGTTACTTCCGATCGGGTGCTGGAAGAAAACATATTTGCTGTAGCCGAATCAGCAGGCATTCCTCTCACCGTTGCTGTCATACCATTTAGGCGACAGAAGGGTGGTGATTTGATCCCCTTGTCCCGTGAGCGAGCCATCCATCTTATTGACGCCCAGCGCGCTGGTGTCATTGAGGTAGCTCAGCATGGGTACTGTCATGAGTCTGCCCGTGATGGAATACAGCCGCCCAGTGAATTCAAAGGAGTGGATGCCATCCGCCAAACCGCATGGATATGCGAAGGCCGTAAGATTCTGGAAACAATTTTCGACGGGCCCGTCACTGGCTTCGTGCCACCCTGGAACACCTTTGACGCAAATACCACCCAAGCACTTGAAAATCTGAAGTATTGTTACCTGTCTGCCGGGAGTGAACTGGATGCCTACTGCTCACCCGGCTTGTCTTATTTGCCCCGCACCTGCCAGATGACTGCGCTACCAGAAACACTCAATACGCTAGAGGCTTTTGCGTCTCTCGATCCGGTGGTTATCGCGGTCATGCATCATTATGACTTTTCAGAAAGTGGCAACCCCCAAGCACCTACTGACCTAAATCGGTTCAAGGTGTTGCTGCAAACCTTGAACCAAGATACAAGAGTGCAGACCATTACCCTATCCAAGCTTGCTGGAAAACCATTGGCTCATCACACAAGCAGGCAGCGGCAAAACGCTTGGGTAAAACTGCCCTGGAAAATCAGCAGTCGTCTCCCCAAGAATGTCCTGTTGAATCAAGGTTGGCCCTATCTATTCGTGCGCTCCCTATTTCACTCATCATGATTCCTCGCCCATTATGAATTTTTCACCTTCAAAGGGTTCTGTATTCATTGTAGGAGACCCGCGCTCAGGCACCACTCTCCTGCAATACATGCTGCGACCGCATCCGGCGCTGCCCCTTCCCACTGGGGAGTCGTGCTTCATCATTCCACTGTATCGCAATGCAGTACAGTACGGTGACTTGTCACTCCTCGACAACGTAAACCGTGTTTTACAGGCGATGGAAACGCAAAGCGCGGAGTTCATGCACACTGACCTGCACGGCCTAAAGTTCGACGTGGACACGCTGGTGAATGATTTTATTGCCAAAGGCCGCAGTACAATGCGCGACATCATCACCGGGTTGTTCGAGAGGAATGCTGCAGGAGAAAGAAAATTGCGCTGGGGTGACAAGACACCGTATTACGTGTTGCACATCCCCAAGCTACTGGAATGGTGGCCGAGCGCGCATATCATTCACATTGTTCGAGATGGTCGCGATGTTGCACTGACGATGTTTGCCCGCCGCCATGATTGTTGGGGCTACAACACCTATCTTGCCGCCAAATTATGGGAGCAGTACGTCGAGACAGGTCACACGGTGGGACAGCAAGTACCTGAGACGCAATACCTGGAACTGCGATACAAATATATGGTTAACAACCAAAATACAGCCTTGCAGAAGATTTGCGGCTTTCTCGGAGAGATATATTCCGACGACTTGCTAGAATACAAAAAAACGGGCATAGCCGAAGATGCCCGTTTGATGCAAAAATTTATTCAGAAAGACAACCAGGTCAAGTGGAAAAGTGAAATTCCGCCTTGGCAAATTCGTGCATTTGAATCTGCCGCTGGCGGAACCCTGAAAAGATTTAAACCATACCACGATAACCACAGGCCATCGCCTGCCGCTGTTTCTGCGCGCATTTTATCGCTGGCACAACGCACTCTCCACCCGCTGGCATCGTAAGTTCGGCCCTAAGAAAACGATGGACGCCGCCTTCACCATCCTGATCTGCACCCATAATAGGGTGGCTTTATTAGAACAGGCGCTGGCTTCGCTGAATGCAGCACAGCGCCCACTCATGCCGGTGCAGATTTTGGTGGCGGCCAATGCCTGCACTGATGATACGGCGGCTCGCATGCTGGCATATCAGTTTCAACAGGCCGACAATGGCTGGCTACCACTACGCCTAATTGAGGTTCCCACACCGGGTAAATCGCATGCGCTCAATCAAGCCATTCCCGAAATCGATACTGAACTGACTGCCTTTGTCGATGATGACCATCGAGTCGATGAAAATTATCTGGTTGCAATTGCACATGCGGCCCAAAGCTGGCCCGATGCGGGATTGTATTGTGGTCGCATCTTGCCTGACTGGAATGGAACCGAGCCCGCATGGGTGCATGACGAAGGGCCCTATAGAATTTACCCGCTGCCAGTGCCACGCTATAACCAGGGCGATCAACCCAAAACGATCACGGCGGAAGAAGGCCCTATCCCCGGGGGTGGCAATCTCGTGGTGCGACACCACGTGTTCGCACTTGCCGGGCAATTTTCAACCGAGCTTGGGCCGCATGGTCACGATCTGGGTGGTGGTGAGGACAGCGAATATGTATTGCGTGCCATGATTCGCGGTGTGCGTTGCCAGTACACGCCGAACATCGTTCAGCATCATTATGTGGATATTGATCGTCTAAAACTCAGCTATCTACTTAAAAAAAGTTTTCAGCGCACTCGCTCCATCTCGCGCATTCAGGGCAATGGCCGAATACCACTCTATATGTGGCGCAAGCTGGCGGAATATGGGCTTCACAGCGTATTTAGCCGATCATGGGCCAAGCGGCGTTTCTACTGGATGCGAACCGCTGCCGCCCTGGGAGAACTGCAAGGCCGTCGAGAATCGGGGCATCGTGGCAAAAATCTTTTGCTTCCCCCTGATCGCAGCTTCCTGCTCATAGTAGCGCTGGCGATTTCGACAGTTACCTGTGGATTGATTACCTGCTTTGCCAGCGGCAATACACGCTGGGCTGGTGGTGTATTACCCGCGCTATCTGTGGCAGGCGTAGGTTCTATGGCACTGCTGGCAAAATCGCTAATGGACTTTTCACAAACCGGGCCACGCATTAAGAAAGAAGTGCTCACCCATTACCGACACTACACCCTATTTGCGCTCGCCCGTCTATCTGCCTGGGCATTTTCTATCATGCTATTTACTGGCAGTGCAGGAGTATTGCTATATTACATGTTGAATGTAAGTCTGAGCGGCGATTGGTCAAATGGTCTTGCAACACTCGCGGCAGTACTGGGTATCCTGGGTGCGGTCATGCTGCAATTTATCCGCAAGCTGCACTTCAATCCGGGGCTGCTGGTCGCCTCCATGCACTACCGCATAAGCCGCTTTTATGGGCTGTGGCGCTGGATGACGCCGAAACGCATTTATCTGATGCAGCTTGCGTGTATTTCTGCCACTTTGTTGTTGCTGATTGCCACTTCATTGCAATTGATCAAACAGAACCAGGTGACCGATCTGATTGCGTTGTGGGCTGCTGCGCTATTTTTTACAGGCACAATTACCTGGGCGGCCTGGCTGCCCGAGGCACGTCCACCCCGCCGAACACCCGAACGCGCAGCCGATGCGCCACCCAATATTTTAATGATCGGATCGGACACCTTGCGTGCAGATCGGCTGGGTAAGCTGGGATATCGACGTGCCCTCACGCCCAATATTGATCAACTAGCCGAACTGGGGGTGCTGTTTTCCAATTGCTACGTGCCCTGCGCTCGCACCGCTCCCAGCCTGATTTCGCTAATGACAGGTACTTGGCCGCACACCCACGGCATTCGCGACAATTTTAACGCGGACGATGTTACCCGGCTAAAAGTCGATGCACTGCCCCAACTTCTCAAGGCACAGGGCTACCGCACCGCTGCTATCTCCGACTGGTGCGGCGGCGACATGGGCAAATTCTCCTTCGGTTTCGATTACACCGACCTGCCAGAAGATCAGTGGAACCTCAAATATCTGATCCGGCAGGGGCCTAAGGATTTACGCCTTTTTTTATCGCTGTTTACCCACAATCGGCTGGGAAAACTGATGCTACCGGAAATTTATTACCTCGGAGGCGTGCCGCTGACCCAACCGATGGGCAAATATGCCCGGCACCTAGTTTCGCGTCTAGTGGATAGTACTCAACCATTTTTTCTCAATGTGTTTTATTCCACCACGCACCCGCCGTTTGCCTCCGAATGGCCATGGTACACGCGATTTTCCGATCCGGCCTATAACGGTGAATCCAAGTTCGCCATGACACGATTGACTGACCCATTCGAGATCATCCGTCAACAGGGCGCACCCAAAGAAGAATTTGACCTCGATCAAATCATTGATTTATACGATGGCTGCGTGGCCGAATTTGATGATGAGGTGGGCAAGATGCTGCGCCACCTGGATGTTTGTGGCTTGGCAAGCAGCACTATTGTTGTTGTCTATTCCGATCACGGCATGGAATTTTTTGAGCATGATACTTGGGGCCAAGGTAATTCTGCGGTCGGTGATTTCAGTTCGCGCATTCCACTCTTGATTCGTGATCCACGTAAACATGCCTGCGGAATAGTCGATCAGGTGGTTCGCAGCATCGACCTTGCACCCACACTACTGGAACTGGTAGGCGCAAGCTCCACTGCCAGCATGGACGGAGCATCTCTGGCTACCTGCTTTGAGCAGAACCAGCACTGCCCGCAACTCGACGCTTTCAATGAAACCGGGATCTGGATCGCCGATATTCCTGGCCTGCCAGAGAAGCATTTGCGCTATCCTGACTTACTTGAACTGATGGAGGCACCAAATCTTGGCAGCGGTACCTTGGCTATCAAACCCCAGTATCATGACGCCATTCTACGTGCCAAAGATAGAATGATTCGGCATGACCGCTGGAAGCTTGTGTATCAACCGCTGGAAGCGAGCCACCTGCTGCGCCTGTTCGATTTGGAGACCGATCCGGGATGTCAGCAGGATGTATCAGTCACACATCCGGACGTGAAAGCTGAGTTGTGGGGACGCTTGCAAGAGTTTTTGCGTGACGAACGGAAGGGGTTGGATAGTTGATCAACATGGGCTTTTTTGAATGGTTGGATTATCACGCCAATTATTTCGTCGCAATGACAGATGCTTGTTCATCGCGAACCCAAAGGGTGCAACAACTCAGCCTGATGGATTATTCTGTACAAAACCGACAGTAGGGATTGCTGGGTGAGCCGATTTTGGGAGAAGCAACAGGCTCTGCTCGTTTTGTTTGAGTAGCTGCAGGCTCTGGTTCATCCTTGACTTCTGTTTTGAGCTTACTCTGCTCAGACGGAGCAACAGAGGCCTGTCCAACTGTCTCTTTCGAAGGTGGCGCAGCTTCGGGACTTACTTCTGGCTTAATTTGAACACTTGCCATCTCAGCTGGTATGGTTTTAGGAGCTGCTTCGGGATATGGCAGCTTGCCTCCTAGCGCCGTATAACGGCGCTTGAGTCCTTTTGAATCTGGGCTTTGTCTCAAGCCTTCAGTAATCATTTCCAGAGCCTTGGGCTTGTCACCCATTTCCTGAAACAAATCTGCCAGCGCCCGGTAAATAGCCGAAGCATTGGGGAAGTAGCGTAGTGCTTTGAAATACTCACCTGCGGCTTCCCCCTTCTTGCCTTCCAGCTTCAAGGCACGCGCCTTTCCCACATGCACCTCACCGCGCATGACATAATTTTCCTGCGTATGTCGCAACACATAATCGAAATTGTTGATCGACTCACCTAGGTAATAACTTCTATCCTGCTTGTTACCTATGGAAGTATAGGCGCGATTAATAAATCTCAGGCCATCGCAATAGTGGTGCATGTGCATGGTGTTTTGGTTGCTCCCTCCCAAGCGCGAATAAACACGTTCCTGACACATAGCCTGCTCCGCCGGAGTTGCCCCATAGGGCAGAATGGCCCAAGCCGGCATGGAAGTTAGAAGCGATGCCACTATCCAGTACTTCTTCATGTTATGTCACTCCTCATTATTTTCAGGTTTCATGTTCAGGGATAGAGCTAGCGTCTTTTCTGCTACTTTTTCCCAAGAGAACTCCACTTGGGTGCGTGACCAGCCATGACATCCCATTTTCTCTGTTTCTTCTCTATTAAACAGCATGTTAAATAGACCATACGCCACGGATTCCACTGAGTTGCCTTCAACACGTAAGCCAGTCTCGCCATCTAAGACTGCGGAACCTGTGCCTCCAGCTACACCTGCCAAAACTGGTTTGCCGCAGGCTGCAGCTTCGATGAAGACCATTCCGAATCCTTCAGTATCTCCGTTGATTTCGCGGTTAGGCATAGCAAATACGTCGCATGCATTATACCAACGAGGAAGATCGTCCAAACTGACATGACCAAGGAAGTGCACCCGCTCGATGACGCCATTTTCTGAAGCAAGTTGCGAAAGATAGTCGCTATCCTCGCCAATCCCGATCAGCGCATATTGGCAATCTATTTCTTGCTTCCGCAGCAATGACAATGCACGAATCACCATATCAAATCCCTTGCGGCGGCTAAACCGCCCAACGGAAAGAATTAGCTTTTGACCCGGACGCAAACCTATTTGTGCTTTAAGATCATCGCACGGTAAGCCGGGGCGAAAGCGCTCCACATCCACACCTGGATAAATCAGATGGATGCGATTTTCTTCCACGCCCAATTTGAGCAATTCATCGCGAGTGTATGCACTATTAGCAATAACCTGGTCAGCGTGGCGCAATGCAAAGCGCATTGCCTCGTATTTGCGGCCGTACCCCCAAGTGGTAAGTTCCTCACCATGAGCATATATCACGACCGGATGAAAAGTCAGTCGTGCCACCAGCCAGGCTGTGATACCTTCTGGCAGGGCACGACCGGCATGGATAGCCGTGAAGCGGTGAGTAAGCGCTAGCCATAAAGATTTGATAAACAGGTTAGCATACATGCCTAACGATTCCGGTCGCAGCCAAGTCACCCGATGCATGCGAATACGATGTACTGTGTTTGAATGTGCCGCGTCCACCTCCGCCGCACCCGGCACATCGGCAGTAACAATGTGGGTTTCCTTGCCCGACAAACGCTGGTATACCTCGGCAAACCAGACTGCGGTGCCGCCTTTGGTAGGTAAAAATAATTCGGTAAGTACCAAGTAACGGGGCATGTTTAGCCTTTAAGAATGGACAATAAATTGCGCACGCTGGTAAGGCTCGGCGCTTCGATTAGCGAAGGTAGTACAGCTCGCACCGCACCCATACGGTTACCTGTTCTACTCAATGCATAGCCCAGATTCAGGCGTGCCTGGCACAGTCGCGTGGTGTATCCACGGCGCACCACGGCAGGCAAGTTGGTAGCCTGTTCACCCAGGGCAATCAGGGTACGTACATTTTCGAACTGCGCACGCACCGGGTCTGCACGGGTTGCACTGGCAGCGTGAACGGAATATACCGCCAACGGCTCGCAAATTACGCCCACTCGGCGGCTGCGTGCTACCAGGCGCGTAAGAAGGTGTACGTCCTCACAGACCTTGAATCCCAGTGGGTAACCGCCCAATTCCAGAAAAGTGGCACGTGGCACGCTTAGGGTATGAGTATCGCCGAAATGATCGGCAATAAAGACCTCAAACTCTTCCTCTTGGATAACCACTTCACGGCTATCTGCAGCCTTGGTCAGCATGGCACGACCTGACGCCTTGCTTTCCATGGAGTAACCCAACAATGCACCGCTGGCATCACGATATTCATAATCACCGGTAAAAAAATCCAGGTTCTCGTCACGAGCGATCCATTCACCATGCCGTTTTAGTCGGTTGGGATAGTACCAGTCATCCGCATCAAGAAAAGCCAGCCAGTCGCCACTAGCTATGCGCGCACCATGGTTACGCGCGGCAGAAACCCCGGCATTGTCCTGGCGCAGATAACGAATTTTTTTCCCATAGCTTGCAGCCACTGCAGCAGTAGCATCAATGGAGCCGTCGTCGATTACAATAATTTCAAACGCTGGCCAAATTTGTGCCAGCACTGAATCAAGCGCACGCGCCAGAGTATCTTTCGCATTGTAAGCAGGAATAATGACAGAGAAACGTGGCGCGCTCATGCAGCCCATTTTCCTAACATCCACAGCGGCCAGACCAATCCAGTGAGCCGCGCAAGCTTCCAAAAACGCGACACTCGACTAATGCGCGCAAGCCAAGCAGGTACACGGGCTCGCGGAGCAGTTATGATCAGTGACGTATCCTGGCTCGCAATTGCCTCAGCAATATCTTGCGTGGACAAAAACCGCAGTTTGCTATAGTGGGCTCGTGCTTCTACCAGCAGCCGGTTCAGCTCTGCCAGTGCAGCCGTGGACTGAGCCGAATCACCCAGAAAATTGAAGCGGTGTGTTTCCAGAAAAGTCGGTCGACCGCACGCGGTTTGCAACGACAAAGCATCCAAGCCTTTTTCGGCACGATGACCCAGCTTCGGTTCGAAATATTTGTCGCGTACCAAGTACATCACATCACCTTGACCACGCTCGCCATTCAGTATCACCCTGCCGTCTCCTTTCGGCCGCCCTTGCCCATCACGACTTTCGTAACGAGTGCCGGGAGTAATAACGCAGCTCACACCGTGGGTGGCCCAGGCACGCTCCACAACGTTGTTCCAAACAAAGGTGGTGGGCACCGCAATTTCCGGTTTTTCACCGAAAATTTGCATATACACCCTAACCTCTTCCGCTACAGCCGCATAAATTTCTGCTTCAGGCAGCGGCTGAGAAGGAAGTAAAGCGGCGTCAATCCAGCAACTTTGCAAACGAGGAGGCAGCTCTTCGCTAAGTGCTATACCGTTTGTTTTCAGCCACGCAGCCACTTGAGCATCTGTCCTTGCTGCCGCCATTACCGCAGGTGGCCAGTAGTGCTCCATACCATGCAATTGGGGGGCGAATACGCCCTCATTGATCCCCGCGCGCAGTGCAACCAACACAGGCTCGAAACGCGCATGATCGAGAGAAATCCGAGTGTACTCTGACTCTTTTTCTGCACGCATGGTCTCAGTATCCGCGATGCTCAGGATGATGCCCAAAGTCATCACCGGGTAATGACCCGACTGATCTCGGTGACCTTTTAGTATCTGTCGCAGTGCATCTAGAGCTTGCGCCTGATCCAACGGCCCCGCACCCCAATCGTCACTCTCAAAAACCAGTATCGGGTAGCGTAACACCGGTTCCCGCCAATAAGCGACCAGCATTTGACGATAGACAAACAGCAGCATAACTTGCACTAACAGCCAAACTATAGTTATTCCACCCAGCCAAATCTGCATCGTTACGTTAAAAATCAAAATAAATAAATTTCTGAGTATCGCCACCGAACAATACCAGTGTCAATACCAGCGTCGCATATGCAAAACCGCGCACGGAAGCAGCTACCCGCCACCAGTTGAGGGGGTTCTGCCGCTGAAACCACGCCACAATATGTGGCTCCATCAACGCCAACAACAGCGCCGCAGCGATCATAGCTTGTTCCGAGAGGCGGATAACTTGAATTGCACCGCTGGGCTGAGCCAGACCAAGCATAGTTGCACTAATGTGCCAAGCATCGGGGAAAGAATTGGCGCGGAAAAACACCCAAGTAAAGCACACTAAAATAAACGTAAAAGGCCAGCCCAGCCAGGACAGAGTGCGATCAATAACAGAACCTGCCGTAACGCCTGCCCAAGTGTAAGCATGCAGCAACAAGCGATGTATTATCAGATAACTACCATGCAAGAAACCCCAGAATACAAAATTCCAGCCTGCGCCATGCCACAAACCTCCCAGCAACATGGTAATCATGAGATTGCTCATATTGCGTGGAAAAGAGCAATGCGAACCGCCCAGCGAAATATAAAGATAATCTCTGAGCCAACGTGACAAAGTAATGTGCCAGCGCTGCCAGAATTCCTTCACACTGCGGCTAACATAAGGGTAGAGAAAGTTGCGCGGAAGGGTAACACCAAACATGCGGGCGAGACCAACGGCCATTTCACTGTACCCGGAAAAATCGAAATAAATCTGCAAGGCGAAGGCCATTGTGGCAAGCCAAGCGGTGTAAAAAGTTAGTTGCTCAGGGTGAGCGTACAGCGGCTCCACCATGCCTGCCAGATTGTCGGCAAACAGCGTTTTTTTGATAAGTCCGCCAATAAAAATCAGCGCGCCCAGTCGCACCTCATTCAGCTTAAGCGGTTCGAGTTTTTCCAGCTGCTCCACCAGTTCGCTGGCACGCAAGATGGGGCCGGCAATCATGTGCGGGAAAAAGGTAACGTACATACTCCAGGCGCGGAAGCTGATGGGGCGCACCCAGTCTCCCCGGTACACATCTATCATCACCGAGAGCATGTGAAAGGTATAGAAGCTCACCCCCAGTGGGAGTGCCCATTGCGCCCAACTAGGGGTTTCGACGGGCACCGGAAATTGGAAATAGCCACCCAAGGTGATGAGAGACTGAAAAAACAACCCTAAGTATTTGAAAAATATCAATACACCTAAATTGACCACTAAAGCCAGACTGAGCCAGGCGCGGGAGCGGGTATGCTGGATGATGCGGTAGAAGCCATAGTTGAGGGTAAGCGACGCTGTCAGCAACAATAGGTAGGCAGGATTCCACGACCCATAAAACACCAAGCTCGCTACCAGAATGATGGCAGCACGCTGACGATAGTTGTTGGTGGCGGCATATAGGAATAACACCGCTACCAGGAACACCATGAAGCTCATGCTGCTGAAGATCATGTGCCCCCCTCTTTGACATACAGGTTTGGCCAGATTGCCCGCAATTGTCGTGCCAGCAAGCGGCTGTGGTATTGCGCACCGCGATCATTCAAGTGACCGGAATTGACAAACATTTCCGGGTTGCGTTGCGCATTCGACTCAAATGTCAACTGCGGAACACCCTCAGCAGCCAAGCGTTCAGCTACGGCGACATAAAGGCGTGCCGTCGGCAGCTGCGGTGTGAGGTACAAAAGTTCACGATTCAGCAACGGAGGGTATATAACTGCCACCTCAACACCATACCGTCGCAACAGTGCCACCGTAGCGAACAGTGCCTTGATCTGAATCACGTCAGGGGGCTCATCAAAAGTTTCCTGCTGCCGACGCACCTGCCCCGCATCCTGCAAGCCACCAAAACCAGCTCGATAGCCTAAATGCATTGCCGCGCTTCCACCGATAGGCTCCCTATTGGCAAAGCTTGCCTGAAAAAATCCCAGTGCCTTGGCCGGTTCCCGCAATTGCTTCAGATTGGCAGAAAATCCCCACAGGCGAATGCTGTTCGCCAGCATCCCGCGCCAGTCGCGGTTGTGCCATAGCCATGTGGGGTCACTATAAAACACACCATAGCCTAGACTGTCCTCAGCTTGTAACAAGTGCTCATCCAGACCAATCAGCATAGCGCGTATACCATTTGCGCCTAAATTGCCCTCATCCGCCAAACGTTTCACCACGCCGTAAAGAATGCCCGCGTTAGCGCCCGGCATACCCATATTGAAGCCAGAGACGCCTGCAACACCGCCTTCCAGCAAGATTTGCGGGATAAAACCGTTATCTATACGGCTATTACCTAACACCAGCAAGGCCGGGGTATGTGATCTCACATACTGCAGCTTACCCATGGCTCGACCTGTGGCGAAAACTGAACGGTAGCGATACAGAAAATCATCCGTGTGTAGCCAGGTTTCCACCAATGCCAACAACAGCAAGCCGATTACACTGCCCCAGCCGAACAATTGAAAGACCCGAGTGAAACGACTCAAAGTTTATACCCCATGGCACCTGCGGTAACTTCAATTTTGGCTAGCACTCGCTCAATTTTTTCGTGATTGCGGCCATCCTTCCACTTATCCAGGCGGATTTCGGAGAAGGCATTGTAAGGAGTGTCTAGAACGTTCTCGCAATGCACCTGCAGTTGCTCATCAAAAGGTAAGCCACTCGCCTCGAATAGTTTGCGGAAACTCTGCGCCGGGTGACGGACTAGATCTTCGTAGAATACTTCGCTCCACTGTGCCGCAGGAATAACGCACTGAGCTTCAAGGATAGCCTGGTTAATAGCGTTGTATTGGAATGCACAGACCTCCTCAATAGATGCATTTATGAAATCACGCCAGCCATTAGCAAGAAAAAAGCACCATTGCGTATAACGTCCGTTTTCCACAGTGATTCTTTCCGGCAATAAATTTGACCAGGTGGCGAATTCTTCGGGCTTACCCCAACCTTCAATCAGAGAGTTGATGTTGTCACCGGGATTGCGTTTTACATAAACGAAATGAGCATCAGGAAATAAGGAATATAGATAGGATACGCATAAGCCATTTTGGTTATTCTTATCAACAAACCTCGTGTTACCAGTATGGCTATAAAAATAGCGAGCCACAGCATCCCTGTCGTTCTGAGTGGCGTCTTGTGCATTCAATGCATGAGTATCCCAGTGCTTATTGGCCAGAGGGTGCATTTCCGTCCAGAAATCATGCGTTTCACGCTGAAGTGTGCCTAAACTCCTTGATTCAGAAAATGTTTTGTATACTAAGGTAGTGCCCGCTCGGCTACAGCCGATGATGAAAATAGGGCGTTCTACAGGTAAGCGGCGCATACCCCACCATGCGCCGCGTATAGAACGTAGAGTCTGCCTCCCATGATAGCGAAGCGTTTTATTGACTTTTATCCAGAAATCACTCAATTGAAATCTCTGAAACAATGTTTATGACTTATCATTAAATCTAGAACCTTAAACTGGAACAGGAAACTCAAGGTGCATGCCCTTATCATCAAGTCGCCCTATAGGCGATGGGAAAGATAGCCGTATTCAAATAATATCTCGTAGCTCTTTAATATCATTAATCGACGTTTCCCATAACCGAATATTATAAAGTAACATGCTGGCATGAGTATAAGTAACAAAATAATTGCATGGGAGAAATACATGGTTATTGAATTGATATGTGAGATTCTATCGTGAGCATTAACAAGGAGATTGCATGAAGGGAATGTGTGGTTGGATCGGTGGCGAGAAGGATCCCATTCTTGCTAAAGAAATAACCGATGCCATGGTGGATGCTATGACTGACGAAAAAAGCGACACGGTGCTGGCGCTTTATAGTCGATGTGAAGGAATAGCAGCATGGTCAAAAATTGATCAGGCAAGCTGCCATGAAGAAGGCTCTCTTAAGGTAGCTGTTGTCGGTAATGTATATTGGGGAAACGATGAATTAAATGAGCTTGCTCAAGAGGAAAGTCCAGCCGCTGCAGTGGCTAAAGCTTATTCTCGATCAGGGAAGGCCATTCTTGAGGATATACATGGAGCTTTTTGCGTTGCTGTTGTTAATACGCAGGACGGTACGGCCATTGTCGCCATTGATCGATTGGGTGTTTATTCCATTTGCTATGCCGCACCATGCGGCCATTTTATTTTCGCGACTAGCACAGATGGAGTCGTTGCTCATCCCGATATGGAGCGAGTGATTGATCCTCAATCGATATTTAATTATTTATTTTTTCATTCAGTCCCTTCTCCAGGAAGTATATATAAAAATGTACGCAAGCTACTGCCCGGCCAGTATGCGCTATTCCAAAATGGGAAAGTTGAAACGAATTTTTATTGGCACCTGAAGTATGCTGATTCAGGTCAAAGTCACTTTATACAACGCCAGGAAAGTCTCAAAAAATTGCTCCAGACCGCCCTGAGAAGGTCGGTGACTGATGAACAAGTAGGTGCCTTTCTAAGTGGTGGTACAGACAGCTCTACTATCGCCGGGATACTCGCCCAATCATCCCCTAAAACGGCACATACTTTTTCAATTGGATTTGCGGCCGAAGGCTACGATGAGATGGAGTTTGCACGGATTACAAGCAAACATTTTGGCACCCATGCTCACGAATACTATGTTACGGCACAAGATGTTGTCGATACAATCCCGCTGATTGCCCGAGCTTACGACGAGCCTTTTGGAAATGCATCAGCAGTCCCTACATATTGTTGTGCCAAATTGGCCAAAGAACAAGGCATTCGACTAATGCTGGCGGGGGACGGCGGGGACGAGATTTTTGGTGGGAACGCGCGCTATGCCAAACAAAAAATATTTGAAGCTTATTCTCTCGTACCTGAAATGCTACGACATAACATACTGGAGCCTGTTGTGTTTGGCGTGCCGGGAATAGAGCATATTCCATTATTAAGAAAATTAAAAAGCTATATCGCACAAGCTCGAATTCCATTGCCAGATCGCTTGGAATCTTATAATTTTTTACACCGAGCTTCGCCGAACGAGATATTCACTGCTGACTTTTTGGCTCAAGTAAATCACCAAGAACCGGAAGCACTGCTACGAGCAGAATATGGGCGTACCGATTCCACATCCTCCACCAATCGCTTACTTAATCTAGATTTAAAGTTCACCTTGGCTGACAATGACTTGCGCAAGGTTAACCGAATGTGCGAATTGGCGGGTGTAGCAGTTCATTACCCTCTATTAGATGAGGATATTGTCGCATTCGCAGCGCAACTGCCCCCTTCGCTTAAAGTAAAGGGATTGAAGCTCAGATATTTTTTCAAGGAAGCGCTCAAAGATTTTTTGCCCCAAGAGACTCTCACCAAGAGCAAGCAAGGATTTGGTTTACCTTTTGGCGTCTGGATGCAAACTTATCTTCCTCTGCAAGAATTGACCTACGACAGCTTGAAATCCTTGCGAGAGCGCGGTTATATCAGACCAGAATACATCGATGCATTGATAGAACAACACCGCTCGGGACATGCAGCGTATTACGGCGTAATGATTTGGGTGCTGATGATGCTGGAGCAATGGCTGCAACAGCATGAAAATTAGAGGATATGAGAAAAATTTGCAACCCAGCTATCTGACCGGGCTTGCCCAACAAACGGAT
>CAWDCY010000008.1:0-58720 GCA_963800965.1 uncultured beta proteobacterium | reverse complement strand
GGCAAAGCCGGGGGCTTTAATTTGTGAGCCGCTCAAAGCGGCTTAACGGGGTCGCTTACGCGGCCCCTGCTCTTGTGGCCACCTTTCGGTGGCCGGTCAGCGCCATAGGTGCATCTGCTCTAGGCGCTTGTCCTCTTCCTCTTGGTGCCGAATGTACTACCGGATCGACTCCTCATCTCTACCTACCGTTGACACAAAATACCCTCTCGCCCAAAAGTGTTGCCCTACAAAATTACGCTTGCGCTCACCATATACTCGTGCCAGATGGATTGCACTTTTCCCTTTGATGTACCCGATGACTTGCGATACCGAATACTTCGGCGGAATCGATATCAACATGTGCACATGATCAGGCATCAGATGTCCTTCCTCTATCCGACTTTCTTTGTATTCGGACAGCCTCTTGAACACTTGCCCAAGGTGCGGCCTCAACTGCTCGTACAACGTTTTACGTCTACACTTCGGAATGAATATCACGTGATATTTGCATTCCCATTTACTATGGCTTAGGCTTTCGCTGTCGTCCATCTCGATCCTCCCTTCTTCGTTTGCTTGGCGGCTCACGATTCAGAGTGTCGCAGATGGACTCCCGTAAATGTCAAACTTCTACTGCCACCCCGGCATAGCCGGGGGATTTCCTATGTTGGGGTAAGTATCCCCCGGCAAAGCCGGGGGCTTTAATTTGTGAGCCGCTCAAAGCGGCTTAACGGGGTCGCTTACGCGGCCCCTGCTCTTGTGGCCACCTTTCGGTGGCCGGTCAGCGCCATAGGTGCATCTGCTCTAGGCGCTTGTCCTCTTCCTCTTGGTGCCGAATGTACTACCGGATCGACTCCTCATCTCTACCTACCGTTGACACAAAATACCCTCTCGCCCAAAAGTGTTGCCCTACAAAATTACGCTTGCGCTCACCATATACTCGTGCCAGATGGATTGCACTTTTCCCTTTGATGTACCCGATGACTTGCGATACCGAATACTTCGGCGGAATCGATATCAACATGTGCACATGATCAGGCATCAGATGTCCTTCCTCTATCCGACTTTCTTTGTATTCGGACAGCCTCTTGAACACTTGCCCAAGGTGCGGCCTCAACTGCTCGTACAACGTTTTACGTCTACACTTCGGAATGAATATCACGTGATATTTGCATTCCCATTTACTATGGCTTAGGCTTTCGCTGTCGTCCATCTCGATCCTCCCTTCTTCGTTTGCTTGGCGGCTCACGATTCAGAGTGTCGCAGATGGACTCCCGTAAATGTCAAACTTCTACTGCCACCCCGGCATAGCCGGGGGATTTCCTATGTTGGGTTAACCGAACAATATTGGGGCAGGTCGTGCAATAATGCATTTTCACAACCCGCCGACTCGTTCTAATATGAGTGGTCTTGCCATAAGTGCCAGTATCGAATATTTTTCATGCTGCGGCAGTTGCGCTATTCGCTGCACAACGAAAGCAGCCTCGACCTCAGCTTGTTCCTCACTGAAGGCCGACTTCACCCGGAGCGCCAATGATGCGATGGATCAATACCGTTTTTACCGTAACCTCAAGCCCAAGTGACAGGCAGCCGAGCCGTTGCTCTACTTTTTTAAGCACCTGATGTTTGTGACACTTCATCACTGTGGTATCTGATTTATCATCCTCAGATCGCCTGAATTTTTTTCTATCAGTTTTTTTCCCTCTAGTTTCTCTTGGCTCCAGTCTACCGCCTCCCCCGCACCCCATGACAACAAGGAAGCACATAAAAACACTAGGATGTCACGTTTTTTGCCATTGCTAAAACCTTGCTCATCCAAAAAATAGCGAACATACCAAGCGGCAATGAAAAACACGATGGTGGAGATTACAAGGTTCCATAGGGAGGGCAGCGAGAACATAATAATACTTTTGGCTGGAGAGATATAACTGTATTTTACTTGGTCTGCCGCCTTGTTGACCAGTAACACCGACGCGCCGATCAGGGCTATGGCGTCACCAAAATAAAAAGATTGAGCGAGAACGATAGATGATCGAATGCTACAGGCTCGTTGGCACTGTGAGTCCAGCTTTAAATATAACCATGACCGACTATTGTTGAGCAACATGCAAATATGATCTATACCAAACACTTCAAAGTTTGGTTAGGTTGCCCCCACCTAACCCCGACAGAAAAGATAAAGGCCTACATTGCTGTCAGCCTTTATTTACTGGTAAGCCCGGAGCGATTCGAACGCCCTCTCCCTCGGTTCGCAGTTCAACACAAGCCAGTTGGAATGCCTCCCTGATTGCTTTGCGCTATGCTCAGAACATGCATGGCAACCCATCGAAGAATCCGAGCAACCATGGTGGACAACGAGCATTCTATTGGCCAAGCGATGACATCATTCAGCTGCCGCCATCGGAATCGTATGGCAATCCAGATGCTTTCGACGCCACGGCGCTCCATGAACTCTGCCATTGACAGGTCATCCGGGAAGATTGGGCAGGGTACGCTTATGCCTACGGCCGAGATTGGCGCATCCTTCTTATGTGCCCACTGCGGACTGCCAGCATGTTTGAAACACGCCAGTTATATCGATTGCAGGTTCGAGCGCCGCGCCTAGACAAATTGCTCATTTTCATTGCTGCTGGCGCTAAGCAAATGGCGGCAGATTTTATGCTGGGTTCGATGGCCGAAGCGGAGGCTAAATATGCAATGGTTGGAATGCGCATTCCACTGATTGTGACTATTTCTAAACATTCTTATCTGTATCTTTACATTCACAGATAACAGTATCGATTATGTTTATGCCTTGCAATAATCATACTTAATCATTATGATTATTTATGATTCAAGGAGACTCAAATGAATACAAAAGTTCTAACAGCACATGTTCCAATCCCACTGGCCGAGAAGATAGACCAAATTGCCGCCCGTATGGAGCGTTCCCGTGGATGGATTGTGAAACAGGCTTTATCAGATTGGGTAGACCAAGAAGAAGAGCGCCGGCGCATGACCCTTGAAGGAATGACTGATGTTGAAGCAGGACAAGTTATCGACCATAAGTCAGTGCAAGCCTGGGCAGAAAGTCTCACCACCGATAAGCCACTGCCAGTGCCACGCTAATGGAATTGAAGTGGACGAACAAAGCGCTGTCGGACTTGGTCAGGTTGCATGAATTCCTGTTACCGTTGAACAAGCAGGCCGCTGCATCGACTGTTCAATCATTAACAGCAGCTTCCGCAAAACTTCTTGCGCAGCCTCGGCTTGGAGAAAGACTGGATGAGTTCGCTCCGCGTGAGGTTCGTAGCATATTCATTGAGCACTATGAAATGCGTTACGAAATTCAACAATCAATCATCTACGTGTTGCGACTCTGGCATACGCGGGAAAACCGGTAACGGAGTTGGTTCATCCGTGCAATATTGGGTCAGGTTTTGTTGACTTTCAAGACGGTATCTGACCCCAATGGCTTGTTCGTTATGTCGCTTTTGATTGCTCAGGCTAAAAAAATATTATGAGATTGCATATGAAGGCTGAAGAATATTCCTACAGAACTGCGCTTTATTTAACAGGAACAGTCAAATTTCCTGATGCCTTTGAGGTTATTCCTGGAGTAGTAATTCGCGAGATGGATGCAGAAAGCGCTTCCAAATTCCCAAAACAATCCGGCGCTGATAACAATCCTCATTTGGAAGCCAATTATTTGATTGATATCTATAGGGAGCAATATTTGGAAGCTCTGCGTTTAAGGATTGATAAGGAAGGTCTTAAATATTTAAATGAGAAGCGGCTCGACATGGAAGTACAATCCATTCTAATGCAGCTAGCCTGAATTTTGCATAAACTTTCCGCAGAGCATTTGCCTCGGTCTTGATACGATTTTTTTGATTTTCAGTCGACACTCCCCCAACCCCCACTGGCAGGGTGAAGCGTGAAGTAGTTATAAAAAAGGGTGGGCGGCATCGTCTCGTGAGCCAAACGTGCCGGGTCATGGGGAAGCCAGCATGGCGCGCACCCTGCTGTTGGGTGGGTAGAGCCGCTGACAGACCGTCGCCAGCAGCGCTTTGACCGGGCATGCTGTTGGCAGGTGCAGCAGCACCCGGTCTTTGTACTGTTTGACGCGCACGGCGATCTTGAACAGCGACAGGATGACTGTCTTGGGCTGAGCGGTAGCCAGCGCGGTGCCTTGCAGACCCAGTTGGCGCAATTGCTGATGCAACACATATGCCGCCGCAAACAGCAGACGACCAAAGTTGGCGATGAAGGACTTAGCCGAAGTCCGGTCGGCTTTCAGATCGCACTTCACTTGCTTGATCCAGCCCTCCGCTTGCCCGCGCGCGCAATAGTCCTGCTGGTAGAGTGTGCGGGGTGATGGGCCGCGCATCGATGTCACCACGAAGCGCTCGTTGTCCTTGTCTGGCGCGCCAAAGCGACCCGGTAGGACTTCGGCCTTGAGCACCACGCGGAAAGCTTGCGGCCAAGACTTGGCCGCATACTCGAACTCACCGAACAGGCGCACTGCGGCGACGGCTGGCCCCAAGCCCTGAGCGGCCAGTGACCTGCGCAGAGCGAGATGTCCGCGCGCATTCCTCATCAGGCCCTCGGCGCGGCGTGTCAGGACGGCGTTGCCGCCCAGGCCAAAGCCTGTCCTGAGCCTGTCGAAGGGATGAAATCGGCATTGCCATCGGCAACGATCAACGCCATCAACTCGGGGTTGGCGAAGTGACCGTCACCGCGCAGCACGATATGGGTCTGCGGCCAGTGCTGCCGCAACAAGCCCAGTACGCGCTTCATGATCATGGCGTTCTCGACCCCGGTCGGGCGCCTGCCAGGGCGCAGCACGGCGGTCACCAAGGCACCCTTGCCCGCTTCGAACACCAGCAAGGGCAGGTAGCAATAATGGCCGTAGTGGTGGTTGTAAAAAGACAGCGGCTGTTGCCCGTAGGTGGCATCGTCGGTGTGATCAAGATCGAGTGTGATGCTGGCCGGGGCGCCACTGTAACCGGCGATGAACTGGAGAACCAAGGCACGGGCCATGCGGTAAATATCCCGGCTATTTAACGCACCTTCGAGCCGGGCGTGTGTCGCACCACAAGCCAGCAGGTTGTCTTTCTCCAGCGGCGCTCTGTCCGCTGCCAGCTTGAACAGCGGGTCGCCGCGTAAGGTGTTCGCATCGTTGCCGTCCTCATAACCTGAGGCGATCTGAAATATGCGCTGTGTCAGCAAATCGCGCAGGGGGTGGGTGATGTATCGAGTGTCACGGTAATCGGCAATGGCAGCCGTCAGGCGATCAATCAGGCCGATACGACGATCCACGGCACTAAGCACCAAGGCCCCCAAGTCAGAGGATATCTCCCCGCCCGTGAAGTCGCCGCGTATCGTGAAGCCCGCAGCAGGCGGAAATCGGAGTTGTTCTGGGGTAAAATCGGCAGCAGGGCGGGTACATGTAGGCATTTTTTACGAACCGGTGTCTTGATAACTCCAATTATATCAAATGCTTGTCGTGTTATTCGCTCTGTTTATGCAAAATTCAGGCTCAATGTTAATGATATGAAAAATAAAATCGGTCTAGTTGTTACGACTTATAACACTGAAAAATGGTTTAAAGATTTATACGATACCATTCCTTTTGATAAATTAGGAAAAGTAATAATTGTTAACGGTGGCAATCAATATAAAGGCCAATATGATCATGCTAACTGGATACAGCATGCCACCAATCGAGGAGCGGCACAAAGCAGAATAGATGGTATCAAATACCTACAAGAACAAGGTATAGAGCATATCTTCGTTATTGAAGATGACATGCTGATTAAGAGCAATGATATATTTGAACAATATCTGAATGCTAGTTTAGAGACCGGTTTAAAATATTTTTGCTTTTGTAGTCATGCGCAAGGTAGTGGCATTCCAAATCAAAGAACCCCAACTGAAGTTGTCGAGTATCCAAATACAAAAATAGCTTTTTACCGGGAAATGACCAATGAATTCACCTATCATCACGCAAGTATTTTCGAGAAAATCGGATACTACGATCCAAATTTCAAACATCTTTGGGATGTAGAATTTATATATCGTGTATTAACAAGTGATGAATTCGGATGTGGGTTCCGCTATTTCCCAGATTTAATTAATTCGGACGAATTAATTGAGAACCACCCAGAATCTATCAATAATAGCAGGACCAATACTAACAATATAAGAGACCAAGAACTTCCTGTCTACCTTAATCTATTTCATGATAAGCATAAATACCGTATTCAGCAGATACCGATACTTGAAAAAAAAGAATTTGTTAACAAACTTAGACAACTCTATAAAAACAAATAAAGCAGTACCTGCAATTTCTAGCTATTCAATATAGGACTATTCGAAAATAGTGGAATATTTTTCGATATCACAAGTCCGGTTGGGCTGAATGAAATGAAGCCCAACATCTTAACGTTCACCATAACCATCTAATCCATCACCTATTTGCAAACCCCAATTCGATGCTGCCATTCCCCGCTCAATGTAGCCATGCAATGTTGAATGTGGCCAATCAACAGGGTGAGTGACCCAGCCATGTTTTACGGGATTGTAATGAATGTAATCGACGTGCCGCACAAGATCAATCTCATCCCGGATTTGATGCTCCCAATAGCGGCGCTGCCAGATGCCGCGCTCACGCTTGGCTTGACGGCTGGCACGAATATGCTCGCCTTTTGCCAGCCGCCGCGAGAAACCGGCCTTGATGAGTGACCAGCGTAGCGGATAGTCGGCATCGTCCGGCGGCAAGCGCCATATCGCATGCAGGTGTTCTGGTAACACCACCATCGCCAGAATAGCAAACAGATGTGCCTCTTTCACCGTTTTCATGGCTGCGCGCAAATCCTCGATATGCCGCACCAATAAATTGGAATGCCGTTCAGCCAGATTAACAGTGAAGAAGTATGTGCCTCCCGCAGCATCGGCACGTCGGTAACGCATCTGTTTATCCACCTCCTATGTTGGGCTTCATTTCTTTCAGCCCAACCGTGCTCTGCCCCCAGTTACTCTGCCAGTTACTCCCCTGTGACTCCGTTGCCCTGCTTACGTTGCCCTGTAACGAATGGGCTAAATACGGACACCGAATACCCCCAGCAACCTGACCATGCCGAAATATGCCACAGCGGTAGCGAAACAGGAAATAACCAAACTGAACCAAAACCCAACACCACAGCGCAACAGCAAAGGCAACACAATAAACAAAACCAACGAAGGCAGAATTAACCAGAAAATACCATGAGACAAATCTGAAACCCTTTGCACTTCTCCAGAGTCGAGGTATAGCCAAATGAAAGCGAGAAGAGAAGTAAGAGGCAAAGAAGCCAAAGCCGCACCCCAAAAGGAACTACGCTTGGCAAGCTCGGAAACGGCCACCAACACAACTGCGGAAAGAAATATTTTTAGAGCGTATTGCCACATGTGGGTACGAACACCTAACGTAATACAGAAAACATTCTCATAAACCAGTAATGCTGCCTATATCGGCAAGCATAGTCAAGCATCACCAGCTCCCCAGTATTTTTCATTACCTCAGCCGTTTGTTTGCCTGAATTTTAATTTTAGGCAGCCAAAATCCTTCGGATTTTCCAGCCTTAGCGGTCGCATCTAGAAAGTGACAGAACCTCCCCTTGATTTACCCAAACAGTTGAAAAAATAATATAAAACCGTTAAAGCTAATTCCAAACCAAAATTGAGCGCCCTCCCGCCTGAATCTCATCATTCCTTGCGCTATACACCTTTCCGAGGGATGTGCTGCTGGGTGGTCTTAGCGTCGGGCCAGCCCCCACCCAGTGCTTTAAGCAAAGCTGCGCTAGCAACCAGGCTTCGGCCAGTGATATTGAGGCTGCGTATGTCCGTATCCAGTGCTGTTGCTTGTGCAGTGACTACATTCAAGTAGCTTACTGTTCCCGCTATGTACTGGTTATTTAAGAGCGTGACGGATTCCTGTGCAGACTGTGTCGCTTCAAATTGTACCTTGGCTTCATCATTCAGAATGCGTAATGTCGAAAGATTGTCCTCAACTTCCTGAAATCCAGCCAGAACAATCTGGCGGTAATCAGCTACGCTTTTGTCAAATGAAGCAATGGCCTGCTCTTTTTGTGATGATCGCAATCCGCCGTCAAACAATGTGGCCGCAATATTCGGCCCGATAGACCATACTCGCCTTGGCAGGGATATCAAATTGGAAAGCAGTGAACTTTGATATCCCGTTGAGGCGCCAAGGATGAGAGATGGAAAAAATGCAGCTTGGGTAACGCCAATCTGGGCATTTGCAGCCTTGATGCGACGTTCCGCTGCGGCAATGTCGGGGCGTCGCTCCAGCAATTCTGACGGAAGGCCAGCAGGAAATTCTGGCAACTTCGGCAGGACTGAACTTGGTTTGAGCACAAAGTTGGATGGGGCTTTGCCGATCAGCACAGCGATCGCATGTTCAAGCTGTGCCCTCTGCACGCCAAGATCGATCGCTTGAGCTTGGGTAGACCTTAGTTGTGTATTTGCTTGAACAACATCGGAACGCCCCACCATGCCGGCTTCATAGCGATTTTGAGTAATTTGCAGCGAGCGCTTATAGGCTAGTGCTGTTTGTTCCAGCAATTTACCTTGTGCATCATTGATTCGTAATTGAAAATAAGTCTGCACCAACGTAGATTGGACACTTAGCAGTGCCGATTGCAGGTCTGCGGCACTGGCTTCAGCTGAAGCTTGATTTGATTCAACGGTGCGTCTTATTCGCCCCCACAAATCGGCCTCCCAGCTGGCATTCATTAATAGCCGGTTGGTATCGGTGATCGCTGCGGAAGGATTGCCGGGAATGGTTACCCCAGAGTTGGTTGAGCCTGTGCCTTGTCCCCGAGTATGAGCAAAGCTTCCGGATACTGTTGGGAGGTATCGTGCGCGCGCGACACCAAGAAGAGCGAGCGCCTGCCGGTATTGCGCTTCGGCGCTATGTATATTTTGGTTGGAGATTGATACTTGCTGCACAAGCGCATTTAACTGGACGTCATCATATATTTCCCACCATTTGCCGCGTAGCGTGTGATCCCGAGGTTCTGCCAGTTTCCAATGATTTGCTTCTTCTTTGTAGGTGGTTGGAGCTATGACGCCAGGTCGTTTGTAGTCGGGCCCAACAGCACATCCGCTTAGGCTTAAAAATGCCAGCACCCAAATGATATTGTTAGTTTTTATCAAAATTAACTCCTGAAATTTTTTCAGTTCCTTTAAATTTTTCATAATTCAGTGATTTAACTTGGGGCCGTTGCTTCCAAGCTTTTTGACACCATAGCCGAAATCGATCGAGGTATAGATAGACGACGGGAGTCGTGTACAGCGTTAGCAATTGACTTAAAATCAACCCGCCAACAATAGAGATTCCCAGAGGTTGGCGCAGTTCAGAACCCATGCCCGAGCCTAAGGCGAGCGGTAGTGCGCCAAACAAGGCGGCCATGCTGGTCATCATGATTGGGCGGAAACGTAACAGACAGGCTTCATAGATCGCATCACGTGGACTCAAGCCACGTTGCCGTTCGGCTTCAAGCGCAAAATCAACCATCAGGATCGCGTTCTTTTTGACAATACCGATTAAAAGGATGACGCCAATCAACGCCAGAATACTAAAATCCATTTTGAACGCTAGCAGCGCTAGCAGGGCTCCTACTCCCGCCGACGGCAGCGTCGAAAGAATGGTTACAGGATGAATGAAGCTCTCATAAAGCATGCCGAGCACAAGATACACTGCAACCAAGGCGGCAAGGATGAGAACCGGTTGATTGGCAAGCGACTTCTGAAAAACTTTAGCGGTACCCTGGAAGCTACCATGTACAGAAACGGGTACACCGATCTTCGTCATTGCATTCTCAATTTCCCGCGTAGCATCTGAAAGCGGCACGCCTACGGGGAGATTAAATGAAATCGTTGAGACGGCAAACTGACCCTGGTGATTAACAACCAGAGGCGTTGCCGTCTCTTCCCAGCGGGCGAATGCGGCCAGTGGTACTTGCAAGCCTCCGGGGGCACTGAAAAACACGTCCTTCAGTGCTTCCGGGCTCTGCAAATATTTTGGGGCAGCTTCCATAACCACTCGATACTGGTTCAATGGGTTGTATATCGTTGAAACCTGGCGCTGGCCGAACAAATCGTTCAATGTCGTATCGATCAGCCTCTGCGTTAATCCAAGCCGTGCAGCAGCATCGCGGTCAATGATGAGCGAGGTCTGCCTGCCATTGTCTTGTTGGTCGGTGTTGACATCCGTAAGCTGCGGTAGCGAGTGTAATGCTTGGCGGATGAGGGGTTCCCAAGTACGCAAGTCATTAATCCTGTCTGCCTGGATCGTGTATTGATATTGCGCGTCACTGGCACGACCGCCGACTCTAATATCCTGGACCGATTGCAGAAACATTTTGGCACCGGGTTCATGAGCGAGTTTACGGCGCAGCCGTGCGATAACCTTGTCAGCGGATAACTGACGTTCAGCCAAAGGCTTTAGCCCTACGAACACTCGTCCCGTGTTGACCTGCCCTCCCCCGGTAAAACCTACGACACTCTCCACCGCAGGATCCTGGCTGACAATGTTGACGAAAGTAGCAAGTTTGTCTTGCATGGCTTGAAAAGAAATACTTTGGTCGGCCTGAATACCGCCCGTCAGGCGGCCGCTGTCCTGCTGCGGAAAGAAGCCCTTGGGGATGGCGATATAAAGATAAATATTCAGGCAAACCGTGGCTAGTAGTATAAATAGCATGATGCGGCCATGCGCGAGTGCCCAATCGAGCGATACACGATAGCCGTTCAAAAGCGCATTGAAGATACGCTCACTTACCCGATGGAAACGCCCTTGTGGTGACGCCGAGTGTGGACGCAATAATCGTGCACACATCATGGGTGTCACAGTAAGTGATACTAGCAGAGACACCAGAATGGCCGCCGATAGCGTGATAGCAAATTCTCGAAACAGTCGCCCGACAATACCGCCCATTAACATAATTGGTATGAATACGGCGATCAAAGACAGGCTCATTGATAACACCGTGAAACTCACCTCGCGCGCCCCTTGTACGGCAGCTTGAAATGGCGAAACGCCGTTCTCGATGTGGCGAGAAATGTTTTCCAGCATCACCACCGCATCGTCCACCACAAATCCGGTACAGACTGTCAGGGCCATAAGCGAGATATTGTTCAGGCTGAAACCGGCCATATACATCACGCCAAAGGTGCCGATCAACGATACCGAAACCGCTACACTTGGGATTAGAGCAGCTCGGACATCGCGCAGAAACAGGAATACAACTAACACCACCAGGGCGATCGAAATCAACAGGGTGTGTTCGACTCCCCGCAATGAAGCGCGAATGGTCGGCGTGCGATCCGACACCAGTGACAGGGTCATTGCCGCCGGTATAGAAGCGCGCAATAGCGGCAACAATTTCTTCACTTGATCTACGGTTTCAATGACATTGGCGCCTGGCTCGCTACGCAGAATCAGTAACACTGCCGGTTTACCATTGACTAGTCCGGCATTTCGAATGTCTTGCACCGAATCCTCTATCTGTGCAATATCGGCTAGACGGACAGGGGCACCGTTACGATAAGCTACGATAGTCGGAATATATTCAGCAGCCGTTTTGGCCTGATCGTTAGCCAGTATCTGCCAGCGCCGCTCTCCATTCTCAAGTGAACCTTTAGGCCTGTTAGCGTTGGTGGCAACGATTGCAGCACGTACATCCTCAACGCCCATGCCAAACTTGTTCAGGGCACTCGGGTTGAGCGACACGCGCACGGCAGGTAGCGAACTGCCGCCTACAGTCACCATACCCATGCCCTGCACTTGGGATATTTTTTGAGCGAGGATAGTTGATGCCGCATCATACATCTGCCCTCGATTCATCGATTCTGAGGTAAGGGAAAGAATCATAATGGGCGAATCGGCCGGATTGGATTTACGGTAGCTTGGGTTGCTGGGAAGGCCCGTGGGCAGCAGATTTCGCGCCGCGTTCATTGCCGCCTGAACGTCATGCGCAGCGCCATCAATGTCGCGGTCAAGATCGAATTGCAAAGTGATTCGGGTTGAACCCAGCGTACTGGACGAGGTAATTTCAGTTACACCCGCGATGAGGCCAAGTGATCGTTCAAGCGGTGTGGCCACCGTGGCAGCCATCGTTTCTGGACTGGCCCCCGGCAGTGCTGCCTGTACCGAGATTGTTGGAAAATCAACTTGTGGCAAGGCTGCTACAGGAAGCAATGTAAATGAAATTATCCCCGACAATACAATACCTAGCGCCAATAGCGTCGTGGCAACCGGGCGATTTATGAAGGTTTCGGATAGGCTCATGGCAACAAGACCGAGTTACACCTTAAGTACGGTCGGCAACCAGGGGGGATTTGAAGCGCTGCACACACTGATCAAAAGCAAGGTAAATGACCGGCGTTGTAAACAGAGTCAGCATCTGGCTGACCAGCAATCCTCCCACCATCGTGATACCCAGAGGATGGCGCAATTCAGACCCGACGCCACTACCGAGCATCAATGGAAGCGCGGCAAGCAAGGCACTCATGGTCGTCATCAGAATCGGCCGGAAACGTAACAAACAGGCTTCATAGATTGCTTCGCGTGGTGTTTTGCCATGTTTACGCTCCGCATCCAGCGCGAAGTCGATCATCATAATGGCATTTTTTTTAACGATGCCTATGAGCAGAATGATACCTATGATACCGATTATTCCAAGGTCAGTGCGCGACACCATTAGTGCTAATAATGCCCCTACTCCAGCAGAAGGTAGAGTGGACAGAATTGTGACCGGGTGAATGTAGCTTTCATAGAGCACGCCCAGAACAATGTACATGGTAATGATAGCCGCAAGAATCAGCATTGACATGTTGCTCAGAGAAGCCTGGAAGGCCAGGGCAGCACCCTGAAAACCGGTTTGAACACTAGCAGGTAGTCCAATTTCTTGTTCCGCAGCACGGATAGCCTTCACTGCGCTACCCAACGATGCGCCCGGCGCCACGTTAAAGGAAATAGTGGCGGCGGGAAATTGGTCGATATGGTTTATAGACAGCGGTGTCGCACGTTCTGAAATACGAGCGATCGACGTTAACGGTACTTTGCTACCATCAAGCGATACGATGTAAATTCCATTCAGAGCCTCCGGCCCTCGCTGAGAATCAGGCTTAACTTCCAGTACTACGCGATATAGGCTGGATTGGGTGAATATGGTTGAGATTAATCGCTGACCAAAGGCATTGTATAACGTGTTATCTATTGCCGCAGGCGTAATGCCGAGCCGGCTGGCGGAGTCACGATCGATCTCGACATAAGCCTGTAAGCCCTGATTCTGAATGTCGCTGGCGACATCAATGAGCTCCGGCAATTTGCGTAAACGCTCCAGCAGTTTGGGCGCCCATTCGGCCAGCTCGGCAGGATTGACGTCTGCGACACTGAACTGGTATTGCGTGCTGCTTACGCGCGTCTCTATCGTCAGATCCTGTACCGGCTGCATGTACATCTCTATTCCCTGAACCTCTTCCAGGCTGTTTTGCAGGCGGCGAATCACGCCCGTAGCGTCAGCGTTGCGCTCACTCTTTGGTTTGAGATTAATCAACATGCGGCCACTGTTTAGTGTGGCATTCGTGCCATCAACGCCAATGAATGACGACAAGCTTTCCACCGCAGGGTCTTTCAGCACAACCTGAGCGAGTGCCTGTTGTCGTTCGGCCATTGCCATGAAAGAAATAGACTGAGGGGCCTGAGTCATACCTTGAATCACCCCGGTGTCCTGCACTGGAAAAAAACCTTTTGGCACAAATAGATAAAGCAGAACGGTAAGACCCAGTGTAGCTCCAGCCACCAGCAACGTGGCAAACTGACGGTTAAGTACCCAGTTGAGCATGACGCCGTAACGCGCAATTACGCTATCCAAAAAAATGCCGCTCTTGCGGTAAAACCGACCTTGCTCGGCAACCGGAACATGGCGCAGCAATTTTGCACACATCATCGGCGTGAGGGTAAGCGATACCACAGCAGATATCAGAATCGCCACCGCCAATGTGATAGCGAATTCGCGGAACAACCGGCCGACTACATCTCCCATGAATAGCAGTGGAATGAGCACAGCGATCAGCGAAAAGGTCAGCGAAATAATGGTAAAACTTATTTGCTCAGCGCCCTTCAGCGCCGCTTGCAAGGGCGTATCGCCGGCCTCAATATAACGCGTGATATTCTCGATCATTACGATTGCGTCATCCACCACAAAACCGGTAGCAATAGTCAGCGCCATCAGCGTCAAGTTATTGATACTGAAACCAGCCAGATACATCACGCCAAAAGTGCCGATAAGCGACAGCGGCACGGCAATGCCGGGGATGATGGTGGCATACACGCTACGTAAAAACAGGAAGATCACCATCACTACCAGCGCGACAGAAAGCATCAGCTCAAAGCGGACATCTTCCACCGAAGCACGGATTGTAGTCGTTCGATCAGTGAGAATTTTGACATTGATAGCGCCAGGTAACGCAGCTTGCAGTTGCGGCAAAAGCGCCTTGATATGATCCACCGTTTCGATGACATTGGCCCCGGGTTGACGCCGAATATTCAGGATCACAGCCCGATTCTGGTCAGACCATGCAGCAAGATGTGTGTTCTCGGCTCCATCAATGGTTTCAGCAATGTCACTTAAGCGAATCGGAGCACCGTTGCGCCAGGCGATAATAAGATTTCGGTATTCCTCGGCTGACTTGAGTTGATCGTTAGCATCCAGAGTTGAGGCACGGGCCGCACCATCAAAACTTCCTTTCGCAATGTTTACGTTGGCATTTCCAATAGCAATGCGAATATCGTCGAGGTTAAGACCACTTGCGGCAAGTGCTTTGGAATTAGCCTGGATGCGAATAGCAGGCCGTTGACCGCCACCGATACTCACCAAGCCGACGCCAGGCAACTGCGAAAGCTTCTGCGCCAGGCGTGTATCAACCAAGTCTTGCACTTTCGGCAGCGGTAGCGTTGCGGACGTGATTGCCATCGTAACGATAGGCGCATCAGCTGGATTGACCTTGCTGTAAACCGGCGGCATCGGTAGATCATTAGGCAGAAAAGAACTCGCAGCGTTAATCGCGGCCTGCACACCTTGTTCGGCAGCGTCCAGACTGAGATCGAGTCCGAACTGTAGTGTGATGACTGAGGCGCCGCCTGAACTGCTGGAAGACATTTGGCTCAGGCCGGGCATTTGACCGAACTGGCGTTCCAATGGTGCGGTAATTGAGGAAGTCGTTACATCGGGGCTGGCACCGGGATAGAAAGTGGTCACCTGAATAGTCGGGTAATCAACCTCCGGTAGGGCGGAAATTGGCAATAAACTATAGGCCAGCAGCCCTGAAAACAGGATAGCGACCATTAGCAGTGAGGTCGCTACTGGCCGAATAATAAACAGACGTGAAGGGTTCATGCCCCGTCTTTGCTCTCGGTCGGGGGTTTTCGCCGATTTTTGCGCTTCTCACCTTTAGGGGGGCCTTTACTTTCTCCACCTCTTTCGCCAGGGGAAATTATCTCAATTTTTGCGCCCTGATGCAGTTTGTCTGCACCGTCGATTACTACTTTTTCGCCAGGAACCAAGCCTTTTTCGACCGCCATAACATTGTCAGAAATTGGTCCGAGCACGACCGGTCGCATGCTCACGGTTTTGTCCTCATTCACAACATAGAAAAAAGTTCCCTGCGTGCCACGCTGGGATGCTGACGTCGGAATTAACGTAACCCCATGTCGAGTTTCAGTGCGCAAGTGGATATTGACAAACAGATTCGGAAAAAGGGCGTTGTCATCGTTTGTGAATTCTGCCTTAAGCTTGACCGTTCCCGTTGCCACATCTATCTGGTTGTCTACCGTCAGCAGTTCGCCGGTCGCCAACTTAGTCTTATCGTCACGATCCCAAGCTTCGACTGCCAGCTGTTGATTCGCCTGCAGCTTGCTCATTACTGCAGCGAGATTATCCGAAGGAATTGAGAATATGACGGTAATCGGCTGGGTCTGAGTAATAACAACCAAACCGCCAGCATCAGCGGCGCGCACCATGTTACCTGTGTCAACCAGGCGCAGCCCAAGGCGGCCTGCAATCGGTGCCTTAACTTGAGTGAAAGCAAGCTGGAGCTTGGCGTTGTCCACCAGAGCCCTATCCGTTCTTACCCCTCCCTCATATTGTTTGACCAGCGCCTCCTGCGCGTCGACCTGTTGTTTGGCGATAGAATCCTTCGCCAGCAGGCCGCGATAACGAGCCTGATCAAGCCGCGCAATGGCAAGTAACGCTTGATCCCGCACCAACTGCCCGTTCGCTTGATCAAGTTGCGACTGGAAAGAGCGCGGGTCAATTTCTGCAAGCAAATCTCCGATCTTCACGATTTGACCTTCACGGAAAGCAACCCGCACAAGTTGGCCGTCGACGCGTGGTTTGACTGTTACAGTGTTGCGTGCTGTAACAGTGCCTAAAGCGTTAATCACCACATCGATGTCACCGGTTCGGGCGATTGCAACCGTCACTGGCAGAGGTCGGCTTGCACCATCCATGCCGCCACGTCTCGTTGGCGGCGCTTGCTTTTCCTGCTTCCCGGATAATAAAAAGATCGTAAGTACTCCGGCGGCCACTAATAATCCGCTCGTAATCCAAAGGGCTTTATTCTTCATTCAGAGTTCCTACTGTTCGTTTGATGCAGTTTTTGGCCGTCTTTTCAAGAAATTCAACAATATTATTTTCAACGAAGCAAATTAAATAGCGTATATGCTTTGGTTAACTGGATGCTGGCTTTTACCAATATTCAAGCGTACATGCCCATGTGCATACTTTTATTATTTTTCTGACTTTCTAAATTTTAGCTGAAAGTTTTTGTTACAGTTGTTACAAAGTGTAATGTCTACTTATTGTATAAATTGCCTGATTAATATTTCTATATATAGCATTAAGTAAGCAAAGTAACATACTTGAACTGTAAGACAAATATTAATTGTACTTGGAGAGGATTGACGTTACTGATGAGCTAGTACTATGAGTGGCAGAACGCCCCCCACCAACGGCCACATGCAGTGGCACTTTCAACCATGACGAGCGCATCCAATTTTAAGAAGGCAGTATTGCCGGGCAGATGAATAACGCTGCCTGGCAATAGCCTTTATGTCCTACGTGAATTTTCTTGTCTCACCGTATTTCTCCACAACCCCTGCCCCGCCTCCGTTTGTTGTAAGTATATCGAGGTTTTATACAGTGATATCTATCATTATACGAAAAACGCCAAATAAAGTGCCCCGTAGTAGGCTACGGGGTATTAACACCGCTCGTCGAGCTACTGGCTATAGCCAGTTTTTGCTGCAAGCAATAGGGAATATACCCGAAAAGATTAAAATGTTACGGTTATACAGTCCTCAGGGCGGTCAACTTCCAATCCATGTAGAGCGTTAATGATTACGACGGCAATCACGCCGCCACCATTTAGGAGATAAGCATGTTGAAAGCAGTATTTAGCTTTACCGCAATCACTCTCGCATTTGCTGCATCCAGCTATGCCGTCGAAACCCCAAAAATTGACAAGCGTGAAGCTAAGCAGGAACAGCGCATTGATCAGGGTATTAGATCCGGTGCCTTGACACCAAAAGAAGAGGCCAGATTAGATGCCGGACAAGCCAAGGTAGAAAAAATGGAAGAGAAAGCCAAAGCCGATGGCACCGTAACTAAGCGTGAACGCAAGCGCATCAGACATGAGCAGAATGTGCAAGACAAGAAAATTCACGATATGAAGCACAATGCAGCTCACACGCATTAATCCATCATTCATACGCTAACCCGCCAGGTGGGGACGCTGCGCCAAAAAACGGCGTAGCGTTGTTCATTTGAACGTCAGCACTTATAACAATATCAGTACAAAGGAATAAAAATGCCATCACTCATTAGTCCAGGAAGGTTGCTTCTCTCGGCCTTTTTCATGATTGTGCTGTTGGTCATGTGTCGACCGTTGCATGCTGGACCGATCCGTGACCGCATCATTGAGCATCGCTTGGAGCAACAAGCAAGAGACAATGAGGATAGCGAACATGCTGAGCCTGTGTCATTGCCTAGCGGGGTGCGACTCATGAGCGATGTTCCTTACGGTAAGGATAGCCAGCAGCGCATGGATGTCTACCTACCACAACAAGCAAAAGGAGCACCGGTGATCTTCATGTTGCATGGTGGCGCCTGGCGTTGGGGAGATAAAGGCGCAACAGCTGTTGTCCAAAACAAAGTAGCCCGCTGGGTATCTGAAGGGTTCATTTTTATCTCAGCCAATTACCGGTTACTTCCCAAGGCGCGCCCATTAGAACAGGCACAAGATATTGCGAGTGCACTTGCCGCAGCTCAAGGTAGGGCAGCATCGTGGGGAGGAGACCCTAAGAAATTCATTGTGATGGGTCACTCAGCGGGCGCACATCTTGTCGCCCTTCTAACCGCCTCACCCGATGCGGCCTTTAAGCTGGGAGCCAAACCGTGGTTGGGTACTATCTTGCTCGACAGCGCTGCATTCGACATGGTGAAAATCATGGAAGCGAAGCATGCTCACTTCTATGATGTCGCCTTTGGAAAAGATCCTGCTTATTGGCGAGCTGCGTCACCTCTTCATGTACTTTCTGAAACTGCTATCCCATTCTTGGCTGTATGCTCTACGCGCCATACGGACTCATGCACGTGGGCAGCCGAGTTTGTCACCGAGGCAGAGTCGCTTAAAGTGCATGCAAGTGTCCTGCAGCAAGATCTCTCACACAAAGATATCAATCTGCAGTTAGGGCTCGAAGGCAGTTATACCAAGGCGGTTGAGTCATTCATGGGTGGGCTCGATGCGTCAGTAATGCAGAGGCTAACAAATCATTAGATAAGGAGCACGCTACAGTGTGCTTCTTAATTTCCCTCCTCATTCGTGTTCCGCTGAATTGAGCGCCGTCCATTGAGCAACGGGTAGGCCAGCCACACAATCGGTGCGACTGGTCTACTTGATTGCTATCACCATCGAATCCGGCCCGACGAGATGCTCAATTCGTATTGAGGAGAAGCCTGCCTCTTTCATCCAGGCAGTACAGTCGCTGCCGGTATAGTCGAAGCCTCCAGGTGTTTCAATAAGCATGTTCAGACTCATCATCAACCCAAAGGCATTTTTCGACCGATCATCGTCAATGATCGCTTCATAAATGACAAGTGCCCCACCAACCGGAATTGCGTCAAATGCCTTTTTAATTAACATTTTTTTTATGGGTAGATCCCAGTCATGCAGGATGTGTCCCATCAGGACAACGTCGGCTTTTGGAAGGTCTTGTTTGAAAAAATCGCCAGGTTGAAACATCAGACGATCCCTGACGCCAACGGTTGCAACGTAATCTTCGAAAATTGGTGCTGCTTCTGGCAAATCAAATCCCGTGCCTCTCAAATGCGGATTTGCCAGTGCGATTTGAGCTGCAAGATCACCTTGCGCGGTTCCAACGTCAACATACGTACTGTAATCCGCCCAAGGAAAGACGTGGGCGATTTTTATGTTGGCACCGTGACTGACACCAGTCATTGCGCCGAGGAACTCCTTCAGGCGCGCAGGGTCGGCGTAAAGAGTTTCGAAAAAACCAGCAGCACCATTCTTGACTTCGTTTTGCGGCATCCCGGTTCGAAGCGCCTCAGTGAGATGACCCCAGAATGGATAAAGGCGATGATTGGCCATTTCGAGAATGCCACCCACGTAGGAGGGTTTTTTTCGATCGAGGAAGAGGTCAGTTTCGGGCGTATTAGCGTAACCATCAGAATTTCGTTCCAGGAATCCAAGCGCCACTAGGGTGTCGAGAAAGTCGCGCGCCGATCGAGGGTGCAGGCCAAGGTGTCCGCTAAGGGAATCAAAGGATTTCGGGCCTCGCGATAACTCGGTAAAAACGTCCATTTCGACAGCGCTCAAGAGTGACTTTGAAGCCCAAAATGCCATCCCTGTTTGCAGGATTTTTTCCGGACTGAGTTGTTCGATCATGTATTTCTCCTTATTGCACTATAGATATATTCATGTAATACACGTCAATTTAGTTTACCGATTATGCCACGCAACACACGGGATAAAGACATAAAAGGCTGTTCATGAACTGAGCCAGACAATGCATTTTTTAACATCTAGTCAAAAATTATGTGCCAACAACGGGGTTTCATTTACTGATCGTGTTTACGTTTGCGAAGTTGCGCTACATCAACGCCTGTATGGCAAAGCCGATCAGCAGAGTGAGCGACGTTAAGCCTATGCAAAAGCCGATCATGCGGCGCCGATTAAGCTGCGTCCAAAGTACAACGCCGGTTAATGACAGCATGATAATGCTTCCGGCCAAGGTGTCTGCGAGAAGAATCCAAGGTATACCAGCGCCGTTACCTTTGTGCAGATTGGTCAATGTACCAAATACATTTTGGTCGCTACGCTTGACTGAGACGAAGTGATTACCGACCCAATATTCCGCCTGTAGGTTGGTTTGAGGGGAGCTAAATGTAACTGACCAGCGCGCTGGTTGCTGCAGTGTTTTATCACCCCATGCCACAGGCTTGGACGGTTCACTACGCTCCTTTGAGGCAGGGCGATCGACCATCAATTCTTGTTGCAACCAGCTTGCCATTGCTTTCGCATTGGCCGGTGCGGGAGTAGGCAAAGGGATTTGCAGATTCGATTCTTGAGTTTTGACTGCCGGTATTTTTAACACTGCACGGTGATTTAACAAGATTCCGGTTACGCCAAAGAGCAAGCCTATGGCCGCCCCCCAGAGTCCGATCCAACCATGTGTCTTGCGTAGCCATTTCAAGAAAGCGGCACGCCGTGAGCGGATGTCGTGGCCTTTGGAGCCGATCAGGTGATTTTCAACGCCATTTCCCAGCCTGGGATTGTGAGGATTATTGAGTTGCACGATTGTCTCCATACCATCATTTCAATAAACTTTTATGGTGCCCCGCCTGTTCGGCGGGGACAGACGCACGTTTTTTGCTACCCGGAAAATCTAGAAATTAGCAATGAGCGATACTCTTGCAGCAATGGGTGACCCTGGTGAGATATTATTGTTATTGTGGGCAGAAGCAAAGTAATGAGTATCAAACAGGTTTTCGATATTTAACTGAGCCCGCAAATTTTTATTAATCTTGGCATATACAGCTGCATCCACACGAGCGAAACCCGGTAAGCTAACGGCATTATCAGTTGAAGTAAACATAGCACTACGATTTATAAGGCCAAGCCCAACACCCCATGTCGGGTCAATGTTATAGCGGTTCCACAGTGAAAGTGTGTGTTTTGGAAGCTCCGCCAAGACCGCCCCTGCTTTGGCACTAGAGGATTGTGTGTTGGTGATTTCCCCGTTTTGATAGGTATACCCTCCGATGACACTCCAATCCGTTGTAATTTGGCCTGCCAGACCTAACTCAAAGCCCTTGTTGCGTTGGCCACCGCCTAAGAAAGACAGGTTTGCATTGTTCGGATCGGGAATAATCACATTTGTACGATCCAGCTTAAACAGGGCAGTGGTCAAAGCCAAGTCAGGACGAATATCCCACTTGGCTCCAACTTCTACATTTTTGAATTTTTCCGGTTTAAGCGCCGCAGTGGTTACAGTGAGCGAAGTCAGTTGTTCACCAGCTCTAGGCACATATGACAAGCTATAGCTGGAATAAATTGATACTGCCTCTATTGGCTTGTAAACCAATCCAACTCTTGGTGAGAAGAAATTATCATTAGTATTTATTTCAAGAGGGAGCGCGTCATTGTTCTTACGAAAATCCACTTTGTACCTATCGTAGCGCACGCCAAGAATTGCCTGTAATTGAGGCACCAATGTGATCTGGTCTTGCACATAAAGCGATGTTTGTTTCATGACGCTATGATTATCAGCATCTGAGGATCTTGTAGTGAATGTGATTGGATCTTTCGTGACCGGATTATTTATGGGTACGTTAATCGCTGTGGTTCCATTGCTGAAAAATCCGGTTTTACGTAAATCATCTGTATCTTGGCGGCCTATTTCGAGGCCAGCGACCAGATCATGTTTCACCGACCCTGTGTTCAGAGAAAACAGAAGATCCGTCTGGTTGAAGAAATTATCTCGCTCAGTTGTATTGTTATAAGCACCAATCGCTACATTGGTTCCCTTGAGCGAGCCGTTGGCGTATACGTTCTGATAAAATTTGTCTTGGGTAGCATAACGTGTGCGGTTGCGAATCGTTACATCACTATTAAACTTATGCTCAATAAGCGCGTTGACTGCTTTTAGCTCTGAGTCAGCGTTGCTTCGATCGGGATCACCAAAAAATGTTGATCTCTTGGTATCGACAGGACGCCCATTTAAGGAAGTTATACCTCGATCAGCTGTGCGCTCATCTTTGACATATTCCGCATTTAACACAACTTTGGTATCGTCAGTTGGCATAATCGTAACAGTAGGATTAATGCCGTATCGTTTCAAATCTACGCCATTACGGAAGCTGCCCGAATCTTCATACATGGTATTGAGACGGAAAGCGGCGACATCATTTATGCCTTGGCCAACGTCCAGTGCCACGCGCTTGGTATCAAACGAGCCTGCTTGTACCGAAAGTTCGCGTATCTGATTCCAGCCCGCTTCTTTAACTACCCGGTTTATTACGCCCCCGGAGCCGCCTCGACCAAAGATCATTCCATTGGGACCTTTCAGCACCTCAACTCTCTCTATGTTGTAAAGGTCGCGATAGTACTGGACGTCATCCCGGATACCGGAAACAAAATAGTCTGCCGTAGAACGGTTGCCACGGAAAACCAGTGCATCCCGATTTCCCTCTCCTTGTGAGATCCCCATACCCGGGACATAGCGCACTGTATCCGCCATACTCTGAACAGCCTGATCTTTAATTAAAGCCTGCGTCACAACAGAAATAGATTGCGGAACATCACGCAGAAGCGTGTTTGTCTTGGTTGCAGTGCTACTTTTGGCTACAACATAACCATTTGAATCAACTGGTTTGCTTGCGCTCACCATTATTACTGGAAGGATGGCCGCGCTTTCTGTTACGTCATTTCTTGATTTAGGTGCGACAGCAAAATTCTCTTTTATCTCATTGCCTGGTTGAGGTGCGACAGCCAAATTCTCTGTTTTATCATTACCTAGATTAGGGGCGACAGCCAAATTCTCCGTGATGTTATTGTTTGATTCAGGTGCGATAGCCAAATTTTCTGTTTTATCATTGCCTAGATTAGGTGCAACAGCCAAATTCTCCGTGATGTTATTGTTTGGTTCAGGTGCGATAGTCAAACTCTCTGTTTTGGTATTGCTTGATTTAGGTGTTCCTAATTTCTGCACAACATAAACATTACCCTTTAGCACCGCTTGAAGCTTGCTTCTTCTCAACAACCGATTTAGCCCATCTTGTACGGTGTAATTGCCGTTTACGCCTAGAGTTTCTTTCCCTTTAATGTTTACATTGTCGAAAGAGAGTTCAATACCCTCTTGTTTTACAAAACGATTAAGTGCGCCTTTAAGCGAACCGGGAGGAATTTTATATGCGTGTACGGCAGGACTAGCATCAATGTTTGACTTCGCAACTGCGACACTCGATAAACTAATTGTGGCTAGCCCAAAGCAGATTAATGCGCTATTCATTGCGATGGCGAGCTTGGTTTGGCGTTGGCTGCAACGCGTTTGATTGTCAGTATTTTTTTTCGCCAAGGTAGTAGTGCATTTTAAGTTACGGGTATAACGCATTGTCTCTCCAAACTAAAATTAACATAAAATCAAAAAATTCACGTACTTAATACTCTACTGGCAGCTGGCAATTCGATGCCACATACATAAGGACTGTGAATACTCAATTCGAGCGAGCAAAATTTCCACTTGCGATAGCAATTAGTGGAGTTATGCTTAGACTACCTATTATTAAATATAATTAATAGTGCGAGTGATAATAGTTCGTAATTGTATTATAGTATTTAATACGATGCAAGACTTAGCCTATCTAATATGAAATAAATTTTAAGGCGAATCGAATTTTCAACGAGAGGTAAACCTGAACGGCTGAAATTTTGAATCGATCGTAGCGTAAAGCATGCGTGACCAATATGGGAGTAACAGAATCACATAAAGCACATTCTTGATGCTAATGAAACAAGAGGAAAAGCGGACAGCCAATAGCAATTGTGACTGTAGTGCAACCAAACTAAGGGCCGAATCAGGTCGTTATAGCCGAATTCATTACTTGAAAAAGAACAGCCAACCCACTGAAGTGGGTTGGCTGAATTGGTCTCCGATGCCTTCTGGAGACCTTTATATCGGTGAAACGGTACGAATTAAACCCGCCTCTGAAACGTGTAAGCCAGTTTTATTTCACGGTCACGGTAATCGTGTCACGCATTTTTTCGCCATAAGAAACATGCGCCCCATTGGCAAATTGCAATGTCAACGTATGCTTACCTGGCGCTAATTTGATCGTAGCATCCGTTTGAGCTTTTCCGAAATGGCGATACTTGTCATTTCCGGCTGGAACAGCTTCTCCAGCATTCACCTGCTGTGGTGCGTCTATCAGCAAATGATGGTGCCCGACATTCTCTTCTACGGTGCCAGCAGGTTTAACCTCCATGCCCTGCACGCCCATCACAACTTTAACTTCTTGGCCAACTATGGCGCCATCTTTTGGTTCTATAAAATAAACGCGTTGGTTCGGCGATTTTGCAGCATAGTAATCAAATGCCAATACATTATTGGCGTAGCCAATTGATGCAAATAACATAACCATCGGTAAAACAAGCTTTGATCTCAAAATTTTCTCTCCTAAATTAAGTGTGTCGATCGCAATATTAACGGGAAAAACAATTTAGACTACTACCATTTAGTTGTTGGGATAGGTTAAAACTTTAATAATCTCCTGCATTTTAGAACTGACTACCCTTCATACTTTTGCTAAATATCTATATTTCTAATTGCATCTGGATCAATTATTTTTACGGTGTTCCCGCCTATTCGGTGGGAGCTGACGTACGATTTTTGTTAACTAAAAAATCTAGAAATTAGCAATGAGTGACAATCTTGCAGCAATGGGTGACCCTGGTGAGATATTGCTGTTATTGTGGGCCGTAGCAAAATAATGAGTATCAAATAGGTTTTCAATATTCAACTGGGCTCTGTACGTTTTATCAAACTTTGCATATATAGCTGCATCCACCCTAGTAAAACCCGGCAAAGTAACGGTATTATCAGTCGAGGTGAACATGCTACTGCGATTAATTACACCTAGCCCAACACCCCACTGCGGTGTAAAGTCATATCGGTTCCATAAGGAAAATGTGTGCTTGGGAACATTAGCCAAAGTTGCACCAGTCTCTCCATTTTCTGGTTGCCCAGTGACAATCACACCCTGCTGATAAGTATATCCCCCTGTAGTGCTCCATCCCGATGTGATCTGACCGCTTATGCCCAGTTCAATCCCTTTAGTACGTTGGCCTTTGACCAGTATAGTCCGTGCCGCATTGATTGGATCAGGAATGGCAACATTGGTGCGATCCAGCTGATACACCGCAGCAGTTAAAGCAAGTTTGGGACGAATATCCCACTTGGCACCCACTTCACGATTTGTAAATTTCTCCGGTTTTAAAGCTGCGTTGCTAAGCTCCAGTGAATCAAGCTGATCGCCTGCGCGTGGCACATACGACAAGCTATAACTGGTGTAAATTGAAACAAGGTCGATCGGCTTATAAACTAACCCAACACGGGGTGAAACAAGGTTGTTAGTGGTCTGGAGGTTAAGAGGGCTGCCGTCAGCTTCAGCTCCGGGGCGGGTATTAGTTACATCCAGTTCGAATCTGTCATAGCGCACACCGAAAATTCCTTGTAGCTTAGGAAAGAACTTGATCTGATCTTGCAGATAGATCCCTGCTACTTTCGCGATGCTGTGGTTAGACACCCCGCATTTATCCAGCCTAAAAGCCACTGGTGCGGAAGTTCTTGGATTACTGATAAGAACGTTGACACTACTAGGCACCTGATCTTCTTCAGGATCATCCGAGTGGTCACAGGCGGACGTATCGGTGTCACCATTAAAGTAACCGGTTTTGCGTACATTATCTGTCTTTTGGTAACCCAGTTCGACACCCGCCAACAGTTGATGTTCTATCGACCCGGTATTCAGTGTGTACAGTAGATCCGTCTGATTGAATAAGCTAGTTCGTTGCGATGATATGCTGTAGGCGGCAATATCAACTGTTGTCGCATTGGGTGCATCGAATGGATAGACATTCTGATAAAACTTGTCATATTTCGCCACGCGGGTGCGGTTACGGACGGTAAGTCCATTGTCGAATCCATGCTCAATCAGAGCACTCAAACTTTTAACATCGGCAGTCGCGAAGCTGACGGAAGGATCGCCAAAGAATGTTGACCTTTTGGTATTGACAGGTCGACCGTCGAAGGAAGGGATCCCTCGATCGGCTGTACGATCATCTTTAAATAACTCTCCACTCACAACAATTTTTGTTTTGTCCGTGGGCATAATCGTGAACGTAGGACTGAAACCATGACGCTTCGAGGTTACGGCATCGCGAAAGCTTCCGGAATTTTCATACATGCCATTCAGTCGGAAGGCAGCCATCTCGTTAATACCTTGGCCTACGTCAAGTAGCACCCGCTTGGTATCATAAGATCCCACCTGCGCCGTGATTTCACGCGTCGGAATCCAGCCAGCCTCTTTGCTTACTCTGTTAATTACGCCGCCAGAGCTACCGCGACCAAAAATCATCCCACTGGGGCCCATGAGAACATCAACTCGTTCTATGTTGTAAAGGTCGCGAAAATACTGAACATCATCGCGAACCCCATCAACGTAAAAGTCAGCCGTTGATCTATTCCCACGAAAAACAGGCGCATCCGCATTACCTTCTCCTTGCGACATAATCACACCGGGGACGTAGCGAACCACGTCAGCGATGCTTTTCATAGATTGATCTTTAATTGCATCCTGCGTCACAACAGATACAGATTGCGGAACATCACGTAGTAGCGTGTTTGTCTTAGTCGCAGAGGTACTTTTGGCTGCGACATAACCAGCTGTATTATCTGGTTTGTTTGCGCTCACCATTATTAATGGAAGGGTCGCCGCGCTTTCTGTTACGTCATTGCTTGATTTAGGTGCGACAGCAAAATTCTCTTTTATCTTATTGCCTGGTTCAGGTGCGACGGCCAAGTTCTCTACTTTATCATTGCCTAGATTAGGGGCGACAGCCAAATTCTCCGTGATGTTATTGTTTGATTCAGGTGCGATAGCCAAATTTTCTGTTTTATCATTGCCTAGATTAGGTGCAACAGCCAAATTCTCCGTGATGTTATTGTTTGGTTCAGGTGCGATAGTCAAACTCTCTGTTTTGGTATTGCTTGATTTAGGTGTTCCTAATTTCTGCACAACATAAACATTACCCTTTAGCACCGCTTGAAGCTTGCTTCTTCTCAACAACCGATTTAGCCCATCTTGTACGGTGTAATTGCCGTTTACGCCTAGAGTTTCTTTCCCTTTGATGTTTACATTGTCGAAAGAGAGTTCAATACCCTCTTGTTTTACAAAACGATTAAGTGCGCCTTTAAGCGAACCGGGAGGGATTTTATATGCGTGTACGGCAGAACTAGCATCAATGTTTGACTTCGCAACTGCGACACTCGATAAACTAATTGTGGCTAGTCCAAAACAGAGTAATGCGCTATTCAATGCGATGGTGAGCTTGGTTTGCCGATTGCTGAATCGAGTTTGAATGCTTGGATGTCTTTGCGCCAAGGTAGTAGTGCATTTTAAGTTACGGGTATAACGCATTGTCTCTCCAAACTAAAATTAACATAAAATCAAAAAATTCACGTACTTAATACTCTACTGGCAGCTGGCAATTCGATGCCACATACATAAGGACTGTGAATACTCAATTCGAGCGAGCAAAATTTCCACTTCGATAGCAATTAGTGGAGTTATGCTTAGACTACCCATGCTTCAATCTAACTAATATTGCAAGTGATAATAGTTCGTAACTATATTCTCATATTTAATACGATGCAATACTTAGCCTTATCTAATATCAAATAAATTTGAAGGCGAATCAAATTTCAAATGAGAAGTGAACCTGAGAGGGTGGAGTTATGAATCGATCATGATGCAAGGCATAGTGATCGGCATGGAAGGATCCGTGATGCGCATGAAGCACATCCTTTATACTAACCGAGACGGGGAAAGCGCAATGGTAACTACAGTGTAACCAAACAAGAACAGAGTTAGATCATCCAAGCTTTTGAAAAAGAAACAGCCAACCCACTGAAGTGGGTTGGCTGAATTGGTCTCCGATGGTTTTAGAAGACTTTTTATCGGTGATAACGGAACGAATTGAACCCGTCCCTGGAACGTGTAAGCCAGTTTTATTTCACGGTCACGGTAATCGTGTCACGCATTTTTTCGCCATAAGAAACATGCGCCCCATTGGCAAATTGCAATGTCAACGTATGCTTACCTGGCGCTAATTTGATCGTAGCATCCGTTTGAGCTTTTCCGAAATGGCGATACTTGTCATTTCCGGCTGGAACAGCTTCTCCAGCATTCACCTGCTGTGGTGCGTCTATCAGCAAATGATGGTGCCCGACATTCTCTTCTACGGTGCCAGCAGGTTTAACCTCCATGCCCTGCACGCCCATCACAACTTTAACTTCTTGGCCAACTATGGCGCCATCTTTTGGTTCTATAAAATAAACGCGTTGGTTCGGCGATTTTGCAGCATAGTAATCAAATGCCAATACATTATTGGCGTAGCCAATTGATGCAAATAACATAAGCATTGGTAACGCAAGCTTTGATCTCAAAATTTCTTCTCCCAGGTTAAATATATCCAACGACGTAATTTTACTCCGCAATATTGCGGCTTTTTAAAAATCAGCAAATATCATACCAAGTTTAATTTTTAAAAAAACAACTAATTGAAATTATTTATATTTAAAATATAAATAATTTCAATATTTGTGTCGCCATATGGCAACACAAAACTTGTATGATAATTCTAATCATTTGAAATTAAATTAGTATTATTGTCTTCAAAAAGAGTCAAATTAGAAATTCCTATTTTGCAATGTAAGAATGCAACAATTAAATTTGAAACATATCGAACACCACATTGACGACGAAGGCAATTCAAACTATTACAATTTAGCTACTGGCATTGATTAAAATTTTAGGATGTATTCACAAATTGCATTAGTACCTCACATAATGAGCTACTATGCGTAAACGCTGTGTGTTCCGGTGCGATGCGCCGGGTCATGCAGGGGCCAGAGATGAGAAAATCAGAGTTGAACAGAATTACATCCGCGTTACATGAACTGAAACCTGTCCAACGCAAGATTGTGGCGACCACATTGGCGGTGCAGCCTCAAAAAAATGCGCTTTCGCTGACCAATTCAAGTATTACACAGCCTGTTCAATACAGCACGACGGAACGAATCGATTCGCCTCTCTTCATCAAATCAAACCCCTCGTTGATGCGCTCCAGCGGCAATGTATGGGTAATCAAATCATCGATATTCAATTTACCTTCCATGTACCACTCAACTATTTTCGGTACATCGGTACGACCGCGTGCCCCGCCAAAAGCGGAACCTTTCCATTCACGACCGGTGACCAGTTGAAATGGGCGAGTGCTGATTTCTTGCCCGGCAGCGGCAACGCCAATAATAAACGACTGGCCCCAGCCTTTATGGCAACACTCAAGTGCCTGCCGCATTGTGGTGACATTGCCTATGCATTCAAATGAGTAATCAGCACCACCTTCGGTCAGCTGAATTATGTGATCGACGATATCCCCAACTTCGTTCGGATTAACGAAATCAGTCATGCCAAACTTGCGCGCTATGTTGATTCGCCCGGGATTGATATCGACTCCGATAATCTTGTTGGCACCCACCATCTTTGCGCCTTGAATTACGTTCAGACCAATGCCCCCCAGTCCGAACACGACCACATTTGCGCCGGCTTCAACTTTAGCTGAAAAAACTACGGCACCAACACCGGTCGTCACACCGCAGCCGATGTAACATGCTTTGTCGAATGGTGCATCCTCACGAATTTTGGCCAATGCGATTTCAGGAACTACGATGTAGTTGGAAAAAGTGGAGGTTCCCATATAGTGATAAATGGGCTTGCCATCGATCGAGAAGCGTGAGGTAGCATCCGGCATCAAGCCGCGACCCTGGGTCGCGCGAATAGCTTGGCAAAGATTGGTCTTGCGCGACAGGCAGTACTTGCATTGACGGCATTCAGGAGTATATAGAGGAATGACATGATCGTATTTTTTAATAGAAGAAACACCTGTGCCTACATCTACTACGATGCCCGCTCCCTCGTGCCCTAGGATCGATGGAAAAATTCCTTCCGGATCGGAGCCTGACAACGTGTAATAATCGGTGTGGCAGATTCCGGTCGCTTTGATCTCGACCAAAACTTCACCCTGCTTTGGCCCTGCCAAGTCGACCTCTTCAATCGTCAGCGGCGCACCGGCCTTCCATGCGACTGCAGCTTTTGTTTTCATCAGAGAGCTCCATAATTAAGCAGCAGGGAAATAAACCCACAGAGATTCAATAAACGCATTTATTATCCGTATGATTTAACTATTGATATCAGAGTAAAGATTTGCTTAAAATGATAAGAGTGTGCATGCAATTGCATTCAAAATGTTAATTTCAGATTGTCCATATTAAATTCTGCGTGGTAGTGTTGCCGTCAATTCAAACTTTACCCGCAGTAACCCAGCGTTCTTCAAACCAGGCCCGACAAATCATTAGCTTGACTATTACTGCAGAACACTACTGACATCTACCATCAATACTCTGGGGCGATTCGCTCTCGTCCTTGGTATAAACTGTTACGTATCGTTTCGTTCACTGAACAATCCAAGAAAAAGATTAGTGAGCAAGATAGCCACACCAAGCAGCAATCCACCGACACCGACATAGGTAAGCAGTTCTGTCACCGGGTGAGCATGTGCCGCGTCTCTCCCTATAGATGGCGCAACAACGAACATTGTAAACCAAGCAAGCGGATAACAGCCACCAAGGCCTATGAGTAAAGCGGCGATCTTCTTTAATTGTTGATTGAGACTAGACGCTGAAACAAGCAGCAATAAACCAATAGAGAAAGCGGCAATTCCTGTGGCGTGAAAATGCGCTCGTTGCGCATAACGCCAGATCTTTTGGGGGCTGCTTGCGTCATGAAGTTCTGGATGTGCGGCGATTCCTTGAGCTATATACGTTTCAAAAAAAACCTCGTTGATTCCAAAAGTTACGCCAAGGCCAATACCGAAGAGCAAACCAAGCATGACTAATGCAAGGCCAACTTTTATGCTTGCGAGGTTGTTGATCATTTAGTTCTCCAATTCATATTAGCAAGCGAAGATTATGCGCCGCTATTTCCAAACCTACTATAACTAATCTGGTTTTATCATATAAGTAAGCCAATCGTAGTCCGGATGAAAAAATACAATTCTGGACTAAATATGGATACTCAACATCCCGCTGAATTCATTCATCATCCAGAGTGATAGCAAAGAACTGCATCCGCGTTAATTGCTGGCTGTTAATTGCTGGCTATGATGTAGTTTGATTTCTGCTAACATTAGTCATGCGTTGTGCCATAAGATAATTGCACTTTTTGACCTCAATATCGACACCAATTACGCAGCGCAGGACAAGTATTAACTTAATTTAATTAAAGGGAGCATCATGCCTAGCAACATCAATAGCAAAGCCATCACTCAGGGGGTGCAGCGTTCACCTAACCGCGCCATGTTGCGTGCCGTAGGTTTTGGCGATGATGATTTCAACAAACCTATTGTGGGCATCGCCAATGCGTATAGCACCATTACTCCCTGCAATTCGGGATTGGGAACTCTAGCGACACGGGCTGAGCAAGCGGCTCACGCCGCTGGTGCAATGCCTCAAATGTTTGGGACGATCACGATTTCTGACGGTATCTCGATGGGCACCGAAGGGATGAAATGCTCGCTGGTGAGTCGCGAAGTGATTGCTGACTCAATCGAGACGGTCTGTCGTGGTCAAAGCATGGACGGCATACTCGCCATCGGTGGCTGCGATAAAAATATGCCGGGTGCCATGATCGCCTTTGCACGTTTGAACATTCCAGCTATTTTCGTTTATGGTGGCACCATCAAACCGGGGCACCTCAACGGACGTGATTTAACCATTGTCAGCAGTTTCGAGGCAGTGGGACAATTTATCGCACATCGAATCGATGCAGCAGAACTTCTGGCCGTCGAGCGCAAAGCCTGCCCTGGAGTTGGTTCCTGTGGTGGAATGTTTACCGCTAACACCATGTCCTCAACATTTGAAGCGATGGGCATGAGCCTGCCATATTCGTCCACCATGGCGGCAGAAGACACGGAGAAATCCGACAGCGCAGCACGATCAGCCGAAGTATTGGTGCAAGCCATCCAGAAGCAAATATTACCGTCTCAAATTTTAACGAAAAAAGCTTTCGAAAACGCAATTTCCGTTGTTATGGCGGTAGGTGGCACGACTAATGCGGTCTTGCATTTGCTGGCAATCGCGCATGCGATGGGTGTTGACTTAAACATTGATGATTTTGAAACGATCCGAAAACGCGTCCCTGTGTTTGCCGATATGAAGCCGTCTGGGCGCTACGTGGTAACCGATCTTCACAAAGCTGGCGGTATTCCACAAATAATGAAGATGCTTTTGGTACATGGCTTGTTGCACGGCGACTGTATGACTATAACCGGCGAAACTATTGCAGAGGTCTTGAAAGATGTTCCCGCAGAACCACGTTCCAATCAGGACGTAATTCGTGCTTGGAATAATCCAATTTATTCGCAAGGACATTTAGCGATCCTTAAAGGCAATCTGGCGACGGAAGGTTCAGTGGCCAAAATAAGTGGTATTAAAAACCCGAAAATTACTGGTTCCGCGCGCGTGTTCGATTCAGAGGAAGCCTGCATGGAAACAATTCTTGCAGAAAAAATCAACCCCGGGGAAGTGCTCGTAATTCGTTACGAAGGTCCCAAAGGCGGGCCAGGAATGCGTGAAATGCTTTCACCCACTGCAGCCTTGGTAGGTGCCGGAATGGGCGAAAGCGTCGCGCTTATTACCGACGGCCGCTTTTCAGGGGGCACATACGGCTTTGTAGTTGGGCACGTTGCACCCGAAGCAGCAATGGGCGGAACCATAGCATTGGTCGAAGAAGGGGATTCAATTACCATTGATGCTGAAGCCCGCCTGATACAGCTGAACGTAAGTGATCAGGAACTTGCGCGGCGACGTGCTTTGTGGCAGCCGCCAGCACCACACTATAAACGTGGTGTATTGGCAAAATATGCACGACTGGTGTCTAGCGCAAGTTTAGGCGCGGTGACAGACGCATAAACTTGCACATACAAATCCAACTTTTGTTCAACGGATGGAGCATTTTTGATAGGAGTGGAAATACTCAAAAGTGTGATTCAGAATAAAAATGTACCGTGATGTGGGATGCGATTTATATGCATCCGCGCATCACGGTACAAATTTATCCTACGCAGTACCGCCTACTGTCAGCCCATCTATTCTTACTGTTGGCTGACCCACACCTACCGGCACGCTCTGGCCTTCCTTGCCACATACACCGACACCAGGATCAAGCGCCATGTCGTTGCCTATCATGGAGATACGGGTTAATGCCTCTGGCCCATTACCGATCAAAGTTGCACCTTTCACCGGATAGGTAATTTTACCGTCTTCAATCATGTACGCTTCAGCGGTGGAAAACACAAACTTGCCACTGGTAATATCCACCTGCCCCCCACCAAAGTTTGCGGCATACAACCCGCGCTTGACTGAAGCAATAATATCCTGTGGGTCTTTATCGCCATTCAGCATATAGGTGTTGGTCATGCGCGGCATCGGCAGATGCGCAAAAGATTCGCGCCGAGCATTACCGGTAATTGGCACGCCCATCAGGCGCGCATTCAAAGTGTCCTGTAAATAGCCCATTAGGATGCCGTCTTCGATCAATACCGTGCATTGCGTAGGGTTGCCTTCGTCATCCATTTGTAGAGAGCCGCGCCTGTTAGCAATCGTGCCATCGTCCACTACCGTCACACCCTTGGCTGCTACCCGTTCACCGATGCGGCCGGAAAAAGTGGAACTGCCCTTACGGTTGAAATCACCTTCCAGGCCGTGTCCCACGGCCTCATGCAGCAGAATACCAGGCCAGCCTGAACCGAGTACCACGGTCATATTACCCGCCGGGGCGGGCTTGGCATCCAGATTAATTACTGCCTGATGTACCGCCTTGGCTGCGTAGTCACATAAAACTTCGTCCGTAAAAAAGGCATAGTCGTAACGTCCGCCCCCTCCAGATGAACCCTGCTCACGCTTGCCGTTGCTTTCTACAATAACTTGCACCGAAAGGCGCACCAATGGGCGGATGTCAGCATTCATCAAGCCATCACTACGCGCCACCAGCACCACCTCATACTCGCCTGCCAGCCCTGCTATCACTTGGGTTACACGCGGATCCAAAGCGCGCGCATAACGCTCCAGGCGTTCCAGCATCGCAACCTTGTCCGCATCTTTCAAACTGGCGATAGGGTCGTGCGGTAGATAGAAATGTTTGTTGCTGTTTGCGCGTAGCAGAGGCACAGTTTGTGTCCCGCCCTGACGGGCAATCGCGCGCGTGGCCAGTGCTGCACTTTCCAAAGCTGCCAGACTAATGTCATCGGAATACGCGAAAGCGGTCTTTTCACCGCTCACCGCGCGCACACCAACACCTTGATCTATACCAAAACTGCCAGACTTGACAATGCCTTCTTCAAGTGACCAGCTTTCGGCGCGACTGTACTGAAAGTAGAGGTCAGCATAATCCACTTTATTCGCTAACATTTTGGAAAACATTTGCTCCAGATGGCGAGTTTCAAGCGCATGCGGTACCAGCAGTGACTGCTGTGCAAGGGCAAATACAGTATCGTTATTTTGCATTGTCAAACCCATAAAAAATTTAAAAGATCGTTACAAAAAGTCCAGCACATTCATGTGGTACGTATTTAAATTCGAAAAAATACCGAACTTTTATACCTTAAGTCATTTAAGGAAGCACAGGGGCCATCCAATTAAAAAAAGAATGCGTCTCAATAAGACAGGTTGTGCATAAAGTCGTTCCTCGCTACACCCCAAAAGCCAAGCATTTCACCTGGCTGTCTTTCACCTAACATGAGGTAAGCGTACGGTGTGTCAGCGCTGGCAAACTGGTGCGCAGGCTAGCATGATAGGATGGATCAATTTCCGCGACTACGACTCCTGAACCGCGAGGCAATCGATCCAGCACCCTACCCCACGGATCGACAATCATGCTATTACCGTGTGTTTCGCGGCCACTGATGTGGTAACCACCCTGCCCTGCAGCCACTACATATGCAAGATTTTCGATGGCGCGCGCGCGAACCAATATCTCCCAATGCATTTTTCCAGTGGTCTCAGTGAAGGCGGAAGGCAGCACAATAATACTGACATCGTGCATAGCGCGAAACAACTCAGGAAAACGCAAATCGTAACAAATCGCCAAGCCAATGCGACCGAATGGACTATCCACCACCACTACTTGCTTACCTGGCTCAATAGTCCGACCTTCGTCGTAATGCTCGTTGCCGAGTTCAAGATTGAACAAATGAATTTTGTCATAACGCGCTACCTGTTCTCCATTATCGTCATACACCAGGCAGGCATTACGCATTTTGTCCGGTTCATCCGCCACTAGCGGGATGGAACCGCCGACCAGCCAGATTTTATGCGCACGCGCCGTCTTACTCAGAAAAGACTGAATTCTGCCGCTACCCGGTTGCTCGCGCACCGCCAATTTATCCGTATCATTCAGCCCCATGATGGGAAAATATTCCGGCAATACAACCAAGCGTGCTCCCTGATCCACGGCTTTTTCGATCAGGCGACGCGCCTCGCCCAGGTTAGCCAGGACGTTTGGCCCCGAAGCCATCTGTACGGCAGCAACCTTGAAAGTTTTAGCTTGTTCCTTAGCTGCAACACGTTGTTGGGTGGTATTACTATCTTGCATCTTTTAATTCTTTCATAGTGTTACTTCTATGGTGGCGTATCAGACTTGCTTGCACCCACCTTTTCTACACTCGGGTTTACCCATGCACCCGTAATATTGTATTCAAACGATGCCAACTTATCGAGCGGTTCGCGTAATATCTTGCTGGCAATGAAGACACCAATACCCACTGCCGGACCAGCGGCAAACGCGCTCAGGAGGGCAGCAGTGTTCCCAACAGTAGGCAGAATGCGAACACGCAAGTTTTGCGTTTCGTGGTTTAAATCCACCTGCCCTTTCATCGTCACTTTGGCGGCCGAGCCTTCAATTTTAAAATCATCGGTCCGCAAAACCCCATTCGTGACTTGTGCTACGCCCTTGATACGATCAAACTTAAAACCTGCACTGAACACATCCGTAAAATCCAGCGTAATGTGTTGAGGTAGCGCTTGCAAGCTCAAAATACTGAGCAGCTTACCCATACCCGGATCGATTTTCAGGAACTGTCCTTTTCCAGTGTTCAGCTTGAGCGTGCCATCCAAAGTGGCATAGCTGAATTCGGCTGGCGCGCCGGGCCAGGAAAATGTCCCCTCTAACTTTCCGCTACCGTCCTTCACGCTATTGGGGTAACCGGAACGGCCAAGAATTTTTCCCGCATCGCTTATTTCCAGCTTGAGGTTGATTTGAGTCTGCTCCACACCAGGGGCCATCTGCCATTTTCCATCCGCAGTCAACTCACCATCCGGATTCGTGATAATTAAGCGCTCCAACAGCCAGTCGCGCTCGTGCTGTTGTGCAAATAATTCAAGCTTGCCCAGATTCTTGCCATTTAGTGTGATGCTATCCACGGCCACGTCGAGCGCGGGATGTTTTATGCCAGCAATATTTTTTCTAATAACATTAGATTGAGTTACAGCATTTTTCTTTTTTCCACTTTCATCTCGGTCCAACTCGAGAGACACATTTTTCAAGCGAGCAGCAAATTTACCGTTACCTTGCGGATGCCAGCTCACTTCACCATTAATTGACTTAGCTGCCAGTAGGGCAACCACCGTACCATTAATATTGCGTGCATTGATACGAAGATCATTTGCCATATAACCATATCCACTGATTTTCTGGATCAGCAAGTCGGCACCTGCGATACTGACCGGTGTCAATCCGTCCGATGCACTAGCCAACGCCCCCCAACCTTCCAGCGATAACTGCGGCATCGTGCCGACTAGCCACACGCCATCCTGTTCCAACCACTTGCCAGCGTTGCCAAAGTTTACCGTGCCGCGCTTGACGAGCCGCTCTCCCCCCGCGTCCCCACGCAAAAATTTCGCGCTGAAGAGCTTGCCATATTGCATCGATAACAAGTCCTGTTGTGCAGTCATACTTTTCATTTCTAGGCGCAGTGGAATAATCTCGTTAGCCCGCTTTGCAAATGGCGCAGGCAGATCAGATGCCAGCCCGACCAAATTGGAAGTAAGTTGCATACTGACCTGTTTATTTAACACCGTAATTTCTGACTCCCAATCGCTACTACCATGCAGATAATTTAGCAACGAATTCGGCGCTACATCACGTAGGACGTCAATATTTGAGCGACCAACCACCTTGGCATTTACGGCACCGCCTTTGACGCTCTGCAATGTCAGGGTGGCAGGTCCCCCAAGCACTTGCATCATGACGTCCTGCGTGCGTATCGATGATTCACTGAACAGCAGATCACCATTAACTTTATGTAAAACTGGCAAGCTCTTACCCAAGCTCACTTCATTGTCGAGAAAATGATAACGACCGGAAACCCTTACTGGCTTACTACCACGCAATGGAATATCCACATGTAGATTCAGATTGCCATTACCACTCGACGTAATGTTGTCGGTGAGTCCATCGATATACCCGCGCACCGGACTTTGCTTTATAAAATCCAGACCATATTTCGTATTTCCCACTGACTCACCACTTACTTGCAATAGTAGGCCAGGACTTTTTATATCCGGTAGAACCACACTAATATTTTCCAGAGATCCACCCACAGTCATAGCCGTCGGCGAAGTAACCTCAAGCCGTTTGCCCTGTATCACCAATTTCGCATCGGCATTTTCCACACGAGGCCATCCTTTAGCGTACTCCACCACCACCCCAGTTGCACGCGCCCGGATCTGAAACAAACCATTACGTTTTCCATCAAATGGAAAATCATTTAAATTCCCCTTCAGGCGCAGATTAAAATTATCTGCCTGACCGTCAACCAATGCATTTCGTACCCAATTATGGGCTTCGCTATTCAACGCAACCAATGGAATATACCGAGCTGTATGGCGCACTGCAGCGCGCGTCAGATTAACCGTCAAATCAATCAAACCAGGGCTTTGAGGTAGTGACTGATAGCTACCAAAAATATTTCCGGCAAGGTCGGCGTTGGCTATCGCAACCTTATTAAAATTAACTTCCATCCCACGGTCATGTTTTTGCCAACTCAACTGTGCGATGAGCGAATCAAAGACCAAAGGCTCCGGCATGATCAGTGGCGCATCCACCGTGGAATTGCGCGTATTGAGTGATAGCGTACCATTGGCGTCATTACCATCCACTTGCCCGCTCAGCCGGGTAAAGCCTGGAATATTACCCGCGCGCTGTATAGATAGTCCGTCGAAACGTGCCTTAATCTCGTAATTTAATAATCGGTCAAAATCACCCTGCCATTTTGCTTGCATATCAGAAATTCTTCCCTGAGGTGCGAATTTAGCCAGCTGCTGCTTCAAACTCGGCGCCAATGGCAGAAATTGCGTCAAGCTGATAGAACTGTTCATATCCAGCGTATTAACACGCACCTCACCGCCAGCAGGTTGTTTGCCTGTAGCATCTGCATAATGCAGGTATAAATCAATGGGCTGCAACACCAAGCCATTGGTCATCTGCAATGATAGTTTTCGCGTGGAAATCTCAAAGCCCTGAACCATGTCATGCCATTCAACACGACCGCGCAGTCTAACCATATCAAGAAGCGGCAAATCATCGGCCAACTGTGTCTGTACACCAGCCAATGCCAGATCAGCAGTAAGCTGATTGATCTTTCCCTTTTCGACCCCCAGCCAACCGCGTAGCGCTCCTCTACCGCGTTTGGGTGCAATGGGCAGCGGTAACCACTTATTCCATGCGGCAACATCGACATAGTCAAGCTGGGTATACAACTCCCCGCGCCAAGCATTGAAGTTATCGAAGCTTGCGCCTAAAAAATCACCGCGCAGATCCAGTTGCGCTGACAATTCCGCTGGCGGTTCCGCTAGCAGCGAAAAGCTGTGACGGTGCCCACTGTTCTTAATGAGCATGTTTACTTGATTTAATATCAACGGGGGCGCAGCACGATGCTCGTCCTGCCAAGTAATGCGCGCGTCACGTACTACAATGTGTGTTTGGTGCAGCAACCAATCGGCCAGCCTGTGATCCGCAGGCTGGCCGGGAATATTACTCGACATCGTCATGCCAGCAATATGCAATATGCCTTGCGCATCCCGCTTGACCAACAGATTCGGCTGATTAATCTCCAGGCTATGCAGGCGTAACTGACCCGTCACAGCGGTCATCCACGACACCACATTGTCCACTTGCCGCAATGCGAGCATTGTTTGCCCCTGTTTATCCAGAATCAGCACATCGGTAAACAATAAATGCGGGCGAATGCCCTGCCAGTCTGCCTCAATCTTGCCAATAGTCACTGGCTGACCAACAACGTGACTGACCATAGCGCTAATAGTGTCGTGATAGCGTTCGATGTCCGGCAATATCCAGTAACGCAATGTCAACAACAATCCCCCGCCAACGAACAACAGCAACACAGCACCAAACAGCGCGAATCGCGATAATTGGCTACAGCAGCGCCAACAAAATTTTAAGCACGCTCTCAACATAAAAGGGGATGGCCACGTAACCATGTAAACAAACAAGCCGAGGCACGCATAGCAGATTTATAATGAACTATTAAATTATGAACAGTTTAACCTTAAGCCCCCTCTATGAATACCGTCATCACGCCCATCGCCGCTAATTTTGACATTGCTTTACAGCGCGCCCTGCGCTGCAGTCGATATGCACAGCGCCTACTCGACAGTGAAGCCGAATTACTACCGTGGCTGCGCGCGAACTACGCTCAACCCTGCAATATGGATGAAATGACGGCATGGCTAGCCACCATGCCAGTAACAAACGAAGATTCGCTGTCATGCGCGCTACGCTGCTTGCGCAAGCGCGTCATGCTCAAGCTGTTAACGCGCGATTTGGGCGGACTGGCCAATCTAAAGGAGGTGATGACCTGCATGTCAGCATTAGCAGAGCTGACCGTGCAGCGCGCGCAACATTTCGTTATGGAGACACTGGAGCAACAGTATGGCCAGCCGATAGGTGCCCTGAGCGGCACGCCACAGCAATTGCTGGTAATTGGCATGGGCAAACTGGGCGGCATGGAACTCAATGTTTCATCAGACATTGATCTTATTTTTGTCTACCCGGAAGACGGCAACAGCAATGGTTCTCGCAGTATCAGTAACCACGATTTTTTTTCCCGTCTGGGCCGTCGCCTCATTAACCTGATTAGCGAACTAACCCAGGATGGCTATGTATTCCGCGTGGACATGCGTTTACGGCCTTATGGTGACAGCGGACCACTGGTGATGAGTTTCGCAGCGGTGGAGGAATATCTGGTAGAACAGGGTCGAGAATGGGAACGATACGCCTGGATTAAAGCTCGCGTCATCTCTCCGGCAGATTATCCCGCTACGCAAGAACTCATGCAGCTCGTACAACCATTCATATTCCGCAAATATCTCGACTTCGGCGCATTCGAATCCATGCGCAAACTGCATGCACAAATTAGCCAGGAAGTGCAGCGCCGCGATCGAATTGATAATATCAAACTGGGGTCAGGCGGCATTCGCGAAATCGAGTTCATAGCCCAGGTTTTTCAATTGATAAGAGGTGGGCGCGATGTCAGCCTACGCATCCGTCCCACTTTGCAAGTATTGCAACTTCTGAGCGAAAACGGCCAACTAACACCAGACACCGTAAAAGAGTTGAGCGAAGCTTACGTATTTTTACGTAATCTGGAGCATCGCCTGCAATATCTGGATGACCAGCAGACTCATGATTTACCGAAAAACATGACAGATCAGGCATTAGTAGCCGAAGGTATGGGCTATCCGAATTACGGTGCCTTACTGAAGCAATTAAACCACCACCGCGCGTTGGTAAGTGGACAGTTCGCCCTGATTTTCAACACGCAAAAAGATAGCACCATAGCAAGTGCGCTTTGGCGCGAAAACCTGAACACGGAAGAGTTGCAAAATGACCTTGGCAAATTAGGTTATACAGACACAACAACCTTGGCTGAACGGCTGTTGCATATCCGTGACAGTGGCCGTTACCGCCAACTGCCGGACACCAGCCGCCAACGCATGGACAAACTGATTCCGCAGTTCATCACGCTATGTGCAGTGCCGAACAACCCTGACCAAACCCTGCCACGCATACTCAATCTGTTGGAAAGCATTAGTCGACGCGCCTCCTATCTGGCCTTTCTAGCCGAATATCCCAAGGTTTTACCACGTTTAGTCGGACTCGCCAGCGCCAGCGAGTGGGCGTGCGAATACCTGATTAAACATCCCATTCTGCTGGATGAATTGCTCGACGCACGTGAAATCTACCGTGCACCCGATTGGACTGCTCTTGATGCAGAACTGCTGACGCAACTCGATCAATGCAATACGGATACAGAACGCCAGATGGATGTGCTTCGCCAGTTTCAGCATGGCCAAACATTCCATTTATTGGCAATGGACTTGCAAGGGCTGCTGCCGTTAGAAACGCTAAGCGATCACCTCAGCAACTTGGCCGACCTGATTTTGCGCCATGTGTTGCAACTGTGCTGGCGTGATGCGCGCAAGAAGCATCAACAGCAAGCGCAATTTGCCATTATTGCCTATGGCAAACTGGGTGGTCGCGAACTCGGCTATGCTGCCGATCTCGACCTGATTTTTTTATACGATGATCAACATCCCGACGTAGCAGAAATTTATGCCCGACTGGCTCAGCGCATCAACACCTTGTTAAGCAGCTATACCTCAGCGGGTCGTTTATATGAAATAGATTTGCGCCTGCGCCCGAATGGCGCTAGCGGCCTTCTGGTCAGCTCCATTCCCGCATTCGCTGAATACCAGCAGCAACACGCCTGGGTGTGGGAACATCAGGCGCTGACGCGAGCGCGCTTCTGTGCCGGCGATACACAAGTAGGCAAGCAATTTGAAACCATTCGCAACAACGTGTTGTGCAAACCGCGTGATCTAAATGTGCTGCGCGAGGAAATCGTGGCAATGCGGCAGAAAATGCTGGACACCCATCCTAATGACAGCGAACTATTCGATATCAAACATGATCGCGGCGGCATGGTCGATATTGAATTCATAGTGCAATTCTTAATACTGGCACATGCTCACACCGAACCAGAGATTGACTGCTAACAGCGGCAACCTGGCACTACTAATGCTCGCCGGAAAATTAGGATTAATAAAAGTAGAATTGGCGGAGGCGGCCAGCAACTGCTACCGCACCCTGCGCGCGCTACAGCACAAAATGCGTCTGAATAACCAATCACCCTGTCGGGTTGACCGGGAAGCAATCGACATTACATCGGTGATTACGCTATGGGAAGAACTCTTGGGGCCACATTCTCAAGAAAAACAGTAACATTCGTCTGATGAAGGCCAAACACGAGGACAATCCAACTGCAACCTGGATTTTCGAGATTTAGAGACACTGACGCAATCTACTCGCAAGTTGTTTCTACAAACCAAAGAATGGAATAAGGGATCGATGGGGTGACCCTTGATCAAGCAACTTGGGGGATTTATTCATGTCGTTTTTATCAGGAAAATTAGGGTGTGCGAAATTTTCGCATCCAATTAAAACAATGCGCTACATGGATATTTTTAGGTTATACACCTCGAAGGTGCTTTTGTCGGCATTTTTTCGGGTGTCTACTTTACGTTACATATCGGAGTATTCGTGATCGACCGTATAGAAAACTGGATTAACGAAACTAACAGACTGTTTGAGCCTCAACGGCGATCGTGCTCCATCCTTGAGGCTGAGTTCAGCGGATTCTACCTGTCTCAGTTCTTAAAGGAGTCCTATTTCGTTGTCGTCGCTGATATTCCCAAGCCAGACTTTCCAGAACTCCGTGAAATAGGGCTCGGTGATTTTATTGACATGCCAGTCAGCGGCATTACCTATATGAATACCTACTATATATCTGAAAAATATGCCAATGTTCTCAGGCTGCACTTTCATGAGTTGGTCCATGTGGCTCAGTGGGGCTTGATTGGCGCTGGTAACTTTATCAGCCGGTATATCAGCGAGATTCAGCAGTATGGATACGAGGCAGCGCCGCTAGAGCAGATGGCCTATGCCTTGGATCAACATTACTTTTCGGGAGGTGCGCGTTTAGATGTGCCTAGCTTTGTTCAGTCTAAAATGTAACAAACGCGTCAAATGCGACGCTCGTGCCTCGCGCGCTTTACGCGGGCGTTAGCCGGCATGAACGACGCTCCTCCCAATATCGCAGATGTAGTGCGTACCGTCTTCCTGGTGCCGCACGACTTCGCCGCCTCCGCAAAGCCTCTCAGTGAACTCGCGGTCACCCTGCCTGCCGACCTTCGAGCCATATCCACGTCCTTCATCGAGAATCTCCACGGCGTCATTCGAACACTGAGCATTCCATTCCAATACACATATTCGCAAGTGCACGGGCTTCACTGGCAACGTGTTCATATGGCGGAGCGCATACGAGCGCGCGGAATCGAGAAGGAAGACGAAAGAGAACCAGCAGCCTTGGCAAGTGCGAAAGATAAGTTCGACGCTTACCTCCAGGGAGAAGGCCGCGAAAAGGTAGCAGACGATGTGCTTGACCGCCTCCTCTGGCTAAAGAACGATTCAGAATCATTGGCAGCAGCGCGCGAACTGACACGTCAAGGCATTGTGCTTACATGGTCGGCAATCGAAGTGCTGGCCCGCGACGCCTTCGTCTACCTTCTCGACAACAAACCGGCATACGCAGAGTTGCTGCTTGCCGATCCTGCAAACCGGAAGCGCTTCTCTGCTGAACGTGTTGAATGGCAAACTCTTGCAATATACGGCTACAACTTGTCTTCGAGCCTTGGCAGCTACCTTATCTCCAAAGCCGATCTGAAGAGCGTGCTGGCCATTCGAGGGCCTACGGCGCCCTTTTCCCAGCGGCTGACGAACTTCAGAAACTGCTTGGTGATCGGCGCATGTGGAATTTGAGCCACAAGCGAAACCTCATCGTTCATAAGCGCGGCATCGTCGACCAACAATACCTAGATTCAACTGGCGACACGCTTTCGATTGGAGACGACCTTTGGGCAGCGCCGGGCGAGGTGGAAGAATTGCTTGAAACCATTCTCAAAGTTGGTACGGAAATCGTGCGTCAGGTTGCAAATGCCGGCTAACCCGGCGGTCGACCCCGTTCGCTTCGCTCTTTGGACGCTGCGCGATAAAGCCGCGAAGCGCCGGTCACCTCTAAAATCACGGGGTCAGTTCTAACATTCCAACACCTCATGTTAGACTCCGCACATGGCAAGACCACTCAGACTGGAATTTTCGGGAGCGCTTTATCACGTCACATCGCGGCACACGCACGGGGTCAGTTCTAACATTCCAACATTTTGTTGGAATGTTAGCCCGGTAGGTTGGGCTGAATGAAATGAAGCCCAACATCACAGAAGGTGGATAAACAGATGCGTTACCGACGTGCCAATGCAGCGGGAGGTACATACTTCTTCACTGTTAATCTGGCTGAACGGCGCTCCGATTTATTGGTGCGGCATATCGATGATTTGCGCGCAGCCATGAAAACGGTGAAAGAGCGCACATCCGTTTGCTATTCTGGCGATGGTGGTGTTGCCAGAACACCTGCATGCGATATGGCGCTTGCCGCTGGACGATGCCGACTATCCGCTACGCTGGTCACTCATCAAGGCCGGGTTTCTCGCGGTGGCTGGCAAAAGGCGAACACATTCGAGCCAGTCGCCAAGCCAAGCGTGAGCGCGGCATTTGGCAGCGGCGGTATTGGGAACATCAAATCCGGGATGAGATTGATCTTGCGCGGCACGTCGATTACATTCATTACAATCCCGTAAAACATGGCTGGGTCACTCACCCTGTTGATTGGCCGCATTCAACATTGCATGGCTTCATTGACCGGAGAATGGCAGCATCGAATTGGGGTGTGCAAATAGGTGATGGAGTAGATGGTTATGGTGAACGGTGAGATGTTGGGCTTCATTTCATTCAACCCAACCTACCGAGCTGGCACATGCTTACACCGAGCCAAAATTGACTGCCAATAGTGGAAACTTGGCACTATTAATGCTCGCCGGTGGATTAGGATTAATAAAAATAGAACTGGCAGAGATAGAACTGGCAGAGGCGGCCAGCAACTGCTACAGCACCCTGCGCGAACTGCAGCACAAGATGCGCCTGAATAACCAATCACCCTGTCGAATTGACAGAAAAGGAATCGATACCACATCGGTGAATACGCTATGGGAAGAACTTTTGGGGTCGCACTGTCAAGCAAAACGATAGCACTCGCCTGATAAAGACAAAACACAACGACAACCCAACTCCAACCTGGATTTTTCGAGATATAGACACTCACGACCAAGCTCACACTCTACTCGCAAGATGTTTCTACGAACCAGGTAGTCAGTTTTGAATGCGCGCCAACAGCGTGACACAGCTTCATCACGTATCTACTATACCCTTGCGTTGCCATCCAATTATATTAAATAAATTATATATTTAATCATACGGACAGCAATAAGCGTATAGTGAACTGCAGTGCGCCTCGCACCGCCGGTCTTGCGATCCCCTCCAAACTTATTCGCACCCTAATGTAAATCAGCCATGTCCAAAAAAATCCGCGATCCTGCTATTTCAAACTGCATCGCTGGCACCGTGGAAGGCATCATCGAGATCCGACGCCAGGAGGTCTTGATTAAGACGGGGGCTTTGCAGAACGCGATTTTCAACAGCGCCAATTTTTCTTGCATTGCCACTGATGCGAAGGGCGTCATTCAGATCTTCAACGTCGGTGCGGAACGCATGCTGGGCTATGCGGCCGCCGATGTGATGAACAAGATCACTCCGGCCGACATTTCTGATCCGCAGGAATTGATCGTGCGTGCCAAGGCGTTGAGCGCCGAGCTCAGCACCCCGATTACGCCGGGCTTCGAAGCATTGGTGTTCAAGGCCTCACGCGGCATCGAGGATATCTACGAGCTGACCTACATCCGCAAGGATGGCAGCCGCTTCCCTGCGGTCGTGTCGGTCACGGCGCTGCGCGACGATCAAGGCGTCATCATCGGCTACCTGTTGATCGGTACCGACAATTCCGTGCGCCAGCAGATCGAGAATGAACAGCGGAAGCTCGATCAGCGGCTGCGTGACCAGCAGTTCTACACGCGCTCTCTCATCGAATCCAACATTGACGCGCTGATGACTACCGATCCGTCCGGCATTATTACAGACGTCAACAAGCAGATGGAAGCGCTCACCGGTTGCACGCGAGACGAGCTGATCGGTGCGCCGTTCAAGAATTACTTTACCGATCCGGAGCTGGCCGAAGCGGGCATCATGCAGGTGCTGAGCGAAAAGAAGGTCTCCAACTATGAGCTCACTGCGCTCGCCAGAGATGGCAAGGAAACTGCCGTGTCCTACAATGCAACCACCTTTTACGATCGGGATAGGGTACTACAGGGTGTGTTCGCTGCAGCGCGAGACGTCACCGAACGAAACCGCCTGGATCAGGTGCTGCGAGAAAAGAACATTGAGCTGGAGAATGCCAGAGCGGTGGCGGACAAAGCCAACCTCGCCAAATCAGATTTCCTCTCCAGCATGAGCCATGAGCTGCGCAGCCCACTCAATGCCATCCTCGGGTTCTCTCAGCTGATGGAATCCGATACCACGTCGACAACGCCTTCACAGAAAAAAAGCTTAGCCTATATTCTTCAGGCAGGATGGCATCTGCTGACTTTGATCAACGAGATTCTCGATCTCGCGACGGTTGAGTCCGGAAAGGTGCCAATGTCGCAAGAACCGGTGGCGCTAGACAAAGTCATGCTCGAATGCCGGAACATGATTGAAAATCAGGCAGAGCAACGTGACATCAAACTGCACTTTCCCCAATTCGACATCCCTCTCTATGTCCGTGCCGATCGAACCCGATTGAAGCAGGTTCTCATCAACCTGCTTTCCAATGCGATCAAATACAACTCTAAGCATGGTAAAACTGAGGTGACCTGTATCGAGAACACGCCTGGACGTGTTCGCATCAGCATCGAAGATAGCGGTGCGGGCTTACATCCGGATCAGATAGCGCAGCTATTTCAACCGTTCAATCGTCTCGGACAGAATTCCGGCAGCGAAGAAGGAACAGGCATCGGCCTCGTACTGTCCAAGCAGCTGGTTGAATTGATGGGGGGGTCAATCGGCGTAAGAAGTACCGTGGGTGTGGGGAGCGTGTTCTGGTTCGAACTCAACTCGGTTGTTAAGCCACACCTTTCCATGGAAGGGGCCGAAGCAACGGCATTGTTCCAAGTGCCTGTACCTAAAGGAGCGCAGCTACATTCCCTGCTCTACGTAGAGGATAACCCGGTAAACATGCAATTGGTCGAGGACATCATTTCGCGCTATCCCGATATTCAACTGCTGACTGCGGTGAACGGGCATGACGGCATCGAGATTGCGCGCGCATCTCAGCCGAGCGTGATCATGATGGACATCAATCTGCCTGGCATCAGCGGCCTCGAAGCCCTGAAAATTCTGCGTGAGGATCCGACCACTGCGCATATTCCAGTTATTGCCGTCAGTGCCAATGCATTACCACTCGACATCGAGAAGGGATTGAAGGCAGGATTATTCCTCTATATAACCAAACCCATCAAAGTCAAAGAGCTCATGGAAGCAGTGAGTATGGCGCTGGAATTTGCGGAAAAAAAGGTTGGTCAGAGACAACTAGACAGTCGAATAAATCCAGAAACTTAAGTTAATAACCACCACCTATAATAAATATGAAGCGGATTCAAGTTCGAAGCCCGGTAGATTGTGCTGAATGAAATAATAATAATAAACCATCGATGACCGATGAACCATCTGGGTCATTGAACCATCGTCATGATCCATCGGAGTCAGGCCTTACATTTGACATTTTAAAGATTGTCAAATGTAAGGCCTGACCCCTAGACTGACCCCTAGCCGATATGACCCCTAGCCGATACCATATTGGAGGGCAATTATCTTTTACTACTCAGGTCCCCAAATTCTACGTTACCCAATTTTTTAAATATTTTTTTGGGGTTTTTAAAAATGGAATGTTTTATAGAGGTGCCTATGAAATCCAATGGACAGTCTTTCATGATGTTGCGCCGTTTGTTGAAATGGGTCGGTGGCTTTTTGCTCGTGATAACACTGTTGATCGTTCTGATTATTGCGATTTTCAATTGGAATTGGTTGCGTGGGCCGATAGAGCGTATGGCAACGGAAAAGACAGGCCGTCAACTGGTAATCAATGGCGATTTGTCAGCTCATCTTGCGTGGCCACGACCCTCGTTTCGCGCTGAACGTGTCACGTTTGCCAATCCGTCATGGGCTAAAGAAAAACAAATGGTTGCAGTTGATGGCGTTGAATTCACCATTGATTTATCAGAATTGCTAATGAAAAACGTGGTTTTGCCCGAAATGCGTCTTGAGCGCCCAATAGTTTTCCTGGAGCAGAGCGCAGACGGCCGGAAGAACTGGTTGCTTGACCATAATCAAAAAGACGAGGATTCACGCATCCTTATTGACCATATACTACTCGATCACGGACGATTCTCTTACGACGATCCCGTGAAAAAGATCAGTATTCAGTCAGAAATTTCAACGCAAAGTGGGCAACAAGCTGGCACGGCTAAAGCGAGCATTATTTTCAGTGCCAAAGGGCAGTACCAAGGCCTTCCACTCACGGTACATGGTATGGGCGGGCCGGTGTTGGCCCTGCGCGATGAAAATATGCCCTACCCGTTGAAGGTCGATGCCACAATAGGACATACTGCCGCGCAGGCCGATGGAACAATTACCGGCTTGACCAAAATTTCTGCGATCGATCTGAATCTTGTCTTGCGTGGCGATAGTCTCGCAGACCTTTTTCCATTGATCGGCATCGCGCTTCCAGAAACTCCCGTCTATTCGACCAAGGGCCGCCTGATCCACAGCGAGCACAAATGGCGTTATGAAAATTTTAGAGGCAGGACAGGCAAGAGTGATATTGCCGGCACGCTGCAAGTCGATACCGGCGGTAAACGCCCATTCATGCATGGCGAACTGGTTTCCACGGTACTTTATCTGGCTGATTTAGGTCCACTGATCGGCGCTAGACAAGGTAGCCTAGCAAAGGCCGCAAAGCAACCCGCCCCGTCGTCTGGCCAGACGACAATAATCTCAGCCAAGGCTCGCGTGTTGCCTGACGAGCCGTTCAATACTGACCACTGGAGCACCATGGATGCAGACGTAAAACTGCGCGCAAAATCTATCCATCGAGCCAAGGCATTGCCCATCGAAGATTTGGTAGCCCATTTGAAACTGCGAGACTCCGTTCTGACGCTTAATCCGCTTAACTTTGGCTTAGCCGGCGGTGATCTCGTTGCCGTGGTTTCGCTTGATGGACAGAAGGACCCGATTCGGGCACATGCTAAAGTGCAAGCAAAAAAACTTTTGCTGGGCAAGTTATTTCCGACGGTCGATTTATCCAAGGCAAGCATCGGCCAGATCAATGGCGCATTCGATTTGACTGGAGAGGGCAACTCGGTGGCGCAAATGCTAGCAACCTCAAACGGCAAGCTCGGTCTCGTCATCGCGGGTGGAGAAATCAGTAACGAAATGGTTGAAATAATCGGTCTCGATTTGTGGGAATGGTTTAGATTCAAGATGAAGGGTGATCAACCGACGAAAATCCGTTGCGGCGTCGCTGATTTTAGCGTTAAGGAAGGTGTGATGAATGCCAATGCGTTGGTCCTTGATACGGTGGACACCAATATCGGTGGTGCCGGTACTATCGATTTTGGCAAGGAAACGCTGGATTTGACGCTAAACCCGCAACCAAAAGATAAAAGCCCAGTTTCATTGCGTGGTCTCATTCACATACGCGGGACTTTAGCCAATCCTGACGTGCAACTGGATAAGGTCAAGCTTGCTGAGCGCGGCCTTGGTGCGGTATTGCTCGGCATAATTAACCCGCTGCTCGCTCTGATCCCACTTATTGAGACAGGACCGGGTCTGGACAGTGATTGCGGACGGCTTATTCAGAAAGCGCAGGAACCCGCGCCGCATAAGACGGCAGTTGGATCCGGGCACGGGCCTGCGCCTTGATGAATCTGCGGAATTGATAGCACTGTCTCAATTAAATTTGAGAAATTGTAGTTCGAAAGGATATTCCACCTTAAGTTACTTCAGACGAGTGACTTATCCAAGATAGCTGTGTACCTGCTCATCATTTGACCTTCAGTCGAATGCCAGATTGTGGAGACAATGCGATAGCCGGACACTATCGTGCTCACCAAGCTACCTACCTTTACCTGGATTGAAACGAATGGAATCTATACTCAAAAAAATACTTGCAACTCCCGAGGAGGCTGACCCAGTCCTGTTGATTGCACTTGTCGACAGCATTCGGCCTAAGGATCCAAATGTTGGTGAGGTGGCTACGACAAATTTGCTCGCTTTGATCACTGTGCTGAGGATGCACCCTGAATATGCTATAGCCCTGCGCAGTTATGTGTTGGCGCTATTTGAGAAGCGTCGCCACAGCCATCTCTATGCCGATATCGGCATATTATCTAACGAAGGTTTTTTTACTACAGTCTGGAATCGCTTTATCTTTCGTTTATTACCGGAAGAAATACGCGATGATTACCTGAAAGATATGTTCGGTCTCGTGTTCCATATACATACTGATTATCTATGGGTCGATCAGATACCTGATGAAATATGGATTGAGTTATTGAAATGCATCGATTTAGATGCTCAGCCATATCATCACGGATGGGCAAAAATTCAGGAGGAAATGCTCGATGCAGTCCAGATGTTGTCCTATCGTATTGCATCCACGGGACTTGAGCAGGAGCTGGTGCGTAATTATCCGGATATTGAACGCTTCGAATCTCCATTTTTAGCGCAGAACGTCGAGGCCTGCGATTATTACCGGGCCTATCATGCACATCTCCGGGGAGCCCCCGCTTTGCCTGACGACACGCATATCCCCGTGTTGTTGCAGCAATGCGAAGAGGTGCTTGTAAAGGTGCGCAAGCAAGCTTCACACAATGGTGCGAGCATCAGTCTTACATACCACTTGCAGCGCGTGCATCAAATGATCAAGCGGCTGGAAACTTTGCTGGTATTGCTCGACCCGAACGAAACCACGATACGCAGTTTGGCTTTGCTGCGTGAATTAGTGCGTGAGGAAAATCGCAAGTACAGCGTGCGTGATGTATTTACTCGTGTCACCGATCTGGTGGCTTTACAGGTGACAGAGAATGCAGGGAAAACCGGTGAACATTATGCTGCCGCGACGCGCGGCGAGTATTTCAATATGTTGCGTTCATCCATGGGGGCGGGTTTTATAATCGGATTTATGGCGCTGATCAAGGTCGGGATTGGCAAGATGGTGCTAGCGCCTGTTTCTCAAGCATTCTTCTTCAGCATGAATTATGCGTTTGGCTTTATGCTGATACATGTCATGCATTTTACGGTTGCCACCAAGCAACCAGCAATGACCGCGGCGACGATTGCGGCCACGGTTGATCAGAATGCTGCACTGAACAGTAAAGGCAAGGCGCCGCTTGATGGGGTAGTGCAACTCATCGCCAGTGTATGGCGCACCCAGATGGTTTCAATTCTTGGCAACGTGATATTCGCGATTCCAACCGGTATGCTAATCGCAGTGATAGGATACATGGCCGGTGCGCCGGTGATGTCGGAGGAGAAAGCCTGGCATACATTGGACGATATCAATCCCTTCTACAGCTTGGCTCTGGTTCACGCCGCAATCGCCGGCGTATGTCTTTTTCTTGCCGGGTTGATCTCTGGTTATTACGACAATAAGTGTGCTTACACTCGAATTCCGGCTCGTTTAAAACAATTGCACTGGTTGCGCAAATTGCTAGGCGAGCGCCGACTTGACCGTTTCGCGGCTTATATCGGTGACAATCTTGGTGCATTAATGGGAAATTTTACGTTCGGCATCATGCTCGGTAGCATGGGGATGATAGGCTTCATGCTCGGCCTCCCTTTCATTGATGTGCGCCACGTAGCGTTTTCGTCGGCCAACGTTGCTTTCGCGCTGGTTGCGCTGGATTTCATGGTGAGCTGGCAGCTGGTAGCGATTTCTCTGTTGGGCATTGCGCTGATCGGGCTAGTCAATCTTACGGTGAGCTTCGGCTTGGCGCTTTACGTCGCGATGAAGGCGCGTCAAGTGCGCTTTAACCGTATTGGCGAATTGTTTTTGATGTTGGGAGCTCGCTTTGTAAGCAATCCACGTGAATTTTTCCTTCCGACCAGGAGGGAAGCTGAACTATCCAGTATTGCATAAACTTTTTGCAGAGCATTTGCCTCGGTCTTGGTGCGATTTTTTTGATTTTCAGTCGACACTCCCCCAACCCCCACTGGCAGGGTGAGGCGTGAATTAGTTATAAAAAAGGTGGGCGGCATCGTCTCGTGAGCCAAACGTGCCGGGTCATGGGGAAGCCAGCATGGCGCGTACCCTGCTGTTGGGTGGGTAGAGCCGCTTACAGGCCGTCGCCATCAGCGCTTTGACCGGGCATGCCGTGGGCAGGTGCAGCAGCACCCGGTCTTTGTACTGTTTGACGCGCACGGCGATCTTGAACAGCGACAGGATGACTGTCTTGGGCTGAGCGGTAGCCAGCGCGGTGCCTTGCAGACCCAGTTGGCGCAATTGCTGGTGCAACACATATGCCGCCGGAATAACTGGGAATAACTGGGAATAACTGGGAATAACTGGGAATAACTGGGAATAACTGGGAATAACTGGGAATAACTGGGAATAACTGGAATAACTGGAATAACTGGGAATAACTGGGAATAACTGGAATAACTGGGGTCTACCATTGAATTTGCAGATGACGACCGTCAATTGGAAGCGTAGCATATCTCACTGACGGGGGTGTGGCTCCTGGGGTCGGCGGACTTGGTAACGGGTCTCGCTTGAGTCTGAAATGCCGCCCCCGTCATCTGCATCATCCAACACGCCTGCCGGGATGGTGCCAATCAGACAAGATTGTGGCTCTGAAAGTAGACGAGACATTTGGATGATTTTTCCAACTGGTTTATCTTTTACTCAAGGAGTCAATCATGTACCCTCTCTCAATTCGAGTTGCAATTGATGTCGGCAGTACCTGTCACCGGGTGGCGGTTGGGCTGCCAGACGGCAAGTTGTTGGACGAGTTCGACATTAGCCACAATGCAAGCGGCTTCAAGGAATTTTTTCAGCATATCGAACGCCTTGAAAAACGCCATCAATTGCAGGTGGCTGTTGCCATGGAAGGCTATAACGGTTGGGCGCGCCCGCTGGACGGACAAATTCTCCAGCACCGCAAAATCACGGGGTCAGCGCAAAATCACGGGGTCAGCGCAAAATCACGGGGTCAGTTCTAACATTCCAACAAAATGTTTGAATGGTAGACCCCAGTTAAGTTTAAATTGCGCTTGAAATTCTGATGTCATTACAATTCATCCTCATGGTAAAGTACCAAAAAATCCCTTTCGTGGTGAGGATGAATTATGTTATTGAAACACGTTTCTGAGGGGCGTTTCTCCGCGATAGGATAGCGGATTTTCAACCAATCTTTCCACCGTACGCTGCGCGATGTAGCCGCGCACCGCCGGTGAATTCAGTCGAGTACCTCCGACACCACTGGCCGAAGCTGCGCGCACAACTGAAGACGGGCACCTACGTGCCCCAACCAGTGCGGCGCGTAGAAATCCCAAAGCCAGATGGGAAAACCCGTCCCTTGGGGATACCCACGGTGTTAGACCGATTCATCCAGCAAGCCATCGCGCAGATTATTAGCGCACAATGGGAACCCCAGTTTCACCCGCACAGCTACGGATTCCGCCCACAACGCTCGGCCCACCAAGCCGTGCGTCACGTGCAAGCGCATATCCGGCAAGGCTGGAAGTGGGTGGTGGACATGGACTTGCAAGCGTTCTTTGACCGAGTCAATCATGACCGGTTGATGGTCAGGCTCAAAAGCCGCTGTCACGACCACGACCTGTTACGACTCATCAACCGCTACCTCAAGGCCGGTGTCCGCGTGGGGGAACATACCGAAGCGACAACGATGGGCGTACCGCAAGGCGGACCGCTCTCCCCGGTGTTAGCCAACGTCGTGCTGGATGAACTGGATTGGGAACTGGAACGGCGCGGCCACCGCTTTGCGCGCTATGCTGACGACTGCAACATCATGGTCAAAAGTCTGCGCGCAGGAGAGCGGGTCATGGCAAGCGTAAGTCGCTTCGTCAGCAAATCACTGCGGCTCACAGTGAATCCGCTGAAAAGCGCGGTAGACCGCCCAGCCAAACGCAAGTTTCTGGGATTTACGGTCAGTCGCAATGGCGCCCTGCTCAAGGTGGCGGAAAAAGCTATCGACAAGCTCAAGGCGCGGGTGCGCGAACTGACCCGTCGTACACGAGGCCGCCGTTTGAGCGAGATCGTGGCAGAGCTGAGAGAAACCCTGCTTGGATGGAAAGCGTACTTCGGTATTGCCGAAGTGATGAGCCCTCTGCGCGAGATAGACAAATGGATACGACGCAAATTACGCTGTTACATCTGGAAGCAATGGGGACGAGCCGGCTACCGGGAACTGCGCAAACGCGGTGTGAGCGTGCGTGAAGCATGGAACACCAGCAAGTCTGCGCATGGGCCTTGGCGGCTATCGAAGACCCCTGCGCTCGCGCTGGCTTTGCCGGTGCGGTACTTCAGCAGTATTGGGCTACCTGCTCTTGCAGCAAGGTAGGAATTTTATTCATCGAACCGCCGTGTACGTGATCCGTACGCACGGTGGTGTGGGAGGGAGGGGTCGTGAGGCTTCTTCCTATCCCGATTAAGCGGCACAACGGATTGCAAACTCATAGGCTAGGACAATGGCAAGAAATATCGCACTCACCTACTACTCCGACGTCCTATGTGTGTGGGCGTATATATCGCAAGCACGCATCGACGAAGTTGCAGCGAAATTTTCCGATGAGGTGTCTATTGACTACCGATTTTGCTCGGTGTTCGGCGATACGGCGCACAAAATTGAAACAGGATGGGCCAAGCGTGGCGGCTATGAAGGATTTGGAAACCACCTCCGCGAGGCCGTCTCGGAGTTTGGCCATATCAAACTCCACCCCGAGGTCTGGCAACGCGATCGGCCTACATCGTCCACGCCGGCACACCTGTTGCTAAAGGCTGTACAACGGGTCGATGAGCGCCAATGCAGGGCCTTCCTGTATGAGCTTCGGTTGGCATTCTTCGAACGATGCCTTGATATCAGCAGATGGTCAGTCTTGATGGCCACCTTGGAGGTTGTCGGCTTATCGGTCAATGATATTCGGGAGGCGATCGACAGCGGGATGGCCCATGCTGACTTGGAAGCGGACCGCCGTAACCAGCAGACACTGATGGTGCAAGGTAGTCCCACGATCATTCTTAACGAAGGACGCCAAAAGCTATACGGAAACGTAGGCTATGGTGTCATCGAAGCAAACATAAGGGAGATGCTTCGTTCACCGGTTGCCGGTGCGGCAAGTTGGTGCTAGCCAGAAAGCGCACTATCAATGCACACAATCAATGGGGTCAGCATCAAATACTACTAAGTTAAGCCTTTTAGCAAGGTTAGACCATTGTGAAACCCGCGCCAATACTGGCTTAACTTGTTGCTTTAGCTATGCTAAAGCCCCTTAACTTAGTGGCATTCGGGTCAGACTCGATTGATTTATTAATTGCAAGGAATCAATCCCTAATTTTATTTACGTCAAATCTTAAAGAGTATCTCCCGCACTAAGATTGTGCATCATTCACAAATCATGAGGATTTAATAATGAAATTCGAAAATATTTTATCTAATCTTGTTGTTATGGTCATAGCTGTGTCTGGCACGTCGGTGTGGGCGGCTACTGGCATCCAAGTAGGGGCCAGCGGCAAAACATATGCATCCAGCGGAATACAATGTGCGCTTAATCCGGTTGAGGGAATGGCTCCGGTAGTGCAAGCTGGGCTTTACAACCCGAAACGAAACGCCAGCGCTACCGTGTCGCTTAACGCTACCGATGTGGCAACGGTCACTTTCTTCAATCCGGACACCAATGTCTGGCTTGCCAACGGCACCAACACAGTAGTTGTGGCGCTCGACAAGAATAAACATGGGACCGATAGCTATACGTTTGACGACTCATCCGCCGAGCAGAACATCTGTATCCCAGACACCAGCGGTAACTTGGTAACCGTTGATTTGGAATATGCCGCCAGCAACAAATCTTACGCCACAGTGACACCGGGGTGCGCACTGAATGCATCCACCGGGCGGCCCCAGCCGTTCATAAACCTGATTGACAATGGCACTTACCTGCTCAATGTTTCCGTCAATAACGTGCCGCTCACGCAGCTTGTCGCCACTCACCAGCACACTCCGGTGTTTCTAAGCGCTGGATTGAATGTTATATCGGCTGCCAATGGCTCCTCATCCACCGACTATTATGTTCGTGACGGTGGTGACGGTAACTGCACACTGCCATAAGGGGTATTTAATTGCGGGTCACAGCCTGACGGTAGAAGCGGCTCCCTTGATGATCGCTTTTTCGTCTGGAAGACGCCATAGCCTGGAGAAGTAACAAGCCTGTTAGCAAGGTTAGACCATTGTGAAACCCGAGCAGGCCTTAGAACCGAGCAGGCCTTACGTTTGACATTGGAGCAATTGGGCCGGGGCTTTCAATCACACATTTAGTCTAACATGGCGCTCAACCGGAGCACAGTTATTATGCGGTTTTATTATTTCAGCTCTCCGTGCCGCGCCAAGATAGCTCTACATTGTGTTCAATACGTCAGAGATCACTATGAACGATCAAGATATTCCCATAGCCGTTGTGGCAACACAGGTTGCACCACGGACAAAACCTTCGAATTATCCAGAACCGTTCGCCTCCCGAATGGCGGGGCGAGAGAAGCGATCCCTCGGCGACTTGTTCGGCCTTTCAAATTTCGGAGTAAATCTAACGAAACTTTTGCCCGGTGCAGGTTCAGCCTTACGGCATGCCCATTCCAAACAAGACGAGTTCATCTACATATTGCACGGTCATCCCGTGCTAGTCACCGATGACGGTGAAACGCAACTCTCTCCTGGCATGTGCGCGGGATTTAAAGCGGGTACAGGCAACGCGCACCAGTTGCTTAATCGTACAGGTGAAGAAGTGCATTACCTTGAGGCTGGCAACCGCAGTGCAGAAGATTCCGCAATATACCCGGACGATGACTTACAGGCAGTTCTCGTCGATGGAAAATGGCGGTTTGCACACAAAGACGGTTCGCCATATTGAAACCCACACTAATCTTACTCCGCTATTGGATTTCAAACGACAAAGTAGTCGTGTTATCAATAATCACACCAACAAAGGTGATTTCTTTTTGAAGCTGATGCTTTTTTCCATGCGCTGAGCCACAAAGGAGCGAAATTCCTCCATCACCACGACAAATTCTTCTGCCGATGTGGGGATGGGATGCGACGCTTCGACAAATTCGATCTCAATAATTCCGTCATATGCCAATGCGACTCCTAAAAAGAGCAGGGGGATGGTTGCTTTGTACGCATATTCAAAAATATTGGGGGATAGGAACAGAAAGTCATTTTGAAAATTTTCATCTGGTGCATGGTCGCAGTAAACCAGAACAATCTCATCTTTGGCTAGTGCTTTGCGGACTTTGATGAGGGATTTTGCATCAGATTTAATTAGGCGTAGGGGCTCGGTGCAGCCCCAATTCCAACCATAGGCTTTTTTTCCGGGACCGCCATTAGAGATACTCGTAACTGGTAATCCGTGTTTTTCTAGAAAACCAAAAACGGCCATAGTTAAACCAAAATGAGCGCTACATAATATGAATCCACCGTATTTACGGTGGTATTCCAAAAGCACCTGTTCGTTAGGGCTACGGAGTGGGATTTCAATATAAGCGTAGCGAGTTATGGCAGAAAGAATAAATTTTATGAGCGTTGTTTTATTGAGGAGTGATTTTTGGTGTCGACGAAAAACCCAGCGATCAACAAAGACAGCAAAGGGGAAAAGCCATTTGACCCAAAGAAGTGCAGCCCAATAGCACTGTTGAGGAGTGCACATCTTGGCAATAATGAACCCCGAAACTGTGATGAAGATTTCAATGAGTTGCTTGAATAGTTTCTTTATTATTTCCCGCATTTGTATAGGACTAGTGTTTGGGATGACCAATAATGTTTGAGCATGAAGGCTTGTACTTCAATCACTAATCCTAACGTCATAAAATT
>CAWDCY010000007.1:0-179190 GCA_963800965.1 uncultured beta proteobacterium | reverse complement strand
CAATCAGCCCCAAACCGGTCGCAATAGACACGATAAGAATGGGAAATACCAGGCGCATACCGAACACCGCGACAAATATACCAACCGTCAGGAACATCTTTTGCCAGAAAGCATTCCAACTGCGCAACACGGATGCATTCACGACTGCGTTATCAAAAGAAAGTGAAACCTCCATGATCGCCAATATACTCGTAATTAAGAATGCCTGACCTGCACCTGTCAGACCACCAATACTATAACCCCACCATAACGCGAGGGCGAGCAGAACAAACGTAGCTACAAATGACATCTTAAAATGTTTCATATTTGATGTTTTTTTACCGGAACTGTTGCTGTCGAAAATGAGACCTGCGAAATTTAAAATCGTCTTGCCTGCAAACAACAAAAAACACTATGTCTGAGCAGACCTGAGTACGCTATTTTCATTTTGTTTGCATAGCCTCTGCCTTATTGGCACCTCTAACTTGAATATTTCATATACACACGTTTAAGTTTAACCTTTTAACCGCAATTTTGCTTAAAGCCAAAGATAAATAACAAAATAAATATTTGATTTAATTAACTAATAAAATAAAAATTTATGTAAAATATGGCTTTTTGCACTCTCCCCGCTGCCGATTCTATCCCAGAACAGCTCTATCCCAGAACAGCTTCGATATCCTTCTGCTACCGACTACTCGATCCGCGCCGACTTCACGGTTAGGGAAATACCTAATATATGACGCAATTGCCCTACGCTGCCTCGGCGTACCTTGATGGAGTCATACAGATTTTTGTAGGCTCAGCTGTTCTACGTAGTTCCAAACCGGCAGCGCACATGATGCACTTCTGGCAGCAAGGATTAATGATCGCCTGGGTGAATCAACTTGTAACCTGTTGGGTGTCAACACGTGTGCAGGCACGTTGGTGTCGTATCGACATGGGCTTTGGGCCGTTTGTTTTGCAATTAATTTTTTGTAGAGCATTCCGGAAATAGGCACGGTACATTTTTGTTTGGTATCGGCTGAATTTATTGAGTACGAGAGTACCGCTTATAAAGTTAGTGGTGTGTATTTCGGTGACTAAGGAGAGTGGCATTTTTTTATTGTTGTCGCAGGCTCTAAGATGCTTTTCGGAATGAATGTGCGCTACACTTATTATTATGAAGATCGAGATTCCTTCCAGCAAACTCAAGATTGGCATGTTCGTCTCTGATATTGATCGGCCGTGGTTAGACACGCCCTTCCCGCTTCAGGGGTTTCTGATCGAAAACGAAAAACAAATCGGGCAATTGCAAGAGTATTGCAAATTAGTTTTAATCGACTGGGATAGATCAGCACAAGGACTCCAAGTAGCGAGACCTGCCATTACCGGGAAAGTGGAACCAGAAAGACGAGATACCATCTCACCACCATCCTCAAGTCTTAGCTTTGCTCCCGATAGCACCAGTCATACTTCTTTCGCCGACCATTCGGCACCATCTGAGTCAGCCAAGAAAAAGCCAGCTGACGTGCAAGCTCCTGTCGCTCTAAATGCTAACGATACAGTGTTCGAACCGACAGGATCTGCCCATTTTCCTCTCACCAGCACAGCCCCACAGAATATAAACGAGCATCACAATGCGCCGTCAGAAGAGCATATAAAAGCGGGCGTACTGGCATCATTTTCCGACAAAATAAAAGGTTTTTTTAAGAGCCAAGAAAATTCTAAAAATGAATCTGACGCTAGAAAAAATGCTATCGGCTCCGATCAACACCCTGAAACACCGGAAGTACCTGTTGTAAATACAAAGCGACCTGGCTTTATTCCTGCCAGCGTCGAGTTAACAATATACAACGATGTCAGACTCGTCGAGGAGGAGCTTGCTCCAGCCGGTAAGGCTTATGCGCTCACAGAAGAAGTACTGAATGGTATTGTTCAAGACCTACACTCCGGCAAAAACCTCGACGTCGAAGAAGTGGAGGTAGTGATTCAAGAAGTAGTGGACAGCATGGTGCGAAATCCTAATGCACTGATGTTGATCATGCGATTACGCCAACAGGACAACATCAGCTACGGGTACGGACTCCAGACTGCCGTTTATTTGATTGCGCTGGGTCGACATATAGGTTTACCTAAAGACTTTCTAGAGCGCCTGGGCATCACGGGATTGTTGCTTGACATTGGAAATATAAAGTTACCGAGCGAACTGCTGCAAAAGAATGACCGGCTGACGCTAGAAGAATTTGAAATAATCAAAAGCCACGTGCGTTTGGGCCTGGAAATTCTTAAAGAGACGCCTAATCTGCATACCGACATTTTAGAAGGTATCGCCCAGCACCATGAGCGTGAAAACGGGAGCGGCTACCCTGCAGGAATCTCTAAAGGTGGTATCTGCCTGTTCGGACGAATGGCTGCAATCGTTAATTCATTTACCGCACTGACCAATACACGTTTTCATACCAAGGCCGTGTCAGCCTATGAGGCATTAAAAAGTATAAGCACTATGAGCGGAGAATATTACCTTGACTCATTGGTCGAGCAATTCATCCAAACAATCGGCATTTTTCCGGTTGGCTCCTTGGTCGAGCTGTCCTCTGGCGAAGTCGCAGTCGTCATCAGCCACAGCAAGGTACGCCGACTTAAACCACGCGTGCTGATCATAAGTGACCCAGACAAAAGCCCGGCACCGCATCCCGCTATGCTAGATTTACTTGGTCAACCCGAAATGACGGCGGCAATTCATATTCTGCGCGGCCTGCCTACTGGCGCTTACAATCTTGATGTCCGGGAATACTACCTGGCATGATCGGCCACAGCTCCCCCCCTCCGTCGCTTCAACCCAACGCTGCGGCGACACAGCACCAGATAACCCACAATCAACTGGTCAATTTCCTGCGGGATAAAATCGGTAAGTCAGGAACCAGCGCAACAGCCGTGCTAATCATGAAGCTGAGGAGAGCCAAGCGGCTCGATGCCATCATCGGCGACACATCCACACAATCGATCATAGATTACACCGATCAGCGTCTTGATAGTCTGTTGCGAAACGCTGATCGCTATGCACACTTTTCTGACGAACAGATATGTCTTGTGTTGTCCGACCTTGCCAATAATGCTCAAAGCATACTGGCAGCGACCAAGATTCTTTCCGAATTGCATAAGCCCTTCATTGCCGATAATTATCCAGTCATGCTGCGTCCCCATATTGGCATTGCCAACTTTCCAGAGCTTGGCAGTGATGCAGGCCAATTATTAATGTATGCCGACATTGCATCAGACATCGCCGCAACCAATGAACAGGGATACCACGTATTTCAGCCCGAAGATCAAAATGAGACTGAAGCTTATAGCGGTCTTGACATTGAACTTGGCAAAGCCATCAAAGCGAACGATTTGCACGTTCACTACCAACCGCAGGTCAATATCCAAACCGGGCGTTGTGTCTCTGCCGAGGCTCTGGTGCGCTGGACAGCGCCAGGGCAACGTGTAATGAATCCGAGCACGTTGATCAGAATTGCAGAGAATGCCGCCTTGATTAACACTTTAACCCTATGGATACTTAACACGGCACTGCGCCATACAGCAGATTTCTTGAAGGCTGGCATTGATATAGGCATAAGCGTCAATCTTCCGCCCAAAATGCTCGAAGATAAGGAACTTCCGCAAATAGTCCAGCAAGCACTCGATATTTGGGACGTACCCGCATCGAACCTTACCCTTGAGATCACAGAGAGTTTGATAATCGGTGATTATGAATCCTCTCTCGCAATGTTAGCCAGACTGAGAGAGCTAGGCATTCGACTGTCAATTGACGACTTCGGCACCGGCTATTCATCGCTAGCGTACATTAAGCGCTTCCCAGTGAATGAACTAAAGATCGATATACTTTTCGTTCGGAACATACATAAATCACGCGAGGACAAACATCTCGTCCGTACCATTATTGATTTGGCCAAAAATTTCAATCTGACTACAGTAGCTGAGGGGGTGGAAGATCAGGAAACACTCGACCTGTTACGCGATCTCGGCTGCGATCTGGTGCAGGGCTTTCTATACAGCCGCGCGCTGTCTGACACAGATTTTATCAATTGGTATCGTCATCACACCTGAGAAGCTAGTAAGTATCCCCCGGCAAAGCCCTGATCTTGTCCCACAGTTTTCGCTGAACACGAGGTGCCTTTTTTGCTAACCTGTTTTCATGCTGATAGCGGGTCAACATTTTTCCAAAGAGATACTCACGCGAATTCGTTCACGGGTGGAGAGCGACCCTGCATTGACGCGCACTGCGCTGTCACGAGAGGTTTGCACCTGGATGGAATGGCAAGCCCCTGATGGGCGACCGAAAGACATGAGCTGTCGAGTCGCTTTGCTCAAGCTGGCGCGGCGCGGGATCATTTTGCTTCCCATTGGGAAGAATGTTTCATTTGCCAAACCTGCCGGGGCAGTGACGCCTGCGCCGTTGGCTTGGCTATCCATTGAGACGAGTTTAGCTGAACTAGGACGTGTATGGTTAGTACCGGTTGACAGTGGGAAAGCTGAATTATCGCGCACTTGGTGGGCGATGATGCAAGCGCACCATCCCTTGGGCGCCGGGCCGTTGTGCGGGGCGCAACTCCGATATCTGATAGCCTGCGAAGCAGGGTTTGTGGGCGGATTGAGCTTCAGTGCGCCCGCCTGGCGACTAGCGCCTCGTGATGCATGGATAGGCTGGAATGATAGCACTCGCCAAACGGAGTTGCCCAAGATAGTCTGCAATAGCCGGTATCTAATTCTGCCCAGTATCCGCGTGCCCAACCTAGCCTCTCACGTATTAAGCTTGGCACTATCTTGCTTGGCAAATGATTGGCAGGTGCGCTATGGCATCACACCGGTACTGGTGGAAACTTTTGTTGACCGCAGTTGCTACCATGGCACCTGCTATCGAGCCGCCAACTGGATTCTCATTGGGCAAACGCAAGGGCGTGGCCGGCAAGATAAAAATCATACGGCTCAGGGGACGATTAAGGACATCTGGGTCTATCCCTTGCAATCGCATTGGCGGACGACCCTGCAAGCGAACACAGGCGCGTCCCCGCATCCCGGTCGCATGCAAGCGGGCGCCCCGGTAGACTGGGCAGAGGAAGAATTTGGGGGTTGCGCGCTACCAGATGTGCGGCTGCAGACACGGCTATTGTCGCTGGCGCGGGATTTTTATGCCCGACCTCAAGCCAATATTGCGCAAGCCTGTGCAAGCCGGGCAAAAACCAAGGCGGCCTACCGGTTTCTGGATCACGAGAAAACAACCATGGATACCCTGTTGCAACCCCACTTTCTGTCGACTGAAGCCCGCGTGCGTGCAGAGAAAATCGTACTGGCAGTACAGGATACGACGAGCCTAAACTACACGGCACATGCGGCCACGGAGGGAATGGGATCCATCGGCTCGACCGCCCATGGACCCCAAGGACTGCACGTGCACTCGACGCTTGCCTTCAGCACTCAGGGCACGCCCTTGGGATTTCTGGATGTGCAGTGTTGGGCACGCGATCCAGCTGACTTTGGCAAGAAGACGAAGCGTCATCGTCTCCCCATTGAGGAGAAGGAAAGCTTTAAGTGGCTGAAAAGTTACCGTGCCGTGGCGGAAGTTCAGGCGCGTTGCCCCGGCACCACGCTGGTCAGTGTGGGTGATCGCGAGGCGGACCTCTATGAGTTGTTTAAAGATGCATTGGCGCATCCAGAAGGCCCTAAGCTGCTGGTACGTGCAGCACACGACCGTCAGTTGCACGACGAGCAAACTCGGTTATGGGAAACGATGCAATCTCGACCGACAGAAGGTATCCAGGTCTTGCAGGTACCCCGTCAAGGCAATCGCGCGGCACGCGCGGCACATTTGACGATACGCTATGCCGCCGTCAGTCTGCTCGCACCCACTGGGCACAAAGGTCTGCCTATCCCGGTGTGGGCCGTCTTTGCGCAGGAACAAAATGGGTCAGTCAGCGTCAAGCCGCTGGAGTGGATGTTGCTCACGACGATCCCGGTGATGAGCTTTGAACAGGCGATTGAGAAATTGATGTGGTACGCGCGCCGTTGGGGCATCGAAGTGTTCCATCGCACCCTGAAGAGCGGCTGTTGCATTGAGCAGCGGCAACTCGGACAGGCAAATCGAATGGAAGCGTGCCTGGCTATCGATTTGGTGGTGGCTTGGCGCATCTACTATCTGAACAAGCTTGGACGAGAAACCCCGCAGGCTCCTTGCACTGTCTATTTCGAAGAGGCAGAGTGGAAAGCCTTGATGGTGTTCACCACGAAAAATCCGGTTGCCCCCGCTCAACCTCCCACCTTACGTGAAGCCCTTCGCCGCGTTGCCAGTCTGGGCGGATTTCTTGGACGTAAAAGTGACGGCGAGCCAGGTACACAATCCCTGTGGATCGGCTTGCAGCGCTTGGATGATGTCGTCACAATGTGGCGCGTGATGATTGATGCGACACAAATTACCGTGTCCAGCGGCATTGGTTATGGGTAAAGATCAGGGCTTTGCCGGGGGATTTCCTATAATGGGTTAAACCTTATTTTAGAGCTCCTCATAGTTACCCTGCCCTTGCTCTGTGCATTTCGGTCGCTGGCATGCTCTCGAGTTTGCTGTCAAATTCAGTCCGCAACGGCCCATAATGATCATAAAGTGGTGGGATGATTAGATTCATGACAAGCCCACGCGCTGCGAAAATCTCGTAGAGCGATGCTCCAGTAACTATTCGATCATAGCCGTTGCGGTATTCCACTTTTCATCATGTCTCGCCGCAGCGTGTTTCTTCCAAACACATTGCGGCCGATGGCCGATTACTACACTCGTAGCTCGATGTAAATTCAACTCTAGTTCAGGCTCATACTACATTGGACAAGGCTGAATTTTGCTAGCCGATTCATTTGATAGTATGATTACAAAATATAAGTGGTTCAATAGCCGTAATAAGCATCGTCAGTACAAGACACATAAAGCATAAAACCAACATGCGCATTGTATAAAAATATAGGATTTTTTATTAATGGCGTTAGTGTCGCCGTCTTGGTGGTGTGTAGTAGGCATTGAGCAGCTTCAAAGAATTGGCGGGCCTCCCCGCATTGCAAGGTGGTGAACCTGGTCAGATCCGGAAGGAAGCAGCCATAACCATTACTGCAAGTGCCGGGGGCAAGGCTCGCCTCCTTATTCGAAACTGGAGCGACAATGAAAAAGATCTGTGTACTGATCGGTTTGATATTGTTAAATGGGAATGTGTGGGCCATAGATGGTGTTTCCGCTGAGGTTGGCAGTGGCGATAAAACCAATATGGCACGTATTGGTGCCCAATGGGATTGGGGGAAAAAGTGGTTTACCGATGGCAACTGGTTGGTGACCGGCTATTGGGAAGCTTCAGCTGGACGTTGGAACGGCCGAAACAATGCAGGCAATAACTACAACATTACTGATATCGGTATTACTCCAGTGTTTCGCCTGCAACAGAAAAATTTTTCCGGCTTGGCACCTTATCTGGAAGCAGGGATTGGAGCCCATCTGATTTCGGATATTCATATCAGTGCTGACCGTAGATTTAGTACTGCTTTTCAATTCGGTGATCATTTAGGCGCAGGCCTGCGTTTCGGTGATAAGCATCAGTTCGATCTGGGCTATCGTTTTCAGCATCTATCTAATGGTTCAATCAAGCAACCGAACCCAGGCATTAATTTTAGCCAAATCCGCCTTGCCTACCATTTTTGAGACAACGTAAATTTTGTCAGTAACTTCCGTTCTAGCGCGCAAATGGCGGCCTAAGATCTTCGCGCAATTGGCGGGGCAGAAGCATGTCGTGCAGGCACTGAGCAATGCGCTGACACAAAACCGTTTACATCACGCCTATTTGTTTACTGGTACGCGCGGTGTGGGAAAAACCACCATCGCGCGCATTTTTGCAAAATCTCTAAATTGTGTCAGCGGCATTACCGCCACACCGTGTGGAATTTGTAGCGCTTGCACGGAAATCGACAGTGGACGTTTTGTTGATCTCATTGAATTGGATGCAGCGTCAAATACAGGCATTGATAATATGCGTGAAGTACTGGATAACGCGCAATATCTGCCAACATTAGGACGCTACAAAGTTTATTTGATTGACGAAGTACATATGCTTTCCAAGGCAGCTTTTAACTCGATGTTAAAAACATTGGAAGAGCCGCCCGCGCACGTCAAATTTATTCTTGCCACCACTGACCCGCAAAAAATCCCTGTCACTGTATTGTCGCGCTGCTTGCAGTTCAATCTGAAACAACTGCCGCCCGCGTTAATTGTCGCACACTTGGAGTATGTGCTGGGGCAGGAAGACATCACGTTTGAAATCGCTGCGCTGGCATTGTTGGCGCGCGCGGCACAAGGCAGTATGCGCGATGCACTAAGCCTGCTAGATCAAGCCATTGCTTATTCCGATTCCAGAATCGATGAGGCGACGGTCCGTAATATGTTAGGTGCGATTGACCAGAGTTACCTGTATGACGTGTTGCAAACTTTGCTGTTGCGGGACGGGAGCAGTTTACTGCGGATTGCTGACGATATGCAGAGTCGCAGCTTGGCGTTCGATGTTGCCTTGCAGGACTTGGCGACTCTGTTGCACCGTGTCGCTCTGGCGCAGACAGTGCCGCAAGCCATCGCGGAAGATGAGCCGGAGCGAGTGCGCTTACTGGAACTGGCGCAGAGTTTTAGCGCAGAGGAAATTCAGTTGTATTATCAGATTGCCATACACGGGCGTAATGAAATTGATCTTGCACCCGATGAATATGCTGGTTTCACCATGACGTTGTTGCGCATGTTGGCATTTAGGCCAGCTGGCGCTAAAGTGGCGTCTGAACAGCGCGCAGCTGAAATAATGGCGCCGCCAGTAGTTCATGCTGCTTCGACACCTGCGCCACAGCCGAAGCAGAAATTGCAACCTGTTCAGACTGTTCCACAGCCAGCCAACCCAGTTACAACCACTTCTTTGGCTCTTGATTGGGGTACATTACTGACGCAACTGAATGTACAAGGCATGGCGCGCGAATTGGCGAAGCATTGCACACTGGAAAATTTTGTTGATGGGCGGTTAACTTTGGTTTTAGCGTCACAACACAAACATTTGTTGACCAATAAAATGGCCCAGGAAAAATTGCAGACTGCCCTTGCCGACTATTTCGTCCAGCCAGTGCGGCTGGTGGTTATGTTAGGCGAGAACAATGTGGCCACTCCAGCCGCAGTCGAACAGAAAGTGAAACAGACACTTAAGCAACAGGCGATTGAGGCCATTACGCAAGACCCATTCGTGCGTGAGACGCAGACACAGTTGGACGCACAGATACTTGAAGAAACTATCAAATCAATACAATAAGCCAAGGAGGATAGACACATGATGAAGGGCGGATTAGCTGGAATGATGAAACAAGCCCAGCAAATGCAACAGAACATGAAAAAGGCGCAGAACGAGCTGGCAACAGTCGAAGTGGAAGGTCAAGCCGGTTCCGGTATGGTGAAAGTAGTTATGACCTGTGCACATGATGTGCGCCGCGTGATGTTGGATAGCAGCTTGTTATCAGACGATAAGGAAATGCTGGAAGATTTGATCGTGGCGGCAATGAATGATGCGATGAAACAAGTTGCTGCAGTATCCCAACAAAAAATGAGTGGTTTCTCAGCGGGATTGAATTTGCCGCCCGGCATGAGTTTGCCATTCTGAACACCATAATGTTGTTACTACCTGGATGAACACGCTTTCCAGTCTGGAAGAAATGATAGCTGCCTTGCGCTGTCTGCCTGGTGTTGGACCGAAATCTGCCCAACGTATGGCGTATCACTTGTTGCAACGCGACAAACCAGGCGCATTGCGGCTATCACGAGCGCTTGGTCATGCGGTGGAAAGCATCCATCATTGTGCCAAGTGTAATAACTTTGCTGAAGAAGAAATTTGCGCCTTATGCCGTTCGCCCAAGCGCGACGCTAGCCTACTGTGCGTGGTGGAGATGCCCGCAGATTTGCTAATGATGGAGCAGGCGCAGTGCTATCGCGGCATGTATTTTGTATTAATGGGGCGGCTTTCTCCACTGGATGGCATCGGCCCGCGTGAATTGCACCTTGAGCGGCTGGTAAAGCGGGCACAGGAGAAAACATGTGAAGTGATACTCGCCACAAATTTCACTGTAGAAGGTGATGCCACTGCTCACTACATTACGATCTTGCTATGTGCGCAGGGCATCAAAGTATCGCGCATCGCGCGTGGGCTGCCAGTGGGTGGCGAACTGGAACATGTGGATAGTGGTACGCTGGCACAAGCCGTGCTGGAAAGGCGAGAGGTTACGGGATGAACGAACAGCAGACATCGCAACAAGAAGAACAACAAGGCGAGCGCTTGCAGAAGGTTTTGGCGCAGGTCGGCCTGGGTTCCCGTCGTACTATGGAAGAATGGATTTCCGCTGGACGCATAACGGTGAACGGAGAAGTGGCGACACTGGGTATGCGTGTAACCGAGGACGATGTGGTACGTGCCGATAAGCGCATTGTTCACTTTAAAACAAATAGCGATAGTTTGCCGCGTGTATTGCTCTATCACAAGCAAGAAGGTGAAATTGTTAGCCGCGATGATCCGGAAAAGCGTGCAAACGTGTTTGATAAATTACCTAAGTTGCGAGGCATGAAATGGATTGCCATTGGACGGCTTGATTTTAATACCAGTGGATTGTTGATTTTTACGACCTCTGGCGATCTGGCTAACCGTCTAATGCACCCGCGCTTTGAGGTAGAACGTGAATACGCAGTGCGCGTACAGGGCAGCATGACAGATGAGCAGATGCAGCAAATGGTGAAAGAAGGAATCACCTTGGAGGACGGCCCAGTGAAGTTCGAGAGGCTTACCGACGAAGGAGGTGAGGGCTACAACCACTGGTATCGCCTGATGTTGAAGGAAGGACGCAATCGCATTGTGCGTCGTACCTTCGATGCGTTAGGTTTGCCAATTAGCCGTTTAATACGTGTGCGCTTCGGAATTGTTAACCTGCCACCTCGCTTGAAGCGAGGCGAACTGGCTGAGCTTGGTACAGGAGAAGTAAGTCAAATTCTTGACTGGGTAAGCGTGGAATCGAAACCTGTCACTGAGAATGTCGCTGAATCGACTGGAAGCAAGGCTGGAAAAGTTAACAATTTGATTATGGATGCAGGGCATAAAAACAGAAAATTAGGCACTGGCATCAATGCCGCTCCGCGCGGCAAGACAGACGCACGTCGTAGCGCAACACAGTTTAAACATAAAGTACGCCCCTGAAGAAATAGACGCTAAGCTCTAATTATTCATTACGGATATTTCGAGTTGCCAGGAAGTAACCATGCAGCGGCAATTTAATCTTCAACCTTCCATTTATTTTACGATCGCATTAGTTGCTTCGCATGGCGTTGCGCTCGCGGTTCTGGCTCCATTGGCTTTGCCATTATGGGCGCGGATACTTCTGGCCTTGCTTGTGATAATCAGCCTGCTGTATCACGTATGGTATGACGCCTGGTTGTTAGCGCTATCCTCCAACAAAGCGCTGCTGCTGGATGGAGACATGGTTCTGTTGCTTGCGCGCAATGGGGATCAAGTGACGGCGCGAGTATTAGCCGATAGCCTGGTTACTCCTTTAATCACCATATTGAATGTGTTGCCGCAAGGGGCGCACTTAGCGCGTAGCATCATCATCCTGCCGGACAGCTTGGATACTGAATCTTTTCGTCAGTTACGCGTGTGGCTCAGATGGGAGAGTTAGTTTTTAACTCAAGTGTCTACTGGCTTGCTTTTACCTATTAGCCAGTCGAATTTAAAGAATCATAGTGAAAATTTAGCTGAGCGAGGGTAGATTTTAACGATTTTGCAGGGTAATAGTTGTTTTATTGCCCAAATAAATAGGCGAAATATACTCTATCCAGTTAAATTTCCAGCTGATTTCCTTTAAATCCGACAAGCTGCTAACGTAGCAGGACACCCCGACACAAGCCACAAGCACCGTACAGTTCCATTATTGACGGCAAGCCACCAATACGTGCATAACAGGGATGCACCATTTAAGAAAATGCCATATTTAGATGATGATTTTATTCAAAATTTCATTTTTTATGATTTGCTATCCACTCATCTGCTCGTCGCTGCGCCTCTTCAACTGCGGATGGTGTCAAGTACGATTCCGCAACCTCTAGCCCATCTTTTGCATTTTCATCACCATCTACGCCAGCAATTTTGAACCATTTATATGCTTCAATAAAATCCTGTTTAACGTTGTTGTCTGGTGTATGTACTTCCCCTAAAAGCAATAGTGCTACCTTGAACTGTGCCGCAACATCTCCCTGTTCTGCAGCTTTACTGAACCAAAATATAGCTTGCAGGTAGTCCCGTGGAACACCATCGCCATTTGCGTACATAAATCCTATCGTATATTGTGCTTCCGCATCTCCTTGCTCAGCGGCCATACTGAACCAATTTGCAGCCTTCTGGTAGTCCTGTTCAACACCCTGGCCTTGTTCATACATAAGTCCCAAATTATTTTGTGCTAGTACATTGCCTTGTTCTGCGGCCTTGGTCCACCAATACACCGCCTGCTGGTCATCTTTTGTAACGCCTTGGCCCCCTTCGTACATGAGTCCTAAATAGAATTGCGCCTCCGCGTGTCCTTGCTCTGCGATTTTCTTAAATAATTCTGCCGCCTTGGTGTAATCCTTGTCAGCGACAAACTTCATTCCTTCCTTAAAGTCCTCAGCTAAATCCGGATGTGTTAGCGCTACCATATTACGCCCATCACTATTAACACCTGCATAATTTTCTCTCCATACAACAGTTGATAAATTATTAAAAATAAATACTTATGCTTTTAATATAAAATTATCCACCCACACGCAGCTGCATGACGCTGCCTCCCCCACTCTTGCTAAATTTGTCTATTATTTTTACCGTGCCATAAATGATCGTCGAATCCCGTCGTATAGTGTTCGATTTCCGATTATTTAAAAACTAACGCACCTTTGTCATTATAAAACATAAAGTGTTCAAATTAGCCATGCTATCAACTCAGAATTTTTCAATCTAAATCCAAGCCTGAACAAAGAATTTGTTAACTGAATAACTGATCTTTATTCTGAATCAATCTTGCTGATATTTTCTTTTATGTTTTGCCTTGTTGATTCTAATTCTTGAGGTTGGACTCGCTGCGAAATACATAGGTCAGTCGAAGTGTTCGATTTGCATAATACGCCAATGATATTTCTGCAAATCCATGTTCATTATGGTGCAGCATGTTGTTACATATCTGTATGGGATATACAGAAGGTCTGTCGGAGCGAAATTCATCCACAAGTTTTTGGGCACATGCAGAATCATTAATGCGCATAAATGCGCTGTCTTCCGTTGCGTAAGCGATGCCTTAAAAAAGGCGGGCATTGTGCGCATCTATTAAGCTGTCAACATTACCCCGTAAGCTCCGGTACAGATCAATAGGGTCGACGTAGTAAGCACGCTCGTTGATAGCTGAACCTCGGACTTCCTCATTGGTTTTGACCAGCCGATCGAAGCTGCGCGTGTATTTGCGCACAAAATAGCTACAAGTGCGCAGTAGCATTTGGCCAGCGGCATGACGCCCAAACGGTTGGCGCCACACTGGGCGACCTGACGGGTAACTTGTGCAGGCTGTAGCTACTAGTGAATTGCAAATTCATCAGCAACACACCGAGTTCACGTTTGATCGACCTGGAGACTAGAAGCGCTTGAGCACGCGGCTGATGTACCCACGACGCTCGTTCTCGTCTGCAGACTTTCAGAGCCCATCTGAGCGCTGGCGTTGGAAAATTGGTCGGTCTGACCAAACGTACAAGGCCGAGTTTCGTTTATGTTGATCACCATTATTGCGATGGTCAACCCACATTCTTCAATGCGACCTCATCTTTTCGCCTCAGGCTCACCTTCTTTTTTGAAATATAACTCTCGTTCAGGCTCATGCCATTTTGAACAATGCTGTTGTAGTAGTAGTATTTTCCAATTCAGAAATGAGTCTGAACGAAGGGTTTGTAGTCTGAGCAAATTAACTTGTTCTGGTTCGATCTAGTTGATAAGTGCTTTTTCGTTTTGCCTTGTTGATTTTATTTCTCAAGCCCGTTTTTTCATTGCCATAGAGATGTCTTTGAACAGTTTTTTTCTTGCGTTGTTCATTGCCAAGGCGGCGTCATTGTCGCTCATTTCTGCTGCCCGCGCATTCAGTTGTTCGAGGGTTACGACATCCTTCAGATACTGGCTGGCCTCGGGTATTGATTTGAATTTTTCATAAGGCGTCATCATGTTCTCATAGCGGTACTTTTTGCGCTCTTTTCCCTTGGTATCCGTGATCGTTTCGGGGAAGAAACATGGTCGGTGGAAGTTGACGTAAGGGTTGAGATAATCGGCGCAGAAAGCATTGACCAGACTGGCGCAGTATTGCGGGATATGCTCGTAGCCAAGATGCTTGCGCACCACTGCGCCGTTCTTGGATTCCGCCAAGGCGTTATCGTTGGAATGACGTGGCCGTGACTTAGTGAATTCGACCAACAACTTCTTCAGCATTTTCGCTACCTGGTAGTTGATGTATTCCGAACCGTTATCCGAATGGAACCCCAGAATGACAAACGGAAACCCGTCCAGCAACTGTCGGATGACCGGGAGCATGTACGCCTCGCTGATCTTCTCGCAGGTGGCGACGAATTGCATCTGCGTCACACAGTCCACCGCGTTGATGTGATACACGCCTTTCATGCCGTCCTGGTCGCCCTGATGTACGCTGTCTATGCGGATGTAGCCTGGCACTCCGTTAGGCTGCGGGGCATGGCGTTTGCCGATGGGGATGCCCGCAGGGTTCGTCTTGGTCCAATGCCGCCGTTTATCCTGATACGGCTTGCTTCCACGCAGGTTGTACAGGTGAGAAACAGAAATGCCCGCCAGGCGTTCGTAGCGCGGGTCGCCGAACACCTCGCAGGCGCGCTCCATGAGCTTCTTGGTGGCAGGGCCAGATAGCGTGCTGTGCAGCACGTCCATCTCGGCCAGCAAGAGCACATCCGCAGCAGTATAGCGGTAGGCGAAACCCTGCTTGGGCGCGCAGGGTTGTTTCGATAGCTTCCCATCCTTACGGTATAGCCCCACCAGCCGCGTTACTTGCTGTCGCGACAGCCCAGTCATGCGCTCGATATAGCGCAGCAGCACACCCTTGTCAACACGCCCGTGCGGGGCGTAGCCAAAGCGCTTGAGCACCCGCTCGACAAACTGGTTGCGCTCCCCTTTTGGAACCCGAAATACAACCTCCGATGTCCCGTCCAAAAATGCCTTGATCTGTTCCAAGGTCTGTAGCTTCGCTTCTTCCATGTTGATCACCATGCCTCGCATAATGACCGACCCGGCAAATCAATTTCAGACTCATTTCATGTTGGAAATACGCAAACCCTTCAGACTCATTTCATATTGGAAGAGGCTGTAGTTTGACCTTTTGTGTGGATTGAGGTACTCTGCGCGACCTTTAGGAGAGATGGCCGAGTGGTCGAAGGTACTCCCCTGCTAAGGGAGCGTAGGGTTTATAGCCTTACCGAGGGTTCGAATCCCTCTCTCTCCGCCAGGATAACAATTTTAAAATAAAGTTTTGCGCCCGTAGCTCAGATGGATAGAGTACTTGGCTACGAACCAAGGGGTCGGGCGTTCGAATCGCTCCGGGCGCACCAATAAAACAAAGGCTTATAGCAATGTAGGCCTTTTTATTTTCATCTGGCTAGCATAGGGCTAGCGGTAGAATGAAAAATTTAGCTGCGCAATCTTGAGTTACCCGCAACATATTAGTTGTACTACTAGTGTAGTGCGCCATTCTGTTTGGAACTTAATCGACTATTGGCACGAATGACTTTTTGCAAGATGTCACGCGCACTGGCAGTCCAGATAAACGGCTTGGGCTTGCTATTGTGATGTGCGACATACTCATCAATTGCTGTAACCAACTCAGGCACGCTGCGGAATACTCCGCGACGAAGGCGGTTTTCCGAGATGTCACGGAAAAATCGTTCCACCCTATTCAGCCACGATGCCGAAGTGGGCGTGAAGTGCATGTGGAAGCGCGGATGCTTCTCCAGCCACGCTTGCACGTTGGGATGCTTGTGTGTGGCATAGTTGTCGGCGATCAGGTGCAACGCTTTATCCTTCGGCGTTTCTCGGTCGATTTTCTTCAGGAATTTTAACCACTCGTCATGGCGGTGACGCTGCTGGCACTGGGAGATCACTGTTCCATCCAATACGTTGAGCGCGGCAAATAATGTAGTGGTGCCATTACGCTTGTAGTCATGTGTCATCGTTGCTGCACGCCCCTTCTTCAAAGGTAGTCCGGGCTGTGTGCGGTCGAGTGCCTGAACCTGGCTTTTCTCGTCGCAGCAAAGCACCAATGCATGTTCGGGCGGACTCAAATACAAACCCACCACATCCTCCAGTTTTTCTACGAACTTCGGATCACGCGAAACCTTGAAAGTCTCGATCAAGTGCGGCTTCAACCCGTGCGCCCGCCATATCCTACGCACGGTCGTGGCTCCCACATCAGCTGCCTTTGCCATCGTGCGCGTACTCCAGTGGGTGGCGTGGTCGGGCAAGGTTTGCGTGGTTAAGCGCACCAGCTCTTGCGCATCAACCGTGGGCTTGCGTCCACCGCGCGGCAAGTCCTGTTCGATTCCAGCCAAACCGTCGCGGGCGTACCGTTCGCGCCACCGTCCTACTTGAACACGCCCAACATCCAACTCTTCGGCAATCTGCGTGTTGTCGTAACCGGATGACGCCAACAAAACAATCTTGGCGCGCCGTGCCAATCTCACACTCGTTGTGTTCGAGCGCGACAGCCTGGTCAATTCCTTTTTCTGTTCGACTGTCAGCACGATTGTCGGGGCTACTCGCATTGTGTGTTTCTCCTGTCACATAACTGGAGAATGAGACAGGCACCAGTGTTATTAGTTCCGTTAATTACGGTTCACTACACTAGCAGCACAACGTCCACTACCGCCACTATCAGGCGGCATTCGTGAAACGGCATCTTTATCGAGGTCATGAACCTGCTGGTGCTGCGCCTGAGGCCAAGTGCATCCCCGGCGGAAATGGCGGCATTCTTGATAGGCGGCCCGCTGGGAAGCATTGCGGCAATCTGGCTTAGCGGCAGGGTATCCACCCAAACCAGCGAGCCGCAAGGTGGGAAAGCCTAGCGAATCACCCGCCGCGCCGGAATTTTCAGTCTTTTCGCAGCGGAGAGCATTCCTTCGTCCAAGGTGGCGGTGAACGCCACCCCGTTGTTATGCGCCACTGCCAAGTGTAAGGCATTCGGGCCGCGTAGCTGGGTGGCAAAGTGCGCGACATATTCCTGTGCCAGATCGAAATCATTGGCACTTGGAATCAGGACAATTAGAGAGGTAGTAACTACCGCATAAAACTCCGCAATCAAATGCTTCCCTTGGCTTGCTGTTAGCGTTCCCATGCGTACATCGCGAGAAATCAGGCTAGCAAATTCGACAGATGCCCATTTACTGACTGCCAGCGTTCCCACCGCTTGACGAGAAAGAAAATCCGCAATCTTCGCGGAAGTGGCCTCCTCCCGAAACAACGGTGTCAGGAAACTGGTGTCCAGATAAATCACTCTGCGTCACGCAGCTCACGTAGCGACTCGGCACTGCTATTTTTCCACGCGGGCACCTGATGGCGAAGCTCTGCCAGACGCTGCATCGGCAAGGGCTGCTTGAGAGGGCTGGCAGGCACCACCCTTGCAACAGGACGACCGTGACGAGTAATAACAACCTCCTCACCGGATTCAACGGCATTCAGCAACTCGCTCAAGTGCGCTTTAGCTTGAGCCAAACTCATTGCACGCATTTTTAAAATCCTTTATGACCAAAATAGTAGTCACATTCTACGACGCAGTTGCATAAAAATGCAAGTGCCTACCCCACCCATAATGGCCGATATTGCAAGACCTCGTCATTCCCGCACAGGCGGGAATCCAGTGATTCTATTCAAATGCCTTTGGAAAAATCGATGGGGACAGGCTCAATTGTGGTTTTGCTTTTTGACTTCCTCAGACCGTCCATGTGTTTGGAGCTTTATCAATCGAGTATGCCCCTGTTGATTCCTGATTTCATTTCTCGCCCGGTATAGTTCATGTGTCATCTGTTACTCCGACACAACTTTCATACAGCCTGGATGGACATTCCAATCAGTCATATTTGACATGGCTCCGCCATGATTAGTTAAGATTGATAATGCTAGGCAACTTGCTTCGACCATTTCGATAGCCGCCACTTTACTTCTTCCTTTGGAAGTCGACATCTTTGATGCGCCGCGATCCTGCTGAGTCCCTCATGAAGGAGGGTGAAACTAAATTTGCCACTTGCTTCCATTTGATCCAACAACCATAAAAGACCATAAACCTTGGCCTCTAGAACTGTCGCCTCCTTACGCAAGTTCATATCCCCGGTTAGCAATACATGATCTTGTCGAAGCGCGCAGCTTAATGCAAAGCAATCTGGTGATGACAGCATAGGACATTTATCTTTAATAGTTTGGGCGTGTTCCACCTCATCAGGAGTAAGTGACAAAACATTTAACCCCAGTGCGCGCAGATAGGGGCCATTTTCCATTTCAAGTTCCTTCTGGTACAACAAATCCGGTACGACCATTATCAAATCACAAGAAAAGGCATGCTCCAAAAGCTCACCTCTTTCAAGGTCTATCAAAACAGATGTGTCGGAAACCAAAATGGCCATGAGGATCAAATACCTTGAGCCATCAGTAAATGATCCAACTTCCGCACACTAATCTGCAGTAACTCGGCAGCCTTAGATTCTGAGATTAAACCTTCTGCTACAGCTCTCAGACAGAGTCTTTCCATCCGTTGCGGAATTTCAGGTTCAAATTTGTTTGGTTCATTAGACGTGGAACTATTCCAACCCAATTCCTTAATTTGGCTCCAAAGTCTAGAATACGCAGCCTTAGTCAAAACGCCCAACTGACTGCAGCGGACGACTAATGCTGCAATGCTTACTTTAAATATTTTCTTTAACTCAGCCAGTTCGCCAAGCGAAATGGATGTGCGACTCTTACCCAGCAAGCGATACATCATTTCTTTTGCCATTAAAAATGCACCTGCAAAACGATTCGCAGCTTTTTCTTGATCCAGATCACTCATTGAGGGGAATCGCAAAACCAAATGCGCCAACTCATGAGCAAGCGTAAATCTTTGGCGTTCACCGTTATTTTTTTGGTTTACAACTACAATGGGTACGTCGTCTTGACGTTCCCGTTTTACAAAGGCCTTTGAGCCATAAACCTCTTCCGGCAAGTCTAGTGCTATCACCTTTATGCCCTGCTCCTCTAACAACTCCGACATAAGAGGGATAGGGTCTATACCTAAATTCCAGATTAGACGGAGGGTTTCAGCGGCTTTTTCAACATCATCAAAGGACTTGATTGTGAACTCGCTTCTTATAGGTGCACTCCACCCCTGATCGCCGCCAGGTAATAGCTCTTCGAGTTCAAGATATCTTTCTACTTTATCCAAAACAACAGCTTGAACCATTCGCTCTTCCTTTGCCCCGGCCTGGGGATCCTTCCTAAAATCGACTCCAGCTAGTTCGATTTCGCGAGTACTAAGTAAATAATCTGGCGTTACATTTAATGCCTTCGCCAATGCAAGAAGCACCGTTGAACTTGGCATCATTTCATCCCGCTCGTATTTACCAATTGCTTGTGCTGAAACTTGATTCTGAATTGCCGCTTCTAATCCCCTTAAAGAAAGACCAAAAGCATCCCTCGCCTGCTTTAGTCGCTTTCCAATCATTGTAGCCTCCTTGTGTTTTGGTTTACACCATGGTTTACATATTGACAAATATAATTATATTCTGTAAACTCTCATCTGTCAATGGACTAATGCACCATGAAACGGTGCCATGTCCTGAATTGATGAAATTTGGGTAGCCTTAGATGAACTAGGGTATGCAAAAACTTGATAGCGAAGGGGGTAAAAATGAAGACCAAATAGAAACAGCCGAATACATAAATGCACTCGGCTGCGGGTGATCGAGAGTAACTACACATATCGACCGGTTTGGCGACCACGATTGTCCGTAACTCTAGCCTCGCTGTCAAGGTGCTTTCATGCGTCGATAAATGTCGACGCTGTAAATCTATCTACTATATGAGGTAAGCATGAATACGGAAATTAAAGAAGGCCATGAAACGGCCGGTCACCAGCACACCATAGCGGTACGTGTACGTTATATCGGCGCACACAAACCTTATGTCGATTCACACGCAAAGCCTGACGAAACCCTCGCAACATTAAAGCAGCAGGTTCTCTGCTTCTTTGGCTTAGTTGAGGGATCAGTCGATAACGGCACCAAAGTGTATACCTTTGCACACGATGGTGTTGAACTGACAAACCTGTCCCAAACACTCGGTCAGCTAGCAACTGAAAAACCCGAAATTAAGCTCGATTTACTAGAGCAGTTTGAACAAGGGTAAGCCATGGCAGCCGACTTCGAACTCGCCCTCTTCGATGAGGAATTGTTAGAAGTTCGTAACTTGCCGGAAGCTGTACGATGGGAACTCGAGCGGGATTTATCCGTCCCGCTCGGGCTTTTCGCGGTAATGCACCCAATAAGCAAGCCAAACGAACAATATAAAGCACGTCTACGCTGGAGAAGTTTATTAACTGCGCCATCATTAAAATTCGTTGACCTAACGAGTGGGGCTGAAAATATACCTTCTGCTTGGCCACTATGTTTTGGGTTTCGCCCAAGCAGCTTGGACGCCTGCCTTCCATGGACAGATGAAGGTCATGCACTCCATCCAGAGTGGGCAAGCTCAACAAAAAACTCATTTCCTAAAGTGGATGATGCGCCGCTGCAATTTGCATTGCTCAATATCCAGTTTTCGCTTGATAGAACTTATACCGGAAGGGGAAGCGCATGAACGAATTCCATTGGTTACTACCGGAAGATCTTCTTCAAGAATCTATCAATATCATGCGTCCTCACGGTGCGGTAGGTAATGAAGGGCTTGCGCTGTGGTTGGGTAAGGCAAACAACTCGACAATTGAAATCACACACCTTATTGAAGTCTCAGGCCCAGGGTTCAAGACATCGCCACTTTATATGGGACTGTCGATGCGAGCCATGGCTAAGTTGACTGAACTCGCGGATCAGCTGGATCGATATCTCGTCGGACAAATTCACTCTCACCCGGGAACTTTCGTTGAACTGTCAGATTTGGACAAGGCGCATGGTATTCGCGTGCCCAATTACCTTTCTATTGTTTGCCCTTATTATGCCCAGCGTTCGTCCACGACACTTAGTAATTGTGGAATTCATGTATTTGAAGGGGGCTACTATCGCAGGATGAATCCTGCCACGGCCATACGCCACATCAAAATTGCTACCACCCGTGTTTCCAAATTGAATTGTGAGGTGCCAGCATGAACATTGACCTGAATAAAGCATCCAGTAGAACATTAGGCGTTGCCCAGTCTTTGATCCGGGAAATAATTGATGAGACACTGCTCTATTCGAAATCCGTTGTTCTAACGGGAGAACCGAATGCATTGCGAACCAAAAATGGCTACTGGTGTTTTATGAATTCCTTACGGCTCTTAGTCCGCGTCGTTGGTCAGTTGACCATATGTTTGCCTCCCGGATTTGACAACCTAGAGCAAGAAGCCCGGCAGTGTTGCGAGGAAGCCTATTTGCGTGGAACACCACGATTTATCATTTCTGACACGCAAACAAGTTTGCTCTATGCCGATGCCATCCTTAACGTTGGGTTCCATGTAATTACATCACTCCCATGGACATCGATTACATCCAACGGATGGGTTGCGCGCGTTTCATCCGGCTCACAAAATTTGTCGGCTGAAATGGCGCAGCCCAATCCGATTGCCGCTCTGATGGCCGCCTCGTTAGGTGTCACGGAGGTTTTCAAGCGCATCTTCGGCGTACCGTCTGACATTGCACCATTGCTCGACAAAGCGGAGCTTTCCCTGTTCGACTTCACAACCAATCCAAATTCTTGCGGCCCAACGCTTCCCGATGCCATCTCTCTCCCCGACACGTTGCTGGTCGGTGGCGGTGCAATAGGCAATGGCATTGCCCTTTTAATGTCGCAATTACCATTAAATGGTCGGCTACATATTGTTGACAAGCAAAACTATCAGGATGAAAACCTGGGCACCTCCGTCCTCTTGGCAAAGAACGGGTGGGTAGGGCACTCAAAGGCGGAGCGGCTAACCGAGTGGCCTTTATCAAATAGCGACTTGAACGCTACGGGTGAAAAAGCCTTAATTAGTGATGCCTTGGCAACAGAGAAAGTTAAATCTATGGCCGTCGACCTTGTGTTGAGCGGCTTAGATGATGTGCAAGCACGACATGACACACAGCTTGCGTGGCCGTCCTTAATGATAGATGGTGGCATCAACGAAACTGGTGCAGCGGTAGTCCAACATCGATTAGACGAACGCGGGCTGGCTTGCCTGAAATGCTCTTTCAAATTGCCTAAACAAGATATCCGCACAATACAGCAGCAACTAACTGGGCTGAACACAATTACTCTTTCCGAGCAGGGGCGGCTCTTAACCGAGGACGACATAGTTAACGCTGCCCCAGACAAACAAGAATGGTTGAAAGCCATGCTTAAAGAGCGGCGCACAATATGTTCCGTCGTTTCCGAGGCTGGCCTACAACGTCTTGGGGTCAATGCTGAGGTGGGTTTTAGGCCATCTGTTCCTTTTGTTGCAACCGCTGCAGCCGCCATGGTGGTTGCAGAAGCCATTAAGGCGTTGCTGTTCCCCGGTGCCCCATACCACCAACGGGTCGTCATCGGTAATCTGTTCATAGGTCCGGGGTCAATGGCAAAGGCAAGCAGGTTCGCTGAGCCATCGTGTTTTTGTGTTAGCAAGCGTGGGCTGATTAATTCGTTACATCAGAGGCGTCACCGTAATCGAGTGCCTGAGAATCTTACCAGCACAGTTCAAGTCGCATTATCCTCATAAATTTTATCCACATCAGCTTCTAATTTAGAGAAATGCACAACATGACATGGGCTGAAGAATTAATGATTGTTTTAGCTTATTCGACGAGAACGCAGCTTGCCATTTTATTTGGTATTGTATTTTTCATCGGAATACTTCTCCTTGGGCATCACTTTACATCTACCCTTGCTTTTCAAGGAGTGCTTGCGCCTCTTGCAGATGCTATCCGCCCGATTATTGAACATCGCTACGAAAAGGCTGCATGGGGAAGTTCGCTGAGCTTCTTATTGCTGGCTTTTCAGTGCTACAGGAAAGATCGCAAACGTCTACTCAACAGCCTATGAGCTCGGACTTCGCCATCTTTCGTAGAGATTGCTGAACGTCTGTTTTAGAGAAATTAGAAGAGCGGCTCTGTGTCAGGAACTACCGTTTTATATTTAAAGAAGCGGACGCTCGCGGCAAACGGAATCTGATAACCCGCCACCGTCCGCTAAGGCCGATTATGTAGACTGCTCGATTATGGAGAATAGCAACGGTGCATTATCGCGGAAGCCATGCGCCAAGCGACTTCTCTGATGAAATTGATTGTGCGAAGTCAACATAATTTCTGGAGCTGGGAAACTGCCTTTATAGGCAAGATCGGTCATGGATTTCCAGTGAGACCGCACAGGGGCTGGTAATGCCGCGATGATGATCCTGTGAGTGTCACCTCGACAACATCGCCCCACCCTTGGTGGGTTGCAGATTATGTAGACCGCCCCCTTCTCGTTCTCCGCGTCAGCTCAAGACTTATTGCGGAAGCAGAGCGTCAAATCCACATAATCAACTGGTCTACATAATCGGCCTTATATAGCGCGCTCCATAAGGCCGAAAAGAAGCCTCTCGTGGCAAACGAAGTGGCCATCTCCAATGTGTCGGGAACAGCCCTTGGCGAATGACTGCCCCCGCGACGTAGCAGAAATGGCGCTGGCGCATACCATTGGCGACAAGGTAGAAGCAACTCAGCGGGGTGTTAACCAGCGTCAAACAATTACCATTTTCAGCATCCAGAAGCTATCAGCACACCGTCACTTGCGCATCCCCAGTCTGCATCGAGCCAATTACTGCGGCTTGGCTGAATCCATCAGAATTGAAAGCAGCCACTACTGCATCCGCACTTTCTGGCGCGCAGCTGACTAATAAGCCACCACTGGTTTGCGGGTCGCATAGCAGTTTGCGCTGCCACTCTGCGATATCTCCCCCCAGAATCACAGCGTCGGCATAGCTGGACCAATTACGCGCTGCCGCTCCTGTGGCATAGCCGGCTTGTGCCAATTGCAAAGCGATATCTATGAAAGGAATGCGATGAAATTCAATTTGTGCCTGCAGTTGCGAACCGCGACAGATTTCGAGTAGGTGGCCGAGTAATGCGAAGCCAGTGACATCAGTCATGGCATGTACGCCTGCCATATCTGACAGCGCTATGCCGGTGCGGTTTAGTTGGGTGGTGACGGCGATCATCTGCCGGTAGCCTTCAGCATCCAATTCACCTTTTTTCAGCGCAGCACTCAGTACGCCGATGCCCAACGGCTTTCCCAGCACCAACACATCGCCTGCCTGAGCCTTGTTATTTCGCTTGACCTTGTCAGGATGCACGATGCCTAGCGCCACTAACCCGTAGATCGGTTCTGGCGAGTCGATGGAATGTCCCCCGGCGATCGGTATCCCTGCCGACTGGCACACCGCCGCACCGCCTGCCATGATTTTCTGGATTGTCTCCACCGGAAGTTTGTCGATCGGCATGCCGACCACCGCCAGCGCCATGATCGGCTGCCCACCCATGGCATAAATATCTGACAGTGCATTGGCAGCGGCAATACGACCAAAGTCGTAGGCGTCGTCCACGATAGGCATGAAGAAATCAGTCGTAGCGATAATTGCCTGAGTGTCATTCAGGCGGTAAACCGCAGCATCGTCGCTGGATTCCAGGCCAACCAGCAAATCAGGAAACATGCCAGCCTGCGGCAGGCCCGATAAAATCTGCGAAAGCACGGCGGGTGCGATCTTGCAACCGCAGCCTCCACCGTGGGAAAACTGGGTAAGGCGAATTTCACTCGTCATTTTATCTTTCCTTAAGAATCAAATTTTCAGCCGCCTTGTGCAGACTGTCGCTATCGAGCGAGGCCAGTTGTAGCATATTGACGTTGTCCAGTTGCCGGAAGCTGACGCCAGAAGAGCGCCGGTATGCCGGATCATAATGCTGCGTCAGCAGTTCTTCCACAAGCGGTCTCCACTCGCCTTGCCGCGCCATTTCGCACCAGCGGTTGATTACCACACGACCATGCAGCTCCATAAGCCGCGTCAAGCGCTCTGCCAAAAATGTGGGATTGCCAAGGAAGTGCGCATAGTCATCCATTAGAAACTCTACACGGGCTTCCAGTGGCGCTTCAATCCACACGCAAGGAGATGCGCGCATGCGGTCGAGCAAAACGTTGGGCACGCTCAACACGCCGATCTTGCGGCTTTCCGCCTCAATGTAAACAGGGCGATCAGGGGTGAAAGCACGTAGTGCATCCCAGAGCCGGGTTTCGAAGGTTTTTTGCGTCGGCTGTGGTTGGCCTGGCAAATACCCGAGAAGTGAGCCGCGATGTTGCGCCAACTTTTCTAAATCCAAAACCTGCCCCCCTTGCTCGGCCAGTGCATGCAACAGATGGCTCTTTCCCGAGCCGGTCGCACCACTGATCACACAAAAATTAAATTTGACAGGTAACGTTTCCAGCGCGGTGATTACATAGCGCCGATAGGCTTTGTAACCGCCCTCCAGCTGACCCGTTCTCCAACCTATCTGGGCCAGAATGTGCGCCATAGCGCCACTACGCATGCCGCCACGCCAGCAATACACTAGAGGTCGCCAGCCTTTTTGCCGGTCGCCGAAAGTCTCTTCCAGATGGCGTGCGATATTTCGCGCGATAAGCGCTGCTCCCTGTTTCTTTGCCTCGAAAGGTGAGACTTGGGTAAACAAGGTGCCGATGCGGGAGCGCTCCTCATCGTTCAGCACGGGTACATTAATCGCCCCAGGAAGATGATCATCAGCATATTCGGCCGGCGAACGGACATCCAGAATGTCGTCGAAAGCGTGAAATGCCTGTGAAATTTCGATGAGTTTGTAGGTGGCCATAATGTTTGGTGGGGGAGAGCGGATTGGACACTAACTGAAACTGCCTGACAGCCCCCACCTGGTTGGAATCCGATCGTATTTTCTGGAACGAGTCTAGCCTTGTACAGGCTCGGATTTTAACAGCAAAAAATTGGTCTGCAGCAAATCACTGAGGATACGCTGCTATTGGCTTGGGTCACAGGGAATTGGCAATGCTGAAACAGGGAAATTAATCCTGTTTAGGATTCGAACTGGTATCCCTCTTTTAGCGTCTAACAAGTTGATAAAATATTATCAACTCGCTTGTCTATAAATTCGGGGCTAGCTCTCTTTGTCTCACGCGAGGATCAATCAAGCGCATAGCAAATGGTGGGTTGATTGGTGGGTAAAAAAATAAAGCGCCATCTAAGTGGCGCTTATACTATGTATTTGGCGGAGAGGGCGGGATTCGAACCCGCGTTAAGATATTATCCTAAACACGCTTTCCAGGCGTGCGACTTAAACCGCTCATCCACCTCTCCGAAGGTCGCGCAGGATAAACCAGAAAGGGCTTTATCGCAATCTAAAATAGTTTCAGAAATTATTTTTCCAGGTGCGCAGAGCAGTAAAGATGCTGGTTTCGTCGGTCTCTTTAATTTGTGTCATGCTCAATGTGGTGGCGATGACGCTTGGCTCAGCGCAGCGTAGAAAAGGATTGGTGGCTTTTTCCAGGGCAATAGTCGAGGGTAACGTTGGACGCCCGGCAGCGCGTAACGCCTGTGCATCTGCTTGACGTTGTTTGAGACTAGCATTGTCGGGTTCGCAGACTAGCGCAAAGCGAATGTTGGCCTCGGTATATTCATGTCCACAATATACTTTTGTTTCATCGGGCAAGTTTGCCAGCCGTTGCAGGGAATGGAACAATTGCGCAGCCGTTCCTTCAAATAACCTGCCACAGCCACAACCGAACAGAGTGTCGCCGCAAAATACGCTGTCGGCGCCAAAATAAGCGATGTGTCCGAGGGTATGACCAGGGATATCAATAACTCTCAGCTTTATTTTTAATTCTGGAATTTCAATTTCATCACCTTCGCCGAGCCTATGACTGATGCAGGGAATATTTTCCAGCTGTGGCCCATACACAGGCACGCTGTATAATTCAGTCAGTTTCTTGACGCCGCCAACGTGATCGTTGTGGTGGTGAGTGCACAAGATGGCAGTCAGTTTGAGTTTATGCAGGTTGAGATAAGCCAGCACAGGCGCGGCATCACCCGGATCAACTACCGCCGCATATTGGTTGTCGTGCAGCATCCAAATGTAATTGTCATTGAATGCAGGGATAGGAATAATGTTTAGCATGGAAATGTCCTTTTTTTATTTATCAATACTCAATTAAAAGCGTATTGCATGTCAACCACAAATACGCTGCATGATTGGTTCGCCACGCCTCCGGGGAAATACTTGCTGGAATGCGAGCAGGCATTGTTTGATCACAGTGTAACTGACATTTTTGGCTTCAATGCGCTGCAACTCGGGCTGGCCGAACATGATTTTCTGCGTGCCAGTCGTATGCCGCTGCGCGCCGTGGTGGGGAATGAGGCCAGGGTGCAAGTGCGGCTGGATATGGATGAACTGCCATTCGAATGCAGTTGCTTGGATTTGGTACTTCTGCCGCATGTGCTGGAATTCAATGCCCATCCTCATCAAATTTTACGTGAAGTTGAGCGTGTGCTAAGACCTGAGGGAAATGTCATCATTAGTGGCTTCAATCCGCGTAGCCTGTGGGGGGCCCGGCGTGTGCTGGGTTCGCAGACGAATTACCCCTGGTGTGGAGATTATATCGCTTTGTCACGATTGAAGGATTGGCTGGCATTGCTGGGATTTGAAGTGGTAACGGGGCGTTTTGCTTGTTACGCACCCCCGCTCGCGAATCCCAATTGGCTTAACCGTTTTAATTTTATGGAGCCTGCAGGCGACCGCTGGTGGGCAGTGTGGGGCGGGGTATATTTTTTGCAGGCGATTAAGCATGTGCCGGGAATGAACCTGATCAAGCCAAAATGGAACCAGGGACTGGTTGGCAAACTTTTACCTGCAGCGCCTAAGCTGAACAGGGAATTATCGCAATGTACAAAAACGGAACCTGAATGAGCGAACTTTTGGCAGCAAGTGAAGATGTAGTAGAAATTTATACTGACGGGGCTTGCAAGGGGAATCCCGGCGTGGGCGGCTGGGGCGCGCTGTTGCAAATCATGGGCAAGGAGCGCGAGTTATGGGGTGGCGAAGCGCATACCACCAATAATCGCATGGAGTTGCTGGCCGCGATCCGCGCGCTGGAGGCATTGAAGCGACCGTGTCGGGTAATCCTGCATACCGACTCAAAGTATGTGCAACAGGGCATTAGTGTCTGGGTGCATAACTGGAAGCAGCGTGGCTGGAAGACTGCCGACAAAAAGCCGGTCAAAAATGAGGACTTGTGGCGGATGCTGGATGAGCTGGCAAGTAAGCATCATGTGCAGTGGGTATGGATAAAAGGGCACGCCGGGCATGATGGGAACGAGCGCGCCGATCAATTAGCCAATCGCGGTATTGAGCAACTATTGAACGAAAGCCTGAAATGAGACAAATCGTGTTGGATACTGAAACCACCGGCCTGGACCCAAAGAAAGGACATCGCATCATTGAGGTGGCGGCTATCGAATTGTGCAACCGCAAAGTTTCTGATCGACGTTTTCACCGCTATCTCAACCCGGAACGGGAGATTGATGCGGGCGCGGCCGAAGTGCATGGCCTGACGCTGGAGCGTCTACAAGACGAACCGAAATTTGCTGAGATTGCACCAGCGCTGCTTGAGTTTATCCGTGGCGCAGAACTCATTATTCATAATGCGCCGTTTGATGTCGGGTTCCTCAATATGGAGCTGGAACTATCCGGACTGCCTGTGTTGAATACCTATTGTGCAAGCGTCATTGACACACTCAAGCTGGCCAAGGAGTTGCACCCTGGCAAGAAAAATAATCTGAACGCTTTATGTGACCGTTACCAGATAGACAACTCTCACCGCACCTTGCATGGCGCGCTATTGGATACCGAGCTGTTGGGAGAAGTTTATCTGTCTATGACGCGCGGACAGAAAAGTTTACTGGATGAAGGGAACAATGAACAGAACGATGAGCCTATCACGGCTTTAACAGATTTATCACGTTTGAAGCTCCATGTGCTGCCTGCTAACGTTGAAGAGTTGGCTCAACATGAGCAGCAATTAGCCGACATCGATCAAGCCAGCAAGGGCGCATGTGTGTGGAAACAGTTGGAGCTTTTGGAGGTGCAGCCGTGATATACATGTTATTAATCCGGCACGAATTAAACTTGACTACCGCTCGTGCTGAGCTTGTCGAAGCATAAGAAGCCATTCACATTTCGACAAGCTCAATGCGAACGACATCTTGGATAATTGTTGCGGGATCAATAGAGCATGGCCAAACTGACAAGCTGTTGAAAGCGGCTAATTGTCTGTTGTGAAGAGTGTCAATGTGGACGTGCTGATCATCGGTGCCGGTGCGGCTGGCATGATGTGCGCCATCGAGGCTGCACGCCGAGGGCGTTCTGTGCAGTTACTTGATCACTCAAAAAAACTAGCGGAGAAAATCCGCATCTCCGGTGGTGGCCGCTGCAATTTCACCAACTTGTACGCCAAGCCGGAAAATTACTTGTCTGGCAATCCACATTTTTGCCGCTCCGCATTGGCGCGCTACACCCCCCAGCATTTCATCACATGGCTTAACCAGCACAGCATCGGTTATCACGAAAAAAAACTCGGGCAACTGTTTTGTGACGAAGGATCGACAGCCATTATTGCGCTGCTAAAAAATGAATGCGATGCAGCGGGAGTGCGTTGGCTTATGGCTTGCGAAGTGCATAAGATTGAGCGCCTCCCTCCCCCCTTTCCTCAAGCAGAAAAAGGGCCAGAAGCAAGCGGCAATACGCATCAATCAACCGAACGATTTAGTTGCAATACCAATCATGGCACATTTCGCGCGCAGTCTTTGGTGATTGCCAGCGGTGGCCTGTCTATTCCCAAGATTGGCGCAACACCATTCGGTTACCAACTCGCGCAGCAATTCGATATTCCCGTGACCAAACTCAAGCCGGGGCTGGTGCCATTGAGTTTTCATCCGGATGATTGGGCGCCTTATGTTGATCTCGCCGGAATTTCCGTGGATGCTGAGGTAAGTTATGGTGAACAAGTTTTTCGCGAAAATCTCCTGTTTACCCATCGCGGCCTCAGCGGCCCCGCCATTTTGCAAATTTCCTCCTATTGGGAGCCGGGTCAGCCGCTGCACATTAATTTGCTGCCGGACCATGACACACTGAAATTATTCGCACAGCAACGAGACAGCCGCATGTTGTTAAGTAACTTTTTTGCGCAATATTTGCCCAAACGATTTATTGAAATATGGTGCGCCCAACTGGCCAGCGCTAACCTTTCCGGCAATAAACCCATTAACCAATATTCGGACAAAGAGATCGCAGCACTTGCCGCCAAACTGCATAATTGGCAAATTACGCCTAGCGGCACATTAGGCTATGCCAAGGCAGAAGTTACCTGCGGTGGTGTTGACACCCACGCCTTATCGTCTAAAACCATGGAAGCCAATGCCGTGAACGGCCTGTATTTTATCGGTGAAGTGGTTGATGTCACAGGTCAGCTGGGTGGCTACAACTTTCAGTGGGCATGGTCATCTGGTTACGCTGCCGGACAATACTGCTGAGTTTTTTGGACAAAATTCTACATCTCATTGCTGATATGGCGACCCCTCCGCCAAGACAATAATGGATCGACTTTAAAAGCTTTACCTTCTTCAAGCAGCAGAACGACACTGCCCCAGTTTTCGGTTTCTTCTTTGTTTCTATTTATGGGTGAGTTTTTTCTTTCTCACTATGTTTCTCTATCAATCCTTGCACCGCCGCCACTTATGTATGGCATAAAGACCCAGTGTTTTGTAGAAGCCGCAGGTTTATTTATTACTTTTATTATCAATAAGCTGCAATGTAAACAAACCACATGACCCCATTTTAAGCCTCTCAAAGCCCCATAAACCAACTAAGTTTTCCAATCAAGCTACGACTAAACTACGCCAGCCAAAATGCCAGGAGCAGATGGCAGGAGAGGCATTGTGGCCGCTCGCTTTTTGGCCTAAGCGGTCGGAAGGTCAGTACCCGAGGAGCGTCAGCTTTGTAACACAAAGCTGTCAGCGCCATATCTACAGAATTCTGCACACACTCAACCTACCAACAGTGCCGTCTTCGGGTCATAGATCACTTCGGTGATCGACCCATCCCGAATGCGCTGAACCGCTTCGTCAATCACATTGAGCGGCACCAGGAACCATTCCCTCGGCTTCACCGGATTTCCGAAACGATCTTCGATGGTCAAGTCGAGCTGTGCTGCGCCGAACAATCGGTGGAAGATATTTTCCAGCCTGGTGCGGTTCAGGTTGTGGAGTTTGTAGGTGGCGACCACCTCCACGTCGGCCAAAAGATAGGTGGCATCTTTTTCCGCGCCTGCGATGCGAGTCTCCACCTTGCCGCCGGTCACGCCGATCTTGTGGATCAGCTCGCGATGCTCGGCGACGAATGGATGGCTGGACAGGCTGCGCAGCACGTAGATGGTTCCGGCTTCAATGTCGTCTGCTTCTGGCGCATCGCCAAACAACGGCCCCATATCCGGGTCGGTCAGGCGGCGGCCTGTTTCGTCCTTGTAGAGCGCCCGTTGTAGAGAGCGGCGCAGCAAGTTGCTTTCTGTACCGTTGGCGTAGATGACGCGCAGACGTGCATCGCTTGCACCGTTCGGCGCTTTGATGGTTTCACCCACTTCGGCAACATACGCAAGCTGCCCGCCGACAATGAAGAAGTGTCCGCTGGCAATACTGGTATCGCGTCCGAAGCGCAGCGTGATGCGAATGCCCGCCTTCAACTCCCGCTCGACCTGCTCAAACAGCGGTTGAAATTTGTCAAAGTCCGCACATGGCGTACGGTCGGCGATTTCTTCGGCCGCACGCTTTTCAACGCTGGAACGTACATGGCGCAGTACAGTGATGTCGTCCTGGTCGACGAGTTTATCGCCAATACCCAATTCGGCCAGCAGGGCGTCTTCGTCCAGGTCTTCCACATCTGTCTGAGCCGCTGCCGCACCAGACAACAGCCCTGGGCCATCCAGCCCGGCCAGCAGGGTTTGCGCTTCGGGCAACTTCCGTAACTGATCCAAGCGCACGGCATATAGACGCTCAAAGATGTCATGGCCCTCGCCATGCAGCGGGACTCGGCCAGTGGTCTGATGAAAACGCAGGATGTCCTCAAAACCCGCGATGATGCGTTCCTCGCGCGGGGTTCGGCTGGCGGCTTTGAGCGGGGCGACTTCTACACCCAGCGCATCCAGTAGTTCATCATCGTTCATTTCAGCCATTGCTTGCCCCATTTTGCTTGGCAGCCTTGTAACGTGCAAAAGCGGCCACGCCTTCAGCCATGCGCTTTTCCCACGCATCGGCTGAATTGATGTCCGGCAGGCGACCACGTTCATTTTTGAACTGCAAGGCGCGTTTTGCCAGGTCGCGAGCTTCGTCTTCGGGGATGCTCACCCTCTTGGCGGCAATGCTGGCCTGCACCTGGCGCAGTGATTTCTCGTCCATCGCTTTCGCCAGCACCGCATAGGCGGCATCGAAGGGATTGATGCGGTCGATCAGGTCAATGTCCAGATCGCGTACATTTACAAACTTACGTACCCCATCCAGCAACGACGTATTGCCTTGCATCGCGTCGCCCGCACCACCACCATTCGCATCGGCTTGAGCCAACGCCAATTTGGCTTGCTGGGTAATATTCATAGCCGCAATCGCGTGTTGGCGGATGGCCTCCTGGTCGACCGGGCTTAAGTCCGGATAACGCTCGCGCACGATCTTGCCCATGCGCAACTGGGTCAACTCTTCGGGCAGCGTATTTTCCTTGTCGAACAAGCCGCGTTCCAGCGCGGTTTTATCCTGCAAGAAGCTGGTGACAACTTCATTCAAGTCCTCCTTGCAGATGCGCGTAGCCTCCGGGCTTTGCGGCGTTATCAGACCATTGATCTCGACGTGAATTTGGCCGGTGTCTGTATTCACCCCGATGTTGTGACCGTCGTCTTTGTAACCCGCTTCGCCATAATCGAAGCCTTCCTTTGGGCCAATGTTTTTTGGCGTGAATTCATAGCGCGGCGCCAACACTTGCTCCATCAGCAGGCTGGCGGAAATGGCCTTGAGCATGTCGTTCACCGCCTCGGCCACGGCGGCCTGTTCGGCTGCGGGTTCGGCAATCAGGTTGGTAAAGCGTGATCGTTCCTTGCCCTCGGCATCACGGGTGGCGCGACCAATAATCTGCACGATTTCGGTCAGGCTGCTGCGGTAGCCGATGGTCAGCGCGTGTTCGCACCAGATCCAGTCAAAGCCTTCCTTCGCCATGCCCAGCGCGATGATGATGTCCACGTGGTTACGGTTGTTCTTCTGCGCCGGGTCTTTCAACGCAGTGAGCACGCGGGAACGTCTGGCCGGATCGCTGTCGTCCACGAGGTCCGCCACATTCAGCGTGCTGCCCTCCTTGGTTTGTATCTGGTGGAAACCGGTGGCCGGGTCAACGCCTTTCCATTCGCCCAAACCGTGCATGATTTCATTTACCTCGCGCTCCTTGTCTTTGAGGCTTTCGCGTGCATTCACGTTGGGAATATGGACGATGGTTTTCAATGCCGGGTTCAACACCTTGGTGATGGCATCAACGTAAGAACCGGTGTAAAAGAAATAGCCGATGTCCAGCGACTTAAGCCATTGGTAACCGTTGAGCTGCTCGTAGTAGGTGTAAGTGATCGTCTCGAACCGGGCCTCATCCGCCGGATTCAATACCGCCTCGCTGTCGCCACGGAAGTAAGAGCCGGTCATGGCCACCAGATGCACCTTGTCGCGGGCGATGAACGCGCCCAACTGGCTGCCTAATACATTGCCAGGGTTGCTGGAGACGTGGTGAAACTCGTCAATGGCGATCAATCGGCTGTCGAACGCTTCGATGCCCAACTCTTCCACCGCAAAGCGAAAGGTAGCGTGGGTGCAGACCAGAATTTTGTCAGTGCTTGTCAAAAACTTACGCACCGCATCCACCTTGGACTTAGCCACGCGCGGTTCGTCTACGCCAGGGGCATTGCACAGATTCCATTGCGGGGCGACCTGCCAATCCCAATCGAAACCGTGCTGGCTCAGGCGTTCATCGGCAAAGCTGCTACCGATGGAACGCTCCGGCACCACGACGATGGCCTGCTGCAAGCCCTGGTTGTTGAGCTTATCCAGCGCGATGAACATCAGTGCGCGAGACTTGCCCGATGCCGGTGGCGACTTGATCAGCAGATATTGTTCGCCGCGCTTGGCATAGGCGCGCTCCTGCATTTCCCGCATACCCAGCGCGTTGGCTTTGCTGGATGCACCGGTACGCGCCGTGGTGATGGACACCGACGGCACGGTGTAGGCATTGGTTGGGTTGGTCACTGTGTATCTTCCTCCGTGGTTATATCGTCGCCTGCCAGTTCGCGCTCGATCTGCTCGATGCTGGGGCAATTGTGCTACAGCTGCTGCACAAATTTCCCATCCGACTAGACCCAATACTGCTCACTTTAGAAAAATTCCGTTCGCCCTGAGTATGATATTCGTCCGCAGGCCGAAAGGCGTTAGTAAGAAACTGATTTCCCAGATAATCAGGGCTGTTTGGCCATTTTTCATATTTTTTAACCCATTGATATATATGGCCATAAAAAGCTGTTTCTTGAGAGCTTGTCGAAGGGCTCCAGTTGCGAAACTGGTGGTTCGACAAGCTCACCACGAACGGTTAAGTGAACAGCATTGTGGCTAGACCAATGAGTTGAATCCGGCTAATCCATTAGCCCGGTTATACCTTGTCACCCTCGCGAAAGCGGGGGGCAGGCGGGAATTCAGCAAAATAAGCTGCTCGTGAAGCGGACAAAACGAACCGCTTGCGGTTAGTTTGAGGTGCGGCCAAACCTTGAGATTGCGCGGCGAAAACCCCTTCATAGTTGGGAAAGCGGCGAGTTCAGGGCGGGAGGCGCTTCATTCATGCTCATTTTTGCCCTCAACCTCAAGACACAGCTCCAAACGCGGAACATCGGCAGAAGTCGGGATATCTTCGCGCAGGGGGAAATCAGCAAAATGTTCCGCCAATGCCCAGCCATCGAACGCGGTCTTTGCTGCGTTCTTCTCGACACCGGTCATTAGGACCAAACGCTGCTGTGCCTCCATGAATCCCCCTATCGGTAAATCTCGCGCCGGTTGCCAACCTGCACCACGAGCACGCGCAATACACCGTCCTGAATGTCGCAAATCACCCGGCAGTCGCCCACGCGATAACGCCAGAAACCACCCAGCGAGCCGGTCAGCGCTTTACCTGAGTCGCGCGGATTTTCCCGTCCGGCGACCCGCTCATCCATAAAATCAACGATGCGCCGCGCCGTCTGCTTGTCCAGCTTGCTTAGCTGCGCTTTGGCCGTCTCCGCGTAATCAATTGTCCAGGCCAAGGTCTTTTCTCACGTCAGCAGCGGAATGCACCTGTTCTTGTCCCTTGCGGACACGCTCCAGCACGTCGGCGGCAAGGTAATAGTCCTCCATTTCCTCGATGCCATGCTCGATGATTTCGCGCAGGTAGTACGCCTTGGTGCGCCCGGTATGGGAGGCGAGGTAATCAAGCCTTTGCTCGATTTCAGGAGCAAGGCGAATCGAAGTTGCCATATTAAAGAGTCTCCAATTGAATGCGTGTATTCACTGTATCACAACGCTATTATTTTGACCAACCGTGGCCACCCTGCTTGCAACGCCCCTACTTGCGGCCTTTGCCCTGCTTGCCTGAACCAGCCGTCATCTTCGTATAAAGCTCAAACAGCTTTTCCAGCCGCTCGGTATCGTTCTTGAAGCGGCGACCGATGTAGATGCGCTCCAGCACTTCGTCGTTGCGCTCGTGGGCGTGGCGCAGGTTGTCCGGCATATTGTCCGGGTCGTACAGGTCGGCGATGGTGGCGGGGAAATGGGCTTCGCGGGCCAGCAGGATGGCCTCGGCGCAGGCGGTCAGGTCGGCCTTGTTCTGCTCGGTGAGCAGCGGGACGGGGAAGGTGTTCCAGCCGAGGGTGTTGGAGTAGCGGAAATCAGTTTTCAGTTTGCCGCAGACTGTGCCGATCCAGACCAGATGCAGACGCGAGGCGATAAGGGCCATGTTCCAGAGCGGGGCGTCGTAGAGGGCATAAGCTTGGTCGGTTGTTAAAGTTCCAGCAGGCTCATGCCCCACAGCAATGTACTCACGTCGCTCAGAAAGTATCCGGGGCAGTATAGTAACCAACTCATTTCCAGTCTGCGCTACCCAACCGAAGCGATAGGGTTTGTCTGCCAGCACTCTGGTGGCAGGTCGCTTCGATTCGTTTCGAAACTTTTCTACCTGAGCGAGTCGCAACTTTATTGCTGGCTCTTCAACCGTCTCACCGGGATAGTCATTGCCAACCCAAAAACAGTACCTATTCAGTCCTCGGACAAACTCTGCACCACCATATATTTTTCTAATGCACCGATCTTGAAATTCTTTGGATATTCCTGCGGAAACAATTTCGTCCTTGGTGAATGAGAGAAATCCTCCATCAATAGGCATGTTCCCGAATGACATAACACTCAAACCACTGAGATTTTCGTTGAGTGGCTCAACGTATATCTCAGGGCCGGAAACAAGATAAGCATTCAGGTACTTTACTTCTCTTGTCTCAATAGAGTTGCTCGGCGACGTGACAAACAAATGCTTTTTCAGTCCACTCTTCGGAGTCACTCCTACGACGACAACCGTAACACCCGCATTGTAACTAGCGAGATTCGCCCATTTGAAACTCGTATATGCGAAATTGATTTCGAGATCGCTTCCGAGGATATGTTGCCAAAGGCCCGATACGGCCTTACCTTGACAAATGGAATTGGTACTCACGAAAGCGAATTGAGCCGACTGCACTTTGCAGTAATCAGCAGCCTTCTGAAACCATCCGCCAACATAATCTACTCCCTTCCAACTTACGTGTGTTCCTTCGAATACCCCTTGAAGATCAGCTTTCTGCTCATCATCCTGCGATTGGCTTCCCTTGTATGGAGGATTGCCGCAGATATATGTCTCGCCACCCTCGTTCTCGAAGTCGATTTCCGCTTGATCCAGCGGCGTGCCAAACAAATCATCCGCCACCAGCTTCACACCCGTACCCGTTGGCGGACAGATGCTCAACCAATCCAGCCGCAACGCATTGCCGCAAACAATCCAGTTCTGCGCATCCAGCGGCAGAAACTCCGCCAGCGCATCCTTCTGCCCGCGATACAGCACATCGCACTGGAACTCGGCAATGATGAGCGCCAGGCGCGCAATCTCTGCCGGGAAGTCGCGCAGCTCGATGCCGCGAAAGTTGGTCAGCGGCAGCTCGCTGCCCAGATGCGACTCTCCCCGGCGGCGGTTGATTTCCGCCTCGATCTCGCGCATCTGTTTGTAGGCGATGACGAGGAAGTTGCCGGAGCCGCAGGCCGGGTCGAACACACGGATGCGCGCCATGCGTTTGCGCAGGTTTAGCAGCTTGCGTTCGTTATCGCCCGCCTCTGCCAACTGCGCGCGCAGGTCGTCCAGGAATAAGGGATTCAGCACCTTGAGGATGTTGGGCACGCTGGTGTAGTGCATGCCCAATGCGCCGCGCTCTTCGTCATCGGCCACGGCCTGGATCATGCTGCCGAAGATGTCGGGGTTGATCTGTTTCCAGTTCAGGTTGCCGGCATGGATCAGGTAGGTGCGCGCCATGCGGGTGAAGCGCGGTACGTCGGTGCTGCCGGAGAACAGGCCGCCATTCACATAGGGGAAGCCATTGGCCCAGTTCGGCAAACGGGGCTGAGCATTAGCGCGCTCGGCAACTTTGATATTCATGGCGCGGAAGATTACTTCCAGTACATCATGGGTGTTGGTGCCATCGCGCTCGCTCATCTGCTCCACAGTTTGAGTGAACAGGTTATCGCCATTGAAAATGTCGGTGTCTTCGGCAAAAAAACAGAACACCAGCCGGGCCATGAAGTGGTTCATGTCGGCGCGGCGCTCGTCCGTGGCCCAGTCGTGGTTTTCGCGCAGCAGTTCGACGTATAACTTGTTCAGGCGCCCGGTAGCGCGTACGTCGACGGGGTTGTCCTTGATCTCCTTGACTGTGGAGATACCGGCCAGCGGCAGAAAGAAGCCGAAATGGTTGGGGAAGTCCGGGTAGGCGCAGGCGATGGTTTCGCCACCAGCGAGATCTTCGGCCTCCAGAGTCTGGCCATCCGTGGCGAGGATAAACTTGGCACGGGCTTTTGTAGTGGCGGGGCTATCGCGCAACGCCTTGAGCGTTTCGCCTACGGCGCCGACTTCGCACACGGCGATGTGGATGTTGTTACGCTGAAGCACGCCATCAGGCACATCCGAAGCGTTGTTGTTGCCCGTGCGCAGGCGTTTTAGAGCCGTGTCCTTATTGCCGAAAGCGGACAAGAACGCAAACGGGAACTCCGCCGCGTCGAAGGGCTGAAAGGACAGGTCCGATATGGCTTCTTCGATTTCTACTGCATTCATGGGGCATCTTGCCTGTGTGATTTTTTCCGCTCGCGTCCGGCTGGGGTTCAGTGACTGACGCGGCTCCGTATGGGCGCTATTGTAGATGGTTGTGCCCAATAGATGACTGCTATCTACTGGTTAGCGACCACTCTACGAAGGGATGTCGACAAGCTGCTTAGGCGAATAGCGGGCTTAGGCTGCAAAGGAAATAAAGGGGGGCAAAGCCGAATGTCACTAAGTTAAGGGGCTTTAGCATAGCTAAAGCCACAACTTAAGCCAGTATTGGCGCGCGTTTCACAATAGTCTAACCTTGCTAAAAAGGCTTAACTTAGTGCCATTCGGGTCAAACAAATCAGAATGGTAGCTGTAGTCTTGGATTGGCATCCAGCAGCACGCGGCGAAAGTCTTGCTGAATTCTGGTTAAGGCTTCCTCATTATCTGCTTCAAAACGTAATACAACCACTGGCGTGGTATTGCTGGATCGCATTAAGCCAAAGCCGTCGGCATATTCCACACGCAGCCCGTCTATGGTGATAATGTCTTGTGCATTGGTAAATTTGGCATCCTTCTGTAGCTGTGTGATCAGAGCGTAGTTCTCACCCTCATTTAGCTTAATTTGCAGTTCCGGTGTGTTAATTGAATTGGGCAGGCCATTCAGCATGCCATTTGCATCGGTCTGTTTGCTCAGGCATTCAAGCAAACGTGCACCTGCATACAGACCGTCATCGAAGCCATACCATCGTTCCTTGAAGAATACATGGCCACTCATTTCACCTGCCAGCAATGCGCCGCATTCCTTCATTTTTGCCTTAATGAAGGAATGGCCGGTTTTCCAGAGTGTCGGTTTACCGCCATGTTGTGTGATCCAACCAAACAGCTTGCGCGTGGATTTAACGTCGAAAATTATTTCTGCACCAGGATTGCGTTCCAGCACATCGGCAGCGAAAAGCATTAACTGCCTGTCTGGAAAAATGATGTTGCCATTTTTAGTGACGACGCCCAAACGGTCGCCATCGCCGTCGAAGGCCAAACCCAGTTCGCTATCATTGCTGGCGAGTGCATGGATCAGATCTTGCAGGTTTTCCGGTTGTGAAGGATCAGGATGATGGTTAGGGAAGTTGCCATCTACTTCACAAAATAGTTCTGTGACTGTACAACCCAACTGGCGATACAAAGTAGCGGCAAAATCGCCGGCCACGCCATTGCCGCAATCGACCGTGATCTTCATGGGCCGTGCCAATTTGATGTCGGAAACGATGCGTGCAATGTATTCGGGGCTTATATCGTATTGCGAATAAACACCCGCACCATGGCTGAGATCATTTTGCTCGATACGTGTGCGTAGCGCTTGTATGGCATCACCGGAGAGCGTCTCGCCTCCCAGTACCATTTTCAGTCCATTGTAATCAGGGGGGTTGTGGCTACCGGTAATCATAACTGCTGAATGCGTATTCAGATGATAGGCTGCAAAATACACCATGGGGGTGGCAACACGCCCAACGTCAATGACGTTGATGCCGCTCTTCTGAATGCCGCGGGCCAAAGCGGCAGAAAATTCCACGCCAGATAAACGTCCGTCGCGGCCAATGGCAATCGTGTGCTGGCCGCGTGCCGTGGCTTCCGAGCCGATGGCGTGGCCAATGATCTCAATAATTTCCTGGGTCAGTGATTTACCAACAATGCCGCGAATATCATAGGCCTTGAAAATTTCTTTAGGTATGTTTTGCATGGTTTTACTCCATGAATTAGATAAGGATATGCGCATGACTCTATCAAGAGTCACGAAACAGCGTTAGCGGAAATGCTCAATCTTGATATGATCGAGCACTCCATGATTCTGCACTTGACGGGATTTTTAATGGTGCCCTTTAGGTAGCTCGCCCTTGAACTTGTATAGTGTGCCGCAATAGGGGCAGCGCGCTTCGCCGATCTTGTCTACGGGGATAGCCACTCTAGGATGTGCATTCCATAAGCTCATATTAGGCATGGGGCAATACAGTGGTAAGTCTGCAGCGGTCACTTCGATATAGCGTAGTTTGGCGTGTTCGGCTTGCATATAATTCCCCTTAAACGTGTGCCAACCAATCGGCATATTGCTGATTTTTTCCACTGACACAATCGAAAAATAGCGCTTGCAGGCGCGTTGTGATCGGACCGCGCGACCCATTGCCTATAGTGCGGTTGTCCAGCTCGCAGATCGGTGTAACCTCTGCCGCAGTTCCAGTAAAGAAAGCTTCGTCGGCACAATATACTTCATCGCGTGTGATGCGTTTTTCGATCAGTTGCAAGCCAAGACCAGCCGCCAGCGTGATGATGGAGTCGCGCGTAATGCCTTCCAGGCAGGAAGTCAGGTCGGGGGTGTACAGCTTGCCTTTCTTCACAATAAAGATGTTCTCGCCCGCTCCTTCCGCTACATAACCATCTACGTCCAGTAGCAATGCCTCGTCATAACCATCGTGCGCCACTTCTTGATGGGCCAGAATGGAGTTGGTGTAGGTGCCGACTGATTTGGAACGGCACATGTTAATGTTTACGTGGTGGCGTGTGAAACTGGAAGTTTTAACACGAATGCCTTTTTCCATTCCCTCTGCACCAAGGTACGCACCCCATGGCCAGGCCGCAACGGCGACATGTACGCTAATAGCAGTGGCGGCGATACCCATGGCTTCAGAGCCATAGAACACAATGGGCCGGATGTAACAGGACTCCAGATTATTGGCGCGCACTACTTCACGCTGCGCCTCCATCAGAGTTTCTTTGTCGAACGGCATTTTCATCTTGAAGATATAGGCTGAATTGAACAGTCGGTCGGTATGATCCTTAAGGCGGAAAATTGCCGTGCCCTGAGCAGTTTTGTATGCACGCACACCTTCAAACACGCCCATGCCGTAGTGCAGGGTATGCGTCAATACGTGTGTTGTGGCATCTCGCCAAGGAACGAGTTTGCCGTCATACCAGATAAAACCATCGCGGTCAGCCATAGACATGGTTGAATTTCCTTAAGAGTATTGCAAAGACCGCGATTCTAACGTTTTCCGTGTACTTTATGAAGTGATAGTATTATTCAAACATGAAACAAAAGGTTTCTAAAGAACGATTTTTCCGGATGCTGTTCTGAATTTTGTGCGCTTATTGGCCTGAGGTAAGTGGAAGAAAATGAGGACTACAAAGGTTAAACGGGAACTGTCGAAAGTAAAACGAAGCGTGACTCGCTAGAAACTCGTGTCCAAGCCATCCAGGCCATTACCGAGCGCGCAAACAGGTGCGATGGCTATATGTCTCTCGCTTAAGTCCATTCAGGCTATCTGCGAGCATTCTAAGGCAGTAGAGGAATGCTAGTCAGCGCTGTCGTTTCAGGTAGACCGAACATAATATTCATATTTTGCACCGCTTGACCAGCCGCACCTTTAACCAGATTGTCAATTATTGACAATACAACCACAGTATTCCCTTGTTGCGGCCGGTGAACCGCGAGTCGGCAGAAATTCGCACCCCGTACCGTACGCGTTTCCGGATGACTACCGGCTGGCATTACATCCACGAATGTCTCATTGGCGTAACGCTGCTCATATAGCGCCTGCAGGTCGGCATCACATTGTAAGCGAGCATACAATGTGGCATGAATACCACGTATCATTGGTGTAAGGTGCGGCACAAAGGTAAGATCAACTTTCTGTTGTGCCGCTCGCGCAAGTCCTTGGCTGATTTCCGGTAAATGACGATGTCCAGAGACACCATAAGCTTTGAAATTGTCCGCCACCTCGGAAAACATGATGCCAACTTCTGCCTTGCGCCCCGCGCCGGACACACCGGATTTCGCATCGGCAATCAAGCTGTCGCGGTCCACAATCCCCGCTTCCAGCAGCGGAATAAAACCGAGCTGCACAGCCGTTGGATAGCAACCCGGATTGGCCACTAGCCGTGCATGTTTAATCTGCTCGCGGTTAATCTCTGGTAAACCATATATTGCTTCAGCAATCAGATCAGGGCAGGCGTGGCTCATCCCATACCATTTTTCCCACACCGCCACGTCCTGAATACGAAAGTCCGCAGCTAAATCGATTATCCGCACCCCTGCGTCAAGCAATGCACGGGCATGATGCATGGCAATGCCATTGGGTGTGGCAAAGAACACCACGTCACATTGATCCAGATGTGCTTCATCCTGGTGGCTAAAACATAAATCGACATAACCACGCAAGCTGGGGAACAGCTGGCTGACTGGCATTCCTTGTTCGGCGCGCGAGGTAATGGCGCACAACTCCACTTGCGGATGTTGTGCCAGTATCCGCAACAGCTCGACTCCCGTATAACCTGTGCCTCCAACGATGCCAACTTTAATCACTACCAACCCCTATTGAGCTTTACGTTAACCATGTCAAATATTGTTATAGCAACCATTGCTCCAGTGAAGGCTGCTAACAAACGCCATACTTGTTTCAGTGCGTAATGGATTTAACTGCTTTATGAAAATCCAGCCATGTCAGACTGTTTTTTCAAACTTACTAAAATCGCCTCCGCGTGGAGGCATGATAAAAGATTGTAACCTGTTCAACGCGCATTCAAATATCAGGGTGATATTCCAGTCTATGAAATGCCCAGCTCTTTGCCAACTATTCATTTTACGGAATAAACCTATGAAAATGAAAAACCGCCCAAAGGCGGCTTTTCAAAACACTCCAAATACGCTTAACGCTTGGAGAATTGTTTGCGGCGACGCGCCTTGCGCAAACCAACTTTTTTACGCTCAACTTCACGTGCATCGCGGGTAACCAGTCCGGCTTTGCTCAGCATCGGCTTCAAACTCGCGTCAAAATCTATCAGAGCACGAGTGATGCCATGACGCACCGCTCCAGCTTGGCCAGATTCACCACCTCCACACACGGTTACCATAATATCGAATTTATCCAGCATCTCGGCCAGCTCCAGTGGCTGACGTACTATCATGCGACCAGTTTCTCTCGAAAAAAATACATCGAGTGGCTTATCGTTTACCACGATATCGCCCTTGCCTGGTTTAATGAATACCCGAGCTACTGCGCTCTTGCGGCGACCGGTACCATAGTTGTAAGTCACATTCATGATTAAGCTTTCAATAGATCAATAGGTTTAGGTTGCTGTGCCAAGTGTGGATGTTCAGCACCACCATAAATCTTAAGCTTACGCAACATTGCATAGCCTAAAGGACCTTTTGGCAGCATACCTTTGACCGCTTTTTGCAGCACGCGGTCTGGATGACGTTCCTGCAACTTGATAAAATTGGTGGTATAAAGTCCGCCCGGATAGCCAGTGTGACGGTGATATACCTTGTTTTGCGCCTTGTTACCGGTAACGCGCAGCTTTTCAGCATTAACCACGACGATAAAGTCGCCCGTGTCCACGTGGGGTGTATATATTGCCTTATGTTTACCGCGTAGACGGGCTGCAATTTGACTGGCTAAACGACCTAAAATTTTGTCGGCAGCATCTACCAAATACCAGTCATGCTGGACTTCATGGGCCTTAGCTGAAAATGTTTTCATAGCACTTCCTAAAACAAGAATTAGTGAACTTCGAAGGGCGCGAATTCTATGCTAAAAGACCAGCCCCTGTCAAACAAATTCAATTCTCGCTTTCAATCTTAAAGGGGACTTGCTAATTCTGTAGCATGCATTTTCCGGCCGCTTTGGTCTCATCATAAATTCACATTACTGGTTAACGACTGAATCAAGATCGAGCTGGCTCGCATCATCATCCGTACTTACTTTGTTATTTTCACGCGCCGCTTCAATTGCATCGAGATACTCTGATGTAATATCTCCGGTTATGTAATCTCCATCAAAGCATGAAGCATCAAAATACTTAATCTTCGGATTCGTCTTGCGCACTGCCGCTTTAAGATCATCCAGATCCTGATACACCAACCTATCTGCTCCAATCTCACGGCAGATTTCCTCATCATTGCGGCCGGTGGCAATCAGCTCCTTGCGGCTTGGCATGTCTATGCCATACACATTAGGAAAACGCACCGGGGGTGCGGCGGAGGCAAAGTACACCTTGCGCGCTCCGGCATCTCTCGCCATTTGGACAATTTCACGGCTAGTGGTGCCGCGTACGATAGAATCGTCCACCAACAAGACATTTTTACCCTTAAATTCCAAGCTAATTGGATTTAGTTTCTGGCGCACCGATTTTTTCCTCATTGCCTGTCCCGGCATAATGAAGGTGCGTCCAATATAACGATTTTTCACGAAACCTTCGCGGAATGAAATACCTAAACGATTAGCCAATTGCAAGGCACTGGGACGGCTGGAATCCGGAATGGGAATAACTACATCAATATCATGTTGCTGCCATTCGCGGGTGATTTTGTCGGCCAGGTTTTCACCCATGTTCAAACGAGTCTCATATACCGAAACCCCATCAATCACCGAATCTGGACGCGCCAGATAAACGTACTCAAAAATGCATGGGTTAAGTGTGGGATTTTCTGCACATTGCTGACTGTGCAAATTTCCAGCAAAGTCAATAAATACCGATTCGCCTGGAGCAATATCGCGCAGAAACTTGAATCCTAGCGTATCCAGTGCGACGCTTTCGGAAGCAATCAAATATTCCGTGCCATTTTCAGTTTGATGACTACCCAATACCAATGGCCGGATGCCATAAACATCACGAAATGCCAGCAGGCCATAACCCGCAATCATTGCCACTACTGCGTAAGCACCACGGCAGCGACGATGCACCCCGGATACCGCACCAAAAATATTTTTAATATCAAGACGATAGCGCATAGTGGAATTGGCTTGCAACTCATGTGCAAGCACATTGAGCAGCACTTCCGAATCGGAACTGGTGTTTACATGACGCCTGTCTTCCAAAAATAATTCTTGCTGCAATTGCTCGGTATTGGTCAAGTTACCATTATGTCCAAGCACAATGCCAAATGGCGAATTTACATAAAACGGCTGCGCTTCATTATGATCAATGGCGGAACCCGCAGTAGGATAGCGGACATGCGCTATACCCGCATTGCCGCGCAGTGCTCGCATGTTACGTGTTCGGAACACATCACGTACCAAGCCATTGCCTTTGTGTATATGAAATGTATTCCTTTCGATAGTGGCAATACCCGCAGCATCCTGCCCGCGATGCTGCAACACTAACAAACCATCATATAAAATTTGATTGGCCGATGTTCGAGCGACAAGGCCTAGAATGCCACACATGTTTTAACCCCAATATTCATTTTTTCGATCTGAAATGCACACGGCGCGCCACGCTATCTGGCAACCAGACTAGACTTACCAGAGCCATGCTTTCCAAAGGCTTGCTCAGCTTCGCCTCACGCCAAAACGGCTTCTTCGGCAAATCAGTTAATCCCGCCAATAACACCAACATCAGCACTAATAGCGTACCCCGTAACATGCCAAATAGACTACCGAATAAGCCATCCAACCATCCAAGGCCAACCGATTTAATTAATTTCGATAACATCCATACCACGATACCACTGACAATTAAGGTAGCCACAAACAGCAAAACAAAAGCAACCGTTACTTTAATCGCATCCACCCCCAGCCCAGCCGGCATTAACGTTGCCAAATTTGCAGCCTGCCAACGTGCCACCACGTACGCTATGACCCAACCGAGTAGCGAAAGCACCTCATACACAAAGCCACGCCACCAGCCCAGTATCACTGACCATATGACGATCACAATGACAGCATAATCAAACCATGTCATGTTTAATACGCTGGACTTACCGTCGACTTCAGACCTTGCGCCTCCAGTTTTTTGTTCACATTATCTGCAGCTTCACGCGTGGCATAAGGACCGGCGCGTACACGGGTCTTGTTACCTACCTTCTCGGTGTAAACCTTGATATTTTGCTTACTCAATTTTTGCTTCCATTGGTGCGCGGTGTCGGCATTGGAAAATGCGCCGACCTGCACCACAAAACCGGAGCGTGACGTAGACTGCTTATTCTCTGGGTAAACATCACCAACAGGCTTCGCTTCAGACTTGACTGGAGCAAGCTTATCTTTAATCGATTGCGATGCTGCGGCAACTTGGTCTTTAACAACAGGTATGCCGGACACTGCTGAAGCGGGAACAGCAACCGTTGAAGAATCCTGAAGAACAGAGACAGGCGCTGACGGTATGCCCATTTTTGGCATGAACTCACCCACCTTATCCTTGTCTGGAATGCGCAATTCAATATCCTGCCCCGGTAACTTGGGTTCGCTATCCAACACCATGGGCAGCAATACCACAATTACGATGGCAAGTGCCACTGCGCCAATCAACCGACGTCTTGCTCGACGTTTCAGACTGACTTCATCATCCATGAGTTGTTTTTCCATCATGTCTCTCCGCGCAAATCAAGCGTCGCGCAGACTGCGCACGCATCACTTCTGCTACTGTATAGAATGAACCGAATGTTACAATTCTATCATTTTCGACGGCCTCATTACAGGCATGCTGTAACGCATCTGTTACCGTGACAAACGTAAGCACCGCGCTTTTCACTCCCTCGGCATATAACACTCCGGATAATTCCGTGGCCGTTGCACCACGCGGCGCGGCTATGCCGGCCACCAGCCAGACATCCACCTGCCCCTTGAGAGCACGCACTACACTGGCCATATCCTTATCCTTAAGCATGGCGAACACTGCAAAAGTCTTACTGCAAGGCGGCAAGGCGGCCAAATTTTGCGCCAGCGAGCGCGCCGCCTGGGGATTGTGCGCCACATCCAAAATCAGCATCGGCCTGCCGGGCATAACCTGAAAACGACCTGGCAGCACTACCTCGACCAAACCGCGCCGCACCGCCGCCGCACTCACTGGCAATTTATTCTTAAGCACATCCAGCGCCGCCAATGCGGCGCAAGCATTGTTTAATTGAAATGCGCCACGCAAAGCAGGATAGGGCAAGGCGCTGCGAGTACCACTCACTCCATCATAATTCCACTGTTGCGCGCCAGCCGTGAAACTGAATTGCTCGCCCAGACACCACAGCTGCGCGCCGACATGCTGCGCCTGCGTTCGAATTGCAATAGGCACATCCATATCGCCAAACACTGCCACTTTCCCAGCACGAAAAATCCCCGCCTTCTCAAACGCAATTTGTTCACGCGTATCACCAAGATACTCCATATGATCCAAATCTATACTGGTAACCACCGCACAATCATGTTCAAATACATTAACCGCATCCAGCCGTCCACCCAGACCAACCTCCAGTATCGCCACCTCTACCGCTTGATCAATAAAACATTGCATCGCAGCCAGCGTGCCAAACTCGAAATAAGTTAACGAAATTTCTGATAATTCATCATTCTCCCGCAAGCGAGAGTCTATTTTTTTCAAGGGTAGAACAGCACACGCCTGCTCTACCCGCTCAAATGCTGCGCTCAGCACCGCGTCACTGGCCTGACGCTGGCCGATGCGGACACGCTCGTTGTAATCCAGCAAATGCGGTGAGGTGTAGCAGCCAACACGATAACCCGCCGCGTGCAACATACTTTCGAGCATGGCACACACTGAACCTTTGCCGTTGGTACCGCCGACAACAATAATAGGGAAAGTTGGGTTGAGTCCCAGCCGTTGTTTAACTTTTGCAACGCGCTCAAGACCCAACTCAATAGCGATGGGATGCTTGGTCTCAAGATAGCCTAGCCACTCGCTCAATGCGCTATGCTCATTTAACATAGCGACCTCCCTTTTGGTTTATCCCGGATAATCCATTAGGAAATTTAACCAGCCTCCCCCTTTGCAAAAGGGGGACTGAGGGGGATTTTTGTGTACCCGCAACGCTCAAATCCCCCCTAGCCCCCCTTTTGCAAAGAGGGGAATGCGTTGTCATCGCGCGTATCAGGTCTAATGGATTCTCTGGGTTTATTGCAGATTGGTGTGAAAGATTTTTCATTTCGGTAGCATACATGTGGGCAATATCATCCTCATCAGGATGAACAACTTACCACGACATGGCGCGCCCAATCTGGTGCCGGCGCGGCATATTCTTCCATCTCTGGCTGCTCATCGAAAGGGCGGCTAAGCAATGCCAACAAACGATCTACTTCCGAAAAGTCGCGTTCCCGCTCAGCCATGGCAATGGCACTTTGCGCCATGGAATTGCGCAGAATATATTTTGGGTTGACCTTGTCCATGCGTGCCTTTCGCTCCTCGTCTGTTCCCGGCTCTTTTTGCAGGCGTGACCGATAAACTTCGGCCCAAGCATCGAACGCCGGTCGATCGATGAATTGATCGCGCAACTCGCTGTTTTTCTCATCCGGCGCTAATTTGAAGAGACCTAAACTACGAAACAGATTGGTGTAATCCAGCTGGCTTACACGCATCATTTCCAGCAGTGGTGTGATAAGAGAAACGTCTTCTTTGCTGACGTTGGTTAGTCCCAGCTTCTTGCCCATCAATTCGGTATAGTGTTTGAAGAATGTCGCTTCGTAAATCTCCAGTGCCTCTTGCGCCGCCTCCACCTCGATAATAGGCGTTAAAGCCTGTGCCAGACAAGCCAGATTCCACAGGCCAATTTGCGGTTGCTGATCAAAAGCATAACGCCCGCCATGGTCGGAGTGATTACAAATAAATCCCGGATCGTAGGTTTCCATGAAACCGAACGGACCATAATCGAAAGTCAGTCCGAGAATCGACATATTGTCCGTATTCATCACGCCATGCGCGAAACCGACAGACTGCCATTTAGCTATTAGACTTGCTGTGCGTGTGATGACTTCATTCAAAAAACGCAAGTACTTGTCCGGCGCATCGCTGATATCCGGAAAATGCTTGGCGATAACATAATCAGCGAGCAAGGCGATCGGTTCGTGCTGATCCCTATAGGCGAACACCTCAAACGAACCGAAACGCACATGCGACGGTGATAAACGCGTAATCACGGCGGCGCTTTCAATAGACTCGCGGTACACCTCTGCATCGCTGCCCACAATGCACAACGCGCGGGAAGTAGGAATGCCCAAACCATGCATCGCCTCTGAGCACAAGTATTCACGAATACTGGATCGCAGCACAGCACGCCCATCTCCATTGCGCGAAAATGGCGTAATACCTGCCCCTTTCAATTGAATATCCCAATACTCTCCAACACTATTTTTTATTTCACCAAGCAAAATTGCGCGTCCGTCCCCCAGTTGCGGCACGAAGTAACCAAACTGGTGCCCCGCGTAGAGCATCGATAATGGTTCGCTACCGGACAGCAAACGGTTGCCGATAAAATACTCGGCGAAATCTGCGCGCTCAACTTCGGTTACATCCATATTAATTAATTCGGCGGCACTAGCATTAAAACTAACCAAATAGGGATGAGGCAAAGGCGTGGGATTCAAGCAGCTATGAAAAATAGCCGGCAGCCGAGAAAAAGTATTATCAAAATTCAATTGATCAAGTTTTCTCATAGCAATACTTTAAAATCCAGTTTACTGAAATCCATACAGGGTTATAAAAGAATCATGCTCCATAGCATAAGCGCCATTCCGTTCATGGAAGCCATCACTGCCGCCGTGATGCGCGCTTGCGCCATTCCCATATCACCATCACACGCCACAACAGTCGCACGCCAAAATAGCCCGCAATAGCAAAACTTAAGGCCAAAAGCGGCAAGCCAGCAGCGAGGGGTTTACCCAATGAAACAATCCAATCCAGCATGACGGCAGGCCAGTTAACCCAAGTCATTTCCGGCAGGGAAAGGTTAACGGGCGACTGGCCATTACTATGCCCGGTAACAAATACACCAAGCTCATATGCCAGCGCATAGAGAGGGACGATGGTAAATGGGTTGGTGTACAGCGTGGTGACCACCGCTACCGGCAAATTAACGCGGAACAGCACTGCCAGCAAAGTTGCGCCTATCATTTGAAGCGGACCAGGAATCAGTCCGGTGAACAGACCGACGGCTACGCCGCCCGACACTGAATGGCGGTTAAGATGCCAAAGGTTGGGATGATGCAGCCAGCCGCCAAACCAGCGCGCCCAACGGCTTTGTTTGAATGATTCATGGCTCGGCAGGAATTTCCTGAAATATTTTTTCGGCACGGACATTCGTTAATCAGGCAAAATCGTTGCTAGGCAAAGTTACTAGGCAAAACCAAGCGTAGTAGATTACCTGATTTTATTGAATACGCCAGCCCTCTTTAAGAAATTTGCACACGTGAGCCAAAAAATGTCCGATCCCAATGATATGCACGGCCTGACGCATGCCGAAGCAAGTCTGCGACTGCAAATTGAGGGCATGAATGAATTGCCCACAGCCAGGAGCCGCGACATTCCGGCGATTGCACTGGAAGTGGTGCGCCAACCAATGTTCTTGCTGTTGTTGGTAGCTGGAACGATTTATCTTTTGTTGGGTGATATCAGTGATGCGCTGATGTTGCTGGGCTTTGTATGCATGGTGATGGGGATCACCATTTATCAGGAACGGAAGACGGAACGGGTGTTGGAGGCATTGCGCGACATCAGCAGCCCGCGCGCGCTAGTGGTGCGTGAAGGTGTCGCGCAACGTATCGCCGGACGTGAAGTGGTGCGCGGCGATATCCTGGTTTTGGCCGAAGGTGATCGGGTGCCAGCGGACGCGGCACTGATTTCCTGCAATGATTTTGCGACGGATGAATCAATGCTAACTGGCGAATCGGTGCCGGTACGCAAGATCGGTCAACCTGATGCCCTCAAGCTGAATCCACCCGGCGGTGATGATTTGCCGTTTGTATATTCCGGCACACTGGTAGTGCAGGGGCATGGCACCGCGCGTGTGCTGGCGACCGGACCGCACACCGAACTCGGCAAAATCGGCAAGGCATTGCAGGTATTGGATAACGAGACCACACCGTTACAAAAAGAAATCAACAGACTGGTGCGCAACCTCGCCATTATCGGCACCCTGTTAAGCTTGCTATTGATCATGATCTATGGCCTTAGCCGTGGTGATTGGCTGCACGGGTTTCTGGCTGGCATCACGCTGGCGATGTCAATTTTGCCGGAAGAATATCCATTTGTATTGATCGTATTCATGGCGATGGGGGCATGGCGCATTTCGCGTCATCAGGTGCTGACCCGCCGCATGCCCACAGTGGAAACGCTGGGCTCGGCCACTGTGCTGTGTGTAGACAAGACCGGCACGCTCACGCTCAATCAAATGACAGTACAACAATTAATCGTTGGCGATGCATCGTTCGTAGTGGCTGCATCGCACACTCCTCTACCCGAGACATTTCATGAGTTGGTCGAGTTCAGCATTCTGGCGAGCAAAACTGATCCCTTTGATCCAATGGAAAAAGCCATCCACGCACTCGGCAAATTTTATCTGACCGACACAGAACATCTGCACCATGATTGGTCGCTGGTACATGAATATTCATTGTCGCCGGAACTACTCGCTCTCTCTCACGTATGGCAGGCAAGCGACCGCAATGAATACGTAGTGGCAACAAAAGGCGCGCCGGAAGCAGTGGCTGATTTATGCCATCTGGGTGAGCATCAATTACCCAAACTTGCCACTCAGGTAAATATTCTCGCTGCACAAGGCATGCGCGTATTGGGGGTAGCCAAGGCCAGTTATCGCGGTCGTGAATGGCCAGGTGTCCAGCATGACTTCGAATTCGAATTTATCGGCCTGATCGGGCTGGCTGATCCAGTCCGCCCTACCGTTGCAGCGGCGATCAAGGAGTGCATTGCGGCAGGCATCCGCGTGGTGATGATTACCGGTGATTATCCTGCTACCGCCGCCGCAATTGCTCAACAAATCTGCCTGCCCGGTAAACATGACAACATCATTACAGGTATGGAACTTAATCAAATGGATGATGCAACATTGCGCGAACGCATCCGCCACAACAATATTTTCGCGCGCATGGTGCCTGAGCAAAAACTGCGACTGGTGAAAGCGCTCAAAGCAAACGGCGAAGTCGTGGCGATGACCGGCGACGGGGTAAACGACGCGCCTGCGTTAAAAGCGGCGCACATCGGCATCGCCATGGGTGGGCGCGGCACCGATGTGGCCCGCGAAGCGGCTGCACTGGTATTGCTGGATGATGACTTTGCCTCAATCGTGCGCGCCGTGCGTATCGGACGCAGTATCTTCGATAACCTGCGCAAAGCTATGGCTTACATTCTTGCGGTACACATACCCATCGCTGGCTTGTCACTGATCCCACTGTTACTGGGCTGGCCAACTGTATTCGCTCCGGTCCATATCGTGTTTCTGGAAATGATCATCAACCCGGCCTGCTCCATCGCCTTCGAAGCGGAACCGGCAGAGCGAAATGTCATGCAGCGACCGCCGCGCAATCCTCAGGAGCCGCTGTTCGGAAGACAGGTGATCCTGCTCAGCCTGTTACAGGGTACATTGCTGTTGCTAACCACACTCCTGGTGCTGGGCTATGCACTGCATCATGGCGCAACTGAAGAGGAAGCCCGCGCACTGACTTTTTCGACGCTGGTCATCGGTAATCTTGGACTCATTTTGGTCAACCGTTCCTGGCAACTTAACATCTTCAGTTCGCTCAACAGCCGCAATTCTGCACTATGGTGGGTGGTAGGAGGTGCACTTTCTTTCCTTCTGCTGACCCTGCATTTACCCTTTTTACGCGTAATATTCCATTTCGCGCCTCTTACCCCTTATCAACTCGCGTTGAGTGTTGCTGCCGGCCTGTGCAGTGTGCTTTGGTTCGAATTGCTCAAGCTCATTCGGCGGCACTAAGCTAGCGATGCGCTATGCCGTTTTATTTTTTGCATTTGGCGTATGGCTGCTGCAACAACAGGCCATGCTTCCCGACCTCGCCTGGAGTGGACTGACTTTATTGCTCGCTGCTGCTTTGATGCTACCGCGCAGCACTCTTTTGCAGCGCAAAGCACACCCTGTGCTTCTTGCAGCATTTGCCTGCACCTTTGGTTTTTTCTACGCAGCATTTTTTGCGCAGCAACGTTTGTCCGACGCTCTGCCTGCCGAATGGCAGGGCAAAGACATTCAAATCATCGGTGTGGTGGGAAAGCTTCCCATACAGCACGAACGCGGACTTCGTTTTGTCTTCGATGTGGAACAGGTGCTCACCCCCAACGCCATTGTCCCGCCACATATCTTGCTTGCCAGTTACTCTGGCGCCAAAGAAGAACCGCTAGACATGCATGCCGGTGAACGCTGGCGACTCACAGTACGCTTGAAGCAGCCGCACGGCAGCAGCAATCCTCACGATTTTGATTTTGAAGCATGGATGCTGGAAAACAAGCTGCGCGCCAACGGTTATATTCATCGAACGGAAGATAACTTGCGACTGGATGCGTTAGTGCAATCACCTGATTACTACATCCAGAGCCTGCGCGAAAAAGTGCGCGACCGTATCCAGAAAACGTTAAATCCCCTCCCCAATCAGCTTCATCCCGTGCAAATCCCGCACGCCGCAAGTGGAAAATGGGTTCGCGATAGTGCTGAAGTGAGTGTCGTCGAAAAAAATAATTACGTCAGCGTGTTAACCGCACTTGCCATTGGCGATCAGGCTGGCATCCCGGCGGCGCAGTGGCAAGTTTTCACACGCACTGGTGTTAATCATTTGATGAGTATTTCCGGTCTGCACATCACCATGCTGTCAGGGCTGGCGTTTGCTGCAAGCTATTGGTTATGGCGACGCAGTGCGCGCCTCACGCGCGCGCTACCGGCACGTAAAGCTGCTGCGCTCTTCGGCTTGCTGGTGGCACTCGGCTATGCACTACTGGCAGGTTACGGTGTGCCGGCGCAACGCACAGTGTATATGCTGGCGACGATCGCTTCTGTATTGTGGCTTTCACGCACTGTCGCTCCGTCGCAAACTCTTGCCGCAGCCTTGCTCGTTGTATTGTTGCTCGACCCATGGGCGGTGCTGTCGCCAGGATTCTGGCTCTCTTTCGGTGCTGTGGCATTAATTTTTTATGTGACGGCGCACCGTTTGCGCCCTCCGCACTGGTTAGTAACCTATGGTCGCGTTCAATGGGCCATGAGCATCGGGCTGATTCCGCCGCTGTTGGCAATGTTCCAGCAAGTTTCACTGGTGTCGCCCATCGCCAATGCTTTTGCCATTCCGCTAGTCAGCTTCGTGGTGGTGCCGCTCACCCTGCTGGGCACTGTACTTCCCTTCGATTGGCTGCTGTGGCTGGCACATCAGGCCATGAGGGTGTGCGGCACCCTGCTGGAGTGGCTGAATAACCTGCCAGAGGCGGTATGGACACAGCACGCACCGCCCACCTGGAGCATAGCCATCGGCATGTTTGGTGTGCTATGGATGCTATTGCCGCGCGGATTTCCCGCACGCTGGCTGGGACTGATCGCCCTGCTACCGATGTTTCTGGTACTGCCCGCAGTACCGCCAGAAGGTGCACTACGCTTGGTAATTTTTGATGTCGGGCAAGGCTTGGCGGTAGCGGCACAGACACATAACCATGCACTGCTGTACGACACCGGCCCCAATTTTAACAGCGAGGCCAACAGTGGCAACCGCATCCTCATTCCGGCGCTGCGCGGCATGGGCATCGCGCAACTCGACGGCCTGATTCTTACCCACGATGACAACGATCACACTGGCGGTGCATTATCTATTTTGCAAGGGTTGCCGGTACATTGGCTCTCATCCTCGCTGGCAGCAAACCATCCCCTGTTGCAACACGCTTCGAACACCCGGCGCTGCACGGATGGGCAAACCTGGGAATGGGACGGAGTGCACTTTGAAGTGCTACACCCGACAGCGGAAAGTTATGCAATAGAAAAAATCCGCGACAATAACCGCGGCTGCGTATTGAAAATCAGCACGGGCAAACACAGCGTGTTGCTTGCCGCCGACATTGAAAAAGATTCCGAATGGCGATTACTGAAACAGCATGAGGAAAAACTCCCCGCTACGCTCTTGGTGGTGCCACATCACGGCAGCAAGACTTCGTCGGTGAATGCTTTCGTAACGGCCATACATCCGCGCTATGCTGTATTCACTGTGGGTTACCGCAATCGTTTCGGTCATCCCAAGGAAGAAATCGTCGAGCGTTACCGTGCGATTGGCAGCGAACTATTGCGCTCAGACAAAGACGGCGCAATTATGGTGGAAATGGATACGCAGCACATTAGCGTGGAACGATATCGCAAAAGCCACGCACGTTATTGGCAACAAGCTGTTGATGATGAGCCTTGAATAAAAGAGCGTTTGTCCAATGGGGTTTGAGCCTGAGCGGGCACATGAATCCAATGGCGTTTGAGTCTGAACAGGTCGCCTGTAATCGATCGTTATGCGTGGCATGGTGATCAATATGAACGACAAACAACTGTATACCCGGGCCTATTTGCAGGCCTTTTAACCGGAACCGTGGCGATGGATTTCATGTGACGATAGACCACAGTACGAACTCATCGCGCGCACCGAGCGTTGTTTCGGCTAAGCTCGATTGATACGCGCCGATAAGGGTGTGGTGCTGCACTTCCTTGAAAGCATTAGCGGCTGCCACGCCAACAGTCCACCCAGCTGGTCCAGCGTGGCCGTGAACGACGCCAACTGACCAAGCGCTACAAGGACCCGAACCAGCTTTGCGAGCATCTATACGGGTGCTGACGTGCTCCTGGTCGCCCATACCGACACACTGCATGGCACGAAAAACGTACCCATTGGACTCAAACTTCAATTGGAATGTACTCTTAGCGACCGGTCGACCTATTAAAAAGTGGACGCCCATTAGTCGGCATAGACGGCCTTATCGTTTGCGTTCCTATTGATCGATGTTGGGCCGCTATACATATGAACCCACCGCAATAACAGCACCGACCCCGAGACCGTAGGGGATATGGGAAAGTGTGCTGGCAAGCAGGGCATTCGAGCCTTGCGGCCCACGCTGCCCGAAAAAGCCCCAACCGAAAGATGGCAGAAGGACGAGCCAAGGCAGCAATGATGTCGTCAGGCCAAATAGCAGACCGCCAAGCAAATGATTGCTGGGAAGGGGCAGTCCTGTGGCTTGGAAAAAAAGTGGGTAGATAAGTGCCACACCACCACCAACAAGGAAATGGAATGCCCATCCAGCCATTACCTCGCGGGTAGATGGCTTGGAGTCGAGGATGTTGGCGTGGACGAATTGTCCGCGCAGCAAGTCCAGGAACCAACGGCCAACCAAAGCAATATTAACGCCACTGGTAATGCCGACCTTGGCTGCAAAAGTTTCGGTGATGTCCATGAACACCGCACCAACCATGCCCCCAAGAAAAGCCCAAGCTAATATTTCCATCAGTTACCTCGCGCAGCCTGAGGTTTAAGGTAAGAGGCTGCTGCGCTATTGCGGCAGCCCCGCTTGAATGCACGGTTGCTCATTAGATATTTTTCGCAATGATGTGAGTTGGGATATTGTCGATACTTGATTGGTTTTTTTCTTCCCAGTACTGCTTCAGACCATCGTTACCTTTCTTCATTGCCCAGTCCGAGAGCAGCCCCCAGTCGCCCGTATAGGTGTAATAAGGTGTCGCCATCCCACAAGATGTTTGCACTAGATCAATTGAAAGATCAAATATCTGACGTGCCCCGGGCAACGGATTGAAATGGGCGAAAAGCTTTTCCCAATCATCGTCGTTCTTGTGGACAACCCTTGCTGTTCCGTAAAGACGAAGAATAAGAGGCGGCCCTTCGAATGCGCAAAACATAATCCATGCGCGGGGCTTGCTGAACATGAGCTGATGTTTCGTTTCCGCTACCGGTTACGTTAAGCCAGATCGCGCGGTTATTTTTTAAGACTCGAAAGGAGTCCATTCCCTTTGGAGATACATTAATTCGACTATCGACAGTTGCCGTGCCCACGAAAAATATCTTCTGTTCAGAGATAAATTCAATTAATCGTTCAGAGAGTGCTTCATATTATTTACTCATGGCATTCCTTGATACTTATGTCTAACTTGCAATATATCGCAAAGCAGGTGCAATGCCGAACTAGCCGCCACTCTTTCCTACACTGGCTACCAACATTGATTTCTTGAGTAGCCAAGCCATATAAGCTGCGAATACAACGTCGCAAGAAAGGCAGAACATCGGCCACCAGACCGGAACGCCGGGGTTGCTGGTTACGAGTGCGTGGAAAAAGTCGAAAACGCCGTGAGCAAGTAGTGCTGCAACAATCAACCATAAATTTCGTTTGAACCCGAGAACAGCCATGCTAAAGAATATGGCAATAAAAATGGATTCAATCATCAGGGATTTACCTGATCCTCCCATGACTGCAAATAGCCCATAGTAAGAAGCACTCACTATCATGATGATCGGATAAAGTGCTCGGTCACGGTCAAACCCTATGAACGTTGCAGATAGTGCCACAGCTAATGCGATCGCCAGACCTAGAAAATATTCCATGCTTTTTCCTTTGCTCTGCTGTTCAGTTTAATCCACATAAACAATTTTTTTACCTCAACAATTTTTTCAGTTCGGCGGCAATCGGCATCCGTTTAAATATCCTTACATTCGTACCGCCAGTATTTCCGGTTGGGACAATGCCAATGCTCGATCCTATTGCGCCCAACACGATGCGTAGCAGCTGCCCGCTCATTTCGCGCGCAGAGTTGCGCCGATAGCCAATTTTCAGCATGAACCAATGCGTTTGAACATGCCGCAGAACATGTCGTTGGCCCAGTACATGGGCTGCTTCAAGCTTTTTGAACGCTTGATCAAGGTCGCCTCCATGGATCAGATACCGAGCAGCGAAGAGCTCGCTGTCATAGGCTAGTGTCAGTGCAGTATTTTTCATGTTGCGCTCCTTAAGGTTCGAGATTCCAGTTTTCACTGGAAGAGGTGTTGTGATCGATTGGAGACAAACTGCTCCTTCGATCACAACTTTTTTTTGTTTAGCCTTTGACACATGCGCAGTTGTCACCGCATTGGCATTGAGTGCCGCAGTTGCAACTCTTTTGTTCAGCCGGCTGCTGACAGCCGCATTGGCAGGCCCCGCCGATACAAGCACTACATTTACAAGTTGATTCGCTAGATGTGTTCATGATGACTTTCCATTTCGGTTAGATGGAGAAGTCAGTTTAGGCGCCGACATTGACGCTAGCTTGAACGAAACGGCTATTCTGGTTGAATACTGATTGGCGCAACGCCAAACATCCGTTTGAACGTGCGGGAAAAGTGGGCGGAATCGGCAAACCCTCCCGCATATGACGCTTCGGTCAGGCTTGCACCTGCTACATAGGTGGAAATGGAACTTCCAAGGCGCAGCCATAGAACGTAAGGCCGGAAACGAATGCCGGTTTGCTCGATGAAAAGGTGGCGAAAACGTTCAGGGGACAAGTGCACGGCATCTGCAATGTCGGCGAGGCTGATGGTTTGTCCAAGTCGCTCGTGTAGCAACTCTATCGCACGCAAAATTCGATTGTCTACGGGTGTCGATGGTAGCGGGCTCGTTGCGGCCAGACTAATAATCACGGCGCGCGCGCAAGCAATTAAATCATGGTCAGCGCGTTTTTCACTGTACGCGGCAGCGAGGGTTGCAATGTCTGGAAGAATTGTTTCGTCGGAAAGCGATGCGATACCTTCGCAGAATCGCGCACCTATTGCTTGGCCTTCGCATGACTCTGGCTCGACAAAAATTAATGCGACAAGCTCCCCGCGCGCTTCGAAAGCGTGAAAATGGTGGGCCGGGACTATCGCTGCCGTATAGTTTTTCCAGTCTTCACCGGGGCATCGGATCCGCAGCTCACCTTTAGAAAGCACCAATGTAATTTGGATTGCATGGTGAGAATGACATTCGGTAGACTCTTCAGCACGTCCTATCCAAACACTCCCTCCCCGCCAAAACAAGATACGCCCGGCTCCGGTTTGTTTGATTCCACCTCGTAGTGAAGAAGCCATATAGTTACCCTGAGTTACAAACTATTCACCGTTAACTAAAATGTCATTCGTACTACGAGACCGGAAATAAGCAATTGAATTTAAGTGATACTTCACGGTTATTTCATTATTATCAACAGCATAGGTCGTCAGTCGCCCAATACCGATATTATTAGATAGTTCTTTAATCCAGTCATTACACCGTAAAAATACGATATAAAAAGGCTGCTATAGGAGAAAAATTTGAATGACCGGATGTGCCGAGTGCTGCCATAAAAGCACAGCTTATTATAATTGACGCACTACACTAGGCTAGTCACAATCGGTACGCGTGCGGTCAGCGCGGTCAGCGCGGCAGCGCGCACAGCAGCTCATAGCTGATAGTGCCTGCCGCATGAGCTACCTGTTCCACTGGCAAACTTTCTCCCCACAACGTCACATAACTACCCACATCAGCAGCAGGTAAAACACTTAAAGCTGTTGCTGATGCACCTTGAATGAAAGAGATTTGGCATCGAGCGCTTAACCTAAAAATCAAAGGATGACGGAAGATAAGGGTGCTCGGTAATAATTTTTAAAACCCCTGCCGTGTGATGTTCCGACTTCCTGCTAAACCATTGACGGAATAGGCCATGACGCCATTGTTCGCATCGCTGAACGTGAAAGTCACCGATCCGATCCCGGTTACAACTTTATTCGAGCCATTCCATGGAGAAGTAAATGGCGAGCCACCGGTCACTTGATACAGATCCCCGGTGCAACCGTTCCCAACCATGGGACAACGGGACGCCACATACCAGATTGCTTTGCCGCTTGCATCATAGGTGTACCACGCGGCAAATATCATCCCGTATTCCTGGGTGATGGCAACACCCCAACCGGACTCATCCGGGTTCCACCACAAATCACTGTGATCAACAACCGGGGGAATGTTATCCATGGCGAAAATCTGCCGTGTGATGGACTTGGTTCCGGCAACGCCTTCAAGGGTGTAATTGAACGTCGCATTATTGGTATCGGCAAACGTCAGCGTGCCCGAACCAACGCTACTGACCACTTTACCGGAACCACTCCACGGAACAACTGGCTGTGTACCACCCGTCACTTTGTAGATTTCCCCAGTACAGCTGATGACTGCAATCGGGCACCTGGACATGACATACCAGGTGGGCTGGCCGGCTTGGTCATACGTGTAGAGTGCGGCAAAAATCATTGCGTTGTGCTGGGTGATGCTCATGCCCCAGCCAGATTCGTCTGGATTCCACCAGAGTCCATTATATGGATTGTTGGCAATCCCGAGATTGATGAGAGACTGGACAGGTATGGCGGAATTTTTATAGGTGCCATTTCCATTTTGGCCGGATGAATTGTCGCCCCATTCCCATACGCTTCCATCACGCTTTAGTGCAGCAATATTGCGGCCGCCTGCAGCAATGGCCACGACTCCATCCAGACCAGCCACCTGTATTGGGAGTCAATGAACTGACATGGGTGCCATTTCCAAGCTGTCCATCGGCGTTGTATCCCCAAACCCATACCGTACCATCGCTCTTCAAAGCAACGGTATTCGCTGCCGCTGCAATGCGTATCACTCCCGTAATACCTGGCACTTGCACCGGTATATTTGAATCGGTAGTCGTTCCAATACCGAGCTGTCCTTCCGCGTTGTATCCCCAAGTCCACACCGTGCCGTCGTTCTTCAAGGCTACTGAATGTCCATAGCCCGCCGCGATGGCTATAACCCTTTCCAGGCCCGTCGCCCGTACTGGTGTGCGGCGAAGCAGCCAGTTAGTACCGTTGCCGAGAATGCCGCAAGCAGCATTGACACCCCAAGACCACACTGTACCGTCGCTTTTTAATGCAACACCATGATAAGTACCTGCGGCGATGGCCCTGATTCCGGCGAGACCGGCTGCCTGAGTTGGCGGAGCAAATCGAACCACCTCTGCTGTAGGGTCAAAACGGTGTGTCAATCCCCATGACCACACGGTGCCATCACTTTTAAGCACTACGGTACTAGTAATGCCTGCAGCAATGGCCGTGACTTCACTGATTCCGAGCACCTGTATCGGCACATAATCCGGTGCAAATAACGCCCAGCCTGATGAGAAAACTTCAGCATCACCCCAGGTCCATACCGTGCCATCTCCCTTCAGCGCAAGGTTGTAAGAACAGCAGGCAGCAATGAATGTGAAGCCCAAGTCTGTCATCTGCACTGGCACAGAAGAGGAAGTTATTGGGCTGGGAGACGAGGTTGCGTTGCTTCCGAGTCGCATGGCACCTTCCCCCCAGGTCCATGCTGTGCCGTCGCTCTTAAGCGCGAAAGAGCTAGCAAAGCTCACTGCAAGCTGAGGTACAGCCGCTTGAGCACCTAGTCCTGAGAACAGTAAAAGAGTCGCTAATAATATTTTTGACTGGTGACGAATCTGCAAAGAAATCAACACAAATTACCTCTCATAAGTTTATTTATGTACCCAAAAAATGGGTCAAATCAAAGTAATAATTAAGATTCATTTCCTCAATTACTATCAGCTGGCAATGAAAACTAGTTAGTCACAATCGGTACGCGTGCGGTCAGCGCGCACAGCAGCTCATAGCTGATAGTGCCTGCCGCATGAGCTACCTGTTCCACTGGCAAACCTTCTCCCCACAACGTCACACGACTACCCACATCAGCAGCAGGTAACGCGCTTAAATCCACACTCAGCATGTCCATCGAGACGCGCCCTAAAATGCGTGTACGCTGATCTCCCACCAACACTGGCGTGCCAGTTGGCGCATGGCGCGGATAGCCATCGGCATATCCGCAGGCGACCACGCCAACGCGCATGGGCGCCTCAGTACGGAATAATCCGCCATAACCGACATTCTCGCCAGCGCGCAACTTTTGCACCGCAATGATGCGGCTTTGCAGTGTCATCACTGGCTGCAAGCCGAGTTGTTGCGCGCTGATTTCCGCGAACGGCGATGCGCCATACAGCATGATGCCAGGGCGCACCCAATCGGCATGGGTTGCGGGATAACGCAACAGGGCGGCGGAATTGGCCAGCGAGCGCGCCATGCGATAGGGCGCGACCAGTTCATTGAACACGTCCAGTTGCGCAGCCACGCCTGTCGCATCGTCAGCCTGGGCAAAATGCGTCATCAGCGTGATGTTACGTACAGCCGGGTGAGTCTTGAGTCTTTCCAACGCAGCGAAAACCTCGTCTGGAGCAAAGCCTAAGCGGTTCATACCGCTGCCGATCTTGAACCACACCTCCAAGCTGCCACGGCTCGGATAGGCCTCCAGCATGTCGATCTGTTGCAGATTGTGAATCACACAGGCGAGGTTATACTCGGCCACGAACGACAAATCATCCGGGGTAAAAAATCCTTCCAGCAGGAGGATAGTCTGATTGAACCCCGCATCGCGCAAGCGTATCGCATCGCGGATATCCAGCAGTGCGAAGCCTTCCGCCGCATTCAATGCTTCAGCAGCACGTAATAAACCATGGCCATAAGCATCAGCCTTGATCACCGCCATGATGCGCGCGCTGCTCGCGCGACGTGCGACTTGCAGGTTATGCTCTAACGCGGAAAGATCAATACGAGCTTGGATTGGACGGGGCATGGGTGCAAGATTGCGGGATAAAATAGGTTGCCGTTAATGATAGCAGGCATCCTATTTTCGTGATATAAAACGCGTTCTTAAAAATTGCGCCTCCCCATGAATCGCGGATTTTATATCATACTTGCGGCGCAGTTCTTTTCCGCGCTCGCGGACAATGCCCTGCTCTTTGCCGCCATCGCCTTACTTCACGAAGTACATGCGCCGGAATGGCACACCCCTATATTGCAAGCTGCATTTGTGGTGTCATACATCGTGCTGGCACCTTTTGTAGGCGCCTTCGCTGATTCGCTGCCAAAAGGTCGCGTGATGTTTATCAGCAACAGCATTAAGTTGTTCGGTTGTATCGCCATGCTGGCCGGGGTAAATCCGCTCATCGCCTACGCTGTGGCGGGTTTGGGCGCAGCGGCTTATTCCCCGGCGAAATACGGCATCCTGACCGAATATTTGCCGCCCGACAAATTAGTATTGGCAAATAGTTGGATGGAAGGATTGACTGTTGCAGCCATAGTGCTGGGTGCATTACTGGGCGGCATACTTATCGGCCCGAACATTTCAGGCCAGATGCTGCAATGGTGGGACGTACCGTTGATAGAAACCGGCATCGACTCCGCACCGGAGCTGGCTATTTCCGTCATCACTGTTATTTATCTCATCGCGGCGTCGTTCAATCTCTACATCCCACGCGTGCCGATCGAGCACAAGCCATTAAGCCGCAACCCAGGGTTCTTGGTAAGTGAATTCGCGCATTGCTTCAAACTGCTATGGAAAGACCCGCTTGGACGAGTGTCGCTGAGTGTCACCACGCTTTTCTGGGGAGCAGGCGCCACATTACGTTTAATCGTCTTGGCTTGGGCCGTCACCGTACTTCACTATGATATGGGCGAAGCCGCCCAGCTCACCGCTTGGGTCGCCATCGGCATCGCCATTGGCTCAGTACTAGCGGCTAAATTCGTAAAACTGGAATATGCAGTAAAAGTTTTGCCAACAGGCATCGCCATGGGGCTAATGGTACTGGCCATGATCCCGGTTACCAGTTCACCCCTTGCCATTGCGCTGCTAATCGTTATTGGCGCAATGGGCGGTTACCTGTTGGTACCCATGAATGCCCTGTTACAGCATCGCGGCCACTTGCTTATGGGTGCCGGCAGATCAATTGCTGTGCAGAACTTTAATGAAAACATCAGCATTTTTGCCATGCTCGCATTGTTTGCCTTAATGCAAAAATTGGAATTAAACATTCAGACTATTACTTTAGTTTTCGGCCTGTTGCTCGCAGGCATCATGACGGCATTGTATAAAAAACACCGTCATGATCAGGATGCGGGGCAGATGTAAACTTAGGGCGCATCTAAAAATTCAAGTTTCTAAGCAAGACAAGGCACGAGTAAAAAGTTTGAGCGCGGCATATAGTTTATATGTAAGCGATAATTTTTTTTGAGTAACGCCGTATTGTGACGAAAATTGGATTTTTAGGGGTGCCCGTTAATCTCAAACCAACCCATGCATCGTCGTAACTGCCAAGCACAGATCGTCCCATGCTTTGGCTTTTTTCAGCGGAGTGTGCAGCAGATTGGCCGGATGATAAGTGATGACAAGTGGAATACCTTTCACCAAACCATGAGAGGATGAACCGCGATAATCATGCAGCTTGCCACGTAGGTCAGACAGGGTGGCATCATGCCCTAGTAATAAGGCAGCGGTTTCACCCAGAGCCACGATCAGCTTGGGCTGGATGAGTTGAATCTGGCGTTCCAGGTAAGGCGCGCATTGAGTAATCTCATCGGTTTCTGGCGTGCGATTGCCGGGCGGGTAGCATTTAACGATGTTAGTAATGTAAACATTGTGGCCGCGTTTCAACTTGATTGCAGCCAACATATTGTCGAGCAACTTGCCGGATTCCCCCACGAACGGCTCACCTTGAACATCTTCGTCCGCGCCCGGCCATTCGCCCACGAACAACCAGTCTGCCCGCACATCACCCATACCAAAAACCGTCTGTGTACAACTCGCACGCAGCTTGCAGGCTGTGCAATTTTTAACCAATGCTTTTAATTCAGCCCAGTTGCAACTATCCAGATTTTGTAAGTCTGCTTTTTCCATTACAGACTTACTTGCGACTGGCTCTATCATAGGTTGAGCCGTCACAACCACTTGCTCAAGTACAGACGTAGCTTGTCCGCGCCGTTGCCACAGCGGATAGAGATTGAGCTCACGTAGTATTGCTTCTTCTCGATTCACAGTAAATATTCCATCACGATTGCATCTTCGCGCCCATTGTCGGCTGAATAATAGCCATGGCGCAGGCCAATTTTGCGGAACCCGACATCGCGATATAGTCCCAGCGCCGCTGCGTTGGAAGAACGCACTTCCAGTAATATGCGCCGCATGTTGCAACTGCGCGCAATTTCCATGATTGCACCCAATAACCGACGACCCAACCCCTTGCGTTGATATTCGGCGACGATGCCGATATTAAGCAAGTCTGCTTCATCCACTGCAAGCATAAGCACAACATAGCCTAATATCTCACCCTCTGCCTCATACACTTTGCATACATAATTACTTTTAAGCGCATCGGTAAAATTCCCACAAGACCACGGACAAGCATGCACGCGTTGCTCAATGCACACTATCCCAGCCAAGTCTGCTGGATTCATATCGCGCAAGACGATGTGGTCAAGCAATTGGGGGAAATTCATCGCTCGCTGGTTTTCAGCGCCACCTTGTCACGTAAATAAAACGGCATGGCTTGCGCCGCATCCATGCCGTGACCGGCGGCAAACAGTGGCGCCGCAAATTCTGCAATAGCAATGGCCTGTGGCACGGCCAGAATATCGCTGTCAGAAATTTGCCCGGCGTAGCGATTATGTAGCACATCACCGTGCATAGCGAAACCACTCCCTGTGCCAAACCATCCAGAGCCCTGAACCTGTGGAGCCTGTTGCGGCAAACATAAACTTGGCTCGCAAATCGTCACCCATGACCCCGCCCGTATTTCATATACAGCATGATAAATTTCACCCATGCGCGCATCCAGCGCGGCAATCACTTTATCGTGACCAGCGGCTTGCGCCAAAGCTTGTAACGTACACACTCCCACCACCGGCAAACCCGCTCCCAGCGCCAATCCTTGCGTCACACCACAGGCAACGCGCACACCAGTGAATGAACCCGGCCCGGCGCCGAATGCAATGCCATCTAATTCGGTGAGTTTAATACCCGCTTCATGCAATAAATTATCCAGTATTCCTATCAGCAATTCGGAATGACGCTGCCCAACCAGTTCGCAACGACTGACTACATTGCCGTCCTGCCATAGTGCGACAGAGCAATATTCAGTAGACGTTTCCAGCGCCAATATACGCATAACTATAAAGAATTACTCCATTGAATAATATTTAGCTTCAAACTAACAATAGCGCGACAGCCTGCGCCGCGACACCTTCCCCGCGCCCGGTAAAGCCCAGCCTTTCAGTGGTGGTCGCTTTCACGTTCACAGCATTCACCGCTATGCCCAAATCAGAGGCAATATTCTCCACCATGCGCGGAATGTGCGGTGCCATCTTGGGTGCTTGTGCAATGATCGTGGCATCCAAATTGCCTACGCGAAAACCCGCATTGGTCACCATACGCGCCACTTCGCGCAATAAAATGCGGCTATCAATATTTTTAAACTTGGCATCGGTATCTGAAAAGTGACGCCCGATATCGCCTAGTGCTGCCGCACCCAGCAATGCATCACAGATGGCGTGCAACAACACGTCAGCATCGGAGTGGCCAAGCAGCCCCTTGTCATGGAATATCTCCACGCCACCAATAATTAACTTGCGCCCCTCGACCAATTGATGAGCGTCAAAACCTTGACCGATTCTCATATTTATTTTCCTTGAGTTAACAGCAATTCCGCCAACTCGATATCCTGCGGATAAGTTACTTTAAAATTGCTGAAACTGCTTGTCACGAGCTTGGGATGGAAACCCAGCGCCTCGACTGCGGAGGCGTCATCCGTTACATTCGGGGCGGTTTGTAGCGCCTGCAGCAATAGTCCAGTGCGAAACATCTGCGGAGTCTGCGCCTGCCATACTCCTTCACGATTCTCGGTATGTACAATTCGGCATTCCGCATCGGCGCGCTTTAAAGTATCCGCCACCGGCACAGCCAGAATGCCGCCAACCTCATCATCACGCAATGCTTCAATCAAGCGTGCAAGCAGCTTATGGCTCAAACAAGGACGCGCGGCATCATGCACCAGCAACCAGTCATCGAGTTCAAGTTCTGCTGCCATTAGTCCATTCAGCACACTTTCAGCGCGCGTTGCCCCACCACAAAATAGCGGCTGCAACTTATCTCCGAATAGCGACCAGTCATAACTATGCCAGTGCTCGTCATCAGGCGCGAGCACTACAAAGACGGTATCGACCTCAGGGCTGGCACACAAAGTTGCAAGCGCATGATAAATCATCGGATGCCCAGCCAGTAGCAGGTATTGTTTTGGTAACTCACTACCCATACGAGAACCATAGCCAGCGGCGGGAACGAGCGCGAAAATTTTAGACATTGCTTGAAGGAAAAATAAGGAAAAATGCGGATATGTTCACTCAGACAGACTCAAGTCCAATACGAACTGTGTCATAACCCTGATCTATTTAACGAAAGTAAGAAACAATTGATTACTACCTATTCGGCGTATTTTATCATCTTCAATTTTCGATGTACGCGGTTATTTTTTGACATATGGCTGTTGCACATGCACCAGATCCGCAATCGAATCATGGAAGTAGTATTACGTCATAAACATATAAATCTCGCCAGTCTCTTTGTCTGTGCTAGCCTTGAAGTGAATATGAAAACTCTACCTTCATACCAGCCGGAATAGATAGTGGAGAACTGGACGCCGCTTTCGCATCACTGTTATAGGGATGTAAATTTTATTGACTATGTCTGAAAAATTGAAACGGGTTTCTTCTATGGGATGCTATGGGATGACGCACACAATCGCTTGTGTAACTCGAATTTCATTGATTACGGGTGCAAAACGGCTAACGCTAGCCAGTGAGACATTCACATAAAATTCATCTATCGCCAGAGTTTTTTCTTGTTGTTGACCAGCTTCTTAGATAGCAATGTTACGTATCGTTGCTGACAACGTAAACCGATTTTGAACTTGCCTCAAATCGCCCAAATATGGTTGCTCACAAACCAGACAGTTTGCGCCTTACAGTAAGCGCCATTTTCCATGCCACCCACCCACGCTGGAACCATCTAAACGCAACCTTTGGGCGTAATACAATAGTAAATAGCACTAATCCAGCCAGCAATGCAGGATGACGTTTTATGTAATGTACTGCCAGCAAGCCTTTGTCTACTACCGCCAAAGGCCCGTGCCAAGGTGCAAAAGCCATTGCCAGCTCTGTGCGCTGATGCCCTATTTTGGCTACCAGCGAGGCTTTTCTTTCCGCCAATCTAATCAATTCCGCGTTCATATAGACGGAGGGTCTAACTGCTCACGGTCTTTGGACAACTCCACAAGGCTGGTCGAAAACAATTTGGGTTTAGCCTGAGCTTTGCCAAGTGCTACCCGCGAAGAAAATATCGCTACCAGCAGAAACAGGAATGCCAATATGAACAACGTCGACAAACGGTGCGTATCCCAAAAAACAACTACTACAAATAACGTAACCAGTACGATGCCCATCGCGGCACAAAACAACGCAATCAAAGCCCACAACAGCATGGAACTTAGCCATACCCGTTGTTCCTCAATCTCATTGGAAAGGAGATCTAATCTTGTGCGACAGATCCCCAGCAATGTGGCCGCCAATGTTTTCAATGAACCAAACAGCCCAGCTTGTTGGCCCGAGACAGAATCCCGCGATTCAGGATTCATATGTGGACTTAACGACGTGAAATCAGTGCGCCAAGAAGAACGCCTACCGCTGCAGCAATTCCTATGGCCTGCCATGGATTGACATGTACGTAATCATCCGTGGCCGTAGCGACAGCCCGGGTCTTTTCCAGCACCGCCACTTGAGCATCGGAGATCCGAGCCTTGGCTGCTTGCAATGACTCACCCACCTTGGCGCGAGCAGCCGTAATGCGATCCCCAGTCTGATTGGCAGTTGCCTTCAACAGTTCTTCAGCATCTGCTACCACCATTTTCACGTCGTCCATTAGTTTCTCCTTTGAAATATCTACTGTCGATGTCCCTAGCATACTCATGATTAAAGTCCCTGTTGTTAACAAATGTCATCTACCTAGTTCACTATAACAACCAAAGCTGAGCAAATCAAGCCGCATATTTTAACCCCATAAAAAGCGGGCTGAAAAAATGCATCCATCCAACTTCAATTAAAGTATATGTTAATCAATAGTCTGCTTGATATTTGCAAGTAATTTTTATCAATCATTACCTGCGTTGCCGCACTGCTTCGAACAGACATATAGCGGTGGCCACAGCAACATTTAATGATTCACTACACCCAGGCATAGGGATGGTGATGTGCCGACTGATCAATGTCAACAAGCTTTCAGATAGCCCCGCTCCCTCATTCCCAAGAACAAAAGCTATATTGCCACGAAGATCGCAGTCATACAGGCTACTGTTTGCACCCACTACAGTAGCAAACACCTTCCCCTGAAATACAGTAACCGTCGTGAGCAAATCAATTGATTCATGAATACTCAACACAAAATGCCCGCCCATCCCGGCACGCAGCACTTTGGGTGACCATGCATCGGTGCAGTTCTTCGACAAAAATACTGCATCGCAACCTGCTGCTGCAGCGGAACGTAAAATAGAGCCAAGATTGCCGGGATCCTGGATGTCTTCCAGCAACAGACAGAAGCCGGTATGTACTGATGAGCTTGGGATTCGAGGTATTTCAATCAGAGCGAGAATACAGCTGGGTGTTTTGAGCTCTGACAGTTCAGCAAACAAGCGATCGTCCAATTGAGATAGCGGCACATCAGGAAATTTTTTCAATAACTCCGCCACTTCGCGGTTTTGCACTGCCGCTTCCGTCACTAACAGGTGCCGAGGCTGTTGGTTGCCGGATGCATGATAAGCTTGAAGTAGATGTGCGCCTTCCAATAGAGTCTGTTGATTCTTTTGGCGCTGACGAGCTGAACTGGCCAGCTTGAGCAGTTCTTTAAAGAAGGGGTTGCTGTGCGAACTGATGTATTTCATGGCTCAGCTTACAGTCAAAATTCATGCTTCATCGTGCTCCAGCAAGCTGCTCATTTCTTCAAGTGGTGGTAGTTCTTGCAACGAACGCAAATTAAGGTCATCCAGTAATTGTTTGGTGGTAGCGAACAATTCTGGTTTACCGGGAGTATCGCGCTTGCCGACTACATCTATCCAGCCGCGCGCTTCCAGGGTCTTCAAAATTTGCGAGGAGACTGCTACCCCGCGAATCTCTTCGATATCACCACGCGTTACGGGTTGACGATAAACAATAATCGCGAGTGTTTCCATAACCGCGCGCGAATAACGCGGCGGTTTCTGAGGGCTGAGACGATCTAGATAAGGTTGCATTTCAGGACATGCGCGAAAACGCCAACCATTCGCCACTCGGTTAAGTTCCACACCGCTGCCTGTATATTCCAGCGCCAATAGTTCTAGTATTTTTTCTATAGTATGGTTTTCTACTGGCGTATCACTAAGTTTTTTCAGCTCCGTCAGTGAAAGTGGTTCTGGGGTAGTCAACAGTGCAACTTCTAATATTTTCTTGAGTTGCACCGTATCAATTTGTGCAGCGGCTTCTTTATTCAGCGGTGAGGCTACGGCTTGCCCGGACATAAATATTTCCCAATGTTTCGGTTTGCGTAATTTCGACCAATGTCTCCTTGGCCAACTCCAAAATTGCAATAAAAACCACTATTAGTGGCGCAATACCAGCGCCCGCTTCAAACAGATTCTCAAATGCTTCAAACTCGCCGTGCCGCAACTGGCGCAATACACGCGTCATTTGTTCGCGTACCGAAAGCTCCTCACGCCGCACCCTGTGGTGTGTATTCAGTTTTGCACGAGCCAGCAACAACAGCCAGGCTTGGCGCAAATCTTCCACAGTAATATTCGGTAATCGCTGCTCTTCAACACGTTCGATCAAGATTTGAACCAGCTCAAAATCCCGCCCAGCTTGCGGCAATTCGTTCAGCTTCCGCGCGGCCAGCTTCATCTGCTCATATTCCAGCAAGCGGCGCATCAGCTCGACACGTGGATCTTCCTCTCCCGCATCCATAGGCTTAGACGATCGCGGCAACAACATGCGTGATTTAATCTCAATCAACACCGCCGCCATTAGCAAATACTCGGCGGCCAATTCTAAACGGTTATGCTGCATGATCTCAATATAGACCATGTATTGTTGCGTCAACTGTGCCATCGGAATATCGAGCACATCCAAATTGTGCTTGCGAATCAGGTACAGCAACAAGTCCAGCGGCCCCTGGAAAGTCTCAAGAACAATTTCCAAGGCATCCGGGGGAATGTAAAGGTCATGTGGCATCTCCAGCAGCGGTTGGCCGTGGATATGAACATCGTGCGAGTTGACTGGAGACTGCTCCAAAATAATTACCTGTTATGCCAGCACCGATAAGTCAGGTCTATTTTTTCGTCCTGTTTAGCTGTAACTCAGACCCATCGCCTCACGCACGTCACGCATGGTCTCGGCAGCAAGTTTGCGCGCTTTCTCGCAACCATCAGAGATAATGTCGCGCACCAGCGTAGGATCGTCCAAATAGAGCTGGGCTCGCTCGCGCATAGGTTTTTGTTCAGCCAGCACTGCATCTATCACCGGCTGTTTGCATTCGATACAGCCTATATGCGCGCTCGTACAGCCTTGTTGCACCCAATGCTTGGTATCTTCATTGGAATACACCTGATGTAACTGCCACACTGGACATTTATCCGGATTTCCTACATCGGTACGTCGTATACGCGCCGGATCGGTTGGCATGGTGCGAATTTTCTTGGTTACACTGGCTTCGTCCTCGCGCAAACTGATTGTGTTGTTGTACGATTTTGACATTTTCTGTCCGTCCAGCCCAGGCATTTTCGAAGCCGCAGTAAGCATGGCCTGCGGCTCTAATAAAATTATTTTTCCATTACCTTCAAGATAGCCAAACAAACGCTCGCGGTCACCCATGCTTAGGCTCTGCGGTTCGTCGAGTAGTAATTTGGCAGATTGCAGCGCCTCGTCATCACCTTGCTCCTGGTAGCGAGTACGCAACTCGTCATACAGTTTTGCTTTCTTGCTCCCCAGTTTTTTGACGGCAGCTTTGGCTTTATCTTCGAAACCCGATTCGCGCCCATAAATATGGTTGAAACGACGCGCAATTTCTCGCGTGAACTCAATGTGTGGCACCTGATCTTCACCTACCGGCACTTGGGTGGCACGGTAAATAAGGATATCCGCACTTTGCAGTAGCGGATAGCCGAGAAAACCGTATGTACCTAAATCCTTCTCAGATAGTTTCTCTTGCTGGTCTTTATAGGTCGGCACACGTTCCAGCCACCCCCGCGGTGTGATCATGGATAGCAGCAGATGTAACTCGGCGTGTTCAGGCACCTTGGATTGGATGAACAGCGTGGCGCTTGCTGGATCAACGCCTACAGCCAGCCAGTCAATAACCATATCCCATACACTTTGTTCAATAATCTGAGGGGTATCGTAATGTGTGGTCAGCGCATGCCAGTCAGCAACAAAAAAAAAGCACTCGTATTTTTTCTGCATCTCCACCCAGTTTTTCAACACGCCATGGTAATGCCCAAGGTGCAGGCTACCCGTGGGTCTCATTCCTGATAACACTCGATCAACAAGCATAGCTTTATATTACAGTCCAAAAATAGTATTAATTAATAGAATAAGACCGATTACAGGCGGCCCCAATATCCAGCCGAGAACAGGTGAAATTGCCAGAGCAATCAGTATAAACATACCATAGGGTTCAACTCTCTCCAGAATGGAAGCCTGTCGATGTGGAAGCAGGCTAACGGCCACACGCCCACCATCCAAAGGCGGTAATGGCAGCAAATTCAGCACCATTAAAATAATATTGATTTTAATTCCGATCTGAGCCATTCCCAGCAATGGCGAGGCAAAATAATTTGCCGACAATATCAACGCCAGCTTGGCCAGCAGCGCCCAGAGTAACGCCATGAACAGGTTGGCAAGTGGACCGGCTAGTGCCACCCAAAGCATATCTTGCTTGGGACGGCGCAGAGCGGCGAAGTTCACAGGCACCGGCTTAGCCCAACCAAACAAGATTCCGCCCATCCATAGTGTCAGTAACGGTAACAGGATAGTTCCGACAGGATCAATGTGGCGGATGGGATTCAAGCTGATACGGCCTTGCTGATAAGCCGTCATATCTCCAAAATGTCGCGCTACATAGCCATGCGCCGCCTCATGCAAGGTAATTGCAAATAAAATCGGAATCGCTGCAATGGCAATGGTTTGTATTAATTGGTCGATCTGCATTTATTATTTAATTCTCAATTAAAAATGGTGAAACATCACCCTTGCCGAGCCGGATCACTACAGGCACATCCTTGGTCAGGTCAATTACCGTAGTCGAATCTAATCCCACCGCGCCACCATCCACTACCAGATCAATTTGATGCTGTAACAGGTCGCGAATCTGTTCGGCATCATTCAATGCAAATTCCTCATTTGGCAAAATCAAAGTTGAACTTATCAACGGCTCACCCAGCTCTTCCAGCAACGCCAACGCTACCGGATGGTCGGGGATACGCACGCCAATCGTACAGCGTTTGGGATGTTGTAGGCGCTTGGGAACTTCTTTGGTGGCCTCAAGAATAAACGTATAACTACCCGGAGTATTGTTTTTAAGTAGTCGGAATTGCACGTTATCCACCCGCGCATAGCGTCCTAGCTCAGACAAGTCACGACAAACCATCGTCATATGGTGCTTGTCATCCACGCCACGTATTTGGCGGATGCGTGCCACTGCATCCCTATCACCCAGATGACAACCTAAGGCATAACAGGAATCTGTAGGATAGGCAATTACCGCACCATTGCGCACTAAATCGGCGGCCTGTTTAATCAGTCGCGGTTGTGGATTTGTTGGGTGAATAGTGAAAAATTGGGACATGATCAACGGTTAATTCTTTCTGCTGCTCTTTGTTTCTCTACTGAAGAAATGGACACAGTTTCTGAAGACGGAGATGGGTCAGCTTCCCACGCCAGCCAAACGGGACGGCAATCCAATGGAAAGTCAGGCAAACGCCCTAAATCCCGATAGCTCTCACCTGGCCCATGAAAATCCGAACCACACGAAGCCAGTAAATTAAACTCATTAGCATAGCGGGCAAACTCGGCATATTGCTCTGGCGTGTGGCTACCACATACAACTTCGATCCCCTGCCCGCCCAAATCGATAAATTCACTCAGCAATTCGCGTAAGGTCTTCTGCCCCATGCCTTTACGTGCCACAGTATAACGACCCGGATGCGCCAGCACGGCGACACCACCGCTGCCGCATATCCAGCTGATCGCGTCCGGCAACGAAGCCCATTGGTGTGCCACATATCCGGGTTTATCTTTAACCAGATAATTCTTGAACACGCTACGCACATCTTTACAGTACCCTTTCTCGACCAAAAATCGTGCGAAGTGTGTGCGTCCAATAATGCCATGGTTATCTGCATATTGATAAGCACCTTCCAGTGCCCCGCTAATTCCGCTCTTGGCCAGTGAATCAGCCATCAGTTGTGCACGTGCTCCTCGCCCGCTACGAATATTGTGCAGACCTTCCGCCAGTGGTTTGTATGCCGGATCAATACGTAAACCAATAATATGCAGAGTGTAGTTACGCCAAGTTGCTGAAATTTCCACTCCATTAATAAATTGCATACCGTGGTGTGTAGCGGCAGCCGCTGCCTCAGTTAAGCCAGAGATATCGTCATGGTCAGTTAACGCAAGAACCTTCACCCCCCGCTCAGCGGCACGCGCAACCAGATCTGTGGGCGATAGCAATCCATCCGAAACAGTTGAATGACAATGCAGGTCATAATCTAACATTTGGTAACCCTCAAAAATTTCGTGTTGCCGCACAGATGAATATCTGTTTAATAAGCTAATAGACAAATTGCCATACTAATCAGGTCTCTACATTTTCTATATAAATCTTATCTGCACGATGAACAAAAGCATCCACAAAACTGTTGGTAATGAAATGAAAAATGGGGCCGAACACTTTTTCCAAAAACTTATTGGAAAATTCATAATGCAATTTAAACTCTATTTTACAGGCAGATTCCGAAAGCGGTATAAAATGCCAATCCCCGTCAAGGTGCTTGAACGGCCCATCTTTCAGCGTGATGTCAATGTGATGAGGAAACTGACGCACATTCTCAGTGGTAAAACTCTGCTTAACATGGTGATAATTAATGTGTACTGTCGCATGCACGATATCACCATCCATCGAGACGACGCTGGCCCCGTCACACCACGGCAAAAACAGTGGATAATCCGCCACATTATCCACCAGAACGAACATCTGCTTCGCGCTGTAGGGAACCAGTACTGACTTCTCGACTAAGGCCATTCTAGCAGTACGCCCATGCAAAGCTGGTAGAATAAACAAATTATGAGCATAGTCCAAAATAAAAAAGCATACCACGACTACTTCATCGAAGATCGCTATGAGGCCGGCATTATGCTGGAAGGTTGGGAAGTCAAGGCGATCCGCGCCGGACGCGCAAACCTCAAGGAAGCCTATATTACGGTGAAAGATGGCGCCCTGTATTTATTTGGCTCCCATATCAGCCCATTGACTACCGCTTCCACGCATATATATCCTGACCCCGTTCGCACGCGAAAACTACTATTACATGCAAATGAAATCAACAAGTTGATCAGTAAAGTGCAACGCGCCGGATACACGCTTATGCCATTAAACATGCATTTTAAAGGCAGTCTCATCAAACTGGATATCGGCCTTGCGAAAGGGAAAAAACTACACGACAAGCGTGACTCCGAGCGTGAACGCGATGCCACTCGCGAGGTTCAGCAAGCAATGAAAAAAGCGCGCTATTAACTGCAACCTCTCTGTGTCGTATACTGCTTCAACATGTATATCACCGACCACCACGGATTACATTGCCAACAATACCAAATCGATGTAACCCAACAGCAGGCTTTTAACTCAGTAAACCGTCACATGTCGCGCAACAAGCGATACAAAACCTAACAGTTACGCTGGCATGGACAGCTGCGTAATTCAGCTTGATGAAATTTGCAGAATGTCGAGCGCAAAATGCGCTTCTAGCAAATGCGCTTATGGCATTTGTTAACCAGCCTTTTCAATCTCCGCACGCAGGGCAGCGATAATCGAATCATAGTGATTTGGGTCATTTTCATTGCCTGCTTCGAACAATGCAGAACCGAGCACAAAAGTGTCAGCACCGGCCATAGCAACTTGTGCGATGTTGCCTAAATTTAGGTCACCGTGCACTTCCAGGGCAATATTGCGCCCACTATCATTTATTTTTTTGCGTGCCATACGAATCTTATTAATCGACTCGGGAATAAATTTCTGGCCAACGATTAAGCCAGTCTGTTTGGACATGATCAAGACGACGTCGATTTTGCTAATAACATGGTCAAGATAACTAAAAGGCGTACCAGCATTGAATGCTAACCCAGCTTTGCAGCCATGTTCGTGGATTAAATCAATGGTACGTTCGATGTTTTCGAAGGATGGCAGATTGTACGCATCCCGATCAGCGGCTTGCGGATGAAAAGTTATAATACTTGCACCAGCCTTCGCGTATTCCGGCACTAGATCATTCAATGAATGGTCTACATTGTAGCCACTCGTCAGATGTATCTCGATCGGCGCCTGAGTAATAGGGCGGATGGCCGCGCATGCCTTCGAACCATTTCTGAATGTTGGCACAAAATGCTTATTCATCACTTCTATGTGAACAATGTCTGCGCCCGAGGCGATGACAGTGACAATCTCTTCTCCAAGTTTGGCGAAATTGGCGGAAATAATACTGGATGCAATTTTGTACATTGAAGATGCCTTTAAATAAATTTTAAAAAACGTTTATTCTACCCGAAACTTACATTAAATAATTTTAACAACAGATGTCGTGAGAATTGCAGCCGATTTCCTTTAAGGCCGACAGGCTGCCCGGGTTTCGAGTACAGTATGACTATTTGTCGTGAGAAACAACGGTGCAACGCGCCTGTCAGCGCATCCAAAATGGGATATTGGTTGTTTCCTCATCACTTAGTTGGCCTGACTCCTTGCGCCTGTCCGGTTATACTGACGGGCCGCCGCTGGGGCGGCAGATAAAACTTAGGGTGACAGAATGGGCGAAAGGGAGGTCGATCAACTATTGGTTGATCGTGTGCAGCGCGGAGATAAGCACGCCTTCGAATTGCTGGTCGCCAAGTACCAGCGTCGACTGGCGCGATTAATTTCGCGTTTCGTTCGCGATTCAGCCGAGATCGAGGACGTAACTCAAGAAGCTTTTATCAAAGCTTATCGCGCATTGCCAACATTTCGCGGAGAAAGTGCGTTCTACACTTGGCTATATCGCATTGGCATTAATACCGCAAAAAATCATCTGCAAGCGCTCAAGAGACGGACGCCGACCACTACTCTATTCGATGCTGAAGAGTCTGAAGGCTTCGAAGATGCGGGCTTGTTACATGAAGTTAGCACACCTGAAAATGAATTAATGAGTAAACAAGTGGTCGACGTAGTGAACTCATCCTTGCAAGAGCTGCCTGATGATCTACGTACCGCACTCACTTTGCGTGAAATCGAAGAGTTAAGTTACGAGGAAATTGCAACCGCGATGAATTGCCCGGTCGGCACCGTGCGTTCACGTATTTTTCGAGCGCGTGAAGCGATTGCAACAAATTTACGCCCATTATTGGGAACGAGTAAAAATAAGAGGTGGTAAGCATGAAGCAGGAAATTTCAGCATTAATGGATGGTGAATTGTTCGATGACGATGCGGAAGCAGTTCTCAACAAACTGAAGCAAAATCCTGACATACATGAAGAATGGCGAACCTATCATCTGATTGGCGATGCACTGCGCCAGTCTGATAATGTTCATACCAATATCAGTATTGCCATACATAAGCGTTTACAGGCCGAGCCCACCATTCTCTCACCGCACAAACGTGCCAGCCATAATGCCAGATGGCTCGCGCTTTCTGCCGCTGCCTCGGTCATGGCATTAACACTAGTAGCGTGGCTATCGATGCAAGTTGGGTCGGAAATTGCTCCGCAAATCGCCATGCAGCAGTCAAATGCTGTGCATCCAGCTAACCTATCCGCGAATAGATTGGACGATTATCTGATGGCACATCAAGAATTCTCACCCGGCCTAGACGTACATGGTATGACTGCCTATGTTCATACAGTGGCACGTCAGCAGGAGGATAAGTAGTTATGGAGGCCAGATTTGCGCTGACCGTAGTTTTGTATTTGACTGCCGTTCCAGCGTTCGCAGATATAGGCAGGCCGGTTGACTTGGGTTGGCCACAAATTATTGCTTTTGCAACACACCAAACCAATTACAGCGGTACTTTTGTATATCAGCATAATGGTCACATGGAGAGCGCGCGCATTACTCACATTTCCGATCAGAGTGGTGAACACGAGAAGCTTGAAAGTATGGACGGCCCACATCGTGCCTTCATCCGCAATAATGATGAAGTATGGTGGTATTCGGGTGACAAGAAAGCCGTACAAGTGGAAAGGCAATATAGTAGCAAGAGCTTCCCTGCTATACAGCCAGAACTGCTATCAGCACTTAACGAGAATTACCTGATTTATACCGCCGAACAGGCACGCATCTCTGGTTTTGACACTCAAGCCATCGTATTCCAACCTAAAGATACTCTGCGCTATACTCATAAAATGTGGGCACACATCGATTCCGGCTTGTTGTTGAAAGCTGCTGTACTGGACGAACGTAAAGAGATAGTGGAGCAATATACTTTTATCCAGTTGAATATAGGCGGTGAAATTGAGCGTACGCAGATGATGCCAGGTCAGTCCGCTGCTTCCCCAGAGCAACAATCTCATTTTGCCACGCCGACCGAAACCCGCGCACAGGCTGCAACGAGTGAATGGAAGGTGGCTGCTGTGCCCACCGGTTTTAAGAAAATCATGGAAAAACGTCGCCCGCTTCACGGTAAAAATACAGACGTAATCCATTTTGTATTCTCCGACGGATTGGCTGGTATCTCAGTCTTTATCGAAACATCAGGGAATAATTTTGAACAAAGACTTGGCCTATCCAGCCGCGGTGCGATCCATGTTTACAGTAAATTAAAGGACGATTACTTGGTGACGGTGGTTGGCGAAGTTCCTCCACGTTCAGTGATACAAGTCGCCGATTCAGTCCGCCATAATGGGCAGTAAACATGTTGAAACAGAGAGTATGCAGTAACTACGTTGATCTAATTACATTTATTCTGGAATAAAATAATTCATCAATGAATGTAATGTATGCATGGCAAGATGGACTTTGGCAGCGCTGGATCGAATTGCGTACACGTTTGCCACATGCAATCCTATTGAAAGGGCCGCCAGGAATAGGCAAATTAGATTTTGCCATGAATATCGCTCGCTCTTTGCTATGCAAACAATCACAGGGTAGCGAGTTGGCTTGCCAAGGTTGTACTTCCTGTCACTGGTTTGAACAAGGTACTCACCCTGATTTTCGCTTGCTACTACCGGGCGCGCAGTCAATAGAAATGCAGGAGTCCAGTGCAACTCAAACGTCTTTGACATTGAAAAATTGGACAAAGAGAATCGCTGAAGAAGTACTTGACGAACAACAGAAGAAAGGGAAAAAACCGAGCCAAGAAATTTCTGTTCATCAAGTACGCTCTCTTACCAATTTCACCAATCTATCCACTCATCAGGGTGGTTATCGTGTTGTATTGATTCATCCCGCAGAAGCTATGAATACCAATGCGGCGAATGCGTTGCTCAAAACGCTGGAGGAGCCACCCGAGCGGATGCTGATAATTTTGGTTAGTCATAAACCACAACAATTGCTACCTACCATCGTAAGCCGTTGCCTGGCGCTAGCAGCTCCAATGCCATCACTAGAGGCCAGTACTACCTGGCTGCAACAGCAGCAATATGCCAATCCTTTAGCAATGCTGGCAAGAGCCAGCTTTGCTCCGTTATTAGCGGCGCGCTTGGCTGAGGAAGCTATAGGGGAAGTGGAATACAATCTTTTCTTGAATGAAATTAGACAGCCTGCCAAGTTTGATGTGTTCGCTTTGGCCGAACAGTTGCAACGAACAGAACCGTTTCATGTCATCCAGTGGTTGCAGCAATGGTGTTACGATCTAGGCAGTGCAATGCTCACGGGAAATGTTAGATATCACCCCGATCTTATTGATTCAATAAAATATTTATCAAATAATATTGCCATATTCAATCTGCTACGTTACCAAAATGAGTTAATAATCGCAAAACGCGAGGCGTTACATCCTTTGAATCCAAAGTTATTATTTGAATCCATTCTGTTATCTTACCGGCACATGATGTTGGGCGCCAACATATGACGCTGGATGATCGCCAAGAACGCCATAATCATTCATTACTCAATAGCACTTTATGTTTATAGATTCGCATTGCCACATCAATTTCCCGGAACTAAGCAAAATCTTCGATGAAGTTCTGGCAAACATGCGCCAGAACGAAGTTTCTCACGCGCTGTGCGTTTCGGTAAATTTAGAAAACTTTCCTCAAATTCAACTGCTTGCAGAGCAATATGAACACATCTACGCTTCTGTTGGCGTGCACCCAGACCACGAATCAGATACCGAGCCAACGCAAGTGCTGCTAGTACAGCTGGCACAACACCCTAAAGTCATTGCTATCGGGGAAACCGGTCTCGATTATTTTCGTTTAAAAGGGGATCTGGAGTGGCAGCGTACGCGCTTCCGCACACATATTCGCGCTGCACGCGAGTGCCGAAAACCGCTCATTATTCACACCCGTGAGGCGGCCCAAGACACCCTGCGCCTTATGGCTGAAGAAGGTGCCGCCGAGATTGGCGGCGTCATGCACTGTTTTACCGAAAGCCTGGAAGTCGCCCAAGCAGCTATCGAGATGAACTTCTACATTTCTTTTTCCGGCATCGTCACTTTCAAGAATGCCATTTTGCTGAAAGAAGTAGCGCAGCATATTCCACTTGAGCGCATATTGATTGAAACTGACTCACCCTATCTCGCCCCAGTGCCTTATCGCGGCAAACTCAACCAGCCCGCCTATGTTAAGCATGTAGCGGAAGAAATAGCTAAATTGCGTGGCATTTCTCTTTCAGAGGTGGGGCATGCTACTACGGAAAATTTCCGTCGCTTATTTTTGAGTTCGAGTGTATAAAGCATTAGAGATAGCCAGTATTGCTCGGTGGCAAGCGCCATATCGCATGCAGGTGTTCTGGTAACACCACCATTGCCAGAATAGCAAACGAGTACGCGTTTTTCACCGTTTTTATGGCCGCACGCAAGTCATCGATATGACGCAGCAAAAATCGGAGCGCCGTTCCGTTAAGCAAGAATCACAGTGTCTAAATATATGCCTCCCGCCACATTGACACGTCGTTAACGCATCTGTTCATCCGCCCCCTATGATGTTTGGCTTCATTTTATTCAGCCCAACCGCGCTAAAATATTTCGAATGCACCTTACTCGTTAGGCTGTTTTTTCATTTAAAACAAAAATATCATAATCAGTCGAGTAGCTTAGAGAACAGGCTCTCGTCTGCCCTACCTTATCAAACCTTACGTGCACTATTAACGCATACGGCTTTCCAATGTTCTTCACGCCAAGGCATGTACATTTGCACGACCTACGTTTACTTGTGCGACTGAGGATGTCGCACCTGAGCTCAATCATCGAGCGCGTAACAATAGGCCCCTAGCTTGACAATCACCGTAAGGAACTCTCGATTACTCAAACGCCGCTTTTTCGTGCTACCAAGGTACATGGACAATTCCTTGGAAGGGACTTTAACCCCGCTAGCTAAATTGCTGTTACTGCGAACGTATGACCCCATCGATTCTCCTGTTCGACCAGTATGCTCAGCACGTTAATGGATTTGCGAAAGTCGATCGGCTCGCGGCACAGATAGACTTGCTCGACATGACAACCCGAATGCATCAGATCGCTCCCTGTGTGGCGGCACGCTCAAAAACCGCCAACCACTCGGTTGAAGGTAACACTGATATGTCAAGACGCAATCCGGAAGACAGTGCCAGTGCGCAGTAAATCTGGCGCGGCGAGACAACCTGGAGCGCGACAAACTTATGCATAAGCTTTGGCTTGGCAACGTAGCTCACCAATTGAGTATTTTTTCTGAATATCTCCAGCTTGCGCCGCCAGTAACACTAACGGTTTCACCACGAATCCACACTGTTTTGCATATTCACTGACAGGTGCCGCTTCAAGCCGGACTGCATTTACATACGCCGCCCAAAATTCCGCTTTATGAATCATATTCCACCTCCTTCATAATCGAGGTGGCCATCTTGCGGAAATTAACAGCCGCCAAAAAATTTGTGGCTCATGGAGCGCTTACGTCTATCACCTAAACTACTGCGTCTATCACCTAAGATGATATTTATATTAAGTAATTTAATTAACTGCCGATAAACATAATATAGCAGTTCATGTTAGAGCGCCATCATCGATAAACGGTGCATGTATTATGCTAAAGCCGCCATTCAACACTACACCAAGAGGACAAAATGAAGTCGATCATGCTTTCAATTTTTATTTTCGCGACCAATTTCATGGTGAATTCGTTCGCCTCGGCATGCATAGATTCGGCAGAACTGGCGTGCGTATCGAGTAGCGCTTCGTGTTCTGAACGCTTCAGTATTCAACAAGACACGGATGAAGTTTGGCGTAATTTTTCACTCAACAATGATCATTGCAATGTTGATCACGCGATTATTGTGCTGCACGGGCGCGATCGTAACCCCGAGGATTATTTCACCTATGCGGTGGCAGCCGCGCAAAAGGCTGGGCGTCTTGATCGGACACTTATCATAAGTCCTGCATTTCGTGAGCAAAATGACTTAAAAAATGCAACTGATCTTTATTGGGATCGAAGCACTGGCTCTGCTGCGCTGAATGATTGGGTAATGGGTGGACAATCAGCAGGGCCTTCAAGTACTAGCTCATATCAGGTCATTGATAAGATCGTGGAGTCGATTGCCAAATCTGGACACTTCCCTAACCTAAAAAGTGTTGTTATTGCTGGCCACTCTGCCGGTGGGCAGTTCGCACATCGCTATGCCCTCGTTGGAAATATGAATAACCAAGGCTTGAATCTCGCTTTCGGTTACGTCTCGGCGAATCCTTCGTCTTATGCATATCTTAATGACTTAAGGCCAATATCGGGTAGCCTCATCGACTTCGCAATCCCAGTTTTAACAAGTTGTAATTACTGGAATGAGTGGGGATATGGGCTTATCGATCCGAACACCTATATAAAGAATTCGAGCCTCACAGATCAACAAATTATTGCTCAATATACCGGCCGCCGCTTAACTTACTTACTGGGCGATGCGGACACCAGCGCTGACGGAATGGATACAACCTGTTCCGCAAATCTTCAAGGGATCAACCGTTACGAGCGTGGCACGGCGTATTCAAATTACATACAAGCTTACTATCCCACGGCGAAACACACCCGCTCGGTCGTCCCTGGTGTGGGGCATTCGGGTAGTAAAATGTTGACCTCAAGCCAAGGTGTGGAAGCCCTGTACACTGTAGCTCAAAATGATCCAGTACAAGCCGATACGATTGCGCCAACGACATCAATTTCAAATCTTGTCGATGGGCAATACGTAACAAAAGGATATAAATTTACAATAAAAGCTTCAGCGTCTGACAACGTTAAAGTAGCAAAAGTTGAGTTCTACGTTAATGATAAACTAGTCTGTTCAGACTCAACCGCTAGTTACACCTGCACATGGTCTGTGCCAAGAACAGCTGGGGTAAAGTATCGCTTGCACACTAAAGCCTACGATTTCTCAGGCAACAGTGATACTTCTCTTAAAGTGTATGTCACTTCCAAGTAGTAATATACTGACTCCTTTGTGCCACGTAGCCTGAATTTCGCATAAAAAAGGTAAGTAACCAAGTAACTTGACCCATTATTTCCCAGTTGGGCTGAATAACATAAAGCCCAACTGCCTTGTCTTCAGCTCTGTAATTTCAACCGCACCGATTTTCTCTGTGACCGCTGCCGTCATCGAAAAAATCAACCTCATCTGCTGATTTAATCCCTTGGTATATTGGGCGAATGATCCAATGTTAGCTATCATATGGATTCCTGCGCTGTAACCAAACTTATCTCGATAAACTCGATAGAGGCTCCCCATAGATACCCATGACAACACACTTGATCCTGCTGACTGGAAAACTTTTCGGGCAGAAGGACATCGCATGCTCGACGACATGCTGGATTATCTGGAAAAGCCGCGCGACCGCCCGGTATGGCAGCCTATTCCAAAGGAGGTGCGCGCCGCGTTCAATACTCCATTGTCCGCAGCGCCGATGGCATTGCCAGAGGTGCATGACCTGTTCATGCAGCAGGTGTTGCCGTATACCGTGGGCAACACACATCCCGGTTTTATGGGGTGGGTGCATGGCGGCGGCAATCCGGTGGGGATGCTGGCAGAAATGCTGGCAGCCGGGTTGAATGCCAATCTTGGCGGGCGTGACCAGATTCCGCTTGAAGTGGAACGCCAAGTGACGGCATGGGTGCGCGATTTGTTTGGTTTTCCGCTAGAAGCAAGCGGATTGTTTGTGACCGGCACTTCGCAGGCCAATCTGATCGGTGTGCTGGTGGCGCGCACGACTGCGCTGGGTGTTGGGGTGCGGCATAACGGACTGACAGCCGATGGTCGGCGATTGGTGGCGTATACCTCAGCCGGCGCGCATTGCTCCATTGCTCAGGCCATGGATGTTGCCGGGCTGGGCACAGCGGCGTTGCGCATGATTGACGTGGATGATTTACACCGTATGGATGTGACCGCGCTGGAGTGCGCCATTGCCACTGATCGGAAGCAGGGATACACACCATTTTTTATCGCAGCTTCGGCGGGCACGGTAGATGTGGGTGCAATTGACCCGTTGGTCGCGTTGACTGAGGTTGCCCGTCGCGAAGGGCTTTGGCTGCATGTGGATGGCGCGTATGCCGCGCTGGCCATGTTGTCGCCGGATATTGCCCCGCTGCTGGCAGGCATTGAGCAGGCGGATTCAATCGCGTTCGATTTTCACAAATGGGGGCAGGCGCCTTACGATGCTGGGTTTATTCTGGTACGCGATGGCGCACAGCATGAGGCGACTTTTGCCGCACCGGCGGCCTATCTCAAGCGCGCCACACGCGGCATGGCGGCTGGTTCGCCCTGGCCGTGCGACTTTGGTACTGATTTGTCGCGCGGATTTCGTGCACTTAAGGTGTGGTTTGCGCTCAAGGTATATGGTGCGGCACAACTGGGTGCGGTGATCTCCCATACTTGTAAGCTAGCTCGCCAGCTTGAGCAGCGAATCAACAGAGAAGCGGAGTTGGAGCTGCTGGCGCCGGTGGCGCTGAATATAGTTTGTTTTCGCTATCGCTGTAATGACGCCGATCAAGTTAACGCAGACATCGTAGTGGCATTGCAGGAATCTGGTATCGTAGCGCCTTCGACCACCACGGTGCATGGCGCGGTTGCGATTCGCGCTGCAATTGTCAACCACCGAACCCAGGCTGAAGATATTGATGCACTGGTGGTAGCCACCCTGGATTTTGGCAGAACCCTTTCTTGAATTACATACATTATGACCCAGGAAACTCCGTTGCCTGTTGATGCATTACCCCCATACCCGCCATTGCTGGGGCTGGCGCCGCTAATGAGAATGGCGCTATCCGGTGCCGATTTGACGCCGCTAAAAACAGAGTTGATCGCGCGCGCCACGGCCCACGCTGATGACGCCAATGCCATGCTGGATTTGTCTACCGTGCTGCAACTGATGATGCAGCACGACTTGGCGATGGATGTTCAGGCGCAGGCGCTGCAAATGCAACAGCTGTACCACTTGCCCTCCTCGTGTGAAGTGTCAGGGCTGCGGATACTGGTCATTGTGGGGCCGGGCGACCTGATGGCAAATGCACCGCTGGACTGTCTGCTGGAAAGCTCCGATGTGGATGTGGACATTCTTTACATTAATCTTGGTCTGGTGACTTCGCCGGCACGGATTCCAGAACATGACTTGCTGTTTTGCGCTATCAACCAATCGGAATACAACGATCCACTATTGCAGCACATGGAAAACATACTTGCCGAGTGGCCACGCCCCGTGGTCAACGCCCCCGCTGCCATTCGCCGCATGTCGCGCGATGGTGCCTGGGCATGGCTTAAATCTTTGCCCGGTCTGATCATGCCGCAAACCGTTCGGATTGAGCGGGCAGTGCTGGAGCAATTGGCGCGTGGCGAAACTGCACTGAATTGCCTGCTGGAGGGCGCTGATTTCCCCATTATTCTGCGCCCGGTGGATTCCCATGCTGGCCATTCGCTGGTCAAATGTGAGTCGTCTGTCAATATCATTACTTATCTGAAAACACAAACAGGGGAGATGTTCTATCTCGCGCCTTTTGTAGATTACCGCAGTGCTGATGGGCAATACCGCAAGTACCGAATCATGCTGATAGATGGACGGCCTTATGCCTGCCATCTGGCCATCTCGGACGACTGGATGATCCATTATCTGAATGCCGGCATGGACAACAGCGCACAAAAACGCGCTGAAGAAGCCAGCTTTATGGCTGATTTTGACGAGGGATTTGCACGCCGCCATGCCGAGACATTCCAGGCGCTGGCCGACCAAGTCGGGCTGGCCTATTTCGGTATTGATTGCGCCGAAACACCGGATGGCAAATTGCTGGCGTTTGAGGTGGACGTGGGCATGGTGGTGCATGACATGGATCCTATCGATTTGTACCCCTACAAAAAACCACAGATGCAGAAGGTATTTACGGCTTTCCGCCAGATGCTGGAACGGCATGCCGCAAGGGATCATGGGTCGAGCTGAAAGCGTGGCGACGCCAGTTCATCCCCCAACCACAGAGCAACTGCTGGTTGCTGATGGTGACGTTCGGATTGCGCTCGACCCGGTATCGGGCGTCAACCGCTATGGCTGCGGCCTGCATCCAGACCCGGTACTGGCAGCATTTGGCTCTTCCACTGCATCGGTGATTTCGCAGGCAAGTTTTGCCGCTGCCGATCGCCTGCGCAACCGATTGGCAGCAGCGCCTGACAGTTTAAGCCAGGAATGGCAACGCTTACGCAATGAGTTGATCACCCTGTGCGGACTGGAAACACTCCCCAGTTTGCACCTGAAGTTCACCTCTTCCGGGACGGATTTACATACACTGGTCGCCGCGCGGGTAATTGCACAAAGCGGGCAGAAACTGTTGGTGATAGCTGTTGAAGGCTCAGAAACCGGCAGAGGTGTGCATGCTGCACTTAGCAGTGTTGCCGGTGTTGACGTTGTCGAGGTGCCGTTGCGCGAAGTATCGGGCAAGGCAAAAACAAACGTCCAAATAAACGCTGAAATTCTGGCTTATGTAACCGCAGCGCAAGCAAAAGCATTGCCGACACTACTAGTGGCAGTAGATCAAAGCAAAACTGGACTGATTGCACCGAGTACCGCAACACTGCTCAACATGCGTAAGAACTTCCCGCAACTCCAAGTGCTGGTGGATGCCTGCCAGTTTCGGCTAAGTACAAGAACCCTGTACGCTTATCTGCAACAAGGCTGTTTGGTGGCGTTAACCGGATCAAAATTCATGGGCGGACCAGCATTTTCTGGGGTGTTGTGTATACCTGCCGAAACACAGCTTAGCGAAGCAACGCCCCCACCTGGACTGCTGCTACGCTGGGAAGCCGCGCTGGAAACTATGCGCGCATTTCATCAACTGCCGTCGGCGGCAGTACGTAGTTTCCTTCAGACATTTGGTACTGCCATGTATCAACGCTTAAGCGCTGACCCAGCGTTTGAAGCATTACCGACACCAATACTTGACCGCCGACCGTTGGTACCGAGTGGCGGCTGGGACGAACTTCCGACCATTTTTCCTTTTTTGCTGTATCACACTGTAACCGATCTTCGGCAGCCTTTGCACCGTGATGAAACACAAGCAGTACATAAGGCGCTGCTACGAGACAATGTTCCGGTGGATATTCCTGCGGAAATCGCCACGCTGCGCTGCCAGCTGGGTCAGCCGGTTGCCTGCGGCATGTTGGACGGTGTGCCGGTCAGTGCGCTGCGGCTGTGTCTAAGTGCGGAGTTGGTGGTAGAAGCCCTAAGCGGCAGCGCGCAGAGTGTTCAAACCGTAATTGCACGCGCGATGCGCACATTGGACAAGACGGCATGGCTGACTCAATCCGGTTGGGCTGAATGAAATGGAGCCCAACATCACATCGGGGGGTGAACACATGCGTTACCGGCGTGCCCATACAGTGGAAGGCACATAAAATCGAGTGCTCGCAGCGACTGTAAAGACACGCACATTCGAGCCTGACATCAGGCCAATCGCACAGAACTCGGGAAACAGAGTAAAAGACAGGCTCTTTCCTGACCTTCATCATCTAATATAGACTGTGGTTCACGCAGCCTCACCAGTCGATTTGAACACGTGTCATAAAGATCGCAGGGTGTTGTCCACTAGTAGCCAAGGTTGGCATAACCTTTGTAAAACCTGAATCGATGATTTTATTGGTGAATACGTGAGCATAATTAGCCATCCAACGGACATGAGGATTGATATACCAGTTCAGAGCCACGGTGCCGCTCTGTAAGCGTCCACCGGATACATGTTCAGTATTCATATCCACAGATTCAAAGCGAGTTGCAAGTTCCCACGCACCCAAACCACCATTTTTGAAGTCGAAATTACTATTAGGTTTAGTAACACCAAATGCCCCCTTCTTGGAGTCATAATTTCGTGACTCACCCGTCAGAAAGTAAGTGGCATAAGCATAATAGCCGTCCAGATGATCGTTCGAATTATAATTTTGCCCGAAAAGTTGAGTGCGCATGTATTCACCCTGGAACGAAGCAGGGCCGTATACACCTGCTATCTCAGCACTCACACGTGAATAATCTTCCAGCACTCTTCTGTTGGTTAGTACTGAGACAGGATCAGTCAAATTTCCAGTATTTGCCCAATTACTACGATCTATGCTGCCCAAATTACTGGCGAATGACATGGCTGCAATGCCATTGCTAGTATTATTAACTTTACGATAAGAACCTGAGGCACCTAAGTGCAGCAGTTCAGTCTTGCTGTTGTAAATCGGCAGGACAGTGGCACGAGCAGTAAACCCATGGCTGGCGTTGCCACTCTGGCTGTTACGGTTGGCATTTCCATTGCTATTTAAAGAGGTATTATTAGCAAAGCTACCATTACCGATGGGTTCTGCCTGGAAGGCGCCACGCAAAGTGTATCTTTCTCCAAAGGTTTGAGCGCTGATACCCATAAGAAAGGCATTGGCATATTCTACGAAGGCGTTATTGGGAGCGGAACGCTCGAGAAAGGTGAGATACTTGTAATTGGTTAGAGACTCTAAACTAAACGGCTCTCTGAATTGACCAACCGTAAAGCTGACTGGATTGAAGCCTGTATAGTCGACGAAGGCATCTGTGATGCCAGCAGCGGTAGTGCCGCTGCCGCGTACAAAATCATATTCATACTTGAAATTGAAATCCTTATATAACGTTCCCTGCATATGAATACGGCCTCGACGCAGACCTGCACCGTCGTCCAATTTCGCACTTTGCGGGATGTTATGCCCGTTTTTATTTATTTGCCCATCAATTTGCAAATCTCCTCCTATTGCCATTTTAAAATCACCATCCTTACTTTCAATTTCCAGACCATTGTCCCCAAACTTTGTTTTAATGAGTGCCGCCTCTGCCGAGCTTTCTTTTAGAGCTTTTATTTCTTGAGTTTTTAATGCCATATCTTCATGAATGGCCGCAATTTCCTCTTTGAATGATATATTTGAATTGTCAGCTGATTTTGCAGGAGCGTCCTGAGTTTTATCGAAAACGCCCATGAATTTCCGATTAGGGCCAGGTTCCGCATAAATCTGCGCGGTTTTGGTATCCATATAAAGATCCAAGGCTAGGGCGCCAGATGATGCACCCGCGCCTAAAGCGGCAGTAACTGTCAATAAATATCTAGAAATTTTCACGTTTAGCTCCTTGGTTGTTAAAGCGATATTAAAAATGGTCTTCGCGTAATCGAGTGGGTAAAATTAACAAGAAAATTTCTGCAAATCTTATGGCATCAGCCCCTTGTGTCAGGCGAAATTCGCCTTGCCCCGATCACGACAAATGCGATGAGTTTTCAATGGCCGTTTCGCGCACACTCAACTTTAGACATCCAGCCCTTATACTTGCGTCACCGAACGATGGCAAAATTTAACCAACTACTGGGCTACCAAAGAAATTTTTGGGTCAAAAGATTGCGGGTAGAGTAGAAGACAGGGTCTCGCCTGCCCTCCCTCATCAAACCGTGCATGCGCTATTAACACACGGCTTTCCGATGTTCTTCACGCCAAGATTTGTTTACTAGCGCGACTGAGGATGTCATACCTGTGCTTAATCATCGAGCGCGTAAGGTAGGCGTACCTACAGAACGTCAGCACTGGGCAATAAATTTCGACAGCTAGCCTGACAGAGGGGGCGCTGCTACTGGTTACTATAGCTGCACAAAGATGGTAGCGCTTCGAGCACAGTACTTACCGCTTGCTTGGTAGCCACTATGCCGCTATCTGAATCACTTTTACGCCGCCATTTACAACACCATTTGCTTCCATCAGCTGGCTACCATACTGATGGGCAACATGTTTTTCATACAGCAAGGCCAAGTCTATTTTGTATTTTGATGAGCCAAAAAGTCTGCCTGTTGAAGTTTAACGAGTGCATGTATATCTTCCCCAATTGGCTGATAGAGCGGACGGATCTTCCCCACAACGATCTTGTTTGCTTCTTTAATATCATGTTCACGTAAAGCGATTATTACTGGCTTCAGGCCTTCGTTGATAAATCTATTGCGGTTTGCGGCAAACCTCTCAGCTAATGTTCTTTCAGCGGGTGAAAGATAGTTAGTCATGTAGGCCTCCCACGTTTTTCCTATTTCATCAATATTTTCTTCTACTTGAGCGGTATGGAGGCTAATAATCTCAGGCGTCGGTGTTACCAGAGCAGTCGCGATTGCAAGCCGGTTTTCCAGTAATAGCAATTCAATATGCGCCACTTGTTCGAGCGGAATAGTGCGATCCTGTTGTGCACTCTTTAGCTCCTGTTCTGTCTTGCTCATCCCGACAATCAATAGTGGCAAGGCGCATAGTATTCCAAACAGAAGCGCCAGCTGAACCCGCCCGAATCCATTTACTATTAGTGGACCCTTGACGCGAGTAAATTCCTCTTCAATGGGTTCATATTCTTTGCTTACTTTCCTTCCTGCTAGCGGATGATTGGAAAAAGGCTGGAAACGATCGAAGCCTTTTACTATTACTGTGCCGCCGGAGTGAGTATATTTGTCTTCAAAGTGTTTAAGGAATTCCATGAAAGTATGGTCAACTAGTTTGACTTTGTAAAAATCCAGCCTCACTTTTTTTCCGGCTTTAAATTGGTTGAACACTTTTTTAAAGCCCATTAAGTTGGAGAATATCGCATCCCCCTGAATAATTACATTATATTCATTTTCTTTTTCTATCAATTCATAACGAGCGTTGAACATGCTGCGAAGCGAAGCACCATTTACGATATGGAATAAAAATTTGGCTGTGATGCCTGAGGCTATTCCTATAAGTAAATCAGTCGCGATAGTTGCGGCGATGGTTACTAAAAAAATCACTAATTGCTCACTACCGATTTTGTAAGTTTTGTAGAATAATGAAGGTGAAGCGAGTACATAACCCACAAATATCAACATGGCTGCCAGCGCGGCATTGGGAATCATTTCAATCACGGGAATCATCAGTAGCATGGCAACTAACAAGAAGAAACCGTGGAAGAAATTGGCCCAAACTGTTCGGCCACCAAAGCGCACGTTGGCCGAGCTACGTGCAACTTCAGATATCATTGGAAGTCCCCCCAATAATCCTGAAACTGCATTACCTGCTCCGACGGCAACTAAATCTTTGTTGTAATCCGACTGTCGCTTCCAGGGATCCAATCCGTCAACAGCTTTTACTGTGAGTAGGGATTCCAGGCTACCCACGACAAGGAACATGAATACATATTTCCAAAACACAAAACTAGTTATTGCAGAGAAATCTGGGTTGTACCCAATTGAACCCCAGAAGTCGCCGATGTGAACAAGGGCATAAGCCGGTTGCGTAATTTTGAAGCTCAACATCAAAGCCGCTGGAATGGCTATTAACAGCACAACCATCGGTGCTGGAATTTTTTTCAAGAAATTTATTTTTATTTTCGGCATACCAAATAAAACGATTAAACTGGTAATGCCAATTAATGCAACCGGTTGATTGGCATTCATGACAAAATCTGGAATGCGTTCCAAAAGTTCAATGGGACTTAACCCTTTTAATGTGGAAGGGTCAATTCCCAGCAAAATAGGGATTTGTTTAGCAAAAATGATTATTCCGATGGCAGCCAGCATCCCATGTACAGCAGAGTGCGGAAAAAAATCACTGAGCGAACCGGCTTTCAAGAAACCTAAAACAATTTGAATCCATGAAGCCACAACAATGGCGCCAAGAGCTAGATGCCACCCTTCTGGGCCGCCTCCAAATTCTGCTACACATCCCGCACAGATGGTTATTAAGCCAGCAGCAGGACCTTTGATGGTCAGGCGTGAGCCGGCAAAAAAACTGACAAACATACCCCCAATCATGGCTGTGAGAACACCCATTGCAGACGGAAACCCACTGGCTTTTGCAATGCCTAAACTGAGCGGTAACGCTAGCATGAAGACAAGAAATCCTGAAATAAAATCAAATCTAAAATTTTCTTTTAAACCGGCTATACCCTCTTTGGGAAGAGATGATTGAATGGGACTCATGGTATGTTGCTCCTAATTATTGGGCAGAAACTTCCGGCTTTATAGTAGTTTTATAATTTTGCTAGTTGCTTCTAGCGGTAGAAACAGTTTGTTGAATTTATCCGGCGGTTTATCGTCAAACGTAACATGCTGGCCTCTTCGCTTATAAAATCTGAAGTAACGTAACGTGGCAGCATTCAGTAGCACATCCTTATGCTTGAAAATACTTACCTTGCCAAATATTGCAGGGACTCTCTCCTGTAATTGCTGCCTTATATTTCGATATTTGATTCGAGAGAACATCGAACTTTTCAACCAACGCAGTAAATTTCTTGTCTTCTTAATTAGCATTATCAATTTGTGCTCCTGTATTTATCATGTCCACCACGGCGTGGATGGAACAAGACAGCGTGCATTGGTATTTCAAAATTTAATAGGCCATCAATTGTTGGCTTTACGTTGAATTACCATTCAATTTCTAATTAAGAGAACCGGCTAGGATTAGCATGATAGGTTTTTATATGGGGACCAATAAAAATACGAGCGTATATCCTGATCAATGAAAGTCCCGTTATTACGTAACTCAAAGCAGCGAGAAATACCAGGCCAGCCTGATCTTCATGAATGTGAGTAAATATTAACTCTACGCCAATAAATGTTGGAGTCATTGGAAATGCCATCAGGCCCAAACAAGCCAATAGAAAAATAAAAGCAAGTTTAGGATACTCATAACAATGACCTTGAAACTTTTCTAAAGTGATTTTTTGTTCGTGGGATTTAAGTTCATTCAGACAAGCGTAGCCCAAGACTCCTGAAATAATTACGCCACTTAAATACAAAATAATCTCATTGGTTTTTATGTCGCCATTTAACGATATAGCGAGAGGCCGATATAAATGCATGGTGATTACCAAGACCCAACTTAACAGTGCATTTTTTCTTTCGGCAAATGATTTGAGTACCATTAGCAAACCAATAAATGCAAAAATTTCAGGTAGGAATTTGTATACTTCTTTTGGTATTAACTGTTCATTGAATAAGCAAATTAGACCAATAAGATAGGTTGCAATAAAGAAAATAAAAACTTCTTTTCCCGAGAAAACATTTAATTTTCTTCCAAACCATTTCAAAGGATTCCAAAAGAATCGATACACAAAGCTATCCAGGTTGAATTCCTTAAGGCATAACAAATAAATTGAATACTCAATTTTCTTAAAAACCGAATTTCTATCAATGTAGTGGCGTGGAATAAAATTATAGAATTGTTCGCGAATCATGTAGCTTACTACTGAGGGCGAAACTAATAATTGGTAGGTTCTTAAGAACGCATTGCCAGCAAAATGTATTAACGCAAGTGCGTGATAACCTAAAGCAATCTCAATGAAAATAATGCCAATCTGCGCAATCGACGAATAAGCAATTTGCGTTTTAACGGATGATTGGACTCGTGCAATTCCTGAGGCAATAATGCTGGTAAATAAACCTAACAATATTACAGTTATAACTATGGAAGTTAGGTGTTCCCAAAAAGGAAATGTTCTTAATAAAAGAAACACACCTAAATGAACTGAAAGCGATCCATAAAAAATTGCACTGGATGGGGTTGGACCTTCCATCGCTCTTGGAACCCAGGAAGAAAAAGGAAGTTGACCTGATTTTACTGCGGCGGCAAGTAATATCATTAGGGAAATAAGTACACCAAGGAGAGGATGGTTTTGAAGATGTTCGCTAATAAATTGCTTATCAGCTAATTCTGAAAAGTTAATATGTTTATGCCATAAATAATGATTCATCCACATGACAATGATTAAACTCATATCGGCAATACGAAACACTGTAAAGACCTTGAGCGCATTTTTAACAGGTAAATATCGATCTCTGTAAAAGCCAATCAATAAAAATGAAGAAAAACCGAGTATCTCCCAGCCAACAAAAAGGGTTTCAAAATTCCCTGAAAATATTATTAAGTTATAACCAATATAAAAGAAAAGAATGACGTTAAAAAAACGTTTGTAACCATCTTCTCGATGAAGATACCAACGGCAGTATTGTGTCACCAGAAATGTGAGAGCAGAACCAACAAATAGGTAAACGGCACTGATTTTATCAAAATAGAAAGAAACTAAAAATTGATACTCCTTTGTTTTAAAAAGGATAATTTCACTTTTCTCAAGTGTTGGATGATTATTAAGTAGCCATATAATCAGAAATACCCAAGAAAGAATTAAATGCAAACCCACGGTAAAAAAGACAGTTCGTGAGACAGTGTTTTCCATTTTATCTGGGACAAATAGGCTAAAAATAAATCCCAAAAATGGTATGAGTATAAAAAATGGAAGCATTGATGTAAGCAGCAAAGTCATATTAAAACCTAATTAATTAAGTAGACTGGCAAATTCTCATTAGTGGCTTCAACTATATGAGTCGACTCTGCGGCTGTAACTGATTCAATTAAAGTAATAACATCTGAAATAGAGCCCAGAGCTCGTGTTAATGGGCGGTAAATTGAGAAGTTGCCATCTTTAAACAAAAAAATCTCGCGCGTCTCTGGATTTACTGCAACTAGCCGAACCCACTCATTTATATAAAATTCATAAGTTTCTGGCTGCTGATTAATTGCTTCCAATACGATTTCAGGAAAATGTTCAACAATCACAAGGAGACGAATAGGATCATGAACTTCAATCATTTGACTTGGGAGGCCTGGCCTTAAGTCACCATCACTACCATTAGCTACGCCAATAAGTCCCATAACATTATGGGGAAGTTTGGTTCCCGCACCCAATTTGTAATTGTCAACACGTGAGAAAAAGTATTCGAGACTGATACCCCCCATAACCGGTGCAATAGGTTTCATAACGTTAAATAGATATTTCCCTTCAGGATCTATTTTGTAGTCATAAGAATTCATAGATGACCGCCTGTCTAGATAGATGTCCTTTGACAAATCTCGTCTGCCGACAAAGCAAATCGCGTTAGTTGAATGGTTAAGCTCTTGTCTAGGTTCGAATAATGAAACAGATCTCCTAAGAATTTCCTTATGAATTTTTTTAGCGCTCAATTGAGTATCAATTGACACCAACCTTCTCGATCTTTCTTTTGAGTTTAAATCCAAGGCCTTGACAAAAACGGGCGCATTTTTTTTGTGGTTTGCCGAATTCACAGGAGAAAGTAAGTCCTCATCGAAATAAGTGATCTCGTCACGAGTAGTATCATGTAGAGCACCTAGAAATTCTGTTTCTATTGGAATTACTAACCCTCTTGAACTCAACACCGCTCTAACTTCAGGGTGATTAGCCATAAAACAAAATACTCTTGCATTAACTGAACCAGGCCTACCTCCACAGGCTCCACAATCATAGGCACAGTAATGAGGATTATTAATACTGGTTGCGCCATGTCCAACTATATAAACAATTGATGCGAAATTTTTTACAAGTCCAATACTGGTTAAAACTGTTTCCACTCTTTGAACCATCTCTTCGATTGTAAATCCCACTTGTAAATCGTTTTCTCTATGGTTCACATTTTTGTTTTCGATTGTAAGCTTCGAAAGCTTATCCATATGTGCAATCGGTGAGGCCATAGCAGGCATCGCGGAAGGCCAAAAAATATTCAGTGCCAGTTTAAATCCTGACAGTAATCCCAATGTTTGAGTAATTAGCCAACCTTGAAAAAGAGAGTGTGATAATTTGGAAAAATATGCCTCTTTCTTCCTCTTTTTTTTAGTTTCTGTTTCCTTAATTAAATACTTTGGTGTAACTGGTGCAGGACAACATTTCGTATAGAATTTTCCATGTTCAGGTTGGAAAAAAAATTCAACACCAAAGAATCCAGGTGTTGCAAATGTTTCACATTCGGGGTCAGTTCTTTCAAGGTAACGACGGAAGGAAAGCTCCCTGTCGTCGATACATGTAAATACCTGAAAGCTTTTGTGGAATGGTACTGTTTCGTCTTTCTTTTTTTGCAATTGAATAGCGGCAAGCACTTGATCATAATAAGACCATTCAAAAGCATCTTGCCAAATTGAAAGAACTTCATCCAATTCTGTTTTAGGAACTTCATCAAAAAGTTCTACTGGTCTGTTTTTTAAATAACTGCTAATTGGCAACCAATCTTCCTCAAATTGGAAATCAAGTGCATCAATCTCAAGCAAGAGTTCAAAAATAATTAAGTCATGAATTGATATTTTTTTTGGGTTCAACAGGGATTGCGGTTGATTCTCTATGGTGGACACCATACCTGACCAACCTTGATGAGCAAATTGCTGATCATATAAATATTGCTTATAAAGCGATTCGTCACCAACAAGGATTTTTAACAAATCTTCAATTTTACAATTGCCCTTAAGAAGAAGTTCTTTGGCTCTTTTTCTTTTAAAGAAACTTGTAAAACTGTTTTCTTCTATTTCTCTTATCGAAGAAAGAAAGCCTTTATGCCCAACAGGGAAGCCCCATATTGAAACTCCCTGGTCGAGATAACTGCAAAGAATTCTGAAAAGAAATGGGTGGACAACTAAATCAAGATTTATATGATATTGATTTTTGAAATTTAATCTTAACAAACCGATTCTTGATGAAATAGAAGTGTCATATTTCTTACTGAGCACATTTTTCATCCACTCATGTGCGTGCTCTAAACCTTTTTTCTCAGCAATAATTTTCTTAAGAATATCTTCCCGAATACGTTTAGATATGTATAGCGATCTATAATCTTCTAACTGAAGAGAGACAAAATAACCAAACATTTTGGATGCATGACGAATGCCATCATAGAATTTAAAATTCTGAAACGCATGTAAGGTATTGTGATGAATAAAATCTTTTAGCGGAGCCTGACTTGGCAAGAAGTGCTTCAACTCATGAAGTACTTCTTGTTCATTAAAAATAGAATTGTTTGAATTCATCAGTTGTCTGCCTAACAACAATTTATATTTGCATGACTACGAATGTAAATTACAAGAGTGGTATAAGACAAACGAATTTAATTGAACTCTAGTATCGATATATCCGATACTAATATTATGGACATCGATCAGATTAGAACTTTTTTGGGTGTAGTCGCCAATAACAGCTTTTTTGAAGCTGCCAATAGACTGCATGTGACTCAATCAACTGTCAGCGCACGCATACAAAGACTGGAAGCCTATCTTGGTGCTACCCTATTTGTACGTAATCGTTCTGGTGTCACATTAACACTCGCAGGACAACGTTTTTTTCGTCATGCGAAATCCTTTTTATTAACACTGGAACAAGCGCGGCATGATATTAGGTTGCCCAGTCGTTTCCACGCCAGCATCACTGTAGGGGCCCGGATAGCCTTGTGGGAAGAGTTGTTGCCCAGGTGGGTTGGCTCGTTACGAATTCTAGCGCCGGATATTTATATTCGAAGTGAGATTGGCTTTGAAGATGATTTAATTCGCGGGCTCATCGAGGGCAGAATGGATGTGAGCTTGATGTACACTCCACAACAAAGTCCAGGCCTTCAGATTGAGTATTTATTTGATGAAACATTGGTGTTAGTTACAACCGATCTGGATAAGTCTTGGCCAAATGAAGATTACATCTACGTAGACTGGGGGCCGGCATTTTATGAGGTGCATAATAACTACTATCCTGATATAGAACGCCCACCCCAGGTTGTAAATATCGGCTGGCTCGGAGTACAGCTAATCACCCACAATGGCGGATCATGTTTTCTTCCTGCACGCATAGCTAACCATTTAATTCAGAATAAAAATTTGTTTCTTGTACCTGGCAGTCCACAGTTTCCGTTGCCTGCTTATATGGTGTTTCCACGAGATAGTGATTCCATTGTTCTACAACAGGTGCTGGAAAGCTTACGTTCATTCGCTATTATTGAGCGACAAAAAATAAAAAATGAATGGCGAATTAAATTTGTATTGCTGAACTAACTTAATTCTGAATAAAATGCACTAACAATATTCGCTGAAAATATTATCAAACAGTTTCCACCACCTCGATTAGACATTTAGTAAATATTTTCACGTGTTCATCACGGCTGTGTTCGCAAAACCATGTTGCTATCCCAAGCAGCTAGTGCCTCAGTGAGCAACTGAGCGTGTTTCGGGCTACCAAACGGCTCACGGTCGAGCGCGTGAAACCAGACCTATGCACTTCTTTCGGGGAAGCTTAGACCTTGCTCTCACTCAGTTATAGTTCAAAATTATGTACCCTGTTTTTGAACCACTCCTTCCGCTCATCCAACTACTGCCAACCTCCACCAAGTGATTTATAAAGATCCACCATTGCGTCAATTTGCTTTTGTTTCGTTTCAATTAGATCTTTTTTAGCATCTAAGGTATCCCTTTGTGCTAATAGCACATCCAGGTAGTCCACACGGGCAGATTTGAATAACTGGTTAGCGACATCAATTGATTGGGTGAGCGCTTCCACTTGGCTTGTCTTAAGCTGATAGTTTTTGTCGAGGTTATCGATGTTTGAAATTTGATTCGCTACTTCAGTATAAGCTTTGATAATGATTTGCTCATACTCATAAGCCGCCTGTATCTGTTTGGCATTGGCGTTTTTATATTCCGCTATGATGGCATTCTTATTGACTAGTGGAGCCACTAACTCTCCCGCGATAGTGACTGCCAATGACTCTGGGGTATTGATCAGGTACTTAAGTGCAAAAGCATCAAACCCTATTCCGGCGTTTATGCTAAAGGAGGGATAGAAATTTGCCCTAGCCACCTTTATGTTTAATGCCGCTGCCGATAACTCAAGCTCCGCTTGCCTAATATCAGGCCTGTTTTGTAGTAATTGTGACGGAACACCTGTCTTAAGCACTTTGGGTTTCAATTCCATAAAACCATTAGAAGCACGCTGGATAGGCTGCGGCGTTCTCCCTAACAAGAAGTTGATCCGATTTTCAACAACAGTAATATGCTGATTTAATTCGTATATTTTGCTTTTGTTTTTTGCCACTTCTGCTTCATAACGTCTGACGGCAAGTGCAGTTGTTCTTGCATACAGCTGTAGTTGCTTGACCATCTCCAAACCATTTTGCTGGATACTAATATTTTGCTCTAAATTCTTAAGCTGGTTGTCCAAGGTAAGCAATTCATAGTACGAATGGGCAACTTCCGCGACCAGGTTTGTCACCAAAAAATTTTTACCTTCTTTTGATGCCATATACTCAAGAACAGCGACCTTTTTCGCATTCCTCAACTTTTTCCATACGTCTATCTCCCAAGTTGAAAATAGCCCAAAGCGAAAATCGCCTACATACCTAGGGAAGTCCCGGCCATTGGCGATTGGCAAATTCTCTTCAACAGCGCCATTGCGCGTAAACTGACCGGTTTTGTCCCCGCCTGCACCTGCACCAATATTTACAAATGGCAAATATTGGCCTCTACGCGCTTGAATTTCATTCTGTGCAACGCTGATGCGCTGCATCATGATATTAATTTCTTTATTGTTAACAACAGCTATGTCTAGCAAACTTAATAAGTTAGGATCATCGAAAAAATCTTTCCATTCAATACTCGCCGTATTGGTCTGATCCGCAACGCCCTCTTTAAAAGCAGTCGGGAGATGCATATCTCCTTTTTTAATTATTAAATCAGGAGTGCCACAGGCTTGCAACATCAGCCCCAATACCCCTAAAGCCATAAGCTGAAATGTTTTAGTTTTCGTTGTCATTCGGGCCGTAGTGATAAGTTTCGGTTAAAGGATCAAGATCTTCATGTTGAATTAGTTTTTTGCCATCTATCATTTTGGCAAAAATATAATAAAGTCCTGGAATAATAATGACACCAAACGCGGTACCGAAAAGCATCCCTCCCAGCGCTGAGGTACCAATCGTCCTGTTGCCGATTGCTCCCGCTCCCGTAGCCATCGCTAAGGGTACCAACCCCGCTATAAAGGCAAATGAAGTCATTAAAATCGGCCGAAAACGCGCTCGTGCACCCGCAATCGCCGCATCTAGAACCGTCGCACCTTGGGCTTGCTTCTGAGCTGCAAATTCGACAATCAATACCGCGTTTTTACCGAGCAAGCCAATTAACATCACCATTCCAAGTTGGGAATAGACGTCATTGGCGAGTCCTAACCCTTTTAACAATAAGAAAGCTCCGAAAATACCGGGGGGCAGCGAAAATAGCACGACCAAAGGCAAAACAAAGCTTTCATATTGTGCGGCTAACACTAGGTAGACAAACACAATAACGACCAAGAAAATCACCAGTGCTTCGTTACCCCGGTAGGCTTCGTCAAATGTTAAGCCTTCCCAAGCAACATCAAAACCTTGCGGCAAAGTGGCTTTTGCAACCTCTTGGACTGCCTTGATGGCCGCACCAGTGGTATAACCAGTTGCAGGTTCGGCGCGAATCGCCGCCGAGTTATATAGGTTATAACGCGTGATCTCGTTAGGCCCCTGCTTTTTCACCATAGTCATGAAGGCGGAGTACGGCACCATTTCGTCTTTATCATTTTTCACAAAGTATTTCAACACATCCTCAGGAGAACGCCGGAACTCCGGCAAGGCCTGGGCGTAAACCTTAAAAAAGTTATTAAAACGAATAAAGCCCTGTTCATAGTTACTGCCGATCATGATGTCCAGGTGATTCATCGCCTTTTCGATGGTAACCCCTTTTTGCATGGCCAGTTTATTGTCTATGACCAATTCGTATTGTGGATAATTGGCCGCATAAAAGGTAAACAAGCCGGTTAGTTCTTCACGTTTTCGCATCGCACCCATGAACATTTGATTAATTCTATCGAACTCGAAGTAGTCCGTGTCTAATGTCTTGTCCAATAAGCGAAACGCCAAACCCGATGCCGCGCCATATCCCGGCACTGCCGGAGGTTGAAAAAACTCGATGACCGCGCCCATGTCATGGGTTTTTTTCTCCAACTCCTCGATAACATCTAGTACTGAATGTTTACGTTGCGACCAATCTTTCAGGTTGATAATACAGGTCCCAGCATTCGATCCGCGACCTTCGGTAAGTATTTCGTAGCCGGCTAAGGAAGAAACCGATTGGACACCTTCAATTTTTGCGGCTATCACTTCCAGTTGTCGTGCAACTTTATTGGTCACTTCGATGGTTGAGCCAGGTGGTGTTTGGATAATCGCATAAATCATGCCTTGGTCTTCGCCGGGAATAAAGCCGGCAGGCAAGGTTTTATCAATCATGAAAATGCCGACGGCAAATCCGGCCAATGCCAAAAACGTGACAATGCGCCGAGTGACCGTGACATTCAGCAATTTGACATAGCGCCCAGTTACCTTTTCAAACACAAAATTAAAGCCATCGATAAAAAGACTGATTGGGGTTTTCCGTTTCGGCTGGCCGTGAGTATTTTTAAGGATCATGGCACACAGCACTGGTGCGAGCGATAAAGCCACAACTGCTGAAATAATGATCGACGACGCCATAGCGATAGCGAACTGTCGATAAAACACTCCGACCGGTCCTGGCATAAACGCAATAGGGATGAACACCGACACCATGACCAGCGTAATCGCTATAATGGCGCCACCGATTTCCCCCAATACTTTGCGAGAGGCCTCATATGGGCTGCAATTCTCTGCAGCCATTTTCGCATGCACAGCCTCCACCACCACAATGGCATCATCGACCACAATACCGATAGCCAAAACTAAGGCAAACAAAGTGATGAGGTTAATGGAAAGCCCGAACGCAGACATAACGGCGAATGCGCCTACCAGCGAAACCGGTACCGCGAGAATGGGGATCACGGTAGAACGCCAATCACCCAGGAAAATAAAGACCACCAAAGAAACCAGTACGAAGGCTTCTGCCAAGGTGTGCAGCACTTTTTCAATGGACGCATCAACGAAACGTGACACATCGTAATTGATTTCGTATTCCATGCCCTCCGGGAAGGACTTTTTCAATTCTTCCAGTTTTTCCTTCACATTCTCTATGACCGTTTGGGCATTAGTGCCGTAGTTTTGCTTAAGCACGATGGACGCCGAAGGATATCCGTCTTTATCAGAGTAAATATTATAAAACTCACTGTTTAGAGCGACCTTGGCAACGTCTCTAATGCGCAAAATTTCGCCTGTAGGAGTAGACCGGATAATAATGTCTTCATATTCTTCCGGCTTATTGAACCGCCCTTTATAGACAAGCACATACTCTTTTGATTGGGCGGCCATGCCTGTGCTTTGGCCCAATCGACCGGGGCGTCCAATAATACTTTGATTCCCGATGGCATCCATCACCTCTTCTGACGAGACGTGATAGGCCCGCATCCGTTCCGGATTCAGCCAAATCCGCATTGCATATTGGCGGGCACCCAATATGGTTGCTTGGGCGATTCCAGTAATACGCTGAATTTCCGGGATAACGCTGACATAGGCATAATTAAATAAAAGATTCTGATCGGCGTTTTTGTCTTTGCTGAAGAGGTTGACATACATGAGCATGCTGGGCTGAACGAAATTTACGATCACGCCTTCCAACTGCACCAGTTTAGGCAGTCTGCTCATCATCTGATCCACGCGCGTCTTCACGTTAACCATCGCGATATTGGGATCGACGCCAAGATTGAAATACACTTGAATGGTCGCTTCACCGGCGCTGGTTGCATCTGAAGTAAGGTATTTCATGCCGGGCACGCCATTGATAGCGCGTTCCAACATAATCAGGGACGACTTCACCAGTACATCAGCGCTGGAACCGGGGAACGATATTGAAACCGTGACCCGTGGCGGCGCAATATCTGGAAACTGGGCAATGGGCAATGTTTTCATTGCCAAAACTCCCATAAATAAGAACGTCAGAGATAACACGAACGCCATTACAGGTCTTTTGAGAAAGATATTAAACATGGTTTAATCCTGACTAAAAGATTATTCGGTATACATTTGCAACTCTGAGCGAACCATTTCGGGTGGCATTAAATTGATCTTCACCCTGTCCCCAGGGCGAACTTTACGTATACCCTCGAGTAAAATCCTGTCACTGTCCTTCAGGCCATCTTTAACAATAAATAGTTGCGGCAATTCGGCCTCTATATTAATAAGCCTTTGCTCCAGTTTGTCTTCTTTGTTGACAACGTAGACATAGGTTTTATCCATGATTTCAAACGTCGCTTTTTGGGGGATGAGCATGGCGTTTGGGTAAGGCTTAGCCATTAGTATTGTTCCTGTCTCACCATGCCTGAGAATTTTATCCGGGTTGGCGAACAAGGCACGGAATTGAATATTTCCGGAAGTATTATCAAAATCTGCCACAATCGTCTCGATGACACCCGTTTGATTGAAAATCTCGCCATTTGCCATTTTTAGCTGCACTGTTTCACCGGTTTTGTCTTTTTTGTGCGTCTTAAAATCCAGGTATTGCGCTTCTGGGACGTTGAAATAGACCCACAATTGGCTGACGTCAGCCAGTGTCGTCAACAACGCACCTTCATCGAGAAGGCTACCGACCCTAACAAGTAAATGATCCATAATCCCTTCAAAAGGCGCTTTGATATCGGTAAAGCCCAAATGAGTTTCCGCCATTTTCACTTCCGCATTAGCTTTATCTAATTTTGCTTTTGCCAAAGCCACCTCATTGGCCGATACGATATTCTTATCAGCCAATCCTTTGGTATTAAGGTATTCTATGTTCATATTTTGAGCTTCGGCTTTCGCTTTTAGAAGTTCTGCCTGATAGATATTGGGCATGATTTTAAACATAGGCTGCCCCTTTTTTATCAATTGCCCTTCATCCACAAAAATATTCTGTAAGTAGCCCTTTTCCAAAGAGCGGATTTCAATATGCCTGATGGCATGAATCTGACAGACATAACCTTTCGTGACGGAAGTGTTTTCACGGAAAGGTGTAGTTGCCTCATATTTTGGCATTTCTATATGTGTCTCAGTTTCTGCCTGAGAATGACATCCACTCAATAATATGACGGCGATTAATACTAGAATTAGGGATGATTTAGTGATCATTTTTTAATGCCGTTTAGGTTGTTGAGCCGCGCAACTTACTCAGCTACGCGTACCGGTACAGATACAATTATTTTTTAGAGGTACCCATAATTTCAATGAAATGTATATTATGAGTATGGTATTAGACAAACGATTTAAATTGGACTTTTGTATCGACATATCCGATACTAATATTATGGACATCGATCAGATTAGAACTTTTTTGGGTGTAGTCGCCAATAACAGCTTTTTTGAAGCTGCCAATAGACTGCATGTGACTCAATCAACTGTCAGCGCACGCATACAAAGACTGGAAGCCTATCTTGGTGCTACCCTATTTGTACGTAATCGTTCTGGTGTCACATTAACACTCGCAGGACAACGTTTTTTTCGTCATGCGAAATCCTTTTTATTAACACTGGAACAAGCGCGGCATGATATTAGGTTGCCCAGTCGTTTCCACGCCAGCATCACTGTAGGGGCCCGGATAGCCTTGTGGGAAGAGTTGTTGCCCAGGTGGGTTGGCTCGTTACGAATTCTAGCGCCGGATATTTATATTCGAAGTGAGATTGGCTTTGAAGATGATTTAATTCGCGGGCTCATTGAGGGCAGAATGGATGTGAGCTTGATGTACACTCCACAACAAAGTCCAGGCCTTCAGATTGAGTATTTATTTGATGAAACATTGGTGTTAGTTACAACCGATCTGGATAAGTCTTGGCCAAATGAAGATTACATCTACGTAGACTGGGGGCCAGCATTTTATGAGGTGCATAATAACTACTATCCTGATATAGAACGCCCACCCCAGGTTGTAAATATCGGCTGGCTCGGAGTACAGCTAATCACCCACAATGGTGGATCATGTTTTCTTCCTGCACGCATAGCTAACCCTTTAATTCAGAATAAAAATTTGTTTCTTGTACCTGGCAGTCCACAGTTTCCGTTGCCTGCTTATATGGTGTTTCCACGAGATAGTGATTCCATTGTTCTACAACAGGTGCTGGAAAGCTTACGTTCATTAGCAGTTATTGAGCGACAAAAAATAAAGAATTGAATTAATTTGTATTTACGTACCAACTTAAATTTGAAATAAGTCTGCGTCGGACTGGCACTGTGCATCCATATGACCGTGACGTTCGAACACGCATAACTGACCGCCCGGTATAGATGCATTCGCGGGTGCACCCTCTTTCCTTCTCAGGTCAGGTTGACTGGAGAAAATATTTACTCGACGCGCGGTTTACGTAAGTCGATGGGAAGAGACTTGCCTTAGTATTTGCGGAAGAAAAAGATGCCTTAGCTCTCTGTGTCAAACGAAACAAGCATCAAACGTAATTCCGTACTTTTTTAAAAACGGCTGGTCAATCTGACTGTATTTGGCTGATGGCTTGAAGAATAATTGAGACAGCGCAAATGGCTCTGCACGGGAGTGCGATTGACCATTTGTGTTTTCACGGGTAGCATAGTCGCCTTCGTTGTTTTGAGAGGCTCAGTTAAAATGCAACGCAAATTCATTGTCGGAAATTGGAAGATGAATGGAGCGCTGACCAACAATGAGGCTTTGTTGAAAGAAGTGGCGAATGGTGTAGCGCAAATGCCGGGGGTAGATTGCGCAGTGTGTGTGCCTTTTCCCTATCTGGCACAAACGCAATCACTGCTACGTGACACCTCCATAAAATGGGGTGCGCAGAATGTACATCAAGCGAATAAAGGAGCCTACACTGGCGAGGTGGCTGTTTCCATGTTGCGTGACTTTGACTGCAATTATGTGATCGTTGGACATTCTGAACGACGCCATTTATATGGTGAAAGTAGTCAACTGGTAGCAGAAAAGTTCGCTGTAGTTCAAGAAGCAGAGTTGTTGCCCATCATCTGTGTTGGTGAAACGTTGGAGCAGCGTGATGCCGGTATCACAGAAGTGGTGGTAGCGGAACAGCTGGCTGAAGTTATCAAGCTACGAGGTGTGCAGTCGTTCCGTACTGCGGTCATTGCCTATGAGCCCGTCTGGGCTATAGGCACTGGCAAGACTGCTACACCAGATCAGGCTCAAGAGGTGCATGCTTTCATACGCAAACGTATTGCCGGTTTTGATGAGGAGTTGGGTCAAGCTTTGTGTATACTTTACGGCGGTAGTGTTAATGCCTCCAACGCAGCCGAACTGTTCAGCATGCCGGACATTGATGGTGGGCTGATCGGTGGTGCATCGCTAGTTGCTGCGGATTTCTTGGCTATTTGCAACGCTGGACAAAAATAAATTCGATATTTTGGAGTAGTTCGTGGAAAGTTTCGTTTGGGTTATACATGTTTTAACTGCAATAGTACTGGTAGGACTGGTGCTGGTGCAGCATGGCAAAGGGGCAGATATGGGAGCTGCCTTTGGCACAGGTTCAGCTGGGAGTGTGTTTGGCTCAAGCGGCTCAGCCAACTTTCTGAGTCGTAGTACGGCGGTGGCTGTGGGGATATTTTTTATTACCAGCATGTCGCTGACATATATATACGCTCATCCATCGCAATCTCAAGGTGTAATGGATAAACATGAGGTGTCAAAGTCGGTGCAGCCGTCAGCTGCGCCCGCTGTAACGCCTAGAGACGCAACTGGTTCGAAGTCACAAGAAATACCAAAATAATAAAATTATGCCGATGTGGTGAAATTGGTAGACACGCTAGCTTGAGGGGCTAGTGGCGTAAAGCTGTAGCAGTTCGAGTCTGCTCATCGGCACCAAATACTCAAGCCAAAGTTTTCTGGGCTCTGGTTAACTAAACTAGAAATGCATTCCGTGCGTCAAATTTGTATGACGCCAAATGGATGGGGGAGGCTCAGATGTTGGAAAACTATTTTCCAATCTTGTTATTCATAATCGTTGCGCTTGCAATGGGTGTGGCGCCGTTGCTGTTAGGCTGGCTAGCTGCGCCTAATCGTCCAGACAACGCGAAGCTCGCACCTTACGAGTGCGGCTTTGGGGCATTTGAAGACGCGCGAATGAAATTCGACGTGCGTTATTATCTCGTTGCTATCTTATTCATCTTATTCGATCTAGAAATCGCGTTTATGTTTCCCTGGGCGGTGGTGCTGAAGGAAATCGGCTTGTTTGGTTACATTTCTATGTTGATTTTCTTGTCTATCCTCGTGGTCGGATTCATTTATGAGTGGAAGAGGGGCGCTTTAGAATGGGAATAGAAGGGGTTCTGGAAAAGGGCATTGTTACCACGTCATTGGATGTTCTTATCAATTATGCTCGTACAGGTTCGCTGTGGCCAATGACTTTTGGCTTGGCATGTTGCGCAGTAGAAATGATGCAGGCGGGTGCCTCGCGTTATGATCTTGATCGTTTTGGCATAACGTTCCGTCCCAGCCCGCGCCAGTCAGACGTAATGGTAGTGGCGGGTACACTGTGCAACAAGATGGCGCCTGCGCTGCGCAAAGTGTATGACCAAATGGCTGAGCCACGCTGGGTAATCTCGATGGGGTCGTGCGCTAATGGCGGTGGCTACTACCATTATTCCTATTCGGTTGTCCGAGGTTGCGACCGCATTGTGCCAGTGGATATATATGTGCCAGGTTGCCCGCCGACTGCTGAGGCATTGTTGTATGGCATTATTCAATTGCAAAACAAAATCAAGCGAACTAACACAATTGCACGCTAGGCTTATGTGCGATATTCATGATAAAAGGTACGATGCTATTAGTCCCCGTTCAAATCGGAGCCTGTTTGTCATCTGGAGTGCGCAGACTGCTCATGCTTTGATCTTCACGAACTCAAAAACACCCTCGTTAATTTGATGCACACAACATCGGCGTAAAACGTAAAACATGGCTGCTAATTTAAACACCTTGACTGCTAAATTAAACACGATTTTCGCTAACCAAATAGTGAGTCTGGAAAATTCGCTGGGTGAGCTAACTTTAGTCGTTAGTGCCATTGACATGCTGGTAGTGCTAACGCGCATGCGCGACGATCCCGATTTGCGTTTCGAACAAATGATGGATCTGTGCGGGGTGGATTACTTTACTTATGGAAGTGAAATTTGTGAAGGCGGCGCGTATTTAAAATCCGACATTACTCCTGACGCTTACCCTTCTCGATTTGCCGTAGTCTATCATCTGTTATCAGTAACCCATAATATACGCTTACGCGTGCGCGTGTTCACTACAGACGATGACCTGCCGATACTGAGTTCCGCGGTGAACATCTGGCCATGTGCCAATTGGTATGAGCGAGAGGCATTCGATTTGTATGGCATTGTGTTTACAGATCATCCTGATTTACGCCGCCTGCTCACCGATTACGGTTTTGTTGGCAACCCCTTCCGCAAGGATTTCCCATTGTCAGGTCATGTTGAGATGCGCTACGACCCAGAGCAACAGCGCGTGATTTATCAACCGGTGGTGATTGAACCGCGTGAACTTGTTCCCCGTATCGTTCGTGAAAAAAATTACGGGGGATTGAAATGAAAGTCAGAACCTTAAGCGACAGAGACACGGGCACACAAATAACAACTTTACCAGGAATTGTGCATCCCCCTGCTTTCATGGGCAACAGGAACGAAGGCGTTTATCATGGCTGAAATAAAAAATTACACCATGAACTTTGGGCCGCAGCACCCATCCGCACACGGAGTGTTACGCTTGGTTCTGGAACTGGACGGCGAAGTAATTGAGCGCGCTGACCCGCACATCGGCTTACTTCATCGCGGTACAGAAAAGCTGGCTGAGCATAAGACATATCTGCAATCACTGCCTTATATGGATCGTCTCGACTACGTGTCGATGATGTGCAACGAGCATGCCTACGTAATGGCCATCGAAAAATTGCTTACTCTCGAAGTGCCACTGAGGGCTCAGTATATTCGGGTAATGTTCGACGAAATTACCCGAGTTATGAATCATTTACTGTGGCTTGGAGCACATGCGCTGGACATAGGCGCAATGACCGTGTTTTTATATGCTTTCCGTGAGCGCGAAGATCTGATGGATGTTTACGAAGCAGTATCCGGCGCGCGGCTGCATGCAGCGTATTACCGACCAGGTGGGGTGTATCGAGATTTACCTGATTCTATGCCTATGTATCAGGCATCCAAGATTCATAATGCCAAAGCTGTAAAGAAGATGAATGAGAACCGTGAAGGTTCCTTACTTGACTTTATGGAAGACTTTACAAATCGTTTTCCCACCTGCATAGATGAATACGAGACTTTGCTGACCGACAACCGAATCTGGAAACAACGTACCGTCGGAATCGGTGTGGTCACCCCAGAGCGCGCGCTTGCGCTCGGCTTCAGTGGCCCCATGCTACGCGGCTCCGGTATTGTTTGGGACCTGCGCAAAAAACAACCTTATGAAGTATATAACCGCATTGATTTCGACATTCCTGTGGGAGTCGAAGGTGATTGCTATGACCGTTATCTGGTGCGTGTGGAAGAGATGCGCCAGTCAAACCGTATTATTAAGCAATGTATCAGCTGGTTGCGTCAGAACCCCGGTCCGGTGATAGTAAATAATTTTAAGATAGCACCTCCAAAACGTGAATCGATGAAGCAGAACATGGAAGAGTTGATCCACCATTTCAAGCTATTTACTGAAGGTATGCATGTCCCATCCGGCGAGGCTTATGCGGCAGTAGAGCATCCTAAAGGTGAATTCGGTATATACGTTATTTCAGATGGGGCGAACAAGCCTTATCGTCTGAAAATTCGTGCTCCCGGTTTTGCCCATATCGCTGCGCTGGATGAAATGGCACGTGGTCATATGATTGCTGATGTAGTGGCTATTATTGGTACGCAGGATATAGTTTTTGGTGAGGTTGACCGCTGATGGACACCTCTAATCATTTTGAATTCGTCATTCCCGTGAACGCCCCATCAAAAAGCCGGGTTCTCGCTTTTGTGACAACGGCATTTTTAGAGGTTCCTTGATGTTATCCGAGCAAGTTCGAGCAAAAACAGACCATGAGCTGAAGAAATATCCGCCCGATCGGAAGCAGTCTGCCGTTATGGCTGCATTGCGTTTCGTGCAAGATGAAAAGGGTTGGATAGGCACCGAGGACATGGCCGATGTTGCGTCCTATCTCGGCATGCCGCAGATGAGTGTATATGAGGTGGCGACTTTTTATAACATGTATAACCTCAAGCCTATGGGACGGCACACGCTCACGGTGTGTACCAATCTGTCCTGCCAATTGGTGGGGGCCACGGAAACATTGAATTATATTAAGTGTAAGCTCGGTATCGGAGTTGGCGAAGTAACAGCTGACGGTAAGTTTGGTCTGCTCGAAGGCGAATGCCAGAACGTCTGTGATGAAGCACCACTATTTATGATCAACAACAAAAAGACGTGCGGCCATCTCACTAAAGAAAAGATCGATCAAATTCTGGCGGAATTGGATAAAGAATGAGCACTCCAATTCTTCTTAATACCCTACATTTCGACCAGCCATGGACGCTGGAGAATTACCTCAAAGTGGGTGGCTACCAGGCGCTGCGCAAAATACTGACGGAACAGATGACGCCCGAGTCTATCATCGCCGAAGTCAAGAGTTCCGGCCTGCGCGGTCGCGGAGGTGCCGGTTTTCCTACTGGCCTGAAATGGAGTTTTATGCCACGCAACTACCAGGGTGAAAAATACCTGGTATGCAATTCTGATGAGGGCGAGCCGGGTACCTTCAAGGACAGGGATATTCTGCGCTTCAACCCGCACATTCTCATAGAAGGCATGGCTATCGCGGCCTATGCCATGGGAGTCAAGGTAGGCTACAACTACGTGCACGGCGAGATTTTTGAGGCCTATGAACGCATGGAAGCGGCTGGTGATGAAGCGCGTGCGGCGGGCTATATGGGTAATAATATACTTGGCAGCGACTTCAGTTTCGAGCTGCATAATCATCTGGGCTATGGTGCCTACATTTGTGGCGAAGAAACTGCATTGCTCGAATCAATCGAAGGCAAGAAAGGTCAGCCGCGGTTCAAGCCACCGTTTCCGGCAAGTTTTGGTTTATATGGCAAGCCGACTACGATTAACAACACTGAGACCTTCGCCAGCATTCCTTACATTATTAATAACGGCGGGCAAAACTTCCTGGAACTGGGCAGACCGAACAATGGCGGAATCAAATTATTTTCCATTTCCGGTCATGTTAACAAACCAGGAAATTTTGAGGTTCCGCTTGGAACGCCGTTCAAAACATTGCTGGAAATGGCCGGTGGTATGCGCGGTAACCGTAAGCTGAAGGCCTGCATACCCGGTGGATCTTCCATGCCAGTTTTACCTGGCGAGATTATGATGGATCTTGACATGGACTATGATTCCATCGCCAAGGCTGGTTCTATGCTGGGCACAGGTGCAATTATTATCATGGACGACACTACCTGCATGGTGCGCGCACTGGAGCGCCTGTCCTACTTTTATTTTGAAGAGTCATGTGGCCAATGCACGCCATGCCGTGAAGGTACTGGCTGGTTATACCGGATCATACACCGTATCGAAAAAGGGGAAGGACGTCCGGAAGACCTGGATTTATTGCTTGACCTATGCGAGAACATTGCCGGCCGCACAATTTGCGCACTTGGCGATGCCGCCGCTTGGCCAGTGCAGGGCTTTCTTAAGCATTTCCGTAGCGAGTTTGAATATCACATCGAGCACAAGCGTTGCTTGGTGCAAGACTGACGATGAGGTGAGCAATGATCAACATTGAAATTGACGGCAAGCACATCGATGTGGAAAGCGGATGCTCTGTGATAGAAGCGGCACATCGCTTGGGTATTGCTATTCCCCACTTTTGTTACCACAAGAAATTATCCATCGCGGCTAATTGTCGCATGTGTTTGGTGCAGATTGAAAAGGCGCCTAAACCGCTGCCAGCTTGTGCTACACCAGTAGCCGAAGGCATGAAAATTTTTACTGCCTCCGAACAAGCTGTGAAAGCGCAAAAAGGCGTAATGGAATTCTTGCTGATTAATCATCCATTGGATTGCCCGATATGTGATCAGGGCGGGGAATGTGAGTTACAGGATTTAGCGGTTGGCTATGGTGGTAGCGCCTCGCGTTACCACGAAGAGAAACGTGTCGTACTGCACAAGGATATCGGCCCTTTGGTAGCTGCAGAAGAAATGAGTCGCTGTATCAACTGTACCCGTTGTGTGCGTTTCGGAACTGAAATTGGTGGTGCGACAGAACTGGGACAAGCTTTCCGAGGTGAACATGCGGAAATTATGGCTTTCATGTCCGATACGGTAGATTCTGAACTGTCCGGTAACATGATAGACCTTTGTCCGGTCGGTGCGCTCACCAGCAAACCATTCCGCTATAGTGCCAGAACTTGGGAGCTATCGCGCCGCAAGTCTATTAGTCCGCATGACAGTTTGGGTTCCAACCTGGCTGTGCAGGTTAAAAACAACCGTGTGATGCGTGTATTGCCAATTGAGAATGAAGAAATCAATGAGTGCTGGCTGTCCGATAAAGATCGCTTTAGCTACGAAGGATTGAACTCAACAGAACGTCTTACCAAGCCGATGATCAAACAGGGCGGAAAATGGCTGGAAGTTGAATGGCAAATCGCGCTGGAGTACGTAGCTAACGGGCTGCGTCAAATAACTCAAGAGACTGGAGCGGAATACATAGGCGCCTTAGCCACACCAAACTCCACAATGGAGGAGCTTTATTTATTGCAGAAACTGGTGCGCGGCTTAGGCAGTCATAACGTGGATTTCCGTCTGCGGCAATCTGATTTCAGCGCCGACAGCATGCAGACCGGTGCATCTTGGCTAGGCATGGCAGTGGCAGATATCAATCGCATTGACCGCTTTTTGATAGTGGGCAGTTTTTTGCGCAAAGACCATCCGCTACTGGCGTCACGCGTCCGTCAGGCAACTAAGAATGGCGCGCAAGTTAATCTGATACATGCTACCGATGACGATCTGTTGATGCCTATCGCCAACAAGGAGATAGTTCCACCAACCGGAATGACTACGATCTTGGCGCAAGTGTTGAAGGCGTTGGCTACATCCAAGCAAGCTACCCTGGACATAAGCGTGCAAGAAATCGTGCAATCTGTAACGCCGTCAGCTACCGCACAAGCAATGGCTGATAGTCTTGCCAGCGGTGAGCGTGTTGCCATTCTGCTCGGCAACTTCGCGCAGCAGCATCCACAAGCGTCACATCTACAATTGCTGGCACAGCACATTGCCGCGCTCTGCGGAGCATCATTTGGCTTCTTCGGCGAAGCAGCTAACAGTGTGGGTGGATATTTGGCGCAAGCGGTGCCATTCTCTGTCGCTGAAAAGCACGGTATGAATGCCTCCGCAATGCTTACCTCGCAACGCAAGGCTTATATCTTGCTGAATGTCGAAGCCGAACTGGATATGCAAAACCCGCAGCAAGCAATCGCTGCGATGGGTGCCGCAGATATGGTAGTGGCCTTGAGCGCTTATAAACACCATGCTATCGGGTATGCCGATGTGTTATTACCGATTACTCCATTTACTGAAACCTCTGGGACTTTTATCAGTTCCGAAGGGCGTGTGCAAAGCTTCAAGGGCACAGTCCGTCCCTTAGGTGAGGCGCGTCCAGCATGGAAGGTGCTCCGCGTCTTGGGGAACATGCTTGATATACCTGGTTTTGATTACAACAATAGCGAAGCGGTTCGCGATGAAGTGCTGGTCGGCACTGACCTACCTGCCAAACTTGGCAACGTTTTGCATGGTGTGTCGGCGCAAACTGTAACTTGTGATGTCGCTGGCTTACAGCGCGTTAGCGATGTACCGATTTATGCCACTGACGCCATTGTGCGCCGCGCCACTTCGCTACAAAAAACCCGCGATGCCGCCACGCCACATGCACTGATGCATAGCGTCGAACTGGAGAAGCTCAACCTGCAATCTGGTGAAACAGTCAAGTTAACGCAAGGGCATGGCAGCGCGCGGCTATCTATAATTGCAGATGACAGCTTACCGCTTGGCGTTGTGCGCGTGGCTGCGGGCCATGCGATAACGGCCGAACTGGGCGCAATGTTTGGAACTATTATGGTGGAGCGCGCATGACGGAACTGCTGCAATATTTGCAAAATCTGCTTGGGGTAGCTTGGCTGCCAATCTGGACGTTGGTCAAAATTCTGGTCATCGTTGTACCCATCATGCTGACAGTAGCATATCTGACCTTGGCGGAACGTAAGGTGATCGGCTATATGCAGGTACGGATCGGACCTAATCGGGTCGGTTATTTTGGGCTACTGCAACCGCTTGCCGATGGTCTCAAGCTCCTATTCAAGGAAATCATCATCCCGTCTGGTTCGAACAAATTTCTGTTCGTAATCGCTCCCGTCCTTGCGCTGATACCTGCTTTGGCGGCTTGGGCAGTGATCCCGTTCTCCGAGGGCATGGTGTTGACCGACGTTAATGCTGGCCTGCTCTATATCCTGGCCATGACATCACTTGGTGTGTACGGCATAATCATCGCTGGCTGGGCGTCCAACTCTAAATATGCCTTCCTAGGTGCATTGCGCTCGGCCGCACAGATTGTGTCCTACGAAATCCCCATGGGTTTTGCCTTGGTGTGCGTACTAATGGTCTCGCAGAGCATGAATTTGGGCGACATCGTACTCGGTCAAAAAAGCAGCATGGGGTTGTTCGGCTGGTATTTCATACCCTTGTTCCCGATGTTCGTGATGTACTTTATTTCAGGTGTAGCGGAAACCAATCGAGCGCCCTTTGACATGGCCGAAGGTGAATCTGAAATTGTGGCCGGCTTCCACGTAGAATATTCTGGCATGACGTTTGCGCTATTTTTCCTAGCTGAATACGCAAACATGATTATGATTGCCATACTCACCGCAATTATGTTCCTTGGCGGTTGGCTGCCTCCATTTGACATTGCTCCCTTTAATTTACTACCGGGAATTTTCTGGCTACTAGCCAAAACGTCCTTTATGCTGTTCCTTTTTTTATGGTTCCGCGCCACCTTTCCACGCTATCGCTACGACCAGTTGATGCGCCTAGGTTGGAAGGTTTTTATTCCTCTAACGCTGGTCTGGGTAGTGGTAATTGGTGCCTGGATGCAAACTCCCTATTGGCTGTGGTAAAGCAGTCAAGGATATAAAAATGGAAAAGATCACAAATTTCTTTAAAACTTTCCTGCTGCTGGAGCTAGTGAAAGGCATGGCTTTGACCGGGCGACATTTCTTCGCACGCAAAATTACCGTGCAGTTTCCCGAAGAAAAAACGCCACAAGGTTTTCGTTTTCGTGGCCTGCATGCGCAACGTCGCTATGCTAATGGTGAAGAACGCTGTATCGGCTGTAAATTATGCGAAGCAGTATGCCCAGCGCTGGCTATCCAAATTGAAACCGAAGAACGCGCTGATGGCACGCGCCGAACCACACGTTATGACATCGATTTGGTCAAATGTATTTTTTGCGGGCTATGCGAGGAATCCTGCCCGGTGGATGCCATAGTTGAAACCCGCGTTCTGGAATACCACGGTGAGAAGCGTAGCGACTTGTACTACACTAAACCGATGTTACTGGCAGTAGGCGAGAAACATGAGGCGCAAATTGCCAGGGATAGGGCATCGGACGCAAAATACCGTTAAGAGCATCTATATATCACTGCCATTCCGTTGGAGATTTGTATTCAGCTCGTTATCTTAAAAAGGATACTTCTGAAGCCTGCGTCGAATTGGTTTGTAGTAGGCGGGAATACTTACTTCAATGATTTATATAGGTGACCTTCATGGTTCCAAACACAGTTAAAGGTTTGAGAATATGTTGATGAGTTTTGATACATTAGTTTTTTATATGTTTGCCGCAATTACCGTGTTTGCCGCGTTACGCGTCATTACTGCGCGCAACCCGGTACATGCTGCACTGTTCTTGGTGTTGGCTTTTTGTAGCTCGGCTGGCATCTGGATATTACTCGAGGCGGAGTTCCTGGCTATTACCCTTGTTCTGGTGTATGTCGGCGCGGTGATGGTGCTCTTTTTGTTTGTGGTAATGATGCTGGACATCAATCTGGAGAAGTTACGCGCTGGTTTCTGGCGCTGGTTTCCATTTGGCGCAGCACTGGCTGTCATCATGGTGTTCCAAATGATATGGGTGCTGGGCAGCCGACAAACTGCTGAAACTGGCGCACAAGTGATCAGGCACGCTGCCAATTACAGCAACACCAAAGAACTGGGACGTTTGATTTACACGGATTATGTTTACCCATTTGAACTGGCGGCGGTACTTCTGTTAGTGGCGATTGTAGCTGCCATCGCGCTGACCTTACGCCGTCGCAGAGATGCTAAATCGCAGCAACCGAATAAGCAGGTACTGGTGAAAAAAGCAGACCGCCTTCGCATTGTATCGGTAGTGGGAGAAGGTAAAGAGGATAGCGCGCAGTAGTGGGTGAAATAGACCACGCATCATTGCTGCAGAAACATGAGTCTGGTTTTTTTACAAATGGTTGTGTTGAATTGTTAACCGCCTTGGATGACTGATAGCAGTGTAGCGGCATTTGCCATGCTTACATGAAGATTCAATAAGGAAAGTATATGTTGAACTTGAATTTGTCACATTATTTAGTGTTTGGAGCGATCTTGTTTGCCATTGGCGTGGTGGGCATTTTTCTGAACCGTAAGAATATCATCGTACTGCTGATGTCCATTGAATTGATGCTGCTCGCGGTAAACACAAATTTTGTCGCCTTTTCACATTACCTGAATGACATATCCGGGCAAATATTCGTGTTCTTCATCCTCACTGTGGCTGCCGCTGAATCAGCTATCGGCTTAGCGATTCTGATAGTGTTATTTCGTAATCTGCGTACCATCAACGTAGATGATCTCGGCAGTTTGAAAGGTTAACAACGCAAATGAGTAATATGGAAAATCTGTATTTGCTGGTTCCTTTGGCTCCTCTGGTTGGCGCGATAATTGCCGGATTGTTTGGCAAACTACTGGGGCGGACATGGACACATCGCACTACCATCCTGCTGGTGGCTACGTCTTTCGTTGCCTCACTGGTAATTTTTCAGGATGTCATGGCCGGACATACATTCAACGGCACCATTTATCAATGGATGACCACGGGTGATACGCGATTCGAAGTCGGTTTCCTGATAGACCGCCTGACCGTGATGATGATGCTGGTGGTGACTTTCGTGTCCCTGATGGTGCATATTTATACGATAGGTTATATGTCAGAAGATGCTGGCTATCAACGCTTCTTCAGTTATATTTCGTTGTTTACCTTCTCCATGCTGATGCTGGTGATGGCCAATAACTTCCTCCAGCTGTTTTTTGGCTGGGAAGCGGTGGGTTTAGTATCCTATTTATTGATTGGCTTTTGGTACACGCGCCCTACGGCGATTTACGCCAACATGAAAGCTTTTTTAGTCAACCGCGTAGGGGATTTTGGTTTTTTACTCGGAATCGGCTTAGTGTTGATGGTGTTTGGCACACTGGATTATGCTGCAGTGTTTGCCAGCTCGCACCTTTACGCCAACGACATGGCGCCGATCCCTGGTGTATCGTGGAACGTTATTAGCGCCATCTGCATTCTGCTGTTCATTGGCGCGATGGGTAAATCGGCGCAGTTTCCGCTGCATGTCTGGCTGCCGGACTCAATGGAAGGTCCGACTCCGATTTCCGCACTTATCCACGCTGCGACGATGGTGACCGCCGGTATCTTTATGGTGGCGCGCATGTCACCGCTATTTGAAATGTCCGATACTGCGTTATCCTTTGTCATGGTGATCGGCGCAATTACCGCGCTGTTCATGGGCTTCCTCGGCATTATCCAGAACGACATCAAGCGTGTGGTGGCCTATTCCACGCTGTCGCAACTAGGCTACATGACGGTAGCGCTGGGCGCTTCTGCTTATTCAGTGGCAATTTTCCATCTAATGACTCACGCGTTTTTCAAGGCATTGCTTTTCCTCGCCGCTGGTTCGGTGATCATCGCCATGCATCATGTCCAGGACATCCGCCAAATGGGAGGCTTGCGTAAGTATATGCCGATCACTTGGTTCACCTTTCTGATCGGTTCACTGGCGTTAATTGGCACGCCGTTCTTTTCCGGTTTCTATTCCAAGGACAGCATCATCGCAGCCGTGGAGTTGTCTCATCTTCCGGGGTCTGGCTTTGCCTATTTTGCAGTGGTGGCCGGCGTTTTCGTTACTGCCTTCTATTCGTTCCGCTTGTATTTCCTGGTATTCCATGGCGAAGAGAATTTCGGTAAAGCTCATGCTGTTGCGCATGGCTCTAAAAATACACACAAAGACGACCATGCTGACACTCATGACGCGCACGATGATCATCATGGTTTATCGCCAGGTCAAAAGCCGCACGAAACCTCATGGGTAGTCTGGATGCCTTTAGTATTGCTGGCGATTCCCTCTGTGGTCATTGGTTACCTTACTGTTGAACCCATGTTGTTTGGCGACTATTTCAAGGGTGCGATTTATATCAATCATGAGTTGCACCCTTCTATGGAAGAACTGAAGCACGAGTTCCACAGCGCTTGGGCCATGACTATGCATGGACTTTCTTCTTTACCATTCTGGCTGGCAGTAGCCGGAGTAGCAACGGCGTGGGTTTTTTACCTGAAAATGCCTAGCATTCCTGAGGCGCTCAAACGTAAATTTAGTTTCATCTATACAGTGCTTGACAACAAGTACTACTTTGACCGTTTCAATGATTGGTTCTTTGCCTCTGGTGCTCGTAAGGCGAGCCGCTGCTTATGGAAATTTGGCGATATAAAGCTGATTGATGGCCTAATGGTAAACGGCACATCGCGTTTGGTCGGCATGTTCTCCAACGTGTTGCGCCGCATTCAGACCGGTTATATTTACCACTATGCGTTTTCCATGATTATCGGCGTATTTCTGCTGCTTACGATACGCACGTGGTTCGAATAATACGCACAGAGAGAAACTGAAGGAATAAGCATGATTTTTGGATTTCCCCTATTAAGCGTTGCTATCTGGCTGCCCATTATTTTTGGTCTGCTGGTTCTAGCCACTGGCAATGATCGCAATGCATCGTTAGCGCGAGTCATCGCGCTTGTTGGTGCAATTCTTGGCTTCCTGGTTACTATCCCGCTGTATCTTGGCTTTGACAAGATGACCAGTGCCATGCAGTTCGTTGAGTTGCGCGACTGGGTTACCCACTTTAACATCCACTATCACCTCGGCGTAGACGGTATTTCGGTGCTATTCGTCATACTTAACAGTTTTTTTACACCGCTAGTTGTGATTGCTGGCTGGAAGGTAATCGAGAAGCGCGTAGCGCAATATCTGGCAGCATTTCTTATCATGTCCGGCTTAATCAATGGGGTATTTGCCTCGCTCGACGCGGTGCTGTTCTATGTATTCTGGGAAGCCATGCTGATCCCGATGTTCATCATTATTGGCGTATGGGGCGGCGCTAATCGCGTTTATGCGGCGGTCAAGTTTTTTCTGTACACCTTCTTAGGTTCGGTGCTGATGCTGGTTGCGCTGCTATATCTGTACATCCAGTCTGGTGGTAGCTTCTCTATCCTCGATTACCACCAGATGCCTATCCCAATGACTGCGCAGATACTTGTGTTCATTGCTTTCTTTATGGCGTTCGCGGTAAAGGTACCGATGTTCCCGGTACACACCTGGTTGCCCGATGCCCACGTAGAAGCGCCTACCGGTGGCTCCGTGGTGCTAGCGGCGATCATGCTGAAAGTTGGAGCGTATGGCTTTATTCGCTTCTCAATGCCTATCGTGCCGGATGCCAGCCACTACCTTGCTGGCATGATGATCGCGCTGTCGCTGATCGCAGTTGTATATATCGGGCTGGTTGCATTGGCCCAAACAGACATGAAAAAACTGGTGGCGTATTCCTCTATTTCGCATATGGGTTTCGTTACGTTGGGTTTCTTTATTTTTAATGCCTACGGCATGGAGGGCGCGCTAGTACAGATGATTTCGCATGGCTTTATCTCAGGTGCGCTATTTCTGTGTATCGGTGTGTTGTATGACCGTATGCATACACGCAATATCGCCGACTATGGCGGTGTGGCAAACAAAATGCCAGTGTTTGCCGCATTCTTTATATTATTTGCCATGGCAAATGTCGGACTGCCCGGCACCAGCGGTTTTGTCGGTGAATTTATGGTGATAATGGGTGCTGTCAAAGTCAATTTCTGGTACGCCTTCATCACCGCTAGCATACTTATTTTCGGGGCGGCCTACACGCTGTGGATGGTAAAGCGAGTAATTTTCGGCGCGGTTGCAAATCAGAACGTAGCGCATTTAACTGACATTACTTTGCGTGAGAAGTTGATGTTTTTTATTTTGGCGCTGACTGTGCTGGTCATGGGCCTATACCCACTACCATTCACCGAAATTATGCACACATCCGTGAACGACTTGCTGGTACATATTGCCCGCTCCAAGTTATAAGCTATCATCAACCGAGGAATTTATGAGTTACTTGTCCACCTTATCCTCCGCCTACGCAGAAATTTTTCTGCTGGTGATGGCGAGTTCGATCCTGATCGTGGATCTGTTTGTTACCAACCCGCAAAAAACGCTGACCTACATATTGGTACAACTGACTCTTCTAGGTTGCGCACTGATTACCGTGATGACCCATGAACCCGTTGTGGTTCACCTGTTCAATAATATGTTCGTGGACGACTTAATGTCCGATGTACTCAAACTATTCAGTTACCTGACCATATCCATGGTGTTAGTGTATTCACGCAGCTATTTGATATTGCGCGGACTCTTCACGGGCGAGTTCATGGTGCTGACATTGTTTGCCCTGCTCGGCATGATGGTGATGATTTCCGCTACCCACTTTCTTACGCTGTATATTGGGCTGGAATTGCTCTCACTCAGCCTGTACGCGATGGTTGCGCTACAGCGTGATTCCGCCACTGCCACTGAAGCGGCGATGAAATATTTCATACTAGGCGCACTTGCTTCCGGCTTGCTATTGTATGGAATGTCCATGCTATATGGCGCAACTGGCACACTTGAAGTTAAGGCGATCTCCGATGCCATCACGCACGGTGTGGAAAACAAGGCACTGCTAGCATTCGGTATAGCATTCATAGTGGCGGGGCTAGCTTTCAAGCTGGGCGCCGTTCCATTTCATATGTGGGTGCCAGACGTTTACCATGGCGCACCAACCGCTGTAACCATGCTGATCGGCTCCGCACCCAAGTTGGCTGCCTTCGCTTTCGTTATGCGAATTTTAGTGGAAGGCTTGCAGCCACTGGTGATGCACTGGTCCGGTATGCTGGTGATCCTCGCTGCACTGTCTATGGCTGTTGGCAATATTACCGCTATTGCGCAGACTAATCTTAAGCGCATGCTGGCTTACTCAACTATCGCGCATATGGGTTTTTTGTTGCTCGGCGTATTGAGCGGCGGCATTGATGGTTATAGTTCCGCCATGTTCTACGTAGTAATTTATGTGTTAATGAGCCTGGGTGGTTTCGGTATGATTATGCTGCTATCACGTGAAGGTTTCGAGGCTGACAAGCTCGACGACTTTAAGGGACTCAACCAGCGCAGCCCGTGGCTCGCTTTCATGATGCTTATATTAATGTTTTCTATGGCAGGAGTGCCACCGACGGCAGGTTTCTACGCCAAACTTTCTGTTTTACAAGCAGTAGTGGGCGCCGGCCACATTCCTCTTGCTGTGGCGGCAGTAATGTTCTCGTTGATAGGCGCGTTTTATTATCTGCGTATCGTTAAGCTGATGTATTTCGATGCCCCAGAATCCCATGTCCCAATTGCCATTCAGCCTGACAGTGGCCTGCTGATTTCAATTAACGGGCTGACGGTATTGGCCTTGGGTATTATGCCCGGCACATTGATAACAGTATGTGCAGTGGCGGTACAGAAGTCATTGATGTTGCATTAAACCCGGGCAATCTATTAGACCTGATTCGCGCGATGACGACGCATCCCCCTCTGTGCACCGGTGATGACAACGCATTCCCCCCTTTGAAAAATGGGGTTAGGGGGATTTAAGCGTTGCGGGGACACAAAAATCCCCCTCTGCCTCCTCGCAAGTCCTCCTCCTTTTGCAAAGGGGGAGGCTGGTTAAGTTTTCTAATGGATTGTCCGGGTTAAACGGATCTGCAATGTCGAAAACAAAAACTCCCGCACTCGGCGGGAGTTTTTGTTTGTGATTGAGTGATCACGACACATTTATGCGTAATTACACAATTTGTCAGATGCACTCATGCACCCCATGCTTCTTGCTGCATAGGAGCAGATACCATGCTAAAAAGACTTAACTTAGTGGCATTCGGATCAGAGTAATATTAAATAAGACATTATTACCCAGTTAATATTACTCCAACCCCAATAATCTGCTCGTTAGCCTGACTTTTAATGCGTGCCTAGCAACAAACCATGAATACTTAGGTCTTCATCTACCTCTGGCCAACGTATCCCTTCTCCATCTCCTAGTAGCTCCCAATTATTGAGTTGTTTTTTACTTGCCTGAGCAAGCCTTGGAAACCAGATTAAGGGGGCAAAAATTGTACGTCCGTCAACTAACTCGACTATTAATGAGTCATCGGTACATTTTATACTATGTGCCTGAGGGTGTAATTCAACTGCTAAAGTACTCATTCCAAGCCTCCAAGAATATTTCTTTATGTTCATTAACCAATGATTCTAATTACCTCAGTTCTTTAAGAGAAAATCGTGTTGAACTTGCTAATGCTATAGGCCGAAGCCAGAACTTCGCTAACATACGTTCTTGCTGAATATGTATATGTGCTGGCTCACCATTTTCATTGCTATAAAAGAAAAAACGAAATGGCCCAATTTTTAATACTGTTGGCATCTTCCGATTATATAGCCTTACTTAATGGATTGGTCATTCAGCTAAGGTCGCGCATCAGCGGCGTGGAGAAAGGCACGAGCGGAGCGTCCGACTGCATGCGCCTTGTTGAACGAAGCCGCTATCGCGGAGAAACATCCCTCAGTAATGTGATTCAATACCATAATTTATCCTCACCCCGAAAGGGGGTTTTTTTGCACTTTACCATGAGGATGAATCATATTTAATATTACTCTGCTCCCATTAATTACTTTGCATCTCTTAAATTGTTGTTATCTGTGCTTACAGCAAGATGTCCAATCCATTTCTCCATTACGGATGAAAATTCTTCTATATCAATGGGCTTGGTCAGGTAATCATCCATACCCGCATTAAGATACTTGTCTCGAGCACCTTCCATCGCATTTGCTGTTAGTGCAATGATCGGGATTCGATCAGCTGATCGTGAGCTCTTTTCCAACTCTCTTATTTTTGCAGTTGCCTCGACCCCGTCCATTTCTGGCATCTGAATGTCCATAAAAATTATGTCCATTTGTCTGTTCGAAAACACCTCAACCGCAGCCGCGCCGTTATCAACAACAATCGGATTACAATCAAATATGCCCATTATTCCAGCAATAACAAGTTGATTCACTTCACCGTCTTCCGCCACCAATACAGACGCATTATATTTCTTCCTAATTGTTCGCGAATTATCATAAGTTGTCACAGACGCACATTCTACTTTGGCCTGCTCCAGGATTACGTCTTCAGTCGATAATTTCAGTGGTAAACTGAACCAGAATCTGGCACCCTCACCGAGAGTACTCTCTACGCCAATAGCTCCCCCCATCAATTTAACTAATTGACTGGAGACAGATAATCCAAGACCGGTCCCCCCGAATCGACGCGTAGTGGAAATGTCCGCCTGCAAAAAATCATCAAATATTAATTTTTGTGCCGCAGCAGCGATACCGATTCCAGTATCGCTCACTTCAAACAACACCATTGCATATTCATCGGCTCTTTCAAGCACCGAGACACCAACTGTAATTACACCGCTATCAGTAAATTTGATCGCATTACCCAACAAATTAATAAGGATTTGTCTTATTCGCCCCGGATCTGCATTAATCATCAAAGGCACATCATCCGCTATGATATATTCCAGCTTCAAGCCTTTTATTTCTGCACTTTCTTTCAATAAGTCTCTAGTCGCATAAATACAAGGCACGATTGGAAAATCGACGGCATCTAACGACAATTTACCTGACTCAATCTTGGATAAATCGAGGATGTCATTGATTATCACGAGCAGCGAATTGGCCGACACTTGTATCGTTTCACTGAACTTTCTCTGTTGGTTTGTCAACTCTGTTCCAAGCATTAAAGTTGTCATATTTAACACTCCATTCATCGGAGTTCGTATCTCATGACTCATATTGGCAAGAAAATCGGACTTTGATTTTGTCGCTAATTCTGCGACATTTTTAGCCTGTTTCAACTCTTCAACTAGCTTGTCCAGTTCCTTGTCGCGGATCTGAATCTGTTCAAGCATGTCATTAAATCCGTCGCTCAATAAACCGAGTTCATCCGCAGCCACACGCTCTACTCTGTGAGAGTAATCTCCCCTCGGAAGAAACTTTGGTCATCACTTGAATAAGGCTGGCTATAGGTGCGGCAATGAGTAATTGCAATCGTTTAGCAAGAAAGTGCGCGATAATAAATGCGGCCAGCAAAAACAATACAGCAATAATGCTCCTCTGTACCACGTTCACAAATAGAGGCTGCATATCAACCTGGATACCAATAATACCCAGGGGCAGTTCATTTATGAGAACCGGCCCGACAATATCAAGAACACCATCCTTAAATTCAGCTGAGGCTCTTGCGTCCTGATAAGCCCGGCGCTTTTCCTCTTTGAAACCAAGGCTGGTCGCTTTGTCAACTTGTAAGACTCGATTATGTTGCGGTTGCTGACTTGAATAAGTAGCAAACATTTCACCATCAAGAGTATAGAGATGCGCAGAAATAACATTCGCTTCCGAAGATAGTGCTGCTAACACTTCTTTAGCTGCTTCCTGATCATGAAATGCCAAAGCTGCAGCACTGTTAATGGCTACCACGTTCACCAGCGTCGAGCTGGACTCGACCAGTGACTGGCGCGTTGAAATATATTCAACCATGACAAAGGTAATGGAGGCAGCAATAAGAACAACAGCCGCGGTAAGGGATGAAAATACCTGTATCTTCTGCCTAATAGGCAGATTTTTAACCCAGTCAGTTACCATTCGCAGCGCTCTCCTCAGCCTAAAAGACTTTAGCTAGTCTCAACAGTTTGGAACTGATTTTAAATCCGTGTGCAGTAACAAGCTGCATATTAATATGCACCTCAACTTGCTCATTCTTTCGCACAAGCCCAATCATCCCACCGTTATCAATGAAATCGAGCTGGTCACCTATGATTAATGTATTTTTGGCTGAATCAAGCTTAACTTTCTCATCGACTGGTTCATTATTATCGCCACTAATAAACAAAATATGGCAGCCAGAAACGCTCGACAAATCGGAAAGCACAGTATATCGCCGTGCATCTGAATCTTTCTTATCGGCTAAAATTAAAGAATACAAAGCCCTTTCGACAGCACCTTGGTGCAAAACGCAGTAATTGATGGTGTGCGGATATTTGCCTGACTTGCCAATCGGCCATTTTATAAAATGAGGAAAATTGTAAAGGAAAGCCGCTTTAATCTGATGTTCAGAAAAACTTGCCGCACTGGCTGGGATCATAGCCATGGGCACGAGCAGGAATAACGCCAGTAACAACCTAATAACAGTACTTAGTTTAGATGCTTTCATTAAAATAACGAAATACTCGCGACTATACGGAAGCCACTGCGTGTATATATATCCATCTCATATAAACTTATGCATTCCAAACAACATCCTAAGGATAGGAATTTCAACCGCACAATTTGAAGTATCCATGACCGCATCACTCCGGTCAATGCCCATTTTTTTCGTCGGATTCCACGAGTATGGCCATCTGGATGTAACCCGTGTGCAATTGGTGGCATCTAAAAGAAATGAGGTAGGAAGGAAGGAAGGATAAGGAAGGGGAGCAATCCTGCTTGTTATATTAATACGCAGTAACGGGACAAGTCGCTTTATAGATACATAATTGATATGCTATCGTACATCCATGCCCCGTCCCAAACGAATCGAATATGAAAATGCCTATTATCACGTAATGAATCGTGGTAAAGACCGAGGACGCATAAAAATATTCCGCTCTCCTGAATACTTTGAAGCATTCCTACATACTCTTAAAGAGGCCACTGAACGATTTGGAATCGTGGTTCATGGTTATTGCTTGATGGCCAACCAGTATCATCTATTGATTCAAACGCCTCATGCGAATCTCAGCCGTGCGATGCGTCATGTTAGTGGCGTATACACTCAACGTTATAACCAGCTTGCCAAATCAGATGGCCCAATTTTCCGGGGGCGCTTTAAATCGATCCTTGTTGACCAGGATGCCTATTTATTGCAATTGTCGCGCTACATTCATCTCACTCCAATTGAAGCCAAGAAACCGCTGGTTGATAACCTCGCTGATTATCCTTGGTCTAGTTTTCCTGCTTACATCAATCAAGCCGACAAACCTGATTGGCTAACGTGTGAACAAATAGTTGGCTTGCTGGGTTCAAAGCGAAAGTATTCGGCGTATGTCAGCTATGTTGCGCAAGATAATAACGAACAGCTGACTCGATTTTATAACCGAGGTAACACCGCTTCGGTTATTGGTGGAAAAAATTCGTTAAATGGTTAAGCGAGAAAAAAATACCACACCTCAAAGAAAACAAAATAGCGAGTTTAATCATCCCGTTTGGCTTGTCGATTGAACAGATTGTCAAAAATACCGCTGCCTATTATCAAAAACCGGTAGCGTCACTAAGACAAATAAAGAAGGGGCGAAATAGTCATAAAACCACGAAGATAGAAATGGAGTTTTCCTCCATCCCCTTTGTTGATACAGCTTCGCCGTGGATGTAGGTTTCACTTCATGCAGGTCGGGTCGGATCTTCCATCAGTGGGGAACTGTATCACCATGATTTACTTGTTTTTTACTTAACCGAGCGCCATGAAAGTCTGACCCTGTTTATTTCGAAGCTAAACTATTTTTAGTTTAATATATTTCTTTGGTGAGTTCATATTTTGAATGAAGTTATTGAAATTTTAATTCTTACCCTATTTGCATTTGCTACAGGTTTTGTCGCGGGCAAGTATAAAAAAGGCAATGGGATGAACTTTGATGCCAGGGGGAAAAAATCAATCGATCCCGAAAAAGACATGAGAGATGCGCTTCTTGAGGAGCGGCAGAATTTATACAATATGCTGGATAACCTTCCAATGGCTTTCCATTTGCAAGGATCAGATTATTCGGTTCCATTTGCCAACAAGGTTTTCCGTGAGCGGTTTGGAGCTCCTGAAAAAAGAAAGTGCTTCGACCTCATGCACAATCGCACCAAACCTTGTGAGGTATGCAGTACCTTCCGGGTTTTTGATAATGGAGAAAAAGTATCAACCGTCTGGACGGCTGCAGATGGACGTACGTATCTGACGGTTTGTACTCCATTTAAGGATATAGAGAAAGGCGATTTGGTCATGGAAATGGCTTTGGATATCACCGACCTTGAAAAGGCCAAGAAGGAAGCGATTCTGGCTCGAGAAGTTGCTGAAAAATCAAATAAAGCCAAAGACGACTTTCTTACGCAGATGAGCCACGAATTCAGAACACCCCTGAACGCCATTCTGGGACTTTGTCAATTATTACAAATAAAAGAATTATCTCGGACGGAGCAAATGGCTTGGATAGATGAGATCTATAAGTCGGGCACTCATTTATTGGGATTGATTGTCAATATCTTGAATTACTCTAGCATCGATGATGCTAAGGCTCAGATAAATATGGAATTTTTGAAAGTTAACAATTTGATGGGGGAAGCTATAGAACCCTTTCAAATGTTGGCTGATGAAAAGGGTATTGCCATCAGTGCCAATATTTGTTCACAGGATTTGTATGTCAATGCCGATTCAGTCTGGTTAGAACGAACTCTGTCAAACCTGATTTCCAATGCGATAAAATTCAATCATAAAGGTGGGTCGGTTTCAATATCCCTGAGTGCTGTTGAAGAGCAAGTTCAGATTGTGGTAGCCGATACAGGAAAAGGAATTCCTGCAGAACAAAGAGATAAAGTATTTGAACCATTTTTCCGCTTAGAGAGAGACGTTAACTTAAGCCATGGGGTCGGCATTGGTTTGAGTATGGCCAAAAAAATTGTTGAAAAAATGGGTGGGACGATCGTTTTGGATAGTGAGTTGGGGAAAGGGACTCGGATCTGCGTTTCATTTCCTTCACGAATTCCAAGGAAGATATAGTGTTTCGTCTGGAACTAAAGCAAAGAACATGTCAGGTCTTGGATAATGAATAACCCCGCGGCAAGCCGCGAGGTATCAAAACAGCGCCAGCTGATGATCTTCATGTATCTTCGTATATTCCTTACCTTGGCCACTTACATACTTCATAATCATCTCCTCGTTGCCATGTTTCCCAACACTACTCGCAAAATATCCGCTCGTCCAAAATTCCCCTCCCCACAGCTGCTTCTTTAACTCTGGACACCTTCCAAATATCTCTCGGGCAGTTATGCTCTTGATTATCCTTACAACCTCTGTCACCGATTTCACGGCACACTTTGAACCAAAAAATGCACGTGATCCTTATCCGCACCTATCTCCAAAAACTTCATCTCTATCGCTTTTCTATTTCAAGAGCTTCTCGTGATACTCCGTCTCTTCGCTGAAAACCGTCCGACGATACTTCGCTGGACAGACTTTGTGGTACAACAATACCATTACATTTGCTTCTTATGGATTATTCACTCATCCGTCCATTTTAATCAAAGACAATCAAGCTGCGCAAGCCCAAGAACCAGATTCTATAAATTCAACCAAGGCGAAGTCTGACCCTGCTTCAAAAGCAATGGGACTGGCAATCTAGTTCGCTGGAGAATAAAGGGAGAACAAAGGGTAGCGTCCCCTTTTTTTGCCCTTTTTCCTTTTTTTGCCCTTTTTTTGTAGACGGGGCATAAAAGCACGATAACATATCGTTTATTTGTTGATCAAGCGACTTGACCCGTTGCAATTCGTAGCGACCCTGAAAAAGATGCCCCACCAAGTCGTGGCGTCGGTTGAAGCGCTGGATATATTGTACGAAGTTTAATATGGGATGTTGGAATATTAGACCCCGTTATTCCTGCGACTGCATGCGCCTTGTTGAACGAAGCCGCTATCGCGGAGAAACATCTCTCAGTAATGTGATTCAATACCATAATTCATTCTCACCCCGAAAAGGGTTATTTTCGTAATTTACCATGAGGATGAATCGTATTTAACCCAGATAATCCATTAGGCAATTTAACCAGCCTCCCCCTTTGAAAAAGGGGGATTAAGGGGGATTTTTGTGTCCCTGCATCACTCAAATCCCCCTAGCCCCCCTTTTTCAAAGGGGGAATGCGAAGTCATCGCGCGAATCAGGTCTAATGGATTATCCGGGTTTAATATTACTCTGACCCCAATTATTGGAAAGTGAAAATGGCATAAGCCGCTTGACATGAACCTTATTGAGTTATAGTGTATCTACACGGATATACTTAACGGAGATGTGGGATGAAACTGCAAGTATCGAAGTGGGGCAACAGCTTGGCCGTGCGATTGCCGGCGGAATGCACTCGCGCTGCTGGCCTGAAAGAGGGGGATAGTGTCGAGGCCAGCATCACCCCGGCGGGGGCAATCACCCTGGTACCTGATAGAGCATTCGACAAGGCCGCTTTCCTGGCGCGCATTACCAGGCTGCACGCTTCCATGCAGATGACTGCGCCGGTTGTGGAAACCATGCGCCAAGAGGAACGCTACTGATGATTTATGTGGATACCAGCGTGATCGTTCCCTTGCTGACCGTCGAGCCGAAAACACAGGGTGTGACCGCTTGGTATGCCGGGCTGCGCGATACGCCTGCCAGCTCGGATTGGCTGTTGACAGAATTTTCCAGCGCAATATCTATCAAGCTGCGCACTGGCCAGATCAACGAGGCAACCGCAAAGCGGGTGCGCAAGGAGTTCGAATTGTTGGTAGATGGCGGCTTGCGCATTGTGCCAGTCAGCCGCGATGCGTTCAAACAAGCTGCGGTAATGGTCAGGCGGCACGATAGCGGCCTTCGATCCGGTGATTCATTGCATCTTGCCGTTGCTCTGGAGTTGGGCGCAAGCCATATGGCGACGCTGGACGGTACACTGGCAGCGAACGCAAAACGCAATGGGTTGGAGTTGGTCGAGTTTTGAAACACTGCGGCTTGTGACGGCATCAGGCAAAAGCAATGGGACTGGCAATCGAGTTCGCTGGAGAATAAAGGGTAGCGTCCCGAATGCCACTTAAAGCATGTCAAATATAAGGCCTGACCCCGAGAGTCTACGTGGCGCGCCTAACAAGGCAAATTCACTCGGACGTCAAAAAGCGCCGCTCCTTCGTCGCTCTGCTTTATGCCGCCGGTGATTTGCGGCGTTATGTGTCCCGAGAAGAGTTCGCAACTATGGAGTTATTGCGCAAGTGTTAAATATTTATATCGATGAGTCTGGGTCTTTTGTCCCGGTAGACGCGCGAGGCTCATGGAGCTTGTCCGCAGCACTTGTTATGCCAACCCCTGATGAACGGAAGTGTAAAGAAGCTCTACGAAAGCTTAAAGTTAAAAGTGGTGCAGGATACAATGAAGAAAGTAAGTATCCCCCGGCAAAGCCGGGGGCTTTAATTTGTGAGCCGCTCAAAGCGGCTTAACGGGGTCGCTTACGCGGCCCCTGCTCTTGTGGCCACCTTTCGGTGGCCGGTCAGCGCCATAGGTGCATCTGCTCTAGGCGCTTGTCCTCTTCCTCTTGGTGCCGAATGTACTGCCGGATCGACTCCTCATCTCTACCTACCGTTGACACAAAATACCCTCTCGCCCAAAAGTGTTGCCCTACAAAATTACGCTTGCGCTCACCATATACTCGTGCCAGATGGATTGCACTTTTCCCTTTGATGTACCCGATGACTTGCGATACCGAATACTTCGGCGGAATCGATATCAACATGTGCACATGATCAGGCATCAGATGTCCTTCCTCTATCCGACTTTCTTTGTATTCGGACAGCCTCTTGAACACTTGCCCAAGGTGCGGCCTCAACTGCTCGTACAACGTTTTACGTCTACACTTCGGAATGAATATCACGTGATATTTGCATTCCCATTTGCTATGGCTTAGGCTTTCGCTGTCGTCCATCTCGATCCTCCCTTCTTCGTTTGCTTGGCGGCTCACGATTCAGAGTGTCGCAGATGGACTCCCGTAAATGTCAAACTTCTACTGCCACCCCGGCATAGCCGGGGGATTTCCTATGTTGGGTTAAGTTAAAGAATGTCTCTGAGAATGATTACTTGCAGTTTTTAACTGAGTTAGGTAAAACTAGATGTACGCTTTACTCGGTTGCCACGGATGCAGGAGCACAAACAGATAGCGAGATTGAGTATCACCGTAACGGGCAGGCGGAGAAAATAGAGGAGCATAAAGATAAAATGCTCCACACTGAAGGGAAGGTGGCAATTGTAAAACTAGCCAATCAAATAAGAGCACTTTCACCGCAACTACATCTTCAGCTTATATGCCAAATAGAATTAATTGCTGACGTTGTAAACAAAAGCATTCTTTATTACGTACAAAGAATCCCGTCCCAGCTTAATGGGTTTCGCTGGAGAATTGACGAGAAAGCATCGGGGATATCAAACTTCGAAAAGACTTTTAGAACTGTAATACCTCCATTACTACAATCTAAATCCTTGGAAAATCCCGGTGTTCATGTAGTTGATTTCGACTATAGTGCCATGAAAGATTTTTTCTATACTAAAGAAAGCGCGCCCACATATTTAAAGAAGTCTTATGGTATCGAATCAAATGCTGAGGGCGCATTGAATGCTGGTAAGTTAGTTTGGGATGATTTCGAGTTTGTAGATTCTAAACAGGAAATTGGCGTCCAAATCGTAGATCTACTTGTCTCTGGTCTTCGACGCATTCTAAGGGGTGGGTTTAGCCAACGCGCTGCTATATCAACAACTCTTGGTAGCCTGATGGTTCAAACCATAGATAGTGTCTATCCTATTCATTTCATAACCGTCTCACAGTCTGAGTCATTTACCGGAGATCATGCGAACGAGGCGTCCGAATTATTTAAATTATCTCAAAAGCAGATGTTGATTTGATCAGCAAAAAACACATAACCAATCAAGCAAGCGTAACCGCCTAACCAGCGGCCCCTTCTTGAGGCGTTAAGCTCAAAAAAAACAAGGGTAGAGTAGAGAACAGGTTCTCGCCTGCCCTCCCTCATCAATCCGTACGTGCGGTTTTCCCGCATACGGCTTTCCGATGTTCTTCACGCCAAGGCATGCACATTTGCATGACCTACGTTACTAGTGCGACTGAGGGTGTCGCACCTGTGCTCAATCATCGAGCGCGTAACAGCAGGCGTCGCTTGCTTGGCCTTGGGAGAAATAATTGGGGTCAGAGTAATATTAATTCGCAGTTTAAAGCGTCCGCTGGATTTTTTTGTTAGCTTATTTTTCTTTCATTAAGTAAATATTTACGCAATTCTCTTTCGCTTCGCATGACATAAAGAATGTATACCTTATCATCTTCAATTCGGTAAAAAATACGGCATGGGTTTTTAACAATTTCTAAATATCTTGATTTTTCTAACTCTGGCGGTTTACGTCCAGACGCTGGAAACTGCTTAAGCCGTTCTGTACTAGAAAAAACTTTTTTCACTAGATTGATTGCAGCACTTGGTTTATCAAGAGCGATGTATTCTGCTATTGCATCAAGGTCTGATAGCGCAGGTTCTGTCCATATTACTTGAGCCATTTACTCATTTTATTTTTTGCTTCTGTCTGAGTATAAATACGGTTTTCTGAAATAGCTGTTTCACCTCTTGATAGCCCCTCTAAGATTTTCATTCGATTTTGCATCATTTCATAATCTTGTACATCGATGAGATATGCCGATGCTTGCCCATGTTCAGTGATAAGTACAGGCTCTTTAGAATCATGTAATTCGGCCAGTATTTTGGTAGCTTGGCGTTTTAATGTGGTAACTAATTCAATTTTCATAAAGTGATACTATACTGTCACTTTAATGCTTGCAACTATTTTTTACAGCTGACAGTGATATAGACATAATCTGTTTTTCATGGAAATATAAAAAGCTCGGTAACTGCCGCGCTCCGCCTAACAAGTTCCACCTGCTGCTGCGAATAGGCCACTCATGCGCCCAGCACGGCAAACCCAGTCAAGCGCAATCCCCGCAAATAGCGGCTGTCGGCTCCCAATGTGCGCAGGATGGCGGCCTAATGAATGTGTTCCTTGCGTAACGAGCAACGCAGCTTAAACAGCATTGATACATGGCCCTGTTGCACACTAATCAAAAACTAACAGCCAATGCCGTTGTCATGGTCGCATTACTGTTAACCATATGAATATTTCTTGTGAAAATATTATCTTTGCTATTCAATGTTCTAACTTCTGCTCTCCACACAATATTATTTGCAATGGCATAGTCAAAATTGGCTGAGAAGCCCCATGTTTTAAATCCATTAGGTGTGCCAGTTGAAATGATTACTCCATTTTTATCATCATAATATTCAGCTCTTATAGCGATAGCAGTTTTTGCTGTTGGCGTATATTTCAAGATAATCGTTGGGTTGACCCACGTATTCATGGCTGATGAGCCCTTGTTTTCTTGTTCGGCTCCAATATCAAAACCTAATATTGCGGCAAGCTCATTATTAAGCTGAAAAATTCCATAAAAATTATTGAAATAACGCATTTTCTTATCATTATCAGGCTTGTCGTTTCCAATAAATGTGCTCCAATTCAAGGTTACTTTTGTGGAAGGCTTATAAGTAACCTGCGTACCAAATGAAGGGGAAGAATTCCCCTCCACACGCCGAATATGTTGCCAACCATTCAAAACTAATGCACTCACAAACCATACATCATTCTCTGACGTATAACTGATTTTGGCGCCAGTTTCATAATAAGGTGTGTTTTCTGCTACTAAGCTTCTGGTCAAAGTCCAATTGTCTTTACCAACTGCACTTTCAAAACCTATATGTGAAGAAAAGACACCGGCATCAAGCCACAGGTTATCTTTTTTAGAAAGCTTCAGGCCGACATTGCCTTCATAGATATTATTCAACACGCCAGGCTCAGATGCATAGTTAGAATTCATATAGCTACCACCAGCTAATGCGAGATTAGCCCTGGCACTCTCTGTGTTGTACGATCCCTTCACAAAAGCCAAATTTACTGAGACTTCATTATTTTTGTTATAGCTGTAAATAAATGGCGGCTTAGTGTTATTGATTGGTTTATTAAAATCGTAGCTATAGTATGTTTCAGCATAACCGCTAAAGGTTAACGCGGTATCTGGTTTTTTGTCTTCTGCGTGGGCAAAGCCGCCTGTGAATGCAGCTAGTGCTGTGGTAGCGAGAATCAGTTTCTTCATGATATTTCCTTACTAATGGTTTTAGTCGTTCAGGTCTTGCACAGTCACAATTGAAAGTGCCTTTCAAAAACCTGCATCATTATTTCCATCCAAGTCTATTTGGATGATGAGCAGATTAGCGGAAACGATCTAAAAAATTTGTAAAAACATGCCTGTCAGGTATAAACGAAATGTAAAAATTGATATTGTCTGGCTGCATGCCGAAATAGCGAGTTATCGAACGTTTTTCACGCCCGTGCACACTGAGATCGGTTGGCAATAGTGGATTCCAACAGATAAAACAACGAGTTATTTGGCATGATATTACTGCGTGAAAACGGCGAGAGATAAGTAGCTTAATCGTGCTTGTTCTGCTGCCGGTAATCAACCAGGTACCAGGAGGTAATAAAACTGATCAGTTAAATCAAAATTACGAGCGTGTAGTGTTGCTATGGTTTTAAATTGCCTGTAATGAACTGATAGTTAAAAATATTTTTGAGACTGTTAAACATGGGTTAGTGCGGGCTTCGTTTCCACGCCTTGCCCAGCGTGGACAAGCGGGTGCGCAGACTTTTCTGGTCATCGGCCAGCACATCCATCGCATCGGAGAGCTGCTTCGATTTAAGAATGGCAAGCAACATGAGCAGCGCCGTGATCAAGGTAGTGACGAAGAAATAGGTCAGGCGCGTGGAGATTGGAGCCTCGGCCTCGGCAAGGAGATTCATACCGAGCAGGCCGGTGGCCACCGTGCCGACCATGCTGAACGTGGTTACCACGGTAAGACGGACGATGGTGGTGGATTGCTGGCGCTGCGCATTGCTGTCGAGATATTGGCTCATGTCCCGCAGTTCTTCTTTTACTTCCTGATACAGTCCATCATTGCCCAGATGTTCGCTGCACATGCGATAAAGCGCCTGCACGTGGGATCGCTCGGACAGCTCATGGAACCAGTAGCGGTGGGTGAAGCGCAGAAAGGTCTCGAAACCGGCGTAAATCCTGCGCCGGAAAAGGCTGACGGATTGCGGTGCATGTATGTCCAGATCATGCACCGCATCTACCATGCGATCGGAAAACACCAGCAGCGATGCGCGATGAAAATGCGTGATCATGAACAACAAAACGTATTGGTGACGGAACTGGGCCAAGATGCCGCGCGTCCGATCGTGAAAATAATCGGCACGCGCATCTCCGGCCACGATGAAGGCACGCCCGGTGCAAAAGAAGCGGGTGTTGGGGCCGGCCTCAGTATCGGTCCAGAAGCGGTCATAGCAGTAGCGCGACTCGAACCCAGTTACGTCTGGATCGTGCGTGGGCAGCGCCTCATCGGGATGGAGAGTGGCGACCATGCCGAGACGCAGCCAGTCTTCCCGGCTCACGCTGCGGGGATTGTCCACAGCCAGGAATGCCATCAACGGCATCCGGTGGTATTCAATCTGACGGTAGCGCAGATTGCCGGCTTCCTCCGACGGATCCAGTACCAAGGGGCGCAGCAAAAAATCCCAGTGGGCGCAAATTCCCGGCGAACGATGCTTGCGGGTATAGGAGAGAAATTTTTCCTGATTAGCCGAATCAGACATGGCAAGTACTGTGCCGTCTGGAGATAACCACTCGGCGCGATGGACATTGTGCTTACCATGTCCATCGTTATCCCAGCCCGTCGGGTAGGCGCGCCCGAACCGATACAGCAAATCGCACACTATAGAAAACGGCAGGTCGGCAGTGGACAATTCCACCTTAAGAAATGCGACGTTGACGTCGTCAAAGAACCAGAGTTCGATATGCTCTACGGTCAGTGTGACGGGAGTATCACCTTCGTGCAACTCCAGCCGCAAGGCAGAAATTCCTCGCCGTCGGAATATCTTGATCGCAGATTCACCCAACGGATCATCTGCATCATGATCCACGTGACTATGGCTTTCGCCGTAAATGAAACGCTGAACATAAGGCAGGAATGTGACGAATTCCTTGTAATGCCTTTCCTCAAAATCAAGCTCCCCCGCCTGAAACCGGTCTTTCAGCCTGCGCCATGGATTGTCTTCGCCGCCTTGTGCCAACAATTTCCAAAGGGGTTGTGGGTTCCCGCCGTTCCCAAGCGGCATCAGTTGCACCGGCCAGAAAAGCACCTCACGGAAATGGCGGACAGTATGATCTGAAGCGGTCGTGGTTCTCATCGTATTTCGTCTTGATTTATGCGCGTTGCCAACCCATGCGGTCAGTGGTCGTCTCGTCTTTACTATATCAGTACTTCCTCAAGACTTTCCATAATCTCCGCAATGCGGTTCCTGCATGAAGCGGAGACTGTCGTCATCGGTAGGCGCAGCTCGTCCTTGCCCCAGCCGTTCCTTGCCAGAGCCGCCTTGACCGGCCCTGGATTGGGCTCGGAAAACAGCGTGCGAATCAAGGGTAGAAGCCGCTGGAAGATCGCCCTGGCCTCCGCGAGGTCGCCGCGTCGCACTCGTTCGTAGAGCGCCACGAACAACTCGGGGCGGATATGAGCGGCGGCAGCGATGGCACCCCGTCCTCCGAGGCAGAGGGTCGGTAGAATCAGAGCATCTTCTCCGCCGAGCACTGCTAAGGACGTTTCGTTGATGAAGTCGATGAGCTGGTTGATGTTGCCGCCGCACTCCTTGATCGCTACGAAGCGAGGATTGCGAGCCAAGGCCTGCAAGGTGGATAACTCGATATTGACGCCAGTGCGGTAAGGAATATTGTAGAGCACGATATCGTGACCGGTATTCTGAGCCACCGCCTCGAAGTGGCACAACAGCCCCTCTTGCGAGGGACGAACATAAGCGGGCGCAGGCATGAGAAAACCGGCAATGTCGTGCTCGCTGTAACGCCGGGCCTGGATGACGGCGCTGCGGGTATCACTGCCGCCCAAGCCCATCATCACCGGATAATCGCTGCCAACGGCAGCGAGAACAGCATCCAGCAGCATTTCCTGTTCACCGTCTTCGAGGGCACAGGCTTCACCGGTGGTGCCGCATACCACCAAGCCGTGAATACCCTTTGCGACGAGGTGGGAGGCCAAACGCTGGGCTGCGTCCAGATCGACCTGCCCTTGCTGGAACGGTGTAACTAAGGGCACCCATATACCATGCATAGATTTCATGTAGGCAGGTTCCGGCAACACTTAAAGCGCAGCAACTCGACCGATTTCACCGCTAGGCAGCGCGCGGATGATGGCCGCCATCGTGGCATTGACACTGGCTCCGTCAATGCCGAATTGCACGCGGATACACTGACTACGCGGCATCGGCTCGATGCCGAGGATATCGACGACCTTGCCGCAGCTCTTGCTAACGGCCTGCTGCAAACAACTGAGCAAAGCAGGGAGGATAGTGACTTGCAAAACGACTTTGGGAGTCGAGGTCTGCATGGGGTGGACAAACGCGGGCTGGGGGGCGGGAACTGGCATAGACAGGGCGTGGCAGGAACGAAGCAAGAGTGGCTGTGGTCTTCGTTGGGGAGGACGTACCTGAACAGAACAACAATAGATTGATGCTGATTTACTCATATATACCTTTATGGTTATGAACAAGTACACAGCTTAGCAGTGCCGCTATAAATACTTTGTAAAAAGAATACGGATCGGTATAAAAGCCGAGTAAAAATTCGCTTGGGCAGTCAACGAGATTCTCACGTTCATTTCAGTCCGTTAGAGCCGGAAGGAACAGATAACCGACACCCAATTACCGGCAGCGACAGGGGGATAGTCGTAGCGTTATTTCAGTCAACAATGGGCACATCTTTGCCTATGGATACAAATGGGACGCTACCCTTTTTGAAAAACACTTTGATGCAAACAAATTTACAAAGGTAAACATAGTCGGTAGCCCACTGCAGTTTCAGTAAGCAGGTAGCGAGGCTGCGTGGGGTCATCCTCCAGTTTTCGCCGCAAATGCCCCATGTAAACACGCAAATAATGTCCACTCTCTGAGTGCGACGGCCCCCATACTTCACACAGCAGTTGCGGGTTGGTTACTACCCGACCGGCATTGGTCACAAGAACCATCAACAATCGATATTCGATCGGAGTCAGATGCACTACTTGATTCGCCTTGGTCACAAGGCGTGCCTTGATATCCACCTTGACATCGCCAAACTGGACCACACCATGGAGATTGGTACCTGGCTGGCGTAGCCGCCGCACGGTGGAACGCACGCGCGCAAGCAACTCGCCAACCCCGAATGGCTTGGTCAGATAGTCATCAGCGCCAGCATCAAGCGCGCGAATCTTGTCGACCTCATTGGTGCGCGCCGACAATACGATAATCGGCACGGTGGACCAATCCCGAACGTCGAGAATGAAATCGATGCCATCGCCATCAGGCAATCCAAGATCAAGAATGATCAAGTCCGGCTTGCGTGTACCGGCATCGATCAAACCGCGTTTCATCGTTTCCGATCCGAAGACTTGCCATCCTTCTTCTTCCAGCGCAGTACGCACAAAACGCCGGATTTGCGGCTCGTCTTCGACCAGAAGAACAATAGGTATGGGTTCAGTCATGATGTGTGATTACCGATGTTCGCACCACTCTCGTCCAAGTCGGGCATGGCGGGAGGCGTGCCGAGGGGAAGGGTAAATATGATGGACGCTCCGCCGCCCGCCGCCAGCCCGGCACGGATGGCACCGCCATGCGCCTCGACGATGGCGCGGCAAATCGCCAGGCCCAGACCAACGCCGGGGATGGCCGATTCGCGTTTACCGCGCGTAAATTTTTCAAATATCGCTTCTTCCTTGCCAACCGGGAGGCCGGGTCCATTATCGATCACCGCAACTTCCAGAAACTGGCCGCTGACTTCCGCTGCAATAACGATACGCGAACCGGCCGGCGTGTACTTGGTCGCGTTTTCCAGCAGATTGCACAGCACACGTTCGATCAATACGGCGTCGATATGTATCAGTGGCAAGTCGCGTGCAAGGCGGGTCTGCACCTCATGCCTGCCGAGGAATGATTGGCTGGCGCGCAATGCGCTGCCGACCACTTCTTCAAACGGTTGCCACTGCAAATTGAATTTGACTTCCCCGCTCTGGATACGCGCCATGTCGAGCAGGTTCGACACCAGATTGCTCATGCGTAGTGTTTCGTTATGCAACGCGTCGGCAAGTGCCTGCTGTGCCGATGCCAGTGACGGTTTGGATCTGGCCAGCGATTCGGACAAGCCAACCAGGGAGGTGAGCGGCGTGCGCAGGTCATGCGACAGTGCCGCCAGCAAAGAATTGCGCAGCATTTCCGATTCCATTCGCACCAGCGCGTCCTGTGCGACCTCAATGTAGTGTACCCGTTCCAGTGCGATCGCCGCCAACACGGCGAAGGTATCGAGCTGTTGACGTTGTTCCGGAATCAATATCCAGCGACGGCTTTCCGGCTGAATGGCCAGCACGCCACGGGTGCGCATCGGTGCAATCAGCGGCAGGTAAAAGAAATGGCTACCCGGCAGCGTATCGGTGCCGATACCGGCCGCTGTTGCGTGATCGAATGCCCATTGGGCGATGCCCATATCGAGTACTGCCATATTGGAATTTCTGGATAATTCTCCCACGGCAAGCGGTGGCGGTTGCAAGAGGCCTGCATCGTCCGGCAAGAGCAGTGTCGCCTTGGCACGGAAAGTGCGTGCAATGAATGTGCGCGTAATTTCGAATATCTGCTCAGTTTGCAATGCACTGGATAATTCGCGCGCAAATTCATACAAAGCACGCGAACGGGATTCGCGATGTAAGGCGACACGCGCCTGATAACGCAGGCCCGAAGTCAAGTGCGCGGTGATCAATCCAACCACCAGCATTACCGCAAAGGTCACCACATATTGAAAATCGCTGACCGCGAAGGAAAATCGCGGCGACACAAAAAAGAAATCGAATGCTGCAACGCCCACGATGGTAGCGGTCACCGCCGGCCCGCGCCCGAAGCGCACCGCAATCAGCACAACGGTCAGCAAGAACAGCATCACGATGTTGGCAAGATCGAGGTACGGCAATAACGGCGTGGCGATCACCGCCGTCAATAGACTCGCGGCGGTCGCCCACACATAATGCCATTGGCGTTGCTTGCGGGGTGAAAGGGATTCCACTTCATCTGCTGGTGGTTGAGTAAGGCTTAGCGCAACACCGGGCGCATTCGATTCTTCGGCAGTCTGCAATGGTTCCGAACTGGCTAGACCTAGTTGGGTCAAATCGATATCCGGGGCAAGGGCGGCAACACGTTTCAGATGCGGGGTACGCCAAGGCCACGTCGGAAGGCCGCGTCCCAGTATTATTTTCGAGAAATTCCGGCTGCGCGCATAATTCACGATCTCCAACGCAACATCGTTCCCGGACAGGATAGCTGTCGTAGCGCCAAGACTCTCGCCAAGTTTCAATGTCTTCAGGATGCGTTCGCGTTGCGCGGGCAGCAGGCGCTGCAATTGTGGCGTTTCAATGTAAATCGCATGCCAGTCCGCATTCAACTGGCTGGCCAATCGCGCAGTGCTGCGAATGACATGCTCGGCCCCCGAATGTGGTCCAATGCAAGCCAGCAGTGCGGAATCAGTTTTCCATACCGTGTTGATGGATTTCTCGATCCGATACGCCTGCACATCATCTTCTATCCGATCGGCGGTACGGCGCAGCGCAAGTTCGCGCAATGCGATGAGATTGCCTTTGCGGAAAAAATTGCGCGAAGCACGATCCACGTGTTGCGCCTGATAGACTTTGCCAACCTTGAGCCGTGCGAGCAGTTCATCGGCCGGAATATCGACTAGTACAACTTCATCGGCTTCATCGAAGACGGTATCCGGCAAGGTTTCCGATACGCGAATGCCGGTGATACCACCGACAACGTCATTCAAACTTTCCAAGTGTTGCACATTCACTGTCGTGAAAACGTCGATACCGGCATCCAGTAACTCATCAACATCCTGCCAACGCTTCGGATGGCGTGAACCAGGTGCGTTTGAATGTGCCAGCTCATCGATCAGGATCAAAGCAGGACGGCGCGCCAGCGCGGCATCGATATCGAATTCGGTAATCGCCTTACCCCGATAATCGATGGTCTTCAATGGTAGAACATCGAGTCCCTCAAGTAATGAGGCAGTTTCGCTGCGACCGTGCGTTTCGACAATACCAACTACCACGTCATGGCCGTCAGCCTGCAACTTGCGGGCTGCGGTCAGCATCGCATAGGTTTTGCCGACGCCTGCCGACGCGCCGAAATATATGCGGAGCTTGCCGCGCGCTGCGCGCCGCTCCTGCGCTTGTACTTGCGCCAGCAAGGCATCCGGGTCCGGGCGTTGGTGGTTGTTTGGATACATAAGTCAGTGGGATGATTCAGCCTATTTTACGATTCAACAGTACCAATTTAACGCCGCTGATCCAACGCAAGATTCATTGCAAGCACATTCACGCGCGGTTCGCCGAAGAAACCGAAATACCGGGATTCTCTGTGCTGATCGATAATGTTGCGTACTTCGTTGTCAGGCAATTGTCGAGCGCGCGCGATGCGACCAGCCTGATAGTACGCGGCAGCCACGCTGATTTCCGGATCCAGGCCGCTAGCCGATGCGGTCACCAGATCGACCGGAATCGGCGCGGCATTGGCTGGATCGACGGCTTTCAATGCATCGATGCGGCCCTTTACCGCGTCGATCAGGGCCGGGCTGAGCGGCCCTTGATTAGAACCGCTGGAAGCGGTGGCATTGTTCGGCATCGGGCTGGTGGCAGATGGTCTTCCCCAAAAATATTTCGGAGAAGAAAACGCCTGACCGATCAGCGAAGAACCTACCGGCTGACCGCCGCGTGACACCAGGCTGCCTTCGGCCTGACTGGCAAAGGCAACTTGCCCGATACCCGTGATTGCATACGGATACAACACACCACAAAGTAACGTCAGTGCGGCAAACAACACGAACGCGGGTCGAAGAATGGATATCATTTGAAGCTCCTAAACGAGATTAAAAACGGTCAGTACCATATTAATCAGCTTGATACCGACAAACGGCACCAATATGCCACCCAATCCGTAAATCAACAGATTACGGCGCAATAACAATGCCGCGCCGACCGCACGGTATTTGACGCCTTTCAAAGCCAGCGGAATCAACACCACGATAATCAGCGCATTGAAAATAACCGCCGACATGATCGCCGACGAAGGACTGGTCAAATGCATCACGTCGAGCGCCTTCAATTGAGGATAGGTGGTCACGAATGCGGCCGGGATGATTGCAAAATATTTGGCGATATCGTTGGCGATCGAAAACGTGGTCAGCGAACCGCGCGTCATCAGCATTTGTTTACCAATTTCAACGATTTCCAGGAGCTTGGTCGGATTGGAATCGAGATCGACCATGTTGCCGGCTTCTTTCGCCGCCTGCGTACCGGAATTCATCGCCACAGCCACGTCAGCCTGCGCCAGCGCCGGTGCGTCGTTGGTGCCGTCACCCGTCATCGCGACCAAGCGGCCTTGCGCCTGATAGCTGCGGATCAGCTTGAGCTTTTCTTCCGGCGTCGCCTCCGCCAGGAAGTCATCGACCCCGGCTTCAGCCGCAATTGCAGCTGCGGTTAGCTTGTTGTCGCCGGTGATCATCACGGTTTTGATACCCATCCGGCGCAATTCGGCAAAGCGTTCCTTGATGCCGCCCTTGACGATATCCTTCAATTCGATCGTCCCCATCACGCGACCATCATCCACCACGACGAGCGGGGTACTGCCGCGGCGCGCGATATCGTCCACCGTTCTGGCGACCTCGGCGGGGAATGGACGTCCCAACGATTCGACGTATTTTTTCAGCGCGTCGGCCGCACCCTTGCGAATCGCACGCTCGCCGATATCGACGCCGCTCATGCGGGTCTGCGCCGTGAACGGCACGAATGTCGCATTGAGCTCTGCCATCTCACGCTCGCGAATATTGAAACGTTGCTTGGCCAGGATCACAATACTGCGTCCTTCCGGTGTTTCATCGGCTAACGATGCCAGCTGCGCGACATCAGCCAGCTGTACTTCGGTAATGCCGGGCGCCGGCATGAATGCGGACGCCTGACGATTGCCGAGCGTGATGGTGCCGGTCTTGTCCAGCAATAGCACATCGACATCGCCCGCCGCTTCGACGGCACGGCCTGAAGTCGCGATCACGTTGGCTTGCATCATGCGGCTCATGCCGGCCACGCCGATGGCGGATAGCAAGCCGCCGATCGTGGTCGGGATCAGACAGACCAATAGCGCAATCAATACCGTGATCGTGACCGGCTCACCCGCCTTGGCCGCTTCGACCGAAAACAGCGACATCGGCAGCAAGGTGACGGTCACCACCAAAAAGATGATGGTAAGCGCGACCAATAAAATGGTCAGCGCGATTTCGTTCGGCGTCTTCTGCCGTTTAGCACCTTCAACCATGGCGATCATGCGGTCGATAAATGCTTCGCCTGGATTGACCGAGATGCGCACGACCAGCCAATCGGATAGTACGCGCGTGCCGCCAGTAACGGCGGAAAAATCGCCGCCCGATTCACGAATCACGGGCGCAGATTCGCCGGTAATTGCGCTTTCATCGACCGACGCGACGCCTTCGATCACTTCGCCGTCGGCAGGAATCACGTCACCCGCTTCAACCAGCACCGTATCGCCTTTGCGCAGGTCAGATGCGAAATCGGGCAACCAGGGAGTGCCATGCCGCGGTGTCACCAGCTTCTTCGCCATGACTGTTTGTTTCAGTGCGCGCAATGACGCGGCCTGTGCCTTGCTGCGGCCTTCGGCCATCGATTCGGCGAAGTTGGCAAACAATACGGTGAACCATAACCACACCGTGGTAGCGAGAATAAAGCCGGGACTCGCCTCGCCTTGGCCGGTGATGGATTGGATAAACAGCAATGTAGTGATGATGCTGCCGACATAAACAACAAACATGACAGGGCTGCGCCACTGCGTGCGTGGATTCAGTTTTTTGAACGCATCGATGATGGCTGGGCCGATCAATGCGGAATCAAAAAGCGTCAAGCTTTTGCGCGACATGACTGTCGCCGAATTGGATTCTGGCATATGCATGGCAGGGGTCCTCTTAATGTGTAAAAAGTTGCAGGTGTTCGACAATCGGCCCAAGAGCGAGCGCCGGTACATAGTTCAGGATGCCAACCAGCACCACGACGCCGACCAGCAATGCAACGAACAAGGGACCATGCGTCGGCATCGTGCCAGCAGTGACTTCAAGGCGTTTCTTCGCTGCCAGCGAACCGGCCACCGCCAAGATCGGCACGATCATTGCAAAGCGGCCGAACCACATTGCGATCGCCAGCATGATGTTGTAGAACGGCGTATTGGCTGACAAGCCGGCAAACGCGCTGCCGTTGTTGTTGGCTGCCGAGCTGAATGCATACAGGATTTCGGAAAAGCCATGCGCGCCGGGATTGGCGATGCCGGCCTTGCCGGGGTCGAGCATGACGGCAATCGCGGTACCCGCCAGCACCAGCACCGGTGTCACCAAAATCGCGATCGACGTCATTTTCATCTCGAACGACTGGATTTTCTTGCCGAGATATTCCGGCGTGCGGCCGATCATCAAGCCGGCAATGAACACTGCCAGGATCGCAAAAATCAGCATGCCGTACAAACCGGAACCGACGCCGCCGAATATCACCTCGCCGAATTGCATTTGCACCAGCGGCACCATTCCACCGAGCGGCATGAAGGAATCATGCATCGCGTTCACCGCGCCACACGAAGCCGCCGTCGTAATCGCAGCGAACAATGCAGACGCGCTAATGCCAAAGCGTGTTTCCTTGCCCTCCATGTTGCCCCCCGATTGCAGCGCACTGGCTGCCTGATCGATGCCGAGCGCGTGGAGTGCCGGGTGGGCTTGCTGTTCTGCGATCAGTACGACGACTGTTGTCACCACGAATATCGCCGTCATAGCGCCCAGTACGGCCCACCCTTGCCGTATATCGCCCACCATGCGGCCGAATGCAAAACACATTCCGGCTGGAATCAGGAAAATCGACAACATTTGGAAGAAGTTGGACAGCGGTGTTGGATTCTCGTAAGGATGGGCCGAGTTGGCATTAAAGAAGCCACCACCATTGGTCCCGAGCAACTTGATCGCTTCCTGCGATGCAACTGGACCCATGGCCAGTGTTTGCGTCTTGGCGGTCAAGGTTTCCAGCACCGGATTGCCTTTATTATCCTTCAGTGGCTGGCCGTCTGGGCCATTTTTGGGTTGCGTGTACGTGACCTGATCGAGCAGCGTAACATCCTTGTAGGCAGAAAAATTCTGGATCACGCCTTGCCCCATCAGGAACACGGCAAAAACTACGGACAAAGGCAGCAGCACATACAGCGTCGAGCGGGTAATGTCGATCCAGAAATTGCCGATAGTTTTAACAGAACGCGATGAAAAACTACGAATCAGCGCGAATGCGACCGCCATCCCGGTTGCTGCCGAGAAGAAGTTTTGCCCGGTCAACACCAGCATCTGAGTCAGGTAACTCATCGTGGATTCGCCGCCATACCCCTGCCAGTTGGTATTGCTGACAAAGCTGATCGCGGTGTTGAATGCAGAATCCGGGCTGACATTGGCAAGCGCTTGTGGGTTGAGTGGTAGCCAGGCTTGCAAACGCTGCACTGTGTAAACGGCTATGGCACCCAGCGCGTTGAACACGAGCAGCGCTATGGCATAGGTTTTCCAGCCCATCGCTGAATCTGCGGTGATGCCAGAGAGTCGATAAAGAAAGTTTTCTACCTTGTCCATCCAGCCCAGACCGGGGATCGGTGTACCATCGCCGACCTTAGCTAAGTAGAGACCCATCGGATAGGCCAGTGCTAGCAACACGGCCAGAAACGCGACGAGCAAAAGGAACGATTGCGTAGTCATTTTACAAATCCTCCGCTTTCAATAATGCCACCACTAGATACACCAGCAAGCCAGTTGCCACGGCCGCTCCGATAACATAAAACGTGTTCATTGACGTTCCTCCAGTTTGGCGCACCCCACAGCGAACGCACAGGTCACCAGTAGAAACGCTACGATTGCACCAATAAAGACAATGTCCATCATCACTCCCGTCCAGGTTATTTTGATGATGAGCATATTAGAGGAAGCGATATAAAAATTATGTAAAGATTTGCCCGTCAGGCATAAAGGAAATGTAAAAAATTGATATTATCCGGTTGCATGCCGAAATAAAGAGTTACCGAGCATTTTTCATGCTTATGCGAACTGAGATTAGTTAGCAATAGTGAAGTCCAACGGGTTAAACAGCGAGTAGATTTGCATGGCATCGCTGCCGTCGCACCTCCCACAACGCCGACGGATCGACTGCTAGATCAAACAGCGCGAGGTTATTCGGCAAGGCATCGTTGATGATTGCTCCGCGAAGATGTCGGGTACCGAGGTAGTCAAGTTCACCATCCAGCTTCGGTACCGGCTTTTGAAATGGCCATATCGCAAACTGCCTTTCTATTCATATAGATGATAGAAAACAAGCAGTTGACGTGACACTTAGTCCGAGGCGATTATTCGTTCTGTACGTCAGTAAATAGTCCAGCTTCAGTTTTATTTTTTCAATTTCCACGTCTTTGCTTAAACAGATTGCAACACCTGTAACGGCGACATCTGCGCCACCCGCCGCGTAGCTAACCATCCTGCCAAGGTCACCGTAATGATCCCACCGCCCACACCTACCAACCAGATTAGCGCGCTCGAATGATAAGGAATCTCCAGTACTTTGATTGCCAGCACCCAGCCTAGCAAGCTCCCACCTGCTGCTGCGAATAGGCCACTCAATGCACCCAGCACGGCAAACTCGGTCAGGTGCAATCGCCGCAAATAGCGGCTGTCAGCCCCTAATGTGCGCAGGATGGCGGCCTGATGAATTCGTTCATCTTGTGTAGCGAGCAGCGCGGCATATAGCACAGCCAAGCCACTCAACAGGGTAAACAGGAAAACCGCACTCATGGTTTTTGCTATCTGATCCATGATTTGGCGCACTTGTTCGATTATCGCATCGGTATCGATCAGCAGCAGGTTGGGGAAGGCTTTGATCAGCGCATCGCTTGCGAGCGCCTTGTCAGCTGGCAAATAGAAGCTGGTTAAGTAGCTGGCCGAATAATCTTTCAGTACATTGGGCGCAGTGATTACGTAAAAATTTACCTGCATGGAATCCCACTGGACCTTGCGCAGGTTTACCACTTGCGCACTGAATGGGCTGCCCGCCACGTCGTATGTCAGGATGTCGCCGATGTTGATGTCCAACGTTTTGGCTATTCCCTCTTCTACCGACAACACCGATGACGCGCCCTGCCCCCACCATGCCCCCAGTACCAATGCATTATTAGTTGGTAAATGATCTGACCAGGATAAATTGAACTCGCGTTCCACTAGCGCACGGGCACGTCCCTCGATGTAATCACTTCCGCTGATCGGGTGGTTATTGATTGCTATCAGCCGCCCACGCACCATGGGAAATAATTGTGGCGCAGGTAATTGCTGCTGTGTGAAGAAATTTGTTATCGCGCTGAGCTGATCGGGCTGGATGTTGACGATAAAGCGATTCGGCGTATCCGGCGGCATGCGCCCACGCCAGCTTTCCAATAGGTCGGCACGTACAAAGGTAAGCAGCAGCAAGGCCATGCCGCCTAAACTTAGTGCCACAATTTGTAGCGCATTGGTGCGCCCGTGTCTGGCTAAATTGGCAAAAGCATGACTCCCGCGCAGGGGCAGCCATGTCAAAGCATGCACGGCAAGCCATGCCAGCAGGCCAAACAGCAGCATGCCAGCTGCCAAGCCCCCCAACACGGTCAAGCCCAGCTTGAGTGTACCGGCCTGCCACAGGAATAACGCGCTCAGCACAGCAGCACCTGACGCATACAGCAGGCCGGTGCGTGCCGGGGGCATGCCCAGTTCACGGCGGATAACGCGCAACGGCGACACTCTTTTCAGCTGCCACAACGGCAAGAAGGCAAATCCAAGTAGAAGCGCCATGCCGCTGGCTGCTGCCTGCCACAATGGCAGCCAGCCCGGCGGGGGCAAAGCAGCCTCACGCATGGTTTCGATGGACTGCACCAGTGCATATTGAGCCACGTAACCGAGCAAACCACCCAACAGTACGGCAAATACGCCCAGCAACAGAAACTGGACCATAAAAATACGCAGTACCTGCCCCTGCGTTGCCCCCAAACAGCGCATCATGGCGCAGGTGTCGAGATGGCGCATGATGAAATGGCTCGCGGCCAGCGCCATAGCCACGCCTGCCAGCACTACGGCAGTAAGCGCCGCCAGCCCTAAAAAATGTTCAGCACGCTCTAGCGCAGTTCGAATTTCCGGACGCGCATCGCGCACGTCCTCCAGTTTCTCACCCACTGCCAGCTGTCCTTTCAGCCAGGCACGCAAGTTGGCAAGCTGAGCCGAGTCACCTGCAAACAGTATTTTATAGTTGATACGACTGCCAGGTTGAAGCAGGCCACTCGCAGGCAGATCGGCTGCATTTATCAGCACACGTGGTGCAAAACTGGCGAAGCCGACAGACTGATCCACGTCGCGCACCACGCGCGCAGCCACGCGCATGCGCAGCGCGCCGATAACAACTTCATTGCCCAGCTGCAATCCCATGCGTTGCAGCAAACGTTTGTCCGCCCACACCGTGCCGGGCACAGGGTTGCCTTGCGCGATATGTTGCGTGCCATCGTCAATATGAATTTTGCCGCGTAGTGGGTAGCCTTCTTCCGCCGCCTGAATTTCCGCCAGCACATTTTGTTGGTCGTAAACGACCATGCTGGGAAAAGTCGTAACCTCGACTACTTGCAGACCCCGTTGCATTGCTGCTGCCCGATAAGCTGGCGGGAATGGATGTGTGGCGACAAGGCGCAGATCGGCACCCAAAAGGCTGGTAGCTTGCTGCTGCAGCGCCAAGCCAACCCGGTTGGCAAACAGTCCCACGGTAGCAATGCTACCCACCGCCAGTACCAAAGCGATAAGCAGCACGCGCCATTCCCCAGTGCGCCAGTCCCGCCGCAGCATGAGCCATGACAGACGCAATGTATTCACGGCACAATTTGCCCCGCTGCCAAATGCAACTGCCGACCACATTGTTGCGCCAGCGCTTCATCATGAGTAACTAATATAAGAGTGGTGCCCTGCGCACTGTTTAACTCCAGCATCAGATCAATGATCTGGCCGCCAGTGGCAGCATCGAGATTGCCTGTGGGTTCGTCTGCGAACAGGATTTTTGGCTGCACTACAAACGCACGCGCCATCGCCACGCGCTGTTGTTCGCCACCGGACAAATGTTTAGGTAAATGACTCAGGCGCGCGGCCAGACCCACGCGTTGCAAGGCAACTGTTGCTCGCTCGCGCGCATCGGACGCGCCGTGCAATTCCAGAGGCAGCATCACGTTTTCCAGCGCAGTCAAGGCTGGCAGTAACTGAAACGATTGAAAAACAAAACCTGCCAGACGACCACGTAAACGCGCACGTTCATCCTCATCGAGAGAAAAAATATCAACCCCGTCGAGGGTCACTGTGCCGCTACTGGGCACATCCAATCCGGCTAATAGTCCCAGCAGAGTAGATTTTCCGGAACCGGACGCACCCAGAATGGCAAGGCTGTCGCCCGGCTCGACGGTAAAACTGACCTCATGCAAGATAATAAGAGGCTGGCCGCCACTTTCAACTTGCTTACCCAGGTTAATTGCCCGCAAAATAGACGCCATGAAATTGCCCACTTTCTTTCAATCAGTTTTTTTATGTGCGTGTTGCCTGCTGGCCGAGGTGAGTGCCGCACAACAACAAACCATACTGGTGTTTGGCGATAGCCTGTCGGCTGCGTATGGCATTCCACGGGCATCGGGCTGGGTCAATCTGTTGCAGCAAGAATTACAACGCAGCCATCCACAATATCAAGTAGTTAACGCCAGCATCAGCGGCGAAACTGCCAGTGGCGGACGGCGACGCATTGCCCAAGCTTTGCGTCAGCATTCCCCCAGTATTGTCATTCTGGAACTAGGTGCGAATGACGGCCTGCGCGGCGCGCCAATCGCCGATATCGAAACCAATCTCAGCGCTATTATCCAACAATCACGCAAAGCCAACAGACAACTGCTGCTGGTGGGAATGCAGTTGCCGCCCAATTATGGCAAAAACTACACAGATCAATTCAAGGCGCTCTATTCCCGGCTGGCGCAGCGCCACCATGTGGAGCTGGTTCCATTCATGCTGGCAAATGTTCTACCGGAACAATTTCAGGCCGACAACTTGCACCCCACAGCACTGGCGCAAGCGCAAATCCTCCAACCGATTCTGGCCAAACTGAAACCCCTATTAAAGGCTAACAAGTTTTAAAGACGCCGGGTTTAACTTAAACAATCTATTAGAAAATTTAACCAGCCTCCCCCTTTGCAAAAGGGGGATCGAGGGGGATTTTGTGTCCCCGCAACGCTCAAATCCCCCTAGCCCCCCTTTTGCAAAGGGGGGAATGCATCGTCATCGCGCGAATCAGGTCTAGTGGATTATCCGTGTTTAACGAAGTTTGATACCTGCCTGTGTAGATAAACCCGGAATAGCACTCGCCATTCCCGCACCGAAACGCTTGGCGAGCCGTTCTGCGATACCATCATGGGTAGTGAAATCGACAATATCCTCTGCCTTGATCACATCGCGCGCCACGCTATCCACATTGCCCATCTCATCTGCCAAGCCCAGCTCAATGCTCTTTTGACCGGTCCAGATCAAGCCACTGAACATATCTGGCGTTTCCTTGAGACGCTTGCCACGTCCTTGTTTCACTACATCAATAAATTGCTGGTGAATTTCGGCGAGCATATTTTTAGCATGTTCCTGCTGATCCGCATTAACGGGTGAAAATGGATCCATGAAACCCTTGTTTTTGCCCGCTGTCATCAAGCGGCGCTCCACACCCAGCTTTTCCATCGTGCCTGTAAAACCAAAACTATCCATCAACACACCGATTGACCCTATCAGACTCGCTTTATTAACAAAAATTTTGTCCGCGGCCGCCGCCACGTAATAACAGCCGGAAGCGCATATATCCTCAATCACCACGTACAACGGAATTTTTGGATACTTAACACGTAAACGGCGAATTTCATCATTAATATAACCCGATTGCACCGGACTACCGCCGGGGCTATCCATTCGCAGGATCACACCTTGCGTGTGCTTATCCTTAAATGCATCCTGCAGGCTAGTCATAACGCTGTCGGCGTTGGCTGCGGTCTCCGCCGCGATCACACCATGCATTTCCACCAGCGCGGTGTGCTTGCCGCTTAGCGGTAACTCGGATTTGCCTATCCAGCCCATAAACAAAAATAGCAAGATGCACAGATAGCCAAACGTCAGCACCTTGAAAAAAATACCCCAGTGGCGTGCCCGGCGTTGCTCCTGAATGGCCGACATGGCGAGCTTCTCCAGCACGCCGCGTTCCCAGTTGCTATTTTGTTCTGACATAATTATTCCTCAATATAAACTGCGCCCAGTATATCAGGCGTATTCTTTAAGCCATGCGCGCAATCCAACAAAATCGTCCAGCAACGCCAGCGGTTCCAGGGCACGCAGTTGATCTATCGGATGCGCACCGTGCGTCATGCCAATCGCATCCACGCCGGCGTTACGCGCCATTTGCAGATCATGCGTAGTATCGCCCACCATCAGCGCGCGCTGCGCTGTAACGCCAAGCTCATCCATAATTTCCAACAACATCGCTGGGTGAGGCTTGGAAAATGTTTGGTCAGCAGTGCGGGTAGCGTGGAAGTAAGACTCCATCCCGCTTGTTTGCATGGCTCGCTTTAACCCCTGTCGACTTTTGCCCGTCGCCACTGCCAGCCAGTGCCCGGCAGCATGCAGATCCGCAATTGTCTGCTGCGCTCCCTTGAACAATGGAATTGCCATACCCTGCGCGAGGAAATGATGGCGGTAACGTGCCACTAGATCATCGCGCTGATTCTCCTGTAAATCCGGCACGGCTTGGCGCAGCGCCTCCTGCAACCCCAAGCCAATTACATGCTTCGCAACGGCATCGCTAGGCTCATTCAAGCCCAAATCCCGACATGCAGCTTGGATCGAACTCGCTATCACTGCGGTGGAATCCATCACAGTGCCATCCCAATCGAAAACTATCAAATCATAACGTTTAGCCATATAAATCCATCAAAAATGTGGCGCGGATATTAGCATTTTTGTCGACAACACAACCAATCTGCATAATACCGTGTTAGCCCCAAGTAGAAATGTCCGCTGGGGTGACACAAGCCACCTCTAATAAAGTACCCCGCCGCAAGCAGCGGGGTATTAACACCGCTCTCCAAGCTGCCGGCTTTCAGCCAGCCTTCGCCCCAAGGGACGGGGAATTGAACCCGGAGAGATTAAAAGCAACAACGAATATCAGTAGTGTCCGGAGATTCGATAGATGACGCATACGTTACTTGACCTGCGCGACAATATTCCAACCTTCATCCACATCAGCGACGGCAAGTTACACGAAGTCAATGTACTCGACATTTTGATACCCGAAGCTGGCAGCTTATACCTCACGTCTCGCCGCATCATGTTTCTTTCAAACGCATTGCGACCGAAGGCCGACTACTATGCTCATTTCATATCGGAAGAGGCTCTAAGTTTAAATCGCAAATATTTAGCTGTATCATCATAGCGCGCGAAAATTATAGTACGGTTATAATTGCGCGGATTTTAAGCAAGACTCTAATTAAAGGATTAACATGGGATTTCTGGCAAATAAACGCATCTTGATTACTGGTATGGTCAGTAATCGTTCCATCGCTTATGGTGTCGCACAAGCTATGCGGCGTGAAGGCGCAGAAATGGCATTTACCTATCAGGGCGAACGCATACGTGACCGAGTGTGCGAACTCGCACGAGAATTTGGCAGCGAATTGGTATTCCCGTGCGATGTAACGAGCGATGCAGAAATTGATCAACTGTTTGTTGATCTCAGCAAATACTGGGATAAATTCGACGGCTTCGTACATGCAATCGCCTTTTCTCCTCGCGAGGCTCTAACTGGTGAATTTCTTGATGGATTTACACGCGAAGCTTTCCGAATTGCGCATGACATTAGCGCTTACAGCTTTCCGGCGATGGCTAAAGCCGCGTTACCAATGATGGAAGGCCGCGCTGCCGCGCTGGTGACATTAAGCTATCTCGGCGCGGTACGCACCATGCCTCACTACAACGTGATGGGTCTGGCCAAAGCCAGTCTAGAAGCCAGTGTTCGTTATTTAGCAATGGATCTCGGCTGCAAAGGTATCCGTGTAAATGGTATTTCTGCAGGCCCGATCAAAACACTAGCTTCGGCAGGCATTGCCGACTTCAACAAACTATTAAACTACAATGCAAAAAATGCCCCATTGAAGCGTAACGTCACCACTGAAGAGGTAGGTAATGTTGCGGCGTTCTTATGTAGTGATTTGGCCAGTGGAATCACCGGAGAAATCACCTATGTTGATGGTGGTTTTAACACCACAGCACTTGGAACAACTGAGCCATAACCATATTGACCTACTTATTAAGAAAACGGAGCGAGTTAAAAAACAGGTTATTTATTTTCGTCTGCAGAAAAAGGCTTCATAGTAATATCAGCGTGTTTTTTGGCATCCACAAGATAGGCCTCGAACATTTCTTCACCCGTTATTTGGCGCAATTGCTGCACATAACGCGCATGCTTCGCATCGTCGGTATTGGCAACTTCTTTGATTGCATCCACACGAACCAGTTCATAGCCATTCTCTGCATTTTCAATGCCCACATATGCCGGAAGAATAGCCACGCCTGCTTGAAATACTTGACGGGCCATACTATTGTCAAGCCCAGCATGCTGTTCGCGTGAAATCGCAGTCGGCACTGTCCATTTCACGTTAACCTTCTCACCACGTTGTAACTGTGCCAACATCAATTGCCCCTGCTTGACTGCAGACTCTAGCGCTTGTTTGCGCACTAGTTTCTGACGGATACTCTCATTTACTTCCTTCAACGAGCGTGTGCTAACTGGCTTATATTCCAGCAACCGTGCCGCGAACAAGGTATTGGGTGCAATCTCGACGGCAGCGCTATTGCGCTTCTTCTTTGTTACATCTTCCGTAAAAATAGCTTGCAATGCTTTGTCTGTCCAAGGTAAAGATCCAGGCTGTTTTTTGCTCAACCAACCACTTGTTTGTAGAGGTATTTTTACCAATTCTGCAGCTGGTTTGAGAGTATCACTTTGCTCATAGACAATATTATTGAATTTTTCTGCCAACTCAGCGAACTTATCATTTGTTTTTTGCAGTTTTAACCTCTGCGTAATAGCACTCTTTGCCTTATCCAGCGGAAAAGTTTTAGCTGGAATCACTGCCAGTAGCTTGATAATATGAAAGCCAAAATCAGTTTGAACCAAACCGCTAATTTCACCTATCTTAAGCTTGTATACAGCTTCTTCAAAGGGTTTGACCATCGCCCCAGGGCCAAACTGGCCAAGATCCCCGCCGCTAGCAGCGGAGCCAGGATCCTGCGAATGTTTTTTAGCTAGCTCGCCAAATTTATCCGGTGACTGCTTAACTTGCTGCAATACTTGCTCTGCCCTAGTCTTGGCAGCCAGCTTATCTGCATCGGATGCCTGCGCGGCCACAGCAATCAGGATATGCGCTGCTTGGCGTTCTTCAGGTGAACCAAATTCATTCTGGTGCTCCTCGTAATATTTCTTAATTTCAGCCTCATCCACTTTCACTTGTGATTGCAATGCATCGGCTGAGAATGTCACATACTCCACCTTCACCTGCTCATCCGTTTGAAACTCCTTCAGATTCATATCATAATAGCTTTGCACTGCAGCCTCATCCACTTTAGCCTGATTGAGATATGATTCAAAAGAAATTTTTGCCACAGCAACAACACGCTGCTGTTCATTCAGGCGTATCAAATTATCCGCTGTGATATGTGATGCGTAACCATTCCGCATATACGCATCAATCAACTGGCGCATATATAGCTCTCTTGCTACATTTGCCTCAAATGTCAGTGGTGACATTTTCTCACGGCGCAGTACTGATTCGTAAAGCTGCTTGTCGAATTTCCCATCTTTCTGGAATACCTCAATGCCAGCGATATTCTGAGCCAAATATTTCTCACTGACAGTTAAACCAATCGAACGGGCCTGCGACATCAGTAAACGTTGACTAACCAAACTTTCCAGAATCGAGCGTTTTATTTCGGGCTTATCGAACATAGTTTGATCATAGTTACTGCCCATCATTTTACGCATTCTGTCTTGCTGCTGGCGCACAGCTTGATCGAACTCCTCTTGGCTGATTTTATTGCCGTTGACCTTAGCTAAAGCCTCACCAGGAGATGATTTGTTGTAAGTATCCACACCCCAAAATGCAAACGTAAGAATGATTAGAGACAATACGATCTGAACGAACCGTTTGTTCCCATGCACGAAATCAAACATATTAACCGCCCGATAAAGTTTATTTAAAATAAATGAAAAAAGGCGAACTTTCGTTCGCCTTAATTTGGCGGAGTGGACGGGACTCGAACCCGCGACCCCCGGCGTGACAGGCCGGTATTCTAACCAACTGAACTACCACTCCAATAATCAAACAGCTGGTGGGTGCTGAGGGGTTCGAACCCCCGACATTCGCCTTGTAAGGGCGACGCTCTACCAGCTGAGCTAAGCACCCAATAAAAAAGTAATTTTACAACATTCTCCAGACATTTACCAGAAAAAAATTTCGTCTCTTTCACCTTACTTTGATCTTGGTCAACTCGCCGTCACTAGAATAGCAAGCATTATGCACAACGCATTTTCTGCATAGAATTCTTTCGGTCTATCTTAAACTGTGTGAATAAGTTCTGATTGGTGCAGTTTACATCCTCTATTAATTTGTAACAGTTGATATAAAACCATCATACTCAATCAATGCTTAATCGCTGTAGCACGTCTATCATCGTCCGCCACCAAAATCGGATTGACTACTGGTGCATCCTCAGGTAACGGCTGCGGCTTTCGCTCTAACGCAATTTCCAACACCTGTTCGATCCATTTAACCGGATGAATATCAAGTTTATTTTTTACGTTATCAGGAATATCAACAAGATCTTTAGTATTTTCTTCTGGGATCAATACGACTTTAATACCACCACGTTGAGCCGCCAGCAACTTCTCTTTTAATCCACCAATCGCCAGCACTTCTCCTCGCAGCGTAATCTCACCGGTCATCGCCACATCAGCACGCACAGGGATGCCCGTCAACGCTGAGACGATCGATGTACAAATGCCTGCACCTGCACTCGGCCCATCTTTTGGTGTGGCACCTTCAGGCAAATGGATGTGCAAATCAGATTTTTGATAAAAATCATCAGAAATACCCAAGCTACGGGCGCGACTACGCACTACGCTAAGCGCAGCTTGAATCGATTCTTTCATTACCTCGCCCAATTTACCAGTGGGGGTAATATTACCTTTGCCCGGCAATACAGCAGTTTCAATAGTTAGCAACTCTCCGCCAACTTCTGTCCACGCCAACCCGGTTACTTGTCCAACCTGATTATTTTTCTCTGCGATTCCATAGTTGAAACGCCGCACTCCAAGATATTTGTCCAAATTACGAGCATTTACCATTACCTTACTAGCACGCCCTTTAAGCAACAATGATTTCACTACTTTTCTGCAAATCTTAGAAAGTTCACGATCCAACCCCCGCACTCCTGCTTCGCGGGTGTAATAACGCAATATGTCGCGAATTGCACTTTCTGAAATCCCAATTTCCTCAATCTTCAATCCATTGTTTTTAAGGGATTTAGGAATTAAATAATGCATTGCAATATTTACTTTCTCATCTTCTGTATAGCTTGAGACGTGGATAATTTCCATGCGATCCAAAAGCGGACCTGGGATATTCATGGTATTTGCAGTCGCAACAAACATTACATCAGATAAGTCATATTCGACCTCAACATAATGATCAACAAAAGTATGGTTCTGTTCTGGATCGAGCACCTCAAGCAGCGCCGACGATGGGTCACCACGAAAATCCATACCCATCTTATCTACTTCATCTAGTAGGAACAATGGATTTTTCACGCCAACCTTAGCCATGTTCTGCAAAATTTTACCTGGCATAGAGCCAATATATGTGCGCCGATGGCCACGAATTTCTGACTCATCGCGCACCCCACCCAACGACATGCGCATAAATTTACGGCCTGTTGCCCGCGCAACAGACTGACCCAACGAAGTCTTACCGACACCCGGTGGCCCGACCAAACACAGAATAGGCGCCTTCATCTTGTCAACGCGTTGCTGCACTGCAAGATATTCCACAATACGTTCTTTAACCTTCTCCAATCCATAATGATCCGCTTCCAATATTTCCTCGGCGGATTTTAAGTCATTGTTAATTTTTGTTTTCTTTTTCCATGGCAAACCCACCAAGACGTCAATGTAGTTGCGCACTACAGTCGCCTCGGCAGACATGGGGGACATCAAACGTAGTTTTTTCATTTCGGCTTCGGCTTTGACACGCGCTTCTTTAGGCAAGTGGGCCGCCTTGATTTTCTTTGCCAACTCCTCAAAATCTGCACCGTCTTCGCCTTCACCCAACTCTTTCTGTATTGCTTTTACTTGTTCATTCAAGTAATACTCGCGTTGGCTCTTTTCCATCTGCCGCTTGACACGTCCACGAATGCGTTTTTCCACTTGCAGGATATCGAGTTCGGCTTCCAATAGACCCAATAAATGATCAAGCCGTTTTCGGACATCAAAAATCTCCAATATCTCCTGCTTTTGCTCCAGTTTAAGTGGTAAATGCGCTGCTATGGTATCCGCTAGCCGCCCAGAATCTTCTAGACCAGCCAATGACGTTAATGTTTCTGGCGGAATCCTCTTATTAAGTTTAACATATTGGTCGAATTGATTAATCAAGGCGCGACGCATAGCCTCTGCTTCATTATCCAAGCCGTCATCGACAGGGACTGGGTCAATATCTGCATCGAAATGACTTTTTTCATCCAGCACACGTAATATTTTTGCACGTTGCGTACCTTCCACAAGAACCTTGACGGTTCCGTCGGGCAACTTGAGCATCTGCAAAATATTAGCAATGCTGCCAACGTGATATAAATCATCCGCTGCTGGCTCATCTTTAGCTGCTGTTTTTTGCGCCACCAATACAATACTCTTACCCGCTTCCATAGCGGACTCCAGTGCCTTGATTGATTTCGCACGACCAACAAACAATGGAATTACCATGTGTGGAAACACCACTACATCGCGTAAAGGAAGTAGTGGAAAAAAGCTGGAAACAAGTACATCAGTATCATGCTCTGTCATGGCTGAAAATTCCTCTGTGGATTAACTCGACAATTAGATGGGGGCGCAGCGAAAAAATTCAAGTCACAAGACAAATCGCCGCGCATCAACTCATGTAGGACGCCGCTAATAAATAATTATGCCGCCCTGGATGTATCGGTGTGTATCACAATCGGTTTAATATCGCCATTTGTGCTGCTTACATCCAATACCACCTTGCTCACATTTTCCATCGAAGGCAGATCATACATAATGTCAAGCAAAGAATTTTCCAGAATCGAGCGCAAACCACGCGCACCTGTCTTACGTTCCAGTGCTTTCTTGGCGATAGCCTGCAATACACCCTCGTGAAATTCTATATTCACGCCTTCCATCGCAAACAATTTATGATATTGTTTGATCAGGGCATTTTTGGGTTCGGTCAGAATTTGAATGAGTGCCGCCTCATCCAACTCCTCTAGTGTAGCAACCACTGGCAGACGTCCAACAAACTCAGGGATCAAACCAAACTTGATCAAATCTTCCGGCTCCAAATTACGTAGCACTGCGCCCACACTCTTCTTGTCTCCACGATTGGCGAGGCTTGCACCAAAACCAATACCGGCTTTCTCTGAGCGATTGAGTATGACCTTCTCCATGCCGTCGAACGCTCCACCGCATATAAAAAGAATATTGGTGGTATCAACCTGCAAGAATTCGGTATTGGGATGTTTACGGCCACCCTGTGGCGGCACAGACGCCTTGGTTCCCTCAATCAACTTAAGTAGCGCCTGCTGTACCCCTTCGCCGGATACGTCACGAGTGATAGAAGGGTTGTCTGATTTGCGAGAAATCTTATCAATTTCGTCGATGTATATGATACCGCGTTGCGCGCGCTCCACGTCATAGTCACACGCTTGCAATAGCTTCAGAATAATATTCTCGACATCCTCCCCGACATACCCCGCTTCAGTCAGCGTAGTGGCGTCGGCCATCACAAAAGGTACATCAAGCAGCCGCGCCAAGGTTTGCGCCAACAAGGTTTTTCCAGAGCCCGTCGGGCCGAGTAGTAAAATATTACTCTTAGCCAGCTCCACCCCATCCTTGTCTGTGTTCTTTAACCGCTTATAATGGTTATACACCGCCACAGACAAAATTTTCTTGGCATGTTCCTGACCAATTACATATTCGTCGAGTCGAGCACGAATATCATGCGGCACAAGCAGATCAGCTTTGTCGGTCTTACCGGACACAGTACTATTAATTTCCTCACGAATAATGTCATTGCAAAGCTCGACACACTCGTCGCATACGAATACAGAAGGCCCCGCAATCAGTTTACGAACTTCATGCTGGCTCTTGCCGCAAAATGAGCAGTACAATAGCTTGTCACCCTTGCTTTTATCCAGCACCATTCATACCCCCCTGTTTTGTTTATCGCTTACATTTAATATCTATCTATCATGCCTATGCAGTTGTTTAAATACGCTTATCTAGAACCTTATCTACCAAGCCATAATCGACCGCTTCAGTCGCAGTTAGGAATTTATCGCGCTCGCTGTCACGGGCAATTTCCTCGACATTGCGACCGGTGTGTTGCGCCATCAGTTCATAAAGGCGTTCACGCAAGCTCAAAATATATCTGGCGTGAATCTCAATATCTGTCGCCTGCCCCTGAAACCCTCCCAGTGGCTGATGGATCATCACCGAAGAATTAGGCAGAATAAAGCGCTTACCCTTTGCACCGGCCTGCAGCAAAAAAGCACCCATAGATGCCGCCATGCCGATACACAACGTAGAAACTTCCGGCTTTATGAATTGCATAGTGTCATAAATCGCCATGCCTGCAGAAATAGAACCGCCAGGCGAATTGATATAGAGATGAATCTCTTTATCTGGATTTTCCGACTCAAGAAACAACAACTGCGCTACCACCAAATTTGCGCTCATATCATTGATATTGCCAACCAAAAATATAACACGCTCCTTGAGCAGACGTGAATAAATGTCGTATGCTCGTTCCCCGCGCCCGCTGGTTTCTATCACCATCGGAATCATACCGATGTTTTGCGGACCCTCATTATTTAGAGGTATTTCGCTATGCATCACGCGGCATTCTCCATCAACTCTTTAAATTCCATCACTCTCTCTGTCACCTTGACAGCCTCCGTCACCCAAACCACCACGTTATCCTCTAACACTAAATTTTCCGCATCTTGCAAGCGCGCTGGGTCACTATAGTGCCACTGCACTACCTCTTCTGGGTTGTCATAACTTTGTGCGTAATCTTCAACCAGCTCCTTAACCTGCTCAGGTTTTGCATGCAAATCATATTTATCTACCAACTCTGTCATGATCAGACTCAACTTGACACGCTTTTGTGCACGTTCAGTAAACATTTCAAGCGGCAGCGACTCCTCCCCTTTCGGCATTTCCATTCCGCGCTTTTTCATGTCGCGCATAGTTTGCTGCATCAAGCCCTGCGCTTCAGCATCCAGCAATGCCTTGGGTATCTCCAGTTGAGTTACTTTCAGCAAGGTAGCCATTGCCCTGTCTTTGTTAAGCAACATTATGCGACGCTTAACTTCCCGCTCTAGATTATTTTGAACTTCAGCCCGTAGCTTATTCACATCGCCATCTTCTATACCGAGCAACTTGGCAAATTTATCGTCAATTTCTGGCAGAATCTGATCTTCTACCTTGTGCAAGGTAATAGTAAACGTCACTGGCTTGCCAGCCACTTTTTCTGCCTTATAGTCTGGTGGAAAAGTCATGTCAAAAGTTTTCGTTTCGCCAGCCTTCATGCCAATAATGGCATTTTCAAAATCCGGTAACAAGCTCCCAACACCCAACAATACAGCCAAGTTTCTAGCCTCACCCCCTTCAAATATCTTACCTTCCAGCAAGCCACTGAAATCAATATGCACCCTATCTCCATTTCGAGCCGCACGGTCAGCCACTTCGTATGTTGCGTGTTGCGTAAGTAGCGTAACAATCGTAGTATCAACATCGGCATCACTCAAAGTGTAGCTCACTTGCTCCATGCTTTCAGCGCTAATATCACCCAACACAACTTCAGGGTAAACCTCAAAAGTCGCACTATATTCAATCCATACAGCATCTGGGTCGGTGGTCTTAATTTCAAAAGCGGGATAACCAACCACTTTTAACTGGTTATCCTCCGCTTCTTTGACAAAGGAATGCCGTAAAGCATCTCGCAGCACTTCTTGCTGTATTTGCGCACCATGCTTTTGCTCCAGAATCTTGAACGGCACCTTGCCTGGCCTGAAACCAGGCACCTCAGCGGTACGTGCCAGCTTCTTCAAACGCGCTTCCATTTCGCTGCTAACCAGTTGCAGAGGGATGGATGCATTAAGGCGGCGCTCCAACCCGCTCATGATTTCTACACTCGACATGCTAGCTTTCCTTAATATTAATAAGTGAATTCTTCAGTTGGTGCGAAAGGAGAGACTCGAACTCTCACGCCTTGCGGCGCTGGAACCTAAATCCAGTGCGTCTACCAATTCCGCCACTTTCGCCCATTCCAATAACAGAGCCATTGTAACATATGAAAAGTATGAAGGCTGTAAGCGAAGATGGGAAATATCAGCCTACCGTTAAGATGGAGCGACCACATGATAGGTCACGCAGCATCTTCTGAAATACTTCAAGCAATTACGATAACTCGATGAGTTATGCAATTAAAATTAAGATACGCCAAGTGCAATTCGATCGGATGGATGTACTTGACTCATGACTTCATCTCTCTCTGTTGTAATAACTCAATATTGTCTCGCATCAACTGACGGGCTCTAAACAGTGGCCAGCTACGGACAGAGATATGATCACACGTGACGGGACGGAACAGATAAGCTCAGAACATTCGAATTAGATATGAATTGCGCGCTTATCCACCGCCAGAGCCGCTTCATGCATCACTTCTGTCAAGGATGGATGTGCATGAATGGTGCGCGCCAAATCTTCGCTACTGGCCGAAAATGCCATCGCCAGCACTGCCTGCTGAATGAGCTCAGATGCCATCGGGCCTAAAATATGCACACCGAGGATACGATCTGTATTTGCATCAGCGATGATTTTAATAAAGCCAGCCGTTTCACCCAAGGCACGGGCTCGTCCATTAGCAAGAAAGGGAAACTGCCCAGTTTTATAAGCAACACCTGCTGCCTTAAGCTGATGTTCAGTCTTACCCACCCAAGCGATTTCCGGAGCGGTATACATTACATTTGGCACCAAATTCAAATCGCTGTGCCCCATCTGCCCGCCGATTAATTCGGCCACCATCACGCCCTCTTCAGACGCCTTGTGCGCAAGCATCGGGCCACGCACCACGTCACCCACCGCATACACATGTGGCAGGCTGGTGCGGCACTGTTCATCCACCTCAATTCGCCCTGCAGCATCCAGCTTAAGTCCGACCGCTTCTGCGCCCAGACCTTGCGTATTGGGCACACGCCCTACTGCAACGATCAGCTTGTCCGCAACTAATTCCTGCGAGACCCCATGTATATCGCGCCAATTAATTTTTACAACCTCAGAAGACTGAGTGACACTATCAATCTTTGCGCTCAAGTGAATAGCCAGCTTCTGCTTGGTAAAAGCGCGTAACGCTTCTTTCGCCACTTGCTCATCGGCGGCGGGAAGGAATACGGGCGAGGCTTCCAGTAGCGTCACCTCTGCCCCCAACCTGCGCCACACACTACCAAGCTCCAGCCCAATCACCCCCGCACCGATGATAGCGAGACGCCTGGGTGTTTCGCTAAAACTCAAAGCACCTACATTGTCCACAACCTGCACCCCATCTAGCGGGGCATGCTGCAAAATACGCGACGTCGAGCCAGTGGCAACAATGATGTGCTTTGCCCTCACTTCCTCTCCATCCGTAATTCCGACACGCCAGACATCGCCATCCCGACCGAGAAGTTGAGCCCTACCGTGCAGCGAGTCCACTTTATTTTTCTTGAATAACTGGCTAATGCCCAGTGTAAAATCGGACACGATCTTATTCTTGCGCGTCACCATTTTCAGAACATCCACGCTCGCATTGTCAGCACGTATGCCATGCGCAGCAAAATCATGCGTCAATCGCTCGAAGTTTTCTGATGATTCCAGCAATGCTTTGGATGGAATACAGCCCACATTAAGACAGGTCCCACCTAAACTGGGCTTACCTTGCGCGCCTTTCCAATCGTCGATACAGACTGTATTCAGCCCTAATTGAGCACAACGTATCGCCGCCACATAACCTCCGGGGCCGGCACCGATAACTACAACATCAAATGATTTCGGCATAATAAAATCCTTTTATTAAGCTCTGAACCTGTACGAAACTTTTAATTTCATTCCAGCTGAACCGGCAAATGCATCTACAAATCCAGCAACACTAAACCAGGAAATTCCAACGCTTCTTTAATAGTGGCGAGAAATAATACGGCATCACGCCCATCAACGATGCGGTGATCGTAAGAGAGCGCGAGGTAATTCATCGGACGAATGACGACTTGACCATTTTCGGCCACTGGTCTGTCTTTGGTAGCATGTATACCTAGGATTGCGCTCTGCGGTGGATTAATAATAGGGGTAGAAAGCATGGAGCCAAACACACCGCCGTTGGAGATAGAGAAGGTGCCGCCAGTCAATTCTTCCAGCGTAATCTTACCGTCTTTGGCACGGGTACCGAAGTCAATGATTTGTCTTTCTATATCGGCCAGCGAAAGTTTGTCAGCATCCCGGATGACAGGCACCACCAAACCACGCTCGCTACCGATTGCCACACCGATGTCGTAATAGCCGTGGTAAATAATATCCGTGCCATCCACCGACGCGTTCACCACTGGAAATTTATGCAACGCAAGTAGCGTAGCCTTGATGAAAAATGACATAAAACCGAGCTTTACGCCATGCTTCTTTTCAAAAGCATCCTTATAGTGATTGCGCAACTCAATCACTGGCAACATATTCACTTCATTAAAAGTAGTAAGAATTGCGGCATTCTGTTGCGATTGCAGTAAACGTTCGGCAATGCGTTGGCGAATGCGAGTCATCGGCACGCGCTGTTCCACACGCCCGCCCGCTATGGGCTGCGGAACCGCAGTGGCTGGCACAGCTGCTTTTCCCTGCACCGCAATCAACACATCTTCCTTAATGACGCGCCCGCCACGTCCGCTACCACTAATCGTAGTAGTATCAACTTTATTTTCTGCCGCAATTTTTTGCGCCGCAGGCATCACGGCAGCTTGCTCCTTGGCCATTACATCTGGTTTTGCATCGGTATCTAGCAGGGCAATCACCTCATTGCTTGTCACCTTGTCACCATTTTGCTTGAGAATTTTGGTTAACACGCCAGATTTTATCGCGGGCAACTCTAAAACCACCTTGTCTGTCTCAATGTCGATCAGACTCTCACCTTCAGCCACCGCTTCACCAGGTTGCTTGTGCCAAGTTACCAGAGTGGCTTCAGAAACCGATTCTGAAAGTTGCGGCACTTTCACTTCAACTTGCATGGTGTCTTGCTCCTGATTTAATGTCGAGATCACAGCGGAATGCAGCGTCTATCACTGCCTTCTGCTGTTCATTATGCACTGCCAAATATCCTGCTGCGGGCGATGCCGAGGAAGGTCGCAACGCATATGAAAGCCTCATACCGTCACGCAGATGGCGCTGCAGATAATGCTGAATGCGGTGCCACGCGCCCTGGTTGCCGGGCTCTTCTTGACACCATAGCAATTCAGTCGCATTTGGATAATTAGCAATTTGTGCCTCGAAAGCATCATGCGGAAAAGGATAAAGTTGTTCCAGCCTGATAATTGCCATCTCTTCTGGAAGCAAGGACTGCGACGAGGTATTTTGAACGCCACGTTCGCGTCGCGCGGCCTTCAGCTCATAATAAATTTTCCCGCTACAAACAATGATACGCTGCACCTTGGCAGTTTCCAGTGCATCCAATTCTCCGATCACTGGCTGAAATGATCCTTGAGCCAACTCATTCAGCGGTGAAGATGCATCCTTGCTGCGTAACATGCTTTTAGGCGTAAATACAATAAGCGGCTTGCGCATCGGGCGCAACATCTGGCGGCGCAACAAATGAAACAGCTGAGCTGGAGTGGAAGGGATGCACACTTGAATATTATAATCTGCACACAACTGTAAATAGCGCTCAATGCGCCCGGACGAATGCTCCGGCCCCTGCCCTTCATAGCCATGGGGCAAAAACATCACCAGTCCGCACATGCGTCCCCACTTGGCCTCCCCTGAAGAGATAAATTGATCGATTACCACCTGCGCACCATTAGCGAAATCACCAAACTGCCCCTCCCATATAACCAGCGAATTTGGCTCAGCGCTAGCATAACCATATTCAAATGCCAGCACCGCCTCTTCCGAAAGAATGGAGTCAATCACGATAAAATCAGCCTGATCCGGCGCAATATTTTGCAAGGGAATGAGATAGCCCTTGTCCCACTGTAGGCGGTTTTGGTCATGCAGCACAGCATGACGATGGAAAAAGGTGCCGCGCGCACTGTCCTCTCCAGACAAACGAACCGGAATACCCTCAACTACCAAGCTGGCATAGGCCAGGTTTTCTGCCATACCCCAATCCAAAGCCAATTCACCATTGCCCATGGCACGGCGGTCAGTAATAATTTTTTCCACGCGCGAATGCAGTTTGAAATCCGTTGGCACATCTGTCAGCCGTTGAGCCAATTTCTGCAACTGTTCTTGCGGTACGGCAGTATTCACCGCCACGTCCCAAGGCACACTATCCCTGAATTTAGACCAATTTACCGCGTATTCCTTATTAAAATCATTCAATACTGGCTGGATCGGATTGATGCCCTCATCCATCGAGCGACGATAGGCAGCGATCATCGCCTCCGGCTCCCCTTCCGTTATTACTTTTTGTTCTAACAAGTGTTTAGCATACAGCGCACGTGTACCCGGATGCTGGTTAACATATCGGTACATGAACGGCTGTGTGACCAGCGGTTCATCCTGCTCGTTATGGCCCAGCTTGCGGAAACACACCATATCAATCACTACATCCCTCTTGAAGGTCATGCGGTAATCCAGTGCAATTTCGGCAATTAACAATACCGCGTCAGGATCGTCCCCATTCACATGAAAAATCGGCGCTTCTATCATCTTTGCCACATCGGTACAGTGCAAAGAAGATCGGGCATCATGTATATTCGAAGTTGTAAAACCGATCTGGTTGTTAATAATGATGTGTACTGTACCGCCCGTGTAATAACCGCGCGTTTGGGATAAGCTGAATGTTTCCATAATCACGCCTTGCCCAGCGAAAGCCGCATCGCCATGTAGCAATACAGGCATTACTTCGCGCCCTTCCTTGTCGCCGCGACGATCTTGGCGTGCGCGCACCGAGCCTTCCACCACTGGATTAACAATTTCCAGGTGCGAAGGATTAAATGCTAAAGCCAAGTGCATCACTCCGCCCGGAGTAGAAATGTCAGAGGAAAAGCCTTGATGATATTTCACATCACCGGAAGTCAGTTGTTCACGGTGCTTACCTTCAAATTCAGCGAATAAATCACTCGGTAACTTGCCTAGTGTATTCACTACCACATTCAACCGCCCACGATGCGCCATGCCGATAACGGTCTCGCGCACTCCCTGCGTACCTGCACGTTGCAAGAAATGTTCGAGCATCGGAATAAGCGATTCACTGCCTTCCAGCGAAAATCGCTTCTGGCCAACATACTTGGTATGCAGATAGCGCTCCAACGTTTCGGCTGCAGTTAGCCGATCCAAGATACGATACTGCGTCTCAGCGCTGAAATTTGGCTGGCCGCGCATACTCTCCAGACGATTTTGAATCCAGCGCTTCTGCACAACATCATTGATGTACATATACTCTGCACCTATGCTGCCGCAATAAGTCTGGCGCACCAGCTGCAGAATTTCCCGCAGCATCATTCGTGGTGACCCTACAAGAGAGCCCGTCTCGAATGTAATATCCATGTCCGCCTCAGTAAGACCGTGAAAGACCGGATCCAATTCGGGCACTTCAGGCTTAAGATGTCGGTTCAGCGGATCGAGACTGGCGCGGTATACCCCGAGAAAACGATGGGCATTGATAAGTTGCAGTACAGCCACCTGCTTGCGCGCCATATCAGCATCTTGAATTGCGCCTTGTACGCCCGTTAACGGCAAGGCCGCAAAAGCACGCACCACTGGGCTATGCGGAAAGTCTTGCAGCACCGCACTCGGCATATTTTGCAGGGCGTCGAAGTAGGCACGCCAACCATCCGGAACCAAATCGGGGTCGGCCAAATACGCCTCATATTGATTTTCGATATACGGCGCATTGGCACCGAACAACATAGAGTTGCCCAACATGGTTTGCATTACCGACGTCATCTATCATTACCCATCTGTTTATGTCGCCATGTCTTTGCACACTTCTGTAGGTCACATATCTTCATACGATATGGCGCCCAACCGCACGAACATCCTCCAGCCCCTATTTTCTCCATGTGTTAATTTTTTCGATCCGGCGTTAGCGCTTGGCAAGCGGTACAAAATTGCGCTGCGTCGCACCCTGATATAACTGCCGTGGACGAGCGATCTTACGTTCGCTGTCGGCGATCATTTCATTCCACTGCGACACCCAACCTATGGTGCGTGCCACAGCAAAGATTACTGTGAACATATTGCTGGGGATACCCAACGCGCGCAGCACGATTCCGGAATAAAAATCCACGTTGGGGTAGAGTTTGCGCTCTATGAAGTATTCATCCCGCAATGCAATCTGCTCCAGCTCCAGTGCCATTACAAATAGAGGATCCTTCTCCAGCTTCAACTCTTTAAGCACTTCATAACAAGTAGCACGCATCACTTTTGCGCGCGGATCCATGTTTTTGTATACTCGGTGGCCGAAGCCCATCAGACGGTATTTTTTGTCCTTCACACCGTTCATGAAATCCGCCACGCGTGACACATCACCTATCTCTTCCAGCATCTTCAGCACTGCCTCATTCGCTCCGCCGTGCGCTGGCCCCCACAGCGCCGCAATGCCGGAGGACACGCAAGCGAATGGATTTGCTCCACTGGAACCTGCCATACGTACAGTTGAAGTCGAAGCGTTCTGTTCATGATCAGCGTGCAGAATAAAAATGCTCTCCAATGCACGCACCAGCTTCTGGTTCGGCACATAGTCTTCTGCCGGAGTTGCGAACATCATGTACATGAAGTTTTCCACGTAGCTGAATTCATTCTTCGGATACATAAACGGAAAACCGGTGTAGTACTTGTAGGTCATTGCGGCGATAGTCGGCACCTTGGACAGCAAGCGTAACGCCGAGATTTCGCGATGTTCCGGGTTTGTAATATCAAGCGAATCATGATAGAAAGCCGACAATGCGCCTACCACCCCAACCATTACCGCCATCGGATGAGCGTCACGGCGGAAGCCATTAAAAAACCGGGCAAGCTGATCATGCACCATGGTGTGCTTCATAATCTTTCCCGTGAACTCGCTTTTCTGTATCGCATTCGGTAACTCACCGTGCAGCAGCAAGTAGCACACTTCAAGAAAGTCCGACTTGTCAGCCAATTGTTCAATGGGATAACCGCGGTAATATAGCAACCCAGCTTCGCCATCAATAAATGTGATACTGGAAGAGCAACTGGCGGTAGAAACGAAAGCTGGATCGTAAGTAAATATGCCGAGCTTACCCAATTCACGGATGTCGATCACATCAGACCCCATAGTGCCAGACAATATCGGCAACTCCATACTACGGCCATCATCCAGCATCAGTGTTGCAACGCGTTTTTCTTTCATTTCGCCTCCTATTTTTACATCTTTATGTAGCAACAGATCACGCCACTTCAGCTCAAAGCGCTCTCAAACTGCCTGAAGGAATTTCAGCACCGCGCACTGCTCACTTTGCAGCTGTGACGGCTGCGTGTTGGTAATCATATCCCAGAGTGTCGGGTCGGGCATATCCAGCAACACATCAAATGCAGCCTGTTGCGCCTTATTCAAACTTGCATAATGCTGCTCGATGAATCGACCCAGCACAATGTCAAGCTCCAACAGACCGCGTCGACAGCGCCAGCGCACTCGCTCCAACTCTTTCATACCGAACGCTTCACCATAAGAGCTTTAATTTTTCCGATGGCAGCTGTGGGATTCAAGCCTTTGGGGCATACATCCACACAATTCATAATAGTGTGGCATCGAAACAATCTATACGGATCTTCCAGATCATCCAGTCGCGCGCTCGTTGCCTGATCGCGATTATCGACGATAAAACGATAGGCTTGCAGTAAACCGGCAGGACCTACAAACTTATCCGGATTCCACCAAAATGATGGGCAAGCTGTAGTGCAACAGGCACACAAAATGCATTCATACAAACCATCCAACTCGGCGCGCTGCGCTGGCGATTGTAAGCGCTCTGTTTCCGGAGGCGGATCGTTATTCACCAAATAAGGCTTGATCGAATGGTACTGCTTGAAAAACTGTGTCATATCCACGATCAGGTCACGTATCACCGGCAGGCCGGGTAACGGGCGCAATTCAATTGGTTGTTTCAAACTGGACAGCTGCGTGATGCAAGCCAAGCCATTGCGCCCATTAATGTTCATAGCATCCGAGCCACACACACCTTCACGGCAAGATTTACGCAAGCTCAGACTGTCGTCCTGCTCCCTGATAAGAAGCAGCGCATCCAGCAACATCATATCGCCCGCTTCTATGTCCAGCTCGTAATTGCGCATATAAGGCTGCTCGTCGGTTTCGGGGTTATACCGGTAAATTTTGAATTTCATGGTTTCAATCCTCTACTAATCACTTCGAGTCATCTGCCTAAGCTACCCCCGCATTTTGACTAACCACTCGTTTCAAGATAATAACAAGTTCACTGCCTATTGTTGAACTCGTACCTAGCCACATCGGCAAGCTTTATGTGTTGTTGAATTACATTGCATGCTCCAGTCACTGGCCGCGTTACAGACAGTCGTCTTGCATGTGACTGCTGAAGCTTAAATTTGCGCAACGGCGGAAACAATGGCAGCGTGCACCAATTCTTTGAGGAGGAGGATCAAGCTCCTGTACTGTAGCCAGTCTGACAGGTTATCTAGCTACAATTATTTGATTCAATGACAGAGAACACTTTACGTTAAGGCCAGCACTTTCAAAATCGTAATCATTTCCTGGTACCTGTTTTTCCAATTTACACAACGGGAAGTAGTAGCGCTAATTTTTTTAGCAGAAAATGCGCTACGAAATTCATCATCACTAGGGTATACAAATTGCATCGCCTCCAATATAGCTGCCGCAGTGCGAATATCGCCGCTTGAAATTTTTTGTGCCACTGAATAATAAATACTCTCTTGTTTATTTGTCGGCTGGCTACCAATTACGATGTAACGAAACGAAATATTTATACAATTGCGTAACACACGCTCAAAGTCGCTGACAGATAGCATTCGATAAGCTGCCACAAGCAATGGCAAAGGCTGGCGCACTCTGAGCCATTGCAAGTCCCGAATATACTCCTCGAGATCAGCAGGCCATTGTGATGATTCCACCTGGGTAAGTGCCAGATATATATTCACATCCTCTTCCATACCCTGCAGCAGTTCGAACACTTCCTCACGGCTCGTAACGCTGGAATGTATGGTTCTAAAAAGTTCGGATTGCCTGACAAAGGTATGGCGACTAATCCAGTACACCAGCAAAAAATCGGGGAGATTTTCACTGCCCAAACAGGTAACCATTGCTTCCCAGCGGTCTTCCAGCACTTTCATTTCATGTAGATGATCATTATCACCATACAGGACAGAAAAAAGATGGTTTTTCAGCAAATCTGTTGAGGATAAACGTATACCACGTGCATTGAGCCTTTCAAATACTTTATAGGTATTGAGCTCATCAGTAATACTGATAACAGTAAAAAATAGCCTGTCACTAATTGATTCAACAAGACTTGCCAACGTTACCCCCTCATCCCCGCCAGCAATTTTTGTATATTCACTCATTTTGATCTCAAACCATTCAAATGCTTTGTACAGTCTGTGCTCAGATTTATTACAACCTGTCTGAGATAAATGATCCAGCGGGATCAAGTAATTTTGAAAATAAGCATCGTTATTACGATTGAGCGTAAGCTTGGCTCTCGTCTCTAACGTTACAGGATCAAGACAAGCAATGTAGGTTTGACGAATTTGATCCATTCGTTGCTGATTATTTTCCGGATTATTTTTCTCTGCAATCAATCGCATCAAATTCTTGAGTGCCGCTAAAATAATTAGCATAAGGGTCGTCAAGCGCTGCTGCCCTTCAATCACGTCGAATGCCCTGTTATCTTTCGATTGCAACACAAGGTAGCCCATATAGTGCGCTGCCTCGCCGTCAGCCTGAACAACCCCCATAATATCTGCCCACAAATCTTCCCATTCATTTTCCATCCAACTATAGTCCGGCTGAAAATGAGGTACACGGTAACTCAAACCATGACTGATCAGCTTGCGAAAAGTATTATTTTCAGTTTTAAAACTGGTTGCCGACACGCTTCTATCTCCTGATCAATACACCCGCGCCTTAAGCGGAAATGATTCCACAGTCAACGGTTTCAGCCGAACCGGCTTGTAATCCAGCTTTTGTCCTTCACTGAAATATAGTGAATGCTTCAACCAATGGTCGTCGTCGCGTTCCGGATAATCATCGCGCGCGTGACCGCCACGGCTTTCTTGTCTCGCTGCAGCGGAAACCATGGTTGCTTGCGCTACTTCGATAAGATTGTCGAGCTCCAATGCCTCCACGCAGGCAGTATTAAACACCTTACTCTGATCATTAATCATGGTATTTTTAACGCGCTCGGCCACTGTGCGAATCTTTTCCACACCTTGAGTCAGCAGATCAGGAAACCGGAATACACCGCAATGATTTTGCATCACACGTCGCATCTCTGCCCCCACTTCGGCCACACTCTCACCATTTTTTTGTGATTTCAACCTTGCAAGACGCGCCAGTGGACGCTCAGCGGCATCGTGTGGCAATGGTTTTGGATGAGGGTTACGCTGCAAGTCCTCGATAATCTGCCGCGCCACCTCACGCCCGAACACCAGCAAATCAAGCAACGAATTACAGCCCAGCCGGTTAGCGCCATGTACTGACACGCAAGCGCATTCACCCACCGCATAAAATCCCTGCACCACTTCTTCCGGCCCGGTTTTGTAAGGGGCGACCACTTGCCCATGATAATTAGTGGGAATACCACCCATCATATAATGCGCAGTGGGCACCACCGGAATGGGATCCAGGGCCGGGTCAACATGCGCGAACTTCAGGGAAATCTCACGAATACCGGGCAGACGCTGACGGATGACAGCATCACCAATGTGGTCAACCTTCAATAAAACATGATCGCCATGTTTACCGCAACCGCGCCCTTCCTTAATTTCAGTGGCGATGGCACGTGACACCACGTCGCGGCTGGCGAGGTCTTGGGCGTTTGGCGCGTAACGCAACATAAAGCGCTCACCATCCTTGTTAATGAGATAGCCACCCTCGCCGCGCACACCTTCGGAAATCAGCACGCCCGCGCCGTATACTCCAGTGGGATGAAACTGGAAAAACTCCATATCTTCCAGCGGAATACCGGCACGAGCTGCCATGCCCAAGCCGTCGCCGGTATTAATATAAGCATTGGTGCTAGCCTGAAAAATACGCGCTGCACCCCCGGTAGCAAACAACGTGGCGCGCGCCTGTAAAATCATCACTTCACTGGTTTCAATTTCCATTGCCACCACGCCAAGCACATCGCCATCATCGTCGCGAATCAAATCCAGAGCCATCCATTCCACGAAAAAAATGGTATTGCTCTGCATGTTTTTTTGATACAACGTATGCAACAAGGCATGACCGGTGCGATCAGCAGCGGCACAGGCGCGCTGCACCGGGGTCTTGCCATAGTCTTGCATATGGCCGCCGAATGAACGCTGATAAATTGTGCCATTTTCCAAACGATCAAATGGCATGCCGAAGTGTTCCAGTTCGTACACCACCTCCGGCGCGGCGCGACACATGAATTCAATGGCATCTTGATCACCAAGATAATCCGAACCTTTCACCGTATCGTACATATGCCAATGCCAATTGTCCTCGCTGATATTTCCCAATGATGCAGCAATACCGCCTTGCGCCGCTACCGTATGCGAGCGAGTAGGGAAAACTTTGGACAATACTGCCACCTTCAAGCCCGCCTCAGACAATGCCAAAGCTGCGCGCATCCCTGACCCACCCGCCCCCACAATTACAACATCAAATGTGCGTTTCGCCACTGCCATTACATTCCCCACAAAATTTGTACTGCCCAAATCGAATACAGCAGCAACGCCATTATCACCAGTACATAAATACCAAGACGCATTCTTGCCGACTTGACATAATCCATGACAATATCACGCACCCCAATCCATGCATGGTAGAAAACGGCAAACAGAAATAGCAACGAGAACGAGCGCATCACCAAGTTCGAAAACAACCCTGTCCAAGTGTTGTAATCGAGACCGATCCAGACATTGCTTTCAAAACGGGAATTTAGCACCACGTAGCCCACAATAAAAAACGTATAAATCACCATCAGAACCGCAGTGACACGCTGCACCAGCCAATCCCGCGAGCCATAATGCGCGCCGGTCACGATGCGATCTACCATAGCCATATTCCCATTAGCAAAGTTAAACCCAAACTCACAAGCAACACCCACTTACTACTGACACGTGCCTGCGCCAGCCCTACGCCGATATGCATATCAATCGCGAGATAGCGTATCCCGGCGCAAAGGTGGTGTAAAAATGCCCACATCAGGCTGATTAAAATTAATTTACTTAAGGGATATCGCAGTACCGCGACCAACTGAGTATACGTTTCGATAGAAAACAGGCTGCTCTGCAACATCCTTAGAAATAGCGGCAAGGTCAGAAAAAGCAACAATCCGCTAACACGATGCAGAATAGATATAAAGCCTGGCAAGGGCAATTTGATCAAGCGCAAATCAAGATGTATAGGGCGATTTTTATTCATTGGCGCACGCAACGTGAAGTAATAGACCAATTGTTGTGATTTTACACCTGATAATGATTAATCATAAATCAGAAATACAAACGACAAATGGATACTTGAACATAAGAAACCAAGCACAGAACAGATGGCTGATATATGCGGTTTGCATAGCAAGAATTGGACATTGGTACAATGCTATCAAACCGAGCAAACATGCAAGCAAATGCGCAAAATCATGGGCAAGCACTACCTTAACGCTCTGTTTTACATAGAACTAAAGTGCAGGATAGATAGCAATGTAATCAACAGATCCTAGGCAATTGTTCACCTGCCAGCCAATCAACGATACGACGACCACCGAGCTTGGTGATCATTTGCACGAATCCATGCGCATCTTCTGTGATCTCTCCGATGATAGCCGCCTCACGAGCCAGCGGATGAGCGCGCATCACTTCAAGCAAGCGCCCGGCATCCTCCGGCGCACAAATGGCTACCAGCTTGCCTTCGTTGGCGACATATAGCGGATCCAGCCCGAGAAACTCACAGGCTGCTTCAACCGGCTGATTCACCGCAATGGCGGATTCCTGCAGAATCATGCCCACGCCGGATTGCTTGGCGATCTCATTGAGTGTCGTCGCCAACCCGCCGCGCGTCGGGTCGCGCAGCACGCGCAACTTCGCTCCGCTGTCCAGCATGGCTGCGACCAGCCCATGCAATGCCGCCGTATCCGACATGATGGGCGCATCGAAAGTCAGGTTTTCGCGTTGCGAAAGCACCGCCATACCGTGATCCCCTATTGTGCCGGACAGCAGGATTATGTCACCCGGCTGCGCAAGATCACCGGACAGATTGATACCCTCACGTGCCACGCCGACTCCGGTAGTGGTGATGAACACCCCATCGCCCTTACCCCGCTCCACCACCTTGGTATCACCCGCGACGATGGGTACACCCGCTAATTTTGCAGCGTTCGCCATGGACGCAACGATGCGTTTCAGATCGGCGAGAGGAAATCCTTCTTCGAGTATGAAAGAAGCCGCCAGATACAACGGCCTCGCTCCCATCATCGCGACATCGTTGATAGTGCCATGCACCGACAGACAGCCGATATCACCGCCCGCGAAGAACAACGGCGACACGACATGGCCGTCGCAAGACATCACCAGCCGCCCGGTGATTTGCGGCAACAACGCACCATCATTGCCCTGTGCCAGATATGCGTTATCAAAACCGGCAGTGAACAACTCGGCGATCAATTGCGCCATGGTGCGCCCACCGGAACCATGCGACATATCTACCCGCCCCTGCTTGAAATCAAGCGGACGCGAGTAATTTGGTTTGATTATATTCATTGGCTCTATATGAAATACAGTGGGCAATCAACGTTCAATCTTCCGCAGAAGAAGTAAATCCGTTCGTCCTGAGCCTGTCGAAGGATGAGCGGATTTACTTTTCGCCAAGCGAGAAACTTCTGTCCAGTCGCCGCGCATCATGGCATCTTTCTTCTTGCGGCTCCAGCCCTTGATTTGCATCTCGGCCGACAAGGCATCTTCCCGCGTGACACACTCCTGCGACCAAATAAGTTCCACCGGACGGCGTGTTGCGATATAACCCTCGCATTCTCCGATTTGGTGCTGGCCGATGCGCCTTTCAAGATTGTCGGTATGTCCGGTGTAATAGCTACCGTCAGCACAGCGGAGAATGTACACCCAAAACATTTCATTTATCCTTTTCAGCAATCCATCCATCCTTCGACAAGCTCAGGACGAACGGATTTTTGAATTCCGTTCGTCCTGAGCTTGTCGAAGGATAAAAAATTTTTTTGAGCTGATTTTTCCTTGTCATTCACCTTGCACTTATCCAAGGGCTGCCCATTACAAATCACATAGAGCCGTACTCATTAAGCAGCATCCCGAAATCGACCATAGCTGTAATGCGCGGCACAAGCGCCTTCCGATGACACCATGCAGGAACCGATCGGGTTGTCCGGCGTACACACCGTGCCAAATATCTTACACTCCTGTGGACGCTTTTCGCCGCGCAGGATAGCCGCACATTCGCATGCCTTGTGATCGCGCACGGCCACATAATCGATGCTGAATTTCAGCTCCGCGTCTAATTCAGCGAACGCAGGCCGCAGTTTCAAGGCGCTGTGGGACAGACTGCCCAAGCCTCGCCACTCAAACACCTCGCGCAACTCGAACACCTCTTCAACCAATGCCTGTGCCTTAAGATTACCTTCGCGTGTCACCGCACGAGTGAATTCGATTTCTACTGTTGCACGGCCCTCATTGATCTGGCGTATCAGCATAAGTATTGCCTGCATCACATCGAGCGGTTCGAATCCGGCGATCACCACCGGTTTGCCATAAACGTCGGCGAACACTTCATACGGTTTGCTGCCAATGACAGTGGAAACATGCGCCGGGCCGACGAACCCATCCAGCGCCACTCCGCCCTCTACAGATAGAATCGCGTGCATCGCCGCCGGAGTCAGTACGTGGTTGCACAAAACGCTGAAGTTCTTCAGCCCCTCGGCTGTCGCCTGTTTGACCGCCACAGCCGTGGGCGGAGTAGTGGTCTCGAAGCCGATGGCGAAAAATACTACCTGTCGATCCGGGTTATCCCGCGCGATCTTCAGCGCATCCTGTGTCGAGTAGATCATGCGCACATCCGCTCCGCCCGACTTGGCGCGCATCAGGGTGAGATTATCGGAGCACGGGACGCGCATGGTGTCCGCATAGGTGCACAAGATCACGCCATGCTTGCGTGCTAGCCGTATCGACTGATCCACGCGACCGATCGGCAGTACACAGACCGGACAACCCGGGCCATGAATCATGTGCACACTGGCTGGCAGCAAGTCCGCAATGCCATAGCGGGAAAGAGCGTGGGTATGGCCGCCACAAAACTCCATCAGACGATAGCCTGAAGCAGCTGTCGCTTCGCGTGCGATGTTGGCGGCAATATTCTTGGCCAATTCACCATCGCGAAATTCGTCTACATATTTCAAGCTTCATCACCGTGCAACGTCATTCATCGTGCTCATCTCGGCAAACATTGCCAGCGTGTGTGCGGCTTCTTCCTGATCAAGCTTTTGCAGCGCGTAGCCGGCATGCACGATCACATAATCGCCTACCGCGATATTCTCCACTAAGGCAAGCGAGACCTCCTTGCGCATCCCACCCAGATTAATGATGGCGCTGTCTTCAGCGATTAATTGTTCGATGCGGGCGGGAATG
>CAWDCY010000006.1:0-284874 GCA_963800965.1 uncultured beta proteobacterium | reverse complement strand
GCTTCGTAGAATTTATAATCACACCCGCTCGTCATGCGTTTTCTAGCCCCTGTTAGATGCGCATCACTTCAAAACGAAAGCACCCCTAAATGTTTAATGTGATCCTCTTCCAGCCCGAGATTCCGCCTAATACCGGGAACGTCATTCGCCTGTGCGCCAACACCGGGGCGCAACTGCATTTGATCCGACCGCTCGGATTTTCGCTGGATGATAAACAGTTGCAGCGCGCCGGGCTGGATTATCACGAATACGCCGATCTGCGTGTACACGACGACCTCACTGCCTGCCTGCAAACCCTGCCGGGTGCGCGCCTGTTTGCATACACAACCAAAGGCAAGCAGCCTTATCACGAGGTAAGTTATCAGGCTGGTGATGCGTTGCTGTTCGGGCCTGAGACTCGTGGCTTGCCTGCGGATATATTGGCATCGTTAGCACCGGAGCAGTGCCTGCGCATGCCTATGCTACCGAATAATCGCAGCCTGAATTTATCCAACACAGTCGCGGTAGCGGTGTTTGAAGCATGGCGTCAGTGCGGGTTTGCGGGGGCGACGTGGCATGGTGGCTCAAAATTAAATTCGAGGCTGACCCCTTAGACCTTCGAAAAAATAAATTGGGGTCACAGACAGTCCGATCCCAAAGATGGGTTCCGTAATATCGATCTGAATCGTCCATGATCAGATTTCTCCGAAAATTTTTTGTTGAACATTGACATCTCGAGACCCAGCGCAACAATCGGTGTCGCGCCGTCAACGCTATGATGCAGAAAGTGTACCCATCTTCTGCCAACGGCCAAAATTTACGTCAACAATTCCAAACATTTCATTATTTGCAGCATGCACCAACCCGCCAAATTCAATTACTTCAGCAGAACTAACTGGGGCAGAGCATCGGAGCCGCACCAGACGATGGCGTTTTGTTCGTATTTTTTCCCGAGAATTTTAGCTGCCTCTAGTGAAAGGCCAAGGATCAGATAGCTCGCCTCACCAGGCCAGTCACCCACAGGATGCTTGCCTTCGCCTTGAAAAAATTTCAATCCACGGCGTTGAAGATCGCGACCCAGTTCAACATGTCGGTCCGCATTGGCTGCATCGCTCAAGCTCTTGCTGCAGGGATTGCAAGCCGTGATGAAGGCGCACGAATCCAACTTGCTGAATTTATATAGGCGAGATAATGACTCGCTGTATTCGCCAATGCGCAGGACTAAAGACAGTTCACCGGTAACCCGATACTCTGTCTCGTGGTATGCCTGAATCGTTTCTGGCTGAATTTCTGATCTTGAAAACATAATGTGACAAATAGGGTAATTGCTGACTACGATACCCCTTTCTATGATTGGCTTACCAATTTTGATCTGTAAGTAATTGGCTTCCTGATCAACCAGCGCGTTCATTGTGGTGTCGTAAATCAACCAAGAGCCAACGATGAACCCCAAGCAAACCACCCATGACGCTTACCTTTCCGTCAACCCAGTCGAGTGAGATGAGCATTCCCAATGCTCACTCTCTTTTTAAAAAACCATAGCCGGGAACGATTGTGGAGATTTGGGAACAATCTATAAGGTCAATTGCTTCGTCTAGTTGCTGCAAATATATTGCACTGAGCCGGGTCGCCGGTTTCCATCCCACGCTTAAACCAGGCGACACGTTGTCCCGATGATCCGTGAGTAAATGTCTCTGGCACGGCATACCCAAGTGCTTTCTTTTGGAGGGTATCATCTCCAATCGCGGTGGCTGCCGCAATAGCTTGCTCAATTTCACCGGGTTCGAGAATATGTTTCTGACTATCCGTGCGCCGCGCCCAAACTCCGGCATAACAGTCTGCCTGTAGCTCCAGTTTTACGCTCGCAGCATTCGCCTCTGCTTTGCTTGATGCCCGCTGTTTGGCGGCATTTACCTTAGCGGAAATTCCTAGAAGGTTCTGGACGTGGTGGCCCACCTCATGCGCCAGTACATAGGCCTCAGCAAACTCACCCGGCGCATGAAAACGATTTTGGAGTTCTGAGAAGAACGATAGATCGATATAGATTTTGCTGTCCAATGGGCAGTAAAACGGTCCCATGGCGGCGGCACCGTGGCCACATGCAGTTGTTGTGCTACCGGTAAAAAGCACTAGCTTCGGCTTACGGTATTCCTTGCCCTTTGTCGCAAATGCTTCGCCCCATGTATCTTCCGTTTCCGCTAGAATCTTCGACACAAAAACGGCTGTCTTGTCATTTGCAGCAGGCTTGTGCGCGCTAACCTGCGGAACAGGGGCCGCCTGCTCCATCAAGCCCAACAAAGTGGCCGGATTCAAGCCGGTTAAATAACTTCCAATCAAGGCAAGAACCACGCTTCCAATTCCAATCCCTTTAATAAGCCCGCCGCCACGACGATCCTCAATATTTTCACTTTCTCTTTCATTATCTAGCAGCATGATTTATCAGCGTCCAAATTTTTTGGGGTTATTTCATGAAATGGATTTTAACTATGCACATAACAAACGGGTTGGGCGACGAACGAGTTCGTCGCTGAGTTTCGCTCAGGGGTGAGATATTCGCGAAAATGCATCCGCATTGCATATATGACCTTGGTAATCATCTTTGTTTACTTACGCTTAAAAATTAAGCAGGATACGTGGATTATGTGGTCAAAAATCCACCAACACAACTATCGTTTAATCGTCATATTTAAACCAGAGACTACAGCCACCATTTGGTACACTTTTCGGCGACATTAAATTACATAAACACCTAATAGGATGCCAATCGATCAGTAGATTGTGAAATAGCGTGTGGCATAGGATAAATCCTCTTATATTCCGCTAATAGGAATTGAACTGACGTCCTTCAATTGTACTGATGACTATTAGTTACCATCTCAATTAATCATGCGAAAAACAGCATACAGTATTTTTGGCAAAGGCCGATTTAACAGCAATGTTTTCATAGCTCTAATCTGAATTTCTTACTCGTCTTTTTGACATCATGGAAGAGACTTTCAATTGCATCGCCACGCTGCAAAGCGTATTCTTTAATTAATCCAACCAACAAAAATAGAAGTCAAGTTATGCCGAATCAACTCGCTCTCATTGAACAAGTGCGGAGCTCTCTCGTCGACCTAGCCATCAAGTTTGGCTGCCGCGTTTGACATCTCCATTACGCAACAGCAGCTTTATCAAGCTGCTAATTTTCCGCTTTCAGATTTCGCTGGCCTACCAGATGATCGCCGTGGTTGTCGGCTGGCACATCTATCAACTAACGCACGACCCTTTTGCGCTAGGTCTGATCGGATTGGCGGAAGTCATTCCCTACTTTTGTTGTGCGCTATTCGCGGGTTATGTCGTAGATCATCACTCCCGACGAATGTTTGGTGTGCTGGCAAGCATCGTACTAAGTTGCAATGCTCTGGTGCTTGTATTTGTAGCCAGTGGCGGGATAGCGGGTGCCACGCTAATGTGGATCTATGGATCTATCGCCGCGGGTGGCGTCGCGCGCGCTTTCATTGGGCCTTCTTACAACGCACTGCTTGCTCTTACTTTGCCGCGTGAGCACTATGCGCGTGCCGCCGGTATCAGTAGTTCGGTTTTTCAATCTGCGCTGGTGCTTGGTCCTGCGTTGGGCGGGATACTGGTTGGTTGGGCCAGCCTTACTACCGCTTACATGGTGGCTTCGATCCTCAGCATTAGTGCCGCCGCGTCTTTATTCATGTTGCGCATCGCAGAGCCACCGAGAGCTGAGAGCGCACCGGTATTTTCCAGCATTGCGGAGGGGCTGCGCTTTGTGTTCAGCAACCAGATCATTCTAAGCGCGCAAGTGCTGGATATGTTCGCCGTGTTATTCGGCGGCGCGGTCGCCATGTTGCCAGTATTTATCCACGATGTTTTCCATTATGGTCCGGAAGGCTTGGGCATCCTGCGCGCAGCACCTGCAATAGGCGCCATCGCCACCGGCGTCCTACTTGCACGCCATCCCGTGAACCAGAATGCGGGCAGGATCTTGTTGGCAGCTGTCGCCGGGTTTGGTGTATGCATCATTTTGTTCGCTCTCACCAGCCATTTTTGGGTGGCAGCCTTCTTGCTGATGCTCTCTGGCATGTGCGATGGGGTCTCGATGGTGCTGCGTACTACTATTATGCAGCTCATGACGCCAGACGCTATGCGCGGTCGTGTTTCTGCGATCAACGGCATTTTTATCGGCTCATCCAACGAGTTGGGCGCTTTCGAATCAGGCTTGGCTGCCCGGGTGATGGGATTAGTTCCCTCTGTAATTTTTGGCGGAATAATGTCTTTGGCTATCGTCGCAGCGACCGCGCGTCTGGCACCTAAGTTGCGCAAATTGAATCTGCTACAGTTACGTTAGGGAAACGCTGATCTATCCATCCGTTCTAATGATTTTGAATCATGGATTTTAGAATAAATTGGAATAAATTGGGGTCAGACTCGATTTAATTTAGGTGGCAGATTAAATGGAGAGTAGCGGCTTGCCTCACAGCTTGCCGCCCTCGCAGAACCGGACTTGGAGCGTTACACCATCCGGCTCCCAGCTTGAGTCATCCACAATGGTGAGGATATAAGTTGTGCTTGATACGTACCGGCGGTAGCCATGTTTTGAGCACCTCACCAAAGCGCGCCCAATTCACACTCTTACGCTGACTGCGGCGATTGAGCCACTTGAACAGGACTCGGCTCACGCGGTAGACATACGTTTTCAGGCTGCGGCTGTTGCCACTGACACCAAAGTACGCAATGTGTCCCTGCAAGTGCCGCTTTGCATAGTCCATCATGGCGCGTCCGCCGCTCGTGCGCAGCTTTGCTAGTCTCACGCCCACTTCTTTCAGCTTCCTGCTGATTCGGCTGCCCTGCGTTTTCCGCCCCACCATGAAGCGCTTACTGCGACTCCGCGTGACGTAGTGCGTGAAACCCAAGAAATCGAAAGTGGGCGGGCGACCCAAGCCTAGCTTGACGCATTGCCGCTTGGCATAGCTGCCAAATCGCAACAGTGCGGTTTTGCTCGGCTCGACTTCTAGCGCAAATTCCGCCAGCCGTTCGATCAGCGCTGCCGAAAATCGCTTGGCATCTTCTTCGTGGGTGAAACAGGCCACAAAGTCGTCCGCGTAGCGTATCAGTTTTGCCCGTCCTCTACAGCTTCTGGCAAAGCGCTTTTCAAACCATGTATCAAGTACGTAGTGCAGATAGATGTTGGCCAGCACGGGCGAGACCAGTCCACCTTGCGGTGTTCCAGCGGCGCTTTCATGCAGCAGGCCTTCTTCCATCACTCCGGCTTTGAGGAAACGCCATATCACCCGCAGCAGCACAGGATCAGCGATTCGGTGAGCGAGAAACTTCATCAGCCAGTCATGATCCACATGGTCGAAGAAGCCTTTGATGTCTGCCTCTACCAGCCATTGAGTTTGATCCAGCGTGATGACTTCGCCCAGCCGTTTGAGGGCTTGATGGGCATTGCGTCCGGGGCGGAAGCCGTAGGAGCAATCTCTGAACTCAGGTTCCCAAATCGCTTGCAAGATGCCGGTCAGGCGTTCTTGCACGATGCGATCTTCAAAGCAGGGTATGCCCAGTGGGCGCATTTTGCCATTGGCCTTGGGGATGTAAGTTCGCCGGGCGGGGCGGGGGCGATAGGCATTCTGCCGCACTTGTTGGCTGAGCGCGGCAAGCCGTGCGTCCAAGTCCAGTGCATAGTCTGCTTTGCGCACTCCGTCGATGCCGGTGGCTTTATTTCCCGCTTGGCTGTCAAAGCTTTCGCGCAGCCCCTCTGGGTCGCACAGCAACCCCATCAGCGCAGTATAGCGTGACTGAGGGGCTTCTCTTGCCCATTGTGTGAAGTGAATAAGTTGTGTGGTCATGCGCATAGTCCGCTCGGTGTCGGGGCATGTTTCCCCTATTCACTATCTCAAACTGGCACCCCTTCGCTCCCGCCGAATTACCGGCGTTCATCGCTGTCGGGTCGGAGGAGGCGCGCTTGCGCGCTAGCCTCCGTCCGCCGCTCAAACTGCACGTGCGGTTTTGCCGCATGCAGCTTTCACGAAGGCCCAGCTCGCTGAGCCGCAAGTGAAGGTATTAATCCTACAAGATTTACCAGCCCGTACTCTCCATATAACTTCGCGGTCGGCAAAGCTTTCCAGCCTGCACACCGCCACCGCTTATGTCGATGCGACCAAATTCGCCGTACGATCCAACGGTCAAGTCGGTTAAAGAGCTTTTGAATGTGAGCCCGTTTATAGTATTGGCCCCAACCACGCAGCACAGGATTTAACTGCTCTATCAGTTCTTCGGTTTTAAGCGGCGCTTTTCGTCTCGTGCGACTTCGCACCTGATCCATGAACCTTTTAACCGAACTCTCTTTCGGGATTGCATACAACTTCCCAGGCTGGGCACCACTACGTATCTTGTTCGGTGGCAGTTTTAACTGCTTCCCTTGCTTGATCTTGTACCCAAGGAATTCAAATCCGTACCGGACATGCACGATTCGCGTCTTCTGCGGATGTAGTTGGACGCCAAGTGCGTTCAGGATCGTCCGTGCTGTCTTTATCACTGCACGGGCTTCTGCTGGCGATCGGCACGTTACCACCCAATCATCCGCATACCTTGTAAGTTGATAGCCCCTGTATCGCATCTCCCGATCAAACGGCGTCAGAAGAATATTGCTTAACAAGGGGGAAACTACCCCGCCCTGCGGTGTCCCTCGCTCGGTAGGAATAATCCGGCCTTTGTTATCACCGCCTGCCTTGAGCATCGCCTCAATCAGGCTAAGCACTCGACCGTCAGCAATCTGTCTTGCCACCAGTGCCAGTAACTTATCGTGTTCCACCGACCCAAAGAAATCTTTCAGGTCTGCATCCACTATCCATTCACTGCCACCTTTGATTTCCTTCCATACCTTGCCGAGAGCATCATGTGCAGATCGCCCTCGCCGATATCCGAAGCTGGCTTCATCGAATATAGGCTCAAAGATCGGCTCCAGTCGGTTGAGCAATGCCTGCTGGCATACCCGGTCGTAGATCGACGGGATACCCAGTGTGCGATACTCTCCCGGCTTACCTGCCTTCGGGATTGGCACTTGCCATACCGGTTGCGGGCGATAGATATTCGTCGCAAGTTCACTTCCGAGTCGATCCAATTGCTGATCGACCTGTTCCGCAAACATCCGCAGACTCACTCCATCAACACCACCACTACCCCGGTTGGCACGCACTCGTTCCCAGGCCATCTCCAGGTTCTTCCGCTTGTACACCTTGTCGATTAATGAATGCACCTTCCTTGCTTCCGTCGGGTTGAGCCAGTCAGCCAGTCTCCTCGGACGTAGGTGTACGGGTATTTCACTCATGGAACTGATCCTCCTCTACGCCTTTATCTCGCTGGCTTGTTTCCTCTTCCCAACAACCTTCGTCGGCTGCCTTCCCCGACCCATTCCAGGTCGCCAATTGCTTGATCACGCAACTTTCATCACGCTTCTTGGTACTACTCAGCCGTCCGACTACTAACAGGGCTCCGCTCGCCATTTCGCTACCGCTTATAGGCTTGCTTCCTGCGGTGCCAACCGCAGACCTTGTTAGTTCTCCTGAGGTCACGCGTTGTTCTTCCGTACCGTGCCATCCGCAAACACCTTGGTGCGGTGGGTGAATGAGAACGCCTTCGTCTCCATAGTGCAGACTCGACCTTGCCCCACCTTTGGCCGACCGGTTTATCCTGAAGTTGCCTTCTCGATTACGGCCCGGTACTTCTCCTCATGCCCTTCGGATTCCACCTCACGATGGACACCCTGCCCTCCAGAGTCTTACGTAACGACTACCTCTGGCCAGCGAGGCATTACCCCCGCTTTCGGATATGGCACCCCTCATCCGGGCACCAGAGGGACTTTAACCCTCCTGAACTACGCGCTGCTCAGCGCACACTATGCCTTCTGCTGACTTCTCCATGGTATTCAGCGCCAATCTCTCAGCGCCCAGCTTCAAACTTCCGAAGCACCAGGGAGATCTCCCGGGGTAAGACACGTCACTTTCGCTGCGCGAGCGCCGGATTTACAAAGTACATCCCAACCGCAGATGGAGGGCTTCGCGGTCACGTGCCCGCTCGCCCCGGATGTACCACGCCTCATATCCGGTTTTTGTTCATCGCCCCGCAGCTTTGGGTTCAGCTTCCTCCAGACCCTGCCTCGCGGCAACGCCTTTGCCGTTTCCCTAGCCTTCGGCTCTGCGAAAACCTGGCTGGCGGACTTCCACCGCCATAGTTACGTGCCATGCCCGGCACACACGCCGCGTTAATCGACAGCTGCCGCGCAGCGGTAGCTGTCCGAGTGGAGCGTCGAAGGCGCGAAACGTTGTTGAACGCATTGTTAAGTTTCAGTTTCGGCTTCTCGAAGTCTCAGAGAAAGGTCATCGACCTTTTCTGCGGACAACAATCGCACACCTTTTCCACTAGGCAATGTTGAAACTAGATTGGAGAGTGTTTCCTTATGGGAATTCTGCATCTTGCACCCAAATATTACTTCCGTAATTATCCCGGGATTTTCCACAAGGCGGTTTCCAGCATTTACCGCCAGTCGGTATTCATCCTCATAGCTCCAATCTTCATGTTTCGTGAATTCAATATCAATATATCCATCATTGGTAGTTCTTTTGTAGTAATACGACAAGTGGTTTGCCGGTAGTACTTTCGCATAATTGACCTTGCTCACCGGGATTTCATTTGGTATGTCGAACTGGATGGCTAACCCTCTGTGCTGATCGGCATAATGTGACCACATCAGTGTGCTATCCCAACGCGTAGTTAAGCAGAGAACGCCGACATTCTTAAACACGCCAGCTATTGAAGATTCCTCAGCTAATTTTTCTGGCTTAAGGTTGCCTTGTTCATCGCAATATTTAGCCTTCATTGCTTCATATGTTTCGCCAGAAATATCAAGCTGGAAGATTGCTATGTAATCGTCAAATGAGCAAACATTGTCGACTAAGAAATCCCCATCAAACGGATCGTTAAAGTCGGCTGGTTTCGAATACCATACTTTGCCATTAATTAGTATGGATAGCGTATTTGCCGAATAGGAGCAGTATTTGTACAACTTCATTATCCAGCCCTCTCTTCCATGTGCATGAAACTTAACGTAATATATAAAATATTTTCATAAGCGAGTAGTGCTGCCTATATCGGTAAATATTGTCAAACATCACCACCTCCCCAATATTTTTCATTACCTTAGTCGTTCATTTGGCTAAACTTTTATTATAGAGCAGCCTAAAATTCTGTAGATGGAAGTTCAAGCTGTTTCTCTGGATTCACGCAAATTACTCGATTGATCACTCTCTTAAATTCAATGCATTATAGTCTTCATTATTTCATGTCTGAGAATGCTGCTTCAGTTTAAGCTGACTTCGTCGTCCAACCGATAAAGGTTGTAACGCGCCTTGTAGAAACTCGGGTCGAGTTGCAGTGCACTAGTGAATTCGCGCCGTGCTTCATTATGGCGGCGGGCTAGCATATACGCATAACCGAGGTTGTTGTGTACGCGTGCCTTACCAGGCGACTTTATCGCGGTATCTTCCCACAAATGAATCTCGCTAGCATAGTCCTGGTTCCGCAGAACGGTAAGGGAAGCCAAGCCTAGCAACAGTAGCGCAACAAAAGCCTGGATTCTTGTTCCCTCCGTCCACAACCTCAGCTCGATACACAAAGCAAGAGAGAGTGGCCATCCGGCCAGATACATTTGTCGGTCGTTGGCGATATCGATACGCGGCAGAAACAGATGCAACGGGATTAGCTGCAACATCACCCATGCCAAGGCGAAGCTGATCCACGGGCGTACACGCCAGCAGGCTACCATAAGTACAAATAGCGCTAGAAAGAAGACCAGTGGCAGAAAAATGGCGGAAAAATCATTTTGCAACGGCAGCTCCGGATCAATGTTCAGCCATAACGGTAAAGCCCATTGCCGCATCAGGTAGAAAAAGGCAGCAATTTGATTTGCTATGTTGCCTTGCAAAGAATTGAGCTGGGCGCTGCGTTCCATATGCGACAGGTAGCTGTCGCTGAACAAAAATATCAGTGCGCCCAGAATCAGCACCAGCCAGCTCGGCCATTGCGGCATCAAGGCACGTTTCCATTTGCCACCACAAGCATATTCCCACAACAACAGCGCCAGCGGAAACGTCACAGCGGTTTCTTTAACACCCAAGGCAATGACGAAGAGCAGCGGAGTCAACCCATACAGTTTGACGTTGTTTTGCTGCGTGCGACCGCTGATGTAAGCGAGCAGCCCCGCCAGATAAAACAGCGTCATCAATGAGGTGGAACGGCCGCATATATAGGTGACGGCCTCGGTATAGACGGGGTGGGCGGCGAACAGCAATGCGACAAAAATGGGAACTTGCCGGAGTTTATCCTGCTGCAATTGTTGCTGCACAAAGGCCTGCGCTAATCTGTAGACCAGGTAAGCATTTGTCAGATGGATCAGCAGGTTAGTGAGATGAAAGCCGATCACACCCGTGCCCATTGTCCAGTTGAGTGTGTAGCTAAACTTGAGCAAGGGACGGATGCCGGTGGGCAAGCCTTCTGCCCAGCCTGCCCAGGAGTGTACGCTTGAATTGTTGACGATGACGTTGTAGTCATCGAACTGGAATGTGCCGTTAAGTGCATTCGCATAGCAGATTGATACTGCCAGCATGAGCCACAGCAATACGCTGAAATCCGTTTCAGGGAGCCGCGCGGGCATGATCGAAAGCGAGATCGAGAATGTCTACAGCATCCCACCAACGGTCTTTGCCATGCAACATCACGAGCAGCACCTCGTGACCACTTCGCTTGGCAAAGGCTACAAGACACTTGCCGGCATTGGGTGTGTAACCGGTCTTGAGGCCGAGTGCGCCATCGTAGCGACCGATCAGCGCGTTCTTGTTTGCCAGCGTGTAAAGCTTGTTGCCGTCTAACGTGGCGATCTGCAAGTTTTTTTGCGAGGTAATCTCGAGCAATGAGGGGTATTTGAGTAACTCATGCGCCAACCGCCCAAGATCATGTGCGCTGGAATAATGTTGGGTGGCATCGTGCCCGCAGGCGTTGGCGAAATGTGTGTCGCGCATACCGAGCTCTTTTGCACGGCGATTCATTCGAGCCACGAAACCTGATTCACCTCCACTCAAGTGATCGGCCAGCGCATGGCAGGCATCATTGGACGACGCGATCATTGTAGCGGCGAGCAGGTCTTGCACATGAAAGCGTTCGCCAGCCTTGAGCGCGATACGCGAGCCCGTCTCAAGTGTAGATGCCAGGCTGACCGATGCTACTTCTTGTAACTGTCCTTGTTCAAGAACCAGCAGCGCGGTCATCAACTTGGTCAGGCTGGCAGGCGACAAGCGGTCATTGGGACGATGTTCCCAAATGGATGCACCATCCACTTTGACGAGATAGGCGTTAGCGGCCTGTGGAAAAGGATCGGGCTGCGCCTGTGCAGCCATGATGTGGCACCACAGGAACAGCCCGACCAAATACTTCATGCTTTAAAAGCCGAACATACCCTTCAGTTTTTTGATACCTTCCAACATACCGTTAGCTGGGTTATTTGCGGAAGGCTTGTCGTTGGCTGGATTGTTCGCAGAGAACCTGCCCGATTCATGGGAAGCATCCGCTTCAATTGGCTTATTCTCATCCACAACGTCTTTCATGCCGCCCATGCATAGTTGGAAGCTCTCAGCGCTAGTCTTGCCTGTGTAGCTGCGGCCCTCGCATGCTTTGCGGCGTCTTTCTTCACGATAAACCTTGGCTTCTGCCGGACAATATGCAGATAGCTGCTGATAATTATTACCATTGAGTCCCTTGCAAATTGTCTTGGTGGTGGCAGCCATATCCAGCTTGCACTCTTTGGCGATAGAAGCGTTTTTTGATTGTTGATCATGCTGAAGTAGCATGGCATAGGTTTGCACGTCTTTAGAGACATCTTTACGAACAATATCGCACAACTTTTTGCGCTGGTCGGCACAGTTGGTAAAGATGTGATCAGCACTCATGATCCAGACAGACGTGCTGTCGTACCCTGAGGTGTCACACATTTGCGCTTTTGCTTTAGCAAGCATCTCTTCCGAATCACAAGCTCCTCCAATGCGCTTGCCGTTAAAAGCCATATTCATGTCAACGTCTCGACCGCCTGATTTGCCTGATAGCTGCATCTTGCCTGCATAGCTGTTGGAGGTAGCAGTTTGCTCGCCGACGCCTGTCATTATTTCCCCGTTATGGTCGCAACGTGCTTTCCACGAGACTTTTTTGCCGACGGTTTTGATATCAGACATCTGGCAGTTTTTGTCGCCGGAAGTCTTTCTGGGATCGCTTTCCCCGCCTTTGGCGATGCACACCTTCGTCGTAGTAGCGGGCATTGCGAAAGGCATGCCGGGAATTTCCATCTTGGAAGAGATTTCCCAGTATTCACCAGGTGCGGCATAGGCTACGGCACCTCAACATGCCGGTCATCATGACTAGAATGACGGTAAAGTTTTTGTTCATGATCGTTCCATAAAATTGATTGGTTGCTGAAAGATTATAAATCTTAAGCCTAGCTGCGCGTTAAATTTTACCCGCCCTCAACTTACCCTATGAGTTCAAGTTCAAAATACAACGGCTAAAGGAAGCTTACTATAGCGCATAGCTTTTCCGGAGAATACTCTTTGCTATTTGCAAAAATAAGTCTTCCAGGAAAGGAAGTCTATAAGTTTAACAAACGGCATTTTGCCGATGTTCATTCATGGCAGCCTCCGGCAGAAAAACAGGGATACGACTAGAACCGCTCTTTGCCAATATTCTTCATTGCTTGGAATTCTGAATCTATCATGGCTTTCAGTGATTCACCCTTTCGTTTAACCGGTCAGCAGTGAGTTAAATTCGGAGTTGGGCGCACGATTGAGCAATGCCTCGACCGCGCTCGCTGCCGGAACCTGCTCATATAATACGCTGTAAACCGCAGCACAGATCGGCATGTCTACGCCCAGGCGTTGCGCCAGATGATGCACTTCACGGACTGTATAAACTCCCTCCGCCACGTGACCCAGTTGGCTCAGGATATCCGTCAACGCCTGTTGTTGTGCCAGCAAAATGCCCACTTGTCGGTTACGCGACAGGTCTCCGGTGCAAGTCAGGATCAAATCGCCGGCACCAGACAATCCACTCAAGGTTTCCGCACGCGCACCCATTTTCAATCCAAGTCTCGTCATTTCTGCCAGCCCGCGTGTAATCAGCCCGGCGCGTGCGTTTTGCCCATAACCCATGCCTTCGGCGATGCCAGCAGCAATAGCCATCACATTCTTGACAGCGCCGCCCACCTCTACACCCATCACATCAGAGTTGGAATAGATACGCAGAGACGAATGATGCAAGGATTGCGCCACTTGTTTGGCAAACTGGCCATCGGCCGATGCCAAAATCATGGCCGTGGGAAGACCGCGCGCCACTTCCAAAGCGAAGCTCGGCCCGGACAGCACGCCGCAGGGGAAATTTTGCGGTAGAGTTTCTGCAGCCACTTGATGCGGCAACTGTGTGGTACCCGCCTCAAAGCCCTTGCATGCCCATATTACCGGAATCGGTATGGGCATTGCCGCGATCTGCTGTAGTGTGGCACGTAGCGCGGCAATTGGCACAGCAACCAATATTAATTCGGCGTTAGTGAATGCTGCTTGCAAGTCGGCAGTAAGGTGCATATCCTGCGGCAATGGAACTTCCGGCAGGTAACGCTGATTGCAATGGGTGGTTCGCATTGCTTCGATTTGCGCCGCGTCGCATGCCCATAATGTGACACGATGACGTACCGACAGATTGATAGCCAGCGCACTGCCCCATGCGCCAGCACCCAGTATAGTAATATTCATCTAATAAGAGCGGCTAATCGCCCCACACTTCGGTCGCTCTCACATAGCCTGCCGTGCCATCCGGATGACGTACTTTTACCCAGCCATTGTCCAAGCTTTCCAACCATTCCAACGCTACTTGCTGATCCGCATTGAACGCTACCGGCGCGTCCTCCTTTGCCGCCTGGTACACCGTGGCAAGTGGCGTCATCACTGTTACAAAGCGCTTGCTGCTTAGGGCACGTTTTTCTATCCAAGCCAAGCTACCGGAGCTATCACGTACTTTAATCCAACCATCCAGGCTAACTACCTGCTCCAGCGGCAAGTAACGGTTAACCACAAATATTTTTTTTGCTTTAGTCGAGGGCGCATCATAAAGAATGGCAGAACTATCCGCGACAGACACATAGTCCAGCGCATGCGCGGAACCTGCCGCTGTGACTAAAGCAATGAACAGGGTTGATAAAGCAACAAGGGGGTTCATTTTCAATGCTGGGTAGTGGTTTCGGCTTGTGCTTGTGCCTGCTGCTGCTTCTGCTGCTGATACAATGCTTCAAAATTGATCGGATTAAGAAACACGGGGTTAAACCCGGCGTGAATCGACATATTCGATACCACTTCCCGGAGATAGGGATAAAGTATATTAGGGCAGATAATTGCCAATACCGACTCCTGTTCTCCCGGTGACATATTGCGCACCTGGAAAATACCGGCTTGTTTGGCCTCGATCAAAAACATCACCTTGTCTTTTTCTGGCAGCTTGGCGGTAACAGTAACAGTGACGGTAACTTCAAATAGCCCCTCTTCCATAGGAGTGCTTTGGGTTTGTAGCTGCAGCTCAATGGTCGGACTCTCTCGTTCCAAAAATATGCTCGGCGCATTGGGGCTTTCCAGCGAGAGATCTTTCACATACAGCTTCTCGATATTGAATAGCGGTTGTTGCTGTTCTGCTGCGGGTGCGGGTGCGGGTGCGGCTTCTTCACTCATTATATGTATCCTTCCGTTTTAAAATTAACTATTCAACAACTGACTTAACTCACCACTATGCTCCAACATCACCAAATTATCGTAGGTGCCAACCAGACGTGTGCCTACGAAAATTTGCGGCACGGTGCGGCATCCGGTAATTTCCATCATTATCCGACGCGACTCTGGTTGCAGATCCACACGTATTTTTTCGATTTCCGTTACACCTCTGGCGCGCAACAGGCGCTCGGCCAGCACGCAGTACGGACACACGGCCGTGCAATACATTAATATCTTAGGCATCGTTATTTTTTCAATGGCAGACCGGCCTTCTGCCAAGCTAGTACACCACCCGCCAAATTATGCGCCAACTCAAATCCATGCTTGCTTAGCAACACACATGCTGCAGCCGAACGTTGACCACTGCCGTCCATCACCACGATGGGTCGCGACCGATAGCGTTCTAATTCTCCAATGCACTCATTAAGCTTGCCAAGCGGAATTTGTTTCGCGTTCAGGACATGTCCAGCATTGAATTCTGCAGCTTCGCGCACATCCAGGACTAATGCATTCTTGTAGTTGATCAGTTGCAGAGCGGCAGCACTGCTTACTTCTTTCACCCCACGTATGCTGTTACCCATAAACGACCATAACAGCATCAAACCGCTACTCACTGCCACTAAAATTAGCCAGATATTATCTTGCATGAACTGCATGCTGCCGCTCCTCATATTTTTGGAGGGCAAATTCTAGCAGAGCAGCGAAGTTCTCGGGGGTTTTCTGTGCCAACGCACTTAACTCTTTATGCGCAGCCGGGAAATTATCGGGGTGTGACCAGATGGCGCGTTCCATCTGTAACTGTGCCGCAGCCTGCTCACCGGACAACGCCAACAACAATGCCTCGCGATACACCACTAAACCAATCGGTGCAAAAGAAATCACTTTCTCATTCAATATGCGCTTGTCAGCGAGATGGTCGGCAGCCACCTTTATCTTGCCACTCATGAACAAATCAAAATAAGGGCGCAGCGGGACTTGTGCATGTACCGCCATCAGATCCTCACGCCCAAAATAACTGTTTTTGCTTGCTGCTTGTCGCAATCCCATGAACCTTTCCAGGCTACGGTAATTCTGCAACATTTGCACCAAGGATAACACTCCGAGCAATAGTATGACCGCAAGCGACAGGCGTCCCATACAGCGTAATTTCAAGCGATAAGTGCTGGTATCCAGCATGCCCAGAGTAAGCGCCGCCACCCCAAGAAAATATGCATACCATAACGGATATTCCAACAGGCTGTGTATAGCCATCATGCCAAGTAAAGCGTATCCCCACCAATGATAAACGGTTCGCTGTGCGCGAATACACTGAATTAGCCACATCGCCAGCATACCCAAAAAAATAAGCAAGCCAAGCAAGCCCATTTCTGCGGCAATCTGCATTATCAATGAATGCGCATTGTTATACAGGCCGACAACGTCCGTGTTCTGCATAATAGGGCCGAGTTGAAAATGTTGCCAAGCAAACTGACCAAAACCTGCGCCCAGCAGAGGAAACTGGGTAAATATCTGCCATCCTTCCCGCCATAAATACAACCGGATGCTACCGCTAGCCCCTTCGCCAAACAGACGCCGCATCGTGGTAATACTGCCTGCGGCCCCTTCCAGCAAAGGAATCTGCACCACGACATGCATCAAACCAAAGCCCAGCAATAGCAATAAGTTATACCGCAGAAGGGGCAAGCAAAATTTATCGCTACGCTGCCACAACCAAGCCATTCCTGCCATAAACATCAAGTACAACCAGGCGCTACGCGAGCCGCTCAATACCAGAACAAATAGTAGCGGCATGGTCAACAGCGCAACATGCCATGCGCGAAGCAGGCTGCGCGTATGCAACAACCCCAACGAGATTAACCCAAGTGTAATATAGTTGGCAAAATGGTTGGATTGAGCCACATTGCCATAGACAGCTACGGCAATCTTGACCGTAACCACAGCATCCAGAAAAGTATGCCAGCGGTAATGTTGCAATATACCAGCCAGCGCATTAAGTTCAGCCCCAACCAGCAGGAATGTAGCCAGCGCTGTCGCCAATGCAGGCAAACCGAATTCCTCGCGCAGGCGTTGTCCAAGTATCATTAGTAGCGCCGCCCACAGCAAGTACAGGGCGAGCAGTACAATTTGATCGAAATAACTTATCCTGCCCAGCACAAACTGCATCATACCTATCAGCAGCAGCCCTATGGGCAAGAAAGCGATGAGTGGAATTTCCGGTTGCAGCCAATAACGTTTTGTTACCAACAAAGGCATGGCGCATAGTCCAAGAACAGCCGCACCCCACTCCTGATAAAAGGTGGTAAGCGGATAGGCATGGTAATAATACAAAAACGGCAAAACCCACATTAATCCAACTAATGTCAGGCTAATGTGGGCGATACTAGGCAAACGATCTCCTCTTACTTTATAAATGTTATTTCATAACGAACAGAATATAAAAAAGGGCGCTAAGGTTTGATGCGATAAAATCGCGCTACTAGCGTTTTCCCTTTTACATCTTCTAAGCGATCACTCATGACAAGCCCCAACTTTTCTAATCGGTCATCTGGATGGGGATGTGTTTTGAAAAGTAGTGCCACGCTACCGTCATCTTTGGCAAAATGACCTATTTTCTGTAGCACTTCGGGAAAAGAGAATGCGTCATAACCGGCGCGCGTGGCAAGCACCACCGCGATGCGGTCAGCCTCAAACTCAGCATTTTTATCGAGCGAACGTGCCACAATTTCCGCACCATTGCCAATCAATTTCTGTACTTTGTCATTACCGCCAATCCGCTTGGAAAGTAATTTTCCACCCAAATCAACCAGGCTGCTCTGCTGTAAAATTTTCAAATGGTGCTTGCGTATGACATGGCCGATTTCGTGGCCCAGCACCCCTGCCAGTTCTGCCTCGTTCTGCAATAAGCTATACAGTCCGCGAGTTAGGAAAATATAGCCGCCCGGTGCGGCGAAGGCATTAACGTCGCTTGATTCAATCACACCGAAATGCCAAGCCAAATCTGGACGCTCGCTTTGACTTGCCACCCAACGCCCGACATTATTGACATACATCTGCAAGCCCTGGTCTTTGACAAGCGCAGATGCACCCAGCAGGTTGCCTGCAATTTGTCGGCCTATTGTAATTTCTTCTTCCTGCGAAGTGCCGACAAGTCCCAACAATGTACTACTCGTTGTAGCGTCAGATTTTTCTTCAATCTTTTTTTGCACACCATCCTTAAGTACCTTCTTGAACTCCTCCTCGAAATCAAAACTCCAAGCAGCGCTACAGGCAAGCGTCAACACAGTAACCAATAAGTAATTTATTATCGCTTTCATCGGAACTGTCCTTTATTTCGGCGAGACTTCTGGAGAAGGAAGGTAATCGAATGTTCGCGCAACAAGCTTCCCTTGAGCGGCAAACACCTGAGCTTCAGCCCGGCTTACAGCATACGACTCGACCAGACTTAGTTCGGTCTCATTAAATTTAGCGGATCGCAATTCGACTTCGTCTAGTCCGCGGATACCAGTAGTGGCAACCACCTTGCCTGTTCCTGAACGCCCCGACGCCATGTCCAAGAGCCCGTCTACACTCCCGGATTGCCTACGCACATCTCCTTTGCGGACATTCAACATATGCACCCACCCCTTACCTTTTGAGCTCTCTATTTGTAGCCAGCCGCCATTTTTTTTTACAATTTGCACTTTATCGCCAACCGATAGCGTGGCAATTGTTTTGGCGTCTCGGAATGGCTCAACCCGGATTCCATCGGCCCTGATGACATTTCCTGTTTCAACGGCAAATGCAGGCATAGCCAGCAACACGAGTAAAGCAACCCCTAACCTAATCGAATTCATAGTGTCTTCTCTTGTTGATCATTCCAGCGCAGCAATGTTTCAGCAAAGATCACGCGCCAGTAGTTGCGCGCCTCTTTGCCACCTAAAACTTCCCCTTTATGAACAAACCAGCTGACCTTAATATCAGAACTGATTATAAATTTGCTTAGCAATTGCGGAAATGCCGCGATGACCACTGCAAGATCCTCAGCCACCCGTGCAGCTCCATTTACATCGCCCTCATCCACTATCCATGAAATCGAAAATGTTTTTTCGAATAAATCCCACAGGCCTTTTTGATAACCTCTCAGTATGTCGACACTTTTCTGTTCCAGTCCAGCATTTTCAAGTTTATAGCGAATTTGATCCAACATGGTATCCGTGAGTAATCTTGGGTCTCCATCGAGACGAATTAATAACAGTGTGACCTGCAACTTTCCCTCTCGTTCCAGAGAAGCATGCACCATGCTCCGTTCCAGTATCTTGTTGGTAGCGGCAGAATACAAACGTGCAATGGTAAAAAAGGCCAGCCCTATTGTCACCGGCCCGGTGATGTTAATGTAAGTATTGGTGAAATTAATGCTGGCATAAGAAATCCCAATCAATATAAATTGTGATGCGCCAAACAATACGCCTATTTTATTTTGCCCAAAATTTCGATAAAAGGCCCAAGCAGTCGCCCAAATGATGCATAGGGTAAGTAAAAGATAGACCAAGCTTGCGTCAGGAAAACGCAGGTAATCATCGTGTTTTAAGTTATCTATAGCGGTAGCAAGAATCTCCACGCCCGGGTGCATTTGGCTCATCGGCGTGGGCTTGATATCAAATAAACTAGGCGCGGTAGAGCCGATAATGACGATTTTATTTTTAAACTCGTCTTGCGGGCGTTTTTTTTCCTCATTGCCCATGTCCATGAACACATCGTGGAAACTGGTATATTGGTAAGAAAATGGCGGACCGCGCCAATTGAGCAAAAAGTGTTGTGCTGCTGGCTCAGTCCAGCCGAAATCACGCGCCAAGCTTGCTGGCAGAGACGGCACTTTCCATCCATAATCATCACGGTAAACAATATATTGGCGCGCAACACCATCAGCATCGGGATAGATATTATGCAACCCGAGATGCCCACTTTTAAGTGCTGCCGGAAAATGTGGCAGTACCACAGCAATGGTGGCTTCCGGTTGCGCCTCATTGAGTAGCGGCACAACACCCGGAATCATGGCGGGCTTCACCAAGCTCAAAGCATCATTCGATGGATCAAGGCGCAGCAAGGGAAAGTAAGTGTTATTTGTGGCGGCAATGGCAGAGTCGAAATAAGCATCACTGTCAGGATTGTATATGTCAGAATCGCTGAACAATATGTCGAATACGATTGCTTTGGGTTGCTGTTTTTCAACTTGCTCGAGAAACTCCCCCAGCACTTGGCGCGGCCATGGCCAACGTCCATAGTCCTTGGCCATGGCCGAGAGGCTAGCCTCATTAATGTCCACGATTACAATATCGCTATCAGGTTTGGGCACAATAATGCGGTAGCGTACCATCGCATCGAAAGCCTCCTGACGCATACCGGAAATGATATGCAACTGCACAGTATCAAGCACGGCAAACAACATAAATAGTGCAGCAAGATAAAGATAGAATTTATTTTTCCAGTGCTTGGCGAGCCGTACGGAAAATTTGGAATAAGCCAAGCGCAACCGATTGCTGAAATAAACATTAAGTTTCATTGAAAAAATCCAATATTAATTTCATATCGCTCTATTTGACGTAATTTTGCTCGGTGCATGGAACTCAACTGATGTCAGGCATTAGACAATATGTCATCGCACTCCGAAATATTATCCTTCGGATGCGCATACGAAACTGGCCGGTACAAAATCGTCACGAATCATCCCTTCAGGGTGAGCATGCGCGGGTCTGCCAAAGCGAGACGCACGATGATATTCCTGCGTGCGGCTAACACACCCTTGCCACGCAGAGCAGCAATGTACAGAGAGAAGATATCTTTGTGGTGCCTCTACCTCGCCCACGACATCCCTCATGCTGATTACCGCATCACCCAGCATGCATAATATCTTCAAGCGCAGGGGATGTGCGATTTCATTGATAATCAACGATGCTTGCAAAATATCGTCATCCTTGAAATTAAATTTGGTTTTGTGCGGGGCTCGGAATGCCTGTCAACCCATAAATCAGCTAAAATGGTATCCCAAACCAGTAGCCAATTGATATTTAAATTTCCCCAAAGTCCGGTATGAAAATCACCCCTGTCCTCTTGCTCATCCTCGACGGCTTCGGCTACAGTAATGAAACTGACCACAATGCTATCGCCCATGCGCACAAACCCAACTGGGACAAACTATGGCGTGATTATCCGCACACGCTAATCCATACGTCTGAATTATCGGTAGGGCTTCCGCAAGGCCAGATGGGTAACTCTGAAGTTGGCCATCTCAATATCGGCGCGGGTCGCATCGTGTATCAGGAGCTCACACGGGTGGACGCAGCCATTCAGGATGGGAGCTTCTACAGCAATCCAGCTTTCCTGCTAGCCATTAATCATGCCAAGCAACATGACACTGCGCTACATATCATGGGGCTGCTGTCGCCCGGCGGTGTACATAGTCACGAAGACCATATCCACGCCATGCTGGAACTGGCAGCGCGCGCTGGACTGCACAAAATATTTATCCATGCTTTTCTCGATGGTCGTGACACACCGCCGAGAAGCGCCGCACATTCGCTACAGCGGCTGCAGGAAAAGTGTGCTGCCTTAGCCGTTGGGCGTATTGCTTCCATCATCGGCCGCTTTTATGCAATGGACAGGGATAACCGTTGGGAGCGAGTGCAGGAGGCTTACGATTTATTGACTCAAGGCAAGGCTGAGTTCCACTCATCCAATGCCCAGGATGGATTGCAGCAAGCCTATGCACGCGGAGAAAACGACGAATTCGTTAAAGCAACTATCATCACCTCGCCCACCGAACCACCCGTTTTGCTGCAGGATGGCGACGTCGCTGTGTTCATGAACTACCGCGCCGACCGCTCCCGTCAGCTTACCCGCGCGCTGACCGATCCAACGTTTGATGGCTTTACGCGTGCATATTTTCCCAAGCTGGCGAGCTTTGTCACACTAAGCAGCTACGGTGAGGACTTCCATCTTCCGGCAGCATTCATGCCCACAGCCATCCACAATTGTTTTGGTGAGTACCTTTCCGGCTTAGGGCTGAAACAATTACGTATCGCAGAAACGGAGAAATACGCACATGTCACCTACTTCTTCAATGGCGGCAAGGAGCAACCTTACCCGGGCGAGGATCGTATCCTGGTTCCATCTCCCAAAGTGGCAACCTACGACCTCAAACCAGAAATGAGTGCTTTTGAAGTCACTGACAAACTGGAAGCGGCAATTCGTAGCGGGCAGTATCAAGCCATAATTTGTAATTATGCCAACGGCGACATGGTAGGCCATAGCGGCATTATGGAAGCGGCAGTCAAGGCCATTGAAACCTTGGACGTGTGTATCGGCCGAGTAGTAAACACCATGCTGGAATGCGGCGGCGAGGTGCTGATTACCGCCGATCACGGCAACGCCGAGCAAATGCTGGATCGCACCACACAACAAGCGCACACTGCACATACCCTTAACTTGGTTCCACTGTTGTATATCGGCCGCAAGGCGAATATAGTCGACAACGGCTCGCTTCAGGATGTTACCCCAACCTTGCTCGCCATGATGGGTCTACCACAACCGCCGGAAATGACGGGGCAACCGCTTATCTCAATCCAGTGACCGCACTTATCCGCCACGCATTACTGTTGTGTATCTGCTTAATAGCAGGCATAAACAGCGCTCACGCCTCTCAGCAGGAAGAACTGAACAACCTGCGCAAGCACATCTCAGAGTTACAGAAGGAACTGGAAGAAACCAGTGAATCTCAGTCCGAAGCAACAGACGAGCTTCGGGAATCAGAACGAGCAATCAGCAATAGTAAACGCAAGCTGGCTGAGCTGTCATTGCAACACCGTGCTGCAGATCAAACCTTGGAAAGGCTGCAACAGCAAGCACAGCAACTGGAAAGGGATATGCAGAAGCAACAGTCTATGCTCAGCAAATTACTCTACCAACAATATTTGGGCGGCAAACAAGAATACTTCAAGCTGTTGCTCAACAATCATGACCCCGATCAAACTGCACGTGAAATGCGCTATTACGAATATATCGCGCGCAGCCGTTCGACTTGGCTCAATATGTTACGTTCAAATCTTGCGCAGCTAAACGAGGTCGTCCAACTAACTCAGCAAAAGCGCGGGGAAATTGCGGCGCTGCAAGAAGAAGAGAATGCGCAGAATAAAGCCTTGGAAAAAGACAAACATGCGCGTCAGCAAGTAATCAGTCAGTTCGCCCAGCAACTCAAACAACAGCGCCACGAAATTGGTCGCCTGCAACGCGATGAAAACCGTTTGACGCAACTAGTGGCCAGACTCTCCAAAATGCTAACACGGCAAAAAAGCAAAGGGGTATTCAACAATGATAAATTGCCTGATAATCGCTTCGACGGCAAGCCGTTCGAGCAACTTAAAGGCAAGCTGACATTGCCAGTAATGGGTGAGGTGGTCAATAAATTCGGCAGCGCACGTCCAGACAGCACCGTGCTTTGGAAAGGTTTGCGATTACGTGCTGCAAGTGGTCAGCCAGTGAAATCGGTAGCGGCCGGGCGTGTCGTATTTGCCGATTGGTTGCGCGGCTTCGGGAACTTATTGATCATTGACCATGGCAAAGGCTACATGAGCCTGTATGGCAACAATGAAACGCTATACAAACAAGTAGGCGACATCTTGCACGGAGGCGACACCATAGCAGCCGTTGGCAACAGCGGCGGAAATGAAGATTCCGGTGTATACTTTGAGCTGCGCCACAGGGGCGAACCTATAGACCCCACAAAGTGGATAGCCCGATAAAATTTCTCATGAAGAAAAATGTTGTAACCAAATAACTTTAGAGGTCAGATATGCGCAGTCGTATTGAAAAAATTGGATTAGTCGGACTAGGGCTGATCGCAGGTGTGTTAATCAGCCTGCAATTATCTGCCATTGCGGACAAGGACGTCGCTGAGCCGCTGCCGATTGAAGAGCTCCGTGCCTTCTCAGAGGTGTTTGGCCGCATAAAGAGTGACTACGTAGAACCGGTCACAGACAAAAAACTTATCACCGAAGCCATCACTGGCATGTTGACCGGTCTAGATCCGCACTCCTCTTATCTGAATGCCGAAGCGTTTAAAGAACTACAAGTCGGCACGCAAGGCCAATTCGGTGGTTTAGGTATTGAGGTAGGAATGGAAGACGGACTGGTGAAAGTTATTTCGCCAATTGAAGATACCCCTGCCTATCATGCAGGTATAAAGAGTGGCGATCTGATCATTAAACTTGACGACATGATGGTGAAGAGCTTGACGCTAAACGAAGCGGTTAAGCGCATGCGCGGCAAGCCAGGCAGCAAAATCGTCTTGACCGTGGTTCGCAAGGAAGCGCCGAAACCGTTAACTTTTACCCTAACTCGCGCCATTATTAAAGTGAAGAGTGTAAAATCCAAGCTGATCGAGCCCGGCTATGCTTTTGTTCGCATCACCCAATTTCAGGAGCGCACAGGCGAGAACCTCGCCAGTGCGCTTAACGATCTGTTCAAACAGAACAAGGAAGCTATGAAAGGCTTAGTGCTGGATCTCCGCAGCGACCCGGGTGGCTTGCTCAACAGTTCGGTAGCAGCATCTGCCGCCTTCCTGCCAAAGGATGCTCTAGTGGTATATACCGAAGGGCGCAACTCAGCTGCCAAGATGCGCCTGAGCGCCGTACCTAATGACTATCTGCGCGACCACGAGAAAGATTACCTGAAAGATCTGCCTGCGGCAGTCAAGACAGTACCGATGATAGTGCTTGTGAATGGCGGCTCTGCGTCTGCTTCAGAAATCGTCGCAGGCGCATTGCAAGATCATAAACGCGCTGTCATCATGGGCACCCAAACCTTCGGTAAAGGCTCAGTACAGTCCGTTCTACCGCTCGGCAACAATACCGCAATCAAGCTCACTACAGCGCGTTATTACACACCTAACGGGCGCTCTATTCAAGCCATGGGTATTGTCCCTGATATCGTAGTGGAAGATCCGGCGACTACTGGTCAAGATCAATCTCTCCGCATGCGCGAAGCCGATTTAGAGCATCACTTGACCAACAATCAGAAGATTAATGTGAAGGTGGACGTCACCGTAAAACCTCCGGTTCCGGCTGAACCGGCTAAATCACCGACCAAAAGCGAAGAAGGCGATGCAACAAAACCAAAAATGCTCGAGTATGGATCAAAGGAAGACTACCAGTTGCAGCAAGCTTTAAACTTGTTGAAAGGTATGAATATATTGCAAAGGAAGTAAGTGAATACCGATAACTTACTCCTCTTCCATATCACATGAATGACGAACAGTTACTACGCTATAGCCGCCACATATTGTTGCCTGACATTGGCATCGAAGGCCAACAGAAATTACTGGATGCTCACGTACTGATAATTGGTGCTGGCGGATTGGGTTCTCCTGCCGCAATGTACCTTGCCTCCAGCGGCGTTGGCACCCTGACGCTGTGCGACGATGACACTGTAGATTTAACCAATCTTCAACGTCAAATCGTACACCGCACTACCAGCATCGGAATGGCTAAGGTAGATTCTGCACGTACCTCGCTCGCTGAAATAAACTCCGATGTTCGCGTCGAAGCCCTGAATGAGCGTGCGAATCAATCGCGTTTACTTGAACTAGTTGGTCAAGCCGATGTAGTGCTGGATTGCAGCGATAACTTCGCCACACGCTATGCGCTTAACCAGGTTTGCGTACAATTAAAAAAACCGTTTGTATCCGGTGCGGCTACCCGCTTTGACGGCCAGGTTGCCGTGTTTGACATGCGCCACTCTCTCAGCCCTTGCTACCATTGCCTGTATACAGAGCAGCCAGATGCTTTAGAAACACGTTGCGCAGTCATGGGGGTATTTGCCCCACTAGTCGGCATTATCGGTAGCATGCAAGCTGCTGAGGCGCTCAAGCTATTAATGGGAATAGGCACGCTACTGTGTGGCAGATTGCTGGTAACAGATTTGCTGCACATGGAACTGCGTACTGTTAAGTTGAATAAGGATCCAGCTTGTCTAATTTGCGGCACATCATCTATGTAGCATTTTATAGTGACATTGCTCCTGAATTCCGTATCCCTTAACACGCTAATGATGCGGTACTTTTAAACTGCGCCGCAAACCCCTTTTGATCGTACTGCATAGGACTAGTAACCCAGCTTCGAGTAACGCCTCTGTGGTTGTAGCACTTCAGCTAATCACCTCATCCATCGCCTCGCTTCGCAAATGCTAGGCCTAAAATTCAAATCGTGGACACTTATAAAATGCCTGGAAACCTTATCAAGGTTGGCGTTTCTATCGGTGCATCGAAATTCAAATCGTGGACACTTATAAAATGCCTGGAAACCTTATCAAGGTTGGCGTTTCTATCGGTGCATCTAACTTTAACCGGACACTAGTGATTATTTTTTGCAAAATTCAGGTTATTATACCCATTAGAAAATTTTGTCTACCAAGCGTGAATCGGCCATCTCAATTTCCACCCCATCTGCCCCTTGTTCGCGTTATTGCCGTTGTTGGCTGCGATGGCTCAGGTAAGTCCACTCTCACTGCCGACCTGCTCACCCATTTGCGTAGCAAGGGCTCGGCTAAGCTGTTCTACCTCGGCCAGTCCTCTGGCAATATTGCCGACCGAATCAGAAGCCTGCCGTTAATTGGGGCACCATTTGGACGTTATCTGGTTCGCAAAGCAGAGCGGACTCACAACAAGAAAGCCTCTTCCCCGGATACTGCTACCACGCTAGTAATCTATCTGCTTTCGCTATGGCGCGCGTACAAGTTCTGGCGCATGCTGACGCTGTGTCGTCGCGGCGGCGTGGTGATTGCTGATCGCTACCCGCAAGCGCAAGCGCCCGGCTTTTACTTCGATGGGCCGGGCCTTGGTGCAGTGAACGCCCAAAGCTGGCTAGCACGCAAACTGGCGGCGCACGAAGTACGACTGTATCAGTGGATGGAAAGCCATGTGCCAGCGCTGGTGATCCGGCTCAACATCGACGCGGACACCGCACATGCGCGTAAGCCGGATCACAAACTGGCGATGCTGCGCGACAAGATTGCCGTAATCCCAACTCTACACTTCAATGGAGCACGCATTCTTGATTTGGACAGCCGCGACCCCTATGAACAGGTATTGGATACAGCGCTGAACGCCGTCAGTGCCATTCCGCTGCCCGCTCCTCTTGCGGGAGTTGTCGCCGTAGTTGGTTGCGACGGCACGGGCAAATCAACACTGACTGCTGATTTGCTGGCCAATCTGCGTGACAATGGCCCAGTCGAGCGGTGCTACCTGGGCCTGGTCTCGGGCGAAATGGGTGACAAGATCAAGCGCCTGCCTGTTATCGGAATCAGGCTTGAACGCTATCTCGCAGCCAAAGCGGAGCGGGCTCAAGACATGAAACTGAAACTGCCGGGCACAGGAACCGCACTGGTGATGCATCTGCTTTCATTGTGGCGCGCGGCGCAACTGCGGCGGGTTATACGTCTTTCGCAGCGCGGCGTGCGGGTTATCGCGGATCGCTACCCTCAGTCGGAGATTCCCGGCTTTCATTACGATGGACCAGGCCTTACCGCCGACCAATCCCATAACTGGCTGGTACGCAAGCTTGTGGCACGCGAACAGACCCTGTACCAGTGGATGGCCGAACAGAAACCGGAGTTGGTTATTCGTCTTAACATCGATGCTGAGACCGCGCATAAACGCAAACCCGATCACAGCCTGGCCGAGTTGCACGACAAAATTTCGGTAATGCCACGGTTGCACTTCAGTGGTGCACGGATTATTGATCTGGATACCAGCCGACCTTATTCAGAGGTACGGAATGCGGCATTGCAGGCGATCAATACGGTTTTTTAGTGCCTTGTTTCAGCGGGATGCGGGGGGTGCGCCCGGCTGGACTTCTTGCGAAGGACACATGCCGCAGCCACGACACCATTTAAATTCCAGACAAAACAATTTGTTATGTGCTGACCCTGTTAACATTCACATCCATAAGTCAATTGACTTACTCGCTAGTCCTCGAAAGCTGCCGAAAGACCTAAAATTATTCCCACTCTATTGTTTCCGAGGCTGGGGAACCCGCATAAACATTAACTTTTATTAGAGGCTTCATGTCTTTTACCGTCACTTCTACCGTCAGAATAAAGAGCGCTTTTGCCGACGTGGGAGATGGACTCGGTTTGCGCGACGGCTACTCTGGCGCATCCTTCATCAACAATCTTCGTCAGCCAGCGAGGTCTCTTTTTTGGATTTTTCGCCGTTGTCATAACTGGACGACCGCATCCAAATCAAAGCTCTTCGCCACTCGGCCATTACAGTCACTCCGCCAGCCTGAACGCAGAGGCCATCCGCTGCTGTTCGCGCACCGAGATACGCAGGCGCTTGGCGATCTTCGGCCACTGCCGCACGACGGCTTTGCTTCGCTCGGTGATTGCGTGCGCATCCTTCACTGAGATGCGGAAGTATGGTGCCACGAAAAGAGCCGGGGAAGCAATCCGGAAGATGCGCGCCAAGCTGCCATCGTCCGAACTGAAAGAAGTCGCATCGGCGCGGTCACGCCTGCCGACCTGGATGACCCAAGAAATCAGCGCCCTGGTGACCCATGGCTGAGTTATTCCATAACTCCATTGCCGAACGCCTAAAGGCGCTCGACTTGGCTGCCAACACATCGGTCCCTGCCCCGTCTGGAGCAGACTCGGTCGTGTTACCTGCCGCCATCTGATCCTTCAGTCGCGCATTGGCGGCCATTGCCTGGCGATATGAACCAAAGCCAGTATCCACACTGTTTCGTTTCCGACCTCATACATTAGGCGATAGTTTTCATGGGGGATCAGTTCGCGGGTGCCGGATATCTTTCCCGGACGGCCCATCTTGGGGTGCTCGATCAGACTAGCCGGCATCGCTGAAAAGCTCATCCATCCGGGCCGCAGCGCGTGGATTTTCAGCCGCAATGTAGTCCCATACGTCTGCGCGATCCTGCTGCGCCTCTGGCGTCCAAATAATACTCACACTTGAATCGCTACACTGGCACGACGTGCGGCGAATTCGGCCTCGACTTCATCATTTGATCGCCCTTGACCGGCGCGCATTGACGCACGACCAGCCTCGACCTTGCGGCGCAGGAATTCATCGTATTCCCTCGCTTCGCGTTGGCGCTGGACGAACTCGCGCATCAACTCACGTAGCACCTGAGAGGCCGAACGGTGGGAGGCCTCAGCCTCGGCCATGAACTCCGCGCGCAGCTCAGGTTCAAGCTTCATTGTAAAAACGGCTTCTTTCGACATGACCATGGTCTCCAACTGAAAATACAGACGTAGTATATACCTTGTAATTACGATGCGCGAGTACAAGGGGTTCTAAGCCCAAACCGACGGAATTTATCTGAAACCAGAAAACCACGAATCTTTGGTTGCAGCCATGTGTTTATCGATTGCGGCACTCAATGACGATTTGCCATTTTAATTTGTCCATACCGATATTCGACAAAACAACGATATTTACTGTGCAGTGAGTCTTGTTGACCAATCTCAAGCGTTCCGGCGTTGTCACCGTCGGGCTCGCGGGCGTTGTGCCACGCCTCGTACCGAGAGTCGCGGCCATGCGGTTTTGATCCCTGATGCCTCCAGCCATTTTGGCCTGCGCGCAACACCGTTGATGTTTTGTACCCAGCCTGCGGATTCAACGGTGGCAACGGTCTGGGCCTGGGTGATGAGGGCTTGTGCATCCAGCAGGACTTGGCCTTTGATGTCCATGCCTGGGTATAGGTGTGTTGCTTGTAGCTGGCATCCATCGGTACCCAGGTGTTGGGCTTTTTGTTGACGGCACCTCGACTAGGGACGTAGTCCACGAATGCTTCGACCCAGACGTGTTCGAGTTTGATGAATTTGATTTGTCCGCCGGAAGTCAGGCCGATGTTGGGGATGCCGCCCTGCCGCATGAGTTGTTGGGCGGCTTCGGGTTTGGTCACGCCGCCTACCCAGTTCATGGCTTTGTCGGCAGGTATTTAAATGGTGCCGTAGACTTAACGGGCGGAGATGTTTGCTGCGCGGTCGAGCCAGTATCATCACTTGGGCAACCAGCTGAACGCTACCATTGCGCACATGACTTGATCGGACCGAGACTGTGTTGGCTACCGCACAGACTTGCACCGGGTCCGCTTGTAAGCTTTTATACTAGGAGGAGGCTGAATTGGCCTAGGCATGCACACGACCCAATCTGACCAATCTGATCTTGCCGAGCGCGGCATGGCACCCGAAAGCGAGGCGACCGCCCCTGTTGTCGGCCCCGAATCGGGTCTGTCCGCAGCCCAGGTTGCCCAGCGCCTGGCCGAGGACGGCCCCAATGCGCTGCCCGGCGGGCAGCGCCGCTCCTTGCTGTCGATCGCCGTCGAGACCGTGCGCGAGCCGATGTTCCTGTTGCTGCTCGCGGCGGGAACGCTGTACCTGGTGTTCGGTGACATGCAGGAGGGCTTGACGCTCTTTGGCTTCGTGGTAGTCACTGTGGCGCTCACCCTGTACCAGGAAGGCAAGACGGAGCGCGCCATCGAAGCTCTCCGCGATCTCACCAGCCCGCGCGCGCTGGTCATCCGCGACGGCCAACCCCAACGAATCGCCGGGCGCGACGTGGTGCGCGGCGACCTGCTCAAGCTGAGCGAGGGCGACCGCGTTCCGGCCGATGCCTTGCTTGTGACGGCCGAAGGTGTTCGGGTCGACGAGTCGTTGCTGACGGGTGAGGCCGTTCCAGTCGGCAAGCGGGTGGCGCTGCCCGATGAACTGGCAGCCGCGGCTAAGCCTGCCGACACCGCACGCGTTGCGCCCGGCGGCGACGAACTACCGGCGGTCTATGCCGGCACGCTGATCGTGCAGGGGCACGCGCTGGCGCGTGTGACGGCCACCGGCGAGCGCAGCGAGATCGGCCGCATCGGAACGGCGCTGGGCACGGTAGAGAACGAACGTTCGCCGCTGCAAAAACAGACGACCCGGCTGGTGCGCAACCTGGCCCTGCTGGCGTTGGCGCTCAGCCTGACGTTGGTCGTTGTGCACGGGCTGATCAAGGGCGACTGGCTGCAGGCCCTGCTGGCCGGCATCGCCCTGGCCATGGCCATGCTGCCCGAAGAGTACCCGGTGGTGCTGACCGTGTTCCCGGCCCTCGGTGCACGCCGACTGTCCAAGGAAGGCGTGCTCACCCGCCGCATCAACGCCATAGAGACGCTGGGCGCCACCACCGTGCTGTGCAGCGACAAGACCGGCACGCTGACCGAGAACCGCATGACGGTGACGCACCTGGCCGCCGGTGGTGTCAACCTGAAGGATCGACTTGCTCTGGATTCAGTGGCTGCTGGAAACTTGCCCGAGTCCTTCCACGCCTTGGTGGAAGTGGCAATCCTGGCCAGCGTGGTCGACCCCTTCGACCCGATGGAGAAGGCCTTCCATCAACTCGGCGAGCGCTTCCTCTCCGACACCGAACACCTGCACCACGACTGGCGTCTGGTGCAAGCCTACGCGCTCAGCCCAGTGCTGCGCGCGATGTCGCACGTGTGGGCAGCGTCGGGTGACGGCGTCCAGACCGTCGCCGCCAAGGGCGCGCCGGAAGCGGTGATGGACCTGTGCCATCTGGACGATGCGCAGAGGACCAGCATTGCCAGCGTGGTCGACGAACTGGCCGCCGAGGGACTGCGCGTGCTGGCGGTGGCCCGCGGTTCGTTCGCGGGGCAGGACTGGCCCGCAGACGAGCACGGCTTCGATTTCGAGTTCATCGGGCTGCTCGGTCTGGCAGACCCGGTGCGTGCCCAGGTGCCGGCCGCCGTGGCAGAGTGCCGTGCGGCCGGCATCCGCGTGGTCATGATTACCGGTGACTACCCGGCCACGGCGCGTGCCATTGCGCATCAGGCGGGACTGGCCGAACGCGACGGCGACGTGCTGTCGGGCGACGAGATCGCGACGCTCGACGACGAGGCCCTGCGCGAGCGCATGGCCACCGTCAGCGTTTGCGCGCGCATCGCGCCAGAGCAGAAGCTGCGCATCGTGCAGGCGCTGAAGGCCCGGGGCGACATCGTCGCGATGACGGGCGATGGCGTGAACGACGCCCCGGCGTTGAGCGCGGCGCACGTGGGAGTGGCCATGGGCGGCCGCGGCACGGACGTGGCCCGCGAATCGGCCTCGCTGGTTCTCGTCGACGACAACTTCGCGGCCATCGTGGCGGCGGTGCGGCTGGGGCGCCGCATCTTCGACAACCTGCGCAAGGCCATGTCGTACATCCTCGCGGTGCACGTGCCGATCGCCGGCATGGCGATGCTGCCGGTGCTGTTCGGCTGGCCAGCGTTGCTGTACCCGATGCACATCGCCTTGCTCGAGCTCATCATCGACCCGGCCTGCTCGATCGCGTTCGAGAACGAACCGGCCGAAAACGACGTGATGCAGCGCCCGCCGCGTGATGCCGCCGCACCGCTGTTCGGCGGCACCACGTTGTGGCTGGCGCTGCTGCAGGGCCTGGGTGTGCTTGCCATGGTGTTGGCCGCGTTCGCCTGGGCGAGTCCGCGAATCCCCGAGCCGGAGGCCCGCGCCTTTGCCTTCGCCACCCTGGTGGTAGGCAACCTAACTCTCATACTGTCGAACCGCTCGGCCACCCGCTCGCTCTGGGCGACGCTGCGCACACCGAACAGGACACTGTGGGTGGTCGTCGGCCTGGCGTTCGCGCTGCTGCTGGCCGCGCTCTATATCCCCTGGGCAGCCGGCATGCTGCGATTCGCACCCTTGCCGGCGCACGAGCTGGCCGCTGCCTGCGGACTGGGCTTGATGAGTGTGGTGTGGTTCGAAGGCATCAAGTGGGCACGGCGAAGGGCGCGGAAGCCGAATGGGCCCGGCGGAGCCAGCCAAGTTGCGACGCCTCAAGGCCGAGCCTGAGGCACGGCGGAGCCGACCTGCGGTGTGGGGTCGCGCGGAACAGCAGGGCCGCGAAGACAAGAATGCCGAGCACCAGCCTGAAACGGCCGCAGGTTGCTGCTTACCGTCAGATTTACCGTCAGGTTGAAGGGCATCCCAACGATATATTTCGATAGATCCCGATAGACCCCGATAGATCTCGAAACCTACTCCCACTCAATTGTAAATGGCGCATTTATAGCATTGATTTTATTTGAAATTTTATTTCAAAAACTTGACGATACCATCTCTTATACCATCCTCGAAAAGGCTACTCTGCTACGTATATATAAAGGCAAAGATTACCAATCGGGATAGGAAGAAGCCTCACGACCCCTCCCTCCCACACCACCGTGCGTACGGATCACGTACACGGCGGTTCGATGAATAAAATTCCTACCTTGCTGCAAGAGCAGGTAGCCCAATACTGCTGAAGTACCGCACCGGCAAAGCCAGCGCGAGCGCAGGGGTCTTCGATAGCCGCCAAGGCCCATGCGCAGACTTGCTGGTGTTCCATGCTTCACGCACGCTCACACCGCGTTTGCGCAGTTCCCGGTAGCCGGCTCGTCCCCATTGCTTCCAGATGTAACAGCGTAATTTGCGTCGTATCCATTTGTCTATCTCGCGCAGAGGGCTCATCACTTCGGCAATACCGAAGTACGCTTTCCATCCAAGCAGGGTTTCTCTCAGCTCTGCCACGATCTCGCTCAAACGGCGGCCTCGTGTTCGACGGGTCAGTTCGCGCACCCGCGCCTTGAGCTTGTCGATAGCTTTTTCCGCCACCTTGAGCAGGGCGCCATTGCGACTGACCGTAAATCCCAGAAACTTGCGTTTGGCTGGGCGGTCTACCGCGCTTTTCAGCGGATTCACTGTGAGCCGCAGTGATTTGCTGACGAAGCGACTTACGCTTGCCATGACCCGCTCTCCTGCGCGCAGACTTTTGACCATGATGTTGCAGTCGTCAGCATAGCGCGCAAAGCGGTGGCCGCGCCGTTCCAGTTCCCAATCCAGTTCATCCAGCACGACGTTGGCTAACACCGGGGAGAGCGGTCCGCCTTGCGGTACGCCCATCGTTGTCGCTTCGGTATGTTCCCCCACGCGGACACCGGCCTTGAGGTAGCGGTTGATGAGTCGTAACAGGTCGTGGTCGTGACAGCGGCTTTTGAGCCTGACCATCAACCGGTCATGATTGACTCGGTCAAAGAACGCTTGCAAGTCCATGTCCACCACCCACTTCCAGCCTTGCCGGATATGCGCTTGCACGTGACGCACGGCTTGGTGGGCCGAGCGTTGTGGGCCGAGCGTTGTGGGCGGAATCCGTAGCTGTGCGGGTGAAACTGGGGTTCCCATTGTGCGCTAATAATCTGCGCGATGGCTTGCTGGATGAATCGGTCTAACACCGTGGGTATCCCCAAGGGACGGGTTTTCCCATCTGGCTTTGGAATTTCTACGCGCCGCACTGGTTGGGGCATATAGGTACCCGTCTTCAGTTGTGCGCGCAGCTTCGGCCAGTGGTGTCGGAGGTACTCCGGCAGGTCGTCGACTGTCATGCCGTCGATGCCCGGCGCGCCTTTGTTCTGGCGTACTTGCTTGAGTGCACGTCGCAGGTTTTCGCGTTCTAACACGCGATCCAGCAACGCTTTGGGTTGAATCGACTCGGCATGCCCAGGCTCTCCAGAAATGGCTTCATCCTGCGCTGTACGCGCAGCCAACATAGGTTGGTTGTCAGATGCTATGCCTTCTCTCTTCACTTGTCCGCCTTGTCATTCATCGTTCAGGCCTTCGGCGGTGCCACCCGCCTGTCGGGTCGGAGGAGGCGCGCTTGCGCGCTAGCCTCCGTCCGCCGCTCAAACTGCACGTGCGGTTTTGCCGCATGCAGCTTTCACGAAGGCCCAGCTCGCTGAGCCGCAAGTGAAGGTATTAATCCTACAAGATTTACCAGCCCGTACTCTCCATATAACTTCGCGGTCGGCAAAGCTTTCCAGCCTGCACACCGCCACCGCTTATGTCGATGCGACCAAATTCGCCGTACGATCCAACGGTCAAGTCGGTTAAAGAGCTTTCGAATGTGAGCCCGTTTATAGTATTGGCCCCAACCACGCAGCACAGGATTTAACTGCTCTATCAGTTCTTCGGTTTTAAGCGGCGCTTTTCGTCTCGTGCGACTTCGCACCTGATCCATGAACCTTTTAACCGAACTCTCTTTCGGGATTGCATACAACTTCCCAGGCTGGGCACCACTACGTATCTTGTTCGGTGGCAGTTTTAACTGCTTCCCTTGCTTGATCTTGTACCCAAGGAATTCAAATCCGTACCGGACATGCACGATTCGCGTCTTCTGCGGATGTAGTTGGACGCCAAGTGCGTTCAGGATCGTCCGTGCTGTCTTTATCACTGCACGGGCTTCTGCTGGCGATCGGCACGTTACCACCCAATCATCCGCATACCTTGTAAGTTGATAGCCCCTGTATCGCATCTCCCGATCAAACGGCGTCAGAAGAATATTGCTTAACAAGGGGGAAACTACCCCGCCCTGCGGTGTCCCTCGCTCGGTAGGAATAATCCGGCCTTTGTTATCACCGCCTGCCTTGAGCATCGCCTCAATCAGGCTAAGCACTCGACCGTCAGCAATCTGTCTTGCCACCAGTGCCAGTAACTTATCGTGTTCCACCGACCCAAAGAAATCTTTCAGGTCTGCATCCACTATCCATTCACTGCCACCTTTGATTTCCTTCCATACCTTGCCGAGAGCATCATGTGCAGATCGCCCTCGCCGATATCCGAAGCTGGCTTCATCGAATATAGGCTCAAAGATCGGCTCCAGTCGGTTGAGCAATGCCTGCTGGCATACCCGGTCGTAGATCGACGGGATACCCAGTGTGCGATACTCTCCCGGCTTACCTGCCTTCGGGATTGGCACTTGCCATACCGGTTGCGGGCGATAGATATTCGTCGCAAGTTCACTTCCGAGTCGATCCAATTGCTGATCGACCTGTTCCGCAAACATCCGCAGACTCACTCCATCAACACCACCACTACCCCGGTTGGCACGCACTCGTTCCCAGGCCATCTCCAGGTTCTTCCGCTTGTACACCTTGTCGATTAATGAATGCACCTTCCTTGCTTCCGTCGGGTTGAGCCAGTCAGCCAGTCTCCTCGGACGTAGGTGTACGGGTATTTCACTCATGGAACTGATCCTCCTCTACGCCTTTATCTCGCTGGCTTGTTTCCTCTTCCCAACAACCTTCGTCGGCTGCCTTCCCCGACCCATTCCAGGTCGCCAATTGCTTGATCACGCAACTTTCATCACGCTTCTTGGTACTACTCAGCCGTCCGACTACTAACAGGGCTCCGCTCGCCATTTCGCTACCGCTTATAGGCTTGCTTCCTGCGGTGCCAACCGCAGACCTTGTTAGTTCTCCTGAGGTCACGCGTTGTTCTTCCGTACCGTGCCATCCGCAAACACCTTGGTGCGGTGGGTGAATGAGAACGCCTTCGTCTCCATAGTGCAGACTCGACCTTGCCCCACCTTTGGCCGACCGGTTTATCCTGAAGTTGCCTTCTCGATTACGGCCCGGTACTTCTCCTCATGCCCTTCGGATTCCACCTCACGATGGACACCCTGCCCTCCAGAGTCTTACGTAACGATTACCTCTGGCCAGCGAGGCATTACCCCCGCTTTCGGATATGGCACCCCTCATCCGGGCACCAGAGGGACTTTAACCCTCCTGAACTACGCGCTGCTCAGCGCACACTATGCCTTCTGCTGACTTCTCCATGGTATTCAGCGCCAATCTCTCAGCGCCCAGCTTCAAACTTCCGAAGCACCAGGGAGATCTCCCGGGGTAAGACACGTCACTTTCGCTGCGCGAGCGCCGGATTTACAAAGTACATCCCAACCGCAGATGGAGGGCTTCGCGGTCACGTGCCCGCTCGCCCCGGATGTACCACGCCTCATATCCGGTTTTTGTTCATCGCCCCGCAGCTTTGGGTTCAGCTTCCTCCAGACCCTGCCTCGCGGCAACGCCCTTGCCGTTTCCCTAGCCTTCGGCTCTGCGAAAACCTGGCTGGCGGACTTCCACCGCCATAGTTACGTGCCATGCCCGGCACACACATAGGGCTGATCAGCCGAACAGCTCACTACGCGAACCAAGCAGTGCCAACCGCAAAGTATCTGCATCTTGTTTGTGGTAGATTAGCAGCAGATCTGGCTTGACGTGGCACTCTCGATACCCAGTCCAATCACCGCTCAACGCACGATCGTAATTCTTTCTAGTAGAGGCTGATCAACAAGCAGCAATTTCAAAATCACCTCGCGACAAGAGGAATGGTGGAGCCTTTGATTTAAACCGAGTTAGCTATACTAAATATTTATTGTTTTTAGTATAACAACATGGTTATACTAATACCTGACAATGTTTAGTATAACCATCATGACTACCCTCTATACAGAACTCACCTCCAGCGCGCAGGCTACCTGTGCGCAGTTAGTAGATGCCGCGCTTTCGTCTGAACACATGCGCTCTGTAGCTGATCTTTCCGGGTCGTTCTCGTCGAAAATGGTCAAGGGCTACAAGTATTGGTACTACCAATACAGCGAGCCATCGGGTCAGCTCAGACAAATCTTTGTGGGGCCGGATAACGATGTCGTCAATGCTTTGATTGCGAGGAAGGTGCAACCTGCCATCAGCAATGAGCTTGGGCCGCTGGCGGGCGCTGCGGTCGCGCTAGGATGTACGGCGGTATTACCCAAGCATTTGCGCGTGATACGGCGCTTGGCAGAATATGGTTTTTTCAATGCAGGCGGCGTGCTGATTGGCACCCACGCTTTTCTTAGCTACGGGAATATGATGGGAGTGCGATGGGGAGATGCGTCACGCACACAGGACATAGACTTCGCCCATGCAGGAAAAAATCTTGCGTTGGCGCTCCCTTCCAACATTGAGGTCAGGACACAGGATGCGATTGAATCGCTGCAAATGGGTTTCCTGCCCATATCTGGGCTTTCAGGAAAAACGGGGGCCACTTATCTTGCGCCGCGTGACCCTGCATTTCGGCTGGATTTTCTGACCACATTGCACCGTGGCGGAGAAGCGCCTTACGAACATCCGCAGTTGCATGTGACGCTACAGCCACTGAAGTTCATGGAATTTTCATTGCAACAAATACAGCAAGCCGTTCTTTTTAACACCGATGGAGCCATCGTTGTGAATGTGCCGCATCCAGCCCGTTACGCTTTGCACAAACTGCTGGTGTATGGCGAACGCGAAGGCACATTTGCGGCAAAATCTGGCAAGGACTTGATGCAAGCCGCCTCCCTGCTGAGCCTGTTCAAAGAGCGCAGGCCATGGGAAGTTGAAGAGGCTTGGACTGACTTGCTCGGCAGAGGGCCGGGATGGACAAGCAGAATCAAGCGGGGGGTGGTCGCGCTGAATCGGAGCTACCCAGAACTTGAGATAAAAAAATGGCTACCTCAACCCGGTTCCTGAACCGGAGTTTGCGCTTCGACAATCGAGTCAAATAACAAATTTAAAGCCATTTACAAACCAACGAACAACGCACTTACTGGAACTACAGCGAATTTTTGGCTTATTGACAATCCGGAATAAAACATCAATCATAATAAAATAATACTTTAAAACAACATGTTACGACAAAATACTCCCACTCCATCATCAATAGACATTGCATAATATTGATTAAATTTATGTTTTTTGTTGCAAAAAAGTGCGATACCATCATTTATACCATCCTTGATTTGCTGTACCTATTTTTTATCGCCCCCGCAAAGCATCCGCCAATACCGAAAGCGTATCGGCAATCTTTCTCGCCGTTTCCGGCGGAGGCAGCGGCACCTTGAGGCTGCGGTGGCCAGTCGCCAGATCGCGTTCGATCCAAGGATGAGGTGTTGTTCCTCCATTATCGGTCGCCGTCAGCGCGGTGACTAACTGTGAGCCGAACTGTAACAGCGCGTCCCATGGATCCGCGCTGGCCTGACCTGGCGCGGCATCTTCAGATTTCCGCGCCTCCACGCCAGCGTCGGCTTTGTCCTCATCGGTCGTCGTCTCTATCGGCTCCACTCCAGATGCGGCGGCAACATTGCCCGCCTCTTCCCCCGCGCTGACGGCCTCGCCCTCGCCCATGTGGCCAGTGACATTCTCCACATCTTTCATAAACCGGTTGAGGCGTGAACCGCCAAGCGAAATCTCGCCCGTACCGCCGTCGAGAATGCCTGCCGCAAGCGAGCGCTTGAACGCCAGCACCGAGAGCATGCCCTCCTCGATCGTTCCCTTGGATACAAAATTGACGATCTGCACCGGTCGCTTCTGCCCCATGCGATGTATGCGCGCGATGCGTTGTTCGAGGATGGCCGGGTTCCACGGCAAGTCCATGTTCACTAGCGTGGAAGCGTGTTGCAGATTAAGCCCCGTGCTGCCGGCATCGGTCGAGAGGAACACCCGGCAGCCCGGATCATCGCGGAAACGCTCAATCAGCGCCGGACGTTTTTCGGACGGCACGCCGCCGTGAAAGCTGACGTAGCCAATGCCGCGCGCCTCCAACCGGCGGATGACAATATCGTGCGTCCGCGTCCACTGACTGAACACCACCGTCTTTGTTTCCGGTTGCACAAGCAGGTCGTCTAACAACGCGGCCAGTTCATCGGCCTTGACGCCGTGATCGGTTTCCTGATCGAGCAGATAAGTGCTGTTGCATGACATGCGCATGTTCTGCAAGGCGCAGGTGAGCCGCCGCTGATCCGTGTCCGACAGGAATTTCATCCTGCGCCAGCGCTGCACGATTTTTACTACGATGTCGGCGTTCTCCTGATGGAGGATCATCTGCATCTCGGTCATTGGCACCAGCAAGTTCTGGTCGGTGCGTTCCGGCAACTGTTGCAACACCTCGGACTTGCGCCGACGGATCATGACAGGCGCGAGTGTCTCACCGATCTTCTCCAACCCGGTATAACCCGTCACGCGTCCTGCCTCGTCTTTGACCTGATGCTCGTGCAGCAGCTTCCAGGTCGGGCCAAGGCGATGCTGATCGACAAACTGAACAATTGAGATCAACTCCTCCAGCTTGTTCTCCAGCGGCGTGCCGGTCAACACAATGGCATAAGGACTGTCGATGCGCTTGAGCGCCTTCGCCGCGATGGTGTTCCAGTTCTTCACCCGCTGCGCCTCGTCAACGATCACCAGTTCCGGCGCCCAGAAAGTAATCAACTCCAGATCGGACTTGAGCTTCTCGTAGTTGGTGATCTTGCAGAAATCGTCCAGCGCATAGTCCTTCTGGCGTTGCACCCGACCGCCCGTAAGAACCCGCGACTCACGCCCGGCAAAGCGTGCGATCTCGCTCTGCCACTGGTATTTGAGCGAAGTCGGGCAAATTACCAGCACCTTGGATACACCGAAATGCCGCGCCAAAATTTCAGCTGCCGCGATGGCTTGAATAGTCTTGCCCAAGCCCATCTCATCACCGATCAGTGTTCGTCCGGCACTCACCGCGAACAGCGCGCCCTCGGCTTGATAGGCATAGAGCGGCGCCTTGAGCAGCTTCTTCAGCAAAGGATCATCTGCGCCACGCGGAAAAAGGCCATCCAACGCTACTACCCGGCTCTCCGCATCGCGCTGTCCGGCGACAAAGTCCAGCGCATCGTCATAAGCGCGCAACTCGTGGCCAGTTTTCGCCACTGCCGTGACAAAGCGCTCCAACTTGCCGAAACAGTTCTCACGCAGCACCCAGCCGCGTGACTCGTCAAACAGCAGCACAGCCGCCTTGCTCACTGCCGCTGGACAATCCGTCCCGGCGCGAAAATGGATAGTCCGGCCAGAGTCGTTTCTCAGATACAACTCGGAAAACGGCGGATGGTAACCGCGCGCAAACGCCGCCTTGGCACCGCGTTTCTTTTCCAGCTGTGCCAGGGTAAATTCGATGTGCTTGCAGGTGCCCAGCTCATTGGTCGCATAATCCGGACAAGAACAAAAATTGTCGCCCGGACGCAGCCCGCGTATCGCCACGCGATAGCTGCTTTTCGATTGCGGGTTGCCGACGCGAAATTCAGAAAATATCGGTTCCGCCCCAGTGTTCTCCAGATCAAACGACTGCTCGCGCCCGAACTGCCGCCGCAACGCGCGCTGCCAATCGATGGGTGAAAGCCCATCCGGGGCATGGGTTCGGGAGAGTTTTGGTTCCCTGATGGACTTGGTGGCTTTACTCTTAGTTTTCATCGGCGGTGTACCTCTTTCATGAAAGGCTTTCTGGTAATAGATTGATCTGATAACCCATGGCCCTATAGCCACGCTGGCGTTTTTCCCACATGCTCACCAAAGGCAAATGAGAGGTTTCGCTAACAATTACGTTTCAGAAATCGAACCCTGCGCGCGCCATCGCCTCGCCAAGCCTGCGTTGAAGTTCTGGATCAAGTGCTGGAAGTCGCTTGGCGATTATGCTGATATATCTTCCGTGATATCCCGTCACGCGGGGGCACAGATATATCAGCAGCTCCGCAGTTTCCACAGGGAATCGGGTAACCAAATCGCTCTTTTTCATCTGATAAATCAAATTAGTGTGTTCAATTTTTGTAATTGATGCACGCACGGCCAGTGCAACACCATGAGGATATTGTTCACCAAGATGTGGTAGCCACTCCAGCATTTGTCTCGCTTCGGATTCATCCAGCGGCAATGGAACGGAGTTCAAACGATTTTGCCAGTAGCGATGTAACCAGCGTTCCCAAAGGTTTTGACTTACAGGCTCGTCTATCTGCCGAAGGAAAAGCCCAATTTGCGAGGCGAAGTTTCTCCGATCCTCGATAGAGTTGTTATTGAACAGTACAGGCAATAATTCATGGGTCGGATCGTCAATATAAGAAACAGCCATCATCGAAAAAAACTCGATGAAACGACGGCGGCGATCCGCAAGGTCTGTGCCCAGCCGTGGGAGTGCTGCAAGAAATGCTGGCTGCAACGCCTCCACCAACGGTGGGCTGAAGCGCCCCCACACAAGGAAGCCATCCCACGCCTGCGAAAACTTTTGAGCATCTGGCGAGGTAAATAAAGGAATGATGTGTTCACGAACCCAGCTCTCGTCGAGGCCAAACAAGAAGGCTACCTGACTTGCCAATACGCTACGCCCTAACCCCCCAGCAATGGTTTCTTCGTAAGAAACGGTTGTGAACCACTCGCGATAGTTGTCTGGTAGTGCTCTCTCTTCTCCTGATTTACCATGTAGAAGCAGTGACAGGCCGTTGATCCAAAACTCTACCAATACACCTGCTGTGCGGTTGATTGCTCTGGATAGCCAATCGGTTATTACCCCCTCCTCATCTTCGCACGGCAGTGATTGCCAGAGATTGAAGGCAATGGTGTTTGCTTGGTCTAAGAGTTCCAAGGCAAAAGGCTTGCCGCCATCACGAACCATCGCGTAGAGTAAATTTGCAATTTCATACGCATGCTTGGCGTGAAGTTCGTGCCTGGCGATACGATTAAGTGCGTTCATCCAATCATCAAGCGGCAACTCTGCATTCTGTAGGCCGTGCATTATGGGCGCCCACAAATCGGTCTCCCATAATGCGCGCGCAGAAATGGCATCGTCGAGATCGAAGGCCCATATGGGGCGCTGTTTGCAGGCTTCTTGAATGGTTGAAAGCAAGCCGTTCCGGTCGGGGCCGCGAAACCAGTCTCCCTGAAAAGCCAGTAATTCTTCGAGTTGTTCGGCAGGTGTCTTGGCAAGCAGTTGCTCAACTGACCAAGGGCTTCGAGAACCCACACATCCTGAACCCACCCAATGCGTCATATCTGGATGTTCTCTTTGTGACCAATCAGGGTATGCAGACTTGATTGGGGTAAGAGCCGCTTGTACCAGTTCACAAGCCGGATCAGCTTGATGCAACCAATCCAGCCAGTCAAAGTGCGCCTGCGCTGTCCTTTCGGCTGCCGTCCAATTTTCGGTATCGGGTAATTGCTGGCGGAGCACTGCGTCAACCACAACCTGCTTCACTTTGCTACTTGCTGCTGGATAAGCCTGTGCTACTGCACGGTAAACTTCGTGGTGCTCCGCAAGACCGTGCAATCCCACATGTGTCATTAGCCAGTTCAAGCGATCATCAGCCGACTTCTCAGGATGTACAGTGAGCGCATGAATTGCCAAGCGCCTGAATAACGGAATGTCAGAAACAACCAGTTGTTCCAGCCATGCACCGAAGAGCGCTGGTTGATTGAGCGCAAGCCATTCCAAGGTATCACGGCCAGCATCTATCAATACATCCAGCGCTTCAGGGTAGCTATCTTGCTCATGAGGTTCAATAGCCGAGCGGCTCCAAGACAAGCGATCCCAGCCAACTCCAGCTACGCCCCAAACATGAAGTGTGTGATGAATCCCCTCAAGTTGGCGGACAATTCCTGAGAGTAATGGTTGTGAGATAGCAGCGAGATTTGGCTTGAGTTGTTTCTCCCAAACTTCGTTCAATTCGTAATGTTCGCCACGAAGAGGAGTCTGTATCTCCAGTCGTGCGGCTTCGCTCTCTATTTCATTTCCTGCCCAGTTAAAACCGGGTTTGACCATCAAGCGGTGACCTCCCATGTACAGAAACACCTCTAGCGTCATCTTGATGTTGTTTTGCTTCGCACAGCGTTCAGCCAGCCATGTCAGTACATGAGGATCAGCGTGAGAGGGTGCGCTGGATAGCAGGATGGGCACCCAACGAGAGAGAGTGCTATCGTCCAAGGTTTTTTCGTTATCGAGTCCAAGCTCTCCTCCGATGCTCCACCACATTTCAGGGTTCAGTCGCATGTTGTGCGCAGCGATTATTTCAATGACTTCATTCGCATCCTCGATGGCGTAATGTTTTGCCAGCCACTGTGACAACAGCTTGCCTCGTTCATTCAAGGGCGCATTATCGAACAAGGTATCAAGGTGTTTGCGGGCATCCAGCCATTTTGGCCATTCCGGCAAGCGCACTTCATCAATCAGGAAACGAGTAGTGTGAACATCCCTTAATGCTTGCTCAACTTCACCAATGGCTTCATCATCTGCGGGCGGAACACGATTGGCAATTTCTGCCAGCTTGCTTTTCCAATCCAACACTCCTCTGTGACTCGTTCTGACAGTGATCGAACCCCGTCATATAGCTCCTGAAAGGCATTCTCACCTACATTTCTGCTGAACCGAATTGGTTTAATGCCAAGCAAATTCCAACTTCCATCTTCATCCGTCAGCACATAACGGCCTTTATCGCCATCGACGGGCAATGCTCGTGCCAAGTAGTTCATCACAACATCGTCGTGTCTGTAGCCCACGAACAAAACCGTATAATTTTTGAACACATCCAGCAGAAAACGTCGTGCCCAGCCCTCAGTCAAATAGCCACGACCAAAGTCCGCATCCGTCATTACCATTTCATGAGGATGTGTAAGCGCGCCATGCACATGTACTAATCCATGGAAGTCACGCCCAAGCGGCAATGCTGGCGCGCGGAATACCTCTGGGCATTTATCGTACACAACCTGAGCGGCGGCCTCGAAAAGTAAATCGAAGTTCGTGGTCACAATTCGCACACGATCATGGCTACGGAATAGCCGCAGTAAATCCAAGTGCAATGAAGTTGGAGTGCTCGCTGGTTTCGACAAATGCTGCGCTGCAAGTTGATGGACTTTAATTTCCTTGTGGGCAAGGCGACCTAGAAAACGGTCAATCGGTTCATTCTCGGCTCGCTCCAACCCTGTGCCAACAGCGATGTCGTTGGCAAGTTTAACGAAGTTTGGCAGATTAGCGGGCGGCCCTATGGAAACACCGGCACCCGCGAAAATCACAAATCGGTCATCCCGAATCGCATCAAGTATGCTGTCATCAAAATGGAGTGAGCCGAGCTTGGGCATCTGTTGAACCTTATTTTTTCAGGCTCAGGAGCTCACCACTGCGAGTGCGCAGCGTCCAGCGGCGATCGCTGCCCATGCGCTGACTATGCGGGTGGACGATCTTCGCCCAAGGCAGCGCAAGTTCATCGGCGAATTGGCGCGCCAGTCGGACTACCTTGATACGGGTGCAGTGGGTGAGCAGTTTGTCGAGCACATCAAGGCGAGGATTGTGCAGGCTCTCGGCCAGGTGCATTGCCTCTTCCACCGATTGATGCTTGCCAACATTGCATAGCATCTCCAGCAGCGCGCGTTCGGGAACGGATACCGGAGGGCCATTCGGGGTCTCTGGTAGCGGCTGTATTCCAAAATTGGCGGGCAGTTCGGCATCGAACAGTTGGGTGGTCTGGTAACGGCAGGGATAGTGCGCCGTCAGCCAGGATGGGATACGCACGGACTGATCGCCCCATAGCTCGATTTGATCACGAACAGGCAAGTTGTGCCGAACACCCCGCCAAGCGAGCGCCGTTTTGCCTCCGACATGCAAGCCAGGGGTGCGCCTTGCCAGATACAACAAGCATCCATCCCGGCTCGGCTGGTCGCCGACGAGCAAATACACTCCGCGCGACAGATGCTGTAGCCATCCGCTCTTGGCAAGGTAGGAGGCCAATTGCGGGGAAACCTCGTGCTTAGCCAAGGTAGAGGTTTCCACAGGCTCACCGCGCGGCAGTGCGTCAAGCAGTCGTTGTATTGAATTATTTGATCTAGTTAAAGCCATGCGCTAACTATGGCAAAAATTCCAAACAAATTCAAGTCCGATGCTTGAAAAATGAACGCTGCGCTAAGGATATTTGCCCAATGCCACTCATTTGATAACCGAGCGTTAAGTTCCACACATAAACCAGCCGCTCACATCAAATAAATAAACGCTCGTTTATCTTTTTCACCGCTATCGCAGTTTCCTAGCCCTGCGCCGCTTGATACCATCAACCTTGGAAACAGCGTTGATGGTATCGGACGGAATGAAAAATAAAAACCATTTTGATACCATCAAAAATACCATTACCAAGGGTATGCTGCCCCACGAACAACGTATTTATCAGAACTACAGCGTATTTTTAGCTCATTGATAATGCGGAACAAATATCAATTAGCCAATAGTTTATCTTTTAATAACAATTAACTACAAGCAACCCCTACTCCCACTCAATAGTAGCAGGCGGCTTCCCCGAAATATCATAAACCACTCGGTTAATGCCTCGCACTTCGTTGATAATGCGGTTAGAAATCTTGGCCAACAAGGCATGCGGCAATTCTGCCCAATGTGCGGTCATGAAGTCCTGCGTTTGCACCGCACGTAGCGCCACCACCCACTCATAAGTACGGCCATCGCCCATCACGCCCACCGATTTTACTGGCAGGAAAACAACAAATGCCTGTGCGGTTTTCTCATACCAGCCGGACGTATGTAGCTCTTCGATGAAAATTGCATCAGCACGGCGCAACAAGTCGGCGTACTCTCGCTTGACTTCGCCGAGGATGCGTACACCCAGTCCCGGCCCCGGGAATGGGTGGCGGTACACCATGTCGCGCGGCAAGCCGAGCGCCACGCCAAGTTCGCGCACTTCGTCCTTGAACAATTCGCGCAATGGTTCCAGTAGCTTAAGATGCATGGTATCGGGCAAGCCGCCAACATTATGGTGTGATTTGATGGCTTGTGCCTTTTTGGTTTTGGCACCAGCGGATTCGATCACGTCAGGATAAATGGTGCCTTGCGCCAGCCATTTTGCCTGTGGCAACTTGGCGGCTTCGTGCTGGAATACTTCTACAAATTCGCGCCCTATAATTTTACGTTTTTGTTCTGGATCGGACACACCTGCCAAATGTTTCATGAATTCCAAGCTAGCATCAACGTGAATAACTTTCACGCCCAAATTTTGGGCAAAAGTTTCCATAACCTGCTTGGCTTCATTCAAGCGCAACAAGCCATTGTCCACAAATACGCAGGTGAGTTGCGACCCGATGGCACGATGCAATAATGCTGCGGCCACGGAAGAATCCACTCCACCGGACAGGCCGAGGATGACTTCTTCCTGACCGACTTGAGCGCGGATTTTTTCTACTGCCTCGCCAATGTAATCGGGCATGTTCCAGTCCTGCCCGCAGCCGCAAATGTCATGCACGAAGCGGTTGATTATCGCCTTGCCTTGCGGAGTGTGGGTCACTTCCGGATGAAATTGTACGGAGTAGAAACGGCGTGCCTCGTCGGCCATACCGGCAATTTGCGTGATTGCATTGGAAGCAATCACCGTGAAGCCCGGCGGCAGCAGGGTGACCTTGTCGCCGTGGCTCATCCATACATCCAGCAAGCCGTGGCCGGCCTCGTTGATACGATCCTGAATGTCGCGAAATAATTTTGAATGGCCGCGTGCACGGATTTCCGCATAGCCAAATTCGCGCACCAGGCCAACGTCCACTTCCCCGCCCAATTGCGCGGCCATGGTTTGCATACCGTAGCAAATACCCAGCACCGGCACGCCCAGTTCAAATACCATTTGCGGCGCACGCGGGGCATCACCTTCCGTCACTGAACTGGGGCCGCCCGAAAGAATGATGCCAGCCGGCTTGAAGTCACGAATGAATTCATCACCTACGTCGAATGGATGGAGCTCGCAGTAAACATGGGATTCGCGCACGCAGCGCGCTATGAGTTGGGTGTATTGCGAACCAAAGTCGAGAATCAGGATTTTTTGGTGAGACATAAAGTTATCAGATGTAAATTATTATTTAATAGCTTGGTGCAGGATTATTGCCAGCTCACAAGCATTTCGATTGGCCTTTACCAAATTTTCAGCTTACGGTGTTCAACCATCTTTTTCTCAACTAACTGATGGCTAAAACAACTAATCAACATGATAATTCGGTGCCTCTTTGGTGATCTGTACGTCATGGACATGCGATTCACGGATGCCGGCAGAAGTTATTTGCACAAACTCTGCCTTGGTGTGCATCGTAGCGATATCCGGACAGCCTAGGTAGCCCATACTGGCACGCAAACCACCCATCAGTTGGTGGATAACCACTAGCGCGCTTCCCTTGTATGGCACGCGTCCTTCCACTCCCTCAGGAACCAATTTGTCTTGATTGGCTTCGTTGTCCTGAAAATAACGATCACTGGAACCCTTCTGCATCGCGCCTATACTGCCCATGCCGCGATAGGATTTATAGGAACGTCCTTGGAATAACTCCACTTCACCTGGCGCTTCTTCTGTACCAGCAAGCAGACCACCCAACATCACGACGTGCGCACCTGCTGCAATCGCTTTTGCGATATCGCCGGAATAACGCACCCCGCCGTCTGCAATCAATGGTATGTCGGAGCCTTGCAATGCTTCCGCCACATTCTGGATAGCCGATATTTGCGGCACACCCACACCCGCGACCATGCGTGTGGTGCAAATCGAGCCGGGGCCAATGCCTACTTTAACGCCATCCGCACCATGATCCATAAGAGCCTTGGCTGCGGCAGCAGTAGCAATATTTCCGCCAATCACATCCACGTTCGGAAAATTCTTCTTCACCCACATAACACGATCCAGCACGCCCTGTGCATGGCCGTGAGCGGTATCGACTATAAGTACATCCACTCCAGCCTCTATTAACAGAGTAGCGCGTTCGTCCGTGCCTTCGCCCACACCAATCGCGGCACCAACGCGCAATCGCCCTAGTTCATCCTTACACGCCAGCGGATGTTCGCTTGACTTAAGAATATCCTTTACGGTAAAGAGGCCACACAGCTCAAACGCATCATTCACTACCAGTACACGCTCAATACGATGCTGATGCATCAAGCCGCGCGCTTCTTCACGGCTGGCGTTTTCCTTGACCGTGATCAACTGTTCTCGCGGCGTCATAATATTTTGGATAGGTTGATCAAGGTTACTCTCGAAACGTAAATCGCGGTTCGTCACAATACCAATCACCTGCTTACTTTGCACCACCGGTAATCCGGAAATATTGTGCTGACGAATGAGGTTCAGCACATCGCGCACCGTCATCCCAGCTGTGACAGTGATAGGATCTTTCACCATCCCGCTTTCAAAGCGCTTAACCTTGGACACCTCGGCTGCCTGCATTTTGGCAGTCATATTCTTATGAACGATGCCGATGCCACCTTCCTGCGCCAAAGCTATTGCCAGGCGTGCTTCAGTGACGGTATCCATGGCAGCGGATAACAGAGGAATATTCAGGGTGATATTGCGGGTAAGCTGGGTACGCAAACTGACATCTCGCGGCAAGACATTGGAATGTGCCGGAATCAGCAAGACATCGTCAAAAGTTAGCCCCTTTTGAGTGATACGCATAATAGATCAACCTCAATAAAAAATTTACCGATGGATTTGCATTTTATAGGTTTTTACTAGTGCTAACTCCACTTTATACAAATGAATAATTGCCACTATCTCGATCATCTTGTACATGGATGTCCCGCTTGGCATTGATTATCTGTAGGACAGCAGAATGATACTAAAAGCTCTTCCAAGGCACCCAGCAAAATCAGGGGCAACCCCAAAATGAGTATATCTATCATGTTCTCTGTAACGGGGCGAGCGTCACCGGTCAAGCGGTGCAACCGCCAAATAGCGGTGTAGAACGACCGAGGGCCAAGGCGCATCGCAAGGACTGCTACAAACGTTGAAAGGAAATTAAGGACGGTGTGTCTTAGGTAGTTAATTCACTCATTTTTTGAAGTTTTCGCATGCCCACCATCGAGCACCTCTTCCGCATTCATTAACAACGAATTCTCTTGCCTAGTCACAACCACGGTCTATATTTTCTTGATACAAACCGTGGCATTAAACAATTTTATAAGCAGTTAACTAAACTTAGTCTAGTTCGAGATGCACTGGTTATATTCCATAACCATATGATTTGGTATTTCCTGATCCCAAGGTTGAGGTGATGCGCTTCCTTAATTAACTAGAACGCACTAATCTTACGTGGCCAAGCATTTCACTGTATTCGCTAAATGTTTTACCAACGTAGAAACTGACAAACCAGGATAAAGCGCCATCAGGCGAAGCTGTAAAAAAAGGGGAGCCTGGCGTTCCAGGAAAGACGTCTGTGTCAATTGACGGATCTTTACGGCTCATATCCACGATGCTCGACAGCTCGTCTATTTTCGGCAAGCGCCAAGCTTTGTTCGTGGCCTTCGCTTCGCTTTTAGCCAATGCCAACGCATTTTCCAAATTATAAGTGCCAGGAATCCCAGTGCAGCCATCGACACTTGCTGTCATACCTTCAGGGCAACGGCGCCAGATCAAGCCAGTTTTATTGTCTGTAACCTCAGTACCATCCTCAGAAATGATAAATCGTGCGGGCGGCTGCTCATCTGTGTTATCTGCCTGCGACTGGGAGTTATCAATTTCATTTTGCATATTTAATCTTCTTTCTATCAGTTAATTATCAGGCAACAGGGATAACCCTGCACTTTGCAAAAAATATTAATACTTACTACAAAGAGTTAACCACTCCGCACTCTGTAGAGAACGCATATTTGTAAGACAATTACAATATCTTGTCAATGTTGACATTCTACTCCAGAGCAGCTTTGTTTCGCACATTCCTCCAGCGCTGCGCATTTCATCACTGACCCGAACGCACTAAGCGCACCTGGAGTTTACCGCCGCAGACGTAAGTATTCATGAATCCACCATAAAACATGACATACCATGCCTTTGACGGATTGTTCTCCACGGGCGAAGCCGACCAGAAAGGAGTTGCAGGCGTTCCCGGAAAGGCGTGCGTATCAATCGCCGGATTTCCGAGGCTGGCATCTACAATGCTCGAAAGTTCTTTTACATTGGGAAGACGCCATGACTTGCCACTAGCCAACGCAACTTCGTTGGCCAAGGCGAGCGACTGATCCCAAGTATACGCGGCTGCAACCCCACTGCAGCCACTACTACTGGCCGTCATCCCTTCTGGACAACGTCGCCAGATCAGTCCGGTTTTGCTGTCAGTCACCTCGCTTCCGTCTGCCGAAATAGTATATCTGGTCTGAATTTGTGCCTCTAAGTTGTCTGACACAGCGGGTATATCTGCCAACGGTTGGGGAGTGTCTATGGTCATAATAACGCTCTCCTTAGGATTAATTAAATTCAGCTCTTTGCACTTATACAACCCAGAAAAAACCATAGAACGCCAAGATTTTATTCCATTAGTTTTACATATGCATAAAACTAACAATGCGACTATGATAGTTTTATATAATGCATTTAGTACAGAAACACCGTTGCAAAATCAGCAACATTTCTAGCCCATATTAAATTTTGCACCATCACAACTTCATTTACATTATCCTGTTTTTTATCTATTTATATCTACTTAATTAACTAAATCAGTTTAATCGGCATTAAATCGGGTCTGACTATCTCTTGGTTTTAATCTATTATCACCACACATAATATATGGGACAAAAATGACAGTAGTCGACTTTGATTATGCATAATGCAGGACGCCACTAAACTTATGCACATCACCCACCTGCTACATGCCACCTTTCTGGTGGCAGATCTAAATAGGGCACGCATTTTTTACGAATCGACTCTAGGATTGGTACCTGACGACAAACGCCCGGAGATGAGCTTTCCCGGCGTGTGGTATAACGTTGGCATACATCAGCAAATCCATCTCATGCAACTTCCTAATCCGGAAGCGAGCCTGCAGCGTCCAGCGTATGGAGGTCGCGACCGTCATATAGCCCTATCGGTAAACAATCTGAATGCGTTGATGCAAAAACTGGATTCAGTTTCGATAAGCTACACGATAAGCATGTCAGGCCGCCCAGCCTTATTCTGCCGCGATCCTGATGATAATGCGCTGGAATTTATTGAATATGAGTCATCCATTTAAAATATCAGGTTAGCAAATCCGCCCTGTTTAAAACACTACTTAAATTTTTGTAAAATACGCTTCGGTAGCGCCTTGATCACATGAAAACTCCAAAAAGAATTGAGCCGCTCATCCAGGATGGCATAGTTGACAAGGTTGACCGTCAACTCATGAGCGGCAAAGAAGCCAATGTATACGTTGTCATCTGTGGAGAAAATATCCGCTGCGCGAAAGTTTATAAGGAAGCTAACAAGCGTAGTTTCCATCAGGCCGTCCACTACACAGAAGGCCGCAAGGTAAAAAATAGTCGTATGGCTCGTGCCATGGAGAAAGGCACCCGCTATGGGCGTAAAGAACAGGAAGCCGCCTGGCAAAATGCCGAAGTGGACGCCTTGTACAAACTCGCTGCTGCGGGGGTGCGTGTTCCGCATCCCTATGGATTTTACGAGGGCGTTTTGCTGATGGAACTGGTGTCCGACGAGAATGGCGAACCCGCCCCGCGACTCAATGATCTGATCCTCACTGATGAGCTCGCGCGGCAATATCACCAGATTTTGATCAGACAAGTCGTGCGCATGCTGTGTGCAGGCATCGTTCATGGCGACCTATCCGAGTACAACGTACTCGTCGACAGTAACGGGCCGGTCATCATTGACTTGCCGCAAGCAATTGATGCTGCCGCAAATAACAATGCCTGCAAAATGCTGGAGCGAGACGTCGATAATCTGGCAATCTATTTCGGCCAATTCGCCCCCGAACTTCGCTCTACAAATTATGGCAAAGAAATTTGGTCGCTCTATGAGTGCGGTGAGTTACATCCTGAAATCAATCTGACGGGCAAATTCAAACAGAGCGAAAAGAAGGCTGACGTCGGCGCTGTCATGCGGGAAATTGATGCCGCTCGCGATGCGGACACTGCACGGCGACTCTTGCGACAAGCAGCCAAAGCAGATGGCAGATGAAATATACCTCTTGAAAATCGTGAGACCACCCCAACCTATGCGTGCGTCCTGTCTAACAAATAACGGAGAGAGTAATGACCGAAAATGTAACCAGCAATCGTGAAACCATGGGCTTCCAGGCCGAGGTAAAACAACTACTGCAATTGATGATTCATTCGCTATATTCAAATCGCGAAATTTTCCTGCGTGAGCTGATATCCAATGCGTCCGATGCCTGCGATAAGCTGCGCTTCGAGGGGCTGCATAACTCAGCATTGTTTGAGAATGATTCCGAGCTGACTATCCATGTCAGCTACGATAAAGAGGCGAAAACGCTGACCATTAGCGACAACGGCATTGGTATGAGCCGCGACGAGGTCATCAACAATCTCGGCACTATTGCAAAATCCGGTACGCGCGAATTCTTTACTCAGCTTTCTGGAGACCAGCAGAAAGATGCAAATCTTATCGGCCAGTTTGGCGTAGGCTTTTATTCGGCTTTTATCGTCGCTGACAAGGTGAGCGTGCTAACGCGCCGTGCCGGTGAGAAAACCGACCAAGGTGTAAGCTGGGAATCCGACGGTGGAGGGGAATTTGCCATTGAGATGGTCGAGCTAGACACCCATGGTACCGCTATTACCCTGCACCTGCGCGAAGGACAAGAAGACCTGCTAAATGGCACAAAGCTGCGCAGCATTATCCACAAATATTCTGACCATATCGTTCAGCCTATCTTGATGAACAAGGAGGAATGGAAAGACAACACACAACAGGTGCTGGACGAAGAGGAGACAGTCAATCAGGCTTTTGCACTGTGGGCGCGCCCCAAAACCGAGATCAACGATGATGAGTACAAAGGTTTTTACAAGCATGTAGGCCATGACTATGAAGATCCGCTGGCATGGACTCATGCGCGTGTAGAGGGACGCCAGGAATACACGTTGTTGTTATATATACCGGCCAGGGCACCATTTGATCTATGGGAACGCGATGCGAGTCACGGCATTAAACTGTATGTGCGCCGCGTCTTCATCATGGACGACGCCACCCAACTAATGCCGCATTACATGCGCTTTGTGCGCGGTGTGGTTGACACCAATGATCTCCCGCTCAATGTATCACGCGAGATTCTGCAAGAATCAAAGGATATCGAAGCAATCCGTTCTGGCTGCACGAAAAAAGTGCTTGGTCTGCTGGAAGATATGGCTGCAAAAGACCCCGAGAAATACACCAAGTTCTGGGATGTATTTGGCCGCGTGCTGAAGGAAGGTGTAGGCGAAGACTACGCTAATAAAGACAAGATCGCTGGCTTGCTGCGCCTCGCTTCTACTCATACTGATTCGCCAGGCGAAACCGTTTCTCTGGCCGATTACATCAGTCGTATGAAGGAAGGTCAGGACAAGATTTATTACATCACCGCTGACACTTTCAATGCCGCGAAAAATAGTCCGCATTTGGAAGTGTTTCGCAAGAAAGACATTGAAGTCCTTTTACTGACCGATCACGTAGATGAATGGGTAGTAAGTAATTTACCCGCATTCGAAGGTAAGTCGTTGGTGTCTGTTGCTAAAGGAGGGCTTGATCTCGGCGAACTCGAAGACGAGGCAGAGAAACAGGAACAGGAAAAAGATGCCTGCGCATTCAAAGATCTGACAGACAAGATTAAAGCCAGCCTTAGCGAACGCGTTAAAGAGGTGCGCGTGACTCACCGCCTGACCGATTCGCCAGCCTGTTTAGTAGCGGACGTGCATGACATAAACGCTAACCTAGCTCGTCTACTGAAGGCGTCCGGACAGAAGGCGCCCGTGTCGCAGCCTATCCTCGAAATCAACCCCAAGCATCCGGTTGTATTACGCCTGAAAGTCGAAGAGAAAAAGTTTGATGACTGGACCTCAGTATTATTCGATCAAGCGTTGCTGGCCGAGGGCGGTCAACTCGACGACCCAGCCAGTTTCGTGAAACGAATTAATCAATTGATGCTGGAGATGAGTAATAGCTAACTTTTAGTTTCTGTTGGCAGGGTATGCTTGTGTGCCATACCCTGCCAGCCAGTCGGTCAAACACTACGCATTTGAAAATGCTGGGCAACATTGCTGATGCGCCCATAGTTATACAAGTCAAATCGGTACCTTAGCTGCATTATTTTAATATTTAATGCAGCTAAGGTACCGATTTGACTTGGCACAGATTTTTGCACTTTTGTAACAGAGTAAAAATAAAAAAATGCGGACAAAAGAATGCAAATGCGGACTATATTAATACTCATCATCATTGTCTTGCTGGCGCCCCTATTTGCAATTTATTTAAGCGTCGAAAATCGACCGCTCATCACTGATGTCGCCCAATTTACTCCAGCTCATATCGACCGCGCCAAACACATACTGTCTCGAAACGATCCGCGCAAAATGAAAGCAGGGGTACTGCGTACCATTACTATCAGCCAAGAAGATCTCGACCTTGTCGTCAACTATCTTGCCAACAGCTATGGCAAGAGTAGCTCCCATATAGATTTACAGCAAGGCATGGCCAGAGTGCGCGCAACTGTCGAATTGCCGCCCAATCCAATCGGGCGCTACCTCAATATCGACGCCAAATTTCACGAAACAAATGCGCTACCAAAATTTGAGTATCTGCACGTTGGCAAGTTACCAGTGCCAGCGTTTGTAGCAAACTGGCTACTACAATTTGGCATTAAGCGGTTGCAAGCCAGCGCGGACTATGGGGCAGCTGCCGATGTCATCAAGAATGTGAGCACAAGCGATGAGATGCTGCGCATCGTTTTCGAATGGAACGAAGCAGTACCCAATCAGCTTAAGGCTTTGCTGGTGCCGCCCAAGGAGCAGGAACGACTGAAAGCATATCACGAACGACTGGTAGAGCTGTCCGGCAAACCTGACTCAAAACGAAAACTGAGGTTCAATGAACTGGTGCGAGCGCTATTCGAGCTCGCCACGCAGCGTACAAACAACGGCGCCAATCCGGCGGCGGAAAACCGTGCCGCGATTATCGTTATGGCTTTTTACATAAACGGAAAAGGGCTTGGTGCCATTATTCCGGCTGCCAGACAATGGCCGAAACCGACTTCACGCAGTGTAACCCTAGGCGGACGCAGTGACTTTTCTCAGCATTTCACAATTTCTGCGGCACTTGCCTCTACTGCTGGCAGCCCGCTGTCGGACGTTATCGGCTTGTACAAAGAAATCGAAGATTCTCACGGTGGCAGTGGCTTCAGCTTCAATGACATCGCCGCTGATCGTGCCGGTACACGTTTCGGCGAGCTTGCCACGACAAGTGATAATGGCGCGCAGAAAGTGCAGCGGCTACTTACTGCGGGTCTGCGCGAATCCGACTTCATGCCGGAAGTGAAGGATTTACCGGAGTACATGCAGGAAATCGAGTTCAAACGCCGCTATGGCGGCATCGGCAGTCCGGCATATATAAAAATGACCAATGAAATCGAGCGTCGCATCGCCGCACTGCCTTTATATCGCTGACAACATAAAATCATCCTCATGACTTCTGAACCCATCCACGAAAAAATGATGAGCTGTGAACTCTGTAACACAACGGGTGAAACGCTGCTATGGCGCGGCGAGCTTTGTCGCGTGGCGCTGATCGAGGATGCCGATTATCCGGGATTCTGTCGCGTGATATGGAACCGCCACGTCAAGGAAATGACAGACTTGAATAATGACGAACAGCATGCTTTCATGAACGTGGTGTTTGTCGTGGAAAACGCTCTTCGGGAAGTGATGCAGCCCGACAAAATCAACCTTGCCAGCCTCGGCAACATGACACCTCACTTGCACTGGCACATCATACCGCGCTACGTCCTCGACAAACACTTTCCCAACCCGATCTGGGGCACACCTCAACGTGCAGGCATTCCAAAGCCACCGTTAGATTGGCAGGCTCGGCTTGCAAAAAGCATACTTCAACGACTTTAGTGTACCTCTAAAAAAATCGAATTTTAGAGCTGCCCTAGCAATAAACCACGCTTCGCCAACAACGCAGCGCCGAAGGCAGATTCAGTATATTCCGCTACCGACAGTGGCACATCTAACAAGCGTTTGCGTATTTCCCCCCACACTTTATTTTTCGCTCCGCCACCGACGGTGGTAACAGATTTTAGTGGGCTTGCGCCAAGTTCAGCCAGTTTGATATAACCCGCCGCTTCGATGCGGCTCAAGCCTTGCAGCAGACCGTGCAGAAAGAGTACGTCGTCCGCAGGACGCGGAGTAAGTCGTGGCGCCAAGGTGGGATCGTTAATCGGAAAGCGTTCACCCGGTCGTGGCAACGGGTAGTAGTCAAGAGGGCTATTAGAGGACGGATCAACGTGCTGGCTGAGCTCACCAATTTCCTGATCGCTAAAATACTGCCGCAACACGCCGCCGCCTGCGTTGGATGCACCGCCCGCCAGCCATAAATTACCAAAACGATGACTGTAAACGCCATATTGTGCTGCTTCTACACGTTGTTCCGAAAGTAGCTTGAGTACCATCGTAGTACCTAATGAAGTGACCGCTGAGCCGGGTTCATGCACGCCTGCTGCAATGAAAGCGGCGATACTGTCAGTTGTGCCCGCATGCACCATGCACGCCGGGTTAATCTTTAAATGCTGTGCCACAAAAGAACTGACGTTAGTAATACTCGCGCCTGGAGCGACAACTTGCGGCAGTAAATGGGCATGCGGCAAACGATTAATCCAATCCGGCCAGCACAGGCGCTCAGTGTCATAACCTGTCTTAAGCGCATTATGATAGTCGCTGACGCCGCCTAGTCCGGTAAGCAGCGCAGCGAGCCAATCCGCCTGATGCAGGAAGTATGCTACGTTTGAAAGTTCGGTGTGCCTTGTCAGCCACAGAAATTTGGCTAATCCTGAACTTGCGCTACAAGCAATGTGATCAGGTGGGGCAAGCTGCTTTAGTTGCTCCGATTCTGCTCGTGCGCGATTATCGAAGTAGAGCAAAGCGGGAGTAGTTGGCTCCAGCTCTTTATCACAGAATAATACTGTGGCAGAAGTGGCAGCAATAGCGATACTTTGTAATTCAACAGCAATCGTTGCGGGTAGGCGTTTTAGCAGTGTATGCAGTGCTTCGCGCCAAGTCAGAGGACTTTGTGAGGCAGCATCAGGATAGTAGATATAATCTTCGTGAATAATAGTTTCGACCTTGTCCACAACACAAACGCGTGCGCCGGATGTGCCAAAGTCCAGACCGAGGTAAGATTCCATGTGAGGAGTTAAAGAAAAAAAGCAAAGTTAACGTAAAGTTAAACAGTATTCCCTGTAAATACAAAACTTAGAAAATAATATAGTCCGGCTCCCTTTGATGCTACCGTAAACGAAACTAAATTTTCGCTTACCTATTGATTTAATATTATTTAGAACATGGGTTTTTTCTCGGCCGACTTATAGCTCTTGACCCCACTCAATATCTCCGCCTTGGCTTCCTTGACCCCGACCCAGCCATCTATTTTGACCCATTTGCCTATTTCCAGGTCTTTATAGTGAGCGAAGAAATGCGATATTTGCGAAGTTATAAGTTCCGGCAGGTCGGCATGCGATTTTATTTTGCGGTAAAGACTGCATAACTTGTCAACGGGCACAGCCAATATCTTGCCATCTTCACCCGCTTCGTCAGTCATCTTCAACATGCCCAACGGTCTACAGCGAACCACCACACCAGTAATGATCGGCACGGGTGAGAGCACAAGTACATCTACAGGATCCCCATCTTCCGACAACGTATGTGGAATATAACCGTAGTTACACGGATAATGCATCGCTGTGGACATGAATCGATCCACGAACATGGCGCCAGTTTCCTTGTCCACTTCGTATTTGACGGGATCAGCATTCATGGGTATTTCTATGATGACATTAAAATCATTGGGAAGGTCGCGACCAGAATTTACTCGATCTAGATTCATTTCTATTCCTAGCTAAAAAATCCCATTATACCCGTGAGTCCGACAGATCAACCAGCCTGAGCCGTATCGAGCCTTGGGCGCTGTCTCAGTTTTTCTTCAAGCCCTCGGCAAAAATCAGTCTGGTTGTTCAAGCGATTTAAAAAAATTGTGAAATAGTTAGACCACTCAGATTTGAACACAAGATGATGCAAGGCTTGGTGCCGTGCACCAGCGTGCTATGGGTCAATGCGTGCGACCATGTGCTACGCTTTTGCATGCCAAGGGGTAACTACTCGCCCCCTAAAATATATTTCAAAAAGGTAACTACTCGCCCCTACCTCACCAGCCAAAGCCATTTGGATAGCTATCATTAGCGTCTGACTTGGCCATTTTGCCACGTTTTCCGGTTGACTTAACGAGGATGGTGTGAATCTCCCGTGTGCCTTATTAGAGGTATGCTCCAGGAAAATGGCGAGTATGAGTTCGACTATCATGAGCAGGCTGTTCATGATTGCCTTCACTTCGCGCAATCTTGCCATCAATGCGAAGATGCTCGAAATCGTATTTATTTTCCATCAATTGGTAAAAACCACCAGCTTTAGCTGGTGCATTTAAGGTTTTAAACGCTATGAGTTTCATCATACGTTCTGTAAATATGGTTTTAGCGGAGCCCGCCACGGTTTGCCCACTTTTAGTGGGTGGCGGTCGGAGCCTCAACCCACCTACTTTAGTAGGTGGTTGTTGAGTTTTTCAACCTGGCTGCACACCCTCAAACCTGTTAAGTACTTTTTGAATATATTTTAGGGGGGCGAGTGATTACGTTTTTCGTATATCTAATAACCGCTTTCTCTGATGCTGAATACCTAAACTTGAGTTATATTAAAACGAGACGTGTGCAACCTTCAGGATAACTTACGATGAATCTTGATGCCGATAACGATGCTGCACTAAAATGCGGGTTGGCTTGCCCCGCACTATGGGGCAGGTTCGGTTGCGAATCCCCGTATCCTGCCGCCCATTCCAATGAACAACCTGTATCAGCAGGAGCTTGCGTGAAACCATGAGTGCTTGTCCAAGGCTCACCGCGATTAGCAGATCCGCGTGATCGTCATTGGCGCGGCAATTATCTTTTTTGAGTACGGCCGGAGCGCCGATTTCGTGACATTCGATGGAATTTTATTATGCCGGTTGACCGTAAAGAATTGGCCCCGCTGATTGCCGTCATCGGCTGCGATGGGTCAGGCAAGTCCACTGTGAGCGAGGAAATTCTGGATTGGGTGCGCGGCTATGGTCCGGCGGCAACGGCTCACTTGGGCAAGCAATCGGGCAATATCGGTCGTGCCATAGCCGGATGGCCACTAATCGGACCATGGATGGGTCGCTTAATCGTGCGCAAGACCGACAAAACCCGCACACAACGTGACAAAAAGAAAGCCCCCGGTTTTTTTGTCGCACTGATACTTATGGCCTTTTTACTACGACGACTGTACAGATTCCAGCGGATGCTCGCATTACGACGCAAGGGACTGATCATCGTAACCGACCGCTACCCGCAACTGGATCTGCTTGGCGCTTCCGACAGCACAGATTTGTCTGCCACGGCGTCGGGCAGTGCGGTGGTACGGTGGCTAGCGCGGCGCGAGCAGGCTGCCTATGAGTGGATGACCAGCTTTCGCCCTGATCTCGTGATTCGCCTCAATGTTGACTTGGATACCGCCTGCGCACGCAAACCCGATCACCGCCGCGAATTACTGCGCGACAAAGTGGCCGCCATACCGCTGCTGAAGTTCAACGGCGCGCCAATTGTCGATGTGGATGCCACTCTGCCATTAGCTGAAGTATTGGCGGCTGCCAAGGCAGCGGTGACCCGCACACTCGCAGCGCGTGGCTATACGTCCCATACCACCTGACTCTGCGCCAACAGCCCGTCGAGTCGGAGTCTTTTTCTCAATAAATGGGATGCATAATGCCCGCTCAACTCAACGACAGGGATAATGGATATAGCAAATTGGGCGTCAGGGTTCTATCGATTAATCAATTGCAATGATGCAAAAATAATATAATTGTATGCAATACAAACAACATCAAGCTTTCGATTGGCGTTTATTCTTAGCCAAGCAGAATCTTTGCGATATTGAAGAATCCCGGCGGTTAAAAATATGGAGAGATTTCTGCATGCATAAGTGTTCAAATTTTTATAATTCGTTTCCAACATTCTTTGGTTTGGTTAATTCGTCCAGAAAATAAGAAACTATCAATAACAAATTTTTTCGGTGTCATGCATTTCAATGGAAACGAAAATCAGCTAATTGCTGCTGATTTGTTGAAAATCTACAAAAATAATTGAACGATACCCTGCAGCTCGGCAGCAGAGCACAGGTCTGGAAAACTCACCACCTACTACAAACCAGTTCACATCAGAAGATTAGTAGTAAACGCCACAGTACGATCATCGCTGCCCAGTTACTCACAGGTTTCAACATGAAAATTGCATACGTCACCAGTTCACTTGAAGGCAGCGGCGGTCCGCTGCCGATACCAGCGATCACTCGAGTCTTGCGCAACGCTGGCGCGCACGTCGAGGTGTTTGCCCTTACCCGGCGCGATGGACGCGCCCTGCCGCCAATGCTGGCAGACGGATTACAGGTACATGTGCGCGAAGGGGGTAACCGCGACCACTGGGCAGCCTACCGCTGGCTGGATCGTGAAATCGCTACCTACAAACCGGATTTGATCTGGACCTCGGTAGCGCGTGCCAGCATCATTGGCCTGTTGCTCGGAAAAAAATATTCGGTACCCGTAGTGTGCTGGCAGCATAACGCCACCCTGAAATGGACCCGATTGCTGCCGTTCTATGTTTTGCGTAAACGCCCTGCGATGTGGGTCGGGGATTCGGACATGGTTACGGAAATTACTGCAAAACGCTTCGGTGTGCCACCAGAGCGTATGGCATCGTGGCCCTTATTTTCCGTGAACCCGAATGCACCACAGGCACACCCTTGGCAGCCGGGAGAAACCCTGCGACTTGGGTGTCTGGGACGCTTGCATAGACAAAAAGGATATGATCTCCTGATAGAGGCACTAGTGCTACTGAAGCAACGTGGCTTCAAATCGTCCACACCATTCGAAATTGCGATTGCCGGTGACGGACGCGAGCGCGAAGCATTGACTACCGCATTGCAACGCAGTGGCATAGCAGAAGTTCTCCTGATTGGTTTTGTTGATCGGCCGCAAGACTTCTTAGCTGGACTGCATTTGTACCTGCAACCGTCGCGCGTGGAAGGTTTTTGCATCGGGGTACATGAGGCGATGCAGGCAAGCCTGCCGGTCATCGCGTCGGCGGTGGGACAAATCCCCTACACGCTGGAACACGAGCGTAGCGGCTGGCTGTTGCCGCCAGGTGACGTCAACGCTCTCGCGAATGCATTGGCAGAAGCTTTGAGCCATCCGGAGCGCCTGGCCGCCATGGGACAAGCCGCACGTGCGCGGGTATTGCCACTATATAGTGCCGATGCATTCAAACGTGCGGGAGAATCCATACTGGAGCGTCTGCGCGCGCGTGGCGTGCTAGCGGACTGACCAGCTGCGAAGACATTAGAAAGACGCCTTGTATCTTTCAGTCAGTGCAACCAGCCGCTGCCTGATTTCCACCGGCATCTCAAACGCGTCGGCGTAATAGTCTTGTGTTTTTTTAAACTTTTTGATGATCAGTTCGTCGTGCATGGTGCCCATCAGGCCGTTGATAGTGCTGAGATATTGCGAAATGCTGACGTGATAGGGTGAAGGGTAAAGAATCTTCAGGTTGTCATAAAGTGCCACCAGCCGACTGATGACCTTGCGTACTTCGTGAAACTCCTTGCTGGTGATTGCCTTTTTAGCAAGATTTAAGCGAATAAAGCTGATTTCATCAAGAACGTATTGGTGAAAGCTTTCATTTGTACTCGGTTGAAATTTATCTATTTCTCTGTTGATCAAGAAATAAGGCAGTCGTGCCAAGAAAAAAAGAACAAGAATGGCTATGCTCTTCACGTTGGTATACTGATCGTTTTTGAAAGCGTCCTGCAGATTGCCCATGATGGCAGTCATCCAATGAAACATACAGGGGTAGCGGTGCCTTTCATCAAAAGCCGCATATGCAAAGCGCAGGTGCTTGATCTTGGCGCGCAGATACCTGAAAGAGAGTTGATCCTCAGTGCTAAGGGCATGATGCCGGTAAATTTTTTTAATGATCTCGATCAAGTCCTTCCGGTCTACACTGTCTTTCCATAGCTGCCTGCATATCCTGTAGCACTGTGTTAGCTGCTCCTGGCTGTAATCGAGGTGAATCGCATCGGGCAGCTTGGCATCCGGGTAAATATCATCATGAGCAAGCACAGCTGCAAAGAGCGCGTCGCATTGCTCTGCTGAAAAAAGGGGCTCGTCGAGCGTCTTCCTGGTTGTGGCCACATTTGCATAGCGATTCAATTTCATCACGCTCCTGATTTTATAAACTGACCGGGCGCGGCTACGGGTTGGATGCTGCCCGGGGCAGCGCCTTTGGCCAATAATGCATGGCAACGGCAAACCACAGCCACACCCACGCTACGCTGATGACCCAGCCGGCAATCACGTCGGTCGGGTAGTGAACGCCAAGGGCAACGCGCGATACACCGGTCGCCAACGACAGGATTACTGCAACAGCGTACAGGGTCCAGCGCGCCATACGCCGTGTCAACAGCGGGGACAGCACCAATACCACCGTCAAATAGAACAACGTACTGTTCAGGGCATGGCCGCTGGGGTAACTCAGCGAGTCGATATGGTCCAGATGCGTGACCAATTGCGGTCTTGGCCGACCCACCCAGTACTTGAGTGTCGTTGACAGCGCGATGCCGCTGAGCAGAATCCAGGCCATGAACAAGGCACTGCGCCAGCGGCGCAGCATCAGCAGCCCCAGTATCGTCAAACTAGCGATGACGATACGTGGCGCTGTGTCACCCAGCCAGGTCAAGCCCATCCAAAACGCGGCAGCCCATTGTGGACCGGCCAGCTGCCCGGTATCACCGCTGGCGCGAAACCACAGCAGCAGCGGTGCGTCAAAACTGGCCGGACCATAATGAGTCAGCGCAAAGCCGCACGCGCTGGTGGCCATCAATATAAACAGTGGCAGCCACCACCACAGGCGCATTGCGCGGATGCAGTCAATTTTCATAAAGCATCATCTGGTCAAACCTTTCACAAGCTGCTCGTAAGGATAGCGAGTTTTGCGCGGCAGTATAAAGTACGGGTGTTGCCAAAATGCACCTACCAGCGTGACACCCCCGCAATAATTTCATGTATGCTTAGTTGCCGGAGGCGATGATTCTCGGCACTATCAATTTTAAAAGGAGTCGGCCATGAAATCCCGATTATTTGCGGCAATATTTTTACTGATATTAGGCATCACTCCTTCGGCGCAGGCGGTCGACAACAAGCAATGGGGCAACATCAGCGATGTTGGCGTCTACTCCTTGGTCGGTGCTGCCCTGGTGCTACCAGCGGTACGCGAAGACTGGCAGGGGTTTCGCCAGTCGGCCTACAGTATCGGTACTGCCGAGATTTTGTCGACTCTGGGCAAGGCGGTTGTGCATGAGCAGCGTCCCGACCACAGCGACAATAAAAGTTTTCCGTCAGGACACGCCACTTTGGCGTTCGCATCGGCGACTACCATGTATCGTCGTTACGGTTGGCAGACCGGTGCTCCCGCTTACGCACTGGCTACCCTCACCGCTTACGCACGCGTAGATGCCAGGAAGCATCACTGGTACGATGTCGTTGCTGGCGCTGTAATAGGCACCGGTAGTGGCTGGTTCTTCACTGATGCGTTTAACAACAAGGTGCAACTGGTGCCTTGGGTCGACAGCAAGAGTGCCGGCGTTCTGGTGGGAATGCAGTGGTAACGGTTGGGCTATTTGTGTTGTGTGATCCACATCGGATCACTATTTTTTCGTTTCCTTTTGCTTGATGGGCTCCCAACCACCACCCAAAGCCTTGATCAAGGACACACTCGCGACTAGGCGGCGGCCGAGCATGTCCAACGCGATGCGCTCATCGCCGAGCGCGGTGGTCTGCGCCACGATCACGGGCAAGTAGTCGACGATGCCATTACGATATTGGTTATACGTGATCGCCGCCGCCGCGCGTGCCGCTTTCACCGCTGCAGCCTGCGCCTTAGCGGCCTCATCGAGGATTTGCTGCACAGCCAGGTTGTCTTCCACTTCGCGTAAACCGTTGAGTACCGCCTGCCGGTAGTTGGCAACAGTCTCGTCGTAGACGGCTTCCGCTTTCGTACTCTGTGCGTGGATAGCGCCAGTGCCGAGTAACGGTGCCGCCACATTTGCGCCCACGACACTTCGACGGATGCTCACGCCGGCAAAGAGGCTGATCGAAGGGTAGGCCGCAGCCTTGGCTACGCCGATTTGCGCGCTGGCGGCCGCCATTCGCCGCTCGGCTGCAGCAATGTCAGGACGCCGTTCCAGCAAATCGGAAGGCAGCGTGGACGGCACTGCGGGTACCTTCTCATCGATGGGCGCGACAGCAAAAGAAAAATCAGCCGGCGCTTTGCCGATCAGCACCGCTATGGCGTGTTCGAGCTGGGCTCTTGTGACACGTGCGTCGTGCATCTGCGCCTGTGCGGCACCGAGCTGTGCTTGCGCCTGCATGATAACGCCTCGGGAGGCGACGCCCACCGCGTGCTGGTTGCGTGTGATCTGCAATGATTGTTCGTAGGAAGCGGTCGTATCCCGCAACAAGCGGATCTCGGCATCCTTTACCCGCAGCAGGAAATAGTTTTGCGCAAGCTGGGCCTGCAGCGACAGCCTCGCCGCAGCGAGGTCGGCCGCACTCGCCTGGGCGGTCGCGCCGCTGGCCTCGATATTGCGCCGGATGCGACCCCATAGGTCGATCTCCCAGTTCGCAAGCAGCCCAAAATTTTTGATGCTTCCGCCAACTCTGGTGCCCAGGTTGGTACAGCAGCCGAGTGTCGGGAACTGCGCTGCCCGAGCTGCATCGGTGAGCGCTTGAGCCTGCTGCACCCGTGCCTCCATGGCCTGGAGCGAGTAATTTCGAGACTCAACCTGAACGATCAGTTCGTTGAGTTGGTCGTCATTGTAGAGTGCCCACCAGTGTTCGTCGGTCGAGACGTTACGCACTTGCGGTGCGGTCAATTCAGAAGCTTCCTTGTAAGCAGCAGGTACATCCATGGGCGGGCGCACATAGTCCGGCCCGAGTACCTTGCAGGCGGTGTTGATCGTCGCGAAAAAGGTAAGAGTCAGGGCATGCAGGATCGAGGTTCTGTTCATGGTAGTCATAGCATCGGGTCAGTAACGGGTGAGCAGAATGTAGCGGGACGGGAATACCGGCGTTGCCACAGGCTGCGCGCCCAGATGTTGAAGCGGTCGAGATAAAGATAGACGACCGGCGTAGTGTAAAGGGTCAGTAACTGGCTCATGATTAATCCGCCGCCGATCGCTATGCCCAACGGCTGGCGCATCTCGGCGCCATCGCCATGGCCCAATGCCAACGGGATCGAGGCGAGCAGCGCCGCCAGGGAGGTCATAAGAATCGGCCGAAAGCGCAAGAGACATGCCTGGAATATTGCCTCGCGCGGCGCCACCGCTGAGCTTCGTTGAACATCAAGCGCAAAGTCTATCATCATGATGGCATTCTTCATGACAATGCCGATCAGCATGAAGATGCCGATCATCGCGATGACGCTGAAGTCAGTACGAAATAGCATCAGGGCCAGCAGCGCGCCCACACCGGCGGACGGCAGCGTCGAAAGGATGGTCAGCGGATGTATCAGACTTTCGTAGAGGACGCCCAGAACGATATACAGGGTAAGAAAGGCCGCGAGGATGAGTATGGGCTGGTTGTCAAGCACCTCTCGGAAGGCACGCGCCGATCCCTGGAAGCCGCCACGCACCGAGGTGGGTACGCCGATATCGCGCATGGTGCGCTCGATCGCCTGCGTTGCCTTCGACAGCGACACCCCTTTGGGTAAGTTGAACGAAATCGTCGTGGCGGCGAGCTGGGAATGATGATTAACTTGGAGCGAAGTTTCGGTCTGCGCATGGTGTGCCAGCATCGACAGTGGCACCTGTTTCCCCTCCGAGCCGCTTATCAGAAGGCGATCGAGTGCCTCGGGCGACTGCGCATATTCGGGTGCGACGCCCATCACCACGCGGTACTGGTTTAATGGTACGTAGATGGTTGAGACTGATCGCTGGGCAAAGGCATCATTGAGCACCGTGTCGATCTGTTTGGGGCTAATGCCCAGGCGCGCTGCCGCGTCGCGATCAACGATGAGCGAAGTCTGTAGTCCCTTACTCTGGTCGTCAGTGTCAACATCAAGCAACTCCGGCAGTTGCGCCAGCGCCTGGCGAATGCGCGGCTCCCACAGTCGCAGCACGTCGAGGTCGTCAGCCTGGATTGTGTACTGATTCGATGAGCGACTCTGGCGGCCACCGACGCGTATGTCCTGCACCGGACTGAGGATGAGGGTGGCGCCCGGCTCGTTGGCAAGCCGGGCGTGCAAGCGAGTCACAATCTTGTCGGCGCTTTCCTTTCTTTCGGATAGCGGCTTAAGCGTGACAAACACCGATCCGGTGTTGCGCTGAGCGCCACCAGTGTAGCCCACGACGTTTTCGACTGCGCGGTCAGCGCGCACGATGTCGATGAAGTCGGCCAGTTTTTTCTGCATCAACTGGAAAGAAATACTCTGGTCGCCCTGAATGCGTCCGGTGAGCTGGCCGGTGTCCTGATTTGGAAAGAAACCCTTGGGAATTATGACGTAGAGATAGACATTCAGACATATGGTGGCCAGCAAGATAAGCATCGTGAGCGGTGCATGCCCGAGCGTCCACACCAAACTGCGCTCATAGTTGCGCAGCAGCGCCGCAAACCCACGCTCGCTCCATTGGTAGAGACGGCCATGCCGGCGTTCGGTTTCCGTTGATTTAAGCAGTCGGGCACACATCATCGGCGCGGTGGTGAGTGCAACCACCAGCGAGATCAGAACGGCCACCACCAGCGTGACCACGAACTCACGCACGAAAAGTCCAACGTATCCGCCCATGAACAGCATCGGAATAAAAACAGCAATGAGCACCAGGGACATTGCCAACACCGTGGAACCGACTTCCTTGGCTCCGATCAGCGCGGCTTGCTTGGGAGAGACGCCGTTCTCGATATGGCGTGAGACATTTTCGAGCACCACGATGGTGTCGTCAACGATGAAGCCGACGGCGATGGTGAGCGCCATCAGCGACAGGTTATTGAGGCTGAAGTCCAGCAGATACATCACTGCGAAAGTACCAAACATGGACACCGGTACCGCAACGCTGGGAATGAGCGCGGCGCGGCCATTGCGCAGGAACAGCAACACCACCAGGATTACCAGTATCACCGCCAGCACCAACGTGTAAGCGGCATCGCGCAGCGAGGCGCGCACAGTGGAGGTGCGCTCCATCATCACCGCGACGTCAATCGCTGCCGGAACCGACGTCCGCAACGTCGGCAGGAGCCTGGTGACGCGGCAACGGTCTCAATGATGTTGGCATTGGGCTCGCGCCTGATGACCACCAGCACCGCAGGCTTGCCGTTGGCCGAACCCGCGTTGCGTAAATCCTGCACTGAATTAACGACGTTGGCTACGTCGGCAAGTTTCACGGATGCACCACCGTTGCTGTATCCCATGATTACCGGCAGGTAATCGGCGGCACTGCGCGCTTGCCCATTGGTGGAAACCTGCCAGTGCCGCTCGCCGTCTTCCAGCGCGCCTTGAGGCAGATTCGAGTTCGCCGCAGCGATGGCCGTGCGCACGTTGTCAAATCCAATGCCGTATTGATGCAGAGCCTGGGGGTTGAGTTCGACTCGCACCGCCGACAGTGAACTGCCACCGATCTCGACCTCGCCTACGCCCTCAAGCTGCGACAGTTTCTGGGCGATGATGGTTGAGGCTGCGTCGTATATCTGCCCCTGGGTCATAGTGTTGGAGGTCAGACTCAGGATCATGACCGGCGCATCAGCTGGGTTCACTTTGCGGTAGTCTGGATTGGCTGACATGCCTGGTGGCAACTGACTGCTGGCTGCATTGAGCGCCGCCTGCACGTCGCGAGCTGCGCCATTGATGTCGCGATCAAGATCAAATTGCAGCACGATGCGCGCTGAACCGAGCACGCTACTTGATGTCATTTCAGTGATGCCTGAGATACGTCCAAGCGAGCGCTCCAGTGGCAAGGTCACTGCCGCTGCCATGGTTTCCGGACTCGCCCCCGGCAAGGATGCCGAAACCTTGATAGTCGGAATATCAACGCTAGGCAGCGGTGAGACCGGAAGCAGCTGAAAAGCAAGCGCGCCTACCAGCATCAGGCCAATAGTGAGCAGCGTGGTGGCAACGGGCCGATTGACGAACGGCGCGGAGAGATTCATGCCGGTCGCCTCATACGCGATCACCTTTGACCGCTGTGACTGGGCGCATGTCAGGATCGCAGCGCTGATGCCGGATGCGCCAGCCGCTCAAATGCAAGATAGATGACCGGTGTGGTGAACAGGGTCAATACCTGGCTCACGATCAGTCCCCCGACCAAAGTTATTCCCAGCGGATGGCGCAAGTCCGAGCCCACGCCCCAGCCTATCATCAGCGGTAACGCACCCAGCAGCGCGGCCATGGTCGTCATCATGATCGGGCGAAAGCGCAACAGGCACGCCTGGAAGATCGCCTCGCGCGGCGTCAGGCCCTGCTCGCGCTGAACCTCGAGCGCGAAGTCGATCATCATGATTGCATTTTTCTTGACGATGCCAATCAGCAGGATGATGCCGATGACCGAAATTACGTCGAGATCATGACCAGACAGCATCAGCGCAAGCAATGCTCCAACCCCGGCCGAGGGCAAACTCGACAGAATCGTGACGGGGTGAATGTAGCTCTCATAGAGCACACCCAGCACAATATAGACGGTGAGGATCGCGGCCAGGATGAGCCATAACTGACTGGCCAGCGAAGCTCGAAACGCCAGCGCCGATCCTTGGAATTTCAGTTGCGCGCTGGCCGGCAAGCCGATCTCTCGCTGCGCGGCCTCGATCACCTTGACCGCCTCGCCAAGTGACGCCCCCGGTGCGAGATTGAACGAGATCGTGGCCGCTGGGAACTGGTCGATGCGCGTGATGATCAGCGGTGCGCTGCGCTCGCTTACCCGCGCAATTGACGACAGTGGAATTTGCCGTGACTGGTTTGGGTTTTGCGCTCCTGCCGCGCCATTTGCTGCGCTGAAGTAAAGGTTGTCGAGAGCATCCACACCGTTGCGGAACTCGGGTTTGACTTCGAGCACGACGCGCTGCTGGTGAGTCGGGGTGAACAGAGTGGCCACCTGGCGTTGGCCGAACGCGTTATATAGCGCGTTATCCACGGCCGTTGGCGTGATACCAAAGCTGTCCGCGAGGGCGCGGTCAATCTCGACGTGCGCCTGCAATCCGCCTTCTTGCTGGTCACTGATCACGTCGGCCAGCAGTGGTTGGCCACGCAGCCGCTCGACCAGTCGTGGCACCCATTTGCGCAGCACTCCGGCATCGGCATCCGTCAACGAAAGCTGATACTGGGTGCGACTGACCTGATCTTCGATGGTGAGATCCTGTATCGGCTGCATGTACAGTTTGATCCCTTCAACCCGGACGAGCGCAACCTGCAATCTCCGAATCACCTTGCTGGCGTTGTCGTCGCGCTGCGACAAAGGTTTGAGGTTAATAAGGAAACGGCCACTGTTTAATGTCGGGTTGCTGCCATCCACGCCAATGAACGATGACAGGCTTTGAACCGCCGGGTCGCTCAGGATCACGCGGCTGAGTGCCTGCTGGCGCTCCGCCATGGCGCCAAAAGAGATGTTTGCCGGCGCCTGCGAAATGCCCTGAATTGCCGCAGTGTCCTGGATCGGAAAAAAACCTTTGGGAATGAAGATGTACAAAAGCACCGTCAGCACCAGCGTGCCCAGCGCAACCAGCAGGGTCAGACCCTGGCGGTCGAGCACCCACTGCAGCATGCGACCATAGCGGGCAATCACGCGATCAAACCAGGCGCCGCTGGTATTAAACAGGCGTCCGTGCTGTTGTGCGGGGATATGACGCAGCAGCCGCCCGCACATCATCGGGGTCAGCGTCAACGACACCACGGCTGAGATCAGGATAGCCACCGACAGGGTGATCGCGAATTCCCGAAACAGGCGACCCGCCACGTCGCCCATGAACAACAGCGGAATCAACACTGCAATCAGCGACAGAGACAACGACACAATGGTGAAACCAATTTGGCGCGCGCCCTTGATCGCGGCTTTTAGCGGTGGCTCACCAGCCTCGATGTAGCGCATGATATTCTCGATCATCACAATCGCATCGTCCACCACGAAACCGGTGGCGACGATGAGCGCCATCAGGGTGAGGTTGTTGATCGAGAAGCCGGCCAAGTGCATCACGGCGAAGGTACCAATGAGCGACAGCGGCACCACCACAGCAGGAATCAGGGTTGCGGCCACATTTCGCAGAAACAGAAAAATGACCATCACCACAAGCACCACCGCGAGCAGCAGCTCAAGCTGCACATCACGTACCGACGCGCGAATGGTTTCGGTGCGGTCGGTCAAAATCGTGACATCGACCGCGACAGGCAGCGAAGCCTTCAGCCGTGGCAGCAATTTCTTGATGCGATCAACTACTTCGATGACGTTTGTGCCGGGTTGACGCTGGATGTTAATGATCACCGCCGCCGATTCGTTGGCCCAGGCAGCGAGATGCTCGTTTTCGGCTCCATCAAAAACTTTTGCCACGTCAGCCAATCGCACTGCGGCGCCATTACGATAGGCGATGATCATGGCCTTGAATTCGTCAGTTGATTTGAGCTGGTCGTTGACATCAATGGTGGATGCCTGCGTGGGTCCGTCAAAGCCGCCCTTGGCTTGATTCGAGTTGGCATTGCTGATCGCGATGCGCATGTCCTCGAGCGAAAGCCCGTAAGCGGCCAGAATTTTTGGATTAGCCTGAATGCGGATGGCCGGCCGCTGTCCGCCGTTGATACTGACGAGTCCGACGCCGGACAACTGCGAAATATTGGCCGCAAGCCGGGTGTCAACCAAGCGCCGAATTTCTGGCAGCGGCAACGTGGGTGAGGTAAAGGCCAGCGTCATGATTGGTGTATCGGCGGGATTGACCTTGTTGTAAATCGGCATCTGGGGCAGATCCGGCGGTAGCAAATTGGCGGCTGCGTTAATGGCTGCCTGCACGTCTTGCTCGGCGACATCAAGTGCCAGATCAAGGCTGAACCGCAACGTGATGATCGAAGCCCCGCCCGAGCTTGTCGAAGACATCTGATTCAGACCCGACATCCGACCGAACTGTCGTTCAAGCGGTGCGGTAATGGTCGAGGTGACCACCTCCGGACTCGCGCCCGGGTATAGCGTCACCACTTGAATGGTTGGGTAATCAAACTTGGGCAGCGCCGACAGTGGCAACACGCGATAGGCAAACAGGCCAACAAGCAAGATAGCGACCATCAGCAGCGAGGTTGCCACCGGACGGAGAATGAACAGACGCGAAGGGTTCATGGCCAAGCGACGCCGCAGTTTAGGCGCTTAGACACCACTGTTGGCACGTGAATTGTGCGCGACAATATCAACCTTAACTCCTGCGCGAAGCCTATCCGCACCACCGATCACAACCATTGCGCCTGAGGACACACCACTGTCAATCACGGTAACTTCACCTTGCGTGGGTCCGGTTTTCACTGGAATCACGGCGACCGTGTGGTCGTCCTTGACGACATAAACGAACGTCCCAGCCGATCCACGCTGAATCGCCGCCGTCGGCACCAGCGTCGCTTTTCGACGCACCTCGACGGGCATCCTCACGTTGACGAACTGGTTGGCAAAGAGCGCGCCATCCGCATTGGGAAACTCTGCCTTGAGCTTGATGGTGCCGGTTGTGGTGTCAATCTGGTTGTCCGCGGCCAGCAATCGACCCGTGCCCAGCTTTTCTTTCTGGGCGCGGTCGTAGGCGTCAACTGGAATGCGATCATCAGTTGTGTGCAGCCGCTTTATCACTTGCGGCAAGGCATCTTCCGGAATCGCGAACACAACGCCGACTGGCTGCAACTGTGTGATCACCACGAGACCATCGGTATCTGATGTGTGTATGATGTTGCCTGGGCCTACCCGGCGCAGACCTACTCGTCCAGTGATAGGCGCGATAACCTGGGTATTCGCGAGCTGTAGCTTTGCATTATCAACTCCGCCCTGACTGGCTTGTACGGTGGCCGCGTATTGGCGCACCAGTGACGCCTGCGTATCGACTAATTGGTCGGAAATAGAATCCAGCGCAAGCAGCGCGCGATAGCGTTTGAGATCGGCCCGCGCGTTTCCGAGCAGAGCTTGATCGCGTGCCAATTGCCCAGCGGCGAGCGTGAGCTGCATCTTGAATGGGCGGGGGTCGATTTGGGCCAACAGATCGCCCTTTTGGACTAGCTGGCCCTCCTTGAATGCAATACTCGTAATCTGGCCATCCACGCGCGGGCGAACCACGGCAACGTTTAGCGGCGTGACGGTACCGATCGCAAACAGATAAATATCGAGGTCACCTTGGCGCACGGGAGCGACCACGACTGGCGTCGCGGGAGGCAAGGAATTGCTGCTGCTTCCCGGTTTTCCCGCGTCTCGATGATTGGCCGTCTTCTGAGAGTCACCCCGATGGGAACTGACATACCAGATTGCGCCCCCCCCCACTGCCAGACTAAAAATCGAGACGATCACGATCCAGCGTTTCGACCACCGATGCCTTAATCTTGAGACAAAGGTGCCTGAAAACGGACTGATGTGGTCAGAGTTTGTTTTCACGGGATTGTTGGTAGGCATAAAGAAGACTGATTTTTCCGGCCCTTGTACGCACTAAATTCTGGAGAAAGGTAATTGTAAATCGCGACAATATAGCAGGAACTGCGGTTTTCCAGAAGAGCCAGCCTTCCCCAGGCACCCTCAATTTGCTCCTGCAGGTCAGGCTCATGTCCGGATTGGGAATACTGAACCCCTACACGACCACGGTTTAGTCATTCCGATTGTGATCGGCGGCAAGCACAAGACGACCCACCTGCTGTTCAATGCTCGCAAAGTTGCCGCTCGTAAACGCGGTAGCGCTTGTAGGCGTGGCCGCCGATAGACTCGATGATGTTGCGCATTCCTGCGTTGTCCTCCAGTATCCAGGACAACTCAATCTGCTTGGCACCGCGACTGTGCAACTGCGCCCGCACCGCGTCAATGACGAGAAATGCCAGTCCAGGCCCAAGACGGGTGCGCTGAAATTTGCACCTGACGCCCATCAACGGCACACGGGCAGTGTTGGGGAAGTGCACTTTGAGGCGCCACAGAAGCTTTAACCAGCCGGTCGGGAGCAGTTTGCCGCCAAGCCCGCGAATCGCCTCGTTAACGTTGGGAAGGGCGACGATGAAGGCGGCGGCCTCGCCATCGACTTCGGCAATCTGTATCAATTCTGGGGCAATGAGAAAACGAAGGTTTTGGCCAAGATCGTGGAATTCGGCGGCGGTGATAGGCACAAAACCCCAGTTTCCCGCCCAGGCATCGTTGAATATATCGCGCAACAGGGAAATTTCGTCATCGAAGCGTTTTCGATCAAGCGGGCGTACCCGCACGCGATGCGAGGACGCGGCGACCAGCCGCCGCATAACGGCAGGCGCTTCGAAATTCGGAGCGATCATGTACGCCAACGTGTCTTTTTCCTTGAGGTATCCACATTGTTCGATGCGCCCCCCGTAATAGGGTAGTGCATGCCCCATCATGAATGCCGGAGGTGTGTCGAAACCGTCAACCAACAGACCCATTTCCTCATTGATTGAGAGATTGAAAGGCCCGCGCACGCGGCGCATGCCTTGATCACGCAGCCATTGTTCAGCGGTCCTGAGCAGTGCCGCGAAGGTTTCTTCCTGATCCTCGGCATCCAGCATCCCAAAGAAGCCGGTCGCGTCGCCATGCTGCTTCAGATGCAACACGTCAATCTGGGCGCTGATCCGTCCCACTGGCCGCTCGCCGCGCCAGGCGATCCACGCCTGCCATCGAGCGTGCTGGAAATATGGATTGCGCTTGGCTGAGAGATGCATGCGGCGCTCAATCAGCAGAGGCGAGATCCATGCAGGGTCGGATCCAAGAATAATATTGGGAATTCGGATGAACTGGTCTAAATCCGCCTTTCCGGAAACCGGCATGATACGCAGCGGAGTGGTCTCGCTCGGGGAAGGATTTACGGTCATTGAAAACTTGAGACGACTGGCAAAAATGATGCTTGCGGTCTCTCCATGTAGATATCAAAAGTAAAGGGATTTTTCATAAATATCCTGGGGATATCAGTTTTGGCCGCCTGACCAGCTCTTCTGCCAACCAGTGATTATATAGTGCCTGACAGAAAACCCCTCTTTTTTTAAAAGCAGCTTGCCTGAAATTTTGACCAATTCCGAAAGGCGATAAACGGCGGAAAGTCGTAATGCACCTAAGCCAGCGTATATCTCCCCGTCCGTGAAGTCAGCGCGGATTTGCAGCCAGCAGCAGGAGGAAATCGGAGTTGTTCTGGGGTAGAATTAGCAGGTATGTGAACTGGAACAGTCATTTTTGACAAAACTTTTTTAAAAAACCGTATCGCATCAAATTGTTACTTTGTTATTTTCCATTTTTATGCTTAATTCAGGCTACATGCTCCAGCAGGACAATCAAGCGGATATTTTTCAGCTTTTAATGTCAACAGTAGGTCGCGCTCTATCATGGACTCGCCTTGATCCACGGTCAATTTACGGAGAGAATAAAAGGTCGTCACCTACCTTTTATCGGGAATTCCAATGAATACGACCACCGCCACCACAACTCCGGATCCAGCGCCTTGGTGGCGTCGCCCGGTTGTCAAGTGCGGCAAACATCTGTTGCGCTGGCTGGGACGCTTTCAGGCGCGCCATTCACTGGTTAGCACGACGCCAGTGATCGCCAACACCGAGTTTGCCTGGGTGACAGAAGTCGAAGGCGCATGGCGCGATATTCGCGCCGAGCTCGACGCCTTGCTTGAACACCCTGAGGATATTCCCACTTTTCATCAGTTGTCTCCAGACCAAAAGCGCATCTCCAAGGGCAACAACTGGAAGACTTTTGCTTTTTATATCTATGGCCGGCGCGTGGACGACAACTGTGCACTATGTCCGCGCACGGCCGCTGTGCTCGATTCGTTGCCGGGTATGCGGACTGCCATGTTCTCAATCCTGGCGCCACGCTATCACATCGAGCCGCACAAGGGCCCCACACGCGCGGTGGTGCGCGCGCATCTCGGACTGAAAGTACCCAAAGATTGGCGGAACGTCTGGATTCGAGTAGACGACCAGATCCTGAATTGGAAAGAAGGCGAAGTCGTGCTATTTGACGATACCTACGAGCACGAGGTGCGCAACGATACCGACGAGACCCGCGCCGTGCTGTTCATAGACATCGACCGGCCGATGGATCGCGTCGGCACGCTGGTCAATCGCCTGATCGTACGTTTAATTCAGGCTAGCACCTACGTCAAGCAACCGCTTAAAAACCTGGCTGCATGGAATCGCGAGCACGCGCGGCGTTGACCCGGAAAGCCGACCCCAAGCGGGACGTTCTTCGCTCACTTTCTCGTGCGCTGATATCGCTGCTGCTGGCATTGGTGCTGGCAGCGCCCGCCGTCGGCGCGCCAGAGCTTATCACCAGCGGCGATATTCGCGGTCCGTGGGTCGAAGGTAACAAACGATCGGTGGCCGTCTGGATCGAGGATTGCAATGGCCTGCTTTGCGGGCGCATCTATTGGCTGAAGAAGAAGCTGTCGGCCAGCGGCCAGCCCAAGCGAGACCCGAATAATCCTGACGTTGCACAGCGCGACCGCCCACTGTGCGGGTTGACGATTCTGAATGGCTTTCGGCGCGAGAATGGCAAAACCTGGAGCGCGGGCAAAATCTACAATCCGAGCGACGGCCGCACCTTCAACGGCACCGTCAGCCTGGAGAACGACGGCACGCTCGAAATTCGGGGTTACGTCGGCATATCCCTTTTTGGCAAAACCGTAAAATGGGTACGTCCGCAAGAAAATCTGGAGCGATGCGGCTGATTGCCTGCACCAATTACGTTCGATTCACACCGCGAACAACAAAACCCCCATTGCCGAATTGGTGCCAACTAATTATCACAAGGATGCAGCAATTGGCAGAAATTATTGCTAATTCATATCAATTGTGCTTATATTCACAGCGTTAACCTTGCCATCTAATAGCTGCTATCGAACACCGCTTCTGAAGACAAGGGATGAATACACCAACAAAATGAGGTGAATATGAAACAGTCAAGATTTGTTATTGCCATTGCCGTATTGATGTTATCGGCTTGCGGAAATAAGAGCGAAAAAGAACCCACTGCTGCCCCAGTATCGCCACCTTTAGTTGAGCACAACACACCCGTTATCACCGGTCCGTCAATGGTTTCCCCCACGAAAGACAAGGTATCGGAAATGACATTGCCAGCGTCGACGGTCGTTACTCCAACACCGCCTGAAAAAACAGACAAACTACCAAAGACGAATGACGGCATAAAGGACGAATTGGTTAGCCATAAAAAAGCACCCAGCTTAAAACAAAACTCTCCAGTCATTACCGGTCAACCAGTGCTCACACCGGCAAAGGAAAAGGTGCTGGAAAAGGCAGGGCTAGAATCTGCTGCCTCCAAACCCTCCTCTCCGGCGAAGACCGAAATGCCACTTACAGTGAATAACGCCGTAGAGGGCGGAGCGCTGAATCGAGAGGCGGGACTGAATTTAGCTAGACAAAATGGCTGTCTAGTCTGTCACAAGATCGAAGCCAAGCTAGTTGGCCCCGCATGGCAAGACGTAAGCAACCGCTACAAAGGAGATCCTGATGCCAAGGCTCGTCTTATTGCAAAAGTCAAAACAGGCGGCAAGGGCAACTGGACGAAGGAAACCGGTGGAATCCCAATGCCCCCATACTCCCCTCGGGTATCGGATGAACATATCGAGAAGTTGGTGACATTTGTGCTGTCTCTATGAGCGATGGAATTAAAGTTGTAATCGGTGCAACTTTAATTCCCAATCAACAAATTTCATCTTGAATAAATTCAATAAATCGCAAAGTGCGGAGTGCTGCACGTAACGCAGCGACTGCTTCACGGCAATTGAATTGGCAAGGTTACATTCCATTACTTATATGCATTACACCCCTATGACTGGGCGCTAACTGGATAAGCACAGAATGCACCTATAACCTATTTTCCATCGCCAGCAGGATCATCTTGGTATCGCCGGTATTGCCGACAATACGGCGGGCGTTTAGTAGCAGGCGGCGATGGCCAATGATGGGGAAGTCATGTTCAACCTCATAGCCTTCAAAACTCTGGTTGTGCGACAGGATGTTTTCCAGTAGATCGCGCAATTTCGGGATATCCCACTGTTTGTTGCCTAATCTGAAGATCAGGCGGCCCACGGTATCTTCTGGTGTAGTTTGGAAGTCGCGATAGAATGATCGGCTGGCGGATATGACTTTCAGTTTTTCATCCAATACGATCAATGGCTCGCGCACCGTATCAACAATATCCTCGGCCAGCTTTAACGCTAACTTTTCCGCCGCCTCTGCAGCGATGCGCTTGCTAATGTCGGTGAAAGTCAGCACCACACCATCGATAATATTCTCAAGTGTCCGATAGGGCTTGATACGCACCGTGTACCACACACCGCCAGAGGTATGCACATCATGCTCCTGCGGCGTCAGAGAATCCAACACTACTTGGGCTTCAACAATCAGATTTTCATCCGGGATGTTCGATTTGATGTCGCACAATGACCGACCCAAGTCCGTTGCGACCAAACGGTAGATTTTTACTGCTTCACGAGTGAAACGTTTTATCTTAAGGTGCTTGTCGAGAAAGATGGTGCCGTCGTTGATGTTGTCGATCAAATTTTTCATGTCGCTCTGCACCCCGAAGAGCTGCTCGATTTTGGATTGCAATTCGGCATTAACGGTAATCAGTTCTTCATTGACAGATTGCAACTCCTCTTTGGAGGTTTCCAATTCTTCATTGGTGGATTGGAGCTCCTCATTGGTGGATTGGAGTTCTTCATTGGTTGATTTTAATTCTTCATTGGAGGCCTGTTGTGCCTCAATGGTGGCTTGCAGGTTCTCCTTGGCATAAACGAGCTCTTGCTCCAGCTCTTCGACGCGCCGCAGTTCGCCATGCCTTGGGGCTACGCCCTTACTGCGCCTTAGTTTGCCGGGTGCTGGATGCACCACATCCTGGAAGCTTATAAGCAGCAATTCTCTGCTGGCATTCGGGTCGCCCATAGGGTGCAGGCAGATTCTTACGGTGTGGTAGTCGTCGTTGCTCTTGACCGGCACTTCCCGGCTCACGGACGACTCACCTTGGCTGGCACTATTCAAAATAGCGCGCAATTCCTGTTTCAGGCCATCACGCGCCATGTCCACCACGTTGAGCGTTGCCTGGCCGGGCGCCGGGCGCAAGTATTTACCGGTGTCGCCATGCACGAAAACAATATTGCCCTGCAGATCGGTCACTACTGCAGCTGGAGCGAAAGACTGGAGCAATACCCGCTTAGTCAGTTCGGCGTAATCGATTACCTTGGATATTTTTGTCATTTCAGCTGACGACTGTGTGTTGGGATTACCGGTCCATGATAGCCTGTCGGATAGTATTGCACGGGTGGAGATGGCGGAGGAGAGAGTGGGACCGATGGCGCGGAAGAATTTCCACTTGCGGTTGAGCTGCGCGAACAGTTCGGTGTGGTTGCCGATGCTCTCCGAGGGCGAAAGGAAAAGCACGCCACCCGACTTGAGGGCATAATGAAAAGCCGGAATGAGGCGGTTTTGCAGTTCTGGCTCTAAGTAGATCATGACGTTACGGCAACTGAGTAGATCGAGCCTGGTAAAGGGCGGATCCTTGATGACGTTCTGGGTGGAAAATACCACCATCTCGCGGATGTCCTTCTTTATGCGGTAGGCCGTTTCTTCCTTGACGAAGAAGCGGCGCAGCCGCTCCGGATCAATATCCTGAGCGATATTAGGCGGATAGATGCCAACACGCGCCATGGCAATAACGTCATCGCTGAGGTCAGTGCTGTAAATCTGGATTTTTAATTCCTGCCGAGTCTCATCCATAAACTCGCGCAGCAACATGGCGATGGAGTAGGTCTCCTCTCCTGTCGCGCAGCCTGCCACCCAGACGCGCAACACGTAATCTTCCGGCTTGCCTTCGAACAACAAAGGCAGGATGTCCCGCTTCAGTGTGACGAAGGCCTCGGCATCGCGGAAAAAGCTGGTGACATTGATCAGCAATTCCTTGAACAGCAATTTCACCTCAGCAGGATTCTCCTTAAGATAGCGGGCATAAGTTTCCGTGTCCTTGATGTCGTGCTGCAACATACGTCGCTCGATGCGGCGGCCGACCGTGCTCTTTTTGTAGTATGAGAAATCATGGCCGGTGCCTGAACGCAACAGCATCAATATGCGATTCATGCCGCTCACCGTAATCGGGGTGGAAAGCGTTTCCTCGCGGACGGCCAAGGTGTGCAAGGTGTGCATGCTGGCCAGCAGTATTTGCGGCATTTCTTCCACCGGCAAAACATGGGTAGCATAGCCTGCCTGAATGGCGCTGGTCGGCATTCCGTCATATTTCGCCGTGGCCGGTTCCTGCACCAATGAAACGCCGCCTGCGCCGAGGATAGCGCGCAGGCCCAGTGTCCCGTCAGTGGCGGTGCCGGACAGGATTATTCCAATGGAATTTTCACCTTGGTCATCGGCCAGGGAACGCAGGAAGGCGTCAATCGGCATACGTAGTCCGCGCGGTTGCGCCGGTACGCTCAGTTGCAGCACACCGTGAAAGATGAGCATATCGCGGTTGGGCGGAATGACATAGACGTTGTTGGGTGCCACGACCATCTGGTCTTGTACCTCGATCACCGGCATGGCTGTGGTGCGCTGCAAGATTTCGTTGAGCATGCTGGAGTGGTTTGGGTCGAGATGTGACACCAGCACGAAGGCCATGCCATTGTCGGGCGGCATACTGCGGAAGAATTGCTCGAAAGCTTCCAGACCGCCAGCGGATGCACCCATGCCGACAATCGGAAACGGCGCGTTCGGAACATTTTCTGCCGAAGCAACGGGGCCGGCCGAAATCGCAGGAGATTTTGACTTAAACTTGGTTTTCTTCGTTTCCTTGCTAGTCGTCATGCGGCAATCCCCATTGATTTACCTTATTTTCTATAAGGATATCACCTTGCCGACAGTTTCGGGGGTTAAAGGTATTGTCTTGCCCGAAACGTCAATGGTTAGAGGATTATTGAGCTTGATACGCTATCAATCCATGCCTGAATCGGTTGGACAGGTATGAGATGTGATTATTTCTAATGGATTATTTGAGTTAGAAAATGGTCGACCTTCATGCCGTTCAAGTGCCCACGCCACATGCTCGCGCACTAACGGAGACGCATCTTGAGCACGAGCTTGCAGCGCGGCCAGCACTTCAATGCTGTTGGGCGCATTACCTAGCGCCACAGCGATGTTGCGCAACCATTGCTCATGGCCGATGCGGTAAATAGCACTACCAGAAAATTTCTGGTTGAACGTTTCCTCGTTCCATCCAAATAATTCGGTTAATGCGACATCATCCAACCCGTGCCTTGCAGCGAAATCGGGTTCGAGGCTTTTGTGCGCAAAACGATTCCATGGACACACCATTTGACAATCGTCGCAGCCATAGATGCGATTGCCGATAAGCGGGCGTAACGCTACCGGAATACTACTTTTAAGTTCGATGGTAAGGTAGGAAATGCAGCGTCGTGCATCCAGCTTATAGGGCGCGATGATGGCCTGCGTCGGACACACTTGAATACACGCCATACAGGTGCCGCAATGATCCGATTCCGGCTCATCAATGGGAAGCGGCAGATCGGTGTAGAGCTCGCCCAGAAAAAACCACGAACCATGGTCGCGCGACAACAGCAACGTGTGTTTGCCACGCCAGCCCAGTCGAGCTTTATATGCCAGCTCTACTTCCATTACTGGCGCGCTGTCGGTGAATACGCGATAGCTGAAACTGCCTCCCTCAGTGCGAATTCTCTCAGCCAGTTTTTCCAGTCGGTTACGCAAAACTTTGTGGTAATCGCGTCCCAAGGCATAGCGTGAAATGAAAGCGCGGCTGCCATCCTCCATTACTTCCCAAGTGTCTTTCACACTGGGTGGATAATAGTCCATACGAACAGAGATGACGCGCAGTGTTCCCGGAATTAATTCCGCCGGACGGCTGCGTTTAACGCCATGTTTTGCCATATAATCCATCTCGCCATGAAAGCCTAGCGCGAGCCATTCCAGCAAGCGCTCCTCTGCATCATGAAGGTTGATATCAGCGATACCGACTGCCTGAAATCCAAGTTCCCTAGCCCATTCTTTTATTTTGGTGGCCAGTGCAGTGTAATCCACAATTTGAGGTGTCTCGATTTGCATAATCAGAATGATAGCCGAATAAACCTGCTGCTGGCCGATGAAGTCGCTACCATTGCTTTTGCAGCTCGACTCGCACCGGGAATTAAGCCTGGCATGGTTATTTATCTGCACGGCGACTTAGGCGTTGGCAAAACTACTTTTGTTCGTGCATTGCTGCATGCGATGGGCTATATTGGACGGGTAAAAAGCCCGACTTATACTTTGCTTGAGCTGTATCAAGCGGGTGGGTTACACTTGTGTCACTTTGATCTCTACCGCTTCCACGACGCGGATGAATGGGATGACGCTGGCTTCCGCGATGAGTTTGACGGGCGGAATGTATGCCTAGTGGAGTGGCCAGAAAAAGCGCAAGGCCTTCTGCCACAGGCAGATGTGGAAATTACACTCGAAATTTTATCTCCTGAAACAATGTGTAATGGTCGCAATATTGAAGTTCGTGCAATTTCACAGACTGGTAGGGAATGCTTAGAAGCACTGCAAAGTTAGTTGTATTTTGCCTTTTGCTGTGGCTCCCACACGCGCAGGCAGCGATCACCATCAGTGCCGCCCGCATTTGGCCAGCACCTGAATACACTCGCGTAACGCTGGAATCAGTCAAACCGATTCGCTATGAACAATTTACCCTTAGTAACCCCGATCGACTGGTAATTGATCTAAAAGATGTCGAAATAAATGGCATTCTAAATGAGCTCGCCAGTAACGTTCACAGCGACGATCCTTACATAAAGAGCATACGCGTCGCCAGCTTCAAACCCGGCATAACGCGCTTGGTGTTTGACCTTAAATCCCAAGTTAAGCCGCAATTATTCAACCTTACACCGGTGGCAAAATACAGCCATCGCATGGTTCTTGATATCTACCCCGCCATTCCCTTTGATCCGATAATGGCACTATTGCAAGAGAAGTCAATAATTCGCACGCCGAAACCTGCCCCAGCTACCATAAATGAGTTACGCCAACAAACTAAATCAAACAAATCCACATCGAATCGTCAACCTGAGGTGAAAGCACGTACGCTCATCATTGCTATCGATGCCGGCCATGGTGGCGAAGACTCGGGCGCGAAAGGATACAATGACACATACGAAAAAAACGTCACGCTGGCGATCGCACGCAAACTAAAGGAACTAATGGATGAGACCACGGACATGCATGGCGTATTAATTCGCGACGGCGATTATTTCATTTCACTGAACGGACGTGTGCAGAAAGCTCGCCAAGTGCGCGCCGATTTATTTATCTCTATCCATGCCGATGCTTTCATTAAACCACATGCGCGCGGCTCCTCAGTGTTCGCCCTGTCCGAACGCGGTGCTACTAGCGCCAGTGCGCGCTGGTTAGCAAAAAAAGAAAATGAGGCTGATTTAATTGGCGGCGTGAATCTCGCGGTAAAAGACCCCTATCTCGCGCGCACATTGCTTGATCTTTCGCAAACAGCCACCATCAACGACAGCATGAAGCTGGCCAAGCATGTTCTGGGGGAGATGGGCAGCATCAATACACTACATGGTAATTCTGTTCAGCAAGCTGGTTTCGCCGTGCTGAAATCGCCGGACATTCCTTCAATATTGATTGAAACCGCTTTCATCAGCAATCCCAGCGAAGAGCTTCGCCTGAACGACAAAGATTATCAAGAAAAAATGGCGCGCGCCATTCTCAGTGGCATAAAAGGGTATTTCTCGAAAAATCCAGCACTTTCAAAACCCCTTTTAGTGCAGAATAAGTTAACTTCCACTTAACCCAAGCTTCCCATAAATTCGCGGGATCAATAACACGGTATTTCTATACTGGGCGGTAATCGCTAACCCATACAATCTCTATTTATCTGATAGATAAAACATTAATGATAGCGAGCAATGTGACAATTTACGATATATTTAACGGCGATGCGGATGGTATTTGTGCCTTGCATCAACTGCGTCTCGCTCATCCGGCTAAAAGTGTTCTCGTCACGGGCGTAAAACGAGACATTTCATTGATGGCAAAGGTACAGGCTGAAGTCGGTGACCAAATTACCGTTTTGGACATTGCCATGAGCAAAAATAGGGAGGCGCTATTGCAAGCATTGGATCGCGGAGCGCAAGTGCAATATTTTGATCATCATACCCCTGGCGACATTCCCGTTCATCCTCAACTAACCACTTTTATCGACACTTACCCTAACATCTGCACAAGTTTGCTGGTTAACAAGCACCTTAACGGACAGTTTTTAATCTGGGCAGTAGTCGCCGCATTTGGGGACAACATGCATGAAAGTGCTATTCACACATCAAAAACTCTGCAACTTACCTCTACCCAGCTAGATGCGCTGAAAGAGTTGGGGGAATGCATCAACTACAATGCTTATGGAGAATCATTACAAGATTTATATTTTCATCCAGCTGAACTTTATCAAGTCATACACCACCATCGTGACCCATTTACCTTTATCCATGAAGAACCAGCCTTTGAAACTTTGAAAAATGGCTATATTGCAGATATTGCACTCGCCCAAAAACTAAAACCAGAAGTGGAAAGTACCGCCGGGGCGATTTACGTTCTTCCTGATGCACCATGGAGTCGACGTATTTCTGGCGTATTCGGGAATTTCCTGGCCACTGCATTCCCTTTAAAAGCCCATGCTATTTTGACTAAACGCACTAATGGAGGATTCGTAGTGAGCGTGCGCGCGCCATTGGCTACAAAAAGCGGGGCCGATAAAGTGTGCGAGCAATTTGAAACGGGCGGGGGAAGAAAAGGGGCGGCCGGCATTAATTGTATGCATGAAGATCAATTTGGCCGGTTCAATCAAATATTCAACACAACATTCAATCACCATGCCTAACTTAATAGATAAATTAATCACTCCCTATGGTGGCGACTTGGTCAATCTTAATATCGACCAAACACGTGCAGAAATCCTGTGCCGCGAAGCGATAGACTTTCCATCTATGGATCTTAACCAGCGACAATTATCAGACTTGGAGCTGCTACTTAACGGGGGATTCTCTCCCTTACGCGGATTCATGAACCAGGCTGACTATAACAGCGTTCTGAATGACATGTGCCTCGCTGATGGCACGTTTTGGCCTATGCCCATTACTCTGGATATTCCAGATTCAGTAGCCAAAAAACTGGGCCCCGGAAGCCGTCTTGCGTTGCGCGATCCGGAAGGCTTTATGCTGGCCGTGATCACAGTGAAAGAACTTTGGCAGCCCGACAGAACAGTAGAAGCACAAGTTCTATTCAATTCCGATGATCCCGCTCACCCTGGTGTCGCCCATCTTTTGCAGCAAAAAGGCCCATATGCTGTTTCCGGGCTTCTTGAGGGGCTATCCTTGCCCTTACGCCACGACTACCCGACTCTCCATCTTACGCCAGAAGAATTGCGCAAATCTTTTGCGCGGCGCGGCTGGCGCCGTATCATTGCTTTTCAGGCACATCAACCATTGCATCGTGCTCAATATGAATTAACATTGCGTTCTGCCATGGCCTATGAAGCCAATTTGTTAATCCATCCTGTCATTGGTAACGCAGCATCTGATCAGCTCGATTACTTCACCCTGATTCGCTGCTATCAGGCCATCATGCCGCGTTTTTCTTCCACAACCACGGCCATCTCCTTACTTCCTCTATATCCCCGAGGATCCGGCTTACGAGAAGTATTTTGGAAAGCTATTGTGCAACGTAATTATGGCTGTTCTCATTTAATTGTTGGCGGCGAGTATACGGAAAATGAGGGTACACGACGCGGCATGGATTTGTTTCAGGAATACTGTTTGCCCATCAATGCAGCAAAGCGCAACGCCGTAGGCATAGAATTGATCCCATTTCCCCGCATGGTTTACGTAGAAGAACGCGCGCAATATCTACCTCTTGAAGAAGTGCCTGAAGGAGCACATAGCGCTAGTTTGACCGATACGGAATTAAAACGTCGCCTAACGGAAGGGCTACCAGTTCCTGAGTGGTTTTCTTTTCCGGAAGTGCTGAATGAATTACGTATAGCCTATCCGGCCCGAGACAAACAGGGTCTTACGATATTTTTTACAGGCTTGTCTGGTGCTGGAAAATCAACCTTGGCCAAAGTGCTTATGACCAAGCTGCTGGAAATGGGTGGCAGGCAAGTTACTTTGCTGGATGGCGATATCATGCGCAAACATCTTTCCAGCGAACTGGGCTTCTCGCGTGAGCATCGCGATCTCAACGTACGGAGAATCGGTTTCGTAGCTTCCGAAATAACCAAGAACCACGGCATTGCCATTTGCGCACCGATTGCACCCTATCATCTCACACGCCGAGACGTACGGATCATGATCGAACCATTGGGCGGTTTTTTTGAAATTCACGTGGCGACGCCGTTGCAAGTCTGCGAAGGTCGCGATCGAAAAGGACTTTACGCTAAAGCTCGTGCTGGCATTGTCAAGGAATTCACCGGCATCAGTGACCCCTATGAAACACCTGAAAAACCAGAACTAGTAATTGACACCACAAATATTAGCGTGGAAGAAGCGGTACAACAAATCTTGCTCAAACTAGAACGCGAAGGATACGTGCGTTAATGAAATAACCATTATGGTCATTCATACCCCATATGCTTACGAGTCCTGCAATTTTCTCAAGCACATCTCTGAGTTTTACAGGAATATACAGCACTGCCTAACCTTCTTGAGCGCAACGGCGGCTCATTGCCGCATATCCATGACGATTATTCGTCCAGTTATTTAAGCATCTCATTGGGCTTGAGATATTGACTGGCTTTTGGCAGCTATTTTAGTTTATCTTAGAATAATCAAGCATTAACACGGCGCTTAAATTCTCCAGTACGTGTATCAATTTCGATTTTATCACCGATTTCGCAAAATGCGGCCACCTGTAATTCTGTGCCAGAACCAATTTTGGCAGGCTTCATTACTTTCCCGGAGGTATCGCCACGCGCTGCTGGTTCGGTGTAGATAATTTCGCGTACGACAGTATTTGGCAGATCAACCGAAATAGCTTTTTCGTTATAAAAAACCATCTCGCAGGCCATACCGTCTTCGAGGTAGTTGAGTGATTCTCCCAAATTTTCTTTTTCTACCTCATATTGATTGTAATCAGCATCCATAAACACATACATAGGATCGGCAAAATAGGAATATGTGGCATCCTTTCGATCAAGCAAAACTATTTCAAATTTGTCGTCCGCTCTGTAAATTGTCTCGCTTGGTGAGTCTGTCAACAAGTTCTTGAATTTCATTTTGACTACCGAACCATTACGACCAGAGCGGGTATATTCAGCCTTTAACACCACCATGGGGTCGCTGCCGACCATGACGACATTACCTACTCTCAGTTCTTGTGCTATTTTCATGTCTGCTTACCTTAAATCTGATTTACATTCTAAGCTGCGCATTCTATCAATTTTTTGAACAAAATTCAGCAAATTCAAAACGAGGCTATTGCCGGATAAATATTGCGACCATTCGCGCGCATGCCTCCGCAATAATGCTATGTGTACCAAGTATTCGTTCCAAGCATTGTTTGAGTTTGTCGAAGCTGCTTGGTACCCATTTTTTCCAATGTTCCATCCTTCCCACAACCTATTTAATGCTTGTGCACCGTCTGACTGCAGTCCGGCACAGTACAACTCCATGAAAGCGCTCAGCTTCTTGATATGTGCATTATCCTGTTGCGGATAGATATGCCAAACAAATGGTTTGCCCGCCCATTGCGCGCGTACACATGAATCTTCTCCTCGCACAAAGTTGATATCGCAAGCCCACAATAGTTCGTCGTAACGCTCCTGCTCGATAAACGGCAATACTCGGACTTTCAAATTACCGTACTGTAATGTGTCTCCCGCCACAACGTTTTTGCGCCCAAAAAAGGACGCAACTTGGGACAACGGACAGCCTTCTGATACTAAACACAACACAGGGATATTGGACTTTTCCCAAGTAGAAAATAATTCCGGCAGCGCGATGTTTTCGTAGCAAAATAACGACACGCGCACTTCGTCTGGTTTAGGTAATTGCAAGCCAAGTGCTTGCCAAAATGCGGCCTGCGAATGCAGTTTGCTCTGAAATGCATCGCGTCGTGCAATGAGATCTCGCTCCTGCATCAACCCACCAGTTTGCGGGGTGAACCCTGGGAAAAAGAAATATTTAGTAAGGGGTAAAGAAGGATGGGGTGAAGGTAGGCAATGACATCCAGCTACCCATTCCTCCGCACTGAGGTATTCCAGGTTAATCCAAATCGATTTGCATTCTTGCACCACCATCCCTGCCACGTAGCGCTCGGGGAGTTCACATGCGAACGCTTCAATAACAAGTTGCGCCGGCTCTATCTTTGGAAAGGGGAGCTCCAAAAAAGTTGAACTCCAGTGCCTGATTTCCACGCCAAAACAATGTTGTATTGGCATATCTGGACAGATTGCCGAGTGCAACCTGCGAAAGCTTAGCAAATCGTCCACCCATAGTCGCACTGTCATCCCATGCTCGTGCGTCAGTTGTTTAGCCAGCCGCCAGCACACGCCAATATCACCGAAGTTGTCTATCACGGCGCAAAAAATATCGCAGGTAATCGGTTTATTCATTCCATTCGCAATGTGCATTTACAATGCATTTTTATTTTCTAAATAAAAAAGCCCCATATCAAGGGGCCTTTTTATTGCACCATATTTTCAACCTTTACTCTGCAACAGGCGCTTCAGGTTCTACCACAATAAGAGCCTTCATACTTAAGCGCAAGCGACCTTTCTCATCGGCCTCCAGCACCTTGACTTTTACAATCTGACCTTCTTTCAGAATATCCGACACAACGTTAACGCGCTCGTTTGAAATTTGCGAGATGTGAAGCAAACCATCCTTCCCAGGCATGATATTCACGATAGCGCCAAAATCCAACAGCTTGACAACTGGGCCTTCATAAACTTTTCCTACCTCAACTTCCGCTACAATATCTTCAATACGTTTCTTTGCCAACATTCCACCTTCACCACTAATACTGGCAATAGTTACATTGCCTTCATCGTCAATATCAATAGTGGTACCAGTTTCCTCAGTTAGCGCGCGTATCACAGCGCCACCCTTGCCAATCACATCACGGATTTTCTCAGGGTTGATCTTAATTTTAATCATGCGTGGTGCATGCGCCGAAACCTCTTCACGTACCGTAGGCATGGCTTGCTTCATGATACCCAAAATATGCAAGCGTCCTTCGCGTGCTTGATTCAAGGCAACTTGCATAATTTCACTCGTTATCCCGTTGATCTTGATGTCCATTTGTAGTGCAGTAATACCCTGCTCTGACCCTGCAACCTTAAAATCCATGTCACCCAGATGGTCTTCATCACCAAGAATGTCGGTCAGTACCGCAAAACGATTACCTTCTTTAATCAAACCCATAGCGATACCTGCCACATGAGACTTGACTGGCACACCGGCATCCATCATTGCCAAGCAACCACCACATACTGAGGCCATTGAACTGGATCCATTCGACTCGGTGATTTCAGAAACCACGCGTATTGAATAGCCAAACTCCTCCTCACTCGGCAACGATGCGACTAGGGCACGCTTAGCTAAACGACCATGACCAATTTCGCGTCGCTTTGGTGTACCAACGCGACCTGTCTCACCGGTAGAATATGGGGGGAAATTGTAGTGAAGCATGAAGCGATCCAGATATTCACCTTGCAAAGCATCAATTTTTTGCGCATCGCGCGCAGTACCTAGAGTGGCCACTACCAGTGCCTGAGTTTCACCACGGGTAAACAGGGCTGAACCATGCGTGCGTGGTAATACGCCAGTACGTATGGCAATCGGACGTACGGTACGTGTGTCACGTCCGTCGATCCGAGGTTCGCCGCTTAGTATCTGGCCGCGTACAATCTTGGATTCAAGTGCTTGAAACAGATCATTAAGATGATTTTTTGGCACCGAACCACTTTCAGAAGCGTACACGGTGTCCAGAACACGAGCGCGAATCGCGTCCACTTGATTGGTGCGCGCCTGTTTTTCGCGAACAGCATAAGCTTGCTGCAAGTCACTTTCCGCCAGTTCGGCGATTTTAGAGCTCAACACAACATCATGCACAGGTGCAGTCCACTCCCAATCCGGTGCACCGACTACATCCGCCATTTCGATGATCGCCTGAATCACCGCTTGCATCTGCTGATGGCCAAACATCACCGCGCCCAGCATGACTTCTTCAGACAACTCTTGTGCTTCTGACTCCACCATCAAAACCGCCTGTTCCGTACCAGCGACTACCAGATTCATCTTGGAGAGAGTAAGTTCCTCTGCGGTCGGGTTGAGTACATATTCACTATTTAGATAGCCGACGCGCGCCGCGCCTATAGGGCCATCAAACGGAATGCCGGACAACGCCAAAGCGGCAGAGGCACCAATCAAAGCAGGAATATCAGAGTCAATCTGGTTATCGGAAGATATCACCGTAGCAACGATTTGCACTTCATTATAAAAACCTTCCGGGAACAGCGGGCGCAACGGGCGATCAATCAGACGAGATGTCAAGACTTCCTTTTCGCTAGGACGTCCTTCACGTCGGAAGAAACCACCTGGAATCTTGCCTGCAGCATAGGTACGTTCCTGATAATCCACAGTCAACGGGAAAAAATCCTGTTCCGGTTTGGCATCTTTCCTGCCTACCACGGTGACCAGAACGACCGTATCGTCCAGGCTAACCACGACTGCTCCGCTTGCCTGACGTGCGATTTCCCCAGTTTCCAAGGTGAGTTGATGGTTGCCATACGCTAATGTTTTCTTGTAGTGACTCAAAGTGCGCCTCTCTGTGCATGACGTGACGCTAATGCGCCATGGGGTAAAACCATAATCGGGATAAAATCGCCTAAAATAACACGGGCCGCATCTGCGACCCACTTAATAATTACTACTTGCGCAATTCCAAACGCTGAATCAGTGCACGATAGCTGCCCTCATTCTTGCCCTTAAGATAATCCAAGAGCTTGCGGCGACGGCTCACCAATCGCAGCAGACCGCGACGAGAATGGTGATCCTTTATGTGTTCCTTAAAATGACCGGTCAAGTAATTAATACGAGCAGTCATCAGTGCAACCTGTACTTCTGGTGAACCAGTATCGCCTTTGATGCGTTGGTAATCAGTCACAATTTGCGCTTTTTGCGCTGCCGTAATAGACATATTATTCACACTCCACTAAATAAAAAGTGCCGCATTTTACTCTCGAATGCGGCGGTTGCTCAAGTCTATTCGGACAAGAACGTAATCCCATATTACATTAAACCACTCCGAAAGTTTCATAAACTATTGTGAATCTTTACTGATCTTTAACGTGAAAACCCACGATATTTTTTGCGGGAAAAAGAAATATGGATTACTTTGTACGGTTGTTGAGTAGTTGTGACCGGTGAAGATGGCCTTGACTATGGTGCGCACCAGTGTCGCCAGCCATTGGCCATCGCCAATGTCGGTCTTGCTACCAGGCACGTTTTTGACTTGCTGGGCATTAATCACCAGCGCACACATGCCGGCCGTCTCCTAGGCCGCATATGGACTTTCCCAGTAAATTCCCGTGCTTTCCATTACGACCTAATCCGACTTAAACGATGCCGCGCACGCCGCAAGTTCACGCTGATCTCAATTGAATACACCGAATTGGCGCTATTCAACACGCGTTGTTCCATCCGATTCCTGGATAATGGCACAGGTTGTAATTTACGCCTGATGCGTACCCAGACCGACAACACGTTGGCACAATGCTGTCAGTTCCATTGCCTCGCCTTTCGATTTACACTCAGATGCAGAAGGTGGCGGTTGCCAGAACTGAAAGTGCCTGAGTGTGATATCTTGTCAAAGGCCTGTTTAAAGTGCACTCTCTATGGAAGCAATCCGGAGTTCGAGTCAGTTCGGCGGGTCACGTTAGATTTCGGGGGGAGGCCACCAATAAATTGCACGACCTCTATCCGCCACCTTACAACCCGAAGTGACTTTCAACATCAGGGGTGGCTGTGACTGCAATGCCCGTTTGAAACTTGAATTTTTAGAGGCGCCCAAGAGTTGAAAGTTTTCATGATTTTCTGTTGCCGTTAGTTTTCGGTTCCATGGACGCTTATGTCACAAGTATTATCCTAAAAGAGACATTCTGAATGCCCACCTCTACATCGGGCAGATGAATAACCGCACCGTCATTTTTAATGGCACACTTGTTTATAGTAACCATAAAAGTTTTAGCATTGGTTTAATGAAAGTATTAACGCAGAGAACATAGTCCTAACTTAAAAAGGAGAGAGCCTCATGAATAAATCATTAGCCAGTAAACAAAATGGACTACCTGTGTCAATTGCTTTGATATTGGGAATTATTACCGCGTCGGTTAATGCACAAACAACACACAATGAAAAGGAGCACATTAAAGCAAATATTCATGACTCGAGAGGCCAGATAGTGAGAAGCGGCACTGGGGAGTGTTGGCACACTCATTTCGGTCAAGTAACAGAGGATGAATGTAATGCAATGGCGTTAGCGAAGACCGTCGAGCCCTCTCCAATCGCCGCATCCACTCCAGCCATCGCGCCAGCTCAACTTGCTCCACCAATTCAAATCAAGGAGCTAGTTGCAGAGCCTGAATTGCCAGTTGTAACAACAAAAAAAATAATATTGGATTCAAGCGAATTTTTTGATTTTGGTGAACCGATATTGCGGCCGTCAGCTCGGGCTAAGCTGGATAGTTTTGTCGAAAATCTTAAAGATACCAGTGCTCAAACAATCAAAGTGACCGGTCATGCCGATCGATTGGGTAGTGCCGATTACAACCAGATCCTTTCCGAACAACGAGCAGCCACAGTGAAGGCTTACCTTGTTAGAAAAGGTGTTTCGCCCGATATAGTAATTACCGAAGGAAAGGGTGAGGCGCAGCCGATTACAAAAAAAGACCAATGCCCAGGCGACAAGACCCCTCAAACTATCGAATGTCTGCAACCTGATCGCCGTGTTGAGGTTGAAATGTCTGGCACCAAGACGGGGCCATAATAACCTTCATTAATTCATTGAGACAAACTCCGGCTCTGTCGCAAAACTGACAAAGATTCACTATCCTTCGGAGAGAGTTAATCTATAATCTCAATTATAAAGATGGAGATTCATGATGAAAGGGTACTAGAGTTTCAGGCACACAAGATGGACTGAAAATTCCACGTCGTATTTATCTCGAAGTAGCGCAAGAAGCGAAGATTCGAAGTGATGCGCCAGCACCTTGGAGAGATACTCTGGGAATTGGCGAAGCAGAATGAAACGAATATAGCCGCCTTGGGCGGCTCACGGTTTATTGGCTCCTTTGAGGGGCTCACCCAATAAACTTCCGGCTTTGCCGGAGACCATTTAACTGCATTCATTAGGAATATCATAAAATTCGTTGTGCCAGTTATTTCCTGGAATGCATAAGATGAACATCCTGTGATGAAAGAAATAATGGCCATAAAAATGGCCTGATGAGGTAAAGGGGGCAGTCATTGAGCGCAAGCAGTGACCTTGCTAAACTGTTAATATGAAACATTGATAATATTTTGGAGTAGCGGGAGATGGGTAACGTGGAACAAGCACGCTTTAATATGGTGGAACAACAGATTCGGCCTTGGGACGTGCTGGATATGCGGGTGCTGGATTTGTTGAGCAAGGTTAAACGCGAACGTTTCGTGCCGCCCGAAAGGAAAAACTTGGCTTTCATGGATATGGAAATTCCACTGGGACATGGAGTTTCAATGTGGCAGCCCAAGTTGGAAGCGCGCGCATTGCAAGCTTTGCAGCTTGGGCGCAACGACCGCGTGTTGGAAATCGGCAGCGGCAGCGGCTATCTGACTGCTTTGCTCTCCCATCTCGCGATGCATGTAACCAGTATTGAGATCGTGCCGGAATTGCATGCCTTTGCGGAAAAAAATTTGGCGGCGCATCATATCAATAACGTAACTTTAGCGCTGGGAGATGCGGCGCAGGGCTGGCCGGGTTCTTACGATGTCATCGTGTTGACTGGCTCCGTACCAATTTTACCGGAAGCATTCCAGAACAGCTTGAAACCAAATGGCCGACTGTTTGCAATCGTTGGTGATTCTCCGACGATGCATGCCAATCTGATTACTTGTGTGGCACCTGGAATATTAGAGAGAGTCACCCTGTTTGAAACCTGCATTGCGCCACTGCAAAACGCGCTGCAACCCAAGCGTTTCGTTTTTTGATGCGGCTATTTGCTAAAAATGGCCTTGGCGATAATTAATCTGGCTTTTTAGAGATCCTCTTTAGTAACCGCCAATCAGTCCCGTATTGAAATAACTCTATATCCAGCTACTTGATCAATTTTGAAGATTGCAATAATGCGTAGCTTGTTGTGCTATTAGTTCGTGTTGAGCGCAGTTTTTGAAGAATTAAAGATAGAATAACCTGTCTACCGTAGCTGTCATCGGAATTTAATTTCCGTACTATCCTGAAAAAATTACGGGCATAGAAAAATTAATCGACATACAAAGCTGCAATAATTGTCGAATTAGCCATACAAATCACCGACTGGAAGTCGGGCATAATCATGTCAACCTATTTTCCTATTTGGATAGCACCTGCTGTTTAATGTCGATGCCCAAATTTCGTGCCGCTGTGCCCGCTGCCGCGATGATGTATTCATCTATCTCCGTGTTATGCACACCACCCGTAGCAGGGATATGAGCAAGAGCAGCATGAGCTGATTCCATTAGCATGTTGAAATGGCTATCTTGGTCATTGATCAATGGACGCGGGATGATAGCTTGAAAATACAGCATGCCGTTACGCATTGTGATGGCGAGCAGATAGAGTTCTTGGCTAATTTTAGCGGCTTCCGGGTCGCGCACCTCGAAACACTGCGTTGAGCTGTTTTGACTTTCATCACGTGGACCGGGTATCTGCTTAGCGATGGCTTCAATAAATGTTTGTGCGATATTCAGCTTGGGGGCCAATGTAGCGTGATATTGCCCCGTGCGGTTGAGAATGACCGGATTTTCAAGCACTGCACGCTTGGTGTTACGGATTGTGAGAACTATGATAATCGTGATGATAATTGTGGCAAGAGTTATTTCAATCATGGTTATAAACTTTTATACAGTGAAGCGATAGTATAGCCGTCTCTATCACATTTGCATTAGCAAACTGTAGAGTCGGCCATTCAACATTGATAGAATATCTTAAGTTGGGTGAGTGAGAAAAAATCGCGCATTGGGTACTGAAGGAAAAACTGACGGAAGCTGAATACTGCATGAAGCACACGCAAGTGCAGTTATCGCCGCATCAAATGCATATAGATGTCATGGTAGGCTGTGGCACTTTGATTCCAGCCAAAATCCTTAACCATGCAATTATGCTGCAATGCCCGCCAGATTTTTTTGTCATGATAGGCCATCGCGGCACGTCGTGCCGTTGCCAACAAGCTGGGTGTATCCATGCTGTGGAATACGAACCCGCTAGCAAGGTTTTGTTCTAGTGAAGCTACGTTGCAATCCAATACCGTGTCAATCAGACCGCCAGTTGCATGCACCAGTGGCGGTGTGCCATAGCGTTGGCTATACATCTGATTGAGCCCACAGGGCTCGAAACGCGACGGCATTAAAAAAATGTCGGTGCCTGCTTCAATCAGGTGTGACAGGGACTCATCGAAGCCCACGTAAGCACTGATCTGGCCGGAATAATGATGCGAAAGCTCCAGTGCAGTCCGCTGCATTTCCACATCACCACTACCCAGCAATACCAGTTGCGCCGGCAAGGCAATCAATTGTGGTGCGATTTCCAGCACCAGATCCACGCCCTTCTGATGGGTAAATCGGCCCACTAATCCGAACAATGGCAGGTCTGGATCAATGTGCAATCCCATGCGTTTTTGTAACTCGCGTTTATTGGCAGACTTTCCACTTATATCAGTGACATCATATGAATCAACAAGGTTAGGGTCGGTGGCGGGATTCCACTCTGAAGTATCGATACCGTTCAGAATGCCTGTCAATACTTCTCGCCGATTAAAGAGCAGGCCCTGCAGACCAAATCCCAGTGCATCGGTTTGAATTTCGTTGGCATAAGACGGACTCACGGTAGTGATGTGATCGGCGTAATACAAACCTGCCTTCATGAAGGACAGGCTGTCGTAAAACTCCACACCGTCAGGCTGATATGACTCAGCGGGCAACCCCAATTCCGCAACCATATGCGACGGGAATACGCCTTGAAATGCAAGGTTATGCACAGTCATTACACAAGGTGCAGCACCATCTGAAAAATGCAGATAGGCCGGGGTAAGTCCAGTTTGCCAGTCATTGCAATGAACTATATCGGGCTTCCAATTAAGTGGAGTATCCGCACAGCTCAGCAATGCAGCAATTTTTGACAGTAACCCAAATCGTAGGGCGTTATCTGGCCAGTCGAGACCATGTTCATCCTGATAGACTCCTCCACCACGTTCATACAGTTCGGCACATTCAAGCACTAACAGAGGAACGCCATTAGGCAACGAACCAGTCAGCAGTCGCGCTGCGGGGAAGCCGGGCTGAATGTTAATTCTGGCAGCGACATGAAGATGCGGCAACGCTTTTAAAACTTGCGGATAACCAGGCAACAATATGCGTACGTCTAGGCCCATGCTATGCAGCGCCGCTGGAAGCGCGGCGCTAACATCGGCCAAGCCGCCAGTTTTGATTAGTGGTGTGACTTCAGAAGTAGCAAACAATACGTGCATCGTTGTTCCAATGTCGATTAGAGGGTAAAACAAGTCAGCGACGTACGAGTAAGGCTGAAAGCTCCAGCTTTAGCAGGCTGCTGAAAAAGGCTCATAATACTTCTCCTTATCCACCCGCCTAAAAAATTTTCTGTCATTTCTAATTTTATAGCTCCCGTAGAAGCCTATTTTTTCTGGGGATTTCCAATTTTTCCGCTTTTTGGGCAGATTTATAGCGTGGTACGGCAATAGTCGCCTTATTCTGACCAGGTTGTAAGCCGCGGCCGTCAACAGAAATAGCTGGTTCATCAATTGTCATTCCGAACGTACTGTGTTCATCTCTGAAAATAGCTTGTCCATCCCAACAAGGGCAACATCCACCATCTTGCGAATCACTCGCAGCGGATGCCTCTTTGGAGCATGCCATTCCAGTTGGATGTAACTGAACAAATTCATCGGAGGAGCGTCTTCGCTGCGCATTGTTATATCTCCCATTTCAATGGCGCTATTTTACCAACTTTCAGCACTAATGGAGTTTTTCAGCAGCCTGTTAGCACACCTCTAAAAATTTGGTAGCGTTGTCAATAGGAGACCTGAAATAATGCTCTCCGTTATGCCGTCACTTTGTCACCGTCAAGCGTCGAACCCGTTGTAATAATATGCGAGTCTGAACATCCCGCTTGAAATTGCAACCAATTTTTTTAACAAATCACACGATTCAACACACAATCCGGTAATCCCAACGCCAGTTCCATCCGCCTCGCAACGCGGCTCTTCATTTTCGTCCAGAACAAATTCCATCCCGGCACCAACCTGTTGCACCGACTTCCAAATCGTCATCTTGTCTATCGCCCACCCGAACATCTTGCCGAACTTCTCCGCCACGCGGTAGGAGGTCAACGCGCCCAGCAGAGCCAACTTGCGCCGTGTTTCTTCGGGAACTCTCTTCCTGGGTTCCATGCCTAGCAACATCCGGGTGATGTACTGCTTACTGCCGCACTCCTTGCATTCCACCTGCAACTGTTTGAGCGTGATATAGCGAAACCAGGTGAGAACGGTCGTCGCCTTGCCATGCCGCGTCTTCCAGATAAATTTGGTGTCGTTGCCACAACATTTACAGACAAATGATTTTTTCTCCCGGGTCATCTCGTATTCGCCGAAAGCAACCAGCACTTTCTGAAAGAAATCTTCCAGCAACTGTGGCAACAACATAAGAAACGCTTTCATAATCGACGAAAAATCACTCCGCCCCATGTTGACTCTGAATTGACAGTCAAATTCAATCGTAATATCTTTCTGCTGTGGGGTCGCTCCCATATTGCCCTCCTTTTTGGATTTTGTTTCCGCAAAAACTAAATACCATATTGGAGGGCAATTATCTTTTACTACTCAGGTCTCCCAAACTCTACGTTACCAAAAATTTAATTTTGCGAGCAGCCACTTTCCGGCTTGCCTACTTACCCCATTTCGTCACAATGCGGCGTTACTCGAAAAAATTAATCGCTTACATATAAACCATATGCCGCGCTCAAATTTATTGCTCGTGACCAGCATTCCTCAGAAACTTGAATTTTTTGAGGCCCCCTTGAGTGAAGGCTACCTTTGAAAACGCTGAATAATTGACCGCGTGACCGATCCTGGCGCGCCGTTTCCGGTGCTGGGTGAGGTTCTACGATTGATAGCCTGATATGCAGTATTTTTGCATTATTTCCCTCGTTTTTCGTTTTTATGATGCAACTCGGCTGTCTGCAATACATAGCCATCGGCGCGCCAGCACCCAATTGGCAAAACCAAACAACGTAAATCGAGTCTCCTCAAAAATTCTCGCAAATATTGCGGCTTTAGCCTGACCACACCCAAAGACATTTAAAGTATTGCAGATAGCAGTTCTCTCCGCTCTGCTGAACGGTCTCTCATCACTTAAATACAACTTGTGTTTGATGATTACTGCACCAATTACATGCCGAGCGTCTTTTGCAGGCCGACCATGCGTGGATGATAGATTCTGATAATAACCGCTGGCTAATTCATCCCAAGGTATACTTTGACTGTGTCTCACCCAACGATTCCCTGCATCCAGATTTACTTCGAAGGGAGTTGAAATCTTTTAGGGTAAGTTGCTTCTGGCTTGTGTATGTGATCATGTGCAAGCTTTATTGGGATAATTATTTGTTTTGCTTGCATTATTATATACAGCAAGATTAATATTGCGTATTATCAATTGGTTGTTATTTCAAAGTGGGCTCTAAGTAAGCAACCTATTTACGTATAAAGCACAAGGCCAGCAGTACTGCTGGCCTTGTGCTTTCATTTTACTTAAACTGAGCCTGTTACCAAAAATTACCTAGCAGTATAACCCCTGCTATAAGCACTTTGGATCCTATTTTCAGCTCCTGTTACCCCTAATCCAGTGTAATTCCAATAGTAAGCATCTTCAACTGGTGGATTTACTTTATTAGGCTTTGGAAAGTAGGGGCTAATACCACCATATGTTTGTCTTGCACCATCTGCCAAGGACAAGGTGGTGCCGCAATTCATGCATTGAACACTAGCACCATTCGGTGTATCGCCTACTTTGTGACTATGACGATCTTGAGCCATATTATAAGGAAGACGAGCACCATCAGGACCAATTTTGATATTTTGTGTCTGACCAGTTATCTCTGCATTCTTTGTATATGCTGCCGATGCTGCTGGGTCACCAAAAGCATTTGGGTTATAGGCTTGAGCCGCTGAAACACCCAATGCAAAACAGGAAACTATAGCTAGATTCATAACAGTTTTTTTCATTACAAGCTCCTTAATATCAAATCTTACGAGGATAGTTGAGTGGGGGTGAAATGTGCCTCACTCCTACAAGCTTTTATTGCGACTGCGTTAAGTGTGCAAATAATCATCATGGTAGTAAATCAATATACAAGCTCACCATAGTACCAAACAGTATTTATCGAATTTATTTCAATATCCACATAACTCATTGATACTAAAATTAAGATTCACCGGTAACAGAAAAAAACATACGTATAAAGTATTCTCCTGATAAATCCCTATTCCATTTCAAATTAAATGCATAACATATTGTTACACTTACAATACCTGCCCATTTGATCGAATTACATTGACCATATGGATATTAAGTGCATTTAGCACCTTATGGACGGTATTTTACGATCTTCCGTCTTCAACAACTACTGCATACAACTTCCCACACCACAAACGATCAACTTCTGGAGCTTCCGGCAAGTGTCTTTATCCTATACAGACAACAAATCGTCAACTTTTGTCCCGTCAGTTTCTCGCACCTCACCTTTACTGATATATACCGATGAGAGCCACATAATAGGACGACTACTATAAAAAGTAAATAAGCAATTCGCTTTAGCCTCACTAACACCTAAAAATGAATGACTGAATTCTTATTCGACAGACCGAAAAGTAAGTAGTTGCCTGGGCAGTAATGAACAACTAAAAACTATGTTTCAAAGATCTCAACACCGGCTGGAAATAGAATCGCCTGCTGTGCAGTAGAAATGCTCATTTCCAGCAAGCGCTTCAGTTTAAAACAGGGGGGTCTGGCAGGCACTAATTAACAAGACAGGCTTATGCTGGCCTTAATATTTAGGCTTTACCGAAAATCACACTATACAATCTGAACACATCTTAATTGCCACTCTAATTCAATTTTTACCATTAAATGAATAAAGGGCACCTCTAAAATTAGTAGCGTAACCCTAATATCCTTAACCCAGCGGCCATATCGAAGACACCATCGGCCAGCTCGACAACTAAACGATTTTTCGTCAAGCTAAATGCGCATGGGTCAGCACATTTAAGGTCAAATCAGCGGTTTCTTAGGTGGTAGATGCACGTCTTCTATAGCGCCGGCATCGGAGTCGTTAAAGATAGCCATTGAAATACTATCTTCACCTCGAGCAACAATTGTTGTTACCACTGCATCACCCGTGACATTCACGGCCGTGCGCATCATATCCAACAAGCGGTCAACTCCCATAATTAAGGCAATGCCTTCGATGGGCAAACCCACTTGATTAAATACCATGGCTAGCATAATCAACCCAACGCCTGGCACACCTGCCGTTCCTATCGAGGCCAAGACGGCCATGCCGATCACCGTCATATAACCCGCCAAGCCCAGCTCTATGCCATAAACATTGGCGATAAATACCGTGGCAACGCCTTGCATGATAGCGGTACCATCCATATTAATGGTGGCACCAAAAGGTATCACAAAGGACGCTGTAGAATTATCAACACCCAATCGCTTTTCTACCGCTCTTAGCGTGACAGGGATGGTTGCGTTTGAGCTGGAGGTACTGAATGCGAATATTTGCACCGCACGCATTTTCTTCATAAACATCAAGGGACTGACACGACCCACAAACTTTAACAACAACATCATTGTGCCCGTCACATGCAGCAGCAATACCAATACCACCACTCCAAAATAGCTCAGCATCGGCAAAATTAACCCAAGCCCCTGCACCGAAAAAGTCTTCGCCATTAGCGCAAACACACCATAGGGCGCAATCGACATCACAACCGTGACAACCTTCATCATCACTTCATTTAATCTCTCTGCACCATCCGCAATAGGACGCCCTCTATCCCCTATCATCAAAACGCAAATTGCGAATAAGATCGTAAAGAAAATAATTTGCAACATATTGCCTTCTGCATAAGCAGCCACTGGATTACTCGGCACCAGATCAATAAAAACTTGCGTTAACGGTGGTGCTGTGGGTGCTTCAAATGTCGTTTGTGCGGCTTTTGTCAAATCAAAACCTTTGCCTGGCGCAACAATCGTTGCCACAAAAACAGCCAAGGTAACAGCTGAAGCCGTAGTCAACAAAAACAATAAAAATGACTTTAAACCAACCCGCCCCAGTTTTTTAATATCACCAATGCCACATACCCCACAAATCAGCGAGAAAGTAACCAGCGGCACCACTAGCATTTTCAATAAATTAATAAATGTCGCGCCCAACACATGGAACAAACCATTGACAACATAATTTTGAATAAACGCTACATCACTGGCAAAGACATTAATCACGCTACCCAACGTCACTCCAGCCACCATCCAGATTAATATTTTTTTAGTCATTTGTGGAAAGTTATCAGAAATAACCCAGATCGGCAGGTATTTTTCAGGTGCGTGTTCGATGGAATAGTTTTTGTAGTTGTGAATTTTGTTTATCGAGGGTTGTGGACTATTTCTGGCGATTGTTCGAATAAACAATTGCTCGCGAATTTCAGATTGAGTTCCCCTCCGTTTTTCGTCTTCCAAGAGATAACAAAAAGGTAGGGCAGAGAACAGGCTCTCACCTACAGTTCACAGATCGCTCTACCCGCAGGCAAGCATGTGTTTGATGCAGTACACTAAGATCGGTATAGGGCATCATCTGTCGTCGCCACCTCTTCATCCCCAAACCTGGTAGGGGAGCGCTTCAATCGGCGCATCAGCGGCGTGGGAAGCAAACCTGCTTCCCCTCAGCTTCAGAGCTGGGACGACTTTGACGCTCTATTAAAATGTCTATCGACCATCATATTTCACAGCGTGCTTTGAATCACCTAACACCCATTAAGTCATTGAAAAATGATACAAAAAAACCAGATTTATTTGTTAATCGCGTTTATAAACAGGCGGGACTTGACAACTAAAATCCAGTCTAAGATCATCACTAAGGCTGTACGAAGATATATGAAGATATATGAAGTGCAGAACAACATTAGAATAACTTCCAGCTTACCAAGTGGATATAATGTTGACTTGTGAATCCACAGGTCTATCCAATATGTTATTTCTGAATGTAATAGAATGCTTGGACATAGCATAGCTGTAACCTATTTTTTGACGAATTCATTAAATTGTAAACTGCTTATATTCGAACCGGCCTCGCTTATCGACCAGCCACAAACACAACAAACACTTATTAACAAACTGCGTCACCACTTCTAAATCAGATTACATGTCAACAATTCTTAACAATCGCGCACAAGTTTTGCTTAAGACATTGGTGGATCGCTATATTAACAATGGTCAGCCGGTAGGTTCACGCGCGCTACTAGAGTTTTCTGGTTTGGAAGTTAGCTCAGCCACTATTCGTAATGTAATGGCCGGCCTTGAAGAAATGGGGCTGGTGAGCAGTCCGCACACTTCCGCTGGGCGCGTGCCGACAGCGCGAGGTTATCGTTTGTTTATCGACACATTGATGGTAGTGCAACCGCTGGACAGCGCACGTGTGCAACAGCTCGAACACCAACTACAACCGGACAACCCTTCGCGCTTACTGATGCAGGCATCCAATTTGTTGTCAGAGCTTACTCATTTTGCAGGTGTGGTCGCCACGCCAAAGCGCGCCGCCATTACAGTGAGCCATGTCGAATTTTTACGCCTATCCACAAAAAGAGTTCTGTTAATCATCGTAATGCCAGATGGCGAGGTGGAAAACCGCGTATTGCTGACACACAAGGATTACACGCAATCTCAGCTCACTGAAGCTGGTAATTTTTTAAGCCAACACTATGTTGACTGCCCGCTCCAGGATATCCACCAACGCGTTCAATCCGAGCTACATCAATTGCAGCACGATCTAACATCACTGTTGAGCGCGGCGATGGCAGCAGGAGATGCGGTAATTGCACGAAAAAATGAAGACTATGTGATCAGCGGTGAGCGCAATCTTCTATATATAAATGATCTTTCTTCAAACATGCAGCAGCTGCGAGGGCTGTTCAACGTGTTCGAACAGAAAACGGAGCTACTGCAGTTACTTGATGTAAGCCGCCACGCACCTGGCGTGCATATTTTTGTCGGTAACGAATCTGGGTTACCCGGGTTGGGGGAGTGCAGCGTAGTTAGTGCACCCTATACTTCTGACGGTCAGATTATTGGCACGCTGGCGGTGGTCGGCCCCAAGCGCATGAATTACGAAAAAATCGTCCCTATTGTAGACATCACCTCCAAGCTCCTCAGCAATGCACTGTCGCAATCTTAGCAAAAAAATATCAACATCAGAGGCACCATAGAGAAGAACAGTCCAAAACTTTTCAATCAGCATTTTATTTAGCTTTTTTTCAGTAGAAAATTTTTTTGGATAATATTTTATGACTTACTCAACAGAACCCACCTACATCCACGGTACACCTGAAAAATGCGCTGTATTATTGCTTAATCTTGGCACGCCGGACGCACCCACCGCTCAAGCAGTCAAACCTTACCTGCGTGAATTTCTGAGCGACCAGCGTGTGGTGGAAATTCCAAAACTTGTTTGGTGGTTCATTCTGAACGGCATTATCTTAAACACTAGACCAAAGAAATCAGCCGCCAAATATGCCAGCATTTGGATGCCGGAAGGCTCACCCCTGAAAGTGCATACCGAACGTCAGACCAGTCTGCTAAAAGGCTATCTAGGTGAACGTACCCACGATATGTCACTGGTTGTGGACTACGCCATGCGCTATGGTAACCCATCAATTCCCAGTGTGCTGGGCAAACTCAAGGCGCAAAACTGTCAGCGTATCCTGCTTGTTCCGATGTATCCACAGTATGCCGCCAGTGCAACCGGCACTGCATGGGATGTCATTTTTAATGAACTCACCAAACAGCGCAACATGCCCGCGCTACGCACTATTAAGCACTTCCACGACAACACTGGTTACATTGCGGCCACCGTGCAAAACATCCGCGATTATTGGACGCTGCATGGTCGTCCGGATAAGTTAGTGATGAGCTTTCACGGTTTACCGCGCTATACGCTGAAAAAGGGAGACCCTTATCACTGTGAATGCCAAAAGAGCGGACGTCTGATAGCTGAAGCACTGCAACTTAATGCAGATCAATACACTGTTTGCTTCCAGTCGCGGTTCGGCCGCGCTGAGTGGATCCAACCTTATACCACTGCCATACTTAAAGAGTTGGGTAAGAATAAAACTAAACGCGTTGATGTGGTCTGTCCAGGCTTCGTAGCAGACTGTCTGGAAACGTTGGAAGAGATTGCAATGGAAGGTAAAGAAGATTTTAAGCATGCGGGCGGTGGCGAATATCACTACATTCCTTGTCTCAATGAACGACCAGGCTGGATACATGCCTTAGCGGATTTAGTGCTGGATAACCTACACGGCTGGCTGGATCAATCACAAGCTACGCAACTGGAACAGAGCCGCTTAAGAGCTCTGGCAATGGGCGCTAAAAGTTAGCCTGTAATGGGCGCTTCTAATAATTCAAGTTTCTAGACAAGGCAAGGCACGAGTAAAATTGGCGCGCGGCATACTGTTGATATGTAAGCGATATTTTTTTCAAGTAACGCCATATTGTGACGAAACGAGATAAGCAAGCAAGCCGCAAAGCGGCTGTTCGCAAAATCGGATTTTTAGAGGTGCCCTAAATTAATATACGTTGCACCATATGAGCTAACCCGCTACAGCGGCACAAAAATGCGTTTATATCCGGATAAAATTCTCGCGATAATATTTCATCTCATTGATTGATTCGTAAATATCGGCCAGCGCTTCATGCTTACCATGTTTCTTTATTCCTTGAGCCACTTCAGGCTTCCAGCGTTTAGCCAGTTCCTTAAGGGTGCTTACATCCAAATTGCGGTAGTGGAAATAGCTTTCCAATTGCGGCATCCAGCGTGCGAGAAAGCGCCGATCCTGGCAGATGGAATTGCCGCACATCGGTGAAACGCGTGCGGGCAAATATTCCTTGAGAAACTCCAGCATCTGAGCTTCCACTGCGGCTGCGTCCAACGTTGATGCTTTTACCTTGTCGATGAGGCCAGATTTTCCATGAGTGGATTTATTCCAGCTATCCATGCCATCCAATACGATATCTGTTTGATGCACGACCAAAACTGGTGCCTCAACAATTGTATTCAAATCGCTATCAGTAATAACCAGCGCAACTTCAATAATGCAATCAGTTTCCGGAACTAGACCGGTCATCTCCATGTCAATCCAAATGAGGTGGTTTATATTTTGTGCCATAATTCGATGCATTTTTTATTAATATAACTATTGGGTAGGTATTGTGCCATATCGATATAACAAGCCAATTATTTTTAATTAATAGAACATAACGTGAACATGCTATAAAATGTAACATAAACAAACAATTTCAATTAGTTACTTATGTTGTTATAAAAACCAGAATAAATGAATCCATTCCAATTTTCCGCATTATTTATTAGCGCACTGTTTTTAACTACCATCGCCCAAATGTGGCTGGCACGACGTCATCTTATCCACATCCACGCGCATCGCGCCGAAGTGCCATCTGATTTTCGCAAGCAGATTGATCTCTCAGCACACCAAAAAGCGGCAGACTACACAAGCGCCAAAACGCGATTGAGTTTGCTGAGCACACCATTCAATGCGCTGCTGCTACTTATATTCACCCTCGGTGGTGGGGTACAGTGGATCGCTGACTTGTGGTTGACCACCTTTACTAATTCACTTATACAAGGCTTAGCGATCATTCTAACGGTGCTACTACTTTCATCCCTGTTGGAAATACCGTTCAGCCTGTACCGTACATTCGTCATTGAGGCACGCTACGGCTTTAATAAAATGACGCTGGCAATGTATCTGGCCGATGCTGCGAAGGGCTTATTGATCGGCGCCATATTCGTCCTGCCATTACTATTTGGCGTGTTGTGGTTGATGGAACGCATGGGTGAAAATTGGTGGCTGTATGTGTGGGGGGTATGGGTAACGTTTAATCTGCTGCTACTATTCATCTATCCCTCTTTCATCGCACCGTTGTTCAACAAGTTCACCCCACTGCAAGATGAGACGCTCAAAATGCGTATTAAGGCACTTTTACAGAAATGCGGATTCACCGCACAAGGGCTATTCGTAATGGATGGTTCCAAGCGTACCTCACACGGGAACGCCTACTTCACGGGCTTCGGAAAAACAAAACGTATTGTATTTTTCGACACCCTGCTGGAACGCCTGGCGCCAACAGAAATTGAGGCGGTACTAGCGCATGAGTTGGGCCATTTCAAGCGTCACCATGTGCTGAAACGCATCGTTTTCACCTTTGCCTTGAGCCTGGGGTTTTTATGGCTGCTAGCACAATTAATGGATGCAAACTGGTTCTATGGCGGACTCGGTGTTACCACTCCATCGACGGCACTGGCGCTATTACTGTTCTTCATGATTTTGCCGGTGTTCAGCTTTTTACTGCATCCACTTATGAGCTATTACTCTCGCAAACATGAATTTGAGGCAGATGCCTATGCCGCACAACAAACCAATGCGTATGATCTGGCCAGCGCGCTGGTAAAGATGTATCAAGACAATGCTGCAACACTTACGCCAGATCCGTTGTATTCTTCGTTTTACGACTCGCATCCACCTGCTCTGATGCGTGTTGCCCGACTACAAACTTTATAAGGAAGCTAATCATGAAGAAATTTCTTGTTATATTTTTATTCCTATGCGGTACGGCACAAGCCGTGCCATTCGCCGATGGCCAACCTGAAGCCGGTAAAAAATTGTTCGATAAATACCAATGTAACAGTTGCCACAGCGGCAAAATGGGCGGCGACGGCAATGCCATCTTCACGCGCCCCAACCACAAAGTGAAGGATCCTCAACAACTAGCGGCACAAATTGTAATATGCGCTCGTAATGCGCGTGCTACGCTTTCCACGCAGGATCACCTAGACTTGGCAGCTTATCTCAACAAGCATTTCTATAAATTCAAGTGAGTGCTGTGACAACTCTCTGTGATTTATCAAACAAGAAATGCAAACCTTGCGAAGGTGGTATACAGCCGTTATCTAAAGATGAAGTTAACATTCTGATAAAGCAGCTGGATAACTGGGTGCAGCGCGATCTCACTATTGGTAAAATTTTCGAGTTCAAAAACTATTATCAGACCATTGCATTCGTAAATGCAGTAGCATGGATTTCGCACCAAGAAGATCATCATCCCGATCTGAGCGTTAGCTACGACAAGTGCAATGTAGAATATTCCACGCATGCCATTCAGGGCCTGTCAGAGAATGACTTCATCTGCGCCGCCAAGGTGGACGCCTTGCTTAAGGTTTGAATCCACCTATCCAAGGACAAGTAGTCGCCGCCTTCAGCCGCCAATATATGGTTGAATTGTCTGATGGAGAATTGCTGCCATGTCTCACACATGGCAAAAAAAGCGAAGTGGCATGTGGTGATATTGTAGAAATTCAGCGCATAAGTGATGCGCAAGGGGTGATCAAGCATATCCTACCCCGCCAGACCTTGCTGTACCGTTCTGATGCCTACCGCCAGAAACTCATTGCCGCCAACATTACACAAATTATTGTGGTCGTGGCAAGCAAGCCTTCGTTCAGCGACGAACTTCTGGCGCGCTGCCTCATCGCCGCACACGACCAGCAACTTGCAGCTCTCATTGTGCTTAATAAATGCGACTTACTGGAAGCAGCAATGATTGCTCGTGCCCAACTGGAACCCTACCGCGCCATTGACTACCGTGTGCTGGAACTGTGTGCCAAAGAGAATGCCGCCCCTCTGCGCCCCTTTCTAGAAGGCCATACCAGCATATTGGTGGGACAGTCCGGCATGGGTAAATCCACCCTCATCAATGCATTGCTACCGGATGCACAAGCACCCACACGCGAAATATCTACCGCACTAAATTCAGGAAAACATACGACCACCCACGCACGTCTCTATCACTTAAATACGGAAAGTCATCTGATAGATTGTCCTGGTGTGCAAGCATTTGGGCTGCACCATCTAGATTTTGGCGCCATCGAAGCTGGCTTTGTGGAATTTGCAGCCTTCCACGACCAGTGTCACTTCCATAACTGTCGTCACACGCACGAACCGGGCTGTGCACTGAAAAAAAATGAGCAAGATGGAAAAATAAATTCACGGAGACTAAAGCTGTTTCAAGAGATAAGCCAGAACAAGTACTGACCTGCCTCCTTGAAAAAATTGGGCACTCTTTGGCTTACGGGTACCTCTAAAAATTCAATTTTCTAGGCCAGACAAGGCGCGAGTAAAAAATTTGAGCGCGGCATACGGGTGATATGTAGGCAATAATTTTCTCGAGTAACGCATTATTGTGACGAAACGGGGTAAGCAATCAAGCAGCAAAGCAGCTGCTCGCAAAATTGGGTTTTTAGCGGTGCCCTTATGGCATTTAATCAAACAAGGAACAAAATGTTATGGATTCTTCAGATCCTCACTAACGTTAGCAATCCTAACAGGAACAACAACACAATCCAGAATACCAGCGTGCGCCACACCAAACCTATAGCGCTTTGCATGAAATCCACGTCATCCCCATCCCCTATTCCAAGTTCGGGACGGTCCAACGGCAAACCGTCCTGTAAAATTGGCAATCCAAGCCGTACACCGATCGCACCCGCTCCACTTGCCAGCACAATACCCGCTTCTGGATCAGGCCAATTTTGTGATTGTGTACGCCAGCAATAAACGGTGTCTTCAAAATCGCCGACAATAGCAAAAATCGTTGCAGTAAGGCGCTGCGGAAGCCATTCTATCCAATGATAGGCTTGTCGCGCGAACACGCCGAATTCGTTATATTCGGTATCATTTTGATTATCCCAACGCGTATAAATGAACTGTGCCATACGATACAATACTGCGCCGACTGGTCCCAGCCCTAATAACATTGTAATCACAAACCACACTATTACACCGAACACATGACGGTGCGAGACCAGCAATCCTTCTTCGATAGCGACACGCGCGACTTCCTCATCATTCAGTTCATGACATGACATTGCGCGCCATGCGGAAAGGATATTACGCGCTTTGTCTAAATCATTGTCACGTAGCGCCTGGTGGATGTCAGTGAAGTAATGACTAAACTGGCGGAAGCCCATGGTAAGGTACAAAACCAGCACACTGAATGCCCAGGCGAACACTGGATAGATAAGGGTCGACAACCAATACAGCGCAACTGTACCGCATAACGGTAATAACACCGCAAGCAGCCAAGCAATCTTGCCATGCTTATGCTCACCAGCGTTTAAGTGGCGCTGAAAAAAATTGACATAGTGTGTCAGCCAGACAAACAAGTATTTGCGCGAAGCAAGTGGATGTAATTGTTCCAGCAACAAGGCGGCGATTAGGGCAAACAGGCTCATGGCATCTCAGGGTGCGTAGGCTAAGTTACCCTGCAAGATACCACACACAGGATTATGCGGCACCATTAACCCAACTGTTTCTGTTATTGCACTCATACTTGCTGTCATTTTGTTCGTCAGAAACATTTGTTCAGTCGGATATATAAATCTACACTACCACTTTCTATATATTGCATGTTGAGCAAGTGAGATTTGCCAGAATGGACAATTTATACGAATTATTGCTGCACAATATCCCTGCTACTACCACCGCACCAACTAATATTCTACGATAAAACCACTTTCGTCGAGAGCCGAGTGCATCTCATTGGCAGAAATATGGAGGTTGTCTGCAGGTTCGGTGGCTCACGGAAGCGGAAAATAGAACGCAACCGTTTCCTCTCCGACACCGACTACTTATTGCCTCCTTCGGTGGATGACTAGTTCACGCAAGATCATCTGGCTCGCGCCATGGTTGATCTCATTGATGGACTTGACCTTTCTAACGGTCACCTACACATTTAATTGTATGAAATGTGCATTGCGTGACGCACGCTATAATGCCGACTATCCATTTTTCTCACACCATAATGCGCCCTCGTCCTGCTTCCTCTACCCCTGCGCCTCATGGCGATTGGAATATCATTCGCACCCTTCTGCCTTACCTGATGGAATTCAAGGGTCGTGTTGTGCTGGCCTTGTTGCTGCTGGTGCTGGCCAAACTGGCTAACGTGACGGTACCACTGTTGCTCAAGGAAATCGTGGATACTCTGGGTAAGCCACAGGCAATGTTGTTGGTGCCGGTGTCACTCGTGGTTGGCTATGGCTTGTTACGGCTCTTCAGCACACTGTTTGGCGAATTGCGCGACGCAGTATTTGCCAAAGTAACCCAACGTGCCATACGGCGCGTAGCACTCAAACTATTCGTTCATCTGCATAGCTTAAGTCTGCGCTTCCATCTGGAGCGACAGACGGGTGGCGTATCACGTGATATTGAGCGTGGTACGAAAGGGATTAGCTTCTTACTCAATTTTATGCTGTTCAGCATTCTGCCGACGCTGCTGGAAATTGGCCTGGTTGCAGGAATTTTGCTTTATAAATACAACGCGTGGTTTGCGGTTATTACTTTCATCACGCTGATTGTGTATATCGTCTTTACCTTATTCATTACCGAGTGGCGCATGATATTTCGCCGTACCATGAATGACATGGATTCAAAGGCAAACACGCGCGCCATAGACAGCCTGCTTAACTATGAAACGGTAAAATATTTTGGTAACGAGGACTATGAAGCGCGACGCTACGATGAACACATGAGCAAGTGGGAAACATCGGCGGTGCAGAATCAAACTTCGCTGGCAGCGTTGAATTCCGGGCAGAGCGCTATTATTGCCATCGGCATGACCGCGTTGATGCTGCTGGCATCGAACGGCGTGGTAAAAGGAGAGCTGACCATAGGTGACTTGGTTCTAATCAACGTCTTCATGTTGCAGCTTTATATGCCACTGCATTTTCTTGGCTTTGTCTATCGCGAGATCAAGCACTCTCTGGTGGACATGGAAAAAATGTTCCGCCTGCTCGATGAAAACCGTGAGATACAAGATGCGCCAGATGCGGTTGCGCTGAAGGTTGATCAAGCTGCAGTACACTTTGAGCAAGTGTGTTTTTCTTACGAACCAAAGCGGCAGATTTTATTCGATATCAGTTTTGATATTCCGTCTGGACATACGGTCGCTGTGGTGGGTTCCAGCGGAGCGGGCAAATCTACCTTGTCACGGTTGCTGTTCCGTTTTTATGATGTAAATTCAGGACGCATCCTGATAGACAATCAGGACATTCGCAAGGTGACACAGGCCAGTTTGCGCGCCGCGATTGGCATCGTGCCGCAAGACACCGTGCTGTTTAACGATAGCATTTATTACAATATAGCGTATGGCCGCCCCGAAGCCTCGCGTGAAGAAATATTGCATGCAGCGCAATCGGCCCATATTCACGATTTTATAACATCGTTACCGGATGGCTACGACACCATGGTGGGCGAGCGTGGATTGAAGTTGTCCGGTGGAGAGAAACAGCGTGTGGCGATTGCGCGCGCTATTCTCAAAAATCCTGCCATCCTGATTTTTGACGAGGCGACTTCGGCGCTGGATTCAAAATCCGAGAAGGTGATTCAGCATGAATTGCGCAACGTTGCACATAATCGAACCACACTGGTTATCGCTCATCGTCTGTCCACCATCGTGGACTCACACCAGATATTGGTAATGGATGGTGGGTGCATTATTGAGCGTGGTACGCACCGTGAGTTGCTGGCGAAACAGGGAGTATATGCGCAAATGTGGGCTCTACAGCAGCAAGAAGAAGAGTGACCCAAAGCTTGTTGCCCTTTGACTCATTTTTTGCCGAGTATTCTTCAATATCAATCGAATCTGACCAGTCAGACCCATTGATTTTTTTACCCATTGATTGCAGGGTTATACGTCAGATCAAAACAGAATGTTGTCATCTTTTTTCTTGTCTTGCCGGTGAAGAACAAAGCGAGATTCGTTAGCTTCGATCCACTGCCACCCGGACTCAGTAACGGCCAGGCCGCTGTAGCCTTCTCCTGAGTGTTCGTCGTACATATCCTCAAGGCGCACAAACTTTTTCGCTGTCAACTTTCTAAGCGCGAGATTGAAGCCCATATTGGTAATGCCCGCTCGCTCAGCGTCGCGCTTTGCCCCCGATATGGATACTGCATGGTCAGGTATAAACGCTTCTCCAGCGACTACCGCAAGGATTAGCGTCTCCATCGCTGTAAGACCCTCGATTGTGGCCATTGGCGTGGATTCAGCAATTTGATCGAGGACCTCGCTTCGTTCCGAGATTGCCTTTAATTTTGCCGTGAGGCTGTCACGCAACTTGTCGAAGTCGCTGGGCGCGTCAGCCATATACGGAATAATGCTCCGGTGCTGAATGTCGAACGGATATTTCTTTCCTGGACGGTCATCGGAACAAACCATCACGACCGGACGGCCCGCAGCGAATGCGTAGCCAAGCTCGTACCAGACGTTCGGGTTGTCTTCGGTGATGTCCGCGAGGCATATGGCCGCTTGCCTAATACCCTTCTCAATCGCTTCGATTGGGACCAAAACGCCCGCATCGTTGTCTACCCGGTAAGGAACAAGTCCAGCAGCTTCGATTGCCGGCTTGTAAATGCCTTGGTAGCGTTTGTCGTACTTGCCGGAATCGAATGGTTGGATCACAAAGCATGTAGGCATAGATTCCCTGACGTATAAAGTAAAATTAAGAGGCTCGGCCGCTTCTGGGCGAGTCCCGCTTGAATGCTGGGCTGGGCGTCGATTCAGTCACGACCTGTCCATGGTGGAAGCTCACCACCAAATTCTTGACAAAGCGCATGTTGAATTCGTCACGCTCGTAAATTTTTTGCCGAATAAAATCTACAGCCTCGTCTGAGGAGACAATTTTCACTAAGTCGTTCAGCTTGTGGTAGTTTCCAAGTATACCTCCCGGTTGTTTCTTTGAGCCACCGTCACCAGTGACAAGAGTTGCAGCATACTTTGCAGCTTCGCAAACAATGTGCACATCATTCCGTTTGTTCTCGTCGCGCGCACCTTCTGGAAACAGCGCGCCCTCAACTTGCAGAAACAGAGGATCAGAAGCCTCAAAAGGTAAAGTTGCAGTAAATATGTTTTGATTGGCTTTTCTGGTTCTCATGGCATTGCCATCAGCTTGCGCTTCAACGTAAGCCGTAGCAGACATGTTTATCAGAATTACTCCTTCTTCAAACCACTTTTCCAACTGGTTGACCGCAGGCAACTTTTGGCGAGCATTAATTAGGTTGGTATCAATCTGGAATACCGGGATATACAGCATTCTACGTGCCATTTGGATAGTCATTTTAGTTAGACGCCTAACTTACTTGCCAACTGGCGCAGGCGGCTTTATCGCCCGCGTCCGGGTTGAGCGGCGGGTTAAATTAAAGGGGGACAGGCACGGATTATTCAATGTGTGCTAATTGCCAACCCGTTTGAAAGTCTTTGTTGTCCAGGTACATCGGGTTATGTTGTAGCTTCAGGTGATCGTGTTTTTGTTATGAGGTTTTCTTGACCGTCATTTTGACTTCCATACCGGCACGGGCGACCATGTTGACCAGAGCATCCAGGCTGAATTTCTCGATGCGGCCTTTGAGCAGGTCATTGATGCGGGGCTGAGTTATGCCGAGCACTTTAGCAGCTTCACTTTGAATGAGGCCGCTTTTTTTAATGAGTTGTTCAATCTTAATCATGAGATCGGTTCTCAGCAGCAAATTTTGCGCTTCGCCTTCTGGGAATCCCAGATCACGAAAGACGTTGCCGCTACCTTTAGTTATTTTCAGGGGTGCATTCATTTTTTTGTCCTTTCCTGGTGCAGTTCACGGTAACGCTTTGCGGCAAGATCGATGTCGCGTTTCGAGGTTTGTTGTGTCTTTTTGGTGAAGCCGTGTAATACATAAATAGCTTCTTCAAATTTTGCGATGTAGATGATCCGATATTCATTTTGGCATGTATCCGAATTTCTGCAACGCCCGGTCCGACTGTTATCATCGGTTTCCAATCTGTTGGCATTTCGCCGGTCTGAACTCGGCGTAATTCTCGTCCGACGTGGTAGCGTCCTGAATCAGAAAACTCGCGGACATTTTCCAGGCTATCGCCGAGCCATTGAATTGGCTTGATCATTTTATCTCTGTTTTGATATAAAGTGCAATTTGCTTAATTCAGCTTGGTTGATTTTCGTTTGTTTGTCTTGAGCAAAAAATAAAAGGGGCCAAGTCTGTCGCGGGTTTTTAGAATTGTCCGGTTTTGTAGTACATGAATTGTCCGCTTTTTTTACCTTGGTTGGGAAGCTGCTTCGGGCTACGCCCTGCACAGCTTCCCAACCAAGGCGGCACGCTTGGCGGACGGTTCAAGCGGCCTGTTTCAATGCTTCGGAGTATCTTTCCTTCCCGGTTGTAGTCGGCCAGCTTGCGTGGTCCATGGAACACTGCCAGATTACCATCGGCGTAGCAATTCACGCGTACTTTAGCCTTCACGTAATGGCAGCGATGTCGATCTGCCGGAATCTGCAATATCAGCCCCTCGAAACGCACACAGTTATCGTTGCCAACGGTTCGATCAAACTTCTCACATAGGATGTCATCCAGATTGCCTCCAATCCATGACACGAAAGCTGTTCCTTTTTCCGGGCAACGAGGTCAAGTCTTGCAATGCAGCATAAAGAAGGCATATGGGAGCGGTGATCATACGATGTAACAAATTGCCGATGCTTTTGTGCCGATGCTTTTGGGGGTGCATTATTCCACTGTCAGCAGAGCACTCCATAAAACTTCGCTCAAAAATGCATGATTACAAGACCCGTTGCCACTACCACCGTGGATTAAAGTTGTCTGGTGGAGAGAATCAGCGTGTGGCGATTGCGCGCGCTATTCTCAAATACCCTGCCATTCTGATATTTGAAGAGGCAATTTCGGCGCTGGATTCAAAATCTGAGAAGGTGATTCAACATGAGTTGCACAACGTTGCACATAATCGGACCACACTGATTATCGCTCATCGCCTGTCCACCATTGTGGACGCAAACCAGATATTGGTAATGGACGATGGGCGCATCGTTGAGCGTGGTACTCACCGAGAGTTACTGACGAAACAGGGTGTATATGCCCAAATGTGGGCTCTACAACAGCAAGAAAAAGAGTGAACTCAGCCTGACTGTCTTTTTCACAGGCCATTATTGCTACGTCTGACGCGCTATTTAGCCTGTTCAATTAATAGGTTGTTCAACCTAGCCTCAATGCTTTCTAGATGCACTTTACCCTCACCGCTCAAGATCACTTTTCATTTCCTCTCCAGATTCATCTGTTACAGAGGCCGTCCGTGGCGGACAGCCCACATGCTGTGGCATAATAATGCGCTATAAAATGGAAGCGAACATGGGCACACAAACTCTTTACGACAAACTTTGGATCAGCCATGTGGTGCACGAAGAACCCGATGGCACCACGTTGATTTATATCGATCGCCATTTGGTACATGAAGTGACCAGTCCTCAGGCATTTGAAGGCTTGCGTCTAGCTGGGCGCAAGCCCTGGCGCATAGCTTCCATGCTCGCCGTGGCAGATCACAATGTGCCAACTACGGATCGCACGCAGGGCATTGCCGATCCGATTTCGCGACTGCAAGTGGAAACGCTGGACAGCAATTGCGATGAGCTTGGTATTACCGAGTTCAGGATGGCGGATGTGCGTCAGGGCATCGTGCATGTCATTGGACCGGAGCAGGGTGCAACCTTGCCGGGCATGACCGTGGTATGTGGTGATTCACACACCAGCACGCATGGCGCGTTTGCTGCACTAGCGTTTGGCATTGGCACATCGGAAGTTGAGCATGTGATGGCAACACAATGCTTATTGATGAAAAAAGCCTGTGCCATGCAGGTGTTGGTGGAAGGCGTACTCAGTAAGGGTGTCACTGCCAAGGACTTGGTGCTAGCGGTGATCGGCAAAGTTGGTACGGCAGGCGGAACGGGCTATGCGATCGAATTTGCCGGTAGCACGATCCGAGCGCTGTCTATGGAAGGGCGAATGACAGTATGTAACATGGCCATCGAAGCAGGTGCCCGCGCCGGCATGATAGCAGCGGATGACACCACGATCAGCTACCTCAAGGGTCGGCCTTTTGCACCGCAAGGTGAATTATGGGACAAGGCGGTAGACTACTGGCGTACTTTGCATAGCGACGACGATGCGCAGTTTGACAAGGTGATACGACTAGATGCTGCGGAAATAAAACCGCAAGTAACTTGGGGTACCTCGCCGGAAATGGTGGTGGCAGTGGATGGCAATGTACCTGATCCGGCACGGGAGAGTGACCCCGTGAAGCGCAGTAGTATTGAGCTCTCTCTAAAGTATATGGGATTGCAGCCGAATACACCTATTACTGCAATTCAGATTGACAAAGTATTTATCGGCTCATGCACCAATGCTCGTATTGAGGATTTGCGCGCTGCGGCAGAGGTGGTGCGCGGCAAGCATGTTGCTGCCAACGTAAAGGTGGCGATGGCGGTGCCTGGCTCTGGCCTAGTCAAGCAGCAGGCTGAGCGCGAAGGCTTGGACAAAGTATTTGTCGAGGCGGGTTTCGAATGGCGCGAGCCAGGATGTTCTATGTGCCTTGCGATGAATGCGGACAAATTGGAGCCAGGTGAACGATGTGCTTCAACTTCCAACCGCAATTTCGAAGGACGGCAGGGGCCGGGTGGCAGGACACATTTGGTAAGCCCTGAAATGGCAGCAGCAGCAGCGATTGCCGGACATTTTGTAGATGTTAGAAATTTTTAGTATTGCTTTGCGTGCAAGAGGAAAAAAATGTTGAAAATGGTGTTGATGTTGGTGTTGCCCTTGGTTATGGTGACAGGATGTAATACCGTAGGCGGATTTGGCAAGGACTTGTCCAAAGTAGGCAGCACGATTGAGAAAACAGCGAATGGAAAATAACAATGGATAAGTTTCTCCGTGTTGATGGCTTGGTTGTTCCGCTTGATCGTGCCAACGTAGATACAGACGCGATCATCCCCAAACAATTTTTGAAATCGATCAAGCGCACCGGGTTTGGTCCCAATCTGTTTGACGAGTGGCGCTACCTTGACCACGGCGAACCCGGCATGGACAATTCCAGGCGGCCACTCAACCCGGATTTTGTGCTGAACCAGCCACGTTATTATGGCGCGCAAATTTTGCTGGCACGTGAGAATTTCGGCTGCGGTTCATCGCGTGAGCATGCGCCGTGGGCGCTGGACGATTACGGCTTCCGCGCCATCATCGCGCCTAGCTTTGCCGACATTTTCTGTAATAACTGCTTCAAAAATGGTTTATTGCCGATTGTGCTCGATGCTGCGAGCGTAGATGACTTGTTTCAGGGGGTGACCGCGACGCCGGGCTATCAACTGAAGATTGACCTGGAGCAGCAAATCATCACTGCGCCGAATGGGATGGTGTATCGCTTTGAGGTGGATGCCTTCCGCAAAAATTGCTTGTTGAATGGACTGGATGACATTGGACTGACCCTGCAGCATGTGCAAGAGATCAAGGAATATGAAGCACGGCGTAAACATGAAGCACCGTGGTTGTTTATAGAAAGTTGAGTTCATGAAAATCGCTATATTGCCGGGTGACGGCATTGGGCCAGAAATTGTTGCACAAGCCGCTAAGGTGTTGGAAGCCTTGCGACGCGAGGGGCTGCCCTTGGAGCTGGAATACGCGCCTATCGGAGGTGCCGGATATGATGCTTCAGGTGATCCGCTACCGGATGCTACGCTAAAGTTGGCACAGCAGTCAGATGCCGTATTGCTCGGAGCAGTGGGAGGCTATCAATATGACTCATTGCCGCGCTCGTCACGTCCGGAACAAGGCCTGTTGCGCATTCGGAAAGGGCTTAATCTATTTGCTAACCTGCGTCCGGCGATGCTGTATCCGGAGTTGGCAAATGCATCTCCACTGCGTCCGGAATTAGTATCTGGGCTAGACATCATGATTTTGCGGGAATTGACTGGTGATATTTATTTCGGCCAGCCGCGCGGCATCCGGACGCTCGATAATGGTGAACGGCAAGGTTTTGATACCATGGTATACAGTGAGTCTGAGATCTCCCGTGTGGCGCATGTTGGCTTCCAGATTGCCATGAAACGCGCCGGTGCAAATGATATGGGAAAAGTGTGTTCAGTGGATAAAGCTAATGTGCTGGATACGAGTATGTTGTGGCGTGAAATTGTGACTGCGGTAGCAAAGGAATATCCAACAGTCGAGCTGTCGCATATGTATGTGGACAACGCAGCGATGCAACTGGTGCGGGCACCCAAGCAGTTCGATGTAATTCTCACCGGTAATATTTTTGGTGACATCCTTTCGGATGAAGCCTCCATGTTGACAGGCTCCATCGGCATGCTGCCTTCCGCTTCACTGGATGCAAACAACAAGGGTTTGTATGAACCTTGTCACGGCTCCGCACCGGACATTGCAGGCAAAAATATTGCCAATCCATTGGCGACAATTTTGTCATTGGCAATGATGATGCGCTACACATTTGCACGCGTAGATATCGCACAACGCATCGAGTCCGCAGTACGCAAGACTTTACAGCAGAGCTTGCGCACAGCGGACATTGCCGAGGCAGGCATGGAGAAAATTGGTACGGAGGCGATGGGCGATGCCGTGGTTGCGTCGTTGTTAAATTAATTTAATGAGCTAGACAGCTCGCTTGGCCAAATGACTCCTCAGGATTGGACCTACAGCCTCTGAGTCATCCGAGATAAAATGTAATTATCCTGTTGTTTTTATTAATAAAGGCAGAAACAAGCGATATTTGGGTGGCAAATGGATTACCAGCGTTTTTAATATGATCCAGTAATAGATTTCCGGCTCTGCCGGGGTAATTAATAAAGAGGGTGGAAGTATGAACAAGAAATACGATGTCGCGATATTAGGTGCGACGGGTGCTGTTGGCGAGGCAATGCTGTCAATTCTGGAACAACGAAACTTTCCGGTCGGTAAGCTTTTCCCCTTGGCATCCAGCCGTTCAGCCGGTTCAACAGTAACATTTCGCAACCAGGAAGTGACTGTTCAGGACGTGGCAGACTTCGATTTTTCGCAGGTGCAGATCGGCTTGTTTTCCGCTGGTAGCAGTGTGTCGGAAAAATATGCGCCTATCGCTGCGGCGGCTGGCTGCGTAGTGATCGATAATACTGCGCAATTCCGCTACGAGGATGATATTCCACTTGTGGTGCCGGAAGTGAATCCGCATGCTATTGCGCAATATAAGAACCGAGGCATTATTGCCAACCCGAACTGTTCCACCATCCAAATGTTGGTGGCGTTGAAACCTATCCATGACGCAGTAGGTATAGAGCGCATAAATGTTGCCACATATCAGGCAGTATCAGGTACTGGCAAGGAAGCCATTGAGGAATTAGCGGAGCAAACACGTGCTTTATTTAACCATCAAGAAGTGACGACCGAGGTTTATTCTAAACGCATCGCATTCAACGTACTGCCGCACATTGATGTGTTCATGGATAACGGTTACACCAAAGAAGAGATGAAGATGGTGTGGGAGACCCGCAAGATCATGGAAAACGAAACCATTATGGTAAATGCTACTGCTGTGCGGGTGCCGGTGTTCTATGGCCATTCAGAGGCGGTGCATATTGAAACACACAAGAAAATAACAGCTGATGAAGCACGCGCTTTGTTGGAAAAGGCGCCAGGCGTTCAAGTGATGGATAGGCGTGAGCCTGGTGGTTACCCCACTGCCATCGAAGCAACAGGGCAGGATGCAACTCTTGTTGGGCGTATCCGTGAGGATATATCGCATCCGCGTGGTCTTAATCTGTGGGTGGTTAGTGACAATGTACGTAAAGGTGCAGCGCTTAACAGCGTGCAGATTGCCGAGATTTTGATTGAAACTTACTTGTAATGAAGAAATAGCCGATGTTCCGTTTTTGGAGGGGCTGGCGGGATGAAGTACTAGGCGATTAGAGTGCAGTATGGCCAGCTCCCACAAGCGAGGAACAGCGACGCAATACGCCCATCAGCGCATCCAAACTGGGATATTGGTTGTTTCCTCATCTTTAAACCTGAGCTTTTAGCCTGAGCTTTTAGCTTGCGCTGATAACTCCGTGATGTTATGTTCTTCATATTAAATAAAATTTTTATAAAGGTGGTAGCGTGCTGAAATCACTCGTCAAAATATTGGGATTAGTTATCGGTTTGGTTTTGTCTTGTTATTCTTATGCTATTAGCATGGGCGATATTAACGTGACCAACACTTTGGGTGAGCCCATGAATGTGTTGATAGAACTTGGGACAGCCAGAAAAGAGGAAATCAGTAGCCTATCTGCACGCTTGGCTCCGCCCGAAGTATTCGCGGACGCGGGCTTGGATTATCCATCCGGGTTGCCTCCTTTGACATTCAAGATTGAGACAAATGCTAATGGCGAACCTTATATTAAGATTACTTCAACGCAACCGATCAACGAGCCATTCGTTAATCTATTGGTAGAGTTGACTTGGTCGTCTGGCAAGCTGCTTCGAGAATACACTTTCCTGCTTGATCCGCCAGGTTATGTTCCAACACTCCCTCGGCCTGCACAGGTGCAACCAGTAGCGCCGAGCATTGTCAATGTGTCCGAGCTTGAACCCAAAGCCAAAGAAAAGGCAATCGAATCCCCGTTGCCAAGCACTGCCTTAATGGTGCATGAAAAGAAGGCGGTTGACGAAATAGTTGAAAAGAAAACTGTTGACGAAATAGCTGAAGAACCTCCTGCCGCCATTGACAAACCCAATGAAAGTAGCAATCTGGCTTCGGGCACTATTAAGGTGATTCGTGGCGATACCCTAAGTAATCTTGCACTTCAAACAAAATCGCCTGATGTTAGCCTGGAGCGCGCGCTGGTCGCTCTGTATCACGCCAATGCCGACGCATTCGACGGTAAAAATATGAACCGTCTGAAAACAGGTAAAATCCTGCGTATGCCTGAGCAATCCGAGCTGGATAATCAGTCACAGGTGGAAGCCGTGAAAGAAATCCGTGCGCAAGCCGAGGATTGGCACGCCTATCGTCAAAAGCTTGCGGCAGCCAGTGGGCTTGCGGCAGGGAATGAATCCAAGCAGGAAGCCTCCGGTAAAATTAGTACCACTGTGGCTGATGATGCCACTATAGCCAAAAAATCCTCGAAGGAAGTAGTACGATTGTCCAAGGGTGAAGCACTTGGTGACAATGCAAACGCTTTGCATAACAAAATTCAAGCACTGGAAGAAGACGCGATATCCAAGAGCAAAGCGCTCCAGGAAAGCAGTGAGCGCGTTGTAGCGTTAGAAAAAACCGTCCAAGACTTGCAGCACCTAATCGATTTGAAGAGTCAGGCACCAACAGAGCAGGTGAAGTCTGTCCAGAATCCAGTCGAAGGTCAGGTTGCAACCAAATTGGACGAAGCCCAATCGGGAGCTATGCAACAAGTACCTGCTGCTTCTGGGGTTGCAACCGTCAGCCCGGTTGCGACCGTTAGCCCAGTGAAACCAGTCAAGCCAATAAAGAAACCCAAATTAGTCGCTAAGCAACCTTCCATGTTGGAAGTAATACTCGGTGAACCGCTTTATATGGTGGGCGGAGCGGCAGTACTGCTCGGACTGATCGGACTTGGCTATTCGCTGACCCGACGCGGCAAGGATAGTAAGGGAAAGGCCAAGCTTGCTGACAAACCGATTGAGCATACAATAATATCTTCAAATCAACCGCTTATGCCAATTTCCTCTCCTTCGCAGACTGGAAATTTTACTAATGACATTGCCACGACAAACGATACTAGCCAAGCGCAGACTGATGATTTTGATCCAATCAGTGGGGCAGACTTGTTCCTGAATTTTGGTCGCGATGAGCAAGCGGAAAAAATTCTGAAAGAAGGGTTGAGCAAGAATCCAGCTAATCATCAGATCCATCTCAAGCTACTGTCTATTTATGCGAACCGTAAGGACACACGTTCATTCGCTACCATTGCGCGTCAGTTGCGGGATTCAGGCGATGTGAATGCTTGGGAGCAAGCAGCCAAAATGGGGCGCGAGCTTGAGCCGAACAATCCAATGTATGGTGGCACTGTAAGTGCAGCAGTGGAAGAAGTGTCATACGATGCCACTCCCTCTCCCAATACCATGCTCAATGAGGGTAAGGCAAATAAAACACCGTCTGCTCTGGATTTTGACCTTGATCTCGACTTTAGTGAACCGACAGTATCTCTGGGTAGTTCTGAGACAAGTCTTTCGAACTCTGGCTCAAAGAATGCAACGATGGATTTTGACGTGACAGCTAGCCACACTAAATTGCCTGCATCGAGCCTTCGTAAAGACGAAACATCTTCAATTAATCTGGATAATTCTATTCTAGATGTGACAGCTGAGGATACTTTTATCCCTGCGACGTCTCTGAAAAAAGCGGAAGTAGCTGCTCCGGCGAATGTCAATGAACCTCTGGATTTCACACTGAATTTCCCTGATGCTAATAAAAGCGTCGATAAATTTGAGGTTCATCCTGTAAAAGCGGCCCCCAAAGAAATAATGGATATCGGTCTGAGCGACATCAATCTGAATATGGATAAACCTATTGTGTCTGCCCCTACTCTGTCCGCAGAGGAAAGGGATGCACGTTGGCATGATGCAGCTACAAAGCTTGATCTTGCAAAGGCTTACCAGGAAATGGGGGATGCCGCAGGTGCGCGCGAAATTTTGGAAGAAGTTGTGCGTGAAGGAGATGAACAGCATCGAACGGTTGCTGAAGCATTGCTACAACAATTACCCATATGATTGATTGTAATATGTAGCACCAAACGGCAGCTCATATTCCAGGCTGCCGTTTTTACTGAGTCCACACATTCAACGGGATTAAATCCATTATTCGGAATTATCTACGTATCTGCATCCGCATTGCAGCCTTGATGAAATCAAATTTTATTTACAGCCTACATGTGCAATTGTAAATTGCAAATCGTTAAATTTAGAAGTGCACATTTTAATTCTCAATGCTAAATAAGATAAACGGTTCCCTATTGCCGCACCCTGCCGTGCTTATTCTCCTCTGGATCTGCCTCATTATTTCTATGCAATCATTGCAAACTACAGGACTGCTGCTTGCTGGCTTTCCACTGCTATCTGTTGCCTTCGCTTTGTCATCTTCCCGCCTAATTACTCTGTTGCGCCGCACGCGCTGGATTATGCTGTCTCTAGTACTCATCTATGCCTATGCGACACCGGGAGAAGCAGTGTGGGTGTCACTTGCACAATTCAGTCCAACACATGAAGGTTTGATCAACGGTATTCTGCAATTGTGCCGCTTAGCATTTACCCTGGCAGGCTTGGCTATTCTATTAAACCTGTTACCCCGACAGCAGCTAATTGGCGGGCTGTATGTTTTGACTTATCCATTGCAATATGCTGGTTTGTCGCGCGAGCGCTTGGCAGTGCGCTTGGCGCTAACCTTGCAGTATGCCGAATCCGTTATATGGGATGCCACTGACAATTGGCACACCAACATCGGACAGATGCTGGCCCCAGCTGAAGTTAAACTGCACAGCATCGAACTGCACGCTACCCCATTCACAAAGCATGATGGCATGATACTAACTATAGGCTGCACCGCGCTTGTATTGGTGCTGTTGTGAGAATTGCACTCGGTGTGGAATACGACGGTAGCCAGTATTTTGGCTGGCAAAGTCAAGCCAGTGGCCGTACGGTGCAAGATGCACTACAAGTTGCTTTGAGCGGCATTGCCAACGAACTCATTTCAGTCATCGCAGCTGGGCGTACCGATACTGGCGTACACGCACTGGAACAAGTAGTACACTTCAATACCAACGTAGAAAGACCACTAACTGCGTGGGTGCGTGGCGTCAATGCCTTGCTACCGAAAAGCATCGCTGTATTGTGGGCACACATTGTGCCGGAAGAATTTCATGCCCGTTTTTCTGCCCAAGCACGAAGTTACCGCTATCTACTAATCAACCGCTCCGTGCGTAATGCCGTGCAGAACGGCAACGCAGGCTGGTTTCATGCTCCACTGAATATGGAAAAAATGTGTGAGGCCGCGCAGTATTTATTGGGTGAGCATGATTTCAGTGCCTTGCGTGCCGCAGAATGCCAAGCAAAATCGCCCATCAAAAACTTGACCCAACTCGACATTCAAAAGCAAGGCAATACCATAATTTTCGATCTTAGCGCCAATGCCTTCCTGCACCACATGGTGCGCAATATCGTTGGTTGTCTGGTATACATTGGCAAGGGCAAGCACCCGCCGCAATGGATGCGCGAAGTACTGGAAAGTCATGAACGTAGTCTTGCTGCGCCAACCTTTGCGCCAGATGGCTTGTATCTGCATCGGGTTACTTACGATGCGAAATGGGAATTGCCACAACTTGAGTAAGGTGCGCTGGCGTTCTACATGCGAGTGATAGCATGCTCATGATGTCATAATTACCTTGGCTTCTTATGTACAATATTTAGGTTGAAATTTAGTCTATCGCTTGTATGCATTACAATGCCCCCTCAATTTTTTATCAGCGCGTTTCATAACTATGACCCGAATTAAGATTTGCGGCATCACGCGTGTGGAAGATGCGCTGGCCGCCGCGCACAGCGGTGCGGATGCGCTTGGACTGGTGTTTTATGATAAGAGTCCGCGATATGTGACGCTAAACCAGGCTGCTCAACTGGCGGCTGCAATTCCGCCCTTTGTAACGCTGGTTGGGTTGTTCGTGAATTCCAGCGCAGAAGCAGTGCAAGAAATATTGCTGCAGGTACCGCTGGATGTTTTGCAGTTTCACGGGGAGGAAGAGCCAAAATTCTGCGCGCAGTTCGGTCGCCCTTATTTGAAGGCGGTGCGAGTCAAATATGGAGTGGATTTGGTACAATGTGCGGCGCATTATAAAGATGCACAGGGTTTGTTGCTTGATGCCTTCATCGAAGGTACGCATGGTGGCACGGGAGTATCGTTTGACTGGACTCTGATTCCGCACAATTTGCCCCTGCCTATAGTTTTGTCCGGAGGGTTGCACTTGAGTAATGTAACGGATGCAATCAAGCAGGTGAAGCCTTGGGCAGTGGATGTTTCCAGCGGTGTGGAAGCTGCAAAAGGAATTAAGGATGCAGCAAAAATTGCCGCATTCATCAATGAGGTTAAGAAAATTGGCTTACAACTATCCTGATAGCACGGGTCATTTCGGCCCTTATGGCGGCATTTACGTTGCCGAAACTTTAATGGGCGCGCTGGATGAGTTACGTGTCGCTTATGAGCATTATTCTGTTGACCCTGAGTTTAAGGCTGAGCTTGCCTATGAGCTGAAGCATTATGTCGGGCGACCCAGCCCGATTTACCACGCGCGGCACTGGTCGAAGCGGCTGGGTGGTGCGCAGATTTATCTGAAGCGTGAAGATCTTAACCATACCGGCGCACATAAGGTGAATAACACCGTAGGACAGGCGCTACTGGCTAAGCGCATGGGCAAACCGCGCGTGATCGCCGAGACCGGCGCGGGGCAGCACGGCGTAGCGACGGCTACCGTGGCTGCACGTTACGGCATGGAATGCGTGGTGTACATGGGCGCGGAGGACATTAAACGTCAGGCCACTAATGTATATCGAATGAAGCTCTTGGGCGCCACTGTAGTACCCGTCGAGAGCGGCTCCAAAACGCTTAAGGATGCGCTCAACGAGGCGATGCGCGACTGGGTCACCAACATCGAAAATACTTTCTATATCATCGGCACTGTGGCAGGGCCACATCCGTATCCTATGATGGTGCGCGATTTTAATTCAGTAGTAAGCCAGGAATGTATGGTGCAGATGCCGGAATTGGTAGGGCACCAGCCGGATACGGTGATCGCCTGCGTGGGAGGAGGTTCAAACGCTATGGGAATTTTTCATTCTTACATCGATGTGCCTGGTGTGCAGCTGATCGGTGTGGAGGCGGCTGGCAGTGGCATTGCCAGTGGCCAACACGCAGCCGCACTCACTGCGGGCAAGCCGGGCGTGCTGCATGGCAATCGTACTTATTTGTTGCAGGATGAGAATGGCCAAATCATTGAAACGCACTCTATTTCCGCCGGGCTGGATTATCCCGGTGTCGGCCCGGAACACGCATGGCTTAAGGACAGTGGACGAGCACAATATGTAGCCATTGAGGATAATGAAGCACTACAAGCTTTCCATGATTTATGTCATTACGAAGGTATCATTCCGGCGCTGGAATCCAGTCATGCTTTAGCTTATGCGGCCAAGATCGCACCGACTATGGGGCATGATAAAGTCCTGCTGGTCAATCTATCCGGACGCGGCGACAAGGATATGGCGACCGTAGCACGAGTTTCTGGTATTGAACTGTAACCTTTTCTGGAATTACTTTGCAGGTACCTCATGTCACGCATTCAAACAACTTTTGAAAAACTTAAGCAGCGCGGCTGCAAGGCACTGATTCCCTTTGTCACGGCAGGTGATCCCAATCCGCAAATTACTGTTTCGCTAATGCATGCCCTGGCAGAAGTGGGTGCAGACATCATTGAAATCGGCGTACCATTTTCTGATCCAATGGCGGATGGACCAACTATACAGCGCTCTTCCGAGCGAGCACTAAAGCATGGCGTAACATTGCATGACGTACTCGATATGGTGGCGAAATTTCGTACCACGGATGAGAGAACACCCGTCGTGTTAATGGGTTATGGCAATCCTATCGAGGCAATGGGCTGGGAACACTTCGCCACGCGCTGTGCGCAGGTAGGGGTGGACGGCGTGCTGACGGTGGATTTCCCACCGGAAGAAAGCCACGAGGCATTTGGTCACCTGCATCTACATGGCGTGGATCCTATTTTTTTGCTTGCACCCACCACGTCAGATGCGCGTATCGCACAGGTAGCCAAGCTGGCGCGTGGTTACGTGTATTACGTGTCGCTTAAGGGCGTAACTGGGGCGGGACATCTGGATTTGTCAGCTATAGCACAGAAAATCCCGCACATTCGACAACATATCGGCCTACCTATAGGCGTAGGCTTTGGCATCCGTGATGCAGAAACTGCGCGAGCGGTCTCAAAGTTGTGCGATGGCGTGGTGGTAGGAAGCCGTATCGTGCAAGAAATTGAGGATTCTAACGAAGAATCTGTCATCCCCAATGTCGCAAGGCTGGTTAAGGAATTGCGCTTGGCAATCAATCTGACCTAGCAGCCTATTGGGGGGAGTCTCCTGTCATTTAGAGCTCTAAGAATCACTGCAAGAAGTAATTCAAGCGGGCAGACGGAAAGCTGCTTGCAAAGAAATTCCAGAAACAACATATGATTTTTTTCGAATGTTTAATGTCGCGTGCGCCATTGCTGGCCTTTAAAACACAAGATTTTTTTCTTTCAAGTGTGTGAGTAATTACATTACTTTCTCCACATTGATGCTTATCCAACAAATGAGGTTCGCAAGGTTGGGTGCTTTGCCAAACTCGCGAAAATTCTGTGCAATGATCACGCGACAAATGTAGCATTAAGAATTTACAGAGGATTGCATGAGCTGGTTTCGAAAATTATTGCCCCCAAAAATTAAGCGTAGGGAGTTGGGGGGGGAGAACAAGAAGAATGTGCCAGAAGGACTGTGGCACAAATGTCCATCATGCCAAGGGGTATTGTACTACTCTGACTTGGAGAAAAACAAAAGTGTTTGCCCCAAGTGCAACCATCATCACCGTGTTACCGCGCGCACTCGACTGAACTGGCTATTAGATACGGAGGGGCGTTTCGAGATTGGTGCAGAAGTGCATCCGCTGGATACGCTGAAATTTAAAGATAGCAGAAAATACAGCGAGCGTCTGACTGCGGCGCAACGTGACACGGGTGAGAGCGATGCGCTGGTGGTAATGCAGGGAAGTGTGCATGCCATTCCGCTGGTGGCGGCAGTGTTCGAATTCAGCTTCATGGGCGGCTCCATGGGTTCGGTAGTGGGCGAACGCTTTGTGCGCGGCGTGCAGCTTGCTACCGAACAGAAAACCCCTTTTGTGTGTTTCGCCGCCAGCGGGGGGGCGCGTATGCAAGAAGGGCTGTTATCCTTGATGCAAATGGCAAAAACTTGTGCCGCACTGACCCAATTAAGCGCAGAGAAACTGCCATTCATTTCAGTGCTGACCGATCCGACCATGGGCGGCGTGTCTGCCAGTTTTGCATTCATGGGCGATGTGGTAATTGCCGAACCTGGCGCAATGATCGGCTTTGCCGGTGCGCGAGTCATTCAGCAGACAGTGCGTGAAACGCTGCCGGATGGCTTTCAGCGCGCAGAGTTTTTGATGGAACATGGCGCTGTTGATATGATTGTGGATCGTCGCCAAATGCGCGACCAGCTCGCTACGCTAATTACGCTGCTTACCAAGAGGCCGACGGTTGTAGCAGTAGAGAGCTCAGGCTCTAGTCAAACTTTGTCATAGATTAGTGTAGGGCACCTCTAAAAAGCCAATATTGCGAGCAGCCGTTTTGCACCAAAACGCTATACAATAGATTTGATCATCATTCCAACCGCTACGACTGCGGACAGAACAGCAAAACTTATTTGCACCTGAGGCCCTGCCAGCCGAGAAGACATTAACCTTCCAACCATCATTCCTGCAAGGGCGCCAACACAAAACGGTATTGCAACTACCCAGTTCAAGGCACCAGCGGTAGCACTGAACAGGACGCCTGTTAGTGACACCAACGCGATGACTGTCAATGACGTGGCGACGACGGATTGAGTGACCAAATCCGTATAGCGTTGTAAAGCTGGAACAATCACAAAGCCGCCTCCCACACCCAACAAGCCAGAAAATAATCCCGCAATGCCTCCAGATATTGCCAAGGCGCGTGCGCAGCGAGTGGTCCAGACAAACTGGCCGCTATTGGCGTCTCGAACACATGCGAGTTTTTGGATGTTGCCCTCTTCATTATTGGTTGAATGATCCTTGGCCTGGCGGAAAGTCCGATACGCAACGAAGAATAAGATGATGGAAAACAGAATAGTTAGCCAACGGTTGTCAAGTCTGTGGGCAAGCCATACACCAAAAGGCGACAGGCACATGCCGGTAACGGACATCAACAGTGCCGCTCTATAGCGAACGATACCCGCTTTCAAACCGGCTGCCGCTCCCAATGCGGCAGCCAGCCCTACGGCTATTAAACCAACCGGCCCTGCTTGGGCAACATTAAGCTGCAGGCCGAATACGAGCAGCGGAACGGCCAATATCCCCCCCCCGGCACCAGTCAGTCCCATTATTGCGCCAACCGCCAAGCCTAACCCCAGTTCGACTATCATTGTCGCCCCCTATTGAATCGCGCATCGCATGTCGCAATAACCATCACCATTTGCATACGTGGCTCCGTGAAAATTACACTAGACTACTTTGCGTTTGTGCGCGCTTGAACACCTATCGTAGATTTCGAAAATCACCATACCGGTAATCATGGCGACGACAAAAATCAGTGGCTTGCTCCCACCGTTGGCAAGCGAAACCAACGCCGGGCCTGGGCAATAACCAGCCAAGCCCCAGCCTGCTCCAAAAACCAGTCCGCCCAAAACTAGTCGCCTGTCGATCTGGCTTGCAGTTGGCAAGCGCATGACATCACCCAGCAACGCTTTCTGACGAGTCCTGGCAAAGTAAAATGCGATCGCCGCTATCAAAATGGCACCGCCCATTACGAATGCCAACGATGGATCCCAGGCGCCAGCAATATCCAAAAAACCAACCACTTTGGCTGGATCCGTCATGCCGGATAAAATCAGACCCAACCCAAATATCAAACCTGTGATGAAGGCCATTAAAACTTGCATCGTAATCTCCTTAACCAATCAAGTGGCGAGTGATAAAGACCGTTACAAAACCGGCCAACATGAACATGGCAGTAGCTACCATCGAACGCGGTGAAAGCCGCGAGAGACCACAAACACCATGTCCACTGGTACAACCTGAACCATAGCGGGTGCCGATTCCCACCAGCAGGCCAGCCATAATCAAAGACGCAGCGTCGGCATCAATATGAACTACAGGAAGAGGCGCGGCTACGCTAAAGGCGATAGGCGAAAAAATGAGGCCTGCTACAAAAGCGATCCGCCACCCAATATCACCTCTTTCCGGTCGTAGCAGCCCACCCAGAATACCGCTAATGCCCGCGATCCGTCCATTAAGCAACAGGAACATTGCTGTAGCAAGACCAATTATTACGCCACCAGCCAAGGATAACCAAGGGGTGAAATTTGCCCAATCGATTGTCATTTCTTCCCTCTTTTACCCGGTTTACAGAATTGCTCATACAACACTGCCATGACGGCCATCGCCTCCTTGCTGGCAAGAGAATAAAAGATCTGTTTGCCATCTCGACGGGTAGTAACTAACTGTTCTTCACGCAGGACAGATAATTGCTGAGAAAGCGTTGGCTGCCTAATGTCCAGCAAGCTTTCCAAGTCGCTGACGCAGCGTTCACCTTGGGTCAACTGGCATAACAACAGCAGGCGGTCTGGATTGGCCAAGGCTTTCAGCAGCCCGCAAGCATCAGTCGCGGAAGCGTGCAATGCATTCAGATCCAATTTTTCAGTTGTGATACCCATCAACTCATCCTTTGATAACAATAATATTTGTTATCAATTATACATAAATATATTATATTGTAAAATATATTGTTATTGATGATCTAATTTATGATCCATATCGTTTGCGGAATCGCGTTGATTGCCTTTGCATTCCTAGCAAACGTGGATACAATTCAAAGATAAGTAGGTGGTGTTGAGGCAAAAACGTTGATTACTATATTTGTCTGAATCAACCCGTTAAACAGCTTATTTCGAATCAATAGTGGCAAGCAATAATTTTAATTATCTTCTTGCCAGGGCAAGTCGCATATTTGCGGCCAGATCGTTTGTAAAAAGTTCGAGTTAAAGGCACCGCCATGATCTTCCGTCAGTTGTTTGAGCCGTTATCAAGTACCTATACCTATTTGTTAGGCTGTGAGGAAACGCGGCAGGCTATCCTCATTGATCCAGTTATCAACTCGGTCGACCGTGATCTTGCCGAAATCAGTCGGCTTGGATTGACGCTAGCCTATAGCCTGGATACCCATATTCATGCAGATCACATCACTGCCGCTCTCGAATTAAAATCAAAAACAGGAAGCAAGATAGCGATGCCAGCTATTGATCGATTGCCTTGCGCAGACGTAGAAATTGTAGAAGGAACACCGTTTAACGTCGGTAGCATCCAATTGCAGCCGTTGCATACCCCTGGGCATACTGACGGACACTTTGCCTATCTGTCAGGCGACCGGATCTTCACCGGTGATTCGCTGTTAATAGAGGGATGTGGCCGCACCGATTTTCAGAACGGTGATGCGGATGCGCTATACAAGAGCGTCAGAGAAAAACTGTTTTCCTTGCCGGACGAGTTTCTTGTTTATCCCGGTCATGATTACAAAGACAGGCGTGTTTCTTCCATCGCGCAGGAAAAGATACGTAATCCTCGCCTGGGCGGAGAACTCACGCTGGCGCAATTCAAAGACATTATGGCGAATCTCAATTTACCCTACCCTAAGTTCATTGATTTTGCAGTGCCGGGAAATAAACTGTGCGGCGTTTGTCCAGATCATCTGCCTGAAAATCTTGAGAAATATTGCGGTCAGATGACCGATAGTCCGCAAGGATAACGGGCACCGAACTGAAAAGACGGGAGCGGTGAGATGTTGGGCTTCATTTCATTCAGCCCAGGCTACCGGGTTGAACGAATCAGAGCTGGGTAATTTACATAGCCATAATTTATGCGGCCATAGGGCCATAGCTGTTGCAATGGCTCGACGAGCCAGTTTATTGGCTTCAAGCGCCGCCGCTATTGTCTTTGAGGTGTATTCATGAAATTTGCCAATTATATTTGCATTGTTGTTTGGGTCTTTGTTTGCCAGCCAACTGCATTCGCTCTTGAGGCATCCACTGCTGTGAAAGCATCGGTCATATTGAAGGCTGATACTAGTTGGGACGGCAAACCAATTATTTATCCTGAGGGCAAGCCTGAAATTACTGGCTTGATTATAGAAATTGCGCCTGGTGGCGAAACTGGCTGGCATTTGCATCCAGCTTCATCATTTGGCCTAGTGCTTGAGGGTGAGCTGGAAGTTCAACTAAAAAGCGGTGCGTTGAAACGGCTAAAAGCAGGCGAGGCATTGGCGGAGGTAATTAATACTCTTCACAATGGCCGTAATCTTGGTTCGACTCCTGTGAAGCTAGTGGTTTTTTATGCTGGGGCTGTTGGTCAACAATTAACGGTTAAAGAGCACGCTGAATAATATAGTTCGGTTGAGTTGAATAAAATGAAGTCCAACATCACAGGATGTAAATGAACAGATGCGTTACCAACATGCCAAAGTGCATCGGGAAACACTTGCTTCTTCACTGTTAATCTGCCACTTGTGTCAGGCTAGTTGTCGCCTCAAAATTAACCATGATGCGTGGAGGCAACAGTGAGAATACCTTACACAGAAGCATTTATCGAGCAGGCGGGATTCACACCTGCCCAGCTGTGCGACATTACCAAGCCGCAACCGAGTCTTACCCTATTTAACCTGATCTGTTGGTTACCGTTGACGGCGATAAATGAAAATATTATTGGTGTAGAATATTTTACTTTCTCACAAGGTGCTCTTGATAGTGCGATCTGAAACTTCAGCATTTATCCTTAAACAGGATCATCGTTTTAGTGTCGGCAAGCCTTACGTGCATTGGACGTTGACCAAATGAAATGCGCGCGTTGCGAAAGTATGAACGTGCGCCGTTCTTCGTGGAAAAAAAACGAAGACCACATGAACCATTTTCTTTATGCACCTTACCGTTGCCGTGACTGCAAACATCGTTTCTTTAAATTCAGTAGGCCTTTTAAGCTTTCTATCACAGCCAGCTTGGGTTTGTTTGCCTGCGTAGGCTTTTTTGTCACGATTTATCTACTATCCAAACCTGAACCTATCATCGCCGCTCCACTTATCGCCCATGAAATAAAGCCAAGCAGAATATTTGTACTCGAGAAAGCAAAACAGGGTAAGGCCGATGATCAATACGCTGCGGGGCTCATGTACATGCCAGGTGGCGACTTTGCAGTAAATTACAAGGAGGCGCTAAAGTGGTTCGATTTAGCTGCCAAGCAGGGGCATGCGGGGGCAGCATTCAATCTCGGCCTGCTTTATCAAAATGGCCAGGGCGTATTGCAGGATTTCACCGCTGCTGCTCAATGGATTGAGAAAGCAGCCCACAAAGGTTACCCTGAAGCTCAGCATCAACTTGGGACTCTTTACAAAACTGGTGAAGGCATCCAACGTGATCTGACGCAGGCCTATGCCTGGTTTAACCTCGCGTCCGCGCAAGGCTACGAACCCAGCATTTCTGGGCGAGATAAAGTAGCAAATCTCATGAATGCGGCTGAAGTGCTGAAAGCACAAACTTTGTCGCGTAATTTCAAGCTAACGCAATCCAATCATGGTGAAGACAAAATACTTGCAGACAACGTCGAAAAGCACATCCAAGACGATATACCTGATAAAAGCGCAAAGTAACCTCCACAACCAGACAACGAATTTAACAAAAATGTGTCAGATTAGCCGCCATCGCTACCTTCACATGCAATTGTGTTCAATATAACCTAGGGAAAATAATTCAAGTTATAACTTGAATTAGGAAGAGCTGCCCTCAGCAACGAGCGCAACTCTCGGTTGGAAGAATGTAAATCCCGCGCAGATTGTCAAGTCAACTAGCAAAAACCATCATGCCGATAACAATAATTATCCCTGCAGAGCTTTATAGCAAAGGTTTTCACGAAACAAAACAAAGGCAAAGCGCCGATAAAGGCTTTGTCCAAGCCCTATCGGCAGTCTTTTGTTTGGTATAACTGCTTTAATTGGCTATGCGTGTGATGTTGAGCCTTCTGAATTACAAAATCCAATATACTTAACAGGCGCTCCTATTAAGTTATCTGCTCTACCTCTCGTACGACTTGTGCGATGGTTTCCGCCCAGTGCCGCACTTTTTCGCTATCCTCGCCTTCCACCATCACACGCAACAACGGTTCGGTTCCAGAAGGCCTCAGCAATACTCTGCCACAACCATCAAGCGCCGTTTCAGCAGCCATCACTACTTCACGTATGCTGGCATGTGCAGAGCAATCAGCTCCTCTGGCAACACGCACGTTCAGCAGAATTTGTGGGTACAGGGTCAAATCTGAAACAGCCTGAGCCAAGGTCTGCTGGTTAATACGAAGTGCATGCAATACTTGAAGGGCGGAGATAATGCCATCGCCCGTTGTATGCCGATCGAGACAGATGATGTGGCCTGAATTCTCTCCACCCAGTTGCCAGCCTTGTTGCAACATTGTTTCCATTACATGACGATCGCCCACCTTGGCGCGCGCGAAGGGAACGTCCATACGTTGCATAGCATGCTCGAAAGCCAGATTGGTCATTAATGTCCCTACCACTCCGCCCTTGAGCGTGCCCTGCACATGACGATTTTTGGCAATAACGTAGAGAAGGTGGTCACCATCGTACAAACATCCATCTGCATCCACCATCACCAATCGGTCGCCGTCACCATCAAGGGCAATACCCAAATCTGCATGATGATCTTTAACAGCTTGCTGCAAATTGGCCGGAGCAGTCGCGCCATAACCGTCGTTAATGTTTTTACCATCTGGCTGCACACCGATAGTTACAACGTCCGCTCCCAGCTCGTGGAAAACATGTCGGGCAATGTGATAGCAAGCACCGTGTGCGCAATCCACCACCAATTTCAGGCCACGCAAATCTAAATCATAGGGAAAACTACTCTTGCAGAACTCGATATAGCGGCCTGCCGCATCTGATAAGCGTTTGGCTTTGCCAAGTTTTGCAGAAGGCATTGTTTCTATTGATGTTTCAAGCCTCGCTTCGATGGCGTATTCCATTTCATCTGCCAGTTTGCTGCCTTGGCTGGAAAAAAACTTAATGCCATTATCCTCGAACAGATTATGCGAAGCGGAAATCACGATACCCGCCTGCAAACGTAATGCACGAGTTAGATAAGCCACTGCAGGCGTTGGCACCGGCCCGGCCAAATACACGTCTACGCCGGCAGCAATCAAACCCGCCTGTAAAGCCGATTCAAGCAGATAGCCAGAAATACGCGTGTCTTTGCCAATCAGTACCCCGGGATTTTCACCCTGTGACAAGTGCCAATCTGCGGAAGCCAGTACTTTGCCTGCGGAATAGCCCAAGTGCATTACAAATTCCGGCGTAATAGGATATTCACCCACCCGTCCACGTACACCATCCGTACCAAAAAATTTTTTGCTCACAAGTCGACTCCCTTTACAGCGTTCAATATTTTTATTGCATCAACTGTGGCTCGCACATCATGCACGCGCACCATGCATGCTCCGCGCATCACTGCCAGCAACGCTGCCGCAACGCTGGCATGTACTCGATGTTCCACGTCTCGACCCGTAATTGTTCCCAGCATGGATTTACGTGATATCCCGGCTAGCAGGGGCACACCCAATACAGAAAACTCATCCAGCCGCCTTAACAGGGTGAGATTATGCGCCAAGGTTTTGTCAAAACCAAAACCTGGATCAACCATGATACGTTCCCTAGCGATGCCTGCATTTTGTACAGATACTATACGTGAACGCAAGAATTGAAGCACCTCTGCCACTACATCCTGATAGTGCGACTGCTGAATAGTCTGGGGCGGGCCTTGCTTATGCATCAGGCACACCGCTGCATCACTTGCAGCCACGATGGCCAACGCATTCGGTTGTTGCAGCGCGTTGATATCATTAATCATGCTCACTCCTGCCACCAATGCCGAGCGCATTACTTCTGGTTTATAGGTATCCACTGAAAGAGGAACCGAGGCATCATGTAAACCTTCAATCACCGGCATAATGCGATCCAACTCTTCCTGCACGCTGATCGCTAGCGCACCGGGACGTGAAGATTCGCCACCTATATCGAGAATATTAGCGCCTTCTTGAATCAGTTGATGTGCATGAACCAGCGCTGCATCGCGTTGCGCATGATGGCCACCATCATAGAATGAGTCGGGGGTGACATTGACAATACCCATAACCAAAGTACGGGACAGATCAAGCTTGAATGAACCACAGTGGAGAAGCATGTGATAGGTGAAGATAAAGGATAAAAAGGAAAGTTGAAACAAATAGATGTGCAAAAACATGCACCTCTCTTCTTTCCCTTAAATCACCCTTTTCAGTTTTTCAAGCTCCCGGCGCTGGCTGAGCAGATTGAGTTTCCGATGCTGTCGGCGCTGCGTCCTTGGGTGGCTGCGCATCTTTGCTCGACTGGATGACCTTGGGCGGACGTGGCGGTTTACCGTCCATAATATCGTCGAGCTGGTCGGCATCCAAGGTTTCAAATTCTAGCAGTGCTTGCGCCATCGCTTCGACTTTGTCCCGATTAGCTTCAATAAGTCCTCGAGCCAATGCGTACTGCTGGTCTATAATTCGGCGAATTTCCTCATCCACTTTCTGCATGGTAGCTTCTGAAACATTCTTGTGGGTAGTCACGGAGCGACCAAGAAATACCTCGCCATCATTTTCGCCATATACCATCGTCCCCAAAGCTTCTGACATACCCCATTGAGTGACCATGCGACGCGCCATTTCGGTGGCTCGCTCAAAGTCATTGGAAGCTCCGGTAGTCATTTGGTGCATGAAAATCTCTTCCGCAATACGGCCACCAAACAATACCGCAAGCGTATCAAGTATGCGATTCTTGTCCATGCTGTAACGATCTTCCGCTGGCAATTGCATGGTCAAACCCAGTGCACGTCCACGCGGAATGATGGTAACCTTGTGAACCGGATCGGTTTTTGGCAACAACTTGGCCACTACAGCATGGCCAGATTCATGGTAAGCAGTGTTGCGGCGCTCCTCCTCTGGCATGACGACTGAGCGGCGTTCCGCACCCATCATGATCTTATCTTTTGCTGCCTCGAAATCGTCCATCTCTACGAATCGCTTGCTACGCCGTGCAGCAAAAAGTGCCGCCTCGTTTACCAGATTCGCCAAGTCAGCACCAGACATACCTGGTGTACCACGCGACAATACATCGGCTTTCACGTCAGGCGCAACAGGCACTTTACGCATATGCACCGTCAGAATCTGTTCGCGGCCACGAATATCCGGCAACGGTACGACTACTTGGCGATCAAAACGACCCGGACGCAACAGCGCTGAGTCGAGCACATCGGGGCGATTGGTCGCAGCGATCACAATCACGCCGCTGGCTCCTTCAAAACCGTCCATTTCTACTAGCAACGCATTCAGAGTTTGTTCACGCTCATCATTGCCACCGCCCAAGCCCGCGCCTCGCTGGCGACCGACTGCGTCAATTTCATCAATGAACACAATGCACGGTGCCTGTTTCTTTGCCTGCTCGAACATGTCACGCACACGCGCCGCGCCCACACCGACAAACATTTCTACAAAATCAGAACCTGAAATTGAGAAAAACGGCACCTTAGCCTCGCCTGCAATGGCCTTTGCCAACAGCGTTTTACCGGTACCGGGACTACCCAGCAATAGCACCCCGCGCGGAATGCGACCACCCAAATTTTGAAATTTGGTTGGGTCGCGCAAGAAATCTACAATCTCGGATACTTCTTCCTTGGCCTCATCGCAGCCTGCTACATCGGCAAAGGTAACACGCTCTTTAGTCTCATCCAGCATCCGCGCCTTGCTCTTGCCAAAAGAAAAAAGCCCACCCCCTTTGCCACCGCCTTGCATCTGTCGCATGAAAAAAACCCACACGCCAATGAGCAGCAGCATTGGGAACCACGAAACAAAAATACTCATCAGAAAAGATTGCTCTTCTTCCGGTTTAGCCTCAATCGCAACACCATTTTTGATCAAATCAGATACCAACCACAAATCTTGCGGCGCATAGCTGACAATACGCTTACCATCACTAGTAACAGCCTTCAGCACACGTCCTTCGATAATGACCTTAGCAATACTCCCCAGCCTGACCTCTTCCAGAAAGCGCGAGTAATCCATCTGCGTCTGCGAGGTCTGCTGGCGCGTGTTGAATTGATTGAATACGGTCATCAACACCAACGCCACGACCATCCAAATTCCAATGCTCTTAAACAAGTTGTTCAAAGTTACTCCTTAAACCAGCGGACAATCGCTACCATGCGTCCATTAGACTACGTCTGACCCGATTACTCAAGGGCACCACTATATACTCATCAATATTGCAATACTGCGTAAATCTGTAGATTCTACCGCTTACATGTTCAAAGCATACTGCTAACTAAACTTATTTCGCGTTTTATATCGACTAAAAAAGTTGAACATTTAAAATATGCTCTCAACCTTTGAGGTTCCCAAGAGATATAACTCATTGCTTCTATCGCGCGAAGAATCCGGCTTACGCGTCACCACTCGAGCAAAGTAACTGCGCATCAGCTTAATATAATCCTCAAAACCTACGCCTTGAAACACCTTCACAAGAAATGCGCCGCTTGGTTGCAAATGGCGTAATGAAAAATCTAGCGCTAATTCTGCCAAATGCATGGCACGCGCCTGATCGGTCATGTTTACACCGCTAATATTGGGGGACATATCAGAAATTACAAGTCCAATTTTTTTGCCGCCCAGCTTACCCTCTATTTGCCCCATCACACTGTCGTCGCGGAAATCACCTTGAATAAACTCCACGCCATTTATCGGATGCAATGGCAACAGATCGACTGCAATTACTTTGCCACCCTCGCCCACCTTGCTGGCAGCGACTTGCGACCATCCGCCCGGGGTCGCACCCAAGTCAACAACCACCATGCCACGTTTGAGTAAATGGTCACGCTCATCAATTTCCAATAATTTATATGCTGCGCGCGAGCGGTAACCCTCCTTCTGCGCGCGCTGCACATATGCATCATTCACATGTTCATTCATCCACTGTTTGCTACTTTTGGATCGTTTCATCGTTTAAAATGCCAGCCTTATCAGGAGCCAATAAAATTGCTAACACTATCTGTATTACAACGCCAGAACCTTAAAGCACGCGCCCATCCGCTTAAACCCACCGTCATGATCGGATCAGCAGGGCTGACTCCCACCGTACTGGGAGAAATCTCCTGCGCACTGAAGAGCCATGAATTAATCAAAATCAGGGTTATGAATGAGGATCGGGAAGCGCGCGTGATTATCTTGGAACAAATTTGCACACAATTGAGCGCTGTAGCGGTTCAACATATTGGCAAAATCCTTGTGGTATACCAACCACAAGAAGATGTGCCCGACAAAAAACCTGCAAAGCACAAAGGTAAATTGCCCAGCAAAAAACAGTTGGGTAGCCGCTAAACCTCCCAGCCTTACCTTATGTCCTGCCACCTCTTAATACATAGCTGGGCGAGGTGGCCATACAGCCCCCCTAAAAAATCCGAAAGGTCACTAGATCAGCGATGAAAAGCTCACCTTCTAGGCTACCAAGGGCAACTGGGAAGGCTTAAATATATTGCACATTCACGATCTCATATTCACGAACACCGCCTGGAGCTTGAACTTCGGCAACATCTCCGCTGTACTTACCTATCAGTGCGCGCGCAATTGGAGAGCTAATGGAAATCTTGCATTGCCTGATGTCAGCTTCGTCATCTCCAACAATCTGGTAAATCACCACATCACCGCTTGCGAGATCTTCCAGCTTCACGGTCGCACCAAACACACAACGACCGTCCGCGTTAAGGGTCTTTGGATCTATCACTTGAGCATTACCCAGCTTGCTTCCCAACTCTATGATGCGTCCCTCAACAAAACTTTGACGCTCTTTAGCCGCTTCATATTCAGCATTTTCAGACAGATCACCTTGCGCGCGCGCTTCGGAAATGGCATTTATAACCCACGGGCGATCCACGGCTTTTAAGTGTTGTAGTTCATTACGCAATAGCTCAGCACCTACCACGGTTAATGGAATCTTGCTCATACTGATTTTTCCTTCTATGTTTTAATGAATCAGACGCTGATGCTGCGTCTGCAAGTCATACACATTTAATTCAGCGATGTGCTGCATACCCAAACAAGCTGCACGTGCACCAGCCAGCGTGGTGTAATAAGTCACTCGCCCCTGCAATGCGGCATGACGGATAGAATAAGAATCATGCATCGCACTGCGCTTACTGTCCACTGTGTTAACAATCAGGTTAATCTCGCCGTTTTTGATCATGTCCACGATGTGCGGACGACCTTCTGCCACCTTATTCACCACAGTCACTACAACATCCGCAGCCGCTAATGTTGCAGCGGTTCCATGTGTAGCTAATATGGCAAAGCCCATATCACGCAGGCTCTTGGCAATTTCCACGGCGCCCAACTTATCTGCACCACGCACACTGATAAACACCTTGCCGGTGGACGGCAATTTCACTCCCGCCGCCAATTGCGATTTAACAAAAGCCTCCGCAAAGGTATCACCCACACCCATTACCTCCCCTGTGGATTTCATTTCTGGGCCGAGAATGATATCCACACCAGGGAATTTAATAAATGGAAACACCGCCTCCTTGACAGAATAATACGACGGAATAACTTCCTTAGTCACGCCCTGCTGCGCCAAAGTATTACCAACCATGCAACGTGCAGCCACCATGGCCAGCGGAATTCCAGTAGCTTTTGACACGAAGGGTACTGTGCGTGAGGCGCGCGGATTTACTTCGAGTACAAATACAGATTCACCCTGAATGGCATACTGTACATTCATCAGACCGACTACATTCAGCGCTCTAGCCATCGCCTTGGTCTGACGGCGCAACTCATCTTGCATCTTTGGCGACAAACTAAAAGGTGGCAATGAACAAGCCGAATCGCCAGAATGTACACCTGCCTCTTCGATGTGTTCCATGATACCGCCAACCAGCACGTCTATACCGTCACTTACTGCATCCACATCCACCTCGATCGCATCATTAAGAAAACGGTCGAGTAAAATCGGCATGCGTTCTGGAAAAATACTAGCACTCTCCACAGCCTCACGCATATAACGTTCCAAATCAGGCTGAGAATGCACGATCTCCATGGCACGCCCACCCAGCACATTACTGGGCCGCATCACCAGCGGATAACCAATTTCCTGGGCTGCCAGTACCGCCTGTTCCGGCGAGCTGACCGTGCGATTGGGCGGTTGTTTTAAATCCAATTTCTGCAACATCAGGCGAAAACGCTCACGGTCTTCCGCACAATCAATCATATCCGGCGTGGTGCCTATGATAGGCACACCGTTTTTCTCTAATCCACGCGCCAGTTTCAACGGCGTCTGCCCCCCAAACTGCACAATCACGCCAGCCGGTTTTTCCACAGCCACAATTTCCAGCACATCTTCCAGCGTCAGCGGCTCGAAATACAAACGGTCAGAGGTATCATAGTCAGTAGACACAGTCTCTGGATTACAATTGACCATGATGGTCTCATAACCATCCTCACGCAACGCCAGTGCAGCATGCACACAGCAATAATCAAACTCGATCCCTTGACCAATGCGATTAGGCCCACCACCCAGCACCATAATTTTTTTTCTGGTCGTAGACTGTGCCTCACATTCCTCTTCATAGGTAGAGTACATATAAGCAGTATCGGTGGCGAATTCGGCGGCACAAGTGTCCACTCGCTTGAACACTGGGCGAATACCCAGTGCATGACGGCACGCGCGCACGGCTGCAGCATCACTTCCCAGTAACCTGGCCAAGCGATTATCCGAAAAACCCTGGCGCTTTAATCCGCGCATTTCTGTCATACCCATACTACCCAGCGTACGACCCGTCAGTGCAACTTCACGCTTAATCAAGTCTTCGATCTGCACCAGGAACCAAGGGTCAATTTTGCTTAGATTGAACACCTCTTCCAGCGTCATGCCCATGCGAAAAGCATCTCCTACATACCAGATACGATCTGGCCCCGGCGTGCCCAATTCAGCGGCAATCAACTCGTGATCGTTTGTTTTTCCGTCTAGTCCATCCACACCCACTTCCAGTCCGCGTAATGCTTTCTGAAATGATTCCTGGAAAGTGCGACCGATTGCCATCACCTCTCCCACCGATTTCATCTGTGTGGTTAAACGGTCATTGGCCTGTGGGAATTTCTCAAAAGCAAAACGTGGAATCTTAGTCACGACGTAATCTATTGTTGGTTCAAATGAAGCCGGAGTTGCCCCACCCGTAATTTCATTCTTCAACTCATCCAGCGTATATCCAACCGCCAGTTTCGCCGCCACTTTGGCAATTGGAAAGCCGGTAGCCTTGGATGCAAGCGCCGAAGAGCGCGATACGCGCGGATTCATCTCAATTACCACCATATGCCCATTTTCTGGGTTAATGGCAAACTGCACGTTGGAGCCACCCGTATCCACACCAATTTCGCGTAGCACAGCAATGCTCGCATTGCGCATAATCTGGTATTCCTTGTCGGTCAGCGTCTGCGCTGGTGCCACAGTGATGGAGTCACCAGTGTGCACACCCATCGGGTCTAAATTTTCAATCGAGCAGATGATTATGCAGTTGTCAGCACGGTCACGCACCACTTCCATTTCGAACTCTTTCCAGCCAAGTAGTGATTCTTCAATCAACAACTCCTTAGTGGGGCTAGCTTCCAAACCGCGCTCACAAATTTCGACGAACTCTTCACGATTGTAAGCAATACCGCCGCCCGAGCCACCCATGGTAAAGGATGGACGGATAACGGTAGGGAAGCCCATCACCTGCTGCACCTGCAACGCCTCTTCCATGCTATGCGCAATCGCTGAACGCGCCGATGACAAGCCAATGCGCGTCATCGCTTGTTTAAATTTCTCGCGATCTTCCGCCATGTCGATGGCCTCACGCGAGGCACCTATCATTTCTACGCCATACTTTTCCAGCACACCGTGTTTAGCCAAATCTAATGCACAATTCAAAGCGGTCTGCCCACCCATGGTAGGCAGGATCGCGTCCGGTCTTTCCTTGATAATGATTTTTTCCACTATCCGCCAAGTGATCGGCTCAATATAGGTAGCATCCGCCATGTTTGGATCGGTCATAATGGTGGCCGGATTCGAGTTCACCAGAATCACGCGATAACCTTCTTCACGTAGCGCCTTACATGCCTGCACACCGGAATAATCAAATTCACATGCCTGTCCGATGATGATGGGGCCCGCTCCGATGATCAGGATAGATTTTATGTCAGTACGTTTGGGCATATCAGGAACTCTTGCGCATCATAGCTACAAAGCGATCAAACAAATAATCCACATCATGTGGACCGGGGCTTGCTTCAGGATGGCCCTGAAATCCAAACGCAGGCTTATCGATCAACTCAAAGCCCTGTAGCGTTCCATCGAACAGTGAAACATGTGTTACACGCGCGTTCACCGGCAGAGTCGCCGCATCCACCGCAAAACCGTGGTTCTGACTTGTAATCATCACTCGTTTACTCTGTATATCCTGAACAGGATGGTTTGCGCCTCGATGACCAAGCTTCATTTTTACAGTCTGCGCTCCCAGTGCCAAGCTAAGAATCTGATGTCCCAGGCAAATACCGAACAACGGCATTCCCACACTTAAAAACTGCTTTGTTGCAGCGATAGCATAATCGCATGGCTCAGGATCACCAGGGCCATTTGGCAATAACACACCGTCCGGCTTGAGCGCCAACACATCTTCGGCGCTGGTCTTAGCAGGTACAACGGTAATCTGGCAGCCGAGTTCGGCCAGTTTGCGCAGAATATTGTGTTTAGTACCGAAGTCATATGCCACCACATGAAACTCGGAATGCACATTATTGCGGTAACCGTCCTTCAAATTCCACTCTCGCTGCGACCAATCGTAATTTTTTTCACAAGAAACATGCTGCGCCAAATCCATCCCGACTAGCCCCACGAAATCGCGCGCCGCTTGCAGCGCCGCCTCTTCGTCCAGACCGGTAGAAATGCAGCCATTCTGAGCACCCTTTTCGCGCAAAATGCGCGTTAGCTTACGGGTGTCAATGTCAGAAATCGCCACTATTTTATTGGCTTTGAGGTAATCGGACAGAGATTGCGTGCTACGCCAGTTGCTCACCGTCAAGGACAAATCGCGGATCACCAGTCCACTGGCGAATACTTGGCGCGATTCCTCGTCCTCAACATTTACTCCCACATTTCCAACATGGGGATAAGTCAGAGTGACAATTTGTTTACAGTAAGAAGGGTCAGTAAGAATTTCCTGGTAACCGGTCATCGAGGTATTAAACACCACCTCGCCCACGCACATGCCAGAAATGCCAATGGCAGTACCACGAAACACCGTTCCATCGGCAAGCACAAGAATGGCAGGGTTCGTTTGCGACACCAGTTACTCTCCAAGGCTAGCTACCAGCTTGAACGCTGCATAAATTCACGTGATAATTACGCAAGTTTTGCGGCCCGGGAAATATCTCATCCCAGCGAACCTTACTTGCTTGATTAGCCAGCTTTGTGAACGAACGGGGTCATACACCCGAAAGAACGAAGCCTTGCTTGGCAACCAAAAGACCACGCGCCAATTTATGAAACATTCGGGCTAACAGCTCGTATGACATAAAGAAGCGGGACGAACCGATCGTTCATCCCGCCATTACTATAGTTAGATTATACCTGATAGCGAAGGGGGTATCAAATGCAAAACTTAATCTGACTGCTTAACTGAATTCACCGTCACTCTATAAATAATCAGACTACAGGGCACCTCTAAAAACCAATTTTTCTCGCAGCCGCTTTGCGGCTTGCCTGCTTGCCCCCATTTCGTCACCAGACGGCTTTACTCTGAAAAATTATCACTTACATATCAATCATATGCAGCGCTCAAATTTTTTAACTCGCGCCTTGCCATGCCTTGCCTAGAAAATTGAATTTTTAGAGGCACCCTACAGCCAGCGCTTTATTAATTACCACCCGCAGTTCTGCTGTGAAGTTAAATTTCAATGCAGTTATGTGACCTTTCTCGGACATTTTTTTCCAAGTCTTGCGGAGAATGTTGTGCAGTTTTTCTTCTTCAAAATAGTTATATTTTTTAACAAAATCTACCAGATAATACTGAAGGAATACCAAACCGACGACATCTTCCAATATCTGGCTTTCCGGGTTGGTTTTGAGCTTCTCTTTGCGCAACAATGCTTGCACATAAGCAATCATGTTCTCGTCGTAACCTACCTCGCGCATAATTCCACCAGTAATTTCACCGTGCAATTTATACAATTCAATGCGCCAGCATTTGTATCCCACCCTATCCATCGGATAATTGTTGCGCGGGATTTTCCAGCGACAGATATGCTGGCAACGCGCTGCCAATTGCAATGCCTCAGAAGCATCAGGCTCAAAATTCTTAAGCACGGCAGTCATGCGTTTAGAATAAAGCAATTCTTTTGGATATATCACACCCTCACAAACATCCTGATTAGGATCTGCAGCGTTAACGGCATCAAATTTGACAAACGCTTGCTCACAGCGGGAGGCATTAGCAATCATGCAGCCATCTTCCGCATCTCAACACAATAGTAAGAAAAATGATTGTGCCAAATATTAATTCTTCCTCTAATTAAAGCGCCCTGCCTATGCACTTACTTCAACCCAAGCACATCCTGCATGTCATACATCCCCGTCGCATTGCCTTGCAAAAAACGTGCGGCGCGAAGCGCACCGAGAGCGAAAGTGGCGCGACTACTAGCCTTGTGAGTAATCTCTATGCGTTCGCCTGTACCTGCAAATAGTACAGTGTGGTCTCCCACAATGTCGCCACCACGCACGGTGGCGAAGCCAATGGTTGACGGATCGCGTTCACCTGTGATGCCTTCACGACCATATACAGCGCAGTCAGCAAGGTCGCGTCCCAGCGTTTTTGCAATTACCTCTCCCATGCCCAGCGCGGTGCCAGAAGGAGCATCCACTTTATGGCGGTGATGCGCTTCGATGATTTCAATATCAAAACCATGGCTTAACACTTTGGATGCCATTTCCAGCAACTTGAAGGTAAGGTTTACACCTACGCTCATATTGGGAGCAAACACGATACTGATGTGCTGCGCTGCAGCACCCAGCAGTGCCTTTTGCTGCACAGAAAAACCGGTGGTGCCTATCACCATAGGTACGCCAAGTTTCATACATAACCCAAGGTGATGCAGCGTTCCTTCCGGGCGAGTAAAATCAATCAACACATTCGCACCTTGCAGAGCATCCTCCACATCAGCGGTGATCTTTACGCCACATGCGCTACCAACCAACTCTCCAGCACTCTTCCCTAACTGCACACTTGAGGCATGCTCCAAAGCCGCATGTAATATCAAATCATCTGACTGCAGTATGCCTTCGAGCAAAGCCTTGCCCATTCGTCCACTACAACCGGCAATTGCGACTTTTATTTTATTCATCGCTACTCCTTGACTATTTTTAGGGTTACTTCTCGCCGACTGGTGGTTCAACCGAGACAGGCACGACCAATATGGGTAACGCAGGCATGTTGCTATCGTCAATACGAGTTAGGGATTCACCCTCGAAATATAGCGTCATGCGTTGTTCTTCAAGCAATTTAGCCTTTTTTTCGAGCCTATATACATAATCCCAACGGTTAGCATGAAAGGCGTCATTGACCAGTGGCGTACCAAGAATAGCCTGCACCTGCAATCGCGTCATGCCCAACTTGAGTTTATGACGCATTTCTGTAGTAACCATATTACCTTGATTAATTTCCATCTTGTGCGCAGTGAACGAGGGTAGCTTGGGCATAGTCATTTCGCTGCACGAAACGAGCAACACAGAAACAATAATTAACTTAATGCGCATAGTAAAAACCATTGATAACAGAACTTCAGCATGATACATCAAAGCCACTACTAGACGGCAGACCGAGTCCAACCTCAAGCATTTCGGCCGCATGTTTGCGTGTGGTATCAGTAATTATTACTCCGCCCAGCATGCGCGAAATTTCCTCGACACGCTCCACTTGCTGAAGGATAGAGATTGTACTCACAGTGGCACCGTTTCGCATGGACTTACTCACCTGCCATTGAGCATCCGCCATCGCTGCCACCTGCGGTAAATGCGTTACGCACATCACCTGATGACGCTGCCCCAAGCGCTTAAGCAAAGCCCCGACGATTTCCGCCACACGCCCGCCTATGCCACTATCCACTTCGTCAAAGATCAGCGTGGGCACGACAGCTGCCTGACTGGCAGCCACCTGGATCGCCAGACTGATCCGTGATAATTCTCCACCAGAGGCAACTTTTGCCAAACTCCGCAACGGCGAACCGGGATTGATCGCCACCTGAAATTCGAGCGTTTCCAATCCCTGCGCATTCCCTTCTGCAAGCGGTTTCAGTACCACGGCGAAGTGACCACCCTGCATGGCCAAAGTCTGCATTGCAGCAGTAATTTCACGCGATAATTTTTCAGCTGCTTTCTGGCGCTCTGCACCCAATTTTTTCGCGGCGGACAGATACTGTTCACGTGCGGCAGCCTCTTGCTGCGCCAATATAGCAAGGTCAGCATCGCTGCCCAGATCATCCAGCCGTGCGACAATACGCTGCAAAGCTTCGAGCAACTGCTCCGGCATTACCCGATATTTGCGCGACGCATCCACTACCGCAGCCATGCGCTGTTCCTGCTCGCGCAATTTTTGCGGGTCAGCATCAACCTTCTGCGTGTAATGACGTAACGCGTACATGGCTTCCTGCAAATCGTTTTGGGCACTTTCCACCATGTTAAGCACGTCCTGCAAGGATCCGTCGAATTCTATGCCGACGCGTAAACGTACAGTAAGCGCATTCAATTGCGCAAGACAGGCAGTGTCAGCTTCACTTAATACTTCCACGCCAAACTGTGCAGTTTCCAGCAGGTCAGTGGCGTGCGACAGGCGCGCATAATCGGCCTGTAATTCCATCCACGCCTGCACGTTGAAGTTCAGCATTTCCAGCTCATGCCGCTGGAACAACAGCAATTCGCGCTCGCCAGCAACCGCTTCAGCATTTTGCTCCAGCTTTCTATGGCGGCGAAACAACGTTTGCCACTCGTGAAATAATTTCGCCAACTCTTCCACTTCGCTCATCAAGCCTGCATAACCATCCAGCAGATCGCGCTGAGCATCGGGACGTAGCAAGGACTGATGCGCATGCTGACCGTGGATATCCAGCAGATGCCCGCCCGCATCGCGCATCTGCTGCAACGTGGCGCTACGCCCATTAATGAAACCACGCGAACGCCCGTTGGCATCCAGCATCCTGCGCAACAGGCATACACTTGCATCACCTACCAGCTCTTGCTCGCTCAACCAAGATTGCAAACCATGCAAGTCAGCTATATCGAATTCCGCACTAATCTCGGCACGCTCACAACCGCTGCGCACCATGCCCGCATCGCCACGCTCACCCAACGCCATCGACAATGCATCAATCAAGATGGATTTCCCCGCACCGGTCTCGCCGGTGAGCGCGGTGAAGCCGGAAGAAAAATCAAGCTCAATGGAATCAACGATGACAAAGTCGCGGATACTAAGAAACTTCAACATTACAATGTCTTATTCCAGAACAATTTTTCACGCAATGTATGGTAGTAGCTATGTCCTACCGGATGCAACAGGCAGGCAGGCTGTTTATGACGGCTCACCACCACTTTGTCATTTTCCTGCAAGTCAAAATAGGCGTGGCTATCAAAATGCACGCGCGCATCAGAAATACGGTGCGGCAGAATTTCCAACAGCGATTCACTTTTAACAACAATGGGGCGATTGCTTAAAGTATGCGGACAGACAGGAACTAGAACAATAAGATCGAGTGAAGGATGCAAAATAGGACCACCAGCAGATAACGCATACGCTGTAGAGCCCGTAGGGGTCGCTACAATTAAACCATCTGCACGCTGAAGATACAGATACTCACCATCGATGCGCACCTCGAATTCAATCATGCTGCTGGTATTGCCGCGGTGTAACACTACTTCGTTGAACGCTAGCGAATTAAATACTTCTACGCCATCGCGCAAAATACATGTAGACAACAACATGCGCTGCTCAGTGACGAAATTGCCGCCCAGCATAGCGGCTATTGTTTGCTGCATAGTATCAAGCGAAATGTCGGTAAGAAAACCTAGCCGCCCTTGATTCACTCCCACTAGTGGAATACCGAGGGGCGCCAAGGTACGCGCAATGTTCAACATGGTTCCATCGCCGCCCAACACGATTGCCAGATCGACCTCGTCCCCCATCGCTTCCAGAGCCATAACACTATAGTCGTGCGGCTTTAGGTGCTTGGCCGTGAGACTATCCACCACTACAAAAATATCTTGTTCGGAAAGATAGGTAGCCAACCGCAACAGCGGCTCGGTAATTTCCGGCGCCTTGTATTTTCCAATCAGAGCGACCGTTTTAAAAGGAAATTTCATAGCAAAAATTGTGGCTCTCTATATCATCTTGGCAACGACCCCTTCGGCATCCTCTTTAAATTTGGAATTGATGGAGTTCAGATTCTCATTTAGAGCATAAACTTGTCACATTAAGATTGTGGATGCAATTAAACCTCAACAATAGCTTAATTTCAAAGCACGGCTCAAACATCGTAGCCGGATTATAAAAACACAAAATTGCCACTCTGAATATTATTCGAAGTTCACCATAACGAATCAGAAACTATAGAACCGACCATCAAATAGATTGACAGAATATCTGGATTCGAACCTTCGCAGGGATAATGAATCTTACTGCTTAATGGCCGGCTCTATAGCTTGAGACAAATAATTCAACTACGCCCTCACTTCTATAAACGAAAAAAGAGGCTCATCAAGTTTTAGTAAAGGCTACTCATCATTCGCTATTGAAACACATGCGACAATTTGAATATGTTTAAAATATCGCGCGTAAGCTGTGTGTACAGCCATATAGTTTAAACACTAACCAAAAATTAGCCTGCTGGCTTCAACAGTAAATGTTAAAAGAGCCTTAGCAAGATATCAATCCTGCTAAGGCCAGCCTCATCCAATAACTACCTATCATTGACTTACATCAATTGCTTGCATTCCTTACTCAAATGGATAAATAACAAACGCTTGTATACTAATTATGGGAGCGATCTCGCGAGACGAATCCCAACCTTGTGCTCATCACGTCTTACCTCAGCACTTCCTAAGCGGTACGTTGCCGTCATAAACAGCGAATTGACTTTCCAAGCTCCGCCGCGAATAACTCGTCCAACAGACCTCTCCTGACCAGACGTTATTTGCACCCAAGCACTTCCATCCGTTGGCGCACCTTTATAATCATTATGGTATGTATCCTCTGTCCATTCCCATAAATTGCCAAGCATGTCGTACAACCCAAAAGCATTGGGCTTGAAGCTGCCTACCGGAGAAGCCAGTCCTCCAATCCAAGGGGAATCAGTCCCATCCCACTTGGTGACACAATCGCTGCAATTTGCATTATTTTTCCCAACATCGTTACCCCAATAGCGGGAGGTTGTTGTACCGGCGCGGGCAGCATATTCCCATTCCGCTTCTGATGGCAGACGGTAGTTCTTTCCGGTTTTCTCTGACAACCATTTGACATAGGCTTTTGCATCATGCCAGTTAACGCAGGAAACTGGGCTGCTATCAAACTGGCTATCGCCCTTAAGATCTTTACGGAAGTTAAAGTCACCCGAATTGCGGCCAACACGTTCTTCAACCATGCCTTGTTCGTTGACTGCCCAACATGTTCCCGCCGCATATTTAGTCTCATTCACAAATTCACCATACTGAGCTCGGGTAATTTCGGTTGCACTTAAGGCGAAAGACGGTAGAGTAACCCGATGCACAGGCGTTTCATCGCCGTGCCCGGATCCCATGTCAAAACTTCCAGCGGGGATGACAATCATTTCTGGACAGCTTGGGCAATCTTTAAACGTTCCCTTTTTAACCTCAATCTGCTCAGGTTCACGTCGTTTACCTGCAGCATTAAGTTGCGCTGCACCTAATTGAACCTCAATCTTTTTGATGGCACCATCTCCCGCACGAATTTCTTGTTCAAATATGCGATCACTCCAATCATCAACTTTCTTTTGCACCCGCAACTTAAATGTGCCCTCAGACACCTGCATGTCCAGCGGACATACGCCCTTGAGCTTATTATCGACAAACACTTCAGCACCCATGTCATCAATTTTACAGATGACACGCAGCAATGCCCCCTTCTGCGCCTCGACCTGCCCCAGGCTCGACTGCGCTGGCTCTTGACGCAAGCCTTCGACATTACTCTGCGGCGCACCCAATACCACTGCGACCGTTTTGATCACGTTATCGCCCATGCGAATTTCTTGCTCGAATATGCGTGCATGGGAAGCATCAACTTCCTTTTGCACCTTCAACATTAGCTTGCCTTCCTGTACCAGTACGTCCACAGGGCACTCGCCCTTGAATTTGCCATTAACCATCACATCCGCGCCAACGCCATCATCTTTGCAGGTTACACTCAGCGTGGAGCCAGCCGCGTATACGTCAGAAAATGCCACGATGGCACCGACTAGTAGTGTTGAAATATAAACTAACTTCATGGTTTCTCCGTTTCAAAAAATGATTGAGGTGAAAATTTTATTCATCTTTAAATCTTATACCGCCATTATTTATGGGCAGCGTAATGTACCACGGGCAAGTCCCTTATTGTCAGGAACCACTAATTGAAAAACGATTTACAGTCTGCGGGATAATTTTGATGGTGTATTGAATTTTTTAGAAACAAGCACCTACAGCGATCTATAACCATAACTAGAATCTCGAACAATAAGTTCGGGTTGTGACTTCATTTATAGCTCATCGGTTAAACAAACAATTTTCGTAACTACTTACCCCCCTAAAATATATTTCAAAAACACTTTGACAGGTTTTTGAGTGCATGAAACTCGTAATTCGCACCTTTCTTATCTTATATATTGCCACAGCAAGACGGTTAAAGCTGCGCATGGCAGCCTCTTGTGTCAGTTTTACTGAAGCTGGCCTCATCGCGCCAGTTCACGGGCTTTAATGATGCTTAATTATATTGAGGGGCAAAAAACATCATGTTAACCATGCCGTTGGGGCAATTAGCTGAAAAAATATGCTCGATGCAGTTTGCGCAAGCCGATAGGAAGAGGCTTGCCGTAGCATTTGCAGAGGGGACAAGCGCCTTAGTTCTCTGTGTCCAACGGCACAAACATCGAAAGAATTCCGCATTTTTATAAAACAGTTGGACAACCCGACTGTTTTTGGCTGATGGCTTGAGGAAAAATTGAGGTAGAGCAAATGGCTCCACTGTTACTGCCCTTGATCAAAAAAATTTATGGGAATAGTTCCGCCTTTATAAAAAGCGAACCCTCTTGATCTTTTTTGGACAAAATAGGAGCGTTCTGGTTTAGATGCCAATCAATAGCCAAGTCGGGATCACTCCATAAAATAGATCGCTCATATTCGGGTGCCCAATAATTTGTTGTTTTATACAGAAACTCTGCATATTCGCTAAGTACGACGAAGCCATGGGCAAACCCTTCCGGCACCCATAACATCCGTTTGTTTTCAGCAGAAAGAATAACGCCCGCCCATAAACCAAAGGTAGGTGATGATTTACGAATATCCACCGCCACATCGAATACTTCTCCTGTCACCACACGAACTAATTTACCCTGTGGCTGTTTGATTTGATAATGCAGTCCACGTAGCACATGCTGAGCTGATCGGGAGTGGTTATCCTGGACGAAATTGACGGATCGCCCTGTGATACTCTGAAAGACTTTTTGATTGAAACTCTCGAAAAAAAATCCACGCGCATCACCGAACACTTTGGGTTCTATAATTAAAAGGTCGGCAATTGCAGTTTGTATAACTTGCATATTTATTAAACTTTCTCTTTTAGAATATCAAGCAGATACCGGCCATACCCATTCTTTGCCAGTGGTTCAGCCAACTGTTCCATTTGCTCCATCGTGATATAACCTCGGCGATATGCAACCTCTTCTGGGCAGGCAATCTTCAATCCTTGACGCTTTTCTAGCGTTTGAATAAACAGTGAAGCCTCCAGCAACGAATCATGCGTACCAGTATCCAACCACGCGTAGCCGCGCCCCATTACCTGCACATCCAGCTTTCCGTTATCGAGGTATATCTGATTGACGGTTGTAATTTCCAATTCACCACGAGCAGAAGGTTTAACGGATTTGGCAATCTCAACTACGTTAGCATCGTAAAAATAAAGACCCGTCACGGCATAATTGGACTTCGGCATTACGGGCTTTTCTTCCAAGCTGATTGCGCGACCTCTAACATCAAATTCAACTACTCCGTACCGTTCTGGGTCATTGACATGATAGGCAAATACAGTGCCGCCCTCTAGCTTGGTTCTGGCGGCTGAAAGTTTTTTTTCAAAGTCATGGCCGTAAAAAATGTTATCCCCCAGCACCAATGAACAGGAGTCATTTCCGATAAAAGACTCGCCAATAATAAATGCTTGCGCGAGTCCATCCGGTGAAGGCTGTATAGCAAAGGAGAAATTCATGCCCCACTGTGAACCATCTTCTAGCAATTGTTCGAAACGCGGAATGTCCTGCGGAGTGGAGATAATCAGAACATCCTGAATGCCGGCTAGCATAAGCGTAGTCAGCGGATAGTAAATCATTGGTTTATCATAAACGGGTAATAATTGCTTGGAGATGGATCGAGTAGCTGGATAAAGTCGAGTGCCGGAACCACCCGCAAGTATGATGCCTTTCATGACGCCCCCCTGTCACTGTAATTTTGTTGGATCCAATTCTGGTATTCTCCACTAATTACAGCATCAACCCAATCTGGGTTAGTCAGATACCATTGCACGGTTTTACGCAATCCAGTTTCAAAAGTTTCCTGCGGCTTCCAGTCCAGTTCATGGGCGATTTTACTGGCATCTATCGCGTAACGATGATCATGCCCCGGTCTGTCCGGTACGTAGGTGATAAGGGATGCATACGGCGCACCTTGTGGGCGTAGCTCATCAAGAATAGTGCAAACTGCATGAACCACTTCCAGATTGGATTTTTCATTCCATCCGCCGATATTGTAGGTTTCCCCCACCCGACCCCGCTCTAGCACCAGACGCAAGGCACGCGCATGATCGTCCACATACAACCAGTCGCGGATATTGTCGCCCTTGCCATAAATAGGTAGTGGCTTACCTTTGGACGCATTCAGAATAATCAACGGAATTAGCTTCTCCGGGAAATGATAAGGGCCGTAATTATTGGAGCAGTTGGTAGTGACCACGGGTAAGCCGAAGGTATGATACCAAGCACGCACCAGATGATCTGAAGACGCTTTACTTGCCGAGTAAGGTGAGTTTGGCTGGTATGCAGTATTCTCGGTAAAAAAACCAGTTTCTCCGAGGCTACCATATACCTCATCTGTGGAAATATGGTGGAAGCGAAAAGCGTTTTTTCGTTCTGCAGAAAGCTCGCTCCAGTATTCCCGTGCTGCTTGCAGGAGGGTGTACGTACCAATAATATTGGTTTCAATAAAGGCTGCCGGGCCGGTGATAGATCGATCGACATGGGATTCCGCAGCCAAATGCATCACCGCATCCGGCTGATGTTTATGAAATAGGCTTGAGACTGTAGCAGCATCGCAAATATCCACATGTTCGAAGAGGTAGCGAGGATTCTCTGCTACCGATTTCAAAGACTGTAAATTGCCAGCATAGGTCAGTTTATCGACGTTAATGACCGTAGCGTCGGTTTCCGTGACCAGCTGGCGAATAACTGCGGAGCCAATAAACCCGGCACCGCCGGTAACAAGGATTTTATTCATGGCTTGGAGGATTGATATGTCGTTTTATCTTGCATGATTTTACTGGAAGTGGCTATCAAAAAATAGTTTATATGCCGTAGCGCTTGCTCTGTAGCGCCACGATGGGTGCGGACAAAATGCAGTCCGGCGTTACCCATTTTTATCAGTTGATCGGGATGGGCAAGTATGTTTTGTAAACTTTGCGCTAAGTCGGCTGAATTCTGTATGCGCACGGCAGCTCCGCATTCGACAGCAAGCTGGCTGGCTTGCGCGAAATTGTATGTGTGTGGGCCAATAAACACGGGCTTTCCTACTGAACAAGCCTCAATGAGGTTTTGCCCTCCAAATGGCAGCAAACTGCCGCCAATAAAGGCAAGGTCGCATGCGGCATAATAAGCAAACATTTCTCCCATGCTATCGCCCAAGACCACTTGAGTGTCTGACGCAACCGGACAGTTTTCACTTCTGCGCTGAAATCGAATGCCTTGCTGGGTGAGCATGTCAGCGACGTCGTCGAAGCGTTGCGGGTGACGTGGCACAATAACGGTTAGTAGATGGGGTATATCTACTTGTTTAAGCATTGGTATCAACAGCGCCTCTTCTCCGGCGCGTGTGCTGGCTAACAGAAAAACCTTCCTGTCTTTGCCAAACTGGGTGCGCAATTGTGCACCCAGTTTCAGCATCGCCGATGGTGGTTGAATGTCAAATTTCAGATTACCCATGACAGATACATTGTTTGCGCCTAATTCAGTCATGCGTGCAGCATCGACTTCGCTTTGCGCAGAAACAGCACTCAGTTCGTTCAAACCCAGTCGCGTCAAATTTGGGTAGCGAGCATAACGTGCAGCAGATTTCTCGGATAACCGTGCATTAAGCAGCAGCAAGGGAATTTGCATAGTGTGGCAGCTGTGGATCAGATTAAACCAGATTTCGGTTTCCATCAAGATTCCGATGCGCGGGCGAAAATGCTGCAAGAAACGTTTGACAGCAAATGGGTAGTCGTAAGGCAAATAAACCCGCAGGACATCACTACCATATAACTGCTCACTAGCGGCACGGCCGGTCGGGGTGGTGTGTGTCAGTAGCAGTTGATGATGTGGGTAACTTTCCCGCAAACGTTGCACCAAGCTAACCGCTGCGTGCGTCTCTCCAACTGATACTGTATGCAGCCAGATCAACGGCCTATCATTGCGGGCAGTGTAGCGCCCGAAACGTTCATCAATATGCTGCAGGTACTCACGTTGTTTGCGTGCACGCCAAAGCAGATGGAAAAATATATATGGCAAAAAAAGCCACAGCAAAAAAGTATAAGTCTGGCGAGGGGTAAACATAACTAAGCGAATATCATGTAACCAGAGTTGATTTGGCAAGCCAGCAAGAAGTGCGGGCGAATCATCAAGAATGAGGGGGAACCATATAAACGGCTTTCATACATCTGCACACCCCGAATTTAGTTTGGGTCTTTCGTGTCAGCGATGATCTCGCGCAATATTTTTTTTATGAAACATTCAAAGACAAGCGAAAGCATTTATCCAAATGAATATTCAGTTATAAATTTCATTGCCACCTTCAATTAATCAATGCAACTGGAAGGGGATTAACTACGTTTATAATCATCATCAAATCGCACGATATCATCTTCGCCGAGATAAGAGCCAGACTGAACTTCAATCAGATAAAGCGATCCTGTGCCAATATTTTCCAGACGATGTTTCATGCCAATAGGAATATAAGTGGACTGATCCTCTTGTAGAAGCAGGACATCCTCACCACGCGTCACTTTGGCATATCCGGAAACCACAACCCAATGTTCGGCGCGATGATGGTGCTTTTGCAAAGACAATTTTGCACCGGGTTTTACCATAATGCGCTTGGCCTGGAATCGGTCGCCTACATCGATGCCTTCATAATAGCCCCACGGACGATAGACACGACGGTGAATCAGATGCTCTGTGCGCTCTGCCTGCTTAAGATATTCCACGGTGTGTTTTACATCCTGGGCAAAGTCTTTATGCATCACCAATACTGCATCAGCTGTTTCCACAATGACCAAATCTCGCACTCCGATAGTTGCCACCATACGACTTTCGGCGCGAACATACGTTTGTGTGGTTTCTGCAGTATAAACATCACCACGCAAAGCATTACCTTGCTCATCCTGTGGGCTGACATCGTAGAGTGATGCCCATGAACCGATGTCGCTCCAGCCGATGTCCACTGTTACCATAGCTGCCGACTGAGTGTGTTCCATCACTGCATAATCGATAGAATCCGATGGGCAGGCGGCAAAAGCCTTCTCATCCAGACGACAAAAATCCAGGTCATGAGTGCTAAGTTGCCATGCTTGTTGTGCAGCTTGATAAATGTCCGGGCGGTAGCGTTGCAACTCAGTCAGATAGACGGATGCCTTGAACACGAACATGCCACTGTTCCAAAAAAATCTTCCTGAAGCCACGAACTGTTTAGCCGTATCCAAATCTGGTTTTTCCACAAAACGTGCCACCTCAAAACTGTGCTCACCGGGTGCTAATATTGCACCGCGTTCAATGTAGCCGAATCCTGTAGCGGGTTCATTGGGTGTGATACCAAAGGTCACCAACTTATCTTGTTGTGCCAACGCAAAAGCTGATTGAATCGCCATGTGAAAGCCTGAAACATCTTGAATAAGATGATCTGCAGGTAGCACCAACAAAATTGCTTGAGCATTTCTAGCTTGTGCGGCGAGTGCGGCAATAGCCACTGCAGGCGCAGTATTGCGACCGAATGGCTCAAGCACCTGCAATAAAGGATTAACGTTAACGGCGCGCAACTGTTCGGCTACTAGAAAGCGATGCTCGTTGTTACAGATAACCAATGGCGCAGCTATGCTGGGAAAGTCTTTAAGGCGCAACAACGTTTCCTGAAACAATGTGTGTGCGGAAACTAGCGGCAAAAACTGCTTGGGTAATGCCGCACGAGATAAGGGCCACAAACGGGTGCCAGAACCTCCTGACAAAATAACGGGATAGAGCATAGCGACTTTCAAAAGGTTGATGACAAACATTTCTTGAGATACGTGGCTTGAATTATAATCCGCAATCCAATATTCAAGGAGTGGGAATCTTGCGCACTGTAATCTTTATGAACGTTGCTAAATGAAAGAAGCAGCGCTGATTGCGGTCATCACTGGATAAATCGTTTCCTATTTGGCCAATTTCCTGCTGAACCTAGGGTAATATCGTGCATGGCATCAAGGACCACGCCTTCCTGATTAATTTTTCCATGCGATCACCCTATGAACACCGCAGCCCAAGAGATGAATATTGATATGCATTTAAGTGTGTTGGGATTGACACAAAGGTTATAAAACCGCATTACCAACGAAATCATTTATTCCATATAGACTATTTAGGTAAAGTGTCATGCACGGATTTTCGCAATAAGATAATCCTGCTGCTGTTTACATAAGGTCATAGAAAACTCTACACAGGCTTTATTAATATTGGAGATAACGCTTGAAAGTCACAATTGTAGGGACCGGCTATGTAGGACTAGTCAGTGGCGCATGCCTCGCAGAAGTCGGCAACCATGTCCTTTGCCTTGATCTCGATCCAGCAAAAATACGCATCCTGGAAAACGGGGACATTCCCATCCACGAGCCTGGCTTGATTGACGTTGTGCGCCGCAACGTTGCTGCTGGCCGCCTCAGCTTCACCACAGACATAGACCGCGCAGTTGCCCATGCCCGTATTCAGTTCATTGCCGTCGGCACCCCACCTGATGAAGACGGCTCCGCCGACCTGCAATATGTTTTGGCAGCAGCCAGAAACATAGGCAGCCGTATGACCAAAGATAAAATACTCGTAGACAAAAGTTCGGTTCCTGTTGGCACCGCCAACAAGGTTAGCGCAGTCATCGCAGATGAGTTGAAAAAGCGCGGCATTAAACTTAAATATAGCGTCGTCTCCAACCCCGAATTCCTTAAAGAAGGCGCGGCGATCGAAGATTTCATGCGCCCGGATCGCATCGTCATCGGTGGCGACGATGCCCATGCCATACAACAAATGCGGGAGTTATACGCCCCATTTAATCGCAACCATGACCGTATTATTGTCATGGATGTCAAAAGTGCAGAACTCACTAAGTATGCCGCCAATGCCATGCTCGCCACCCGCATTAGCTTCATGAACGAATTGGCCAATGTCGCAGAAAAACTCGGTGCCGACATTGAAATGGTAAGACTAGGTATTGGTTCCGACACCCGCATTGGCTACCATTTCCTTTACTCAGGTTGCGGCTATGGAGGATCCTGTTTCCCCAAAGATGTAAAAGCACTCATCAAAACTGCCAATGACGACGCCGGCATTACCCTTAAAGTACTCAATGCCGTAGAAGCAGCCAACGATGCACAAAAAAAGGTCCTCACTAACAAAATAAAAGCCAGATTCGGTACTAATCTCATTGGAAAAAACTTTGCCATTTGGGGTCTTGCTTTCAAGCCCAACACCGACGACATGCGCGACGCCCCGAGTCGCAAGCTGATTTCCGATTTATTAGAAGCAGGTGCCACCGTTACTGCCTATGACCCGGTAGCCATGCCGGAAGCACAACGAATCTTTGGCAAAGACCCCAGGATTTCTTATGCAGACAATCCGCTCACAGCCTGTAAGGATGCGGATGCATTGGTTATCATTACTGAGTGGAAAGAATTCCATAATCCGGACTTTGCAATAATCAAAACCAAACTCAAAAATCCACTAATCTTCGATGGCCGCAATTTGTATGAGTCGGCTTCAGTATGTGCACACGGACTGGAGTATTTTCCCATTGGCCGTTAACGGGGTTTGATTCTAAATTTGAAACCCTATGTATGAAAAGTATATATAAAAACCTGCGCTCGTAAATATCATCCCGTGCCTCTAGTATTGAACCCTACATTTTTTGCTCCTTGCACCTTGGATCCAAGACTTGCATTGTGGGTCATCACGGATTGGCAGATAGCACGGGGCAATGATCATTCCAACGATACGACTCTCGCGAATTTCCCAGCATGACACTGAGTAGAAACCTGCTTGCCGGATTAGCAAACTCGATCTGGTCGGCGCTAATCGGCTTGGCAGTCGTTCCCTTTTATCTTAAATACCTCGGAATAGAAGCCTATGGTTTGATCGGTTTTTTTGTAACGACTCAGGCATTGCTCTCCCTTCTTGATATGGGATTAGCTCCAACGATTAACCGCGAGGTCGCACGACATTCGGCATCGGGAAATTTAAAGGAAGCCGGGAAGTTATTACACACGCTTGCTATCGTATATTGGGGAATGGCTGGAATAATTTCTTTGTTGATTGTGTTGTTGGCTCCATTGATTACGGAACACTGGCTGCAGTCAAAATATCTTTCTCAGCAAACAATCGAACATACCGTAATATTGATGGGACTGGTTGTTGCTTGCCGCTGGCCGATTGGCTTGTATCAGGGCGCATTGATAGGTGCGCAACGTTTGGCAGTATCGAGCGGGATCAATATGATTATGACGACAATCGGTAGCTTGGGCGCGGTAGCAGCGCTCGCATTCGTCTCGCCGACAATTGAGACTTTCTTTATTTGGCAGGCTGGGGTCGGGCTCGTTTATGCGGCAACCATGCGGTGGGCAGCATGGCGGGTAATAGGACGATTAAAGGATATAAGATTCGACATTGATAAGCTGAAACAGATATGGCGGTTTTCTGCAGGTATGAGCGGAGTTGCAGTTTCGGGAATAATCCTAATGCAATTGGACAAGGTACTGTTAAGTAGAATACTTAGCTTGGAAGATTTTGGACGTTATGCGCTAGCCGGGGTGGTTGCAAATGGCTTGTATGTATTGCTTACACCTACTTTTAATATTATTTACCCGCGCCTGTCCGCGCTTGTCGTTATTGGAGATACTGGAAAGTTGATTGAGCTGTATCGGTCAGGGACTCGTTTGCTTTTAGCAGCCCTTTTCCCAATAGCAACGGCTATCGCTGTTTTTGCTGAAGAAATACTTGCTTTGTGGACCGGAAATTCGGCATTTGCATCAAGCACGGCTCCAATAGTCATGCTTTTCTTGATCGGCACCGCGCTGAATGGTGCTATGCATTTCCCCTATGCTTTGCAATTAGCTTTTGGCATGACGCGCTTACCACTTATGATCAATGTCATATTAGTAACCATTATGATACCCATGACTATTTTGCTAGCTACGCAGTTCGGGGTTATTGGTGGAGCTGCAGCGTGGGCGCTATCGAGTGGTATATACCTAGTAATTGGTACATGGCTCACGCACAAGACATTATTAAAAGGGTTCGGTTTGAAATGGTTATTATGGGACGTTGGAATACCACTTTGTTTGTCACTGTTGGTAGTGGGAATGGTGGGTGGTAAAGTTCGCGAGTGGGGGTACTCTAATTACATGGAATTATTTATCGGGAGTGCATTGGCATTTCTTGCCTTTTTGTTAATTATTATATTTTCACCGCGTTTAAGATTTGCTGTGCAAAACAACTTTTTTTCTGATGAAAAGAAACTCCATAATCGAGACAATACTTAATAAAGCGCTTAGAAGGAGATTGTGATGACTATGGAAGTTTTGCAATACCAATTGCAAATAAGCAAAGCACGTCAAGTGCTGGTAAACAAAGGGGTATCTCTTGTCGACTCACCTTTGCGATCGCTAATGAGAAAGCTTGGACTGGTGCGCGGGGTGGCAATGGGAGATGTGGTGAAAAGTTGGGATGTACTCGCCACGGTAAATTTTCTTGAGACCCATGTAAAAAAAAATGAGCCGATACTTGATATCGGATGCTATGCATCAGAGGTCATCGTTGCACTACACAAACTAGGCTATTCAAATTTAACAGGTGCAGATCTAAATCCCGATTTGCGGAAAATGCCATATCAAAATGATATTCGTTATGAGCTGACCGATTTCATGCACACAAAATTTGAAGACGCCTCATTCCAGGCGATCACATCGATTTCGGTAATTGAACATGGTTTTGATGGGCAAGCATTGTTGAAAGAGATGTCGCGCCTTTTGAAGCCACGTGGTTACTTCATTGCATCGTTCGATTATTGGTCAGAGAAAATTGACACGACTGGCAAAAGTTTTTTTGGTATGGATTGGAAGATTTTTTCAAAGGATGAAATCATAAATTTCGTCACTGAAGCAGCTGGTTATGGATTATATCCAGTCGGCGAGATGATGTATGACGGTAAAGACAAACCTATTGATTGCGCTGGAAAGCAGTACACCTTTGGCTGGCTGGTGCTAACAAAGTCAGTCTGAATATGCGTGTGTTGCTTGTTACAGGTTCCTTCCCGCCAATGAGGTGTGGTGTTGGAGATTACACCTACAGTTTGGCGGAAGCACTCGCTGTTGATCCGGAAATCCATGTTGGCGTACTTACAAGTATCTCTGCTGGGGAGACGGGCAAGACTGCTGGGATTGAAATTTTTTATGTCATCAAGAATTGGAGTCTTGCTGAAGCACTAAAAGTCATAAAAATTATCTTGAATTGGTCACCAGATATTGTGCACGTTCAATATCCAACTCAAGGCTATGGCAATGGTTTTTTGCCTTGGGTGTTGCCGATGATTTCCTTCTTGATGAGAAAAAAGGTTGTGCAGACTTGGCATGAAGGGTATAGCAGGCGAGATGCGCCTAAACTTTTTTTAAAATCACTTGTACCTGGCGGGTTGGTGTTTGTACGCTCACAATATGAGAAAAATTTGCATCCACATCTTCGTTGGGCCTTATGGAAAAAAAAGGGCGTGCTTATACCGAATGCATCGGCAATTCCTCGCGTTGATCTAGATGAGCGGGAAAAAGATGTTTTAAAGAAAAAGTATTTGAAAAAACAGAAACGGCTGGTTGTTTTCTTTGGTTTCGTATATCCCCATAAAGGCGTTGAGCTTTTATTTGAAATTGCTGATCCTGTGTCCGACCAAATTGTGATAGCAGGAGAAATTGCCGAAGAAGGGGTTTATCGACATGAAATTATAAGGCGAGCTTCGATTGAGCCATGGTCAGGCAAGGTGACCATCACGGGTTTCCTTCCTGCCGTTGATGTGGCGGCGTTATTGGCTGTTGCGGACGCAGTGATCCTGCCTTTTCGGAGTGGTGGTGGCGAATGGAACACCTCGATTCATGGAGCAGTGTTGAATGGCGCCTTTGTAATAACGACATCGCTAACCCAAAAAGGGTATGACGAAAAACGTAATGTGTGCTTCACAAAAGTGGATGATATTCAAGAGATGAGGTTGGCTCTAGCAGTTTATGCGGGAACGAGGAGGGAATATCATGCTGATATTGACAGAGATGAATGGCGGCAAATTGCAGATAAACACTGTGCGTTATATGAGAGTCTTTTGTCTGAATAACTTAAAGAACAATGAACAGTAAATCTAAACATCCAAACGACAACATGGAGCTCCCAAAATTATCCATCTGTATTGCAACCTATAACAGAGGACCATTTATTAGTGAGACGCTGGATTCTATCCTTTGTCAGATGGTTTCTGGTGTTGAGCTTGTCATTGTGGATGGTGCATCACCGGATAATACTTCTGAAGTGATGGCACAGTATTTGTTGCGCTATCCTGAAATTCGTTATTTCCGTGAGCAGGCAAATTCTGGTGTTGACGGTGATTATGACAAGGCTGTTGGCTATGCAAGGGGAGAATACTGTTGGCTGATGACCGATGATGATCTATTGTGTCCCAGGGCTATTTCTCGTGTTCTTGAGTCTATCAATGGAGCATTTGACCTCGTCGTTGTGAATTCAGAAATAAGAAATATCGATTTTTCGAGGGTGCTTCAAACTCGTTTTCTCAAGTTTACTAGTGACCGGGAATATGCACCAAAGGCTGAAGAAAAGTTTTTTTCCGAAGTGGCGAATTATCTTTCATTTATCGGTGGCGTCGTCGTTAAACGTGGTTTATGGATGGAGCGAGACCGTTCGTCTTATTACGGAACATTATTTATTCATGTCGGCGTGATCTTTCAGCATCCGCCGATAAACAGGGTCAAGGTTATTGCTGATCCATTGATAGTTATACGTTATGGCAACGCCATGTGGACATCGCGGCGTTTTGAAATTTGGTTGTTTAAATGGCCGCAGTTGATTTGGTCGTTTCCCGACTTCTCAGATCAGTCGAAGTCTGATGTATGCTCTAAAGAGCCATGGAGGCAAATTAAAAATCTTATTTTATATAGAGCTATTGGGGGATATGCCCTATCCGAGTACCGCCATTTTATGGCGGGCAGGACAAAAGGTTTGTCTCGTTGGGTGTATATAGGAATTGCAATATTCCCTGCCACCATTGTAAATTTCTTTGCCAGCCTTTATTGTGTTTGCGTGAATAGAACGGCTCGTTCAGGATTGTATGATCTTTCACGTAGCAAGCATGCTACCTCGGCCAGTCGCTTCCTGGCCCGGCTTCTCTGATATCTGTTATGAAAACAGCTTTAATCACCGGTATAACTGGCCAAGATGGCTCATATTTGGCGGAGTTGTTGCTTACCAAAGGCTATCGTGTTGTTGGTGCAGTTAGAGACATGCAAAATGCCAAAGAATCGCTCCCTACAACGTTGATGCAGCGTGTTGAGTTGGTCGTGTGGGATATGTTGGATCAATGTCGAGTGAGAGAAATATTAGCTGAATATCGCTTAGCGGAGATTTATAACTTAGCCGCCTACACATCAGGAGCAGGAATGTTCAATGATGCTGTCAATATTGGAGAGGTGAATGGGCTTGCAGTTGCTCGTATTTTGGATGCCATTCGCGCAGTGGATACCAATATCCGTTTCTGCCAGGCATCAAGCAGTGAAATATTTGGCAATGCACTCGAAAGCCCTCAGTCAGAAGTATCACCATTCCGACCCCGAACCCCATATGGAGCCGCAAAACTTTATGCGCATTCGATGATCCAGATTTACCGCCAGCACTATGGGTTATATGGATGCTCGGCAATTTTGTTCAATCACGAGAGTCCGCGCCGTGGATTAGGTTTTGTAACAAGAAAAATAACGCATGCAGTGGCGAAGATTAAACTGGGACTTGTGAATGAGCTTTGCCTGGGAAATCTTGATGCGCGTCGTGATTGGGGCTTTGCGGGAGATTATGTGTGCGCAATGTGGCTGATGTTACAACACCCGCACGCGGATGATTATGTGGTTGCCACTGGTGAAACCCACTCGGTGCGAGAATTGTGTGAAATCGCCTTTCGACATTTAAATTTGGATTACCGCGACTATGTCCGCGAGGATTCTGCTTCATATCGTCCCATTGAATCTGTGCAGTTAGTGGGAAACTCCAAGAAGGCGAGATATCAACTTGGCTGGATACCTGAGATAGGATTTCACGAGATGGTTAGCAGGATGGTGGATGCCGATTTGCGTAAGCTCATTGAACAGCCTGGCGCAAAAGGATAGGAGTCAGATAATGTTCAAAAAAATTGAAAAGTGCAGAATTTGTGGCAATAATCATCTGGAATGTGTACTCGATTTGGGAGTGCAGATGCTGACCGGGATATTCCCGCGCGAGAAGAGCTCAAAAGTTACGGCTGGCCCGCTGCGTTTGGTGAAATGCATGGGTGGGGATGATATCTGCGGGCTATTGCAGCTTGAGCATTCGTACAATTCTGATGAGATGTATGGCGAGAACTATGGTTATCGCTCCGGCCTCAACGCAAGCATGGTAGCCCACCTCAGCAACAAGGTTAAAAAAATCCTTGAGCAGGTTGAATTGCATAAAGGCGATCTTATTATTGATATTGGTAGTAATGACAGTACTACTTTACAGGCGTATCCGTCCTCCGGGCCGGATTTGGTAGGCATTGACCCGACGGGAATTAAATTTCACAGCTATTACCCACCGCACATTCAACTAATTCCAGATTTCTTTTCTTCAGCTTTAGTGAATGAACATTTTCCAAAGAGAAAAGCCAAGGTAGTCACTTCGTTTTCAATGTTTTATGATCTGGAAGACCCAACGGATTTTATGCAACAAGTGTATGACATACTTGCTGATGATGGAGTTTGGGTATTTGAACAAAGCTATATGCCGACTATGCTCGAGATGAATTCATATGACACAGTTTGTCATGAGCATGTTGAGTTTTATGCCCTGCGCCAGATCAAATGGATGACTGATAGAGTGGGCTTCAAGATTGTTGATGTAGAGTTCAATGAAGTTAATGGCGGCAGCTTCTCAATCACGGTATCAAAATTGCATAGCGATTCAACACCAGCTCCATTGGTGAAAAAGATTCTCGATCTCGAACATGCTAATGGGCTAGATACCCTTGTGCCTTATAAAAAATTTGCGGAACGTATTGCTAAAACGAAGCACGACTTACTGGCTTTCATTAGATCAGCTCATGCAGAAAATAAAACAATCGCGGCACTCGGTGCATCTACAAAGGGAAATGTATTGTTGCAATACTGCGGAGTAACAGGAGCGGACATTTCGTTTATTGGTGAGGTTAACTCAGAAAAATATGACTGCTATACCCCGGGCACATGGATCCCCATCATTTCAGAAGCAGAGTTGCTATCGAAAAAACCGGATTACCTGATCGTGTTGCCATGGCATTTTAGAAAGTTCTTCCACGAAAATGATAAATATAGAGGAGTAAACCTGGTGTTCCCACTCCCAAACCTCGAAATTGTTAAACGATAAGTGTATCTGTGACGTTTTGAGGTCAAATGTGGCAATGTATTAATTAACTTATGGGATATAAAAGTTCCTTATTAATCATTAAGCGTAGGTAAAATCTAAACATTAGAAATAATTTGACGATGACTCAAATGACGAGTTTCAGAAGTTCCATACAGGAAATAAAAGATGTAGAAGGTACCGGGACACATCTATATGGAAGAGTCCATGAGTGAAGCAGGTAGATTTGTCAAGGGTGGAGCTAAACGATGACGCCAGAGGTATCCAAGCCAAATAAGGTCACAGTACTACTTTCTACATACAATGGAAGCAAGTATCTTCAGCAGCAACTAAATTCATTGTATGAACAAACCTATCCGAATATTAGGATTTTGGTAAGAGACGATGGATCGTCGGATTCAACAAGAAGCATGTTAGAAAATGAGCAATTAAGTGGGCGCATAGATATATTAAGAGGGCATGAAAACCTGGGTCCAGCCTTAAGTTTCTTTAAGTTACTGCATGATGCTGCGTTAACTGAAACAGAATACATTGCTTTTTGTGATCAAGATGATGTTTGGCAACCTCATAAAATTGAACATGCGGTTTCGGCCTTGTTAGTTGTCGCCGATAACCGTCCGGCATTATTTTGCTCCAGGTTAGAAATTGTAGATGAACAGTTAAACCATATTGGATTTACCAATACACCAAGAAAAGTTGGCTTTGGCAATGCTCTAGTTGAAAATATTGCTACCGGCTGTACGATGGTACTTAATCGAAAAGCAGTGGAACTTATATGTAAGCACCTTCCAAGTAAAGTGTTGATGCATGATTGGTGGTGCTATTTAGTTCTATCTTGTTTTGGCGAAATTGTTTTTGATAGTGACGCCAATATTAAATATCGACAACACGGAAATAATACCATTGGCGCAACCGCGAATATGTTTGATGAATTAAATAGAAAAATGCATAGATTTATTTACAGCGGAAGAGGATTGCTTTGGTTGCAAGCTTGGTTGCAAGCTTCCGTTTTTTTAAATTTGTTTGAAAAGGGCATCCCGTTATCTCATAGATTAACTCTCGATAAATTTATCGCAGCAAAATCATCATTGTGGTGTCGTGTTCAGTTAGTATTATCCCAAGAAATATGGCGGCAAAAATGGTTTGATAATTTTGTTTTGCGGTTAATAATATTTATTAATCGAATCTGAGCTGAAGCGAAAACTGGCGTTTTAATCTGCCGAGAGTTGATGTCCTTGCTTAATTTTATTTTTTCCAAACGGTATTTGTGATTATCGCGCCTAACCAGCGGAACAGACTTTATGGATAAAAGCATAACAGCAAGGCAAGTTACTCAAGTACGTCAGTTTCGTTATTTTTGATGAGCCCAATTGCCGCGAAGCAATCGCCTGAAATTTCCATTTCTGTTGTCAGCCATGCACAAATTCAGTTGATTGAATGTCTACTGCATGATATCAACCGCCATTGCCGGGCTTCATTGATCGAATTGATACTCACACTTAACCTGGATGAGATACTGCCGTTCGCACCAGATAGTTTTTCATTTTCAATAAAGGTTATTCGCAACCCCATTCCGATGGGATTCGCAACCAATCACAATCAAGCATTTACATACGCGAAGGGACGATTCTTTTGTGTAATGAATCCGGATATCCGATTGAATGGCGACCCATTTAAGGCTCTGCTTGTGAGCCTACAGGATTCTGCAGTTGGCGTGGCTGCGCCGCTCATATTGAATACGAGCGGCGAGATAGAAGACAGTGCCCGTCGTTTCCCGACGCCTCTCAAGATATTTTGCAAAGCATTCAACAGATGTCAGGGCAGCGACTATCTTGTAAAAGATAATCCGATATTTCCTGATTGGGTGGGTGGAATGTTCATGTTATTCCCGCGCGACGTATTCAAAAAACTAGGTGGATTTGATCAGCGATATTTTCTTTATTATGAAGACGTAGATTTATGCGCTAGGTTGAGATTCAAGGGTTATGAAGTGGCCTTATGTCCTGATGCCCAGGTGACTCATTTTGCACGTAGGGATAGTCATCACAGTTTCAAGTATTTGAAGTGGCATCTTATGAGCATGGTGCGTTTTTTTTGTTCCTTCTTATTTTTAAAAATATTTTGGTCGCGTTGGAAAAAATAGCCTCCATGAACAAATGTACGATAATACAATGGCCGCTACCCAACTTAGTCATGCTTAATCATTGGTTATTACCATGAAATTTATGATTTCCGGGGCTAGCGGCTTTATTGGTAAAGCACTCTGTGCTGAATTGCTCCGGCGAGGACAATCTGTAAACGCGGCAGTACGTTCAGGGAATTCCTTGATTGAAAAAGCTGAAGTCATAATCGTTGGTGCAATTGATAGTAAGACGAATTGGGCTGATGCATTACGCGATGTAGATGTAGTGATTCATCTTGCCGCACGAGTGCATGTAATGCGCGAAAGCGCTACAAATCCACTGGCGGAGTTTCTGAAAGTCAACCTGCATGGCACTTCAAATCTCGCTCGGCAGGCTGCTTGTTCTGGGGCGAAGCGGCTCATCTACGTTAGTTCGATCAAGGTGAATGGCGAACAGACCAATGCAACTCAGTCATTTACAGAGTTAGATGAGCCGACCCCACCAGATTTTTACAGCATCTCGAAATGGCAAGCTGAACAAGCGTTGTGGCGCATTGCCCAAGAAACTGGCCTGGAAATTGTTGTCGTGCGTCCTCCATTGGTTTACGGTCCTGGCGTAAAAGGCAACTTTGCACAAATGCTGGCGGTGGTGACCAAACACATTCCTTTACCATTTGCTTCTGTACATAACCGTCGCAGCCTAATTTACGTGGGGAACCTGGTAGATGCTTTGATAACCTGTGCGACACATCCTGTCGCTGCAGGCCAGACTTATTTAGTATGTGATGGTGAGGATGTTTCCACCCCGGATTTACTGCGCCGATTAGGCGGCGCGAGGGGATGCCCGGTGTACCTATTTCCGTTTCCGTCAAACTGGTTACGTAGGCTAGGAAAGTTATCCGGCAAATCTGATCAAATCGAACGGTTACTCGGCTCATTACAGGTCGATAGTGGTAAAATCCGCCGTGATTTAAATTGGATCCCTCCTTATACTTTGCAACAGGGGCTGCAAGCGACTGCAGAGTCGCACCGACGCTTAGGTAAGCAGAGCTAATAAATATGTTACTTATGCTGCAATCAATTGTTGAATAAAGCGTACCAACTTAGCCAAAGGCTTGTTAAGCAATTTTCCATACGGTAACCCCCTCGCATGAAAGTGGATTGCGCGGAAATTATCAATTTTGTTATAGAGTAAAGTCCCTATGTCGCATTTCGCTCCCATGATTGCAGCTCTAATCACGATGTTGGTGATTACTATTATTATATTTAGTAAAGCCGGTAAAAAATTTCACGATATCCCCAATGAGCGTTCATTGCATGAGGCGCCAATTCCGCGCATTGGCGGGGTAGGATTGATGGCGGGCCTCCTGTCCGCCTGGGCATTGATGGTGATGTCCTTAGCTTGGTGGGTGGTATTGCCCATGATTTTACTGTTCGCTGTTTCTTTGCTGGATGACGTGCGCGGCCTGCCAGTAAGACAACGCTTGTTGGCGCACATCACTGCTGCGGCGATTCTGGTGCTCGGCTCCGGCTTGCTGGCGCAGGGTATTGCACCGGCTTTACTTATGATGCTGTGCGTAGTTTGGATGACCAATCTATTCAATTTTATGGATGGATCGGATGGCTTGGCTGGAGGTATGACGTTTTTCGGTTTCACCATGTATGGCGTAGCAGCGCTGATGCATGGTGCTGATACTCAGGCCATGCTCAATTTCTCAATAGGTGCCGCTGGTTTGGGATTGCTTTATTACAATTTTTATCCGGCTCAAGTATTCATGGGTGATGCAGGTTCCATTCCTCTTGGTTTTTTATCTGCCGCGATGGGGTTGTGGGGCTGGCAACAGGGACTATGGCCTGGATGGTTTCCATTGCTGGTATTCTCTCCTTTCATCATAGATGCTAGTGTCACCTTGCTGAAACGCATGTTGCGTCGTGAAAAAATCTCTCAAGCACATCGCGAACATTATTACCAACGCTTGGTGCAGATTGGCTGGGGGCATCGTAATGTCGCATTTTTTGAATATACGATGATGCTTGCGGTGGGCGCATCTGCCATTTGGTGTTTGAGTCAGTCCACCAAATGGCCATGGCTTCTGTTCCTGATATGGGGTGGGGTGTATGCTGGGCTAATGCTGATTTTAGATAATCGCTGGAAAGTATTTCAGCGAAGCCAGCGTGGCTAAACTAGATCCACGTACTCTGCTGGCCATGTTGCATGACCTCGTGGCGGCCGCATTTGCCTGGAGCTTAGCTTATCTGTTGCGCTTCAATTTCGAACCACCACCGCATTTCATTAATGAGATGCTGCATACCCTGATCTGGGTAGTGCCATTGCAAGGTATTGTTTTCTGGCGCTTTGATTTATATCGTGGCCTATGGCGCTATGCCAGTGTAACTGACTTGCGCCGAATTTTTTTGGCGGTGCTTATGGCTGCCTCTCTGATTCCCTTGGTAATATGGATGTTTCGTATCAATGCCGTAATACCTCGCTCGGTACTAGTGATTAACCCTGCGCTATTGCTACTTGTCATGGGCGGAAGCCGTTTCATTTATCGTCTCTGGAAAGAACATGGCTTGTACAGCAATCTTAAATTAAATGTAGAGCCAGTACTAGTGTTAGGAGCGGGCGATGCAGCCGTAGGCTTGTCCAAGGAACTGGCACGCAGCCGCGATTGGCGGCTGGTGGGTTTTCTGGACGACAATGTGGATAAACATGGGCGCATTCTCAATGGGATCAAGGTGCTGGGCGCGCTGGATAGCCTGCCGCAGTGGACGGAACGCATAAGTGTAAAGCAGGCCATTATTGCCATGCCATCGGCCTCGCACCAAGTACGCAAGCGTGCGGTTGAAATTTGCAATCAGGCCAGAGTCAAGGTGCTGACGGTGCCGTCATTCGATGATCTGCTAAGTGGCCGTATTGCCATTTCGCAATTGCGTGCTGTGGAGCTGGATGACCTGCTGGGGCGCGATCCGGTTCAATTGGATGCGGCCGGGTTGCACGAATTATTCACTGGAAACACCGTGCTGGTAACGGGTGCCGGTGGGTCCATAGGCTCTGAATTATGTCGCCAAATCATACAGTTCAAGCCGCGTATTTTGGTGATGTTCGAGTTGAGTGAATTTGCACTGTATAACATGGAACAGGAGCTGGCCGCGAAACTTGCTGACCTTGAAATTGTCTGCCTGATTGGCGATGTACGTGATACTGCCCGTCTTGATCAAGTTTTTTCTGAGTATAAGCCGGCGGTGGTTTTTCACGCAGCTGCATACAAGCATGTCCCCCTCATGGAACAGCATAACGCTTGGCAGGCGATACGCAATAACGTGTTAGGTACATGGTCGATCGCCACAGCTGCGCAGCGCCATGATGTAGCGAAATTTGTATTGATCTCTACCGACAAAGCAGTCAACCCAACCAACGTGATGGGGGCGAGTAAACGTCTGGCAGAAATGGTATGTCAGGGATTGCAGCAACCTGGTGGGACGCGCTTCATAATGGTGCGTTTCGGCAACGTTCTAGGCAGCACTGGTAGCGTTATTCCAAAGTTTCGCGAACAGATTGCGAAGGGTGGACCAATTACTGTTACACATCCGGACATTACACGCTATTTCATGACGATTCCGGAGGCTGCGCAATTAGTATTGCAGGCCAGTTTAATGGGTAAAGGCGGAGAAATATTTGTATTGGACATGGGCGATCCAGTAAAAATAGTTGATCTGGCGAATGACCTCATTCGTCTTTCCGGTCTAAGCAAGGATGATATTCGAATTGAATTCACTGGCCTGCGCTTGGGTGAAAAACTTTACGAGGAACTGCTGGCCGACAACGAGCACACTTTGCCCACCCCTCATATAAAACTGCGCATCGCACAGGCGCGTAAAGTGGACACGGCATGGTTAGGGAATTTATTAATTTGGTTCAGCACAAACGCTACGCAGGACGATACAGAAGTTAAACGAGCCTTGACACAATGGGTACCAGAATACTGCCCGGATTTTAATGATGTAAAAAAACCAAGATGATACTAAATACGCCTCGCCACGAATTTACTGTCAATTATGCGGCATACTAATCCCCAAAACGGATATTCCTAATGCACAGGAAATTCAAAACTGACTGATTGCGAATAATGGCAACCTACGCGGTAGGCGACATACAGGGATGTTACATCGAGCTTTTGCGGTTGCTGGAGCAGATATGCTTCGACCCTGTAATAGATAGGCTATGGTTGGTAGGTGATTTGGTTAACCGCGGGCCGGATTCCCTGAACGTACTGCGTTTAATAAAATCATTAGGTGATGCCGCCATCACCGTGCTGGGCAACCATGATCTACACTTGCTTGCAGTGGCTGAGGGCGCCGCTAAATTACACCACGGCGACACGCTGCATGACATTCTTGGAGCGCCCGACCGAGACGAACTGGTGGCCTGGCTACGTGCGCAGCGTCTTTTATATGTGGAAGGTGATTTCGTGCTGGTACATGCCGGGTTGCTGCCGAGCTGGACTGTGGCTCAGGCACAGCAACTGGCGCATGAGGCAGAAACCGCATTAAGGGGGCAAAATTACCACGACTTTCTCGTAAACATGTATGGCAATCATCCCGACCATTGGGAAGAAGGACTTAGTGGTTACAAACGTCTGCGCGTCATCACTAATGCCTGCACGCGCATGCGCGTTTGCACTCAAAGCGGTGAAATGGAATTCAAATTTAAGGGTGCGGTGCATAATGTGCCTGAGGGATATTTGCCGTGGTTTGATGTGCCAGAGCGCGCCAGCGCCAATGCCATAGTGGTATGCGGACATTGGTCGGCATTGGGGTTGAAAGTTGCCCCTCAAATCATTGCGCTCGACACCGGTTGTTTGTGGGGCGGCACACTTTCCGCCATCCGTCTCGAAGACCGCGAGGTGTATCAAATCCCATGTATACCCAAATAAGCGGCAAGGCCATGGCAGTAATTGTAATTCTTATAAATTCAAAGTTAGTGCATCGAGAAAACTTTAAGGGTAGATTTAAAATTGTCGAATCGTTGACAGTTTCTTAATTTGCAATGCTTGATCTTCAACTGCAGCTCACTGATTATCTGAAGAGTTAAAAGCCATAATCTCAATGTTTTTTTGAAAAAAATAGCCATTTATTAAATTAATTAACATTAAAATCAAATTGATAACAAATTTTCACAGTGTCTGTTATGATAGCTATCATTAAAAATAACAGACAGGGGGAGCGAGGTTTTACTTCGCCCTATGAACACCAGTAGCAAACGTTTACTTGCATATATATCTTTCACTAAAATTAGTAAAGACATCCTAAATTGTGGATGTGCCTCATCAGAGAACTTATTTTGTTATCTGCCATCCCGTTTATTCTCTGCACGAATTTTCGTCGCCTTCTGGCTGTTCGGAAAAGAGCGTAACGTGGATTTTTTTTTGCTGCCCTTAGTAATTCTTAAGACAATAATACATTCAATAACTCGGGCATTGTATTTCCGCCCGCATCTCATTTGGCAATACCTGAGCCCAGGCAGCCGTTCCATTATTTGCAAGTTATCTCCTCACCACCATTCTTTCGAATAATCTTATGGATCTACTGCTCCTAATAACCCTGATTGTGCTAAACGGAATCTTCGCCATGTCGGAGATCGCCCTTGTAACCTCTCGGCACACACGTCTAGCGCGTCTAGCGGCAGACGGCGATGCCTCTGCAGACGTGGCGATACGACTTGGCGAAGATCCAACTCGTTTCCTTTCCGCTATCCAGATCGGAATCACCTCTATCGGCATCCTCAATGGTATCGTTGGCGAGGCGGTATTTGCTTCCCCCTTCGCAGCATGGCTTCAAACGCTTGGCGTTAGCCAACGCCCAAGCGAACTGGGCGCAACCATTTTGGTTGTTGTGGTGATTACCTATCTATCCATTGTTGTCGGCGAACTTGTACCCAAACGCATTGCTCAATTTAACCCGGAAGGGATTGCGCGCTTAGTGGCCAGACCCATTCACATATTGGCATTAATTACACACCCGTTCGTAAAATTGCTGTCGAAATCCACTGATGCTCTTCTGAGAATGATGGGAATGAGCCAGCAAGTGGAGCGTAGCTTAACGGAAGAAGAAATTCACGCAATGCTGGAAGAAGGTTCCGAAGCTGGAATCATTGAGCAGCACGAACATGATATGGTTCGCAACGTTTTCCGCTTGGATGAACGACAAGTGGGTTCTCTCATGATCCCCCGCGCAGATATAGAATATCTGGATATTAACCAGCCATTGGAGGCCAATCTCTTGCGCATAGCACAATCTGATCATTCGCGCTTTCCGGTTTGCCGGGGTAGCTTGAGTGACTTGCTTGGAGTGACCTCCTTTAAGCAACTGTTCAATCAGACCGTTAATGGCGGACAGCCCGATCTGACCACCCAGCTGCTTCCATGCGTTTTCGTGACAGAATCGTTAACCGGATTGGAACTCCTGGCTCAATTCCAAGGGTCCGGCACTCACATGGTTTTCGTCATAGATGAGTATGGCGAGGTTCAGGGCTTGGTCACCCTTCAGGATGTATTGGAGGCGGTTACCGGCGAATTCATACCGCCCGATAACGCGGATCGTTGGGCGGTAAAGCGCGAAGACGGTTCATGGTTACTGGACGGAATGATTCCAGTGCCCGAATTGAAGGATGAATTAGAGTTGAAGTCTGTCCCTGAAGAAGACAAGGGTCGATACCATACACTTAGCGGCATGGTGATGTGGTTACTTGGGCGGCCACCTAATGTGGCTGACGTTGTAGAGTGGGAACAATGGCGGCTGGAGGTTGTTGATCTGGATGGCAAAAGGATTGACAAGGTACTCGCAAGCCGTTTGTCAGAACCAGCTCAGGTTTCAGGCGCTAGCGAAGTACCCACTCAGACAGAGCAATCGAATTAAAGGGCACCTCTAAAAATCAAATTTTCGTCACAATACGGCATTATTCTAAAAAAATCGATTATATAACAACAATATGCCGCGCTAAAATTTTACTCGTGCCTTACCTTACTTAGAAACTTGTATTTTTTAAGGTGCACTAAACGATGCTTGCTTTAATAATTAGACGCTATAGTTGGCGCTTGTCAGTCGATAAATTTTCAAATTAAAATATATAATCATATAGTTAGGTATAGTTATGTTGCTAATGATAGACAACTATGATTCCTTCACCTACAACTTGGTGCAATATTTCGCCGAGTTAGGCGTAGATGTGGTTGTGCATCGTAATGACGAGATTACACTGGAGCAAATTGAGGCACTACAACCGCAATATATCGTAGTTTCGCCAGGGCCATGCACGCCCAACGAAGCTGGAATTTCAGTCGCCACCATTCAGCGCTTCGCCGGACGCATTCCTCTGCTTGGGGTGTGCCTCGGCCATCAGAGCATCGGCCAGTCATTCGGTGGAAAGGTTGTTCACGCCAAACAGCTAATGCACGGCAAAACATCGGCCATATTTCACAACAATAGTAGCGTTTTTCACGGTCTGCCCAACCCATTCACCGCTACGCGTTATCATTCACTGGTAATCGAGAGAGCTACGCTACCCGACTGCCTGGAAATTACCGCATGGACTGATGACGGCGAAATCATGGGGGTGCGTCACAAAACTATGGCGATAGAAGGAGTGCAATTTCATCCGGAATCCATTCTCACTGAATATGGCCACGAGCTACTTGCTAATTTTTTGCGCGGTGAACGTTAATGAACTATGTCAGCATACTCAATCGCCTGCTTAATCGTGAAGACCTGCCGCATGATGACATGATCGAGTTGATGCGGAACATTATGAGCGGGCAGCTTACTTCTGCTCAAATCGCAGCAGTTTTGGTTGCGTTACACATGAAGGGAGAGACTGTCGATGAGATTGCAGCGGCAGCACAGGTAATGCGCGATCTATCGAGTAAAGTGACGGTGCAGAACGATAGGTATTTGATTGATACCTGCGGCACTGGCGGGGATGGTGCGCAGACCTTTAACATTTCTACAGCTAGTGCGCTGGTCGCTGCGGCAGCGGGAGCGCGCGTAGCCAAACATGGTGGACGTTCAATTTCCAGCACCTGTGGCAGCGCTGATATTCTGGAAAAACTTGGCGTCAATGTCAATCTTACACCGCAGCAAGTAGCGCACTGTGTGCAAGAGCTTGGTGTGGGCTTCATGTTTGCGCCCAATCATCACAGCGCGATGAAATATGCTGCACCAGTGCGGCGCGAGCTTGGCGTACGCACGCTGTTCAACCTGCTGGGCCCGCTAACTAACCCAGCGGGCGCAGAGAACCAAGTAATGGGCGTATTTCAAAGAGATCTGACGGTGAAATTGGCTTGCGTACTGCAGCAGCTCGGTAGTCAGCACGTGTTAGTGGTGCATGGCGCGGACGGCATGGATGAAATTTCCATCAGCGGACCAACTTATATTGCGGAGCTGAAAAACGGTACTGTGCTTGAATACGTGGTACAACCGCAGGACTTCGACCTACATGCAGCACCGCTGGATTGCATACGCGTTGCTAATATCAATGAGGCGCGCACGATGTTGTTATCGGTGTTAGATAACCAGCCAGGTGCCGCACGTGATATCGTGCAGCTTAACGCTGGTGCAGCCATTTATGTGGCGGGGCTGACTGCAACACTAAAAGAGGGCGTAATAAAGGCTAAGGAAGTTATTGCCAGCGGTGCTGCGAAAAACAAGCTGCAAGCACTTGTCAGTATTTGAGGCTGTTAGGAACAGTTTTTTCGTGCGGATGTAAATGGTTTTCGCCAAGCACGACTGTTTTCAGTCTGATGAATTTCACAGCTTACACATGTATAAATGAAAATTTACTTTGCGTTGCCTGTGGTAAACCAGTATTGGTTGAAATTATGTTCCTACTGTACCAGTCGATCTTTTGTTTTCAGAATGCAGTTAATATGAATATCCAAATTTATGATGACAAAATTTTGCGCATGATGCGCGAGACTGCCTACTATTACCAAGCTAATATAGCGTCCAGAATTGAAAGATTGCAATGAAGTGTGTGAATGATTTTCGTATGAAATTTGGCAAACAAGAGCTTGTTCCTATCATGATCGGCGGGATGGGGGTTGATATTTCCACATCCGAACTGGCACTGGAAGCTGCGCGCCTTGGTGGCATCGGACATCTTTCCGATGCCATGCTGCCGACTGTAACGGACCGGCTTTTAAATACGAATTTCGTTAAATCAAAGCTAAAGCAGTACAAATACAATGTCGCCAACACCGATAAGTCTTCGGTGCAATTCGATCTTGGGCAAATTGCTGAATCAACGCGCCTCCATCTGAGCAAAGCCATGGAAGCCAAGCGCGGCTCCGGCATGATTTTCGTCAACTGCATGGAAAAGCTTACTATGAATGCACCGCGCGAAACTTTGCGGGTACGGTTGCACGGGGCACTCTCTGCCGGTATAGATGGAATCACCTTGAGTGCCGGGTTACATTTGGGCTCATTCGCGTTGATGGAAGATCATCCACGTTTCCGCGACGCCAAGCTTGGCATTATTGTCTCCTCGCTACGTGCGCTGCAAATTTTCTTGCGTAAAAACGCCAAGCTTAGCCGCCTGCCAGATTTTATCGTAATCGAAGGGCCGCTGGCCGGTGGCCACTTGGGCTTCGGCTTGGACTGGATGAAATACGATCTGAGAGAAATCTGCAGGGAAATTTATCAATACTTGCAGGCCGAAAAGTTAGATATTCCGATCATTCCAGCTGGCGGAATTTTTACCGGCAGCGATGCAGTGTCGTATCTTGAAATGGGTGCTGCGGCTGTGCAAGTAGCAACACGATTTACGGCAACGAGTGAATGCGGTTTGCCGGAAAAGATTGTGCAAGAGTACTTTAAGGCCAATGAGGAAGATATTGAAGTAAACATGATATCCCCCACAGGCTACCCAATGCGCATGTTGAAGAAAAGCCCGGCCATCGGCGCTGGAATTCGACCCAACTGCGAAGCCTATGGCTACCTGCTCGACGGCAACGGTAATTGCGCTTACATCACGGCATACAACGCCGAGGTGGCAGCCCACCCGAGTGCTAAAAAAATCTCCGTTATGGATAAGACTTGTTTGTGCACAGCTATGCGCAACTTTGACTGCTGGACTTGCGGACAAAACACCTACCGCCTCAAGGACACCACACGCCGCCTACCAAACGGGACTTATCAGATACTATCGGCCGAGCATGTGTTCAAAGATTATCAGTTCAGCACCGACAACAATATTGCATTACCGAATTTGCCGACCATTTAACGTCGTTAGCTGAGTTTTCGTAAAGCGACAAGCGCTTTAAAAATATCCCAACAAACTGATTTAAAAATAATAGTTAAACAGACTATTTAATATGACAGCAGTGACTGAAGCTGTAAAAACGCTTTTTACAACGAAAACAGATATCATAACTTATTGATTATTAATAATAACTATTTTCGCAATTTTGAGTTTACCTACAGCGTCAACTTTTAGTTAAGCCATTGAATTGAGCAGCTCACAGTAAGCCCTGCCAGCCCTCCGCAAAGCCGAGGAGGGCTACCTAACCCATTACTAAGAATGAGTATATTAGGCCGCACGGACTCTAAGTAGTAGCCTTGATTATTGGTAAGCAAGATGACATCAAAAATGAATTGTTAGCAGCTTTTGGGCGAACTTTGCTGAACAAGCGATAACCCATCCGCGCTGCCATAAAAGCCAATCTGGCTCTGTCGAGAATTGTTCGACTTTCGGATATAAAACGATACAAATTTAGATTATTGCTTTCGCTTTCATCCAAGCTTTAGATCGTCGAAGTGCCTCTGTAATTTGACTAGCCGACATTTGTTCTTCCACAACCCCTATAAGATCGCTTCCTTCCTCATCAAGGGCAAGATCTCTACCCTCCTCATCGACAGCTCTGCCAGCAATATTTAGCCACATAAATGCCTCAACGAGATCTTGCTCAACGCCTATCCCTTGTGAATACATAATGCCTAAGTTAATTTGCGATGGCGCAAATCGCTGTTCTGCTGACTTTCGAAATAATGTCACAGCCTTCCGTTCGTCCTTTGTAACGCCATAGCCATTATTGTACATATCACCAAGGCAGAACTGAGCCTCCGGATCCCCTTTCTTTGCTGCTTTGATAAAACACTTTTCAGCATTGATATAGTCTTTGCTTAAAAAATAATTCAGCCCCTCTTGGAAGTCGCTTGATTCGCTCATATTTACTTTCCTACTCAGTTTTATTGTTAATCCGCTCTGTTATTTTTTGCTATTCTTTACGCGTGTCTTTTTTTGATCAGGTGAACCAAATTTAATATCAAATTCCTAAGGCAGAGTATTCTGTTTTTTAGTAGAACCTGGAAATTTCAGTCTATGCTGCTATTATTAATATGGTACGTAAAAAAATCTGTGGTTAAGTTGTGGTTCAGGTAGCTTGCCAAGTATATGATATAGTGATAATTCTAGCATTTCGTAAGACTTATAACCGTAAGCATCTCTCATAGTGACTTTGGCCTTGTTATTTAATCCCACAACAACGCTGCTTGAAAACGTATTTTTGGCTCTGAAATAGTTGAGCAAAAGTTCTCGATGATTTCGTAGCGTGCCGACGAATTTTTTCAGCGGATCAATTTTTGAATGCATCACATCCCTGCACCATTGATCCAGAAATTTTCCCGCCCAGACCGGAGATTCGTATTTCAAGAATCGCTGGAAGCCTTCCTTATACAGGTAGGCTCGAACGCTTTTCAAATTATAGCGAAGGACTTCGCGTAATTTCACTCGCTGATGGTCAGTCAGGTTTTCTGGTTTTTTGAGCAGGCACCATCTCGAATTTTTCTGCACATGTTCGTAGCCATCACATTCGGCATGCTTGATTAAATCTAAATCTATTACGTTACTATATTAACCAATATAGAACACTATGCCTATATAAACATATAGTAATACATACATATACTTAAACGTACTTACGCAGGGTCAGCGACCTAACCTAATCTGGATGAGCGCCTAGGAATTTTGCGCATTTTTCGGCAGCCGCCATAAATGCCTTGGCTGAAGGAGACTCTGGATATGCGAGTACAACTGGGGTTCCTTTATCCGCACAAATTGCTATTTCGCTATCGAGCGGAACGGCACCGACAAATGGTACGCCCAGTTCATTTGCAACCCTTTCGCCTCCCCCCTTCTTAAATACTTCAATCTCACCGCTGCAGTGTGGGCAGATCAAACCACTCATATTCTCGACAATTCCAATAATGGGCGTATTTCTTTCTTTTACAAAAGAGATCATTTTCCTTGCGTCAAGTAGCGCGACATCCTGTGGGGTGCTTACAACTACAACCCCATCCAGATTAGGAATAAAATCCATGATTGTAATATGTTCATTTCCCGTACCTGGTGGTAGATCAATTATCAGGAAATCGAGCTTTCCCCAAGTAATATTCCCAAGGAGCTCGATGATAAATTCATACTTTACTGCATCTCTCCAAACAACAGGCTCGTTTTGGTCTTCTATCAACAAACCCAAAGACGCAACTTTTAACCCGGCAGGCATGATGTGCGGGGCTATGCCATCTTTATCACCGCGAAGTCTTACACTTTCAATACCAAGCATTTTAGGGATGTTTGGCCCGTGAAGGTCTGCATCCGCCAAGCCAACCTTGTAACCTAGTTTTTCCAAGGCAAAGGCGAGGTTGACTGTAGTAGTACTTTTACCCACGCCACCCTTGTTGCTTCCGACAAGAACTTTGTACTTGATATCCGCCATCCGTTTGTTAATTAACCATTTTTTATGAGCAGCACGGTCCAATTTACATGTATCATTTTCGTCACACGTTTGGCAGCCATGAAAATACCCACAGTCCTTTGCTGGCGCAGTTACTGACCGGGTGTCCCTCATGTTCTTTATTTCAATAGATTTCATAATTTAAACATTCTCGCGATATAAATAATTACCCACACCATGGAGTTTATCGCTCCATCCTCAATCGCTCTCTGGTTGTTGGCAATAAAACAATTATTTTAATTATCATGTGTGCTAGCACACTGCTCAAGACTGACAAGCAATTTTGATTCGATGTATGTAGCCTTGTCAGTATGAGCCATTCCAATAACCATTCCTGAGGTCACATACCAACCCATGGGTATTTTCTGACATTATTTTCTTCGATCTCCTCCGCCACATCAGCCTTATCAAGGATATCCGTTTGCTCCTTACCACTGGAGCTGGTCGCTATTTTTATCTCGTCTTTAGTTTTTTCAGCAATCGATTCCGTAATCATAGGAAAAAATCTGCTAAAGAATTGTCGCCTTCCCATCACTCTGCCATTGTCCATGAATAGCTCCTTAATTCAGCGATCGGCCAGCAAAATACATTTTAAGTAAGGTCTACCCAAGCACCTATCACACAGCATAAGTATTGATCGCCCACTAATGTACAACAATTTAAATGACACAAATCATAACCGTTTAATGGAGAGGTAAGGGTTCATCCATTTCTGTACCTGACTGTTGAGGACAATCAACAGGTCCCTCATAATCAGATTTTGGCAATTCTTTTATTCTGCTGTCAACTTCAATGCCGAAAAATTTGAGCTCCGAACCCATGAATTTTGATAGCAACAAGCCCAGGTTTCTGTAATAAGCTTCATTAGCTCTCGCCGCAAGATTTTCCCCGAACACGCCAGTCCATTTCCCGATATGCTGCTCAAGAAACCTTCTTTCTGCAGACAGGCAAATGTCGATATTCTCTTCCATTGCTTGGTCTAAAGCATATGCGATCTTTAGTTCTAGAAAACTCATAAACTCAAGCTCAACGATTATTTGATCAAATGCAACCCCTGCATCATCTTTCATTACAAAGCCAAATGCTTTATAAAATCCACTGATATCGCCTAGAATATTCGGCTGATTGAAACTGTTTTTCCCGTAGGTTGTTTCAGTCGCGGGACAAAACATACGGGTTAAAAACATTTCTGTAAAATCTGGCTGTAGCGCCGTCACGTCGACCGTCTCGATAAGATTAGTAAATGCCAGAAACTCTTCCTTCATATCATAAGAAAGAAGGCTTATTGAACTATCCAGATCGGATGCAAGTTCGTGCAGTATTGCGAGCTTTTCTTTGTCTGGATAGACAAAGGCCATTGATAAAAATCTGTAAACATCCGCCCTCGCAAGAGCCAACTCTGTTTCCGATTTTGTCGTTAACATTCTATCCCCTTAAATAAAAAGTGGGGCGGCGTTTTAGCGCCGCCCCCCTAGTGCACATCAATTACGATTATTCAATCTCAAGCGGTATCCAGCCTCCGTTTGAATAGTTCTTGCGAGGTCCTCTGTTTCCGCCAGCACCATCATTTTTGTTTTTGCCATCCCAAGCAGCGATAGCCATCATAGTCTTGGATCCAGGTACAAGAACTGAGTCCTGAGCATCACCAGAGTTTAATGGACGCTTAATGACAACTGACCAGTAGCCAAATCTTCTTACGCCTTCGGCAGTTGCATTATTAATGGCTTGCCTAGTCAATGTTCCGAAGCCAACTGCATTTAGCTCTTCTGCCGGAGTTTTCCTCTCAGGGTCAACTCTGCTGATATTTCTGAGCTTAAGGGCAGCAACATACTGTCTTTGGCCTTCGCTATAACGACGAATAGGCGTATCGATCGTTTGTCCAACTGCCGGGATAACTTCTGGATACATATCATAATTATAGTTAGGATAAGCATCTCTTACATCTTGATATCCAAACTCGATATCTCTCTCCCAAGCAGCCTTCCAATAAACGATATGAACAGGATTGTCTTCATCACCCATCATAAATGATGGTTCTGATCCAGTTTTCACCGGGAACATAATGGCGATTGCATCAGAAAACTTATCCTCCATTGTTTCTGTTTCAGACTTGGTTGAATCATACCAAGTTAGCAAGAAAGCAATATCCTTGTCGTTATGTATAGACTTAACCTTTACCACAGGAATGGTAGCCACTACCAACCCAGGCATAACCAAGTTCTGCGGGCCCATTGGAACCTCAGTGGCCGAAGCATCACTCCATACCGTTGCCGGTGCTTGCTCCCAGCTCTGATTATACTGATTCCAAGAGGTTTCCCTTACTGGATCTTCCTGATGCCATGTTCTGTTCGCTGGATCCATCGGGATTTCTCCCTTTACTGCCATGGACTTGATGACACCAACATTGTAGGTTTCCCCCCCATCCAAGCGAACTGGCGGGAGTCTTTTAAAGGAACCATGGTACACATGACCCCCATACGTACCAGGATTATCGGCAGGATAAATTGGAACCGACAAATTTTTGGACATCCCGCTGTGTGCATCGCCGTGTGCATCACTCCCAAAGGCAGGGGTGGCAACAGGGATCATCAAGATTGAAGCGGCTATTAATAATTTTTTCATCATCCACCCCTTATGAGTTATTGGTAAGAAACGCGCCGGTCTTCAAGTTCTTGACCTGCCTGATATAAACTGGCTCAGTCAATGGAACCCGGACAATCTCTTTCCCTTGTGGATCATAACCAACTGTCTCATTACCTTCAAGCTTGAACGTATCGCATATCCGTTCAGTCACTCCGAAAAGTAACAAAGCAGCTAAAAGCTCCTTGTCCTTACCAGCATTCCGGTACTGCTTTATGGAATTTTCTACGCCGGGACCAAATACTTGAGACAAGAAATCAGGGTTAACATGAACCGGTGGGATGTACATGTTGCTAGGCTCAGTACCGAACTGTGGATAGATTGGCAGTGCTAGCTTTCTAACATGCACCAAAAAGTCGATCGGATTGTTTTCCCGAACTTGCTTGCCCATGATCTTGTCATAATCAGCTGACTTAAAGCCGTTTATACGGATCTTTCCGATACATTGAGTTGTACACTGAGTCATCAAACCAGCTTCCACTTTCGGGTAGCATGATATGCACTTATCACTGGTCCGTGTTGTGTCGTTGTAGAACGACTTCTTGTAAGGACAAGCAGCAACGCACTCTCTGTAACCTCTGCATCTGGACGCATCAATCAAAACGATACCGTCTTCTTGCCTCTTGTAGATCGCCTTTCTTGGGCAAGCTGCCAAGCAACCTGGGAAGGTGCAGTGATTACAAATCCGCGGGAAGAAGAAACCCCAGTTCTTATGAGTAGGACCCTTAATATAATCCCCTTCACCATCCAGGATTTTAAGACACTCATCTTCACCAAGGTTCGGATGTGCATAGTCCATTTCATCTGGCAGATAACCCTTGAGCCGCTGGTTCATGCCCAGATCTTCAAATATCGTCGTGCCGTTGTACTTGTTACCTGACCACGGCTGTGCATTTTCTCCCAGCAGCGCCAAAACCTTCACATCCCAAGCAAGAGGATAGAATCCATAAGGCTTAGATTCCACGTTATTCCAGAATATAGTTTCCTGACCTTTACCTGCCGTCCATGTTGTTTTGCACGCCATGGTACAAGACTGACAGGCGATGCACTTATTCAAGTCGAACAGCATTGATATTTGCCGACCTGGCCTGTTTTCTTCGTAGGGATAATCCATTTCCCTGCCTAGTTGCCAATTTCTAACTCTAGCCATTGTATATCTCCAATTTACAAAAAATTATTTCACAACTTCAAGAACGCCGCCCCTAATTATTAAGGGCGGCGACTGCACATACGTAATTATCTGCTTATAAACCCGCCTTGGAGATAAGTCTTCATTTGAAGACTTTCATAGGTTGGCCGGTAGCCTTTAGCTGCAATATGCCAAATTCCACCGTTTACACCACCTTTTTCAGCCAGTTCAATCTTCACATACGATTCTTTTGGCGCACCATTGGCGCAGTGAACGTCATTCTGCTGACCAATAATAATTTCCTGCCCAAAGACCATTTTGTTGGCTACGGTGTCAGTTGTGTTGGTCGGATTGATCCAAGCTCTAGTGCAGCTCTGATGGTTTCCAGACCTGAACATCGCCTGATAGTTAGTCCTTGGGCTCTTGGCTAATCCATCAGCCCTAGTCCTCGCACCTTCCATACTACCGTATGTGGCGGCATAGGCGTTGTAATACATCCGCATGGAGCCTTGGGACATACCGGGGAAATATCTGCATCTAACCATGAACCTGGAGAGTGCGTATTCCGGCGTTCCTTCTTTCCACCCTTTGTGTGGCCTATCAGCTGGATCAGCATCAACCCAGATGTAATCGCCTTCATCTATACCGAATCTCTTGGCGTCGAGCGGATTAACGTCCACGAACCCTTCACCAACTGACGGCTGCCTCTTGTCATGACGGTAGATGTCACCAAACGGACCCCACCACAGTGTCATCAAGTCCGTATCAATTGGAGTTGTATGGGCACCGTGCCGATACTTAGGTGAATTGAAGCAGAACTCATAACCGTGCGGCCTAAGAGGATGGGTGGTCGCCATCAGCTCTTTTGTCGTCAGAATTACGTTTCTTCCCATTCTGTTCTCAGCAATTTTAAGGCTGTTCCCCATTCTTTCCAAACCACGCATCTCAGGTGTTTCCATCAATGCAAACGCGCGGCTGTTACCGACGATTACATTTGGCTCGTAATGGCTTGAATCAATCGGTGTACGATATACGGTGAGGTTTTCACCACCATCGATCAACCTTGGGTCATCCATGTAAAATTCCAGCCTACCGCTCTTGGTGTACCAAGGAATACCACCGCCTTCAGCCGTTTGCTCCCAACCACTAATCCGTGGGTAAGTTCTGGCCATGAAGATGCTCGGAATACCTCTTTTAGCTTTTTCTCTTATCTCTGCAAAAACCATCCCTCTGGTGGCTGATCCAGCATTAAGAACCCTTTGTCCGTAAATTTCGGAATCCCTGTCTGCCGGATTACCTGCCGGATTTGTCCCAACAAATTTGAAGAAGTCGGCAAACCTTTGATCACCGGTAAGCGCTGTGAATGCCCTAAAGATTCCAGCAGGAACCTCAGCATCACCAACGGTATCCTGGAATCTCCTCAATGGTGTAATAGGGGAGACAGTAAGGAATGGGTTAGAGCAAGAACAAGCCATGTCGGTATGCTTGTTTTCCAACCAGGAGTCCACACCCCAAACGATGTCGGAATATTCGCAAGAAGCAGTCCAGTTCCAGTCGCTGTAAAATATCGCTTCCCATCTTGGGATAGTATTGATAACCAAGTCATAGTGACCTTTGGCATTTCCCAGTGAGGAGTTGGAGTTAGCCTGCCAAAGCACCTTGGTAGGAGATGGCATATGTCCAGGATCAGTCAGCAACCTGGTTCCATTCCTTAACGGACGATCGCCATAGTTGTAGTAATGGGCAGATTCGTCATCTGTATAGTGCGCCAGTTTGGTGACCATCTTCCGGCCATCCAACTCTGGATTGAACGGATCTTCAGCAAGGTACTGACCAAAGCCACCAAAGACGGACTGTCTGTAGTTACCTACATAGTTACCGAAGGAACACCCCCCAATATGACCAACGTTATCGGTCAGTGCAGCTACCAGCATGAAACCACGATCCTTCAGAGTTGAATTGAAGTAGTGATTGGTTCCCGCGCCGGTGCTGATGATCCCTTGCCCTCTGTGCTTGTGGAACAGGTTCGCAAGGTCAACAATTGCTTCAACTGGAACACCAGTCATGATTGATGTGTTTTCCGGCGTAAATTCTTCAAGGTATTCTTTTTGCAACTGAAACACAGGTACAACCTTGATTTTCTTGCCATCAACCAGGGTAACTTCATACTCGCCGGTCAATGCTGAATCGACTCCCTTAGCAGCATAGCGGGCTCCGCACTCATCCCGTGTAAGCGGAACTGCTTTGTTTGTCTTTTTATCCCATACTACGTTATCGCCCCAGAATTTACGAACATCTTCTGCAACGAAGGCCGTTGCTTGGAAAGCTACCGGTAGCGTTGGCTTTTCGCCTGGCTTCATCACCTTCAGATGGTGTGTAAGATCAGCAAGCTTGTAATCCGCGATGATGTCCGATGCCTTCAGGTTCTTCCAATTATCTGTTCTGACCAGCAACGGCATATCTGTGTTGGCTCTCAGATAATTCTCATCATAGTGGTTGTTCTTGATCAGGTGGTGACATACGCCAAGACCAAGCGCGGGGTCAGTACCTGGACGCAGAATAATTACGTCATCCGCCTTGTTGGAGTTCGCGTGGTAATCGATAGAGATGTCTACAACATGGCATCCTTTGAGTCTGGACTCACTAACCCAATGAAGATCCGGCATCTTGGTACAAACGAAGTTATTACCCCAGAATACGATCAGCTTGGCATGTTCATATACCATGAACTCATAATCTAACATTTGGTGACCTGAAACCATAGGACATCCAGGCGCCAAATCGGTATGCCAAGAATAGCTGTCGAACACTTTTCCGCCACTTGCTTCATCCGGCCCAACTTGTCTTACATGGGCGTCCAGAAGAGCCAATCCCTGCGAGAATCTCTTCAACGAATATATTCTTAAAACGCCGAGAGCGGCCATACCTGCCCGGAATTTCATGGTCTTACAACCGCATCCGTGCATGGACGCAATCATTTCAGGGTCATAGCCTTGCCTTGTAAGCAACGCTGCGCCGCTGTCGCCGGAATAGGTCCTAGCGATGTTTTCCAGCGCGCCAGCCGCCAATGCGTAAGCTTCTGTCCATGGCAGCTTGATAAATGGTTCTTTTCCGCGTTGCAGATATTTTTGATCCGGGAAGCCATTTGCTCCAGTACGTGGATATCCTGCATCCGCCCATGCCTTGAAACCAGTTCTAACCATTGCGCCTTTTGGCCTTCTGTCAGAATAGGCCTTTCTGTTCATTACCATACCTTTGTTACAGATCCGTGGCTCCCATCTGTGACTGGAGCGGTTTCCATCCATATCTTCGGCATCTCCGTAGCCGTATGACGGCGAGATGCGGATTACAACGTCATTCTTTACGTGGGCTTTTAGTAGGCAGTTGTGAGTATCGTTTGGCGCACATAGGAATATAAATTCGCTGTCAACATGGAACATGTCCCTATAAACCTTCTCCCAGTCTCTATTCGGGTAAGACTTTAGAGGATTGTCAACTACATACGGCTTCAGAAATGGTGAAGCTGCAAAGGCGTTATTGGCCATTACAGCTAGTCCAGCGGTGGCGGACAGCTTTAGAAAGCTGCGCCTGCCAATGTTATTCTTAATTTCCATCATTTAGTCACCCCTATGTTAATTTAAATTAAATTATTTTCTCGGCTTTTGTAAGGCACCAATCCGAGTAATTTTCATTCACCACTTTTAAGTTAAAACAAAAAACAGCAATACCCATGCCGCAAAAAATAATCTTCAGCATATGCCACATCAGCCACCCTTAAATATACGAATTTTTATGAAGGCAAAAATCGGGCAGTGAATGATCGCGAATCTACGCGGATAAATTAAAGTTGATTTGATCTATGTCAAACTTCTGCCATTTTTCGGCTCACTTGCCCAGTCAAATTGTTCTTAAATTTGCATCTGCCTCACTGATCTTTTAAGATTTTTAATAGATAATCATATGTATTTAGATGATTTTTACGATTAAATCCAAGACATAAACCGAAATTACAATCCATATTTGTGTCTTCACTGCATTTTCGCTAGTGCCATAGAATCGCTTGATCCGAAGATGCTATTTGATTCATTTGTTGAACAGTTCGACCTGCCAGCGGCAACGATAAAGTTGAGCGATTATCAACGCAGGCAAATCGAAGTTAGTGGTCAGGAAGACCAGATGCCTGTCGTGTTCGGCATCGTAGAACTTGATACGCCGCAGGTGCTGCGGGTAATCCTTGCCAACCTTAGGCGTGGTCAACACAATGGTTTGATCGCAGTACAGCCCCGTGGACTTGTCCACGGGGCGAGAGTAGACGCGGCGAAAGAGCAGATTGGATTTGCCACGAATGACAAAGAATGCCTGTGCTTGATGCAAGGTGAACCAGCGAGCGAAGTCGGTGAAACCACGATCCATGATGTAAAAGCTGCCAGCTTCGGGTATCAAGATGTCGAGCACATTGACCTCGTGCATCTTGCCATCGGTGATGTGAATGAAGGTTGGAATGTTGTCGCGCAGGTCAAGTAGTGTATTCATCTTGACGGCAGCTTTTGCTCGGCGAAAATGTGCCCATGGAAAGACGCTCAAACACAAGTCAATGGTCGTGGTGTCGAGTGCATAGGCCGTCTGCTCCAGTTCCACCGCAAAACGGTCGCTGGCATAAAGTTTTCTGGCGATTTGAATGAGGCTTATCGCAAAATCCGCTTAGATGCGGCAGTCGCGCTTTTCGTTGGCCTCGGCCAGCGTGCTCTTGGCGATATTGCCTCGTATGCTCAGGTGATAGAGCTTGGCTTGATGAGCACGCAAACAGGTTTCGATGTCGCGATGACTCTCGCGGTAAGTCAGTTGCGCGAAGGCCATGCAGAGAAACTGATCGAGATGCGAGAACTTGAGCGTTGGGTATCGACTGGGATATTTGGCCACGCACTGACGAAACGTGTGCAATGGTAGGTGCTCCATTAGCTGAGTGAAAACCAGTTTCCCTGCGTGCATATGCGGACTCCTGACAAAAGTCAGAAGCTTGGCGCAAGTTGATATCGATTACAGAGAAATATGCCACTTAATAATGGTGGATCAGAGGGTTATCATGCGTCATCTCTCGAATCTCCGGACACTACTGACATGGATTATTGATTTTTATAGCCAGAAGGCTCTACGATAGAGCCTATGTACCTACGCGAGAGCAAACAACGACGGGCGGATGGTAGTGTTGTGACCTACCTGCAACTGGCGGAGAACGTCTGGGATGCCACCAAGGGAAGATCACACGCCAGCATCGTGCATAACTGTGGGCGCGCCGACGACCCCGAAGCCATCGAGCGCCTGCGGCGGCTGGCCAAGAGTATTCTGCGCCGATGCTCACCGGAAGAGATCGTAGGTGGTGGGGGCGACTGGCGCCTGATTTGCGCCTGGCCCTATGGTGACATCTACGTACTCGAGGCCATCTGGAAACAGCTCGGCATTGGCGCCATTGTGCGGCACCAATCTGACACGCGACATCTCGGATTCGATGTCGAACGCGCCTTGTTTGCCCTAGTCGCCAATCGCGCCTGCGCCCCAGCTTCCAAACTCTACTGCCATGAGCAATGGCTCAAGGAAGATGCTCACATCAAAAGGGCACAGGCACTGAAGCTGCACCAGCTCTACCGCGCCACACACTTCCTGGAGGCAAACAAGGAAGCTATCGAGCAAGCCACCCTCTACCGGGTGGCCGATCTGCTCAATTTGGACGTGGACATAATCTATCTACGACACCACCTCGCTGCACCTCGATGTCAATGAGGAAGACGAAGGCAACAAGGACGGTCAGATCCATGGCAGTGCCGCTGCGAGCGAGAAGGCCTACGCCGCCCCCAGGAGGCGAGGTCACAGCAAGAACGGCCGTAGCGACGCACCGCAGATCGTGGTCGGCCTGGCGGTTACCCGTGATGGGTTCCCGGTGCGTCACTGGGTGTTTCCAGGTAACACAGTCGACGTCACCACGATCACCCGTGTCAAGGAAGACCTTCGCGGCTGGCAACTCACCCGCTGCCTCTTCGTGGGAGATGCCGGAATGGTCTCCCAGGCGAACTTGCAGACGCTGGCCAAAGGGGGTGGCAAGTACCTGCTGGCTATGCCGATGCGACGGGGGGACGAAGTCACCGAGGAAGTGCTATCGCGTCCGGGACGCTACCGCACCGTCGCCGAGAATCTTGAAGTCAAGGAAGTCATCGTCGGCGAGGGCGAGAGACGGCGACGCTATGCGGTCTGTTTCAATCCGCTGGAGGCCAAACGCCAGAAGGCGCATCGGGAAGCTCTGCTCAAAGAACTGGAAGCGGAACTGGCCAGTCTGTCCGATTTGGCCAAGGTGAGCCACACCAAACGAGTCTGCGCCTTACGTACAAGCGCCCGCTACGGGCGCTTGCTGAAGGAAACGAAACAGGGTCTGGCGATTGACCGCCAAGCGGTGACCGAACTGGAGCGCTTTGACGGCAAGTTCGTGGTGCATAGCAACGACGACACGCTCACGGCTGAAGACATGGCGCTGGGCTACAAACAGCAGCAGCGGGTGGAAGAAGCCTGGCGGACAATGAAGAGTGGCCTGAAGATGCGGCCGGTGTTCCACTGGGCGCCGCACCGCATCCACGCGCACATCGCCATCTCGGTGCTGGCACTTCTGCTTGAGCGCACCATTGAGCACGCTTGTCAGGATACGTGGCGCAATATCCGGGATGATCTGAAGCACATCCAGTTGGCGCAATTGTCCAGCCCCAACGGTCATGTCTGGCAGGTGACCGAGCCTTCTCCAGATGCCACCAAGCTATTGAAAGCACTAAAAATAAAATCGCCAAAGCCCATCCTGAATCTGGATTGAGTGTCTTCCCCGCCTAGATACACACCGATTTCGGCAACATCTCCAAATGCCTTGCGCTATGCGGCTTTCCGAGCGGTGTGTTGCTGGGTGGTGTCAAAGTCGGGGTAGTCCATGCGGAGAAATTGATCGAGATGCAAAAAGGTTTTAATCGGATATTTTGAAGGGTAACGCTGGCACAGCGGCGACCAGCCCAACGTCATGATAATGTTCGCTAATCATCTTTATCGCGGTTGTACTGGTTGTTTCATCTACCCGCCGATTTGAGACTCGCCCGCGCTGCTTGCAGATTAGCCCCAGCAAACCTGATGTATGGTAACGTCGCAAGATATGCTTGATTTGACGCACTCTGACAGTCAGTATTTTGCCAGCTTCTTTTTGGTTTATTTTTCCTGCCGACAGTTGCTCCATTGCTTGCCCACGTTTTGCTTCCTTTGACTCATCATCATATCCATTTCAAGTGTCCGCCGTTAGGGTTTTGATCGGGCACTGAGTTTACTCAACGCAAACTCAAGGGGACATTTCTATTTGGGAGAAATAGAGATATCATTGCTTTACGCTGACAGTCTGATTTTTATATCTGTGAAAATGACATCATTCGATCAAGTGGTTTTTAATTGCATAACGAACCGCTTCAGCATTGTTCTTCAGTTTCATTTTTTCCAATAATCGTGCGCGGTAAACGCTGACGGTTTTGGCACTGAGCGACAGAGTCTCCGCCATTTCACTTAGACTCTTGCCGGATGCCATCAGGCATAGCGTCTGGTATTCGCGGTTGGATAGGGTTTGGTGTAGCAGCTCCTGATATCCTTGTGATAGACCGTTGGCTAATTCTTCTGCCAGTTCGTTGCTAATATATTTCTTGCCGCAGGCGACCTGACGTATAGCGGTAACCAGCTGTGTCGGGGCGCTTTGCTTGCTGAGATAGCCGGCCGCCCCGGCCTTCAGAGAACGCAATGCATATTGATTTTCCTCATGCATGCTTAATATTAGCACTGGTAATTGCGGCTTATTGAGCTTGAGTTGTTTGAGCACATCAATGCCATGCTTGTCAGGCATACTGATGTCTAGTAACACCAGATCGTAAGTGTTGTCTTGCACCATCTTAACTGCTTGCATGCCATTTTCAGCTTCTCCGGTTACGCGTATATCCTCGGTGTCATTGAGAATTTGCTTCATGCCTTTGCGGATCAGTGCGTGATCATCCGCTACTAATATATTAATCATGCTTGATTTTAATAGCGTTCATCACAACAGCTTTTGCTGTGGCTGCGGCGAAAAAAAGCCGCCAACGGTTGTTGGTTCAGATTGATATGGGATGCATGCTTTAATTGTGGTTCCTGAGTCCGGTGTGCCCCTGATATGCACATTGCCGCCGAAATAGGCGACTCGTTCCTTAATACCGCGCAGGCCGAAAGAGCGTGGTTTGATACGGTCGGATTCGGTAAAACCGCGTCCATTATCGCTAACGACCATTTCGATGCAGGCAGTTTGATTGTATAGATCTATGTTTACTTTGCTGGCATGTGAGTGTTTCATGATATTGGTGAGCGTTTCTTGCAGGATGCGGAACAGCGCGATGGCGATATCCGGATCTAAAGTGATATCTTCATCCGGGTGGTTGAATACGCAAGATATGCCAGTACGCTGTTCAAATTCATCTACTTCAATTTCCATCGCTGCGATGATTCCAAAACAGTCCAGTGTGCTTGGACGCAGGGAATGAGAGATATCATTGGCGGCTGCGGTACACTTGTCAACCAAGCTTTCGACATCCTTAATTTTTGCAATCAGTTCAGGTGCTGCCTTGCTCAGGCGTCCGCCCAGCCAAGCGATATTAAGCTTAATGGCGGTAAGAGTGCTTCCCAGGTCGTCATGCACCTCGCGCGCAATGTTAAGGCGCTCTTGTTCGCGTACAAGCTGGACATGAGAGGATAGTTCACGCAATTGTTCCTGCGAATATTTTATTTCGATTTCCGCCTGCTTGCTTTGGCTGATGTTGGACATAATACCTTCCCACTGAATTTCGCCATGCAATGTTTTTCGAGGACTGCAACGTAGATTAATCCATTTAATCTCACCTTCTGGCAATATCACGATACGTCCTTCCCAGTTCCAGAAAGAAAGATTATCTGCTGAAGTTCGCATGGTTTGCGTATAAGAGATGCGGTCATCTGGGTGTAACATATTCATGAATAAGTGAGGATGTTTTTCTAAATCCTGTGGGTTTAAGTTGAGAAGCGCTTTGCTACCATCACTGATGTATGGAAAGGAAATGTCGCCGTCATGTTTGAGTAATACTTGATAGGCCATGCCCGGCAAGTTGGTAATGAAGGCTTGCAGACGCGCCTGATTTTCTTGTAAGGCGATTTGTGCTTGGCGGTGCTCGCAACGAATACGTGCCGCGCGCAAATTATGCGCTATTGAAGGAGCGAGCCTATTTAAACTCCCCTTAAAGATGTAATCGTTCGCACCGGATTGCATGGTATGAATGATGGTTTCTTCATGTAGGTCATGCGACAAAAATAGAAAAGGAAGGTCCACTTCTTTCGATTGCATTAGTTTGAGCGCGGCAAGTCCACAGAATCCGGATAGGTCATAGCTGCATAGCACCACGTCCCACTCATCTTCTATCAAGGCAGCTTGCATGTCAGACGCATTATCTACTCGTCGATGTTCAACCTCATAACCGCTCTGCTCCAGTTTTGCGAGCGTGCGCAGAGCCTCCTCCGGTGAAGTTTCCACTAGTAAGACACGAAGTTTATTGGCAGCCATATTCTATTTGTTACTTCAATAAAGTTTGAGACTAAATATTCAATAATACAGAAGCTCATTATTGCTCAGTTAAGCAACATATACACTCAGCCGGTTACAGTCGTTCCCCTGTTCTGATTACGATTCAAGTCGGAAACACCATTCGCACCTCCGAATCCTATGTAAAGCATGGATTTCATTGACTTGCCCTCTTGTTTAGCCTAACTATTATTAGTAGTACATATGTTTCAATGATCTGCGCCATTATGCTCACCAAGTTAAATATATTTTTTAAAAACTATTAAAGTTTTACCATGATCTGTCGATAACGGAGACATAAGTTTAAATTTGTCCCCTCGCAGGTTTAAGCAAGCAATTGTAATACATATATTTCCATGGTCTATGCTGTTAGGTACGCCTAGTTCAATTAATTTATAAAAAAATATTAAAGTTTTACCATGCTCTGTCGATAATGAAGTATAAGCTTGAATTCCCCCCTAGAAATTCAAGTAAGCATTGAATCCTCCGCTTGCAACCTGATACGGGCAAGAGGAGGTTTGTCTACCCCTGTAGGAAATCTTCTTACAAAGAGATCAGAAGTCTTCTGATTTTTTTCTGTTCGTTCGTGTAGCAATATTCAACCGTCGAAAAAGACAGTGTTGTTAACTTGCAAGGGGACGAATCATGAATACTGATCAACTTCATCAAGAAATTAAAGAAGCCAATCTTTCTTATATGCTGCTCGCGCGGCAAATGATTCAGGAAGACAAGGCGGCAGCCATTTTTCGGCTTGGAATTAGCCAAGAAATGGCTGAACTTATCGCCGGGTTAAGCTCAGCACAACTACTTAAAATGGCGGCATCCAATATGTTGTTATGTCGCTTTCGCTTTGATGAAAAACTTCTACTCAACATGATCACCGATTACAACAAGAACAGGTTGATGTCGCAAGCGCATGCCGCAATCCTGATGACCGGACAGTCAGCAGAGGCTTTAGCCGCTTGATTTAAAAAAACTATTTGCGGAGATTGTCATGCGAAACAAGAGTGTGGTCACTGAAGCTTACCAAATCCAGATTGCCGTGGATTTAATCAAGCTAGGAGCACGTTTGCAATTGCTGCAGGAAGAAACTGCTTTAAGTCGCGAACGTTTGCTTAAGTTATACAAGGAGGTAAAGGGTGTTTCGCCGTCCAAGGGTATGTTGCCCTACTCAACTGACTGGTTCATGAGCTGGTCGCCTAACATCCATTCTTCCCTGTTTATGGACATTCATCAGTTTCTGCTGAGGAATACCAGTTTAACCGGCGTCGAGGCATTAATTAAAAGTTATTGTTTATATCTTGAACAAATCAATGCTAGCGGCGATGAGCCGATATTGAGTGTTACACGTGCATGGTTTCTAATACGGTTCTTTGATGCAAAGATGCTACAGCTGACAGACTGCACCGAATGTGGTGGGAATTTCATAGCGCATGCCGACGGACTGTATGCCGGCTATGTGTGCGGCATTTGTCGTCCACCCTCCCGTGCCGGGAAAACAAAAAGGAATGCCGCAACATCAAGTTTGTTGGCATTAAGCGTGGCGAATTAAAGTTTTATTATCGGGTGCCGTTACCGCACAAAAGACTATGTGGAATAATCATGATGATGTTTACGCTATTCGGTTGTGTCAATGCACGAAATAATATTGATTTATCTGATTACTTTCCGACGTCCTCCCAGAAGCTGATGCTACCCTGCCACAAAAGATCGCAATGCGCGCAACTCAAGGAAGCTGAGTCATGTTGGTAATTGTCGGATATGTGATAGTTACACTTTCAGTGTTCGGTGGCTATGCATTGGCAGGCGGACACTTGCTTGCCTTGTTTCAGCCAGTTGAGTTGCTGATGATAGCAGGTGCTGGCTCGGGTGTTTTTTTAGTGGGAAATAGCGGCAAGTCAATCAAGGCCACTATGAAAGCATTGCCTAGTATATTTAAGGGCGCTAAATATACTAAAGATCACTACATGGAGCTAATGGCACTGCTTTATGAGTTGCTTGGAAAAATTCGCAAGGAAGGATTAATGGCCATTGAAAACGACATAGAGAATGCAGCGGAAAGCCCTCTCTTTGTCAAGTATCCTAAAATAATGGCGGATCATCATATAATTGAATTTATGTCAGATTACCTACGAATCATGTTGAGCGGTAACCTGAATGCGATGGAAATCGAGAATCTGATGGATGTAGAAATAGAAACCCACCATCATGAGGCAATGGTGCCGTCGCATGTTCTCGCCAAGTTTGGTGACGCCTTGCCAGCCTTTGGTATAGTTGCGGCGGTTATGGGGGTCGTACATACCATGGGGTCTGTTGGACTACCACCCGCCGAACTGGGCGTGCTTATTGGTGCAGCACTGGTCGGCACCTTTTTGGGCATTCTGTTATCTTATGGCTTCGTCAGCCCCTTGGCGTCCTTGCTGGAGCAAAAAGCAGAGGAGTCGAGCAAAATGTTCCAGACAGTCAAGGTTACAATGCTGGCCAATTTGAATGGCTACGCTCCAGCAATGGCGGTAGAGTTTGGTCGTAAGGTACTCAATTCTACTGAACGTCCCAGTTTCATCGAGTTGGAAGAACACGTCAAACAAAAGCGCTGAATAGAAAATTCACATTGAGAGAGCTGCATCATGGCGAGCGATGATAAAAGACTCATAGTAGTTAAGCGTATTAAGAAGATAGCGGGCGGGCATCATGGCGGCGCATGGAAAATCGCCTATGCTGACTTCGTTACTGCAATGATGGCATTTTTTCTGTTGATGTGGTTGTTGGGTTCGACTACCAAAGGTGATTTGAAAGGTATTGCTGATTATTTTAATGCGCCGCTCAAGGTTTCACTGCTGGGCGGATCTGGTAGCGGCGATAGCTCCAGCCTAATTAAGGGTGGAGGTAAAGACTTGACACGTAGTGAAGGCCAAGTGAAGCAAGGGGAGCTTCCAACTGAAAAGAGGACAGTCAATCTGAAGGTGGCAACTGAAGAAGCTTTGCGTATTGAAAGACGCAAAGAATTGGACAAACTCAAAATGTTGAAGTCTAGCTTGGAAAAGGCGATCGACGCTGACGCCAAGTTGCAACAATTCAAGAAGCAAATTCTGCTTGACATTACCACTGAAGGCCTGCGCATCCAAATTGTGGATGAGGAAAACCGTCCCATGTTTAAAAGCGGGAGTGCAATCCTCGAACCCTATACCATAAAAATTCTGCGTGAAATTGGCCAAATGCTGAATCAAGTACCGAACAAGGTAAGCTTATCAGGACATACAGATGCTCGGCCATATTCTTTTGGAGAAACGGGCTACAGTAATTGGGATCTGTCGGCAGATCGTGCCAATGCCTCGCGCCGAGAGTTGATTGCAGGCGGAATGAAAGAGGAAAAAATGGTACGGGTGGTGGGATTGTCTTCTGCTGTGCTGTTCGACGGGAAAGATCCATTCAATCCGATTAACCGTCGCATCAATATTATTGTGATGAACAAAATGGCAGAAGAGTCTGTGCGTACTGATGGAGGTACAGTCGAAGTAGAAACTGAAAGTGGTCCGTCTGCCCAACAGTTTATAAAGAGTAATATTGAGGGTAACAACTCACATCAATAAACGTTATCCCTCTGAATAAAATGGTACAAACTTAAAAAATATATAAAATCATAGCGTATCGTGATCTGAATGTTCATCCGCAGCCACAAAACGAAATGCAATCGAGTCATAGGTTGTGTTCTCCAGCTTGCGACTGAAAACACGCCTGTGGCATAGCCGTAAACCAGTATGGACAACAACAATGCGGGGTGGAGGGGCACTTCCGCTTGTGCCGTAGGCGCGTTCCATAGCCTTCAAGTTCAGTTGCTCGACAATCTCAACGATAGATCGCGCCAAGTGATGTTCCGGTGGCAAGTCGTTCATCGAAAGCGAAAACAGGTAGTTCATGTCATGTTTTATCGGCTTAAATCGGTCCAATAAATTCCATTCAACCATTTGATTAACCTATATAAATGTATAATTTACATGTGCAATTTGTTATTTTCAATGGGAGGGACGTCAGACAGGCTGCTAGCAAGCGCACTATTAATTTGTGCACATCGGCGTTTAGAGTGGCGAGCAGACGCGGGAATAAGTCCTCCTGCTCGTCGTCATAGAGACTCTGACCAGCGGTATCGAATTTCGCAAGATGGCCTGAGCTGCTTGTTGTGCCTGAGTATCACAGCCATGAAAGAGGTGTTGCAGTAACTTGCGCAGCGTGGCGCACTGTGTCTGTATCTTGCCGTGTCACGGCTAACAGCATTTCCAGCGGGAAAATTGAAGCTGGGAACGAATGCGCCGCCCAATGAGTCATTCAACACTGTTCCTCTTCGTTACGAACAAGCAAAAATCCTTCCGTGCAACGGATTAAAAGTTAGCTTTACCGTCACGATTCCGCGCATGCTTAATAGCCAGCTTATAGATATCGATCAGGTCTTCTTCGCTAATGTCGATCACACCATCCATTTGAGTGAGTGCCCATTCGATATCAGCCCGCTCCAGTTGGACACATTTTAGCTGCGTATCTATCCGTAGTATGGGTTGGGGAGTATGTCGCACTCGGGTAATGTCGGCCAGGTAAAAGATTATTGATCAGCAATGCCAGCACAAAGGAAATTCCGATATTCGCCGACACGATGCTCACTACCCATGACAAACCCATGGGGTGGAATTGTGCACTGAGTAGCGCTAACGTGAGTGCCGTGGATGCACCCGGCGGGTGTAGGCAATTCAGGTAATGCATCAGAAAAATCGCCAATCCTACTGCACAGCCTGCAGCTAATAATGGGTCACTGATGTGTTGGCTGCATAGCCAACCCGCTAAAGTCGAAATTAAATGGCCGCCGAGTAACGGCCACGGTTGCGCCATAGGGCTATGCGGTACAGCAAAAAGAAGCGCAGCAGAGGCAGCTATCGAACCCAGCATAACAAAGTGGATAATTAGATCTGTGGTAGATATTTGAGAGTTAGTCCCAAAAGCAGGATGGCAATTCCTGCGATCAACCCGTTACGTATTTTCTCGGTAAACGAAATAGGCGCAGTATGTGTCTTAAAAGACAAGATAAACTCTTTAAAATTCATTGCGTTGTGTTTCTCTTCTGGCTAATTGTAAAGCATGATGCTTATGCCCTATGCTCAATAAAGGATATTGAATTTAGTCGTCAAACAAATTCACCAACCCATCCAGCCCCACAAAGTTAAACGCATAACTAGCCTGCGCGAGCACTATCGGTTTGGCGTGATAAGCGATACTGATGCCAGCTTGTGCCATCATCTTGAGATCATTGGCGCCGTCCCCTAGAGCAATAACCTGTTCTGGCTATAAGCTTCAATTCATCGCGGATACGCTCCAAGCAATCAGCTTTACCTTGTGCGTCGAGGATATGTCCGAGTACTTTACCAGTTAGCTTACCGTTGATGATTTCCAATGTATTGGCATGCGTATAGTCGAGACCCAAACGTTGTTGTAAGCGGTCGGCGAAGAAGACAAAGCCTCCTGACACCAGCATAGTCTTGATACCGTATTCTTTTAATTTGGACAACATGATTTCGGCACCGCGATTGAGCTGTAGGCGTTCGTCATACACGCGCTGCAATGCACTTTCTTCCAGCCCAGCCAGCAATTCCACGCGGCGACGCAGGCTCTCGCCGAAATCAATTTTGCCGCGCATCGCAGCTTCGGTGATGGCCGCTACCTGCGATTTAATGTGGTTCATATCGGCGATCTCGTCGATACATTCTATGGCGATAAGTGTGGAATCCATATCCATGACTACAAGACCAAAATCTGATAAATGCTGGCTTGGGCGGACAAAACCATAGTCGAGTTGATGTTCGTAACAGTAGGCAGCAACAGCATCATGCGGCTTGGCATCATGCAGTCGGTAGGTGTGTGTAGAGGTCTGTTCAATGCGAGACGCGGTGGTTAGCTCGGCAAGGTAGTTGAGATGGGCAGGGGCAATATATTGAATGCCTTGAATAATGAAGTTCATGTGTTTATAGAATTTTATTTTGGCGCGATGAGAAATGGCGGTTTGTCATGCCCTTGCAAGCGGGAATGACAATGGTTGCAACGAAGCGACGTGATTTACGATAGTTCATTAAAAAAGTTCTTGATCGCCAACACACGCTGGCTGACGTCGACGTATTTTAATTCAATTCTCAGTTTATCCTGACCACTCAGTTTGTACTGGCGCTTGCTCTGGATAAGCGTGATGATGATCATCGGATCGATGGGCGGATTTGGCATGAACTGAATTTGAATCGCCTCGCTGGAAGCATCCACCTTGATAATGCCGAGCTGCTTGGCTGCGATGCGCAGACGGTGGCAATCAAGCAGTGCATGGGCAGGCGGCGGCGGCAATCCGAAGCGGTCTACCAGCTCCTGATGCATGTCGTCCAGTTCTTCTGATGTGGTGCAGTTAGCCAGGCGTTTGTACAGCACCAGCCGTTGGTGGATGTCGCCGCAGTAATCGTTGGGCAGTAAGGCGGGAGTATGCAGGTTAATCTCGGTGGTAACTCCAAGCGGGTGTGCCATGTCTGGCTCTTGGCCCAATCTTAGCGAGGTAATGGCCGCGTTGAGCATGTCCGTGTAGAGCGAAAAACCAATCTCGTGCATCTCACCGCTTTGTGATTCGCCCAGCACCTCGCCCGCGCCGCGAATTTCCAGATCATGCATCGCAAGATAGAAACCGCTTCCCAGTTGCTCCATGGCTTGGATTGCTTCCAATCTTTTCTTCGCCTGCGCGGTAAGTCCTTCCATATTATCTACCAATAAATAGGCATACGCTTGGTGGTGCGAGCGCCCAACTCGGCCGCGCAATTGATGTAGCTGCGCCAACCCAAAGCGGTCCGCGCGGTTCATGATGATGGTATTGGCACTGGGTATGTCGATACCGGTTTCAATGATGGTGGAGCATAGCAGCACATTGAAGCGCTGCTGGTAAAAATCACGCATGACTGCTTCCAAGTCGCGCTCTCCCATCTGGCCGTGCGCCACGCGGATTCGTGCTTCAGGCAGTAAGGTTCCCAGCTTTTCCGCCATATTGGCGATGGTGGCCACTTCGTTGTGCAGGAAATAGACTTGTCCGCCGCGCTTCAATTCGCGCAGCACCGCTTCGCGGATGATGCCCTGGCTATAGTCGCTAACGAAGGTCTTGATTGACAGGCGGCGCTGCGGTGCCGTGGCAATCACAGAGAAATCGCGCAGCCCTTCCAAAGACATTGCCAGCGTGCGCGGGATCGGCGTGGCAGTCAGGGTGAGTACGTCAACTTCGGCGCGTAGCGCCTTGAGGCGCTCTTTTTGCTGCACGCCGAAACGGTGTTCCTCGTCGATAATGATCAACCCCAGGTTGTGGAATTTAATACCCTTCTGGATCAGCTTATGCGTACCGATAATGATGTCAAGCTTGCCATCTTCCATGTCTTTCAGCGTTTGAGTCTGTTCCTTGGCAGAGCGGAAGCGCGACAGTTCGCCTATTTTGATAGGCCAGTCGGCAAAACGATTGCAGAAGTTCTGGAAATGTTGTTCAGTAAGCAACGTGGTGGGTACCAGCACGGCTACTTGTTTACCATCCATCGCCGCAATAAAGGCTGCGCGCAGAGCAACTTCCGTTTTACCAAAACCCACATCGCCGCAGATTAGACGATCCATAGGTTTCCCACTCTGCAGATCAGTGACCACCGCCTCAATAGCGGCCGCTTGATCAGATGTTTCTTCAAAACCAAAACCGGCGGCGAACGCTTCATAATCATGTTGGGACAATTTGAATTGGTGACCTTTGCGCGTGGCGCGCTGGGCATACAGATTGAGCAATTCGGCAGCGGTGTCACGCACTTGCTGTATGGCGCGACGTTTGGCCTTGTCCCAAGTGCCGCTGCCCAGCTTGTGCAACGGTGCGGTTTCCGAGGCTCCGCCACTGTAACGGCTGATTACATGTAGCTGTGCCACTGGAACATACAATTTGTCTTCTCCGGCGTACTCCAGCAGCAAAAATTCGTTCTCGCCTTCGCCGAGATCAAGGTTTATCAGGCCATGATAACGCGCGATACCATGCTGTTCATGCACCACGGGATCGCCCGGCTTGAGCTCGGACAGGTCACGCAACATCCCTTCCACGTTGCTTTTCTTTGTGGCGCGCGCAATTCGGCTGCGTTGCTGCGCGGCATAAAGCTCACTTTCTGTAATAATTGCCAATTGTTCATCTTGCAACATGAAACCATTCTGCAGCGTCCCTACGGTAAGCATGAAGTGATTGTCACCGTCGAGAAATTGCGCATAGTTCTCACACAGTGCAGGTGTCAGGCCGTATTCGCGCAAATACTCGGCCATTATTTCGCGCCGTCCCAAACTGTCGGCGAGCAACAACACCCGGCCAGGATAATCTTGCAGAAAGCTCTGGAGTGCATGTGTTGGAATATCGGCGCGTCGATTTACCGCGATGTCGGGCAATTTTTTGGTAGCGCACGGCGTATGGGTTTTATATGTCCTTTCCTCTTGAAGAATGGCAGTGGGAGTCTCGATCACGTTATCTTTCTCCTCTGAATTGTCAATCCGGGAGGAAAAGGGAGTGTCTGCGATGAGATCGACCCGTTTGAAATTTTTTGCAGCAATAAAAAAACTTTCTGCGCTCAGAAACAGTTCGTTCGGTTCCAGCAAGGGACGTTGTGGGTCACCGCGAAGCAGGTTATAGCGTGACTGCGCATCCTTCGCAAAAGTGGCAATGGCAACATCCACATTGTGATGCATGCACAACGTGGCATGCGCAGGCAGATAATCAAACAGCGTGGCAGTACGCTCGAAAAATAATGGGAGGTAATATTCGATGCCTGCGGGCGCAATGCCACGGCTCACGCCTTTGTAAATAGTTACTTTGGATGGATCGCCTTCGAAACGATCGCGGAAATTTTGACGAAAACGCGCCTGTCCGGCCTCATCCAGAGGAAATTCACGTGCCGGTAATAGGCGAATATCCCGCACCGGATAGATGGTGCGCTGGGTATCCACATCGAAGGTCGCGATCGAATCAATTTCGTCATCGAACAGGTCGATGCGGTAAGGCACACTACTGCCCATCGGAAAAAGGTCAATCAAACTACCACGCACACAGTATTCGCCCGGTGTAAGCACCTGATGAACATGGGTATAACCGGCCAATGTCATTTGTTCACGCAACTTGGCGATGTCCAGTTTCTCACCGCACTTGAGAAAGAAAGTGAACGCAGCCAGATATTCCACTGGTGACAAGGGATATAGCGCGGTGGTTATCGGGACGACTATCACATCACATGACTGGCTATGAATGTGATGCAGCGTAGCAAGTCGCTCAGAAATGAGATCCTGATGCGGCGAGAAGTGATCATAAGGCAGCGTTTCCCAATCCGGTAGCAGATGTACGCGAAGCTCCGGGGAAAAAAACGGGATTTCTTCCACCAGCCGCTGCGCTTCCAGCGCGCTGGCGGCAATTACCACCAACGGCACGTGTGTTCTGGCATATTGCGCCAGAGCCAGTGCATCGGACGAGCCATTCAGATGGGTATAACGTGGGCGGGGGTGTGACGAAGAAAACAGCATGGGAAAAAGTAAGTACAGCTAAGTTTCAGGGTGCGGCATTATATAAGGGAAGCTGCGCAGTTGGCGTAGATTGAAAAATTCTCATGTTTTTTCGAGGATAGCATCTTGAATTTTTATTCATGTAATAAACTTTGCAACAGGTATTCTTTGATCAACGGAGCATAGGGAATGAAGTACTTTAAACTTGAATCCGCCATAGTTTAAAAGTTTTTGGTATGGCGCTGACTTTATTATTGAAGTAGTGATGGAATCATCCTTCTTCAATGGCAAACAACCTTCGGTGCTCTTTGATGGCGTAGCGATCAGTCATGCCGGCGATGTAGTCGGACACGGTGCGGGCACGGTCGGCTTGTGCCTGTTGCTGAAATTGCGGAGGTAGCAGGCGGTTATCCTCTATGAATACTTGAAATAGGTCGGTGATAATGCGCCGCGCCTTGGCACTCATGCGCATGACGCGGTAATGACGGTATAAATGTGTATGCAGGAAGGATTTGAGTTCGCGCTGCTGTTCATGTATTTCGGCACTGAATGCTGCCAGCGGCGGCGCGGCGCGTACCTCAGAGGTATCACACACAGCATAAGTCCGAATGTTTTTTTCCGTTTCATGGATTAAATCTGTAGCAAGTGTATTGATCATGCGCCGTATCGTTTCGTGAATCATGCGGCGCTCGGCTAGGCTGGGGTAGGCTAGTCGTACAGCATCAAGATGAACGGCAAACAAACGCACCGAGGTAAACTGCTCCAGCGTAATTAACCCAGAGCGCAGTCCATCATCCACATCATGGTTGTTGTAGGCGATCTCATCGGCCAAATTGGCAATCTGTGCTTCCAGCGAAGGACGCTGTTGCTTAAGGAAACGCTCGCCCACTGCCCCCAGCTTGGCGGCATTTACCGGCGAGCAATGTTTGAGAATGCCCTCGCGCGTTTCGAAGCATAGATTGAGTCCATCAAAGGCAGCATAATGATCTTCGAGTACGTCAACCACGCGTAACGATTGCAGGTTGTGCTCGAAGCCACCGTAATCCTTCATGCAGGCATTGAGTGCATCCTGCCCGGCGTGACCGAATGGTGTGTGACCGAGATCGTGAGCGAGTGAGATAGCTTCCACCAGGTCTTCATTTAATTTCAGATACCGTGCGATGGAGCGGGCAATTTGTGCTACTTCCATGCTGTGAGTTAATCTGGTACGGAATAGGTCACCTTCATGGTTAACAAATACCTGCGTCTTATATTCCAGGCGACGGAAGGCGGTGGAATGGATGATGCGATCACGATCACGTTGAAATTCGCTGCGCCCAAAAGGGGCTTCTTCGTGCTCAATCCTGCCGCGAGTGTTGTCCTTTGTTACCGCATAAGGTGCAAGTTCAGCCATGAGCGCTGTTTGCCACCAAGGTTTGCCGCAATAATTCCGGCTCCACGCTCCCATTTATCACCGCACTACCAATGTTTTTAAGTAGCACGAAACGGATTTTCCCGCCAACCACTTTTTTGTCCAACCCCATTAATTGCAGGTATTTCTCCACGCCCAAATCAGGTGCGACAACTGGTAGGCCAGCGCGCTGAAACAATTTTTTTATGCGATCCGCATCTTCCCTACTTAGCCAATCCAAGCGACACGATAGATCAGCGGCCATAATGGTACCTGTAGCGACTGCCTCGCCATGAAGCCACGCACCATAACCCATGCCTGTCTCGATAGCATGACCGAAGGTATGGCCGAGGTTAAGCAAGGCACGCTCTCCATTTTCACGCTCATCTGCAGCGACTACCTCGGCCTTATTCTGGCAGCTGCGAGTGATGGCATATTGCAGCGCATCCGCATCACGCGCCAATAATTTTTCCATGTTTTGTTCCAGCCACTCAAAGAAAGAGAGATCGCGGATAAGGCCGTATTTTATGACTTCAGCAATGCCCGCGCGTAATTCCTGATCCGTCAATGTATTCAAAGTGGCGATGTCAGCAAGCACAACTTGCGGCTGATAAAACGCACCTATCATATTCTTACCCAACGGGTGGTTGATGCCGGTCTTGCCACCAACCGATGAATCCACCTGTGCCAGCAGCGTGGTGGGAATCTGAATGAAAGGCACACCGCGCAAATAGGTTGCAGCAGCATAACCCGTCATGTCGCCTATCACTCCCCCGCCTAAGGCAATCAATGGTGTGTTGCGTTCGCATCGATGGGAGAGCAGTGCATCGTAAATTAACCCTAGCGTTTCTGCATTCTTGTATTGCTCACCATCCGGCAAGATGATAGGTATGATGTCGACGCCATGAGCTTGCAGCATGGCTCGTAGTGGTTCCAAGTATAGCGGCGCCACTGTAGTGTTAGTCACCACTGCTGCTTTTTTGCGGGGTAAGTGCGGCAATAATAATTCTGCACATGCTAGTAAGTCACTGCCTATATATATAGGATAGCTGCGCTCCGCCAGCCCAACGGTTAATGTTTGCATAAGTTTTAAGTGCTTCTATTTGAAGACTGCATAATGTGAGGCAGGCAATGCTATATCATTTTGAACGATTACAAACGCAGATTGAGTGGTTTGCTGCATTTCCCCTGTAACTCTATCAGCCTGTCAGACTTGAACGAAATCAAGTCGGCTGCAAATTTACCTTCGCTTAGTTAATCTTTCGCTATTCGCTACGATTCTTCAAGTCCGGCAGGCTGATAGGATACCTGTGCAGGTAAAAACCCAATGGGCTGGAGCAAAACTACTTTTGAATAGTTGACGTTCCAAAAAATAGTTACATCTTCTATACCTGACATGGGTAGAGTTATCAGGCTATCTGCTCGGGAATGATTGTTGTTGTCATGTTTTAGAGTAATTTAACTGGTTGTTACGGCTTAATTTCTAAAAATCGGTTGAGCTCTTGCTGCAAATGTAAAGCTAGACTTTGCGCGCTTTGTTTGCCGGTAGGCATAACCAAATTAGCCACTTGTGCATATAGCGGGTCGCGCTGCTCATAAATATGTTTTAGTTTTGAATGTGGGTCGGCTGTCCGCAATAACGGACGATTTCGGTCATGGCGAGTTCGATGCCAGAGGTCATGAACTGTACTTTTCAGATACACCACTATGCCATTGCAGCATAATGCAATGCAGTTTTTCTCATTCAACACCGCACCACCCCCAGTTGCTAAAACGATGTTGTCGAGCAGTACTAAGTCTTGAATTACGCTTGCTTCGCGCTGCCGAAACCCAGCCTCACCCTCAATATCAAAGATGTGCGGAATAGTTACGCCAGAACGCTGCTGAATTTCTTCATCACTGTCAACAAAAACCTTGCCCAGCTGATGAGCAAGCAATTTCCCTATAGTGGTTTTCCCTGCCCCCATCATTCCCACAAGAAAGATGTTGCCGGAATGGCGCTTCGGCTGCATTGTATTAATATGATACATGGTCGGATTGTAGCCGAAAATGCATCGTGCATCACCGATGCACTTACTGTTTAACGCAGATTCAAGCTATCACTCAGAATTTTAGGGGAAATGAAAACCAACAACTCCCTTTTGTTATTTGTATTAGTTTGACTTTTAAATAACCATCCAATGAAAGGAATATCACCTAACAGCGGCACCTTAGGGGTCGATTTCAACTCATTTTGGGTATAGACCCCACCAATTACAACAGTCCCTCCATTATCAACCAGTACTTGGGTACTGACTTTCTTGGTGTTAATGCTGGGCACCCCCCCCGCCGACGTATTAATTATTGTGCCAACAGAATCCTGAGTAACTACTACTTTCATGTTGATATTATCATCTGGTGTGATTTGAGGCGTCACGGTAAGGCTTAAAAGTGCCTTTTTAAACAATATAGTTGGTGCTACTGTCGCGCTGGTTGTTGTCTGATAGGGTATTTCCACGCCTTGTTCAATTACCGCTTCAGTTCCATTTGCAGTCACCACGCGAGGGCTTGAGATTTCTTTGGTAATTCCGTTTAGTTGGGATGCCTGCAACTCCAGCCCTAATATTTTGGACACTGATGAGTTGAAAAGCATCGCTGATACCACTCCAGTGCCAATTAGCCCCGGGGTTCCGGGTAAATTAACTGGGCCACCACCAGCACTCCCACCCACAGAACCACGAAGTCCGCCCACAGAAAATTCGCCTCCAGGTGGTGGTACCCCAGTATAGCTTAACCTTCCACCCAAGGTTCGAGTAAAGGTATCGCTTGCCTCAACAAAACGTGCTTCAATCATCACTTGGCGCACCGCCACGTCGACTTTCTTGATCAGCTTACGTACTTCCTCCAAACGCGATGGCGTATCTTGAACGAACACAGTATTGGTACGTGCATCCTCCACTGCGCTTCCGCGTTTGGACAGCATGCGCTGGGTAGGATTCTGCAGCAAAGCGACAATTTCCTTCCCTTTTGAATACGCAAGTGGGTAACTTTCCGTGTGAAGAGGTTCAAGGTCGAAGATTTCTTGACTTGCTGCTAAATTAAGTTTTTCCTTGGCTGCCAACTCTTCGCGCGGGGCAACCTGAATTACGTTGCCATTCTTGCGCATGTCCAAGCCGCGCGAGTCAAGGATGATTTGTAGTGCTTGATCCCACGGCACATCCTTAAGGCGCAGAGTCAAATTACCGCTCACGGAATCGCTGATCACCATATTCAGATTAGTAAAGTCAGCAATAACATTCAGCGCTTCGCGCACTGCAATATTCTGGAAGCTTAATGTCAATTTTTCGCCCTTGTAACCTATCTTGCTATTTTTAGATAGTTTATCTGGATCATCCGCTACTGCTTTTATTTCCACGATAAACTTGTTATCCGTCTGGTAGGCGACGTGTTCCCATAACCCCTTTGGTTCAATGACCATGCGTACATGATCACCCTGCACGAATGTATCGATCCCTTGTATTGGCGTGCCGAAATCCACTACATCAAGTTTACGTTGCAAGTTGCTCGGTAGACTGGAATTCATAAAATCCACGATCAGGCGTTTACCTTGCTGCTTAACGCCTATACCTACACCAGGATCCGATAGGTCTACCTGAATGCGTCCGCCCCCATTCCCGCCGCGACGAAAAGAAATATCACGCAGGCTATATTTCTGGATACCTGACTTCGACTCAGTAAATCGTGCAGAGGGTGCCATTGCTGATTCCGCAGGAACTTTGCCATGCAGGGTAATCAGTAAGTTAGTGCCCTGTGTCTGTGCGTCATAAACCAATGTTTGATTAAGGTTAACAACCAGGCGGGTGCGATTGCCTGATTGCACAATATTTGCGCTACGCAATTCACCTACGCCAAATTTCTGCGTCGATTTCCCCAGCTCATTTATCGTATTGGGGAAATCAAATACAATGCGCGCAGGATTGCTGATGGCAAAATTCAAAGGTGGATTGGCAAGCGTATTCTTCAACCCCATTTTAAGTACAAGCTTGCCACCTGGTGCAGTGCTGACGCTGAGCGACTGTATGCTATTCTCCGCGTCAAAATTTTGTGTGCTAGCGTTTTGTGCACTGGTATTGTCTTGTGCTTGGGCAGTTAGCGCGCAAACAGCAAATGCCGCGACAACGAGCAGAACAAGGTTGTTGACTACGTTTTTATAATGTCTCATGTTTTACTCCTAGTCTTTCATTCCATCAATGGCAAGCTACTTATACGTTCCGTCCAGTCTCCTGCACTATCTTGAACGACTTCCTTGATTTTTATTTCGGTTTCTGTCACGGAAACAATTTGACCAAAATTCGACCCTAGATAATTACCTGCTTTGACTCGGTGGAGCTTGCCATCTGCCGAGCGGACGATAGCATGACCAGCTTTAGCCTGATAAAGGAAACCGACCATCTTCAAATTTTCTAATGGTGATTCTTCCAGCTCTTCTCGACGTCGCGTCATATCCGGTTGATTGAGGCCGGGGAGATCGCCACTTTTTGCTTCGGGCTTACGAGGTTTGAATGGATCAGGGAGATTGGTAGCGTTATCATAAACAAATGGCTCATAAGGCTTAATCTCAGGGGGGGGGTCCACCTTGCCGCGCATTCCACTACCAGTGTCTTTGACGAAATCGCGCAAATCTTGAAACTCCTCGCCAGCGCAGGCAGACAGCAATAAAGATGTGAGCAGTAGCAAGCAAGCCGGTCTCATTTGCGTGCTCCAGCTATTTTGGATGATTGCCTCTGGGCAGTTAATTCTTCTTCATCTAAATAGCGATATGTTTTAGCTATAGCATCCATAGTCAGGTACCCTGCCGTCGGATTAATATTAATCTCGCTCAATGATACAATTCGCGGTAATTGTGCAATATCGCTAGCAAACTTACCGATGTCATCATAATTACCCGTTACTTTAATGGTTATTGCCTGCTCAGCAAACACGCCGGTAATAATCTCAACGCCCGGTCTAAATAATTCAAATTGTAGGCCGCGACCCAAGCCAGCTTGATTAATGTCAGTTAACAACGCATCCATTTCTGACTTGCTCGGCAATTGTTTCAGCAGCGCATCAAACGATTGCTTGGTTTCTGTAAGTTTTTTATTGATAACATCCAGATTGATAGCTATTGCCTTCTTGGTCTTGAACTCCGTTTTTAATGTAGTTTCAATCTGCTTGGCCGTGCTCAGCGCTTCCCAGCGATCCTTCCAGTCAAATATGGCACCCAAAATTGAAATGGTCACGAATATTGCCACAAATGCGCTGAGCTTCACCAATAAAGGCCAGCCGCCCGGATCTTTGGGGTTAATCTCTTTTAGTTCATCTAACAGTCTCATGTGATCACCTAACCTTTCGTACCAGCTGACTTCACCGGAACAGCAGGGATTGTTGGCACCTGAGTAGTCAAGTCGAATTTCAGATTAAACTCATTCAAGCGTGACCCACTGTCTTTCGCTGTTATCGCTGAAATTTGAACCAGCGTTGGTGACTCTAGCCATTGAGAGCCCTCAATAGAACGCATCAGAGTGGAGACCCGCGCATTCGACTGAGTAAAGCCAACCAGATTGATCTGGTTGCCAGTTTGTTTAATCGATTTTAAATACACGCTTTTTGGCAAAATATTTAACATCTGATCCAGCAGGTGCACCACATCTGAGCGTGTACTTTGCAGTTTTTCAACCACTGTTTTCCGCTCCATTAAAGCTGCGATTTCCATTTTCAGGCGCTTTATTTCAGCGATCTGCTTGTCTAACAGAACAATTTGACCTTTCAAATATTGGTTGCGGCGTTCTTGGTATTCAATCTGCGTCGTAATGACAGCATGCACGATACCAACAAGCATTGCTGCCAGCACTAGTGAGATTACACTAAGCGCATAGAACTGAATCTGGCGCGCTTTGCGCTTCTCAGCACGATGCGGTAATAAATTAATGCGTATCATGTGGGATCAAACCTCCGCATCGCAAGTCCACATGCAATCAATAGCGCTGGCGCATCAATCTGTAATTGGCGCTGTTTGATGCGCCCAGACAGGGTCATCTGGGCAAACGGATTCGCCACAAGTGTTTTTACCTGCGTACGCGTTGCTACCGCATCATCCAAATTAGGCAGCGCTGCGCAGCCGCCAGCTAAAACAATGTAACTTACTTCATTGAACTGAGTTGAGGTAAAAAAAAGCTGAATGGCACGAAACACTTCGCCCGCCATACTTTCACGGAACGGTGCCAGCACGTCGCTTTCGTAGTTCTCTGGCAATCCGCCATTAAGTTTGCCTGCCTCTGCCTCCTCGGTGGACAAGCCGAAAGCATTCTGGATATGTTGCGTCAATTGATCGCCACCCATTTGCTGATCGCGCATGTACACCGATTGCCCGTTGTGCAGAATATTTACATTCATTACATTTGCACCTATATCTATCAACGCTACGCATTGATCAGCTGCGCCTCCCGGCAACTGCATGCGGATCTGATCAAACGCCATTTCAGCGGCGTAATGTTCTACATCCATCACCACCACCTTGAGCCCGGCCACTTGTGCGACGGCAACACGATCTTCCACGTTAACATTGCGCGAGGCAGCCAACAATATTTCGATTTCCGCAGCATTGCCAGGTGCCGGGCCTATTACTTGAAAATCCAGGTTAACTTCGTCAATCGCAAATGGAATGTACTGATTTGCTTCCGCCTCCACCTGAGACTCCATATCTTCCTCATTCAATCCACTAGGCAGCAAAATTTTTTTGCTAATCACGGCGGCGGCAGGAAGTGCAAGGCTAATGTTTTTTATACGTGTACCCATTCGCTTCCAAGCACGTCGCAGACATTCCGAAACTGCCTCCAGATCATTAATATTGCCATCGCTCACCGCGTTTTGAGGCAATGCTTCTATTGCGTAATACTCAACAACATAGCCGTTTTTCTTCGCTAATTCACTTAGCTCCACAATTTTGATTGAAGACGAGCAAATATCAACCCCGATTAAAGGCGGTGTCTTGGTATACAAGAAATTTAACGGAATATTTAACTTGTCTTTGATCATAATTAGAGATTAGAACTTTATGTGCTAAGCGGTTTAAATAAAAAATACCGTGCTATTGCGAATGTAAATAATTTTCATTTCAGCCTAAGATTGTATTGCGCTAAAAATACGACAATAAATCAGGATGGCAATAGTTTTAATGATGAAAAAAAATACTTTTAACTTTAAAAGTTCACCTTTTAATCTTGCGCATGGTCACATTTTACTTTACGACAAGTTGCAGAAATACTTTAGGGCGCTTCAACAAATCACGATCCATCTCGTCGGGCTTAACTATTGTGGGGTATCTAGCTATTTGCGATAAATAATAAAGGTCGTCCCCTCGGGTTTAAAGGAATGGGCGCCCACTTCCAGATACAGCATCAGAGTGCCAAAGTAGTGCTAGCAGTAATGACCACTAAATTACAGAGGAGCGTCTGAGACGAAAATTACGACATTAACCATCGATTTGGCAAAGAAAGTCAGGTCACGACGTGGATGTGGGAAGCAAAGCTGTGCTGTGGAAGCGGTTGAAACGGATGTGTAGTGGTTAAGTAATTACGGACACCTCGACAGGTTGTTTTGCTGCGAACTTTATTTCTAAACTATTGGTGCTAAATTTCCCAAGGTAGCGTGCCGTCGTGTGCAGTTTTAGAATCCCACAAGGTACTCCGTTACGTCTTGAGTGGCCTCCATCTGATTTGCATATTTCCAATGATGTCATGTTGTTTCAGCAAAGCCTGGTATTCGTGGCTGGCGTACTGGCTACCTCGATCCGGATTCGATATCAGTCCAACCGTTGTTTGCCGCTGTCCAATCGCCATCTGCATGCAACGCCTGACAGATTAAGGCCGCTGGCATCATGCGACTCATCGCCCAGTCAATGATCTTGCGAGAATACAAGTCCATCACCGCTGCCAAATACAGCCAGCCTGTTTGGTGCGGATGTAAGTAATATTAGATTTCCAAGCCTGATTCGATCCTGGTGGATTGAACTGACAATTTAGTCAGTTCTCCGCCACGGGTAGATCGTGCTTGTTGTCATTGGTGTTCACAAACGTCTTCTACCAAACCGGCTAAATCCGCTTCGCGCATTAAGCGAGGCACTTTGTTTCGACCTAAATTCGTCAACGATACGGAGACTGCCATCGCCATGTTGATTCGCCACGAAAGCGGCTTTAACTTGCACACTGGCTACGCAAATGGCTGGTTGCTCGGCCCGGTATGTTAAATCCAGCGGCTCACCGCTGTGCAACCTATGCTCATTTCTTTAACCACTTGCGTGATCCTCAGTCCTTGGTCAACCACCTTGCGCGCAACCTCTAATTTAAATGCGACTTCGTAGTGCTTGTAGTGCTTGTTCATAGACGATTCCTCTCTAGATGAATAATAATCATATCGAGGTGTACGTTGCAATTAGACCATTACAGTCTATCTTGGCGCGATCTTCATACTCGCGGGCGTGGGCACTTATATCAGCACGTTCTGGCAGAGCATGGTCAGTACCATGCGGGTTTTTATGACGCTGGGCGTGGGCTATATTTTGCTCATCGTGTTGGTTTCTGCGCTGTACGAGAATAAATATCCGAAACTTATTTTGCCGCTTGCGCTTGCATCGGTGTTTATGATAACCGGCGGCTGGTTTGTGTTCATCCACGAGGTGTTTCCTCACGGCGACAACTGGCGTGTCGCCGTGCTCGCCGTGTTCGGCGTGATGGCCTTGCAACTGGGCGTGCTATTTGGCAAATACCGGCGCACAGTGCTGGCCTTCACGTTGCTGTTTTTTGTATACGGATTTATGCATGTGGGCCTCGATCTGCTCGACGTGCCGCCGGCTTACATCGCCATTGTTCTGGGTGCCTCGTTATGCCTGGTGGCAACCGCACTTGAGGATACGCCTTACCGTGTGCTTGCCGCCCCCGCATTGCTGATCGGGATCTGTTGGATGAACGGCGGCCTGTTTGACCATATCGCAATGGCCTCCGCCGTAAACTGGGCGAGCCTGCTCATCGGCCTGAGTTTAATGTCCGCAGCCTATGGCCTGCAGCTGGCGGGACGCTATTGCTTACCACGGTAATTGCGATGTTCGGTTTTATCGGGTTTTACACGGCCAAGCATTTCGCGAATTCTTTGGGCTGGCCTATCACCCTTGTACTGATGGGGGTCGCTTTTCTGGGCGTCGGCACGATCGCTATTAAGGTCAGACGGCAAATCTAGGTTATATTTGACGCCTCGTTTTTTATTATGATATGGCACGCCTCCCCGCTTTGCCCTACCCGGCCATCCGCTGCATGTGATTATTCGTGGCAAGCACCACACACAGGTTCTTCATTCCGCACAATTTGGCAAGCTTGCATGCATAGAGCGGTCAAGTTATTAGCTTGAATATGCAATTTCTTAAATTCCTAATGCTGTAATACTAAAGCAGTTGAAGTGGTGCACAATTAAGCTAAACATTAACAAAAGTGCTTGACATTATGTTGCTTATTCACAAGATACGAATATAAACCTGGCAGCAAAAATGGTTTTAGCGTTGTTTTTGAATGATAAATATAAACAATTGTTTTTAAAGTAAATAAATAATGCCTATAAAATGAGCGACTGGATAAAACCGTATATAGCGTTAGTAGTTAGCCTAATTTTATAGAAAATGCTCACATTGTTATCCACAGTTTTTGTGGACAACAAAAATACATAACTAAGTCAGCTAGGTTAGCTCTATATGATAGAAGCTGATGGAAGAAATCTTGATAAAGTGCAATTTGGCTCTATAGCCATGTAATGTTGAATCTATACAGTTTAAATTCCCCACTCTTGGGGCGAAGGCTGACTGAAAATCAGCGAATTGCTCCATAATGTAATACAAAGTTCCGACAACGGCTGGCTGGAAAACGGCGCATGCTTTGGTGCAAAGAACTTCGGAAAGCCGTGTGAGGGAAGATACAGCCGAAGGCGATAACTCGCAAACCTAAATGCAGGGTTTGATAAAGGAAAGCAGGTGAGTGAGGTAATCGGGCCAAGGCCGAAAATCGCCCGAAGGTCACTCAAAATGAGTTTATATGAAACAATCACTTATATGAAGTGACTTAAGAGCTTGTTTTCTACTTTATGGAGGGAAAGGCACCATCGCGCCATCCAAGGCAATGGACGCTTTCCTATTTATCAAGGCTTGACGAAGCGAAATGCGAATTTGTCTGTCGGTATGTCCATATCGAAATAAGCTTGATTGCGAGGGTCAGAAGGATTTCGAAGAAAGTTGCTTTCTTGTTCAAGTCGGAATCCGATTTTTTGAATCTCATGCAAAACGATAGCCTGATCAATGCGACGGAGCGTCTTTGCCGTTGCAATATCAGTGCCCGTCTTGGTTGAATGGTCGATCACAATGAGGTGTCCGCCAGACTTCAATGCTTTAAATAATCGCTGGTTCAACCTGGCACGACGGGCCACCGACAGGTAGGTGCTATTGTGATAATTCATGATATTGGTAATCAAATCCAGTTTGGGCGCATCATCGGGTATGGGGTCTTCTAAAGTGCCTGCCACTGGCACAATGTTCGATTGGGGATGATCGGCCAATCGTTTGATGAATGCTGGCCGTTGGCGCTCGCCTTGCGCCCATACCGTTCCGGTGCTTCCAACAGCCAGCGCAAGCAATTGTGTGGTGTATCCATTGCCCGTTGCGAGATCCAGTACCCTCATACCTGGCTGCACTTGGGAGAACTGCAGGAACTCAACCGGTTTACGTGCAGGATCAGCTCGCTTGTCTTCAATTGTACGTATTGGGCTGCTAGCGGCTTGTTGGTAAATGTCGGATAGTGTTCGCGAGTTGTTTAATTCAGGCGCGGCATATCCGTTTATTCCCCATGCGAACTCTCCGCATACCAAACCAAAGATAGCGATAAACATCAGTACCCATCGGCCAGTCAAGTCGTATTGTGTAATCACAAAAAAATCTTTTCAAAAATATCAAGGCTTGACGAAGCGTAAGGCAAATTTGTCTGTCGGAATATTCATATTGAAGAAAGCTTGATCGCGAGGGTCGGATCGATTGTGCAGATAGTTACTTTCTTCTTCAAGTTGGAAACCTGCCTTCAGAAATTCTTCACCAACGACCTTTTCGTCAATGCGATGTAGCGATTTTGCAGCTGAAACTCCACTCCCCGGCTTTGCTGAGTGGTCGATTACAACGAGATGTCCGCCAGATTTCAATGCATTAAACAGTCGTTGGTTTAGTTTGTCACGGTCAACGGGTTTATAGGCGATATCATGGTAGCTCAGGATGATGGTAATCAAGTCTAGCTTGGGCATATCACTGGATATAGGGTCTTCAAAAGAGCTTATTACCGGAACGATGTTCGACTGGGGATGATCGGCCAATCGATTGACAAATGCTGGCCGTTGTTTGTCCACTTGTGCCCATACGGCACCCTTGCTTCCAACAACCAGCGCGAGTAACTGCGAGGTGTATCCTCCGCCAGCGGCAATATCCAGTACCCGCATACCCGGCTGCACTTGGGCGAACTGCAGGAACTCAACTGGCTTGCGCGTCGCATCAGCACGTCTGTCTGCATTGGTCCGTATTGGGCTGCTAACTGCCTGTTGGTAACTATTTGTTCCAGCTTGCAAATTATCCAATTGAGACGAGGCATGTCCATTAATGCTCCATGCCAAACCGAAGCTGGCGATGAACGCAGAAAGCCATCGTACCGTTACGCAGTATTTTTTTGTTAACATGAAAACTCCTTATTTAAAATTTCATACATGCTGGTTTTTACAGCGAGTACAGCGGTCGTTTGAATTGTCGGATGCACTTTTAATAAAGAAGTAATAATCAATTCAACGTGTTACTACTGCTGATTGGGACTGGAAAATACTCTTGCACCTCTTTGACCACATTTGAGGTATTCTTCTTCAAGTTAAAGTGTAGCGCACTAGTTAATTTCGAATTATCACCACCACTTCTATTTCGTTTGCATGCGTTTAATAATTATATTATTGGTTAATTTATTGCTTGTCACGTTCCATACCGCTTGGGCGGATGACGCTGTCAAGAACGATGCGCCTATCCTTTCCACAGCCGACGAGGGCTTACGTGCTGAATTATTACTCTACGCCATGAGTTTGATTGGTACGGGTTACAAATTAGGTGGGCAGTCTTTCGATACCGGCATGGATTGCAGCGGCTTCGTGCGCCATGTTTACAGCATAGCTACTGGAATTCTGCTACCCCATAATGCACTAGCCATTAGTCGGGCTGGCATGAAAATTCATCGGGCTGAACTCCAGCTTGGCGATCTGGTGTTTTTTAACACCATGAAGCGCACATTTTCCCACGTCGGCATCTATGTGGGCGACAACCGATTTGTCCACGCATCCAGCAGCAAATCCGAGAGTGTGATGGTTTCCGACATGGGTGCGCGATATTGGGCTAAACGCTTTGATGGTGCACGGCGCCTCCTTAAGTCTGAAGCTCAGGATGGCAGTTGAGGCTTTTCAAGAAGTTCAAGTAATAATGAGAATATTCTTATTGCATTTGATAATAGTTATCACTTGTGGTTAACTAGCGCATACATAGTTTTCTTTTCATTTAATTCATCTAACTGACACTTTGGAGTTTATAAAAATGGACAAACGCCTGTCGTTATTACCTCGTCTTTCTGGAATTTTTGCCGCTACTGCCATGCTAACGGTGGCAATGACTGCTTACGCCGCCAATGAAATTGTGGTTTATACGGCCCGTAACGAACAACTAATCAAGCCGCTATTCGACGCCTATACCAAGGAAACCGGCACCACCATCAAATTTCTCACTGATAAGGAAGGGGCATTACTACAAAAGCTGAAAGCGGAGGGAGCCAATACGCCCGCCGATATGCTGATTACGGTAGACGCCGGTAACCTGTGGCAAGCAACCAATCTGGGGTTGTTGCAGCCCGTGCAATCCAAGACGCTGTTAGATAATATTCCCGCCCATTTGCGTGACCCGGCTAACCAATGGTTCGGTTTGTCGGTGCGTGCCCGCACCATCGTTTACAACAAGGACAAAGTGAAGCCAGCCGCTCTTTCTACCTACGAAGATTTGGGTAATCCAAAGTGGAAAAAACGCTTATGTTTGCGCACTTCAAAGGCGGTGTATAACCAATCGTTGGTGGCGATGATGATTCATGAATATGGAGAGCCTAAAACCGAGCAGATCATAAAATCTTGGGTGGCTAACCTTGCTACCCCTCCCATATCTGACGACGTTCGAGCGATGGCCGCAGTGGCCGCTGGCCAGTGCGATATAACGGTGGTCAACACTTATTATTTCGGCGGCTTGATGAAGAAAAAACCCAAGCTCCCGCTTGCGCTTTTCTGGCCAAATCAGGATACGAAAGATAGCGGGGTGCACGTGAATATTTCCGGCGCAGGTATCACTCGCTATGCTAAACATCAAGCGGAGGCGGTCAAGTTCCTTGAATGGCTGTCATCTGAAAAAGCTCAGAATCTGTTTGCTGATATAAACATGGAGTATCCGGTTAATCCCAAGGTGAAGCCTGATGCCAGGGTTGCGGCCTGGGGCGAATTCAAGCAAAACCCCCTTAACGTGGTTAAGGCAGGTGAATTGCAAGCTGCCGCGGTTAAATTAATGGATCGTGCCAGATATAAGTAAGTAGCTAAATGCAACGACTGCCTACCTCTATTATAAAAGCGCCCACAGCGGGCGCTTTTATTTTTAAAATCCGTTTGCCCAATGCTTGGCCTCTAGCGGCACTGCTGATCGCTATGCTTACCTTGATTCCGGTCGTTGTAGTGCTTAGCTCATTGCTAACGCCGGAACGGGAAATCTGGACGCATCTGGTGGAATATCAACTGCCACAATTGCTAACCAATACTTTCTGGCTGGTCTTGGGGGTAGGATTGGGTGTGGCGATAATTGGGGTTTCCCTGGCGTGGCTTACGGCTGTATGTGAGTTTCCAGGACGCAGACAGTTTTCCTGGGCACTATTATTGCCACTAGCGATTCCTGCCTATGTGACGGCATTTGTAGCTATTGGTTTGCTTGATTTTACCGGGCCGGTACAAACTCTGGCGCGAGAATGGTGGGGGCCGATTGAGTTCCCATCGATTCGATCGGGAGGTGGCGTCATCGCGGTGATAACATTGGCGCTCTACCCCTATGTTTATCTAATTGCTCGAAACGCCTTTCTCACCCAAGGTAAGCACGCACTGGAGGTGGCGCAGTCTCTTGGGCTGTCGCCCACCGTCGGGTTTTTTCGTGTGGCCTTGCCGATGGCGCGGCCTTGGATCGTGGGCGGCGTGATGCTGGCCTTGATGGAAACCTTGGCGGACTTTGGCACCGTGGCGGTATTCAACTACGATACGTTCACCACTGCTATCTATAAGGCGTGGTTCTCGCTATTTTCGCTCCAAGCCGCTTCGCAACTAGCTTCACTGCTGATTGTGTTCGTGTTGGTGGTGTTGCTGGCAGAGCAGCAGACTCGCACACGCATGCACTATACTCAGACTGGCAAACACAGCGTCCAGGCTCGCATTCAGCTCACGGGTGCTCGGGCTTGGCTGGCTTCAGGTTTTTGTCTGGTAGTGCTAGCACTTGGATTTATAATACCTGTCACTCAGTTACTGCTGTGGGCATCAGAAGTAGTGGAGCAAGATTTAGATGCGCGTTACCTGGATTTTTTCTGGCATTCTTTGGCGTTGGCCGCTTTTGCTGCGCTATTGGCAGGAGCAGTTGCCTTATTATTGAGCTATAGCGCGCGTAAGCATCCTGGTTTTCTATTACGCATGACGGCACGCATCGCCACTATTGGATACGCACTACCGGGGGCGGTGCTGGCAGTGGGGGTTTTTATTCCGGTAGCGTGGTTGGATAATCGATTAGTGGCTGCGGGCTGGGTGCAGTCGCCATTATTGCAAGGCTCTTTAATGGTAATGCTTCTGGCATATCTAGTCCGCTTTTTGGCGGTGGCTCACAGTCCGATAGAAAGTCAAATGCAACGCATTACCCGTAGCGTGGATGAGGCTGCGCGCAGCTTGGGCGTGTCTGGTGTCAATTTAATCGCCCGGGTGCATATACCAATGTTGCGCAGCGGCCTTTTAACGGCGGCGGCGTTGGTATTTGTGGACGTGATGAAGGAAATGCCAATCACTCTGATGACGCGACCGTTTGGATGGGATACTCTGGCAGTGAGGGTGTTCGAGATGACTTCGGCAGGCGAGTGGAACCGCGCTGCATTACCTGCTGTGGCGCTGGTACTGGCTGGGCTGGCACCAGTGATTTTGCTGACCAAATATCGTTCAAAATAGCTCCGGTATGTCGGGGTGATGTTTCAAAGAAGGCATGGTAGGGCGACCTTGTTTTTATAATAAATGTTGTAGGAAGTTTTTAACACTCTGGATCCGTGGAGGAGGTTTCAGAATTTATGGCTATGTGGTTGAATAAATACAAAGAGAAAACAGAAGTCTACTAATCATGCTACTTGAACTTAAACACGTCAGCCAATCCTATGCTGCACGCAGAGTACTGCGCAACCTCTCCTTTGCACTGAACGCTGGCGATATCGGCTGCCTGCTTGGCCCTTCAGGCTGCGGCAAGACCACCGTGCTCCGCGCGATTGCCGGATTCGAGCCCATTACCGGTGGTGAAATTGTGCTTAATGGCGAGCGAGTGAGCGCACCCGGTTTTATTGTGCCTGCCGAGAAGCGCCGTATCGGAATGGTATTTCAGGACTATGCCCTGTTTCCGCATTTGAATGTAACCGCTAATGTGGGCTTTGGCTTGCACGGGCAATCCCGTATTGAGCGCAATAAGCGTGTGGAAGAGCTGTTGCAAACAGTTGGTTTGGAGGGGAGTGGTCAAGCTTATCCGCATGAACTTTCCGGTGGTCAGCAGCAGCGCGTGGCATTGGCTAGAGCGCTAGCACCCTGCCCGAACCTATTGTTGATGGATGAGCCATTTTCCAATCTGGATGTTGAGCTGCGTGAACGACTTTCGCTAGAGGTGCGGGATATACTCAAGCAACAGGGCGCTACCGCTATTATTGTCACTCACGATCAGCATGAGGCGTTCGCCATGAGCGACATGATAGGGGTAATGCATGATGGCGAGATCGAGCAGTGGGACAAAGCCTATAATTTGTACCATCTACCCGAGAGCCGTTTCGTCGCTGATTTTGTCGGTCAAGGCGTTCTGCTGCCAGGAAAAATGCTTAACGCGGATCAAGTTCAAATCGAGCTGGGTACACTACATGGTGAAATTTCGGGTGCTTGCTCTTCGGAAAACTGTAATGAGGGCAGCAACAATGGGGGCGAGGTGGAGGTGTTGTTACGCCCAGACGATATTATTCATGACGACGCGAGTCCCCTGCTTGCCCAAGTTGAGCACAAGGCGTTTCGCGGTGCGGATATTCTTTATACTTTGCGCCTGCCGAGCGGTAACCGCGTGCTTTCCTTGGTGCCGAGTCACCATAACCATGCCATCGGTGAGTGGATCGGAATCCGTTTGGAGGTAGACCATGTGGTGGCTTTTCCACTTATCAAAAGTGCTGCGTCATGAAGCAGGCTTGTTCTTCTCTTAAGGTGGGCACCGGATTTGAGCCGCTTTTAATTCAATACTTACTTTAACCAGCACAAAATATATCCTTCACCACCTGAGTTGCGTTTATGTTTTGTGTGGGCAATTGACTTTAGTGCAGTCAGCATAAAGGTATAGCGCATGCTCACGGATCGTGAAACCAAGTTCATCGGCAATTTTTATTTGGCGTTTTTCTATTGCGGGATCGTGGAATTCTTCAACCCGACCACATTGCAGGCATATTAAATGGTCATGGTGTCCACCTTTATTAAGCTCGAATACCGATTTGCCAGTTTCGAAGTGGTGACGGACAAGTAGTCCTGCTTGCTCGAACTGTGTAAGTACACGATATACCGTTGCCAGACCGACATCGAGCCCCTCTCCGATAAGCATTTTATAAACATCTTCGGCGCTTAAGTGCCGTACCTCGGCATTTTCGAACAGATTGAGGATTTTCACGCGTGGCAGCGTAGTCTTGAGGCCGACAGTCTTGAGGTGGTTTGGCGCAGTCATTAGGTTACCCTTTAAAATATTGATGGAGCTTTGCTCTTTAAAACCGCATTGTATAAATATTCTGCCATTGATAGCTGTATCATGCCAGAAATGGCAGCTTAGTCTGTTTTTATTGATGCCCTGAATTAAATAAGTTTCCAGTCCTGGTGAGTCGCATGAGACCGCTGGGGTAACCTTGGTTTTCGTTCATCTGCCTCATACTTGCGCCGACATAACTGTCAAAGAATATGTCGCTTTCATATTGATTAAGTATTGGTAAATGAACTCGATTCGGTCGCGTAGCGTTGACAAATAGCGGATCGCGTTAGAGTGCAGTCAGAATCAATTCGCTAACTCGTGCGCAAAGGATATTTTTCGACGATATGCAATTATGCGTGATGGGCTTCCACTTGATGGCCTTCAGTCACGCGACGACCATCGACCCATGTCTTCTCAGCAGTATCAACTTTTTCTCGAGCAAAGGGTACGTTTGGTGCCCAATATCTTGCTTTAGGGGTTTGTACTAAGCATAGAGCTCAGTCTTGGTATGGTTAAAAGTAATGCGAGCCTGTAATTAGCTCAGCACGTTCGCTCCTTCCTAATATAGCTTGTTATTGACAGGTTATTTGTTTTTTGGGTCAGTTATGAATCCGATCTTACTTAAGCCGCCGGTCTGTGCGGCAGCCATAATTTCTACAATTTTTTCATATTGTGTAGTACGTTCGGCACGTATGTGCAGTTCAGGTAGCGGCATCCTTTTCGACGCCTCAGCAATACGGACTTTCATTTGCGCTGCATCAATGAGTTCGGTATTCCAGTACATAAGGCCTTGCGCATCAATTGACAGGTTGATGTTATCCGGTTTGACTTCATCGCGCTGATTGGTCGCACGTGGCAAATCAATTTTTACGCTATGGTTTATCACCGGAATTGTGATGATAAAAATGATTAACAGTACCAGCATTACATCGACTAACGGTGTGGTGTTAATCTCCGGGTTGAAATCGTCGTCCGTATCGGACAGGGAGCCCATTGCCATTATGCGCTCCTAGTGGCGGCAATTTTTCCACCAATATCGTCGGCAATACTGGTACTGCTGGAACGTGCACCAGTGATGAACAGCGCGTGTAAATCAAATCCGAATTTATTCAGTTTTGCAATAGTAGATTTATTGCTACGGACTAAAGCGTTATAGCCAAAGGTGGCCGGAATCGCTACAGCCAAGCCGAGCGCTGTCATGATCAAGGCTTCGCCCACTGGCCCGGCGACCTTGTCAATACTAGCTTGCCCCGAAGTACCGATCGAAACCAGTGCGTGATAAATGCCCCACACCGTACCAAGCAAGCCGACAAATGGCGCGGTCGAACCGACTGACGCCAATACCGCCATACCGGTTTGCAGCTTGCCGGAAGTGTCATCTATCGCTTGCCGTAATGACAGCGTAACCCAATCGCTGACTAATAGCTGGTCGTGTAAATGACCTTTGTGCGCAGCGTGATGGCGCATCGCAGTCACACCTGCTTGTGCGATATCGGAAAATGGATTGTTGGTGCCAAGCGTGATTACACCTTCAGCCAAGTTGGTTGTATCCCAGAATTCGTGGCCTGCAGCACGCGACGCACGACGATAGCTTATTAGTTGCAGCGCTTTAGTGACAATTACGTACCAAGATGCGATCGACATGACGACAAGTAATACAGTGACGCCTTTGGTGATTAAATCGCCTTCAATCCATAAACTATCTAATCCATAAGGGTTTGCTTGCATGATGATTCCTTCTTTATTGATTCAAATTAAAGTCAATAGGCACGATGGCATAAACGCTGATCGCTCTGCCATCTTCGATATGTGGCTTGAACATTACACGCAGGACTGCTTTTCTTGCGGCTTCATCGAGTTGAGGCGAACCCGATGTTTTTTGTACCTCGACCTGGATCGGTCGGCCACTTTCATTCACTAACACGCGAAGCGTAACACGCCCTTCTTCGCCCCTGCGTATGGCGAGGGGTGGGTATTCCGGTTTAGGTGTTTGGAGATATTCCACACCGGTTGAAATAGTCTTGGGTCGAGAGGGCGGGGGCGGAGGCCGAGGCGGCGGGGGCGGCGTTGGCTCAGATAACGGAGCCGGAGCCACTACGGCCGGCTTGGGTGGAGCAGGCGGTTGTGGAGGAACGGGCGGGGTTACGATAGCGTGTTCTGATGGCATTTTGTTAATAACCGGAACTACCGGTGGCGGTGGCTCAGGTGGCGGTGGCTCAGGCGGCGTTGGTTCGGGCGGCATCGGCTCAGGTTTTTCGTCAACTGTTATTAGGCTGACAAATACTTCTTTTACTAATCCTTGTTCGGCTTTTGGTAATACTCGCTTGGTTTGGTAGAACCAGCCGGTTAGCAACGCGTAGATAAAACCAATGTGCAGCAGGATAATTAAAACCAACGATACTAGGCGCTTAACCTGCGGCCAAGTCATCATAGGAAGATTCGGTTTCGAAAATGATGATATTGCGCTCATGTGTCGTTTTTATACTGCAATTGCCAACGCGCAGAGTTGGAAAGCCATTGCCGATATTAAATAATTGAGTATTATAAATGAGAGTTGATAAGCTAAGAGGTTAGTTTAGAGGTATTCGTTTATCGATCGGAAAAATTTGTACAGATTCACCAACCTAACGGCAGAGTGCCAAAGCTGTGCGAAACTCATTGACTACATAAACCTTCCGGTGACCAAGGCTCAGTGGCCATATGCCAATAAGCGTTTTCGACTAAAGGTAGCGCATCAGCTTCTGTAAATTTATGGAATACAAATGCAAATAATTCGTACTTATTGTCATCTTTCCTAAAAGAAATTGCAAGTTTTACATTTCAGTGTGATGAGCAATGAAATTCCCACTTCAAACATGGACAAAGGTAATTTATTTCAAGATGGTAATGATCGCTGTATCGGCTTATCGGTGGATTGCCGCCACCCTCCAGCCAACGCCTTAAACAAGTCAGCAACTGCTGTACGCTGGGCACGCTCTGCATCTATGCGGGTCAGTTCTGCTTGCAGGTAATTCCGTTCCACATCCAATAATTCCAAGTGGCTGGAAATACCAATTTTATATCGCAATTCCGCTTGTGTATGCGCTTTCGAAAGCGCCTTGCTACGGGAGCTTTCGGCGGTTAGTATTTGGCGCGCGGATTCTTGCGCGAACAAAGCGTTGCGCACATCGGCAAAAGCGTTGGCGACTGCCTGCTTATATTGAGCTAACGCCTGATCACGGCGAGATTCTGCTACCTTTACGCCAAATGTAATGCGGCCAGCATTAAAAATTGGCTGACCAATACCAGCGGCAAACCGGAAAATACCAGCTGGTCCGGTAAATAGATCCGAGAGTGAAATACTTTGACTGCCGAGATAGGAGGTTAAACTAATTGAAGGGAAGAATTGCGCGCGCGCTGCGCCAATACGTGCATTCATGGCCCTTAACTTTTGTTCTGCTTCTTGAATATCGGGTCTGCGCAGTAGCAATTCAGCCGGTAAGCCATCGGGTACCCAAACATTAGCAAGAGTGGGATTCCCACGCTCCAGCTTGCCATTCATCACGTTACGCGGAGAGCGGCCCAGCAACAGCGCGAGACTTGCTTCATGTTGGTCACGCGTTTGAGTAATGGAGATAAGTTGCGATTGCGCAGTGTCTGCATCAGCCTCAGATTGGTGTAGATCATATTCAGAAATGACGCCTGCCGTGTAACGTTTCTTATCTAATGCGAACCTCTCCTGACGCCCGGCTAACACGCGGCGTATCGCAGACTCTTGGGCATCTGCAGACAGCAAAGCAAAATATTGCTGCGCTACTTGTGCAGTTAGCGAAAAGCGTACAGCGTCCTGGTTAAACTGTGCTTCGAATAACTCAGCACGTGATGCTTCGCTGGCACGGCGGAATTTCCCCCATAGATCCAGCTCATAGCTGGCATCCAGGGTGATGCGCGAAAGGTTTACGGTACGAACTGGAGGAATAAAAAGCCCGGGGTTAATACTGCTTTTGGTGCGGGATTGAGCTCCATTAGCGTTGAGTATCGGATACTGATCTGATTCGGTTATTCCGAGTTGGGCACGCGCTTCTAATATTCGTGCAGTGGCAACTTGGGCATCCACATTATGAGCAAGTGCCTCATCTTCGATCTTGTCGAGGACTGGATCGGCATACAGGCTCCACCAGCGTTCTCCGGCAGCATTAACCGACTTGTCTGTCTCTATACTAGTGGTGCTTGGCTTGGTTACCCAATGTTCTGGCAAATCCATTTCCGGGCGCTGGTAGGTCGGCCCCGCGGCGCATGCAGCTAGCAGCGAACCACTAAACAGAAGCACGAGCGATGTTCTGGCTTTCGTGAAATAGTTATTTGTGCAATGTTTCATATCAATAAATCACGCTATTTTTTGGATGATGCATGATCGTCTTCTTGATGTCTGCGCGGATGACCGGGGAAAATGCGACGAATGACAACAAAGAATACCGGTACTAAAAATACCGCCAGAACCGTTGCCGCTATCATCCCCCCCATGACGCTAGTGCCAATGGCTTGGCGACCATTAGCACCTGCGCCTGTGGAAATAGCCAAGGGCAGCACACCTAAAATAAATGCGATTGATGTCATCAATATGGGACGGAATCTTAACCGGCAGGCTTCCAGCGTAGCATCAAACAGCGTGTAGCCACGCTCCTGCAGGTCACGCGCAAATTCAATAATCAAGATCGCATTTTTGGCTGAGAGACCGATGATAACTATCAGTCCTACCTTAAAATAAACATCGTTTGGCATGCCGCGCAACGTCATGGCTAGCAATGCGCCAAGGATGCCGATGGGCACTACCAGCAGAACTGCGACTGGAATTGACCAGCTCTCATACAGCGCTGCCAAGCACAAAAATACGGCAATTAACGAAAGGCCAAATAATAAAATAGCTTGGCTGCCAGACAGTCGTTCCTCATAAGAAGTTCCAGACCATGAAAAACCAAAACCGGGTGGTAATTGGCTAGCCATTTCCTCCATCGCCGCTATTGCATCGCCGCTACTTCGACCAGGAGCGGGGCCGCCGGAAATTTTCATTGAGGGCAAGCCGTTATAGCGATCCAGCTTCGGCGATCCGACATCCCAGCGTGGCGAAGCAAATTCGGACAAGGGCACCATTGCGCCCTGAGCGTTCCGTATAGGCAAGCGCAATATTTCCTCAGGTGTGGTTCCTACGCTTGCCTCTGCTTGCATCTGAACGCGCAGGATGCGTCCTGCACGTACGAAGTCGTTGATATAGGCAACGCCCAGTGCTGATTGCAGGGTTTCATTCAAATCAGCCAAGTCGATGCCTAATGCATGTGCTTTCAGTCGGTCAATATCCAGCCGCAATTGCGGTCCCGCTTCTTGTCCCTCTGGTCGTACGCCCGCTAATGCTGAATTTTGACTGGCAATACCCAATGCAATATTTCGCGCTTCAAGGAGTTTCTCGCGTCCCTGACCTGAGCGATCCTGCAATCGAAAATCGAATCCACCCACAGCTGCTAACTCTGGAATGGGTGGGACATTAATGGAAAAAATCATGGCCTGTTTGATGCGTGACAATGTCTTGTTGGCACGTTGGACTAGAGATGAGGCAGAGTTTTCTTTTGTTGGGCGTGCATCCCAACCCTTAAGCCGAACGAAAGCAATAGCTGCATTTTGGCCACGGCCAAAAAATGAAAAGCCAGCCACGCCGATAACGTGCTCAATTTCGGGCTGTTTAAGATAAAACTGCTCTACTTGAGTAAGAACTTCGAGCGTACGTTCTCGAGTAGAACCGGGCGGTAACTGGATCACGCTAATAAAATAACCTTGGTCTTCCTCAGGCAGGAAGCTGGTAGGTAAACGTGAAAACAGTCCCCCCACCGTAACCAAAATGACTGCATAGATAATCAGATAGAGTCCGATCTTTTTCAAAACGTGGCCTACGCCAGATTTATAACGTTGGGTCGTTCTGCTAAAAAAACGATTAAACCAGCCAAAGAAACCCTTGCCAGGTTTTTTCTCATGCTCAGGTACGTGTTTTAGCAATGTGGCGCACAGCGCTGGTGTTAAGGTTAACGCCATCAACATTGAAAAGGCTATAGTGAGTATCAGCGTTACCGAGAATTGACGATAGATGGCTCCGACAGAGCCACTAAAAAAAGCCATAGGAATGAATACTGCAATTAGCACCATAGTGATGGCAATAACGGCATTTATAATTTGCCCCATTGCTTTGCGCGTGGCTTCGCGTGGCTGCAGGCCTTCTTCTGTCATGATACGTTCGACATTTTCCACTACTACAATGGCGTCGTCCACCACCATGCCGATGGCCAACACCATCGCGAATAACGTCAAGGTGTTGATTGAGTAGCCTATGACGTACAGTCCCACGGTGGCTCCGATGAGAGCAATCGGTACAACGATAGTGGGAATGATCGTGGCACGAAAATTTCCCAGGAATAGGTACATAACTAAAAAAACAAGAACCATCGCTTCTGCCAAAGTTTTCAGAACTTCCCGGATGGATATTTCAACAAATTGAGAGGTGTCATAAGGCACAACCCAATCGATTCCTTTTGGAAAAAATTTAGCTAGCTCAGTCATCTTGGCTTTGACAGCTTTAGCTGTATCCAGGGCATTGGCACCTGGTGATAAGCGAATGGCGATGGCTGAAGAAGGTTGACCATCAAGACGGGCGGAAACGGAATAATCTTGTGCCCCTAATTCCACCGACGCTATGTCTTTGATGCGAACTGATGAGCCATCCGGGTTGGCGCGCACAATGATGTTGCCGAACTCCTCAGGTGATGACAGTCTGCCTTGGGTAACGATGACCGCGTTCAATTGCTGACCAGCCACTGCTGGTAGTTGTCCAAGCTCGCCCATGGCAAGCTGTATGTTCTGCGCCCGTACAGCGCGTGAAACATCGCCTGGGGTCAAGCTGAATGCATGAAGCCGCTCTGGCTGAAGCCATATTCGCATTGAATATTCGGTGCCAAAAAGTATTCCTTCACCTACCCCGGGCACACGGCGGATGCTCTCCAGTAGGTTGGCCGCTGCATAACTGCCCAGCGCAACGTTATCGCGGCTTTTGTCTGGCGAAATAAGTGAGACGAACATCAAGTAATTTCGTGCTGATTTAGCCACAGTTACCCCTTGGCGGCGCACATCCTCTGGCAAACGAGCTTCGGCACGCTTGATGCGGTTTTGGGTTTCGACCGAGGCAATGTCCAGATCAGAGCCAGCTTCAAAGGTTAATGTGATGGTACCGCGGCCAAGCTCGGAGGACGAATCCATGTAGAGCAAGTGTTCGATGCCGTTCAATTCCTGCTCAATCAAGGCAACGGAGGTTTCCTCAACTATTTGGGCGGAGGCACCAGGGTAGCTGAGAGTAATGGCCAGAGCTGGAGGAGCAACAGCTGGATAAGAGGTGACGGGCAAGCTACGTAGCGCGAGCCCCCCGCTAAGCAGGATTACCAAGGCGATGACCCAGGCAAAAATAGGGCGGTCTATAAAGAAATTAGCTAACACGTCAGCCTCTATTTTTTTGTATTGGCTATTATTGCCACTGGGTTATTTGAAGTTTGTTTCAAGGGGGCGAGCTTCACAGCGCTGCCCGGCCGAATTTTTTGCAAGCCGTCTACAATTACTCGTTCACCGCCATTTAACCCCTCGGTAATGATGAAATCTCCAGCCGCCATGCTGCCTGTTTTGACCCGCTGAACTACCACCTTACTTTGTGGATCTACAATCATCACAAATTGCCCTTGTGTATCCGCTAGCAGCGCACGTTGAGGTATTTTGATAGCGTTGTCGATATTGGCCTCGGGGAAGCGAATGCGAACAAACATCCCGGGTAGCAGCTCTTGCTTAGGATTTGGAAACTCTGCTCGGAGGGAAACGCTATTGGTACTGGGATCAACGGCCAAATCGGAGAATAAAAATTTGCCCGATTGGGGATAGACACTTCCATCTTCAAGAACCAGCTCAACTGCCGCTGACCCAGTTCGCGTCAATTCCCCAGCTTTAATTGCCCGTTGAAGTCGGAGAGTGTCGGCACCCGATTGCGTGAAATTTACATAAAGAGGGTGAACTTGCTCGATAGTTGCAAGCAGTGTGGCTTCATTACGGCCCACAAGCGCCCCTTCGGTAATTTGGGAGCGTCCTATGCGACCCGAAATAGGCGCGGGTACACGAGTATTGTCCAAATCTTCCCGCGCTTTGGAAAAGGTTGCTTCGACCTGTTTGAGCTTGGCCTCTGCCAATTCATATTCTTGCGGGCTAACTGCCTTTGCGTCTAAAAGATATTTATAACGTGCTAGTGTTTTACGGGCTACAGCCACGTCTGCTTTGGAGGCATCATAAGCAGTCTGGTAGTTGCGTGAAAAAATTTGATACAGCGAATCACCCTCTTTAACATTGCTACCCTCAATGAATTTTCGTTTTTCAACTATCCCTTCCACTCTGGCTCGTACTTGAGCTGTGCGATATGCCTGAAGGCGACCGGGCAAGTCTTGAGTGAGTACAGCTGAGCTTTGAGTAACGGTGATTACGTCGACTTCGGGAAGTGGCGGAGTTGTAGCTGCCGCAGGTTTTTTTTGAGTGTCTCCAGAACCGCAACCTGAAAGTAGCATGGATAAGAATATAGCCGTACAAGCTGCCTTGCAAACTGATAAGAAAGCGTCTTGTTTCATCTAGATCTCCAGTAAATCATTCGCCTCAATTTGACCAGGTCATCCGAAAGATAACCACCATGCGAAACCATTTATAAATAGCTTCTAAATGGTTAAACGCAAGTAATTACGGACATTGGTTTTGCGCAATCTGCTTCAAACCAGCCAGAGAAAATTCCCCGATATGTTTTGCGATGGCTTCGATTTCTCTGTGGTCATAGCGCAATTTTGGATGCAATCGCTGAATGACTGGTTGCCCATGACGGTAATATACGCACTGGCCTAAAATACTGAACACACAGCGGCGCAATTCTGCTTCACTAATTTTTTTACCCACGATTTCGCACACCAGATTAGCGACAAACTGATGTATCGGTGCGATAGCCTCCTGTACGATCTTGCCTAGTACTGGCGTTGGCTCAGCCAGTTCGCGCGCCATGAACTGACACTGCACTGAAAATTCCTTTTCATCCAGCAGTTGCATCAAAAAATCGTGGATGAAACCAAGTAACCGCTCTTGGGCGCAAATTGAACCTTGATTGATTTCATTGCACAACGTCAGTAGCGGCTCAAAATTCAAGGTAGCAGCGAACAAGGCTTCTTTGCTGCTGAAATAATAATTCACCGCTGCAATATTCACTTCGGCACGGTGGCAAATTTCTCGTACTGTACTTTTTTTAAAACCATTTTCAGCAAAAACTACGCGAGCCACCGCAAGCAAGCGTTCTCGTGTCTGTTCACTTAAACTAATTTTTGTTTCAGTAGTCATGCGGAGATGTGCTCAGTGAAATAACGCTTGGGCAGAGTAGTCTTTCATCGGGCGCTACGGTGACCATAAGTCTATCCATCTTTTCAAAAAGAGCAAACAAGTGTATCAAACGTTTGTTTTAAAGTAAACGGAGAGCTATGTCCAACGGGGTTTGAGTCTGAGCGGGGTACATGAATCCAATGAAGTTTGAGTCTGAACAGGTGGCCGTGATCGATCATGATGCAAGGCACGGTGATCAATATAAACGACGAACATCATTTGTACGTTAATGGCGTTTTAAAGTCAGAATTGCTGCAAATGAAACCAACTACTTCATTCCATGTGTAATCCACCATTTACATGTAAGGTCGCACCGGTAATGTAAGAAGCGCCTGGACCGGCAAGGAAAGCTACGGCAGCAGCAACATCGGTCACTTGCCCCAAGCGTTTTAATGGCACATGCTCAACCAGTTTGTCGCGCTGTGGCTGGACAATGCCTCGGTCATGTCGGTAGCGATAAAGCCGGGTGCGACGCAATTAACGGTGATGTTTCGACTACCAATTTCGCGAGCCAGCGACTTGCTGAAACCGATGATGCCAGCCTTGGAGGCAGCGTAATTAGCTTGTCCCGCGTTACCCATGCTGCCTATCACCGAGGAAATATTGATAATACGTCCATGGCGTGCCTTCATCATGGCCCGTAGCACGGCGCGACTCATGCGGAACACTGATTTCAGGTTGGTCGCACATGATGTCGTCCCATTCCTCATCGCTCATGCGAGCCAGTAGGTTGTCGCGGGTAATGCCTGCGTTATTTACCAAAATTGAAATTTCACCGTATTGCTTTCGAGTGTCGCTGATAACCTGATCAATTTGTGCGACATCATTGACGTCAAGCGCCATGCCACAGCCCTTGATGCCAGCCACTGCCAAATATTCACTAATTGCCAGTGCCCCATTGTTGGTGGTTGCGGTGCCGACCACGATTGCACCCTGTCTGCCTAGTTCCAACACAATACCCTGTCCGATGCCACGACTGGCGCCAGTTACCAATGCGATCTGTCCTTGCAAACTCATTCATCCTCCGGTTGTATTGCCAATGCTGTATATGCGGACTTCAAGGCTATGCCATCGTTTAGTGCCAATGCCTGTTGGTTTGTGTCAATGCGTTTGTTCAGAGCCATCAGCACTTTGCCGGGTGAACATTCGACGTTATGTGTAATAAATTTTTGACCGAAACGTTGCACTGTTTCCACCCAGCGTACCGGAGAATATAATTGGCGTACGAGCGCATCTTTAATAGAGGGCGCATCCATATAGCTTTTTACATCTGCATTGTGCAGTACTGGGATGGAGGGGGTTTGCATCGTCACGTCATTTAATCTCACGCGTAACAATTCCGCTGCACCACGCAATAGACTGCAGTGAGATGGCACGCTCATTGGTAGCATTAGCGCGCGTTTCGCACCCTTGGCCTTGGCTAACTCCATACCGCGTTCCACCGCCGCACGGTTGCCGGCAATCACTACCTGTCCAGGCGTGTTGAAATTTACGGCTTCCAACACCTCATTTTGAGCAGCTTCAATGCACACTTTAAGCACGCTTTCGTCATCCAACCCAAGAATCGCAGCGATGCCTCCTACACCTTTCGGCACGGCTTCTTGCATGCATACCGCTCGATAACGTACCAGTGGCAAAGCATCAGCAAATTGAAGCGCCCCACTCACCACCAGCGCGGTGTATTCACCGAGGCTGTGACCAGCCAGCAATACCGGTGTTGGAGCATTCAAGCTTTGCCAGGCGCGATACACCGACACTCCGGCAGTAAGCATGAGAGGCTGCGTATTCACAGTGTCGTTGAGCTCCGCATCACTGCCTTCCGCAACCAATTGCCACAAGTCTTGTTGCAATATATCGGAAGCTTCGGCAAAGGTATCACGCACTACGGGGAAGTCGGCGTAATTGTTCATCATGCCGCGTGATTGCGAGCCTTGCCCTGGAAAAACGAAAGCGAATTTAGTTATAAGCACTTGGAGAATATTACGAGAAGTTACCAGCGCAGCAGAACTGCACCCCAGGTGAAACCACCGCCGACTGCCTCCAGTAGCACATGCTGACCGGACTGAATACGTCCATCTCGTACTGCGGTGTCGAGCGCTAATGGAATGGATGCCGCCGATGTATTGCCGTGATGGGCAACGGTCACCACCACTTTGTCCATGCTCATCCCAAGCTTCTTAGCTGTGGCTTCCATGATGCGGATATTGGCTTGGTGAGGAACTAGCCAATCGATGTCGGCACCCTTCATGTTGTTCTCGGCCAAGACCTCTTCCACTACTTCACTGAGTACCTTGACAGCGAACTTAAATACCGCCCGACCATCCATTTTAATGTAAGGATCACCGAATATCGAGCCGTCACGTATGCCGCCGTCGGCACTTAACATGTGACGGTGACTACCGTCGGCATGCAACTTGGCGGACAGGATGCCTGGCACATCGCTACGCTGCAATACCACTGCGCCTGCTCCATCACCAAACAATACACAGGTAGTGCGATCTTCCCAGTTAAGTATTCGTGATAACACTTCGGTGCCTACTACTAAGGCATTGCGCGCCTGCCCACCTCGAATATACAGATCAGCGGTATTTAACGCAAAGATAAAGCCGCTGCATACAGCTTGCACGTCGAAGGCTGCGCCATTCTTAATGCCCAGCTTGTCTTGCAGGATACACGCAGTACTGGGTAGGATATGATCCGGCGTGGTCGTAGCGACAATGACCAGATCAATTTCATCCACGCCGATTCCAGCCGCCTCCAGTGCACGCCGACTGGCATGCACTGCCATATCACTGGCCTGCTCATCTTCAGCGGCAAAATGCCGCTCGACAATGCCACTGCGTGTGACAATCCAGTCATGCGAAGTTTCGACCAACTTCTCAAGGTCGAAGTTAGTCAAAACCTTGGTTGGTAGGTAGCTGCCGGTGCCGATAATTTTTGAATATATCAGGAAATTCCCCTTCCCTTTTGTTGGCATGTATGGTGCCATTTTTCTATGTGTTCGCTGATGTGATGCAACATACCGCCGCGGGCTTCTTCGGCGGCACGTTCAATGGCACAAAAGAAGGCGAACTCATCGGCAGAGCCGTGGCTTTTCAGTACGATACCTTTCAATCCTAATAGGCTGGCGCCATTGTAACGGCGGTGATCAACACGGCGTCTGAATGCCTTGAGTACCGGAGTGGCAATCAGTCCGGTTAATTTGGTAAACAAATTACGGTTGAATTCTTCACGCAGGAAACCGCCCAACATCTGCGCCAGCCCCTCTGTTGTTTTCAGTGCAACATTCCCGACAAATCCATCGCAAACCACTACGTCGGTTATCCCTTTGAAAATATCATTGCCTTCGACGTTACCGTAAAAATTTAAATCGCTTTGCCGCAACAATTCACTCGCCTGCTTGACAATTTCAGTGCCCTTGATATCTTCACTCCCAATATTGAGCAAACCCACGGTAGGATTATTTTTATGTTCAATAGCATAAACCAGAGCGGTACCCATCAGGGCGAACTGTAATAAATGCTCAGCGTTACAATCCACGTTCGCGCCAAGATCGAGCATACAGACTTGTCCCTTGTAAGTGGGCAGAAATGAAGCAATCGCAGGGCGATCTATACCCGGCAGCATTTTCAGCACATAACGCGCTATCGCCATTAATGCGCCAGTATTCCCGGCACTTACGCAAGCAGACGCCTCGCCATTTTTTACAAGGTTAATGGCAACACGCATGGAAGAATCTTTTTTGCTGCGTAATGCCAATTGTGGGGATTCATCCATGCCGACCACTTCACTGGCTGCGTGGATACGCAGTCGTGGCCCGATAGATGTCTTGATGGTGAGCAACTCAGCTTTGATGGCGTCAGGCAATCCAACCAATACGATAGTATCGTTTGGATGTTGTTGCAGATATCTCACCGCAGCGGGTATGGTGACGCGCGTTCCGTGATCGCCTCCCATGGCATCAATGACAATTGTGACATCCACCAGGCGATCCTCTTACACTATGCTCAAACTTGAATATTGGGATACGTAGATGCGTCTGCACCTTTATTAGTTTGGTGCGTATCCGCTACTCCAAGACGTGATTAGTCGCCTTTTATTTTGACAACTCTTTTGCCACGATAATAGCCAGTTGGGCTGATATGATGACGCAGATGTTGTTCACCAGTGGAAGGTTCAATCGCCAGTGCCGGGCTAACCAGAAAATCGTGTGAACGGTGCATGCCACGCTTAGATGGGGATTTTTTATTCTGTTGAACAGCCATATTAACTCCTTGCAAAACCAATAATAAAAAATTACTTGTATCTCAACTCGGATAGAGCCGCAAACGGGTTTGTATCTATCCGACCAATTTCTTCCACTACATACCCTTCTTGCACAGGTCGACAATCGCCTACAGGATGTCTCGGTGCAAATGGCAGACTCAGTAAAATCTCTTCCTCAAACAAGGCAAGCACGTCCAAGTGACTATCAACTAAGATGCTATCTATCTCATCTTCCTCGTCTGAAGAGTCATCCAAATTATTCACCAGAAGCAACTGCGAAATCAGCTTCAATGGATAGATTAAGCCCTGCAAACATCGCTGGCACCGCAGCTGGCAAAATCCGTCCAGCTTCACTTCCAGCATCGGTTTGTCATTCCTGTCACAAAAACCGCGCAGGGAGTAGCTAACTTCCCCTTTGCGACCGTGTTCAAAATTAACATCATGAACAGACAATTTATCTTGAAGCCTAGACATTTCGGCCAGTGCAATCTCACCGTGCAATTCCCGGTTGTTATTAGCAAAGTCCAAGCTATCTATAAATTGCCGTTCAAACATAAGGCGCGCATCATATATTTTTCACTTGTTGCTGTCAAAAAAGCCTTGCTATATTAATTGTATCGGGATGCAGTGTTATCTGATCTCCATTTTCATGCTATTCCGCACAATGCTTGTTTTTCGCCACGCGATAACGCTTTGATCTGTAGCTCGCGCTTTAAGGCAGCGGACTTGTCGGCGCATGGCTCGACATGCATTAGCCGCACTGGGCGACGGCCACGAGTATATTTCGCCGCTTCTCCAGTATTGTGCGCGGCCAGACGTTTTTCCAGATTGTTGGTGATACCGCAATACAGGGTGTTGTCCGCACAACAAATTAGGTAGCAAACCCAATTCATGGTGCATTCCTCAATGCGTTCCTTCACTTTTATTTTATTACACTGAAAGAGTGTACTGAAGGTGTGACCTGCGCTGCACCAGCTTGGCCAAGACTAGCATTATTAGCAAAATAATCAGCATTGCCGCATTTCCCCAGCGCACATATGGTGTGCTGCCGATATAGCCCTGTACCTGTCCAGTGAGTACCCCTTCCTCATGTTGTGGCAACATCTGTTGAATACTGCCATCGCGCCCGATAACAGAGGTTACCCCCGTGTTTGTTGCGCGCAGCATCATGCGTCCTGTTTCCAGTGCGCGCATTTGTGCGATCTGATTGTGCTGTATTGCTGCGTGCGATTTACCGTACCAGGCATCGTTGCTGACATTTACCAGCAAGCTTGCTTCTGGCAAATAACGGATGATTTCTTCGCCGAATACATCTTCGTAGCAAATCTGTACTGCAACGCGTTGACCCGCTATACGCAATACCGGTTGTCTTCCCCCTCCGCGCGCCAAGTCAGACATGGGGATATGCAAAACTTCGTTGACGATCCAGCCCAATACTGGGCGCAATGGGATGAATTCGCCGAATGGCACCAGATGGTTTTTACGGTAATTTTGGCTATTCGCTGTGCCAAGCGTGAATACACTGTTGTAGTGCAGCTCGTTGTCACTTTCAAATGCACCAATAAGAATGTCGCCGCCGTTTTGCCTGGCGTGCTTGCGCAAAATATTAATGTAATTTTCCGGCAAATCGTGGCGCAGCAGTGGCAGTGCGGTTTCCGGTAAAATGATCAGACGCGCATCAGTCTGTAATACAAGTCGGCGATAGGTTTCCAGCGTGTCGACAAGCTTCTCTTCGTGGAATTTGAGATCTTGCGGAATATTGCCCTGCAATAACGCAACCTTGAACGGCTCGCCTTCAGGTTGTGTCCAGTCTACGGTACGCAACACCGCAGCACCGCCCCATAGCAGCAGCAGCGCCGCCAGTGCCGCTTTCCCTTGAGTATTCCAACGCATTTGCCACAATAGCACCAGTAATCCTGCACTTATCGTCACCGCTAGTGATACGCCATAAACGCCGAATATTGGTGCATATCCCACCAAGGGACTGGCAGATACTTGTGAATAAGCCAGTGTCAGCCAAGGGAAGCCTGTGAACAGCAGCCCGCGTATCCATTCCAAAAGCACCCACAGCGCAGGCATTACAAGTATCAAGCGCGCCCAAGAAGGCGCTCGCAACCGTGCCTGTGCATAACCAATCAACGCGGGAAATAACGCCAAGAATGCAGCGAATAGAGCGGTGGTGAAGAGTGCCAGTAAAAACGGCATGTCGCCATAATCATGCTGCGCAATGTATAGCCAGCCTATGCCGGCACTGAATAAACCAAAACCGAAGGAAAACCCCAGTAATGCTGCCGCACGTCTTTCATTTACCTGCTGCCACTGCCAGAAGAGTGCAGCTAGTGAAAAAATAGCGAGGGGAAACAGCGAAAAGGGTGCAAAACCTAGAACAGTAAGCAGGCCAAGAAAAAAAGCTATAACGTATTTATACACAGATATGGATTTCACTAAAAATTACCGCCGGATTGATCCTGCCAATTATATGGCTTCTCCAATATTATTTATAATTGCTTCTGAAGACTCGGAGTTCGACTAAAATGCAAGGCGCAATTTGTTATGAGTATTGCTAAATCGCTTATGGAAAGTCTGGGATGAAAACTAAAGCTATAATTTTTGACGTGGACGGCACGTTAGCAGATACCGAAGAGGCGCATCGCCTTTCGTTCAATAAAGCATTCGCGGAAAGTCATCTCGACTGGAGCTGGGACGTTGCTCTGTATGACAAGTTACTTAAAGTGACCGGCGGCAAAGAACGAATCAATCATTTCGTTACTACCTATGTGCCTGATTTCCAGAGGCCGGTTGATTATGAGGGTTTTGTGAAACACCTCCATTTGGTCAAGACTGCGCATTACACCGCGATGTTACGCGAAGGTGGCATTCCATTGCGCCCGAATATAAACCGTCTGATTACCGAAGCCAAACAGGCAGGATTAAAGCTTGCCATTGCCACTACCACTTCGCTGGATAACGTCCTGACGCTGTTACAGCAGGGGTTGGGCGTAGATGGCGAGGCTCTGTTTGACGTCATCGGTTATGGCGATATTGTTCAGCATAAAAAACCTGCGCCCGACATTTATTTTTGGGTGCTGGAAAGGTTAGGCCTCGACGCTGCGGATTGTATTGCACTGGAAGACTCTGAGAATGGCCTGCGCTCCAGCTTGGCCGCCGGATTGAAAACGATCATTACGACTAATCACTACACGAGCAAGCAGGATTTTTCTGGAGCGGCAGCGGTGCTAGAGGATTTAAGCGATTTGGAAAGCTTTTATCAGATTGCTGGTCTAGACTTTTCCAAATAGTCGGTATCTGTTTAAAGTTTTGCAATCAATATGATTGATACGCTCACCTGATAGGGAGAATCCTCTCCTTGCTGGATAGCCAACATGAATTTAATAGCTCCCACTTACTCTGTCTAAATCACGCTCGTAACGAATGACATAACCATAGGGATAATACGAGTTGCAATCGTGTAGCATAGCGCTCCCGCATTGTTTCTAGAACAGCCGTACAGTATTTATTGCTGTACTGCATTAGGCTTGATTAATAAAAACTATGGAAAAAATACGTCTCTCCAAACTGATGTCCGAACAGGGCTTATGCTCCCGCCGCGAGGCAGACAGCTATATTGAACGTGGGTGGGTGCTGGTGGATGGCAAGTCAGTAACTGAGCTGGGCACGAAAATAGATCCCACACAGCGCATCACGCTGAACCGTGCCGCCCAGGCACAACAACAGACACGCGTAACTATCCTGTTGAACAAGCCTGTCGGCTTTGTTTCTGGACAGGCAGAGGACAATCACAAGCCCGCAGTTACCCTGATTAATGCTTCATCGCGCTTTGCCAGCGATCAATCACCGCTGTCTTTTCATCCCATGCATTTGAAAGGCATCGCGCCCGCGGGTCGACTGGATATCGATTCGCAGGGTTTACTGGTATTGACTCAGGATGGCCGCATCGCCAAACAACTTGTCGGCGAAGATTCTGCCCTCGACAAGGAATATCTGGTGCGCGTGCAGGGCAAAATTTCAGCCAACGGCCTATCCATGTTAAATCACGGCCTCAAACTGGACGGTGAGATGCTTAAGCCTGCCAGAGTGAGTTGGCTGAATGACGATCAATTGCGCTTCATTTTGCGAGAAGGCAAAAAACGCCAGATTCGCCGCATGTGTGAACTGGTCGGACTGAAAGTTACCGGGCTAAAGCGCGTGCGTATCGGCCAAATTAAATTGGGCGATTTGCCCATTGGGCAATGGCGCTATCTGCGCGAAGACGAAGCATTCTAATCGTTGCAAAATTTTTTGATGTTAACCGACGAATTTAACTTCGCACTTCCCGAGCACTTGATTGCGCAACACCCACCCGAGCGTCGCGATGCCAGCCGCTTGTTGTGCATACGCGGGGAGGTTAGAGAGGATGCCGTGTTTGCCCATTTGCCCTCCCTGGTGCGTGAACACGATTTGCTGGTATTAAACGATGCGCGCGTACTCAAGGCGCGCCTTTTCGGAGTAAAGGAAAGCGGCGGCAAAATTGAGGTATTGATCGAGCGTATCCTCGATGAACATCATGCGCTGGCACAAGTGCGCGCCAGTCATGCGCCCAAGCTGGGTAGCCGGCTGTTGCTGGCAGGTCATCTCCCCGTTACGGTGTTGGGACGCGAGCGAGAGTTTTTTTTCTTACGCTTCGACAGCACAGACAGTGTGTCGGCATTACTGGAACAATACGGGCAGTTGCCGTTACCTCCCTATATCACTCATGTAGCTAATATTGAAGACGAAGAGCGGTATCAGACAGTGTATGCATGTCAGCCCGGTTCGGTAGCCGCGCCCACGGCTGGGCTGCATTTTGACGACGCAATGCTCGCTGTCTTACGCGCTCAAGGTGCACAACTGGCCTATCTAACTTTACATGTCGGTGCCGGTACTTTTCAGCCAGTGCGTGTGAATAATATTCATGATCATGTTATGCACAGCGAACGTTATGTTATTCCGCAAGCAACGGTGGATGCCATTTCGCAAGCCCGGGCGCTGGGTGGACGGATCATAGCGGTGGGCACCACCAGTTTGCGTGCGCTGGAAAGTGCGGCGCAACAAGACAAGTTACGTGCCGGGAAGAGTGAAACAAGCATTTTCATTACTCCGGGTTACCATTTTCAAGTGGTGGATGTTTTACTGACTAATTTCCACTTGCCCAAGTCTACCTTGCTGATGCTGGTGTGCGCTTTTGGCGGCATGGACGCAATGCTCGCCGCCTATAGCCATGCCGTGGAACGGCAATATCGTTTTTTTAGTTATGGCGATGCCATGCTGATTGAGCGGTCGCATGTTTGAACAAGTAGCTGCCCGTCCCATGTGATGATATCCCAGTCCATAGCTGGCCACTATTTAGAGCTGGTCATTGATGCAAGATGATATTGAGTCATTGCAGAGAGAAATGAAGTCATGAGTCAAGACCATCCAGCGTCCTCGCACACTCAATGTAACGCTGGCACTGGCTCAGGAATTGCTTGTCGTTGCGCTGCGCCGCATGCTGCTGTTACCTCTGGATGATCTGCTGGCAATAACCCATTAATTATCAGTGTGGACGTTTCCAGGTCTGGCTTGGATCGTTGTCTACGCCGCGCAATATAATCATAGGCTGGACAAAATTCAGCATCCAATTACTGATGGGGATTTTGCTGGCAGTGGTTCCCTTTAAATGCGCCGAATAAAAATTTGATTTTTTCTCAGCCTCTCAGGCTTAAAGGGCAAAACATTGTTATTGCCCTTTGCTGACCGGCTACCCTCACTTAATTAAAACAATTTATTGTCTTCAATAATAAAAAGTGTACCTTACACTTTCATATTCCATTTATAGCCAAATTCATCATTACCAGTTTCAACCGGCACAATTTTCTTAGGTGTGTGTGGTGAAGCAGGGAGAGGTTCATCAATAGTAGGACCCTCCTTGGTGAGGTTGAACTCTACTGGTTCAGGTTTATCATCTTGAAGTGGTGAGTAAAGCAAAGGGGCGTTCGCTCGAGTATCTGGGTTCAAGAACCTAGATTCATCCGCATCTTTCAATATTTCAAGATATTTTTGCTTGGCTTCCCAACTAGGCAGCACGTCATCGTTGTGCCTGATCTCTTTGCTGCTGGATACAACGAAACCATCACCTTCCACCTGGCTTAATGCGTTAAGTGCATTCTCAGAATACTCATACTTGCCCTCTTTATTTTGACGCGCCATAGCATCAATAGAACAGTGATGTGGTGCAAGCAAGATATGCCAACTGAGCTTATCGACATTATTTTTGTAATTTTGCCAAATACGATCCCAAACCTCGACTGTCGCATCACCACCTAACAAAATGCGATTCACCCCACCAAACACTTTAATAGTCCAACGTATGACCAAACTACTGTTGTTAACATCAGCTTGATCTTCACCTGATATGGCTTTGGACATTTCCCCTTCTTTTTGGACAGGGGAAAGAATGTGCGCTTCAATATTTCGCGAAAATGTTTTGACTAATCCAGATGATGACATTGCTTCAACGATGCAAATTCTGTTGCCATTCAACTCTGATTCCTTACTACCCTGAAGATTCAGCCTACGTCTAATCTCCTGAAATAGTGGCTTGGATTCATCAGTCTCAAATTTTGAATCTGCAAAGCAAGTGTTGATCCACATCTCTTCAATAAGAATCAATTTATCATCTTCTTTTGGTCGATCCTCAAATTCAGCAGGGTCACCTTGATAAAAAAGCTTGTCAAAACCAGTCAGATTATTCTGAGCTGGGTGAGTCAAAACCAAGAGCGACAACCGATACTCTCGGTTACTCCGATAACTGGAATGATAACAAGCATATTGAAGATCAAGAGCAAAGTCGTAGTAGACCCACTCAAATGGTTTTGACGCCTCCTCATATCCCAAGGTAGCAGCGTTTCCTACCTGGCAGTTAACATCAATGGAACTTCTAAAGCGATCCGTATACCGTTCGCACCGATAATTGATATCAGTGAGTATCGTTTTATCATTCGCTTCGATTAAGGTGGTATCTCCATTGCCGACTGGGAAGAAAGTAACACGATTTATAGACATTATTTGCCTTCCTTTTTTGTGGATTTTATTTACTTTAACAACTCATCATTATACTTGATTAACTAAAAAGGCATGAAAATATAAAGCACTTCAAAAAAAATGACCATTAAGCTCAATGCGTTGTATTTTAGGATTTTATTATTCAAATTTAAACACAGGGAATTAATCTCGTTTAGCGAAGCTGTTTTTTTGTACTCTACAGAATGCTTGAGGCAATGCCGGCAATTATCATCAATTCAACTTTAGAGCGAGGTTAAAAATTCAAGTTTCTAGCAGCCTGTGTGATCATCTCTCCGTCCGTTGTTGGGCCACCGTTTAAAGCCCGTCAATTGATGCGAGACAATCTTGAGTCATTACAGAGAGAGATGAAGTCATAAGCCAAGATCATCCATGTGCCTGAATAACCCCTCGAATGCGGTATGAAATCTATACTTCACCTGCAAGTGTCACGGCATTGGACTGATCGCACAACATCACTGTTGCCATCGCGCACAAATGGAAAGGACGCCAAAACTTTCAGGCTCGTTTATGTTGTCATGGCGTATCCAATCTAAAAAGCCTTCAGCCATACATCAAAGGAGAAACGGCACCCCTAAATACCATCAAGACTATGAGCTAGGGTTTCTGCGAATTGACATCAAGTATTTGCCGCAGATGCCCGATGAGACGTAGCGACGGTATCTGGTGGTCGTCATGGACGGTGCAATACGGTGGGACTATTTTCGTATATACCGCAACCAGACTGAAGCCAGCAGCCCCAACTTCTTGCACCGACTGATACAGGCCGCACCAATAACGATACAAAAGATTTTAACGAGTAACGGGCGTCAGTTCACGGATCGCTTTATCCGCAGAGATAAATGCGCTACAGGCAAGCTTGAGTTTGATGTCTGCTGTACCGAGATGGGTATAGAGTATTGTCTGTCGCCACCATGCCATTGGTTTGGGGCTTTTATTTTGCGACTAAGCTGGTGCGGGTAACTATAGAAACAAGCGCGAGAAATCCTTATTTGGAATCGGTTGAACTTTAGTTGAATAGGTGCCTCACTATAATATCTGGGCGAGATGTTTCGATGACAGGTGTGAGATATACTTTTGATTTTGTCACAGGCTCTCAGTCTAGATGTTCCTAAAATGATACTATTGCACTGTTATTTTTTATTGAGGATTGATCATGCATAACATTAAAGCACTGTTGTTCTCTGGCATATTTCTTTTACCTATGGTGTTGCCAACCCAGAACGCATTTTCTGCCACCGATAGTGCAGCGACTGCCATTACAAAACTCATAAAAATAGATCACAAAGTCGGTGATGGCAAGGAAGCCGTAGCAGGTAAAACGGTCGATGTGCATTACACAGGCTGGCTTTATAATGCAACTATGCCAAGTAACAAAGGGGCAAAATTTGACAGCTCTCGCGATCGAGGTACACTTTTTTCTTTTCCATTAGGCGCAGGGCGGGTAATTAAAGGCTGGGATCAAGGTGTCGCAGGTATGAAAATCGGCGGTCAACGCACACTCATTATTCCCGCTGACATGGGCTATGGCACACGAGGTGCAGGAAGTGCTATCCCGCCAAATGCAGCATTGATTTTTGATGTTGAGTTGTTCGGCGTCCACTAAAACATAAATGTCATCAATGATCGATTCAATTTCAACATTTCCAAGAACTATGATTAAGGGCAGTATTGTTGCAATCGTGACCCCTATGCACGAGGACGGCAGTCTGGATTTAACTGCGTTCCGCGCTCTGATTGATTTTCATATTATGCAGGGCACGGATGGTATTGTAGTTGTCGGCACCACAGGCGAATCGCCTACGGTGAATTTAACCGAACATGAGTTGTTGATTCAGGTGGCAGTGAAGCATGCCGCCGGGCGCATTCCAGTTATTGCCGGAACTGGCGCGAATTCAACTAAAGAAGCTATCGAATTGGCAGATTTCTCAAAAAAAGCAGGCGCAGATGCTTCGCTGACAGTGGTGCCGTATTACAACAAGCCAACACAGGAAGGGTTGTACTTGCATTTCAAAACCATTGCCGAGGCTGTGGATATGCCGCACATTCTATATAACGTGCCAGGACGCACTTGTGCGGACATGCATAACGATACTGTGCTGCGCTTAGCACAGATTCCCAATATCGTTGGCATCAAAGATGCAAGCGGTAATATCGAGCGTGGGAGTGATCTGTTACAGCGGGCACCTAAAGATTTCGCGATATACAGTGGTGATGATGCAAGTGCGTTGGCTCTTATATTGCTGGGCGCACATGGCACGATTTCAGTTACCGCCAACGTGGCGCCCAAGTTAATGCATGAAATGTGCTTAGCAGCCTTTAACGGTGAATTAGTCAAGGCGCGCGCGATCAATTTCCGCCTGCTTGGGTTGCACCGCTACTTGTTTATTGAGGCCAACCCTATACCGGTAAAGTGGGCTGTGTCATCTATGGGAAAAATGCAGAATGTACTGCGCCTGCCGCTTACGCCACTGACTGCAGTTTCCCAAGACATAGTGGGAAATGCAATGCGCCAGGCAGGAGTGATCAATTAGCTCAATCCAGTATCAGTTCAGTATCAGTTCAGTTCTTCGCCATAGCGGGAGAAATGACTGAACGCAGATTCCGTCTGGCGCTGTGCATCCAGAATGTCAGAGTGTTTATTAATTATGCAATACTCAACTAATTGAACTTATGGCAATAAATTATTTCAGAGGTGGCATGAGAACACAATATTTATTTGCATTATTTTTTTCATTATTTATTTTGGGCGGATGCAGTGCCCTTGGCCTTGACAATAAGCGTGTTGATTATAAATCCGGGGCAATAAATGTGCCAACGCTAGAAGTTCCGCCTGACCTGACTACCCCTGTAGCTAGTAGTAAACATACTATACCAGGCAGTGACGGCGAGAATGCAGCTAACTATTCTGATTTTGTTAAGAAAGGTCAAGTAGCACAAGTTGGTGTTGACTCCACCATATTGCCGGAAGTAAAGAATGTGCATTTAGAACGTAGCGGCACTCAACGTTGGCTAGTAGTGGGAAGCAAAGTAGAGATCAATTGGCCGCTGGTTAAAGAATTCTGGCAGGAACAAGGTTTTACCATCAAGTCCGACAATCCTGCGGCTGGTCTCATCGAAACAGACTGGGCAGAGAGGCGTGCCAAGATACAGAAAAGTGGTTTAAGTAGAATATTTGGCAATATATTCGACAAACTAAATTCATCTGGCGAACAAGACATGTATAGCACGCGCTTGGAGCGTAGCAAGGATGGCAATAGCTCGGAAATTTATATTAGCCATCGTGGCATGGAAGAAGCGCTGGATGTAGATAAGAACGGCTATAGATGGAGGTCACGTCCGAGTGATCCTGAGCTGGAGGCCAGCATGCTGCAATTATTGATGATCAAGTTGGGGGGAGGTACGGAAAATCAGGTTCATGCAGAGAACATATCTAAATCGCAAGAGACCCTCGCTAAATCATCATTAAAAGCGGCCACCATGCCGAAGCTGCAAGAAATTAACGGCAGCAAAATTATTATGTTGAATGAGCCATTTGACAAGAGTTGGCGCAAGGTAGGGTTGGCGTTAGATCAGGCGGGCATCAAGATACAGGACAAGAATAGGGTTAGTGGCATATATTTTGTGAACGCGAGCAAGGATTCCCCGAAGGAAAAAAGCTGGGTCAATAGCTTGATGTTCTGGCGCAATGAGAGTGACCGAAAGTCAACTAAAAATTCGGAAGAAGGGGCTGCACGTTACCAAATATTTGTACGTGAGAATAATGCTGGCAGTGAAGTCGGTGCCCTCAACGGCAATTCTGGCAATGACGAAGCAACGCAACGTTTAACAGAATTACTGTATAAACAGTTGGCCAAGTAGCGTTCAACCTTAATCAATGCGCTTCGCTTCACTTGGTAGCGGTAGCGAAGGTAATGCACTGGTAGTGCAAACTGGCAAAACCTTTGCACTATTGGACTGTGGCTTTCCCTTGACTGATACCTGCATGCGTCTGGCGCGTCTTGGCTTGACCCCTGATTGTCTTAGCGGCATAGTGGTGACGCACGAACACGGCGACCACATTGCAGGGGTGGCGCGACTGGCACGTAAGTATTCGATTCCTATATGGCTGACGCACGGCACATTTCGTGCGCAATTAAAGCTTCTGAGCAATATACCCAAGCTTACAAAAATTGACTCGCACCATCCCTTTGTTATCGATGGGCTATTGGTGCAGCCTTTTCCCGTGCCACATGATGCGGCTGAGCCGGTACAATATGTGTTCAGTGATGGTGCAAAACGGTTGGGGGTATTGACCGACATCGGTTGTTCCACGCCTCATATTGAAGCGATGCTAAGTGGCTGTGATGCCTTGGTGCTGGAATGCAACCATGATGCTGCAATGTTGGCCAACAGTGCTTATCCACAAAGCCTTAAGCATCGGGTTGGTGGGCGATTCGGTCATTTGAATAACGCGGATGCGGCAACGCTATTGGCGCAGTTGGACTATAGCCATTTGCAGCATATTGTAGCTGCACACCTGAGCCGTAAAAATAACACGCCTGAACTGGCAGTGCATGCGTTAAGCACAGCGCTTAATTGCAACCCGGAATGGGTTGCGGTGGCTACGCAAGACGAAGGATTTACCTGGCGAGAAATTGTTTAACGGTGGGATGCACCAATAATAAAAAAACCGACGTAAAGTCGGTTTTTTTATTATTTAAGAAGAAAAATTACTTCTTCATTGCATCCTTGGCAGCATCAGCAGCATCATGAGCGGCCCCTGCAGCAGTGCCGGCAGCTTCTGCAGCAGTACCAGCGGCTACAGCTGCACTACCAGCGGCCTCTGCAGCTGAAGTAGCCGCTTCAACAACAGGTGCAGGTGCAGGTGCTTCGACAACAGGTGCAGGTGTTACAGCAACTGGGGCTTCAACTTCAGGTGCCTTAGGCTTTTCTCCACAAGCAGTCAGGGATAATGCCAACAGGGCAGCAACTAGAGCAACATGTTTCATTTTATTCCTTCGCAATAATTAAATTTACATACAAAAAATGGGGCGCGGGCAGTCCACCACAACAATACATTACAGCAATGGGTCAGCATTGTATATTATAACTTGCAATTATTCTAGCAAATTTGCAATAGATATCATGATTTTTAAAATCACACCAGTAGCGAAACACTGAAGAGAAGTTATCATTAGTATTCTATCAAATCGAGACTTAAGGGACAGGAAGTATATGGATGCCTCTAAAAATTCAAATTTTCAGGCAAGACAAGGCAAGAGTACAAAATTGTAGCGCGGTATATAATCAACAATTTTTTGGTTACGCCGTTTTGTGACGAATTGGGTAAGCAGGCGAGCCGCAAAGAGGCTGATTACAAAATTGGATCTATAGAGGTGGCCATATGTCATATGGCGGTTGGCAGCAGTGGGATCAGATACCGGATATACCGCAACATTGGTGCCAGTTTTATTCTATGCTTTCTAAACAACAAGCCTATTTGTCTATGTGCTTGCATGTAATAGGTACAACATAGCCGTCTATGTACCAAATATAAAGCAATTCAAATGTTTCCCGTGACAGGCCCATGGTGGAATCGAGCTGGCGCGCATCAGCGAGAGAACGCAATTCTCGATAAGCGTCTTTACCAACGGCATGCGCCATACCATTAATAAAAACCACGTCGTTGTGACACAACATCTGTGTTTTCAGGGCCATCTCTACGCCATTAGTTTGTATCACCTGTTCAAAGCGAGCACAACTAAGTGGTTTCGTAGGCGGATCAAAAAATATATGCGGCTTGGGTTCGCTGAGATAGCTACCTAGAAAATTGGCAATGTCATGCTTAGTCCATTGTATCCGCCGGATGATTTGTTCTACCTGACGTAGCATATGCGTACCAATTTCTGAGGGATGGCGTTGAGCTTTTAGATCTGGATCGGCATACATGTCGTCCAAGCAAACCCGATCCTGCAAATACACCAGAAACTGCTCTGCCAATTCCTGATAGCTCGGGGTGCGGAAACCAATGGAATATGTCATGCAATCGCTCTCGGCAATGCCGTTATGGGCATAATGCGGTGGCAGATAGAGCATGTCGCCCGGTGCTAACACCCACTCCTGCTCCGCCTGAAAGTGTTGCAGAATCCTCAATGGAGCACCTTCTACCAGCGTATGATCCTGCTGAGCGGAAATTTGCCAGCGACGATGACCTGAGCCCTGCAACAGAAACACATCATAGGAATCGAAATGCGCGCCTACACCCCCTCCTTTGGGAGCATAACTCACCATCAGATCATCCAAACGCGCATGCGGTATGAAGCTAAAATTCTTTAATAGCGCGGCGGCTGTTGGCAGGTGCTGATTCACGCCTTGTACCAGCACCGTCCACTTACTCTTTCCCAAGCTATCGAATTTTGTCGCTTTAAATGGGCCATCTTGCATTTGCCACTGACCGTGCCGCTGGGTCACGAGGCGTGACTGCACATCCTCAGTGCAAGCCAAATCGAACAACTGCAAACGATCAAGTAACCCATTGAATTGTGGGAATGCCTGGCGAATAAGCAAGGGTTTTTTTTGCCAGTAATTCCGTAAAAACCCCTCTATCGTTAATCCACCCAGCATGGTGAAATTGGTTTTCATAATTAACTCTCATCCATAAACACTCTAATCTTCTGAACTGTCCGCTGAGTATTTTTTGGTCAGTCGCCATAAGTTGAGCACTTGCTTTTGTTATAGACAGACGAATATGTCATCTTGGTTCGTCCATCCTGTTTTCACCTGATTTGGCGCGAGCTTCCCAGCGCCATAATTGTTATTTTCAATACCCTCACTGTGACGCACTATAACCCTTGTCGCGTCAGTTCTGCGAAGCTTGAAATTACACATCACATAAGACTGGAGGTACTCCAGCCCTCTCCCTGTTCAGCGATTCAAACCAAACACTCGTTTCAGCATTTAGATGTTACCTTCGATCCCGGCACGGAAAGGTGATTCTGCATAGTGTTCAGCTCGATTCATTCAGTCCGTGTAGTTGTTGCGTCACCATCACACTGTTCACCGTGCGCAAGGTATGTCGCACGTTACCAATGGGTTTGCGGAAATGCTCGCGCTGTTTCGAATCGAATTTCAGTTGCGGACGCCATAATAGGTTTTTTGCCGGCGTTGATTGAGCTGTCCACAACGCAACCCCGCTTCAACGCTCCTACCACTACGCACAGTAGTAACCTTGATCCCTTTCTCTGAAAGTCTTTTTCTACCCAGCTTAATGCTTCAACATGACGATCCAGCCATTCGGAAATGACCTATAATTCTAGGTTGATTTCGTGTTCCGTAAATGTCTCATATATACTTATCTGGTGTGTCCGCTTTGCGCGCATTTTGGATTCTCTAATGACTGGGGGTTTCTCTTGTAATCAATTAGTTGACTGCAAGCATACTCTTTTCTGCTGGGCTTTTCCATCGATACAATTTTGTTTTAATAAGAAAAATCAAATTGTTATGTATATGGTTGAGAGCTGATTAACATTATACCCACACCAGCGTATATAAAAATACTTTCGTCCAAATTACGAAAAAGTATATGAACATAACAAATATCAATCAAACGCTCCACTTTTGTGATCGACAAGCAATACAAGTTACACCATGCTTTATGTAGTATTACGCACACGACCATGCCGATAAAATTCTCAATCTTATAAAGGAGTTAAAAATGAAAATTGCAAAAGATACTGTCGTATCGTTGCGTTATGAGTTGTTTGACGCAAACGGGAGTCCGCTGGAAAAGACAGAAGATCCCATCAGCTATCTGCATGGTGGTTATGACGGCATATTTCCGACTGTGGAAGAAGCGCTACAAGGCAAGGAGATCGGTGCTGAACTTAAAATTACGATCGAACCTGACGATGCTTTTGGAGAGTACGAGCACGAGCTGGTGCGCGTTGAGCCGCGTAATTTGTTTCCGGACGAAATTACCATCGGCATGCAGTTCGAGGGTGGGGTGGAAGATGACGACGACGACGATTACTCACTCTACACTATTGTGGATGTAACTGATACCGAAGTGACCGTAGATGGCAACCATCCACTTGCTGGAAAAACGCTAAATTTTGTGGGTACTGTTACCAATGTACGTGCTGCTACTGCCGAAGAGCTGGAACATGGCCATACGCATGATGAAGGCGGCCATCACCACTAATGCAGAATTCTTCAAAATATATTGCTGAGGGAATCCTCGCGTATTGAGTTTAGGGGAAATAAAAATTATTTAAATAAATATCAATGACTTGTATAAATAAAAATTGTTTCTCGTCATTTCTGTACTGTAATTCGTCCTGCCTCTGGCAGGCGGCTAAAAAATCCCACCAATGTTGGTAGTTGGTAAAGTAGCGTCATTGAAATGTGCAAATGTAACAATGCTCGTGGGGATTTTAATAGAATTCCTAATGGATATCATAGGAGAGCTCTATTTAAACCCATGCATAAACCTGATTATTCAGGGGTTACCTATAAGTTCACAAAGCGATTGTGATATTCGATGCACCGACTGCGAGATAATGGCTTGGAGAGACATAGTGCTGATGCAAAAATGCTCCAGAGCATCCAGTTTGCAGATGCCGCCAAGCAGTTGAATTTGCCTCAACCGGGCTCCATCGAGGTTACGAGCCAGTGCAGGTCATCGAGAAATTTCTGGTTAGCATCTGGTGCAGAGCAAACCGCTTTGCACATGCGGAAATCACGCGCCTGGATGCGACACTCACGAGGCTATTTGGCTGAACGAATGTGGCCGACACAAAGCTATCATGCGTTTCTTCAACCGCTTTGATATGACCCGAAACGAGCAGGTACAAGCGCAAATTTATCGCTGCTTTTTCGACCGTCTGAGCGTAGATTTTCTCACCTTGGACGTAGACTCTACCGTCATTACCTGCTACGGCCAACAGCAGAGGGTGACCAAGGGCTATAACCCCGGCAATCTGGGTAATAAAAGGGTTGGATGGTTGCGTGCAGACAGTGGCTGTTTCGATGATGCCATAATCAAATTCTTGGGCGGCAAAAGCATTGCTTACACCATAAGCGCATGACTAACGCAGCCATTACAACAGGCCACAGTTAGCCGATGCAAATTCTGAGTAATCGAGCCTGGCTTGGAGGTTGGCGAGATCAACTATCAGGCGTAGGGGTAGACACAGGCACGACGGATCGTGGTAGTGCGCCAGAGCATCAAAGTACACGCACAAGCACAGGGGCAAGTTACGCTTATTTGCCGACGACTTAGGGCACCGCCAGGCTGGCGTTACGGGGCAATGGTGACATCGCTAGCGTTACCCGCACTACACCGATAGCGGCTATATCAGACGGGCCGACTGTGAGAACAGCATCAAGGAACTCAAAGCTGATTTCGATCTGGACAGCTTCAATATGGCAGAGTTCTGGGCGACGGGAGCCGTGTTGGGTATGGCGATGCTGTCCTATAACTTGATGAGTTTGTTTCGTCAAGCAGTGATGAATCCAGTATCCATCTTACGCTGGCGTCGCTACACCACAAGGTGATTGCAGTAGGGGCGCTCTGGGATTCAAATGCCGAGAAAGAGGTTTAGGCTGTGGGGTGTAAAAGGCGAGCTAAGAAAACCAGCGCAAAAAGGCTGCTGCGGTCAGTGCTGTTAGGCCTAGCGCTACGAGCAGTAGCCATGCGAGATGCCGACGTTTTATGGTAAAAGTAGCGGAATAGTGTAGGTAAACTATGACAATGCCCACTCCAAATACTACACATAACATTTTAATAAGCAACGCTGCCATAGCAATGCCATGTATATCCGGAAGCTTGTCGTAGTAATGATAGCTGACTGCGGCAAAGCCCATGCCACTTATTGCTTGAGCAGCCCATCCGAGTCCGACCAGCCATGCAAGCTTGTGATGTAGAGCAGCAGTTACTCCAGAATATAATGCAAATGCAGCGCCGCCTACAACAGCAACGGCACCAAAATTATGCACCACCTGCACTACAGCGTAGCTCAGGTTTTCCATAGCGGATATGTCGTTATATGATGTTAATGTTGGTGCATGCTTGAACCCCGATTGGAGTATGCCCCTTGTTAACTATTTTGATGCATATGGCATGCTTTCCCGGATCTAGTGATTCTACTGTGTAGTTACCTTTTAATTTGCGTAATACTACAGCCTCCTTTTCATCTACATATAAATGTACATGATCGCCGTGTTGGCCACGCGTTACCTCGTAGGAAATTTCTATTTTCGATTTCCCACTTATTTTTGACCCATCAGTAGGCGAGGAAATAGTTACGGAAGCATCAGCGGCAAGCGCAACTGGAACGTAACACCCCAAAAAAAACGATATTGCTAGTAGGTTAAGTATTCGCATGGCTCTCTCCTTGAAATGTATAATATAAATGGAATTTGTATTATTTAGAGTGGATGTTATTTTGTGCTTTAAGTAATACTGTTAATGTAACACGTTAAACGGACATGCTGAAGAAATGGCTTGCTTATTCACTCTTTATGAAATCACATTTATTTTCGCTGCATTTGGCGAATTCAGCTCAGAAGCGCAGTTTTTGTATATCAGTTAGGGGGATGAGCTTCGTTAATATCGGAATCACTTAAACGACTACGCAAGAGGAGCACAGATGAAATATATTAATCAACTTAACAGAAAACGATGTCAAATTTACGAGCTGCAACAAGCAAGTTGGGGTTAAACGTTGGGGTTAAACTTAGATCACCCAAAAGATTGGTGTGGACAAGTTGTCAATTTCACGAGAGTTTAGGGTGGGATAAATTGATAATGCGAAGTTGAATATTATGTTAGCCAATTACATTGGCTGGTGAAGATTTAATAATTATAAATAATAAAAAAGCCAGATTAATCTGGCTTTTTTATTATTTATAATGTGCTTGGTGAAACTTGCTTTCAAAACAACCCGTTTAAGCTAGCACGCTATTATAAAACTGGTACCGTCCGCCACAGCAACGGTACCGAAATTTTACAAAACACACATGCACTATACGGACGGTACAGTTCAAGTCTTACAAATGCGATAAATCCACTTTAAACTGTGATTGCAACACAAGCTTGTGTTCCAAGATTAACCACATCATGGAACTCATCTACTATCTTGATGCAAAGGTCATGCTTTCCTTTTCCGAGCAGATCCAGACCAACTGTGTAGCCGTAGCTACCGTTCAGCAAATGTATACCGGAAAAATGCTTGCCGTCTATATAAAGATGCCCATGCTCTTCGCTGTATATAATAGTTGGCGATTGATAACGATATGTACCTTCAGGAGCAAGCTTGGTGTAACCGGCATTTTGTGGTTGACGAGTCGTATCTACAAAGTTGCCACCGGGTGTGATTGCATATTGAATTCTGACCTTTGCTGGTTTTGTACCTGCTGCGGGATCAGTATTTTCTACGATTGCATTCATTGTAACCGTTGTACCTTGACCTCTTACTCCATCATCAGAAACGAAGTATTGTTTACTATGGGTTTTACTTGGACTGGTTTCCGCTTTAGTATAGCCAAGACCTGTCTCAATTGGAGCGACGCAATAGGGAGCAGCACTGGCTACACAGCCTCCAGTACCATTCGACCTGTCTCCCGCCCATGCTTCGTTAAAGTCTGTATCGTATATAGGCTTGCCATCTACATATGGGACGGCAGTTTTGAAATCTGGGGTAAATTTGGTGGGCTGTTTACCATGATAACTAGCTTGTCCAGCACCGCCATCTTCATTGGCCCATTTATCTATGTGATGCTTCCCAATGTTATATTGGCCTTGTGTTTCATATTGATATTTAGGTGCAATCTCGCCACCGCCGGGTGGGTAGTTACCTGGTATGTTTAAGTTAGATCCAGGATGCAGATTACCGGCTTCTGGATCGGCTTTAAAAATGCCTGCCTCAGGAAGAAAATTGTATTCGGCCTTGGGCCCGTCATATGCCATGGCAACTGGGGAACTAATAGCAAGCAGTAGTGCCAGTGAGTTAACTCTGCGCATAATTATTACTCCTCTAAGTAAATAAATAAAAAAGATAAACCCACTCGTACCGTCCGCGGGGGCTCTTAGAAACTTCTAACAGCTGGTTAAGCGTAACATAATGTTAGAGAGTATTGCAAAAAATATTTAAACTTTTGCGCTATGGCTTAATAGCTTTATGTTCTCTTTGTCTAGCAGACTGTCGGACACAAAGGATACCGGCTGCAAATTTTTCTGAGCGGATAATATTTCGCCGCTTTGTTTGGGCAATTGAATAACTAGTTACCCTGCAAAATCGGCAAAACCTAGCCGTGCTCAGCTAAACTTTCGCTGCGATTTCTTAAGTCCGACAGGCTATCAGGATTTGAAATGAGGCAGCGATATGCTGCGGATAGAGTTTGATACGCAGTAATTAAGGGATGGCTCAAGCAGGTGATTGAGGAGCTAATCTCATGCTATTTGATTTACATTCAATACCTGCTTCAGGTAAGTGCCAGTAACGCTTTCCGGATTGACAGCGATGTCTTTTGGCGAGCCTTGTGCAATGATATGTCCGCCACCCACGCCGCCTTCAGGTCCAAGGTCTATTATCCAGTCGGCGGTCTTTATTACGTCGAGGTTATGTTCGATTACTACTACGGTGTTTCCTTGGTCACGCAACTTCTGAATGACTTTTAGAAGCAGAGCAATATCATGGAAATGCAGGCCGGTTGTGGGTTCGTCCAAAATGTACAGAGTACGTCCGGTATCACGCTTGGAAAGTTCAAGCGACAATTTAATACGTTGCGCTTCGCCGCCAGATAGTGTGGTCGCGCTTTGCCCCAATGTAATGTAGCCGAGCCCCACGTCGAGCATCGTTTGTAATTTACGTGCGATGATTGGTACCGGCTTGAAAAATTCATGTGCATGCTCCACTGTCATCTGCAAAATCTGGTGGATGTTTCGACTCTTGTATTGCACCTCTAGCGTTTCGCGGTTGTAGCGCATGCTCTGGCACACATCGCATGGCACATAAAGGTCAGGCAGGAAATGCATTTCAACTTTGATCACGCCATCACCCTGACAGGATTCACAGCGTCCGCCTTTTACGTTGAATGAGAATCGCCCCGGACCATAGCCGCGCTCGCGCGATTGCGGCACGCCGGCGAATAGCTCACGGATGGGCGTAAACAGGCCGGTATAGGTGGCGGGGTTGGAACGTGGGGTGCGTCCGATGGGCGACTGATCCACGTTAATGACCTTGTCAAAAAATTCCAGCCCGTCTATTTTGACGTACGGCGCTGGCTCGGCGTTGCTCCCATACAGGTGTTGTGCGACGGCTTTATACAGCGTGTCGTTGATGAGGGTGGACTTGCCGGAACCGGACACGCCTGTTACGCATACCAGCAGACCAACAGGCAAGTTAAGCGTTACTTGTTTCAAGTTATTACCGCATGCGCCTTGAATTTGCAGCCTACGTTCCGGATCGGGGAGGAGATATTTTTTAGGTGCTTCGATGTTGCGCCGACCGGAAAGATAATCACCCGTCAGCGATTGCAGATTGGCGCACACTTCTTGCGGCGTGCCTTGCGCGACGATCATGCCCCCATGCTCACCCGCACCCGGACCCATGTCCACCACGTGGTCGGCAGCATGGATGGCATCTGCATCATGCTCTACCACGATTACACTGTTGCCCATGTCGCGCAGGCGTTTCAGCGTACCCAGCAAGCGATCATTGTCACGCTGATGCAGGCCGATGGAAGGCTCGTCTAATACATACATTACCCCAGTCAGACCGGAGCCAATTTGCGAAGCTAGGCGGATGCGCTGTGATTCGCCACCAGACAGGGTCTCTGCCGAACGATCTAATGACAGATATTCCAGGCCAACGTTGTTCAGAAAAGTAAGGCGGCTGGCAATTTCATGCACGATTCTTTCCGCGATGGCCTGCTTGTGACCTGGTAGCTTCACCTGTTGGAAAAATGTGAGTGCCTGCTTCAAAGGTAATGCACTTAGTTCGTAAATGGCATGGTCCGTGATGCGTACGTTGCGGGCCTCCAAGCGCAGGCGCGTGCCCTTGCATTCAGGACAGACGCAGGTATTGAGATATTTCGCGAGCTCCTCGCGCACGGCAGGTGACGTGCTTTCCTTATAACGCCGCTCAAAATTATTTATAATGCCTTCAAATGCATGCTCGCGTAGTGTGGGTTTACCGCGCTCGTTGAAATAGCTGAATGGGATTTCTTCCTTGCCGCTGCCGTACAAAACAATCTCCTGTATTTTTTCCGGCAGGCTTTCGAACGGACGTTCCAGATCAAAATCGTAATACTTGGCCAAGCTGTCCAGCATCTGGTAATAAAACTGGTTGCGTCGATCCCAACCTTTTATTGCCCCAGAGCTTAATGACAATTGTGGGAAAGCCACAATTCGTTTTGGATCGAAGAAACTGGTGCTGCCCAACCCGTCGCATTTAGGGCAGGCACCCATCGGATTGTTGAATGAGAACAAGCGAGGCTCCAGCTCGGGCAATGAATAATTGCAGATTGGGCAGGCAAATTTTGCTGAGAACAGATGCTCTTTGCCACTGTCCATCTCCACTGCCAATGCACGCCCGTCGGCATGGCGCAATGCAGTCTCGAATGATTCTGCCAAGCGTTGCTGGTTGTCTGCGTTGGCCTTTAGCCGATCCACTACAATCTCAACAGTATGTTTCTTGTTTTTTGCCAGCGTAGGCAGCTTGTCTATCTCATGCACAGTGCCGTTTACGCGTAGCCGCATAAAACCTTGCGCACGCAACTCGTCAAACAAATCGACTTGTTCACCTTTGCGCTCAATGACCAATGGCGAAAGAATCATAATGCGCGTGTCTTGCGGCAGTTGCAGCACATGATCCACCATCTGCCCAACGCTTTGGGCCTGTAACACTAGGTCATGCTGCGGGCAATAAGGGGCACCCGCGCGCGCAAACAGCAGGCGCAGGTAGTCGTGAATTTCCGTCACCGTACCAACGGTGGAGCGCGGGTTATGCGAGGTGGCTTTTTGCTCAATGGCAATAGCAGGTGACAAGCCCTCGATCAAATCAACATCCGGCTTTGCCATTAATTGCAAAAACTGGCGCGCGTAAGCAGAAAGTGACTCGACATAGCGTCGTTGCCCCTCAGCATATAAAGTATCGAAGGCGAGGGAAGACTTGCCGGAACCCGACAGTCCGGTAATAACCACCAGTTGGTTGCGCGGCAAATCAAGGCTGATGTTTTTCAAATTGTGCGTGCGTGCGCCACGTATTTTGATACTGTCCATACCGGTTACCGTAGGTTGCGCTAAACCTGCTAATATACGCGATTTTTCGCGCTTTCAATACTTCATATGGAACACAAGCCTGATTCAATGACTCGACTTGAGCGCCGCGCCAGCATGGGCTTAGCCGGTATTTATGGTTTGCGCATGCTGGGGCTGTTCATCATTCTGCCGGTATTTGCACTGTATGCCGCCGAGCGACTACCCGGCGGTGAAAATCACGTCCTGATTGGCATTGCCCTCGGTGCTTACGGTTTGACCCAGGCTGTATTGCAGATTCCAGCTGGCTGGATGTCCGACCATTACGGGCGCAAACCGGTGATCTATGCCGGGCTTCTTCTATTTGCTATCGGCAGTTTCATCGCAGCTTCGGCGGATAACATCTATTGGGTCATCGCCGGGCGTGCGATCCAGGGCGCGGGAGCAATCAATGCTGCAGTCATGGCGCTAACCGCCGACCTCACGCGCGAGGAAGTCCGCACCAAGGCGATGGCGATGATAGGCATCACCATTGGTATTACATTTGCGATATCACTGGTGCTGGCACCGATGTTGTATCAAGCGATAGACGTGCCTGGAATTTTTGCACTAACTGGCGTATTGGCGCTTCTGGCCATGCTGTTTGTGGCCTTTGTAATTCCAAATCCGGCCATCACGCGCTTCCATTCTGGTTCCGGTGCCAGCAGCAAGCGATTTGGCGAAGTGCTGCGCAACAAAGATTTGCTGCGACTCGATTTCGGTATTTTTTCCTTGCATGCGATTTTAATGTCGGTATTCATGCAAGTGCCATTCGTACTGAAAAATAATGGAATGGAGATTGCACAACATTGGCAAGTATATCTGCCGGTAATGTTGCTAGCCCTCATGTTGATGGTGCCGCCCATCATTGTCGCCGAGAAAAAAGCAAAGATGAAGCAAGTGTTTATGGGCTCGATTGCACTGGCAGCGCTAGGGCAATTATCATTAATGTTGATGCAGAACAGTGTATGGGGTGTGATGCTGTCGCTGTTGCTGTTCTTCACCGCATTTAACGTATTGGAGGCGACATTGCCTTCAATGATCAGTAAGATCGCCCCGCTGGCGGCCAAGGGTACAGCGATGGGCGTATATAGCAGCGTGCAATTTCTCGGCGCATTTCTCGGTGCGATTGTGGGCGGTTTTCTGATGCAATATTTTGGCGGCAATGCTGTGTTTGTATTTGCAGTAGGTTTGTTATTGCTGTGGCTGCTAGTTGCCAGCACCATGCAACCGCCTGCAGCGGTGCGTACCAAAATGTACCCGTTGCCTGAAATGGATGGGCGCGCGGGCGCTGAATTACAACAAAACTTGGCCCAATTAAATGGGGTGCGCGAAGTAATGGTGGTACCAGCCGAATGTATGGCTTGTCTAAAAGTAGATATGAGTGGCTTTGACGAAGTCGCAGTAGAAAATTTAGTGAAAGGAGAATGACATGTCGGTAAACAAAGTAATTTTAGTAGGACGGCTGGGCAAAGATCCGGAAACGCGTTACATGCCAAATGGCGAAGCAGTAACCAATGCCACGTTGGCTACCTCAGAAAACTGGAAAGACAAAAGCGGCGAGAAACAAGAAAAAACAGAATGGCATAACTTGACTTTCTACCGTCGCCTGGCAGAAATTGCCGGAGAGTATCTGAAGAAAGGTTCGATGATTTACGTTGAAGGCAAGCTTGCTACGCGTAAATGGCAGGACAAAGAAGGCAAGGACCGCTATACCACCGATATCATTGTCAATGAAATGCAGATGCTGTCCAGTAAATCTAGCAGCGGTAATTTTGACATGGTGGATAATTCAGCTGCATCTTCACCAACTGGTGCGCCTGCTACCAGCAAACCAGCACCAGCCAAGAGCGGTGGTTTCGATAACTTCGATGACGACATACCGTTCTGAAAACACCCGCGACTATTTTGTGAAGTATTAAAATTAAACCCCTGCAAACAGGGGTTTAATTTTAATATCCATGCTTGCCCGGTTAACGCACACAGGTGCGTATAAGGCGCATTGACGGCTCATGCAGTTGCATTAGACCCTCTGGCCGGCATCAATACAGTTCAGTTCAGTGCACTGAGGGTGCTAACCGGATATGTACGCTTCAAATAATACAAATCGGCACATATCTAAATATACATATTAATGTTAGCAAACAGTGGCTTAAAATTCATGGCGTGACATATTCACAAAACAAGCAAAAATCATTTGCCAAGTGGAACGATGTGCACGGTCGCTGCCCTGCACTCGAAGGATTTTAGAGCGTGCAGGGCAGCGACCGTGCATGACCAATAGTTCCTGAAAATTAAGCTGTAATTATTGGACTATTTTGTAGCAGGTGCGCTAACGGATGATGCGGCGTTCACCGTAGACGGCTTTTTAGCGGCCTGCTTCATAGCATATGCAGCTTCCGGAGCTACGTAGTTTTCATCATGCTTGGCCAGCACCTCATCCGCGCGGAACACGCCCCCAGCCTCAATCTTGCCATGTACCACTACCCCTTTTCCTTCCTTGAAGAGATCGGGCAAGAAGCCCTTGTACACAACCGGCATACTCTTGGCGGTATCGGTTATGTTGAAATGTACTGTCAAACCATCTGCCTGTCGCTTGACACTGTCTACAACAACCAATCCGCCCATGCGAAAACCGCGCCCCTGTGGCGCCTCTTTGTTAAACACTTGGGTCGGGGTAAAGTACAAGCTGATGTTATTCGTCAGTGCATATAACACTAACCCTGTAGCAGTAGCCAAGGCAACGAGAGCAAGAATTATATATACAAATTTTCTCTGACGCGGTTTCATGTTATTTTATTTCCAATATCAATATTATTTCAGTTTAAATATTTTTATGAATTGACACGGCTTCGGTTGCTTCGAGTTGGTTTTGTAACGTTTTGTTCCATCGGGTAAATGAGTGCTCCACGTTTGTGTTCGTAGAGATAGTCATTTTTGTCCAATTCGAAGAATTTTTCGCAATCATCGGACGAACTGATTAAACGATCAGGATAGTTGACAAATCTGGCTTTGAAACATTACGTCATACATCTTCTGCATTACCCATCAGGTGCAATTGCTGCAAGATAAGCGTTCTTCTGTGGCGCACCATCACAATTTCAACAATAAATATCAGAAGTGCCATGCCAAACGAACCCCATATATACCAAGCATAGCCATTCATGGCAAAAAATTCACCCCAGTTCATCGTTTAACCTCCACGAGCTCAGATACCCACTGGGTCTTGCTTTCACGCTCTAAAATGATACTACGCACACGTAGTAAAGAAACCGCAATGGCATATAGCCAGACCGCTAGCATCATGGTGTACATTCCCTGCTGCATAGCCACATGCATGCTAGTGCCGGTGAATTTGACTGAAGCTCCTTGATGCAAGGTGTTCCACCATTGCACTGAAAAATAGATGATAGGAACATTGACCGAGCCTATTATGGCGAGTAGTGCGCTGGCACGGTCGGCACGACGAGGATCATCAATCGACGCATGCAAAGCGATAAAGCCAAGATAAAGAAATAGTAAGATGAGCTCAGAAGTCAGTCGCGCATCCCATACCCACCATGCACCCCACATCGGTTTGCCCCACAACGCGCCAGTCCATAACGAAAGAAAGGCAAGCAGCGCGCCAGTAGGTGCCAGCGCAGAAGCCATCATGGACGACAAGCGCGTATTAAAAATCAGTCCTAGCGCGGCATAACCTGCCATGACCAGATAAATAAACATGGACAGGATTGAAGCAGGTACATGTATGAACATGATGCGATAAGCTTCGCTTTGCTGGATATCAGTCGGTGCCACAAAAAAACTAATATAAAGACCCACAACAAACATAATTGCGGCAGACCATGCGAACCACGGCACCATCTTGCCGGCCGCCCTATAAAAGGAGCTCGGCGAGGAATATTTAAACCAGTTTATAGCCAATATCTACTCAATTAAAAATACACGATGTGCTTTATTCCATCGAAATACGCAGAGCGAGAGCCGTAACCCATGGTGTAAATGCCAATGCCATCACCAGTAGCGCGCCTAGCAACGATAAATGGGAACTCACACTTGTGCCGCTTACAATAGCCTCCACTGCCCCTGCCCCAAAAATCAACACTGGGATGCACAATGGCAACACCAGTAGCGACACCAGCGCCCCGCCGCCGCGCAACCCAAGCGTCAGCGCCGCACCGACCGCACCTATCATACTGAGTATCGGCGTGCCAAGCATTAGTGCAAAGATCAATACCCCTATTGCCTGCGCCGTCATATCAAACTGCAAGCCCAGAACCGGAGCCATAATTACCAACGGTAAACCGGAGACCATCCAGTGCGCCAAAATCTTAGCTAATACAAGTACCGACAGCGACTGCGGTACCAGCAGCATCTGCTCCAGAGTACCGTCCAGATGATCCGCCGAGAACATGCGACCCAGTGATAGCATTGAAGCTAGCAAAGCCGCTACCCAAATCACGCCGGGAGCCATTTTGCGCAACATATCCATTTCGGGACCCACACCTAAGGGAAATAGACTGACTACTATGACGAAGAAAATCAGTGTCGTCACCACATCAGCACGGCGCCGCATGGCCAGAACCAGATCACGGCGAATCACTAGGCTCAACAAACCAATCAGCGACAACTTATTCATGACAGCGCAAGCTGCCGCGTTACAACCCCCACCACTTCCAGCGGCTGATGAGTTGTGTAGATCACCATACCGTTATTCACCAGATGCTCGCTTATCAATTCCTGCATCAACTCAACCGCGCCTACGTCTAGAGCAGTGAGCGGCTCATCCAGTATCCATAAAGAGGCATTACAAAGTAACAAGCGCGCCAACGCCACACGCCGACGCTGCCCTTGAGACAGCACTTTGACCGGCAAAGTTTCCCGTCCGCGTAAACCCAGACGACGTAACGCAACAATTACCTGTTTGTCATCCACCTTGCAGCCAGCCAGTCCTGCAACAATGCGCAAGTTCTCCAGCGCATTCAGTTCGTCCTTGATGGCATTCAAATGGCCAAGATAAATCATCTCGGCATAAAATTGATCACCCAGCTCACGGATGTTCTGTCCGCGCCAACGGATCTCTCCCGCATCAGGCATTATAAAACCACATAGAGTACGCAGCAGACTGGTCTTGCCGCTGCCATTGGCACCCTGCACCTGCAACAACTCGCCGGATGACAGAGAAAAATTCAGGTCAGAAAATAGCAGATGATCTCCGCGACTACAAGCAAGATTGCTAATTTCCAGCATTACGTGGTCAGTTTTCGCTCAATATAAAATAGCGCGGAATTGTATACGATTGCACCAGTGTATGTTAGCCAAAAAATGATGGTGGCTGCTACTGCGATGTATAGAAAGTTAGATTCATGGTGAAAACATGGATTAGAGGAAGCGTATTAACCACGAAATTATTTTTGATAACGATTCACTGCATTATTGTGTTCATTTAATGTATTTGAAAATTGTGAACTTCCATTCCCGCGCGCTACGAAATACAGTGCATCGGTCGAAGCTGGATGAAGCGTTGCTTGTATCGAAGCTAGCCCTGGCAGTGCAATCGGAGTGGGTGGCATGCCTGCGCGAGTATAGGTATTGTAAGATGTATCAGCCAGCAAATCGCGCTTGCGCAAATTGCCGTCGAAATGCTCTCCCAACCCATAAATTACGGTTGGATCAGTTTGCAGCGGCATGCCCTTGCGTAGACGGTTGATAAATACGGCCGCTATCATGCCGCGATCACTTGCCTGCCCTGTTTCTTTTTCCACAATGGAGGCCAGAATCAACGCCTCATAGGTTGACTTAAGAGGCAAGTCAGGCGCACGTTCTTGCCAACTTTCCTGCAGGTGCAATTGCATTGTCTTGTAGGCGCGCTTCAACAAAGCGAGATCACTAGTGCCTTTAACGAAATAATAGGTATCAGGGAAAAATTGCCCTTCCGCATACGCCTCCGTTGCGCCGATACGTCGCAGAATCTCTGCTTCGGACAAGGTCACACTATCATGCCGAATGGCTGGATTGGTATTCAATGCTGCGCGGAATTGATTGAACGTCCAACCTTCAATTATGCTGAATTCACTCTGGGTGGCCTGCCCTTCTGTCACGATAGCTAACAATTGCAACATCGTGACTGCAGTTTCCAGCTCATAGTTACCAGCCTGTATCTGTGCAGATTTGCCCAGTATGCGCGCCAACCAGACAAACATCCAATCGTTTGGCAACGCGCCAGCCTGCTGCATCTGCCGCGCCGCAGCCTTCAGGCTACTGCCCTGACTGAGGGTAAATTCCAAGGGAAGCGTGGAAAAGGTCAATGGTCGAATAACATAATAGCCAATAGTACTGGCCAGCAGCATGGCCAAAAGTAACACCATGAGCAACAAACGTTTAATCGTGCGCACAGTTCAACCATTCCTGCACTCGCATGGAAATCGGGTGATGGCTCCAGTCTTTGCCTGACAACTCACGCACCGGCCACAATCCAATCAAACTATTCACCAAAAAAACTTCATCAGCAACAAGCAATTCCGCCAACCCAAACTGTCTGACCCAGCACGGCACACCATGCTTGGCAGCCCACTCTATCACGCGTTCACGCTGTATACCGGCCACACCGCAGTTGGACAAATTCGGTGTGAGCAATTCACCGTTCCGGATCATGAACAAATTGCTGCGCACACCTTCAATCACATTGCCAAAATTATCCAGCAACAGACCCTCTGCGATGTCCGGGTCACTACATTCCGCAGCAGCTAGAACATTTTCCAAACGGTTAAGGTGCTTAATACCAGCCAGTTTTGGTTGATGAGCCAAGCGTAAATCACATACTCTAAGCTTGACACCGTGCGAATAATTTCTATCTGGACAATCTAGTGAAGGAGCCAGAGACAAGATGCGTGTTGAAATCATGTTTTCGACTGGGGCATAGCCACGAGCCGTTTGTTCGCCACGCGTGATTATTATTTTGGCCACACCATCAGACCGCTGCTCAATCAAATGCCGCAATTCCTCAAACAGCAGCGCCGCTTCTGGACAAGTGATGCGCAATGCAACGCAATCCTGTTGCAACTTACGATAATGACGCGGCCAACACTGTATGCATCCACCGAGCACACGCAGCGTGCGGAATACGCCATCCCCATACAGCAAGCCGCGATCATGAGTTTTAATCTGATCTCCAGGCACGCCATTGATCAGCATGTAGCTCCTTGAGATGTGCAAGCGTTTTAAACCTTACGGAACACCAAAGTAGCATTGGTACCGCCAAAGCCGAATGAGTTGGACATGGCGACATTAATCGTCATGTTGCGCGCAATATTGGGCACATAATCCATATCACACGCCTCATCCTGCTCAAAAATATTTATGGTAGGTGGGGCAATCTGATGGTAAATGCTAAGTGCTGAAAATATAGCCTCCACGCCGCCCGCAGCCCCCAGTAAATGTCCTGTCATTGATTTGGTGGAGCTGACCTTGACCATCTTCGCATGTTCGCCAAGGCAACGCTTCATTGCCATGGTTTCAGCCAAATCGCCTAGCGGGGTGGAAGTGCCATGCGCATTGATATAATCCACCTGATCCACATTAAGGCCGGCATTGCGCAAGGCATTACTCATACAGCGCGCGGCACCCTCGCCATCCTCGCGCGGTGCGGTCATATGGTATGCATCGGCACTCATGCCATAACCTGCCACTTCGGCATAAATTTTTGCACCACGAGATTTGGCATGTTCATATTCTTCCAGCACTAAAACCCCAGCACCTTCTCCCAGCACAAATCCATCGCGCCCTTTGTCCCATGGACGGCTAGCGGTAGCAGGATCGTCATTGCGAGTGGAAAGCGCTCGTGCAGATGAAAAACCCCCTAACGCAAGCGCACAAATTGTCCCTTCAGAGCCACCCGCGATCATAATGTCTGCATCACCATATTCGACCAATCGGGCAGACTCGCCTATGCAATGAGTGGCGGTGGAACAGGCTGTCACCATGGATAAATTAGGTCCTTTAAAGCCATACATGATGGACAGATTGCCAGAAATCATGTTAATAATTGTACCCGGAATAAAAAATGGTGAGATCTTGCGTGGACCCGCCGCCAGATAGTCGTTATGACTATCTTCAATCATCGGCAGCCCGCCCATACCAGATCCAATATTGACACCGATGCGTTCGGCATTTTGTTCAGTTACCTCGATCCCGGCGTCTTTAATTGCCTCCATACCAGCGGCTAGGCCGTAATGGATAAATACATTCATACGTCGAGCATCCTTGGCCGAGAGGTATTGGTTCACATCAAACCCTTTCACCTCACCGGCAATCTGCGATGTAAACAGGCTGGCATCAAAGCGGGTAATGCGGGTAATGCCCGATTTGCCATCGATGATATTTTGCCAAGCTTGGGTAATTCCTGTACCAACAGGCGAAACAATACCCAAGCCAGTAATGACGACTCTGCGTTTTGCCAAACCGAACTCCGTTATTTAAGGGAAACGCGAAAGAATGAATTACTTGGGATGATCGTTAACGTAATCGACTGCCTGTTGCACTGTAGTGATTTTTTCAGCGTCCTCGTCTGGAATTTCACACTCGAACTCTTCTTCCAGCGCCATCACCAGCTCAACGGTATCCAATGAATCAGCACCCAGATCATTAACAAACGAGGACTCATTCTTCACTTCAGTCTCATTTACACCGAGTTGTTCAGCAACAATTTTCTTAACGCGTTGTTCGATATTAGACATGTAACTCTCCTGCTCTGGTTAAAGTTCAAAAAGTCTCGGCATTCTACCAAGCTTACCTAAAATTCCCAACTAACAGCCTCTTCCAACATTAAATGAACCTGAAGGGTTATCGTATTTCCACCGAGGAATGAATCTTAAATTGAATCAACGATGGATATAAGTTCTGGCGTTCAGTACCACTCCGAACAACAAAATGCACCGTGCTTACACCCTCTGCCACATACTCTCTTTTGTGATCCACTACGTGTGAGGATTGGAAGTTTTCTTTCGAAAACTGAGCAACCACAGTACATAACCAGATAGGGCATAGCATAAGAAAAGCACAAACAATACTCCGGGTGGATAGCTGGAAATCAGTATAAAAAATAACGCGACCAAGATAATGACGATAAACGGCACGCTCTTGCGCATATTGAAATCTTTGAAACTGTAGAAGCGCACGTTACTCACCATACTTAAGCCGGCAAACACCGTGATGGCGACAGCATACCAACGTGCCTCTTGACCACTATAATGATTATCCAGCACCACCCAAACGAAGCCCGCGATCACCGCAGCAGCAGCAGGGCTGGGGAGGCCTTGAAAAAATCGCTTATCTACCGTTTCAATATTAGCGTTGAAACGTGCCAGCCGTAATGCCGTGCCAGCGCAATAAATAAATGCCGCGAACCAACCCAATTTACCTAAGTCCTTAAACGCCCATTCATATATCAGCAAAGAGGGCGCCACACCGAATGACACCATGTCGGACAGACTATCGTATTCTGCTCCAAATTCACTTTGGGTGCGGGTCAGTCGCGCCACGCGACCATCCAGACCATCTAGCACCATAGCAATAAAAATTGCGACGGCAGCAAACTCAAACTTGCTATTCATTGCCTGCACGATGGAGTAAAAACCGGCAAACAGCGCCGCCGTAGTCAATAAGTTGGGTAGCAGGTAGATACTGCGCCTGCGCAGATTCATCGGCTTTCTGTCATTCAGGTCAATCATGATTTTGAAAGACTCTCATCATATTGGCATTTAGCTCTTGGCCAAAACCGCCAATATCGTAGTAGTTGCATGTACTTTATCACCAATAGCCACTTTTACGGTAGCCGTCAGTGGCAGGTACACATCCACGCGCGAGCCGAAGCGGATGAAGCCATATCGCTGGCCACGTGTCAGATGATTACCTTCCTTTACGTAACAGAGTATACGTCGTGCGATTAAGCCGGCCACCTGCACACTGGTTACATCTTGCCCGTCAGCCCTTTTAATCCATAAGGCATTTCGCTCATTTTCCAGCGAAGCCTTAGCCAGATCAGCATTCACAAACTTGCCAGGGAAATATTGGATGCGCTTCACCAAGCCATCTATGGGGCTGCGATTGGAATGCACATTAAATACATTCATGAATACGCTTATCTTGATGGCATCGCGCTGCACATAGGGATCCTGCGTGCGCTCCACCGCGACAATGCGACCATCAGCTGGTGACAACACTGCGTCTGCATCTTGAGGGATTTCACGCGGTGGATCGCGGAAAAATTGCAGTACAAACAGCGCCACTAACCAAAACAGGAGCGACCACACACCCCCGTCCAAATATGATACCAAACTTGCGATGAATACGGTGATGGCCAAGAATGGCCAACCCTCGCGGGCAATGATTGGGTGGGGGTAATTAGGCATTTGAAGGGAGAAATGAAGGGTGGATATTTAGATGCAGGGATTGAAGAACCCAAAAGGAGTAGCTCAGGATTGAGAGTAATTCAACACTTACTTTTCAAACTCTCAATCCCAGCCCCACCATCCCTAGTTCTTGCTTTGGTCAACCAGCTTATTTTTGCTGATCCAAGGCATCATGGCACGCAGTTGGGCGCCCACTATTTCTATCGGATGCTTGGCGTTAAGACGACGACGAGCAGTCATCTCCGGGTAGTTGGTACGACCTTCCAAGATAAACTGTTTGGCATACTTGCCACTCTGGATATCTTTCAAACAGTTACGCATGGCCTCTTTGGTATTATCGGTAACAATCTTAGGGCCGGTGACGTATTCACCATATTCTGCATTATTTGAAATGGAATAGTTCATATTAGCGATGCCGCCTTCGTACATCAAATCGACGATTAACTTCAATTCATGCAAGCACTCGAAATAAGCCATTTCCGGCGCGTAGCCAGCTTCCACCAGAGTTTCAAAACCGGCCTTCACCAACTCCACGGCACCGCCACACAATACGGCCTGCTCGCCAAATAGATCTGTTTCCGTTTCTTCACGGAAATCAGTCTCGATCACCCCTCCTTTAGTACCACCAATGGCTGCAGCGTAAGATAGAGCGATATTTTTGGCGTTGCCGGACTTGTCCTGGTACACAGCAATCAATGATGGCACACCGCCGCCTTTCAAATATTCGGAGCGAACTGTGTGCCCCGGGCCTTTTGGCGCTATCATAATTACGTCCAAATCGGCACGTGGGATGACTTGGTTATAATGAATATTAAAGCCGTGAGCGAACGCCAAAGCAGCGCTCGCCTTCATATTTGGCGCAACTTCAGCGTTATAAACATCAGGGATATTCTCATCAGGCAAGAGCATCATGACCACATCTGCACCCTTCACCGCCGTCGCGACTTCCATAACCTTATGTCCAGCCGCTTCAGCTTTCTTCCAGGAAGCGCCACTTTTACGCAGGCCGACGGTCACATTGACACCAGATTCCTTTAAATTCAAAGCATGAGCATGGCCTTGTGAGCCGTAACCGATAATGGCCACTTCTTTGCCTTTGATTAGAGACAGGTCTGCATCTTTGTCATAATAAACTTTCATGTTAGCCTCTTTAAATAATCATAAAATTAAAAAATTAAAGTTTTAAAATGCGATCGCCGCGCCCGATACCAGACGCGCCAGTTCGCACGGTTTCTAGAATTAGGCTGCGATCTATAGCTTGCAAGAAGCTTTCCAGCTTGTGACCGGTGCCGGTTAATTCAATGGTGTAAGTTTTGTCAGACACATCAATGATGCACCCACGGAAAATATCTGTCATGCGCTTCATCTCCTCACGCACCGCACCCACCGCACGTACCTTCACCAACATTAACTCTCGCTCCAGATGTTCGCCTTCGCTCAGATCCATCACCGCGACCACTTCAATTAGCTTGTTAAGCTGCTTGTAAATCTGCTCGATCACTTCGTCAGAACCACTGGTTACTATAGTCATGCGGGACAGGGTGGCATCTTCTGTGGGCGCTACAGTAAGTGACTCGATGTTGTAGCCGCGCGCTGAAAACAATCCGGAAACACGCGATAAGGCACCCGCCTCATTTTCCATCAACAGGGAAATAATATGCCGCATTATAAATCCTCCGCCAGAATCACTTCAGACAAACCCTTGCCACCCTGCACCATAGGAAACACGTTTTCAGTCTGGTCTGTTATGAAATCCATGAATACAAGCTGTTGCTTTCGCCCAAATGCTTCTTTCAATGCAGGTTCCACATCCGATGGCTTCTCAATTCGTATACCAACATGACCATAAGCTTCTGCCAGCTTCACAAAATCGGGTAGTGCATCCATATAGGATTCGGCATAACGGTTGCCATGGAAAAACTGCTGCCACTGGCGCACCATCCCTAAATAACGATTATTCAGCATGATAATTTTGAGTGGCAATTGAAACTGTTTGCAGGTGGAGAGCTCCTGAATACACATTTGAATACTGCCTTCACCGGTAACGCAAGCCACATGTGCGCCTGGGTGAGCAAGTTGCACGCCCATTGCAGCGGGTAAACCGAAGCCCATTGTGCCCAGCCCGCCGGAGTTAATCCAGCGACGCGGTTTATCGAATTTGTAGTATTGCGCCGCCCACATCTGATGCTGCCCGACATCGGAGGTGATGAAGGCATCGCCCTGGGTAACTTCATAAAGTTTCTCGATCACGAACTGTGGCTTAATTATCTCATCCGAATTTTTGTAAACTAAGCTATTTTTGCCGCGCCATTCCTTAATTTGCGCCCACCACGGCGCAATCGCCTGCTGATCGGGCCTTTCCTTTCTACCGTGCAATTCTGCTAGCAGGTCGCCCAACACGTGTGCCACATCGCCGACGATAGGTAAATCCACCTTCACCCGCTTGGAAATTGAGGAAGGATCAATGTCGATGTGAATGATCTTGCGCTTTTCCTGATTAAAGTGCTCAACATTGCCAACCACTCGATCATCAAAGCGTGCTCCCACGGCCAGCAATACATCACAATACTGCATTCCCATGTTTGCCTCGTACGTGCCATGCATGCCTAACATTCCAACAAATTGTTTGTCTGTCGCCGGGTAGCCACCCAAACCCATCAAGGTGTTGGTACAAGGAAAACCCAACAAATGCACCAGCTCAGTCAATTGCTTGGACGCATCAGCAAGGATCACGCCGCCGCCCGCATAAATCATCGGCCTTTTGGCTGCTAGCAGCAACTGCACGGCAAGCTTAACCTGCTCCGGGTCACTATGCTGAGCCGGATTATAAGAGCGGATATTCACCGATGATGGATAGCTGAACTCCGTCTTTTGACTGGATATATCTTTCGGAATATCCACCAATACTGGCCCAGGACGGCCGCTTGTTGCTAGATAAAATGCCTTCTTAATGGTGCTGGCGATTTCCTTAACATCTTTGACTAGGAAATTATGTTTCACGCAAGGCCGCGTTATGCCAACAGTATCCACCTCCTGAAAAGCATCTTCGCCGATGGCATATGTCGGCACTTGGCCACTGATGATTACCATTGGAATCGAATCCATATAGGCAGTAGCAATGCCAGTGACTGCATTAGTCACGCCGGGGCCAGAGGTAACTAACGCGACCCCGACCTTGTCAGTGGAACGTGCGTACCCGTCGGCAGCATGTACTGCAGCTTGCTCGTGACGAACTAATATATGTTTAACCTGATCTTGAGTGAACAACGCATCATAAATGTGCAAGACTGCACCGCCCGGGTACCCGAACACATATTCAGCCCCCTCTTCCTGCAAACACCTAATAGTTATTTCCGCGCCCGTCAGTTCCATGTCAAACTACCTTAGCAAACAATAATTAAAGAACCGTGCAAGATAAAGGTTAGCCGCATTTTGGTCAACCCCTACGCTAGGGCTGGATTAAAAATTATCTATTGATTTGTGGTTAAATTTGTTAGTATTCAACACTCATTAATTTAGTAGGCACCTATTAAGAATTGCCAGCATTATCCTAATTGCAATGTTGCTCATAAATATACTTGCCCGTATATACAAACGACATGTGGCGCCGTATAATTTTTTCGCATCTCAAATTTGGAATTTTGGTAACCCTTGAATTTTCAATGTTACCCAGTAGTTACCCACCCATTAGGGGAGCATTTCAAACTGGCCAGCCACGACGAACTTTCCAAATTTCTCGCAGAAACCGAGCGTCGCGCATACAAGCAGGCGTTATTTGCAATACGCGACGAAAATGTAGCGCTAGATATCGTACAGGACTCCATGCTTAAACTTGCTGAAAAATATGGCAGTAAGCCCGAACATGAATTGCCCATGTTATTTCAGCGTATCCTGCAAAACACCATTCGCGACCATTGCCGAAGACAAAAAGTGCGTTCCAAGTGGGTTTCTCTGATGTCCTCGCTAGTTCCACAACATGAAGAAGCGGATTATGAGCCACTGGATAGCCTTCAGGATGAAGACAACAACAGCCAAAGTCTTGCTCCTGACGCATCATTTGAGCAATCCCAACTTATTGCTCTGATTGAAGAAGCATTAATTATTCTCCCAGCTCGTCAACGTGAGGCCTTTCTGTTGCGTTACTGGGAAGATATGGATACGACAGAAACAGCTGCGATCATGGGTTGCACGGAAGGTAGCGTCAAAACACACTGCTCACGCGCTACCCATAGCCTCGCAGCCATTTTAAGTAAAAAAGGAGTTCACTTGCCATGAAAGAAGAGGAGCTAAGCCATGAAAATATCAAACAATTGCTTAACCACTCTGTCGCTCAGCTCGAACGACCCACACTGACACGTCTGCACCACGCACGAAAACAAGCCTTGGCACGCCATGATGCATGTTGCGGGGAGCCGGTTTCCGCCCGGGCTGGGCATGTTATATGGCATGCTTTCGGCGCGCGACACAAGTCGCGCTGGTGGGCTACCACTTTGCTGGTCGCGACTATTCTGTTCAGCGCTACAGTTTATTGGAATAAAAATGCAAAATCCGATATAGCTGATGTGGATATCGCCATTCTGACTGGTGATTTGCCCATACGCTTTTACGTTGACTAATGCAAATCATGTACTTGATCCGCCATCACCTGTTCGCATTTAGCGTCGCCGTACTTTTGTGTCTGCCAGCTATAGCTGGGGCACAGGAATGGGAGAGTCTAACCCCAGCGCAACAAGAGGCACTAGCACCGCTCTCTAAGGAATGGAATACACTGCAAATCCCGCAGCGGCAACGTCTCATCAATTTAGCGAAGCGCTACCCACAGCTTGATGCAGTGCAGAAACAACGCTTGCATAACAGACTGGATAAATGGAGCAAATTGACGCCTGCACAGCGTGACCGTGCCCGCGAAAAATTCCAAGCAGTTAGAAAAAATCATTAGGAATGGCTCTGTCGCAATTACCTGTTGAAACTATCTTTCTCTCCTAGAGAGGAAAGTAAACATACCACGTTCGTAGAACGTGGTATTGTCCAATGCCCCCCAAAGGGCACACCTATCGCGCCTTCCGAGAAGGCGCTCTGCCAGGTTCCAGTTGCAATTGCTCATGATGCTGCTCTTCCTTCTCTTGTAACCGCACGTACTTTTGTACTTTTGTATCATCTTTTCCGTGCAGTCACACCGTGTCAACACAGTAGCCCTTCGCCCAGAAATGATTGCCCCAATAGGGCCGTTTCTTGAGAAACGGAAATATGCTGAACAACTTTATCGTTGTCCGACCTCTCGATATGCCCATCAAGCCCGATACCGATAATTTCGGTGGCACCTTTATCAACAAGTGTACATGACCCGCCTGCACATTCAATTCCACTTCGCACCTTAACTGCTGGCTGAATATCATCAAGCATTTATAGACCTCTCGACCTACCGGCCATTGAGGTATCCGAAATCTGTATTTCGGAACCCATACCAAATGATATTGACAATGCTATATAACGTGCGATGCTCTTGAAACCTGCTCATACCTTTTCCTTTAGTTAAGTGTTGTGGGGACAACACTCCGAAAGATAACTGTATGGACAGATCCACTGACAGGCAAAGCCAATCAGATGATGACCACGTCCATAGGACGTAGTTTTTTTACTCTCAATAAAATCAGGGAACCGTTATGCACACTTAATTGTTAACAAACTTACGGAGTTTCACCCGCGCGTGCGTTCGCGCGAGCATTTTGAAAAACGACCTCATGAATACGTTTCAGCAACTGAAGAATACTCTCGCTGAATTCTTCATCTTTGACACCCTGCAAAAGCAATTGACGGTATATTTCGATAAATATTTTTAATATCAATTAATTAGAAAATATTTCAGGTTATGTTGCTGTAGTTACGCAGATTAATTTGCTATCTTCCCTGCAAGTGAAGAGAAGACTGCCTCTTCATAGACAGCATAATGAAGAAATGGAATTGCAATTATTCAATAACTACCCTGTTCAGTAAAAACATATAATTACACTACTATTGATATGTGAAAAATATGCCCTTACTTGATTTAATGCAACCATTTTGCAACCGTATTTGCTCAATGCCTTAGTCCAATGCCTTATGCGTTCCCACCTTCTGCTCGCCCTAATTGGTACTCTTTGTAACGGCTGTGCAGTGGTTGCTGTCGCTGATGCTGCGGTTACCGTGGTTGCAACAACCGTTAAGGTCGGCGCCACGGTGGTTGGTACGACTGTCGATGTCGCAGCGGCAGGCGTGAAAGCAGTTGTTGGCAGTGCTGACAAAAAATAAGGCGACAAGGGCAATGTCTTCCTAGTCCCAAAGTCAATATGCCAAATCATCAAAGCCAGCGCTTTTAGCTTAAATTGGTGACTAATTTGTAATCTTCCTTTTTGGTATATAGTCGAAACCTTACCAACAAAACAAATACGTATATTTTCAATAAATTAATTGATTCATAGTAAATCATGTGTACTCATGAAATGACAATAACTAGAGAAAAATATCATGCCTGAACTACCCGAAGTCGAAACCACCCTGCGCGGACTTGAGCCGCAGTTGGTCGGGCAACGCATCGCGGACGTAGTCATTCGCACATCTCACCTGCGCTGGGCCATCCCCATGCAATTGGCCACTATCTTGCATAACCAGATAATTCACGCACTGTATCGCCGTGCCAAATATTTGTTAATCAAATGCGATAGCGGCACGCTCATCCTCCACCTCGGCATGTCCGGCAGCTTGCGTATTTTGTCTGCGGACGTAGCAGCAGAAAAGCACGATCACTTTGATTTAAAGCTGGCAAACGGAATGCTTATGCGGCTACGTGACCCGCGCCGTTTTGGCGCGGTGCTATGGCATGAAGGTGACCCCGCACAGCATCCACTGTTGCTGAAGCTTGGAGTGGAACCACTAGAAAATGCCTTTAATGCCGAATATCTTTATCGTGCGATACGCAAACGCAATGCCGCAATCAAACTGATCATCATGGATCATCATCTAATAGTAGGCGTCGGCAACATCTACGCCAATGAAGCTCTATTCCGCGCCGGTATCCGCCCGCAACTAACCGCCGCGAAACTTAGTCGACCGCGCTGCGCTCGATTGGTAAAAACGATACAAGAAACACTGACGGAAGCCATTGCGTTAGGCGGCAGCAGCCTGCGCGACTTCGTGGACAGTAATGGCAATCCTGGCTATTTCCAGCAGCACTACTGGGTATATGGCCGCGCGACCGAGGCTTGCCGTGCATGCAACTCAACCATCAAGCAGATTCGGCAAGGGCAGCGATCAAGTTTTTATTGCCCACAATGCCAGAAATAATCAATACCTTCCCCTATCGCTCCGTTGTCACCTAAATTTCGAAGCAAGACTTTTAAATTTTGAGTTTTTTCGAGCAATAGCGTACCGAAATTCCATTGCTGCGCTCATCATTTAGACGATCATTAACGCGTGATCAATGGCCTCTGGCTCTTGGTATAACGCCAAAGGATAAGGATGGCCGTAGCTAGTGCTTCCTGACAGAATACGTTCTCATGTCGAAGTGCTGTCTTCAGACCATCGAAGGAAACGAAATTGCATGAAACGTTTTTTTAATTTGTGGGTCAATAACATACTGCGATTTTTAATAAAAATTGGAAAAATTACCTGCATCGGAGTATCTTATTTGGCAGTTCCATAATTGATGGCATGATTGATAGTGCCGTTAATATATAAAAAATAGGAGGGGTGATTTTGGCGATAGGTTGGATTAGCGCGCTGAAGTTTGTACCATGGAAAGATGTGTTAGAAGCCGCACCGGGCATGGTGAAAGGCGCAAAGCGCCTTTTTACTGCGGCAAAAGCTAACACAAACAATCAGCCGATTGCTGACAGTTCACCAGCGGTTGCTTCATTCGATGCTGAAGGACTTGCAAATTTGGACAGTCGCGTTCGTCATCTTCAGGCGAAGATAGTTGAACTGAATTCTGAACAGAGCTCATCAGCTACATTAATCAAATCACTTGCCGAACAAAATGCACGTCTAGTGAATGCGATCGAAGTTTTCCGAGTTCGAATCAAGATTCTAATCTATGTGTGTTTTTTATTGGGCATCACTCTATCTGCCTTAATAGTTGTGGTGGTGCTAAAGTGAAAAGTTAGAATTACATGGGAGGATCACTGTCAGACTGTAAACGAAGATTAGCTTGCTACCTAAATTCTGCAAACCCTAAAACAACAGGCATCCATTCCCTCGTTATCTGCAAACCATGGCTTACAAGAGGATGAATCCCATAATTGCTATCTAAATTGCTTAGGCTGGTGAAATCGGAGGCGAGTTATTACCAATAGACAATAACTGTGATGTCAAGATTTGACCCCATTCTTCTATTCGGCGCGCCTATCTTTAATTTTTTTCCACACATAATTCTAAACATCCTCATTATTATTTCCTGCCATAAGTGACGAAATAGTATTCCAGTGCCTGGGGGAGTTCCTGGCTACATTGCTCGCGCGCTAATTCCTGCCATTGTTTTTTATCAAATTCCGGAAAGTGAGCATCACCTGCTATGTCTTGCTTGATTTCGGTAAGGTAGATCGTGTCCACTAACGGCATGGCCAGTGTGTAGAGTTCAGCACCGCCGACAATAAAAATTTCATCATCCTCCGCACACGCTTTTATCGCTTCGTCCAGCGAGTACGCCATGATGCAGCCTTCAATTTTTAATGCGTCATTGCGAGTTACCACCACGGTAATGCGGCCGGGCAGCGGCTTGCCGATGGAGTCGAAAGTCTTGCGCCCCATGATAAGATGATGTCCCATGGTGAGCGATTTAAAGCGTTTGAGATCTGCCGGAATTCGCCATGGCAGAGTGTTGTTGACCCCAATGGTACGGTTATGAGCCATTGCAACTATGATCGCAAGCTTGCCCTTCCTCTCGCTTCCTATTTCGTCACTCATCATACAGCGACTGCGGCTTTAATCGCCGGGTGTGGGTCGTAGCCTTCCAGCGTAAAGTCTTCAAACTTGAAATCGAAGATATTTTTCACATCGGGATTGATGTGCATGACAGGCAGCGATCGCGGCTCGCGCGACAATTGCAGCTCAGCTTGCTCCAGATGGTTGAGATACAGATGTGCATCGCCGAAGGTATGCACCAAATCGCCTGGTTTCAGGCCGCATGCTTGCGCCATCATCAAGGTAAGCAACGCGTACGATGCGATATTGAATGGTACGCCCAAGAAAATATCCGCGCTACGCTGATACAGTTGGCAGGAGAGCTTGCCATCCGACACATAGAACTGGAAAAGAATGTGGCATGGCGCCAGCGCCATTTGATCCAATTCCCCGACGTTCCAGGCGGAAACGATCAGGCGGCGTGAATTGGGATTACTTTTAATCTGCTCTATAACATCTGATATCTGGTCGATGGTGGAACCATCCTTTGCTGTCCAAGAGCGCCACTGTTTTCCATACACCGGGCCAAGGTTGCCATCCTCGTTCGCCCATTCATCCCAAATTCGGACATCATTTTCCTTGAGATAGCGAATATTGGTATCACCCTGCAAAAACCATAGCAACTCATGAATAATGGATTTCAGGTGACATTTTTTGGTGGTAACTAACGGAAAGCCATGTTCCAGATTAAAGCGCATCTGATAGCCGAATACGCTTACGGTGCCGGTGCCGGTGCGGTCGCTCTTCTTTGTGCCATGATTTAGCACATGTTTCATCAAACATAAATACTGGCGCATAAAGATTCAGGGGATCGATGGTGACTGTTTGTATAATGCCAAACAATACGTAAAAAATTAATTGAGGAACAAATGCTAGCACAACTTACACTTTCCCTGACGCTGCCCAAGAACCTGATCAACCAACATCTGTTAGTGCTGCTGCCTAAAGCTAAAACACTACCCCACGATTTACCGCATAGCGACTTACTCAAGACAGTACTGACGCGACGCAACCTCAAGGTGGATGAGCTGACTAACACGCCGGTTTCTGCCAATACAGCTAATGGCGCGTTGATGGCGTGGGCGATGCTGGATTTTTCCAAGGACTCCTTCGCCATCCAAACACAAGTGCGCAAAGCCATGCAATTGCTTCTGGCAGAAATGCCCAAAAGCATTGCCATTGTGGTGCTGGGCGATCCTGCACAACGCAAGCTGGCTGCAGAGCTAGCTGTCTATGGTGCGTGGGTGAATGGCACCCTGCTACCGGAACATAAGAAAATAGATAAACGCAAACCGCTGCGAAAAATTGAACTATTTGGTTTTTCCGACAAGCAAGCCTTCGTATCACTCAAGGCACAGGCTGAAGGCAATTTTCTATGCCGCGAACTGACGATACTTCCGCCTAATGAGCTGACTCCAGCTTTATACCGGGCGCGGGTAAAAATACTCGCACAACAACATGGTTGGAAGCATGCGGAGTTTGACCTTAAGAAACTGCGCAAATTAGGCGCGGGTGCTTTTGTGGCTGTGGCGCAGGGTAGCGCGGACGAAGATGCCGCCATAATACATCTGCGCTACACTCATCCGAAAGCCAAAAAAACCGTAGGGCTGGTGGGCAAGGGTATTTGCTTCGATACCGGCGGGCACAACCTGAAACCAGCGCGCTACATGCACGGTATGCACGAGGATATGAATGGGTCGGCCGTAGCGCTCGGCATCTTGCTTGCAGCGTCACAGGGCAAGTTGGAAGTGAATATTGATTGCTGGCTGGCTATCGCGCAAAATCACATCAGCCCCAAAGCGTACAAACAAAACGATATCGTGACGGCGCTGAATGGCACCACCATTGAAATTGTTCATACCGATGCCGAAGGGCGCATGGTGCTAGCCGACACACTCACGCTGGCGGCACGCGCCAAACCTGATCTGATGATAGACTTCGCCACCCTAACAGGCAGCATGGCCGTGGCCTTAGGGGCGCGCTACAGCGGCGTGCTAGGCAACCGCGAGGAACTGTTGCAGCTTGCCGTCAGCGTGGGTAAGCAAAGTGGCGAACGTCTGTGCGCCTTCCCCCTGGATGACGACTATGAAGCTGCGCTGGATTCAAAAGTAGCTGACATCAAGCAATGTACGCTGGACGGTGGGGCCGACCACATCTTGGCAACCCGCTTTCTAAAACGTTTTGTCGATGACACACCTTGGCTGCATGTGGATTTGTCCGCCAGCAGTTGCGAAGGCGGTCTGGGTATAGTAGCAAGCGAAGTGACGGGATTTGGCGTGGCATGGGGCGTACGGATGTTGCATGGTTAGCTTATATGGTAGACAGGCACAGCAGTAATGCACTTGGCGCAGATGTTAATCCACTATTTTGTTGCCTACGCAGAAATGTTGAATAGGTGACCTACCTCAAAATTACACAGTAAGCGGTCAATTCGCAGGCATTACAATTCAAAATCAAAAAAGCCCGGCACTTTCGTGCCGGGCTTTTTTGATTTAATCAAGAACCGCTTAAGGAGCTTGAATATTAGATGCTTGCTTACCTTTAGGACCTTGTGTCACGTCAAACGTAACCTTTTGGCCTTCTTGAAGAGACTTGAAACCGCTCATGTTAATTGCTGAAAAATGTGCGAACAAATCCTCGCTACCATCATCAGGAGTAACAAAACCAAAACCCTTTGCGTCGTTAAACCATTTTACTGTACCAGTTGCCATGTGTATTACTTCCTTAACTAAAAACGGGGAACCCCCCCGCGAAACTATTTGAATCGAAGATTGCACATGGAAAAAACCAGTATCGCAAAAACTTTGAATCAAACGCCAGTTAGCATGTTGCACTTGTTTAGTAGGCATTGTCAAGGCTATTTTCATAAGTGCCATTTGTGCTGTCTCAATTTTTCTTCAAGCCATCAGCTAAAAGCAGTCGGATTGCACAACCGATTTTAAAATAATGAAATTTCGTTCGATGTTTTTACCATGCGCATGAGGTTGTGTGCCAGTGCAAACCACAGCACGATGCACTTGACCTTCGCTTTACCACTAACCGGCAATAACACCAACCTGCGGTTGATTGCTGGGGTGAAACTTAATATGCAGTCAGTTGGGTGTTAACCCGCGTGTAGGTGCGTTGGGGTCGTGGCGATGAGCTTTGAGAGTCTTGTTCAGTAATTGAACTTGCGGGTCAATCCGGAAATAAGTACGGTAAATTTTGGTTTGAAATCGGCGGATTTATTCTTTACGAGAGTGCTGCTTATCATGTTTGTAGCGTATATTTTGGTGACAAAGGAGAGGTTTTTTGATTGCTTCACAGGTTTTAGTTACTTAAACACAAACTCAAAGGGACATTACTACTTTGCGCTGACAAGTAAACAAGAGGCTGGGACAGTATTTTCCAATTCAGGTATGAGCCTGAAGCGGTTACGGACTTGGTGATTTGATGGTGCGGGTTGGTCGGGTTAAAAATGAAGTTTAATGGATTTTTGCTAATCGGTTTTGTGTTTATTTTTTATGATTCTAGTCTCAAGAACTGGTGCTTTTCCAGTGTTGCTTTTCGATCAGTTATGCCCGGCGTTTTGGCTTTACAAAACTTTCAAATAATTCACTCTTGGCGCGTTGCATTTCCTGAGCCGCAGCCAAATCTGTTTTAGACTTCGCCAGCGCCTGCAAAGCTTCCAGCATGATGCCCTTTTTGAGGGTGACCCAACCCTTTGCCTTCAGCTGCACCAAGCACTCCAGTGGAGTCTTCACATCCTCGTCTTTATAGCGCTTTATGATTTTGTTTTTTGGGCTAATGATCTCAGTCGCAAACATGCACGGGCGGTGAAAATTGAGCCAGGGATTGAACGTTTCCTGATAGAACGCATTGATGGGTTTAGCGTACTTCTGGGGGATATGTTCGTAGCCCATGTGCTTGCGCACCACACTGGCATTCTTGCTCTCTGCCAGCGCGTTATCGTTACTGTGGCGCGAACGCGATTTGGTTTGTTCGATGCGCAGTTTCTCAAGGATTCTCGCCACTGGGCCGTTGATGTACTCGGAACCGTTGTCCGAGTGAAAGCCCAAAATCACAAACGGAAACTGTTCGATGATTAACTCCAGTACGGGCAACAAAAATGCCTCGCTAATACCCTGAACGCACGCCTCGATTTGCCACTGGCTCACAGAATCAACGCAGGTGATGTGATACACGCCCTTGATGCCGTCAAGATCGCCCTGGTGGACGGTGTCAATACGCACAAAACCGACCCTCCCGTTGGGGCGTGGCACTTTGCGTACCCCGATGGAATTTCGCACCGGATGGGTCTTGATTAAAATCACCCGCAAGGCTTGATAACCCGTGCTTTTGCGCAGGTTGTACAGGTGCGAAACAGACAGCGTAGACAGTCGCTCATAGCGTGTATCGCCATAGACGCTGTAAGCACGCTGCAAGAGGTGCGCTATTGCCGGGCCACATACGTCTTCATTGGCTTTGTCCATCTCGACGAGCAGTGCGATATCGATAGCCGTGTATTTGCGCGCAAAGGGAGCCGCAGGCGCACGATAGCGTTTGGACAGAGGTATAGTAGCTAAACGGTTTGTGAACCACTGCGTGACCAGACGGGTGACCTGCGCTCGGCTGTAGCCGCTGGTGACTCGCAGATACTTCAGCAGCACACCTTTCTCTCGCTTGCCTTGTCTGGGGTAGTCAAAGCGCTTGAGCACGCGGCTAATGTGCTTGTAGCGCTCACTGTCGTCACCAGACTTTGTGAACTCAATCTGGGTGCAGCCATTGAGAAATTGCTCGATCTGTTCAATCGTACAAAGCCGTGTTTCGTTCATGTTGATCATCATCCTTGTAATGATCAACCCACATCTTCAATTCGACCTCAGTTTGTTCACTTCAGGCTCATTCCTCGTCGGAAATACGGCTTTCGTTCAGGCTCATACCACATTGGATAAGGCTGGGACTTGACAAAATAATTAATTTGACCAATATGGCTCAATTCCGTACCATTTGTCAGGTTATTCCTACCATTTGTCTGATTGAACTTCCTGTCCTTCTTTACTTTAATTAAATATAAAGAGGAAATAAAAATGAAAAAAATCATGGTGTTATTATCATTATTAGCGCTGAGTTCAACTGCTCAGGCGAGCACTTCTTATGGTTCTTTAGGTAATTTTGATGTAGTCAACGATACGGGTGAAACCGCCTACGGTTTTGAAATCGAAATTGATGATGTACATAGCAAAGATATAGGGGGCACCTACTCTTACAACCATTATGGTGTGCCCAATATTCGTGAAGACAGTGCCGATCCGGCGCATCCTAAAGTTTTTATCCGTTATGAGCGGCCTGCCGGAACAACCAGTGGTGTTTTCACCGGCTTTACCACTGCGGCCATTCCTGGGGCAATTTCCCCCACTAGCGGACATCAATGCACTAATCCTAGTGTCAATCAAGGCTGTGAACATTTTGGCGTGGGTGTTTATCAGGCATCCTACACAGCAGTTAGATACCATTGGCTAATCAAAGATGCCACTGGTAACACTATTACCGGCCCGGCGGTTAACGTTAGCACACCCAACTGGAATTATAGCCCTCCTGTTATAGCCCCACCGCAACCTAATGTCCCGCCCATAGTGCTGTTTCCAGCCAAAGTAATCGCGGTAATACCTGCACCCGTGGTGCCTATCCCTGCCAAGCAATATGGTGAACCGAGCTGGGTTAAAGTTATCAAGACCAAAACCCATAAAGTCCGCCCGTTGAAATTAGAAGATCTCGTCAACGAGGACAAGGACGGTGACGGTCATCCCGATTGGACTAATGGCGAACCCGATGAAGTGGAATCGGAATGGTATCTGCTACAGACTAATACAGCAGGCAACAACAAGAAAGATGAGCTGGAAGGTGGTGCCGATGACATGGGCGACAATGGTGAAGAAGTAGTTACCCGTCGTTATGAATTTTATGACTATGTGGCGGGAGATTTATCTATCGATGGTGAAAATGGTGAGGCCATGTGCGATGAAGTGGCCCTCGACAATATTCACGGTATAGCTTCTGTCGAAGTGTCTGACGCAAACGGCGATTCCTACATTTTTGATTGTACTAGTATCGCTATAGTGGGCGCTTATCGTGGCGCACAAATGGGCGAATTTAATGCAATCGCCCCTTTAGATATGATAGATGCTGTTCAAGATGGTCATGTTGCAGAAGTTTTTCCAGAACGTAGAGTTCCCTTTGGCGGTAACACGCCT
>CAWDCY010000005.1:0-46781 GCA_963800965.1 uncultured beta proteobacterium | reverse complement strand
CGAGGCTATTGGTGACGGACACTGAGCCTGACTGAGCGTTTGCCGGAACCACAGTGGTCAATTGTGTTGCGGTGGCGGCGGTGATGCTAGCCACGGCGTCGCCCGCAAATTTCACTGTGTTCTTTGCGGCTTCGGGGTTAAAGCCCGTGCCGGTGATGATGACCTGGGCACCGGGTCGGCCATGATCCGGATTAATGCCGGAGATGCCAAGCACCGGGGCGGTGGAGATAATCTGGACTTGCAGGCTGGACGATGTGCCGCCCAACGGCGTAAAAACGGCTACCGTGGCATCGCCTGCCAATGCCAGCTGGCTGCCCGGAACCGTAGCATCAAGCTTGGTGTCGCTTACGTACGTCGTGGGGATTTTCTGATTGTTGAACAGCGCATAAGAGCCAGTCAGGAAATACTGCCCGGAAAGGCTGATTGTTTGGTCTGTGCTGTTGGCTTTGAGGGTGCCGGGCGTAATCGAATTGAGCGCCGGAACGTGGGCCTTCACAGTGAAGGTGAGTGAGTTTGAATCGCCCCCTCCCGGCTGGGGATTGCGCACAGTAATCGGGACTTCGCCAGCCGCATTGACGAGCGTGGCCGGTACATCGGCTTCAAGATTCCTCGGGTCCGCATAACGGGTAGTCAGCGCAGTGGTGCCCCACAGCACTGACGATTTGTTGGTAAAGCGCGAGCCTTGCACCTTCAGCACCCATGCGGCCGTGCCGGAAACGATCTCAGTTGGGCTAATAGTGCTCAGCAAGGGTTTGGGGCTGGGTAAGTTGACGAACAGCAGATCGTTCTTTTCCCCTGTCAGCACCAGCGCCTGATTGGTCGAGGTTGCGATGGCCAGCGCAAGATGGCGGGGCACACCTGGAAATTCCTGCACTGCCGCTTTGTCATCCTTGAGGTCAACCAGACTCAGGAGATCGGATTCCTGACTGGCCACGACCGCCTGCGAAAAATCCGGGTGGATAGCAACCGCCCCCGGGTGCCGGGCCAAATTTACGGAACGGATGAAGGTCATGGTGTTCAGATCCATCACCCGCAGAGTATTTTTCTTGGGGCTGGAGATCACCAACAGGCCAAGATTTTCATCCACGGCGATACTGCCCGGTTCAAAATGCAGCTCCAGACTGGAAGTGATGCTGAGACTTGCAAGGTCAAGGGTCGCAAGGTGTCGGTTCTGGCTCAGCAGGAAGGCTGCGCCCATGCCGGAATGCACGGCGAGGGCGCGATAGACTTCGGTTGTGTGTAACGCCGCCAACTGCTTGCGAGTTGTGTTGTCGAGGACGTGAATACCCTGAGGGCTATCGGTCAGCACCAGGCTGCGTTTACGTGCGGGATCGGTAGCGATGGCGAGTATTTCCGCACCCATCTGAATGCGTTCAACAAAGAGCTTGGGCGAAGAGGCTGACAGATCGACGAACCGTATTTCATCGGATGGCGCAGCGAGTCCAAGCACCGCCAGGTTGGACACTGGATCGATGGCGATCTTGCGGGCACCTGCGTTGAGGGGCAGTACACTTTTGAAACGATCGGACAAGCGCCAGCGCGACAATAGCCCATTCAGCCGTTCGGTTACGGCATAAGCCTGGCCTTGGCTCTGGTGCACTGCAACGTCCCGATAGCGGAAACGCATGCTTAGCGGCACAGCCCACTTGGCCTGCAACTGGTCCAGTTTAAATAGCTTGTCACCCAGCGGCAGCGAGGTATAAAGCACCTTCGCCGTAGGATCAAATACCACATCGCCGGGTTTGTCCGCGAGCAGATGTCGGCCTTGATTCAAACTTTGCTTGAGATCTATCAGATTGACACTGATGTCGTCCTGCGTGGCAATAAATGCGTGGCTGCCCTTGCTATCCACTGCCAGACGGTTAGCCGACCCCTCAATCGCGCTCACGGTGTCGATAAAGTCTAGTGTTGGATCATCACGAGACAATCCATCTCGAGATGGATTGTCTCGTGATGGATGAGCTCGTACTGGATCAACCAGCATCCACTGATCCTTGTTTTTGGGCAAGACCAGCGCAAGGGAATCGGTATCCCACCATAGCAGTCCGTCGATTTGGGAACCGAGGGGCAGGGTCTTGGTTACTGCCAGGGTCATGAGATTGACAGTCAGAATATCGCCGCTCTGGGTGCCGACCAGCAGAAACGGGAGTCCCGATACCAGAGCTAGCCGCACGGGCTTGCCGTTGACCGGAAGCGTACGAAGAACAGCGCCAGTGTCCAGATTCAACTCCAGCAAGCGCCCTTCCTTGTCGGCCACATAGAGCCGTTTTTGTTTCTGATCCGCCAGCAGTGCAACCGGCTTGCCGCCTACGGCCAGTTGGCCTTGATGGCAACTGTTTTGAGTTGACCGGAGCCCGTCGCTGAAATGACGGTAACATCCGCACTGCCCTGCAGCAGGGCATATATCACCGACCCATCATCACTCAATGCCAGACCGATGGGTTTGGCGCTCAACAGTATGCTGCCAATGTCTGCACCGCTGTCTGGGTTCAACAAGGCCATGCCTGCATTGTTATCCTGCCCTATTGCCATCACCCGAGCCGACTTGCCAGAGCCAGCACATTGGGCCCATTGGAAACCGCCAGAGTGGATTCACCGGCCGCACCGGATTCCCATGCTGCCTGCGCCCCCGAGCTCAAACCCGAAAGCAGCAGCACTATTGCCAACAAAATGAGATGCCAGCCTTGCCTGATAGCCGCAGTGCTGATGTTTGGATGCTGACTTCTCATGGGGATCACCTGTCGCAATACTGTTTAGTTAAATAAATTCCGTTCGCCCTGAGCTTGTCGAAGGGCTTTAGGTGAGCGGTTGATGGTTCGACATGCTCACCACGAACGGTTAAGCGAACAGTATTTTCACCTGTCATATTTCCATTTATTTCATCGCCAGCATGGCCAAGGTATCTGGGGGGGCTGCATATTCCTTGCCCGTTGACGTAACCAGCGTAACCTGCTGCGGTTTGCCAGGCGTTGAGGTCAATACCACTTTTTCCACGCGTTCACCCATGGCGAAGTTGGACATGGCATCCCCGAGCGAAGCGACTATCGTATAGGCAGTAGTAGCCGACAGTGTGCTGGAGCCAGAGGGCAGGCTAACACTCACGCTGGCGCTTGCGTTGGCCGTGCTGCCTGTCAGCGCGGGGCTGATTACGCTAATCGGCGGGCCTTGGGCCGGTATAACGGTCAGCTTGACTGTATTGCCCACCGGCACCCCGGTCGTTTGAAACACCACCGACACCGGGTTGGCAGTGGTGGAAGGTAGAACGATATCCGCATTTCCCGTGGGGATCGCGGGCGCCGCTACGCCCGCCACACTGGTAATCATCAGTGTGGGCGAGCCTGCCGCCACGAACAGTGGTACCCAATATCCGTTTAGTGAATTCAATACGTAGGTGGTGTAAGCGGGAGTGGTGTTTCCGACGAAGGAGATACTGTAGGTATCCAGCGCGATCCGACCAGTCAGGTTATAATTGTCACCTGATATCGCGGTAATATTACCGTTACCATCAATGAGGTTGGCAACGATCTTGATTGCGCCGCCGCTGCCAGAGCCGCCGTTACCACCCACCCCTGTGCCACTAAGGATGCCAGTTGCTCCGCCATTGGCAAGAATTTGCCCGCTGACCGTCACGGTTCCCGATGCGGCGATGAGAATGGCGCCACCCCCCCCTCCGCCGCCAGAGCCACCAAATGAAGCACCACCCGCACCCCCGCCGCCGCCCGAACCGCCTATCATGGGTACCTGACTGGATGAGCCATAGATTGAACCGGCCAGTACTGCAGCGTTTACAGGATTGCTGTTCTGGGGTGTTGAACAACTAACTTGACCCGCACCAGAGCCAGCTGATCCTACCGCACCGAAAGAGCCTGATGCTCCTCTTAACGCGCCGAAATAATTTCCGGGTATGTAATAGCATCCCGGCGCGCCGGCTCCGGCACCCCGCCCCAGACCCGTCCCACCACTTCCCTGCGTACTGGCGAGGTCGGTAATGCCCGCTGCACCACCGAGTCCGCCGTTAAAGCCGCCGGGGCCTCCTTCCCCCGGCAGGCCGTCATCGCCGGGATTGCCATCTCCGCTCGCGCCCGTTGCCGCTCCGTTGGTGCCACTGACGTCAACGATGCCTGCGATGGTCACGTCGCCGCTCGCCAGCAAAAACACGGGGGTGTTGAGTGCATTCTTTTTGAAGATCACCGTCACCCCGACCGGAATATTAACCGACGTGAAGTTGAACACGCCGCTGGCAGGCAACGTGAGCTGTGTGTTTACCGTGGGGCTGAATGCGCCATCGAAACCGGTGCTCCCGCTGATGAACGTCGGGATCTGGGTGATGCCCAAGGCCACGGTGGAGCCCAAGGCCAGGGCGATGGCCGAGGCTGCAAGGGTAAATTTAATCTTCATGATCATCTTCATTATTTTAAAAAATACTGCGTGGCTCAAAAGGCTTCATTGCAGGATGGTGAGCGTGTTGCTTGGACTCGGTGCCGCATCTGTCATCCCGGCCGGGGTGACAACCCTGACCACGCGCGCCCCGCTGGCTGCGCCCGCCGAGACCGTGAGGCTGACCGTTATTTCGGTGCCGGATGCATTGACCACGGGCAGCGAAACGACTGATACATCTGCGGCAGGCTCGATCACCACGTTGCTGTCGGCGGTCAGGTTCTGGCCTTGAATGGTCAGAACGATGGATTCCCCTTTATGAATCAGGATGGGATCAATAGAATCGATATGCGGCAATCCGGCAGCAAGGAAGAACCTGTCTGATCCTGCCTGGGCAAAGGGCACCTGGGTGGTGTTTACAGACAGGGCAACCTGGTGGATGCCGGCAGTTGCATTGGATGCAAAGCTGATCGGAACGCTGGCTTGCTTGCCGTCTGTGCTGATGGTAACGGTGTTGCCCAAGGTAATGCCGACTGCAGGGCTGATGGTGAACTTGTTCACTCCATTAAGCTCTGACCCACTGACCGTAAGCGTTCCACTGCTTCCCATGAGGGGCGTATCTACTGTTGCGCTCAGTGCGACAGGCCCGTAAGTCACACCCAGAGAAAAATTTGCAGAACCGAAGTGAGAATCTATAAAACTTTCGGTGACATAAACCGGAATGGTAATGCTTTGCAGACCGGTGGAACTGGCCGACAGGCTTGTTTCACCATCTGTCTTGCCAATGATTCCGGTTACGACTTCAGTCGATCCGGCCAGAATAGTGACAGTGGTGGACGCAAGCTGTGCGATGCTGGCATCAGCTATTGACAGGGTGATGATGTTATCAATAATGTCCTGGTTGCCAAGCCGCACGATGAATCCATAGGGTGTATTGTTCGGCGGAATAACAATAGGGCTGATTTCCAGTTTTGGCGGAGAAGGATTGACTATTACCGCAAAACTGGACGAACTTTCATAGCCAGTCAACTTGAACGTGTTAGCACCGAGCTGGGCGACTTCACTGACACCAAGAAAGAATGTTATTTGCTGGCCTGAAATCTGCAAACCAGAGATGCTGAAATTCGCATCTGGTGCTGTTATGCTGGTTCCGTCCATTCCATACAGCGCGTCGCTCTCTATTGTGTTTTTTGCTGGCTCGCGCCCCGCCGTATTTGAGTTGGCGATACCGAACCAATAACGGGAGAAGGATTGACTGTTATCGTAAAATTGGACGAACTTTCATAGCCAGTCAACTTGAACGTGTTAGCACCAAGCTGGGCGAGTTCACTGGCACCAAGCAAGAATTTGATTTGCTTGTCTAAAATCTGCAAACCAGAGATGCTGAAGTTCGCATCTGGCGTTGTTATGCTGATTCCCCTAGTCTCGTCGCTTACTATTGTGATTTGTGTGATCTGCTGGCTCGCACCCCGTCTTATTTGACCCGGCGATACCGAACTGATAATTGGAGGCTGTGGCTGCAAGCCACTTTGTACTTCACGAATATTTCCAACTCCGTCGTAGGTATAACGCGTAACCAGCCCTTGCGGGTTGATGAAACGAATCAGGCGCCCTAGTGGGTCATAGTCGTATTTTTCGATACCAGCCGACGCAACTGTGGCTAGGCCAGCCAGCCCTAACAGAAACAGAAAACCAGCCAACCTGAAAGGGAACTGAAACCGACTCATCTCATATTTTCGATATTCAATCGCTCCAGTAGACTCAGATGGGTCGGAATAACCACTTCATATTTACCAACAGTATTAGGGGCACTTTGTTTTAGATTTGTCCCAGTATAAACAAAGACCTAGTTTCTGTTCATTGCGTAGGACATAATTTTATCTTCCAAGCTCTTCTAAGCGCCGTCATTCATCTAACCGATAATAATACCATTTGCAGTGATAATTGTGCATTCATGAGGATAGCTAACAAGTAAAAGGTGGTGAAATCAAATAGTGTAAAATTTTCCAATAAAACTATCGGTCGTGGTTCAGGTGAAAAAAAAGGAGGCCACACACTATTCTTGCGGTGGGATGCTAATGGGTGCCTCAATCATTTTTTCCTCAATATTTGCCACCGGTCGTGCAAACCGGGGAGCGTGCGGTGATGTTCGCTGAGCGCCAGCGTCTCGGCGTTAAGGCGTTTGAAATCGGCGCTGAGCACATCGAAAAACTCCCTGGTCGCCGTGTTGCCGCCTTTCTCTTTGCCTTCGATAATCATAACCTGTTCGGAGCGCATCGCGTGAGCGACCTGTTAGCGGAGTAATCGAGCCAAGGCCGAAATTAGCCCGAAGGTCACTCCAGATGTATTTATATAAAACAATTACTTATATTTAGTTATTTAAGATATGGCTGAATTGCTTGCCGCAATCAAGGCTGGGCAGCGTGCGTAGATACAATGACAACGCCGAACAGGTGTAAGTATTTTTATTTATTAATGTATAATCCATTCAGTATTTATTCATATATTCGACAAAGTTAACGCTAAAATGGCTGCGCCCGACACCCTCATTCAACTGCTACGTGAAGGCTCGCAGCCAGCCAGAGTGCTATACGAGCGGCTAGGTGTCAGCCAGCCTACGCTTTCGCGCATGGTTGCACAGCTTGGAGTATCCATTCTCCGTTTCGGCAAAGCCCGCCAGACCCAATATGCACTGCGGCGCAAAATTGGCGCACACGAAAAGTTTCCGCTGTTCCATATCAGCGCAACTGGCAACCTCGAACAATGGGGAATCCTCCATCCTGTGATGCCCGAATCCTATCTGGTCGAAACTCTGGCGAACCATGCCGATGAACTGAAGATGGATTTTCACCAAGGGCTGCCCTGGTATTTGCAGGACATGCGGCCACAAGGCTTTCTTGGTCGTGCATTTGCACGGTTTCATGGCCCGTTGCTGGGTCTGCCTACCGATCCCAATCGATGGAGCGACGACCAAACTTTACTGGCATTGGCCAACACGGGGCACGACTGTCCGGGTAATCTGCTGGTCGGCGAAGAAGCCGCTTCGATATATCAGACCGGCGCACTTTTTACTACGGTGGACAGGGCATTGCCGCCGGTGCCTGCCGATCAACGTTTGCAGAAATATCCTGAATTCGCGCGCCTCGCCTTGGCGGGCGAGGTGGTGGGCTCCTCGGCTGGCGGCGAGCAACCCAAGTTCGATATTGAAATCCTGCACGACGGCCAACCGGTTCATGTCATGGTCAAATTCAGCGCGCCGCAGGACAACGCCGCGACGCGACGCTGGCGCAGCCTGTTGATCTGCGAACACCTGGCCTTTCAAGCGCTGAATGAGGTGCTGCCGACCAGCCATAGCCATTTGCTGGAGGTTGAAACAGGCGGGGTGGCTAATCAACTATTTCTGGAGGTGCCACGCTTTGACCGCATTGGCGAGCGTGGCCGCCGTTGCGTGGTTTCGCTCAAGGCGCTTGATGATGAGTTTGCCGGGCTGGCTGCCGATTGGCCCAAGATTGCCGCCGCACTCGTACAGTCCGGGCATCTGAATGAAACTGCCTATCTGCAAGTGCAAAAGCTGTTTGCCTTTGGCGTGCTCATCGGTAATAGCGATATGCACCCCGGCAATCTCTCATTCTTTGTCGATGATGTGACCAAACATGTGCCAGAGTTTACGCTTGCGCCTCTGTACGACATGCTGCCCATGTCATTGGCGCCACGCCCCTCCGGGCAAATCCCCGATGCGTTGCCGATGCCCAAAATAGGTATCAATCCACCCTTGGCAATTTGGCGGGAAATGTTGCCCTTGGCGTGCGACTACTGGCGGCAAGTAGCGGCGCACCCCGGCGTGGCAGACGATGTAAAACAAATGGCGCAGAACCAGGCAGACATCCTGGCCCGTCCCTTAACATGAACGGACAGACAATCAATAATTTTCAATCTGGTTTTGTCTGAACGCTTGGGTTTCATGCTGTCATTTTAAGGCCTGAATATTCTTTCTTTGGTTCTTTTTTTTGGGCATTTGGTTGTTCGGATTCAGGCACACAAAGCAGGCTGGACGCCAAGTTCGGAACCAAGAGTTTGAGGGAGATCGAGTCTCCAGCACGTCTCCAGAACATCTAACAATCAGTAATTGCGTTGATCTGGTTGACCACAGTAACTACAGCACGTTTGGGGGCAGTAGGGCTCTGGATGGACTGGCAACAGAACACTCGTCCATTACGATAAAGCATCGCACTAACAACAACGCACCAACAACAATTTGATGTGTCGTCACTTTGTGACCACAACAAAACTCTGTCAACCAATTTTAAGGAGAGTCGCCATGAGTACCGCTGACACGTATGTTCGCGCTCGTATTGACACAGCCACCAAGGAACGTGCTGCTGATGCACTGGAAGCAATGGGTCTATCCATCTCGGACGCTATTCGTTTGCTGATGCTGCGTATAGCGGATGAGCGCCGTTTGTCCTTCGATGTAAAAGTGCCGAACACGACTACTCGCAAGGCCATTGCCGAACTCGAATCAGGCAAGGGCAAGCATTTCGACAGCGTTGATGCACTGATGGCTGATTTGAATGCGGACGATTGATCGATCACAGCCTTCAAACGAGATTACAGGCGTGTGATGACAACGCCGCGCCACAGTAAGGATGTGGGTTCGCTGTTGCCTAGGATTTTGAAATTGATGCTTGTTGATCAATCTTTGCCAGAGAAAAATCGCGATCATGCTTTGAGCAGTAATTGGCCTAGGTATCGAGAGTGCCACGTCAAACCAGACTTATTGCTGATCTACCGCAAGCCAGATACTGACATCTTGGGGTTGGCACGGCTTGGTTCGCACAGTGAGCTGTTTGGCTGATAAAACCTATATTTGTGGCTGGTGTCTTATGCATAGTAGCGCAGCATTTTTTGTGTAACAGATGAAGCAGGGAAGCAGGGCATTGCCCCACTTGGCATTAAACAGTGCGATGTACTGAGAGCATAAATCGCCGAGCGGAATCAGATATCGGTGGAGCAATTATTTTTGTAAGATGCGTAAAAGTGTCCGCATGGATAGTGACTTTGCGGACGTAGGATCTTACAAAAATAATATGCTAACCAATTGAAATTATTTATTTTACAATCTGATTGTGATTCCGGTTGTCGTGGGTTCGAGCCCCATCAGTCACCCCATATAGAATAAGGCTTGCAGCGATGCAGGCCTTTTTTGTTTTCCATGCGTTGTGCACCATGTCACCAGCGTGTCACCGCATTTTTTTCAGGCCAATTCTTAGGTGCCCGGCCCCGGCGAGAGGTATGCATTTGGGCCGTGCTGTATCCATTGAGATGTCGATGAATGCCACCATGACTCATCAGGCTTGCCCACCTGAATGACGTGTAGGCGACGATCTGATGTCCCGTTGCGAATAAAAGTGGCCAAAGCAATGGGAGCCTGCACTCCTTGGTAGATAGAGTTTGTAGATACGAACGCTGACATTGCGGAAGCATTTGCCATTTACTTCTGAGATAAGGGGGGGATGTTTGTCCCACCACATTCGTTTTCCAAGTCAATTTCCGCCTGATCCAGCGGCGTGCTAAACAAATCATCCGCTGCCAATTTCATACCAAGTTCCGTGGATGGACAAACGCTCAATCAATCCAGCCGCAACGCATTGCCGCAAACAATCCAGTTCTGCGCATCCAACGGCAAGAACTCCGCCAGCGCGTCCTTCTGCCCGCGATACAGCACATCACACTGAAACTCGGCAATGATGAGCGCCAAGCGGGCAATCTCTACCGGGAAGTTGCGCAGCTCGATGCCTCATAAGTTGGTTAGAGGAAACTCGCTGCCAAATGCGACTCTCCCGGTAACGATTGATCTCCGATTTGATCTCGCGCATCTGTTCGTAAACTCTCAGGATGGCTAGGAACCTGTGCTGAAAAAATCAAGATGGTGCCTGCTCAAAAACCAGAAAACCTGAATGACAAACAGCGAATGAAATTATGAGAAGCCCTTCGCTATAATTTGCAAACGTTCGAGCCAAGCTGTAATAAGGTAATTGATTCGTTGAAAATATTCATAGGCACGCTACGAAATCATCAAGAACTGTTGCTCGACTATTTCAGAGCCAGAAAAACGTTTTCACGCAGCGTTGTTGAGGGATCAAATAACAAGACCCAAGTCACTATGAGAATAGCTTAAAGTTATAAGACTTACAAAATGCTAGAATTATCACTATATCATGTAGTTGGAAAGCTACCTGAATTACAACTTAACTACAGATTTTTTTAACGAACCGATTTTTATAGACACCATGAGCTATTCGTCCGAAAAGTTAAATGAATTAAGTAACCTTCCTGTACTTACAGATGTCGTCGGTACTGACTCCCTGGAAATTCCCACCCTGACAGAAATCGTGGCTGAAGAACCATCGGTGCTCATAGCGAAAAACAAAGAATCCACTACCTTATCTGATGCACAGTACCAGCAACTCGTGACGCAGATCGCGCCGCAACTGGAAACACTGCTACGCGCAAAAGTTGCATCACAGTTCGCTGCGCTATGGCAGGAGGCTTGGCACCAGGCCAAATCAAATTTGCCTGAATTAATCCAAGCACACATATCCACACCGCCCGTACCATCGCCATCCGTTATAATCACGCCCTTTGTCACTGCAACCGACAGTATTAAATCAAACACTATCACCATGGAACTCACAAAAAGCTTTGAACCGCAAGCAATCGAGGCGCGCTGGTATCCCATATGGGAAAATGCTGGTTATTTCCAGGCTAAGTTAGAGAGCGACAAGCCCGCTTACGCCATCATGCTGCCGCCACCCAATGTGACCGGCACGCTGCACATGGGACACGCCTTCCAGGACACGCTTATGGACGCGCTCACCCGCTATCACCGCATGCGTGGTGACAACACCTTATGGCAGCCTGGTACTGACCATGCCGGGATTGCCACACAAATCGTGGTAGAGCGCCAGCTAGACGCACAAAAAATTAAGCGCCACGACCTTGGCCGTGAAAAATTTATCGAGCGCGTGTGGGAATGGAAGGAGGAGTCCGGCTCTACCATCACACGCCAGATGCGCCGCCTCGGTGCCTCGTGTGATTGGTCGCGGGAGCGCTTTACCATGGACGAAGGTTTGTCCGAAGCCGTTACCGAAGTATTCGTCAAACTCTACGAACAAGGTTTAATCTATCGCGGTAAGCGATTGGTGAACTGGGATCCAGTGCTGGGTACAGCAGTATCCGATCTGGAAGTAGTAGCGCAGGAAGAAGACGGCTTCATGTGGCATATCGCTTATCCGCTGGAAGCCGGTGTCGGCGCTTTAATCGTCGCCACCACACGTCCTGAAACGCTGCTCGGCGACGTTGCTGTGGCGGTGCATCCTGAAGATGCACGCTACCAACACCTAATCGGCAAGCGCCTGCAACTGCCTTTGTGCAATCGCACTATTCCCATCATCGCCGATGAGTATGTCGATCCAGCCTTCGGCACTGGCTGCGTAAAAATCACGCCCGCGCACGATTTCAACGACTATATAGTGGGACAGCGTCACAACCTTACACCGATCAACATATTTACGCTGGATGCAAAAATTAACGAACATGCACCTGCCGTCTATCAAGGGCTGGATCGTTTCGACGCGCGCAAGAAAATCCTTTCCGACCTCTCCACTCAAAACCTGCTTGTAGACACCAAGCCACACAAACTGATGGTGCCGCGCGGAGACCGCAGTCATGCGGTAATTGAGCCGATGCTCACTGACCAGTGGTTCGTGAAAATGGAGGGCTTGGCACAACGCGGCCTGAAAGCGGTGGCGGATGGCGAAATAAAATTCGTGCCGGAAAACTGGACCAACACATACAACCAGTGGCTAACCAACATTCAGGACTGGTGCATCTCGCGTCAATTGTGGTGGGGACATCGCATCCCGGCGTGGCATGACGAACAGGGTAATATATTTGTCGCACGTAACGAAGAAGACGCCCGCAAGCAGGCAGGCAGCACAAAGCTGCGGCAGGACGAGGACGTGCTAGACACCTGGTTTTCCTCCGCATTGTGGCCGTTCTCAACACTGGGCTGGCCACACAACACTCAAGAACTCAAAACATTTCTACCGACCTCGGTACTGGTTACCGGCTTCGACATCATCTTCTTCTGGGTGGCGCGCATGGTGATGATGTCGCTGCACTTCACCAACAAAGTGCCGTTCCGCGAAGTGTACGTACATGGCCTAATCCGCGACGCTGAGGGACAAAAGATGAGCAAATCCAAGGGGAATGTACTAGACCCGCTGGATCTCATTGAAGGCATCTCGCTGGAAGATTTGGTGGCCAAGCGCACGCAGAATCTGATGAACCCCAGGCAGGCAGAAAGTATCGAAAAACAGACACGCAAACATTTTCCGGACGGCATACCGGCCTTCGGTACTGATGCAATGCGCTTCACCTTCGCCAGCCTTGCCTCGCATGGGCGCGACATAAAATTCGACCTGCAACGCTGCGAAGGTTACCGCAATTTCTGTAACAAGCTCTGGAATGCCACGCGCTTCGTACTAATGAATTGTGAAGGTCAGGATATCGGGCTGGATGAATCATTGCCGGTTAAGTTCAGTGCGGCTGACAAATGGTTGATTAGTCGTTTGCAGCAGGCGGAAACTGAAATGGCGGACCACTTCGACCACTATCGTTTCGACATGGCGGCGCGCACGCTGCATGAGCTGGTGTGGGACACCTACTGTGATTGGTATCTGGAATTGGCCAAGGTGCAACTCAGCCCTCACTCCGGCAACCCAGTCCCAGCGGAAGAAGAGGCTTTAAATGCCGCACGACAACGCACCACGCGGCGCACCTTGGTGCGAGTACTGGAAACCATACTGCGCTTGGCGCACCCCATCATCCCATTCATCACCGAAGAGCTGTGGCAGAAAGTTGCGCCGCTGGCCGGCAAACAGGGCGACAGCATCATGCTGCAGCCCTATCCGCAAGCCAATCCCAAGCTGATTGACCAAATTTCCTTGCAACGAATTAGCCTGCTACAGGAAATGGTCACTGCCTGCCGCAAGCTGCGCAGCGAGATGAACTTGTCGCCGGCACAGAGAGTGCCACTGATTGTGAGTGGCGATGCAGCTATCCTGCACAACTTCGCGCCTTACCTGCAAGCACTGGGCAAGTTAAGCGGGGTTAGCCTGGCGAATGAACTACCTGACACCGATGCGCCAGTCGCAATCGTCGGCAACTTCAAGTTGATGCTGGAAATCGAAATTGACGTGGAAGCAGAGTGTGAACGCCTGGATAAGGAGATTGCTCGCCTTGCAGGCGAAATCACCAAGGCGCAAGGCAAGCTCGGTAATGCCAGTTTTGTATTGCGCGCCCCGCAGAAAGTGGTGGAACAAGAGCGCAGGCGTATGAACGACTTCACCATTACGCTGACCCAGTTACAGGCGCAACTCGACAAGCTGGGTTAAATATGCCGGCGAAGCAGGTAAAACACGAACTCATCCCCTTGCTGTGTTACAGACAACAATTCATTCCCGGTTTGTTTGCAAAAATCGGTGAAGTCATCCGGTGATTTTTTGTCTGTAGCAACCACTTTCAGTACCTGCCCACCTTGCATCTGCGACAGCATTTTTTTGGTACGCAAAATAGGCAAAGGGCAGCTCAACTTACGAGCATCCAATTCGACATCGAATTCTATTGTGCTCATGCCACAGGTGACGCACTTGCCTGCGCCCGATCCGTAACGCCACTCTGCAGCTTGACCATCTCAGCAAAATTTTGAGCGGTGGTGAAATCCGCAGCATGTGCGAAACTTTCGTCTATTTTAACCTGCAATTCTGTCTTGTTTATATTCATAATCTTTATAATTAATTATTTTTTCAATATGTATACGGACTCTTGCGATAATTATGAAAAAATGTGTGTGAAAATAAAGACTCTATGTGAAATAGAGTGGGTAATCAACCTTCAACCTCCGTATAAGAAGTAAATCCGTTCGGCATAAGTTTGTCGAAGAATGAATTAATTTTTCGCTGACTATATACTTGTTGCTCATCTTGCACTTATCGAAAAGTTACACACTACGAATCACATTAAGCCAATACTGATGATTATTATACCGTGCTAATAAATAATCACAGGTATCCCACCCGAATTTCGCTCTTAAACTCTGCACTCCAAACTTAGGAACCACTGGGCAAAGCAGGTATCATATTGTCATGAAAAATTTGTTATACATCGCGCTCTACACGTGGTCGCTGTTGTGCCGCGCTGACGGCCTGCCCGACTTGGGCGACACATCACAAGAGACTATGTCACCGCAAAAGGAGCGACAAGTCGGCGAACAGAGTATGTTTGAAATTCGCTCCGACAAAGACTACCTTGATGATGCTGAAATCAATGATTACCTTAATCAGCTTGGTTATCAACTGGTTTCAAACAGCAACGAACCGGGGCAGGAATTTGAATTTTTTGCCCTCAACGACAACAGTATCAACGCTTTTGCACTGCCCGGCGGCTTCATTGGCGTAAACACTGGGCTGATACTCATGGCACAAAGTGAATCCGAACTCGCCTCAGTACTTGGCCACGAAATCGCCCACGTCACCCAGCATCACCTGGCACGTATGGTCGCAGGCCAGAAAGTCGACTCAATAACTGCCATAGCGGCACTTGCAGTGGCCATCCTGGCTGCACGCAGCAACCCGCAAGCCTCTCAGGCAGCTATGGTCGGGATGCAGGCCAGCTCCATCCAACGGCAACTGAATTTTACCCGCACCCATGAGCAAGAAGCGGATCGTATCGGCCTCACCACGCTGCAAAAAGCAGGCTTCGATCCGTACGCCATGCCCATCTTCTTCGAACGCTTACAAAAGTCCACACGCCTGCTGGACAACAATATGCCATCTTACCTGCGCACCCATCCGGTCACGAGTGACCGCATCGCCGATGTCGCTAACCGCGTACAACAGATCCCCTATCGTCTGGTTGCCGACAGCCTCAACTTCCAGCTAGTGCGCGCAAAACTGCGGGCCATGCAGAAAAATTCACAGGAAGCGGTAAACTTCTTCAGAAGTGCAATTGGGATGCAAAAATATGGTAATCAGACCGCCCAGCGTTACGGTTTAGCACTGGCATTGTTGCGCGCCGGACAAGTCGAACTCGCCACGCAGGAATTCGTTCCGTTGCAAACACTTACATCACGAAACCCGATGATCGCGACGCTGGCCGGACAAATCAGGCGTGCGGGCAAGAATAACGACGGCATCGTTACTTTCTACCGTAGCGCCACACAGAACTTTCCACAGCACCGAGCGCTAAGCTATGACTATATCGAACTGCTGCTGGAAACAAAGCGTTTTGAAGACGCGCTCAAACTGCTCAACGAACAAATTATCACGCATCCCAATGACCTGCGTCTGCATGAGCTACTGGCTCGCAATTACGCAGCCTTGGGCAAGCGACAAGAAGAGCACCACATGCTGGCCTACACTTACATTCTGCGCGGTAATTTGCACAATGCAATTGAACAGCTGGAATTGGCCAAAAGAGCAGGCACCGATTTTCATGAATTGTCGATCATTGAAAGTGAACTGAAACAGTTTAAGGAGATTGCGGCAGCACATGCGAAAAAAAATTGATGTGCAATTTCTTGTTCTGCGACCACTCGGACATCGCACAAGATACTTGCGGCCATTTAACTAACGCCTCTACGAGCAAAGAACGTGTTCCTTCGAATAAGTGCGCTCTACTGGGTACACCATGAAAAAACCCCTCAACGAGGGGCTTTTTCATTCAAACGAACAACAACTTATGCTTTGCAAACCTTTGCTGCCAAGCAAGTACCAGTCTGAGTCCAGGTTATTGCTGTCGCACCCGCAGCCAATACAGGAGTACGAATGTAGGTGTATCCGCCCGCGGCGGCATTAGCTGTTGCCGTAACAGCCGCAGTAGTTGCCGTGACGGCTAAAGGAGTAGCAGCTTCCTTAGAGTCTGTAAGTGTAGTAATGCCAAGTTTAGCTATAGTGTCGCATGCTGTTGCATCACCATTATTCTCCTGCAGGCATTGAGAAATAGCTGTTTCCACCGAGGCTGCTGAAGAAACAATGTCTTGAAACTTAGCTTTTTTTACATAATCCGAGTAAGCCGGAATTGCAACGGCTGCCAAAATACCAATTATCGCAACCACGATCATCAATTCGATCAGGGTAAAACCTTTTTGCATTTGTTTCATTATTGATGCTCCTTTAAGAGTTGAACATACAGTAGATGGGGTGTGTGCTTTATCATAAGCATGATTCATGCCAGCCCATTCTCTCTTACAGTTGATTTGGTTTGACTGAGTTTTATGGAAAACTCCTCAACGAGGAGCCTTCCATTCAAACGAGTAACAACTTATGCTTTGCAAACCTTTGCTGCCAAGCAAGTACCAGTCTGAGTCCAAGTAATTGCTGTCGCACCCGCACCCAATACGGGAGTACGAATGTAGGTGTACCCTCCCGCGGCAGCATTAGCTGTTGCCGTAACAGCAGCAGTGGTTGCTGTGACGGCTAAAGCAGTAGCAGCTTCCTTAGAGTTCGTAAGTGTAGTAATGCCAAGTTTAGCTATAGTGTCGCATGCTGTTGCATCACCATTATTCTCCTGCAGGCATTGAGAAATAGCTGTTTCCACCGAGGCTGCTGAAGAAACAATGTCTTGAAACTTAGCTTTTTTTACATAATCCGAGTAAGCCGGAATTGCAACGGCTGCCAAAATACCAATTATCGCAACCACGATCATCAATTCGATCAGGGTAAAACCTTTTTGCATTTGTTTCATTATTGATGCTCCTTTAAGAGTTGAACATTCGGTACACAGGGTGTGTATTTTATTAAAAGCATGATTCATGCCAACTTAACATTTTTTCAGGTATCCATGATTGGTCTAGGTTTGCGGGGCATTCTCAAGATAGGCTTTGATACTTCGCATTGATGGGAAAGCCAATTTACGTCAGGTAAGTGACGGTTTGCGTCACTCTGGTTTCTACTTATGTGGCAATGCAAGAAGAATCAAGTAATTCACTATCCGCTGAAAACGATCAGAGTTTTGTCGGCATCGGATTTGTGAGCTATTGAGCGCAGTATGCGTCACCATTACTTTCCCATTACTGTTACGCAGAGAATCTACTGCAAGTTGGTCAAAATATATCTTTTCGCGCACCCTGCGGTAGGTTCAGGAGAACGAAATTTATTTCTTCTGCGTGTGCCGCGATTACTTCATGCAAACAACACGCACCTGATGCATATCGGTGATGCCGGACAAAACTTTTTCAATGCCATCTTGCTTCAGGGTGCGCATGCCTTCGTTGAGTGCGCTGGCATAAATTTCCGCGACTCGGGCGTGTTCCTGAATATTCTTTTTTATCAGATCGGTGCCCACCATCAACTCATGTAAACCCACTCGTCCGCGATAGCCTGTACCGGAACAATATTCACAGCCAACCGGTTCATACAAGGTAAATCTCCCCATTTCATCAGCGAACAGCTTGACCCAGTCGGCGTACAGTGCCTTGTAAGCAGCATTGGCATCCTTTTTCCAGGGCGCGCAGTCCATAAGCTCTGTCGAATATTCAGCAAGTAATAATTTGAGCTCATCTTGAGTGGCGGTATGGGGCTTTTTGCATTTCTTGCACAAACGTTTGGCTAAACGCTGCGCCAGGACACCGAGCAGGGCATCAGCAAAATTAAATGGATCCATGCCCATATCCAGTAATCGTACGACAGATTCTGGCGCGCTATTGGTGTGCAGAGTGGCGAACACCAAATGACCTGTAAGCGAGGCTTCTATGCCGATGGAAACCGTTTCCTTGTCGCGCATTTCGCCCACCATGATTACGTCAGGGTCGGCGCGCAAAAATGCCCTCATTATGGTGGCGAAATCCATACCGGCCTTTTTGTTAATCTGCACCTGACGCAGACCCTTCTGTGTAATTTCTACCGGATCTTCTGCCGTCCAGATTTTGGTCTCAGGCTTATTAATGTGCCCAAGAACGGAATGCAAAGTGGTCGTTTTGCCGGATCCAGTCGGACCGCATACAAAAAACAAGCCGTAAGGTTTGCTGATCACCGCTTTCAGGGTTTCCAAGTTACGTGCCGACAGACCCAGCTCGTTAAGCTTGATCGGCTCGCCGGCAGCCAAAATACGCATCACGATGTCTTCCATGCCGCCCTGAGAGGGAATGGTAGCAACACGCAACTCAATATCCAGAGGTCCATATTTATTGAACTTGATCTTGCCGTCCTGCGGACGGCGCTTCTCCGAAATATCAAGGTCACACATTATTTTTATACGCGTAACCAGTGAGTTGCGGAAGGATGATGGCACTTCGATATAAGGTAACAGAGAGCCATCCTTGCGCAAACGAATCACGGTCTTGCCCTTACCCGGTGAGGGCTCGATATGAATATCGGAAGCGCCCATCCTGTGGGCATCTATGATGATCTTGTTAACCAGCTTGACCAGTTCATTGTCTGCCGCTGCACTTGCTTCCTCCTGGTTAATATCATCAGGCTCATCTTCATCTCCCCCCATGGCGGTAAGCATCTCATCCATTGAGGTGCCGTCCATTTCCGAGTCACCGAGCTTGCCACCGACCCCCCCTCCGCCAAAGAACAGGTTGAGAGTTGCATTGAATTCGCGCTGCGAACAAACCCTGTAAACCGGTCGGCTCCTCGAGAAAACGTTATTCACCACACGTGAGGTTTGTATCCGCTCTGGATCAGTGGTAAGTATTACCAAGCCTTCCTTTATCTCATCTATCGGCACCCATTGGCTGCTTTCTACATATTCCCGTTTCAAATTTTTGAGTAAATCGGACGGTCTGGTGCGATTCGTCTTGAACGGTTCATAGGGCACACCGAAGAAAAGTGCAAGCGCTTTACCAAGTGCGGCCGGTTTAACCTGAAATTCGTCGAGCAACACATCTTCAATGTCAGAATTTTTACGCCGCGCTGTGGACATGGCCAGATCTAATTCGTCGGCAGATAACACCGCGTCATAAACCAAGTAATCGTATTTAGTTTTAGCAGCAGGCTGTTGACTCTGGCGCAGCGCCACCGCCAAATTTTGCGCGAGCTCCAATATCCCATCTACCAGCATCCTCGAAAAAGGCTGGTCTATCTTATTATTGAGAACCTGAATGACACCTGCCAAATTCATGCTATCTGGATCGAGTATGGGCACCACAAGGGCTTGCTTGGTACGATAACCCGTTCGCTGATCCACGTCTTGCAGGAAGCGCAGATTGACACTATGCGAAGCTAGCTCGTTCTCGTCGTATACATCTGAGATGTTAAGTATTTTTTTATTCAGCGCCACATACCCGGCGAGACTCTGCTCAGTAATGCGTAGCTTAAGATCCTTGAATGAATTTGCCCCGGTCTTTATTTTTGAAATTAGCGTAGCCTTGTCTTTATCCAGTGAATAAATAGTGATGCGATCAGCATTGAATATCGTGCAGATATCCTTGCTAACTTCCAGCATAATTTCGTCAAAATCGTATGCAGTGTCGATTTTGCTTATGACATGGTCATGAATATTGCTTATGACGGAATTAAGATTTTTCGTGAACGCCAGTTGCGCCTCAATGTGGCTAACATTGGCTCGTCGTTCTAGCCGTATTACTGGTTCATGATCCATCTGCTTCTCCCTGATATCGCCAAATGTGGCTTGCTGCATGGTGAGATTGCTTAATTTTGTTGCGCGATATCAAGATAGCGGCATTGAGTGAAAATTCTTCAAGGCGTCTCAAAAATTCAAGATTCTAGGCAAGGCGCAATAAAAAATTCTAGCGCGGCATATTTATTGATATAGCAGTAATTATTTTTAAGATTTGCGCAGCATTGTGGCAAAAAAATTTTAGAGGCGCCATGAATTGAAGAAGGCGATTTCAATGATCTAATAGTATAGATTAGCGGCTTGTGCCGCATAAAGCCCTCAGTGAAACAGGCCCTCAGCTTTTGAAATAAAACTCCATCTTGATCCCCGCCAACTCAATAATATCGTGCTCATTAAGCTGGCACGGCTGATCGTCCAGTGGTTTGCCATTAAGATTAGGGTAACTTGCTCCTTCCACATGGGTGACGAAATAACCACGCGGACGACGTGTAAATACGACGACTTGCAAGCCAGCTTTTCCTACGGTAGTCAGGTTCTTAACCAGCTCAAGCTCTTTTCCGGCATTAGGCCCGGTAAGTATCTGTATTACACCCATTGCTTGCTGTGCGTCAGGCGCTATATCGGCAGAGGGTACAAGAGCAGGCTGCGGCGATGTGGCAGCCTCAGCCTGTAGCAATTCAGGCGCTTTCTCGGCGGGCGCTGATTGTGGCTGCTCCGTAGGATTTATCTTCTCTGTCATTTCATACGGATCAGCTTTCACAAGGGGGGAAGATGCGGTACGAGGTGACGCACGGAATACCATTGTTTTCTCAAAATCTGCCGCAGTAGATGGACTTTGCTGATCGTTCAAATATTTGAGTTTATATTTGCCAATTTCGATTACATCATTATTTTGCAAAAAATGCCTCTTAATTGCTACATCATTTACCAAAGTCCCATTGGTACTATCCAAATCTTCCAGAAAGGAATCATTAAGTATGGTTACTATCGCAGCGTGCTCACCGCTAACAGCAATGTTATCAATTACGATCTCACTGCTCGGTCTGCGCCCTATCGTCATGCGCTCCTTGTCCAGAGCATATTCCTGCAACACCACACCATCCATGCTTAGCATCAGTTTTGCCGCCATATCATCAATCCCCGTATTTATTCTTGAACCAGGACAACATTTTTGAGAGCCAGCCTCGCGGTACGGCAAATTCACCGTTAATTTTAACCAGTATTACGGATACATTATCACGCCCACCATTATCATTTGCCATTTCAATCAACTGTCTCGCCATCAGCTGTAAATTGGCACGCAGCATATGCAACCTGGTGCCGATTTCATCGTCTTCGACCATATCGTTCAAACCATCCGAGCAAAGTAGATAGATATCGCCCACTTGCACCGCATGAACGTGAATTTCCGCTTCGACTACTGGATCAACTCCGACCGCACGCGTAATCAGATTTTTGTTCCTGGATTGTCGCGCATCTTGTGGACTGAGAATGCCCCTGTCGATCTGCTCCTGCAACAGTGAATGGTCACGAGTAATTGGCTCAAATATTTCACCTCGAAGTCGGTACATTCGCGAATCACCTACGTGGGCGACTGCTAAACGGTTATCGTAAAACAGCCCGGCCACCACCGTGGTCCCCATGCCAGCACATTGCGGCTGGCTCAGCGACGCATTGTAGATAGTAGTATTGGCTTTCTGCAATTTCTCGCGCAACAGTATCACGCCAACATCTTCACCACCTGCACCCCGGTCTTCAGGGCGCATGTTTTCCAGGCTATGCTTTATTTCGGTCGTTATCAGTGAAACTGTAATGCTACTAGCAATTTCACCAGCATTGTGTCCACCCATACCATCGGCCAGCACCACTAACCCACATGACACGTCATACTCCACGCTATCTTCGTTATGCGATCGCACAATGCCCGGGTGAGTCTGACTAACGATTTCTAGCGCCTGTTTAATATACATATTAGGGTATCTCTATACATTCAAAATTCTAAGCGTGCCAAGCTGTTAGTCGATTCAAGTGGCAAGTGACTATATGGACACTCGCAAAACCGTATTGCAACGAAGCCTGGATTATAGGCGTGCCCTGTTATATCCATGCACACTTGCCACATACAGAAGCATCCCAGTTATCCAAACGCCAACATGATAACGCGCTCCTACTTGCTTCGCCAATGACTTACGATGCTTACCTATACAAATATTTCCTGACCAGCATGTGATTCTAACGACATGCATTTTCAGTTTTCTTGATTGCCATCATTTTAGCGTAACATTTTTTTCAGCCCACCATGCATCTCAACGGCGAATTGTTATATGGACGAACATAGCTATGCAAAGTAACAGTGGCAATATGTTACTGCACAGTAAACAAATAAAAACCGCAAAGTTGAGCTAAAGTTTTCCAAAGCTTATCCGCTATTTCAAATAGCAGCGGCTAATTGTGCCTTGTAGCATACGGCAAATCGAAGCGGCATTGTCATGATCATCCAAGCATTAAGAATGCAGGCCATGAATCCAGTTATCGAAAATTTTGAGCTTTTCTCATCTATCCACAAGTATATATATATTGGTGTGGACAAATGATTACATCATTAGAAACAGGCCAAACTGTGATGCCTGATGCCATTTCCCGGCGTCCGAAGCTGGCTGAAGCCATGTACGAGGTAATCAATGGAGATAACACTGAATTTGCTCCGACCTGCGATAGTTCATTGCTATACCAAACTAATGAGCGTACCAATACCAGCTTGCTCCGTGGTGAGTTGTCAAGCGGCGGCATTATCACTCCAGCAGCTCAGGTCACGGTCAATGGTTCAGTGCTGTTCGTTGATATTCGTAACTTTACTATGTTCGAAGACCAACTTCACGGCGAAGAAATTATTGAGTTTTTGAATGCATTCTTTGACCGAGCATATGAGCCAGTCCGTCAACAGTGTGGATGGGTGGTGAGATTCCTCGGCGATGAAATGGTAGCAATGTTTGAGCCAAGAGTGGAGCAACCGGATGATCATGCCGAACGTGCACTTAAAGTGGCGCTCCTGATAGTGCACGCCGCCACCTCTTTCCGTGATTGGATCGTACAACGCTTCCCGGGACGGAAATTCCCGGAGTTCGCAGTCGGTGTCGGCATACATTCAGGTGACATGACGATCTGCAATTTAGGCAGTGGTACCGCAATCAAAACCACCGTAATCGGCGACACGGTAAATATCGCTGCACGTTTGCAAGCGATGACCAAAGTTCTCGGCTGGAGCATAGCGACGAGCCATACCTGCGCAAATATTGCCGGAAGCCGTTTTCAGCTCGGCCGTGGCGGCGTAGTAACCATGAAGGGAAAAACACTACAGATCCAGGCCATAGAGGTCATAGGGCTCTATCCGCGTAATGTAAGTGCCCATATTGATAGCGCTTTCTACGAGAAGCTGAGCAAATCTGTAGCTGTAAATACGGCAATATTCGAAATAGAACGAGAGCAGGCAGACTCGATTCAGAACCAATTTGCGAGCACCGGATACACTTTGGAGACGACGCCTCAAAGTCAATCGATCGAAGTGGAAGGTTATCGCTTGCTGCGCAAGCTGGGACAGGGTGGAATGTCTGAGGTTTTTCTCGCAGAGAATCTCGTCACTCATACCCAGCAAGTACTCAAACTTATCCCGACGACAGCGATCGATATTGACAACGACGATACATTGCAGCGTTTTCTGCATGAGTTCGCATTAATCTCGCAAATTGATCATCCCAACGTCGCACGCATCTATCATCAGGGTTTCACTTCAACCCACGCTTATATCTCAATGGAGTTTTTTCCTGGCGGGGATTTACGCTGTCTTATCTCAGAGTATCCCACACCACAAGTCGCAATCGCCTCGTTGCTGCAGATTCTGGGTGGGCTCTCCGCGATTCACGCAATGGGGATCATTCATTGCGACATGAAACCCGATAATGTGATGATTCGCAGTGATGGTTCACTCGCACTCGCCGATTTCGGAATTGCCGAGCATTCCGATGCAAGCAGGATAAATACCCGCCCTGGTGAAATCATGGGTTCACCGTCATATCTGGCACCTGAGCAGGCGTTGGATCTACCGGTCGACGAGCGGACGGATCTATATAGCACGGGAGCCATGTTTTACGAAATGTTGACGGGACAGCCGCCATACAAAGGAAGCTCCGTGCAGGCGATTCTTTACCAGCACGTCAATCTCCCGGAACCCATATTGCCCGTGGGTCTCGAGCGCTTTCAAGCTATCCTGAATCGCATGATGGCCAAATCGGCCGTAGCGCGCTTTGAGAGTGCCGATGCGGTTGTTGATTATATGATTTCATCAGGTCTGATCGGGAATCTATGATGACGGAAGCATCCACAACCGTGCCACCGGCAAAACCACAATACACCGTTGATGTCCACGGCTTCAGCCAGACAGAACGGATTATCTTGAAAAGTATTTTTAGTTTATCCGCACGTCGCGCGCCTAAATTTGTCGAGTTTATGCAGACGATGGGTTCGGCTCCAGATGTTTTTCTTGTTGATGCTGAAGACGCGAGTGCGATAGCGAATTTTCGTCAAAAAAATACCACGAACACTCGGCCTGCGATCCTGGTTGGCGACACCAATCACGGTATCTCATGCACAACGCTGTCACGACCATTGCAATGGACCAAGCTGTTCAAAGCATTCGATCTTGCAGTAGGAATTAACGAAACAAGCCATATACCCAAACCAGAGCCTGCAGCTCGTATAGCAGCGCCTTTAGATAAAACTCAACCCATGATCGCAATACCAGCCCAGCGATCATCGGCGCCCTCGACAACTTTACCAAAAATATCAAATACACCAGCACTGAAGGCAGGCTCAATGAATCACAGCCTGACAGGCAGCTTGGCACCCGTGTGCCCGCCGGCCCGGCAACTTAACTGGGTTCTAGTCTGCGACGACAATATGACTGTGCGTGAATTTATGCGCGTAAAGCTCGCACCATTTGGTTTTAATGTCGATTTCGCCGAGTCAGGGGAGCAAGCGGTTGGACTCAGCGGCACCAAACACTACACCTGCGTCTTTCTCGATGTCGTGATGCCAGGAATCAATGGCTATCAGGTCTGCAAGCTGATCAAGTCCAGAAAAGGTGCCGCAAAAACTGCTGTAGTGATGCTCTCGAGTAAAGATTCAACTTTCGACAAAATCCGGGCAACCATGTCTGGCTGCGATACTTACCTCACAAAACCGGTTAACGAAAACCGACTCTACGCAGTAATTAGCAAATACCTACCAACAAATACCTAACCCCCGACCGCATTATATTTAACTCAATCCAATTAAAGGAGAAGCAACCATGACAATCAAGAAAGTTCTTTGCGTCGACGATTCACATACCGATCTTGTCAATATTCAAAAAATCGTAATCGGCACAGGCCGCTTCGTCGTCACCGCCGCTAACGGCAAGGATGCGATCGAGATGACCAAATCCGAGAAGCCGGATCTGATCTTCATGGACGTAAACATGCCGGATATGGATGGCTTTGCCGCGACCCGCGCTTTGAAAAAAGATCCCATGACCAAAGACATCCCTGTCGTATTTGTTACCAGCAAGGATCAGAAAGCAGACAAGATGTGGGGGCAAATGCAGGGAGGGAGCGGATATGTCGTTAAACCCTATACATCTGATGATATTGTAAGGCTTGTCAACACGTTATGACGACATCGTCCTCACATTTGAATGCCTTCTTGCTGATCCATTCTGAGCGAGACATCCATGCAAAACGAAATCAACTCTGCTGATTTGTTACTGATGCCGAGCGTGGCACTGCACCCTGCACGCACGGCAGGGGCACTCATGACCATCGGACTTAATCGACGGTACGGAGCAGCTCTCACCACAGCTCAGGAATGGATAGGTTTTGAAGTACAAAACATTAAGTTTCTGGTGCCACACGCGCAAGTAAACGAAATTTCAGAAATATTGCCCGCTTTTCGCCTTCCAAACACTGGTCGCTGGTTACTCGGTCTGGTGAACCTTCACGGCAATCTTGTGCCGGTGTTTGACCTGGCGTCGCTTGTCGGCGGCGGATGCGACACGAAATCGAAAACAATGCTCCTCGTGCTTGGACGCGGTGATGCGGTTGCCGCCATTGTGGTTAATGGTATTCCGAACCGCAAGCGTTTCGGTGCCTCGAATCGAGCTCCTCTTCCAGCGTTCCCAGAGGCAATCCGCGACTACATATTGAACGCTTATGCAGAAGAATCTCAGGTGTGGCTGGAGCTCGACCATGTCCGTTTCTTCGAAATGATGGCGCGCAGAATCTCAGGCTGACGTACCTGCCCCCAACTTACGACCCGATTGGAGAAAGAAAATGAAAAACAGGCTGAAAATTACCTTCCTTACCCGGATGAAGCTGTGGCAGAAGTTCCTGCTTCTGGGCGCCGTCGCGCTACCTGCTGCCGGAGTGCCCGCCTATTTGTTCTTGGCGCAAACCACCGCCGCCATTCAGACCGCCAAGCTCGAGGCTAGCGGAATTGGCCCCGCAACAAAACTACTTAAATTAATCCAGAATACTCAGCAGCATCGCGGTTTATCCGCTGCTCTCATCGGCGGAAATATCTCCGTTACCGCAGACCGCGCCGCCAAAGAGGCGGAAGTTGTCAGGGCGATCAACACCTTCGAGCCCTACGTAAAAGATAGCAACAATGCAAAGCAGGCCGAAATATGGGACAAGATAAAGGCCAATTGGACACGAATTTCAGCCGAAACCACGAACCAACGCACAGACGCGCGCAAATCATTTGCGGACCACTCTACATTGGTCGCTAACGAGATGACCCTGCTTGATCTTCTAATGGATCATTACAAGCTCTCTTTTGAATCAGATGCCGCGACGCACTTTTTGATTCAGGCCGCGCTGTCAGACTTGCCCCAAGTATCTGAGTCACTTGGGCAAACACGGGCATTTGGAGCCGCCCGACTTGCGGAAGCCGAGCGTTCGACCATCGCTCAAAGTTCCGGCGCTGAACTAGACAAAGAGACGCTCACTTCAACAGACCGCGCAACGATGGCAACGTTAATCTCAGTGTTGGTTACCAAAACCAATCAAGCGATTACTCAGTTAAATAAAGCACAAACAGAAGAAACGCGCATCAAGAACAAAATTGCAGGCAAAGACCAGATCGCTGAAGAACAAATCAAACGCCTGGCCGATCTGGCTGCCGCAGAAATCATTAATGCGCAACGAATCAAGCTGAGCTCTGCGGAGTACGTAAAACAATTCACTAGCGGCATTAACGATCAGTTCAAATTAATAGATACAGCTACGGCAGTGCTGAATGACGAATTGCAATTCAAGGTTGACGGCCTGCTCAAACGTTCGTTCGTTTTATCAGGTGTAGTGATCGCCTTTATTATATTTGCAGCGCTCCTCGCCTTGCTAATTACACAAAATATTACTGCAACAGTGCGCTTACTACAGCTATCAGTTGAAAAGGTTCGGCATGGAGACAACGCCGCACTTGGCTCAATCGACGCACAGGACGAAGTCGGTGATTTAGGACGGACGGTAAACCAACTGCTGGAAGAGCGTATGGCCGCGCAACGCAAAGCTGAAGCAGAAACCGAAGCTCTCAATGACTCGGTAATTTCGCTCCTGCAAACTATGCAAAAACTCTCGGATAAAAACTTCACAGCCAAGGCGCCGGTCACCCAGGACATCGTGGGTACAGTATCTGACGCCGTAAATCAGAACACGGAAGAAACGAGCAGAGTGCTTTATAGGGTAATGCAAATTGCCGGCCAAGTTGAAAATGCCTCGGTCAAACTTAAAGGACAGGCCGACCAGGTGCAAGCAACCTCTGAAGTAGAACGAAAAGGCGTTGAGGAGATGATCCGCGAGCTCGCCACTTCAACCCAAGCCATGAACAACGTGGCACAACTCACCGCAAAATCCCACATTGCGTCTGGCGATGCCACTCGTTCAACCCTCTCCGCGCTAAATGCCGTAACCGGAACAATGCAGGGTATGAACTCAATTCGTGAAATGATTGCCGAGACCGAAAAACGAATCAAGCGCCTTGGCGAACGGTCACAAGAAATTAGCGGTATCGTGAACTTGATCAACACCATTGCAGAACGTACACACGTACTTGCGTTAAATGCGAGCGTACAAGCCGCAGTCGCGGGCGATGCGGGCCGCGGTTTTGCGGTGGTAGCTGAGGAAGTTCAACGCCTTGCCGAATCATCACGTAATGCTACAGCGCAAATTGGTACGTTGGTAAATAACATTCAAATCGAGACGAACGACACAATCAACACAGTGAACAAAACGATCTCCCAAGTAGTACAAGGAACCGAATTCGCTGAAAAAGCCGGTGTTCAAATGGCGGAAACACAAAAAGCAACCGACAATCTGGTGGACTTGGTGCTGCAAATTGCCGCCAGTTTAGAAGTACAGGTCAAGAGCGCGGAAATTCTGCAAAGCAAAGTTGATGATCTTGGCCGCAGTGCGGAAAAGACCGGAGAGCAGATTACAACTCAGACAGCTGAAGCCAACCTGCTCTCCCGATCCGCCGAACAATTGGTAAAAGCGGTAGGCGTATTCAAGCTACCTAGTGCACATGTTCTTGGGTTGTCAATCATGCCAGAGCGTACGAGCGCCATGCCCAAGCTCCAAGCGGTTGTTTAAGCCTGCAATGACGGCGGCACGCTTGTACCGTCGTAGCTTTGACCTGAGGACGATAAATAATGCAAATGAGCGATTTCATCGAAGCGCTACTAACCGAAATCGAAGAGGTGCGCACCGATCTTGCCGATTGGATCGCAACGATCTGTTCGGTTGCCCCCGAGGATCCCGCATTCGGCGACGCACTCGATCAATATGTTGGCCAAGTTGAACGCACGGCTTCAACCTGTGGAATGCTCGGGCTGCGCGGCTTGGAGTCTTGTTGTGCTCAGGTACAGGAATGCCTGGTGGTCATTGTTGGGCTTAACGCTGAAGAGCGCGGCGCGGCGCAAGTCTTCTTTGATCTCTGGCCCGATCTTGTGCTCGCCTACCTCGCTGACATCACGAGCTTCGAGTCCGCAGAACGTTTGGCAGAACACTTTTCCCAGCCCCTCTGTCCTGCACCCGTGGATACCGATGGCAACCTCGAACTTATTATCGCGCTTACCGCCGAGCCTGTGTTAGCGGCATATTTGCGCGCTGAAGCAGAGGCCGAGGAGATGGAACGTCCTCGCGTGGCGACTGATGAAGACATCTCTCTTGCCCTGCCGACAGATGTGGATCGGGGCGTGTACGAGGCGTTGCTACACGAAGCGCCAACGCAGGCCGCCGAGCTTTCCACCTACATCCGCACCATTGTGGACGGCGAAGCCACGGACGAGGATATGGCCGCAGCAAAGCGCATTGCACACTCGTTAAAAGGTTCGGCAAACATCGTCGGCATCAGGGGTATCGCGACGCTCGGGCACCACACTGAGGACATCCTCGAATGGTTCGAGCAGAATCAGACACGCCCCCCGCTGGCGCTTACCAATGCGCTGCTCGATGCGGCAGCTTGCCTGGAACAAATGATAGGCTCCCTGCTCGGGATTGAGGATGCCCCCACACAAACTCAGGCGAAGGAAATACTACAGTCTGTTCTCGATTGGGCGAGCCGGATTCATTCAGGAAATATTGAAAGCGAAATCGATGCCGTCCCGCCTGGACTTGCTGGTCTCGACGCCTCGCTCCCAACATCAACTGAAATCACTGATCTCGATGAAACGTTTGCATTTCAAACAGAAATCCCCGATCTTAAATCGACACCTCCGATCCAAGCTGAAAATGTCGATCTTGACGCCTCGCTCCCCACTCCAACGGCAATCACTGATCTCGAAGCAACGTTTGAAATTCAAACAGAAATCACCGATTTCAACACGACACTTCCGATCCAGGCTGAAAATATTGATCTCGAGGCATCGCTCCCAACATCAGCTGATATCACTGATCTTGAAGCAATGCTTGCGATTCAAACTGAAACCACCAATCTCAACTCGACGCTTCCGCTTTTGATTGAAGCTGCCCATCACAACACAACGCCCCAAGCACTGACTGAAACCTTCAGGGAAGAAAAAGCTTCTCTGCCTGAAGCTTCTCTGCCCAATAATGTGACCGACCAGATTCCTGTCGCTCCAATATTACGGGTTCCGGTAGCAACCATGGACGAACTCTTCCGTCTCACTGGCGAGCTATCTGTAAAAATTGGGCAACTCACCGAGCAAGTGAAGCAGGCTCAACAACGCACTAGCGGCTTGTTACGTCAAAATCTCAAGGTACAGCAGCGTATTTTTGATCTTGAAAATCTGGTTGACATTCGCGGCCTCGCGGGTCTGCACGACACGCAAATCTCTCACAGTGACCAAATATTCGATGCACTGGAAATGGAACAGTATACCGAACTTCAGAGTAACACCCGTGCGCTGACAGAAGAAGCCGCCGACACACGGGAATTCAGTCGGCGCATTGAGGAGGACGTGGCGCAGATGGGCGCCGTACTTCAGCAAACGCAGCGAGTACAGCGCGAACTGCAGTACATGGCCATGACCACTCGCATGAGTCCAGTGGGAAGCCTTGCCCCTCGCCTGCACCGCAACATCCGCCAGACCTCGCAGCAAACTGGGAAGAAAGCAAAGCTGATAATAGAAGGGGAAGATATTCTAATTGACGGAGACATGCTGAACAATCTTGTCGATCCGCTGCTGCATATATTGCGAAACGCCATCGATCACGGCATTGAGATGCCCGAAGAACGTACGTGCGCCGGAAAGCCGGAAGTGTCCACCATCCGTCTTGCGTTCTCGCGGCGCGGCCAGACTGTCACTGTGCGTTGCCGAGATGACGGGCGCGGACTCAACTATAGCGCGATCCGAGACAAGGCGATCGAGCGCGGCCTGATGCAGGCCGGTCAGGATGTCTCCGTAGAAGAACTGTCACGCTTGATTCTACTTCCTGGCTTTTCAACACGAGAACACGCGAATGAAATATCGGGACGTGGCGTCGGGCTTGATGTAGTGCGAGATCGGCTTCTTGTCATGAAGGGAATGGTCGAAGTACGATCCGAGTTCGGGAAAGGTTGTGAGTTTCTACTTCGCTTCCAGGCATCGCTTGTCGCCCAACATGCGTTACTCATAGAATCATCAACCCAGATTTTTGCGGTACCAAGCTACGCGCTGGATCAAGCGTTACCACCCGCCGCGGGAGAATTCATATCAATAGGCAACGAAATAAACCTGCGCTATCAAAAACGCACTTATCCGGTAAAGGTTCTGAGTGCGCTAATCGGCTATGACAGTGGCGCGATGACGTCAGAAATCATGAATTCGAAGTCCGTATTACTGGTTCACGTCGACCTTGATATTCATGCGGTACTGGTCGACCGCATCGTCGACGGTCGTGACCTGATCCTCAAAGATCCGGGTCGGTATGTAAAGAAGATTAATGGCGTTGGCGGCATCGCGATTCTGGGTGATGGCACCGTTGCGCCACTGCTAGATTTAGCTGAATTGCTGCGTCTTCCCATGCCGCAATTGATCGAGACCGCAACCTCTATCACCTCAAGCAACACTGAATCGACGATGCGACGCGACATTCTTGTTGTGGACGATTCCCTTAGCGTGCGCAAATCGCTTACGCAACTTGTAAGCGACGCAGGATATAACGTAAAAGCAGCGAAGGATGGATTGGAAGCGATCACGCTTCTAAAGGATTTCATGCCCGGAATAATACTCACTGATCTTGAAATGCCGAACATGAACGGACTTGAGTTCACCTCACACCTGCGCGCGCGCGCCGACACACGCGAGCTACCGGTGATTATGATTACCTCTCGTTCCATGGATAAACATCGTAAACAGGCAGAGCTCGCAGGGGTTAGCGTATACATGACCAAACCCTACACCGACATCGACCTTCTAGGGCACATTCGCAGTGCGATCGGTGGAGCGCAATGAACGCCGCCACAGCTGGGTACGCGTTGATCTGTTTTGATGGTCTGAATCTGCTCATTGACCAACACGCGATCGTCTCCCTCGAGAATATGAACATATTACAAGGTAAAGACGATGAAGTGAAAGCGAGCGAGGTCATTGAAGGGGATGCATGCGAAGTACATTCGCTGACTGCACACTTGGTCGTGGCAAACAAGATCGATGCACGGTGCCGCTACATTGTCGTACTACAGACAGATGAGCACCGCTTCGGTATTACTGTGGACTCGGTACAATCGCTCCCCATTCAAGACCCAAAGCTACATGCTTTACCTGTATGCATGAGCATTTCCGAATCACCGATCAAAACTTACGTACAGTTAGAGGAGCGCATCGCATTTTGTTGCGATGTCAGTACATTGTGGTGTCGCATCAAATCCTCGGAAAATAGGTATGAATACAATGGATAACGCTGTTTTGTTCGAATTCACGAGTGGCCGCCACGCAGCAATTGGTTTGCACGAAGTCGCTGAACTCGTTTTGTCGCCAAGGCTTGTACCTGTACCGCTGGCTCCAGATTACTGTCATTCACTTTGTATTTGGCAGGAGCGCGCCATTCCATTCGTGGAGCTGGCACCGCTCATCGGCCAACACTCCCCGGATAAAGTTCAACTTGCGCTGGTCGTTACGTACTTTGCCCGACCAAACGGCGAGCAACGATGGGGCGCTCTAGGGCTATCCGCCTATTTCAGCATGGTGAGCGTCGGGGACGATGCGGCGTGTTTGCTACCCCAAGATTCACCCGCATGGGCATCTATCGCCCACTCCTGTTTTCAGCTGGTAGATGAAAACGTTCCCATTCTGAATCTCGACGCCTTGTTTGAGCAACGCTTGGAGTTGTGCTCTCTAAACTCAAAAAACCTTAATAGGCACCCATGAAATCGCCCTTGCCGACTTCAAGACCATTGTGCCGCAAAATTGCATAAGCCGTAGTGACATGGAAGAAAAATTGCGGCAAGCCGTAATTGGATAGGTAGGTGTGACCATCCATTTTTTTTTCTTTCGGTGTGCCCGGGCGTAACACAATTTCACGCGTTTCGCTGCCTTCAAATTGTGCAGGCGTCAGGCTTTCTATAAACGACAAAGCCTTGCCAATTCGTGCTTGCAACTCGGCGAAGGTTTGTTCGTTATCGTCATATGCAGGCACCTCGACACCTGCTAGCCTTGCTGACACGCTCTTGGCAAAATCAGTAGCGATTTGCACTTGGCGGTTCAAAGGGAACATATCAGGGAATAGTCGAGCATCCAACAATACTGTCGGTTTAAACTTTTTCTCGATTGCGAATGCTTCAGCCTTGGTCAAAATAACGCTGAGACTGGTCAATAACTGTTTGAAAACAGGTACGGACGTCGTGTACATATAAGTGGCCATAGATTTTTCTCGATTAATTGATAACGGTTATTGTAATACAATGAAAACTAAGTATCTCATGAATGTGTCTTAAACTTTAACGGCCTTTTATAGGGCACTTCTATAAATCCCCCAATTTTCTCAAGCGCCGAAAATTCACTACGCCTAAAATAGGCACAGACATTCGACGACATCCGCCCCATGCAAAACAGCCTGTTTGACCTTCAAAACCGCTACGCCAGCCTCTCTGAAGCAGGTGACCCACTGGAGCGGCTCAACGCCGTTATTGACTGGGAGATGTTTCGTCCCATTCTCTCCCGCATTGACCCCACAGAGCGCAAAAGCGCAGCCGGACGCAAGCCCACCTGCCGTGTGCTCATGTTCAAGATGCTCATCCTGCAACGCCTGCACAACCTGTCGGACGAGCGCCTGCAATACCAGGTCAGCGACCGCCTGTCTTTCATGCGTTTCCTCGGTCTTGAACTGGCAGGCAACGTCCCCGATGCCCGCACCGTGTGGGCATTCCGTGAAGCGCTCAAACAACACCAACTGACTGATGTCTTGTTCGAACGACTGAATCAAGCACTGGCTGCGTTAGGGGTCGAACTCAAGAGCGGTCAGATCATTGATGCCACCTTTGTCCCCGTGCCTATCCAACGCAACGGACGCGAGACCAACGCCATCATCAAGGCCGATGCTGTCCCCATCGACTGGGGCAAAACCCCGGCCAAACTGGCGCAAAAGGACTGTGATGCCCGCTGGGTGAAGAAAGGCGGACAAAACCACTATGGCTACAAGAACCACATCAACATCGACAAGGATACCAAGCTCATCACCGCCGCCGCCTGTACCGCCGCCAGCGTACATGACAGTCAGGTGCTCGATGTGGTGCTGCGCGACGAGGCGACAGGCGGCAAAGAAGTGTGGGCAGATAGCGCCTACCGCTCAGACGAACAGGAGCAAAGCCTCAAGGGAAGTCAGCACGAGAACCGGATTCATGAACGTGCCTATCGCAACAAACCGTTGACCGAAGCACAAGCGCTGAGCAATACAGAGAAATCGCGCGTTCGTGCGCGGGTCGAGCATGTCTTTGGTGCGATGGAAAACGACATGGGCGGTATCTTCCTGCGCAGTATTGGTGCAGCGCGCGCCAAGGTAGGGGTGGGCTTGATGAACTTGACGTACAACCTCAAGCGCATTGAGACGCTGATTCGTTTGAAGGTGTTTGACTTCGACAGGATAGGTGCGCCTGTCGCGCAGGCAATAGCATGAAAGGAGTAGATGTCCACTCAAAATAGCCGACATCGGCTGGGGGAGATGAACAAACCGCCGTAGATATTGTAAGTCCCACCGGAACATCATCTGAAAATGAAACTTGATGACGGTGGGTGGAAATTAGCGGGATTTATAGAAGTGCCCATAAGCAATTTACACACTATCGTCTGCAGCTTGTAATATTTTAAAAATAACATCCTGCATAAAGCCACGTGATTGCATAAAACGCACCTGCCTGGCTTTATCCTTAGCATTCTTGGGGGCAATACCGAATTTTCTTTGCCAGATACTACGAGCCACTTCCAATTCTGACTCTCTCATTTGCGGTAATGCATCAGCAATCAGATCTTCGTCTATACCTTTCTGGCGAAGTTCATATGTGATGCGTAGCATGCCGAAGCGATTACGGCGTAGGCGCACCAATTGCTCGACTGCACGGGAATCGGATAGAAAACCGCGCGCAGCCAAGTCATTCAAAACCTTATCCACATTGTCATCTGGTGTCGCCTTGAGTAGAAGCTTGGCGTGAAGTTCAGCACGGCTGTGTTCACGCCGCACCAGATATTTCATGGCGCGGGTATACAAACTTAACTCATGCTTCTTTGACACCGCTTTCCACTCTATCATTGAGCGCAGCTACACCAGCTACAGCGCGGATTTTGTTCTCAATTTCAATTGCCATTTCAGGATGCTCTTTCAGATATTCACGCACATTATCTTTTCCCTGGCCAATCTTCTCACCTTTGTAGCTGTACCAAGCGCCAGCTTTATCAACCAGCTTATGCAGTACACCCAGCTCGACGACTTCGCCTTCACGCGAAATACCTTCGCCATACAAAATATCGAATTCGGCCTGTTTGAACGGCGGCGCCACCTTATTTTTGACCACTTTCACTCGAGTTTCTGAACCGATCACCTCGTCGCCCTTTTTGATCGCACCGACACGACGAATATCCAGCCGAACTGAAGCGTAGAATTTTAGGGCATTGCCGCCAGTTGTAGTTTCCGGGCTACCAAACATCACACCGATTTTCATCCGTATCTGATTAATAAAAATTACCGTAGTATTCGAACGCTTGATGTTAGCGGTCAGCTTACGCAATGCCTGCGACATCAAGCGAGCCTGCAAGCCCATTTGCGGCTCGCCCATGTCTCCTTCAATTTCCGCCTTAGGGGTCAGTGCTGCCACTGAGTCAACCACCACCACATCCACCGCAGCCGAACGCACCAACATATCAGCAATCTCCAGTGCTTGCTCACCGTTATCCGGTTGCGAAATCAGCAGCTCACTGACATTCACGCCCAGCTTTTGCGCATATTGCGGATCGAGCGCATGTTCTGCATCAATAAATGCAGCCGTGCCGCCTAATTTTTGCATTTCGGCGATCACTTGCAATGTGAGCGTGGTCTTGCCGGACGATTCCGGTCCATAGATTTCGATTACACGACCGCGCGGCAGACCACCCACACCCAGCGCGATATCCAACCCTAATGATCCAGTAGAAACTACTTGAATATCGCGTGCAATATCATGCTCGCCCATACGCATGATAGCGCCCTTGCCGAATTGCTTTTCAATCTGGCTCAGAGCCGCCGCGAGCGCCTTGTTTTTATTATCATCCATGCAACTTTTTCCCTTCAAAAATGATACATGATTATGGCATAAGCCATCAGATTCTGAACCAGAAAGACTCCGGCTAAACTGATTGCCGAATGAGCAATGGATTTTTACGATTTTATAAAAATTGTCGCAAATTTCCTGACGTTAAAAATATCCTTGGGGTTTGTTGTGACTACTATAACCGACACGACCTTAAGCTACCTCCGTTACCTGATGCAGAAGTTCCAGCACCCCCTTTAAAGCGATACATACCGACTGCATACGAATTTCTGCACGATTACCTGACAGGTGATGCAGGCGCACAACACACTGCCTCCCTTCGATCCCCCAAGCAAACCACACTGTACCAACAGGTTTGTCCGGCATGCCGCCCGTCGGCCCTGCAATACCGCTGACCGCCAATGCTACCTGCGCATGGCTATGTTGTAACGCGCCTGCTACCATTTCGCGCACTACGGCCTCGCTTACCGCGCCGTAACGCGTCAGAGTTTCTTGAGCTACGTCCAGCATTTCGCGCTTGGCCTCATTTGAATATGTGATAAAGCCGCGCTCAAACCATTCTGAACTGCCCGAAATATCAGTAACAGCACTGGCTACCGCACCGCCCGTGCATGACTCGGCTGTGGCCAATATGAGGCCATGCGACTTTAGCGCACTACCCATTTGTACTGCCATATTTTCAATGTCTGGAATTACAAGCATAATTTCATTGGTTTATTATTTCCACGCTTGGACTAATCACATGACTAGCTGACCATCGGTCAGATGAAGAAACACAGTAATAGCAGATTATTATTTATGCAACCCGCGCGCCAGGTCGGCCTGTATATCACTCACAGCCTCTAATCCGACCGCGATGCGCAACAAACCCTCGGTAATGCCAGCTGCATCTCTAGCCTCCTGCGTTATACGAGCATGTGTAGTGGTGGCTGGATGAGTTAACGTGGTCTTGGTATCGCCCAAGTTAGCAGTGATCGAAATCAGACGCGTGCTGTCGATAAGATGCCACGCCGCCTCTCTACCCCCCTTCACTTCAAACGATACGATGCCGCCACCCGTCATCTGCTGTTTCATCGCCAATTGATGTTGTGGATGGGATGGCAGACCTGGGTAGTACACGCGCGCCACATTAGCTTGCCCTTCCAGCCATTGCGCCACGGACAACGCATTAGCACTGTGCGCTTCCATACGAATCTTCAACGTCTCCATTCCTTTCAGGAATACCCATGCGTTGAATGCACTCATCGTCGGCCCCGCCGTACGCAGAAATTGATATATGGGCTCCATCACTTTCTTGCTGCCTAGCACCGCACCGCCCAACATACGCCCTTGACCATCAAGATATTTGGTGGCGGAATGAATCACAATGTCCGCGCCTAATTCTAGCGGGCGTTGCAGCACGGGGGTACAGAAACAATTGTCTACCGCCAGCAACACTCCATGCTGCTTTGCCACTGCCACAATGCCTGCAATGTCGGATATTTCGGTAAGCGGATTAGACGGCGTCTCCAGGAAAAATAGCCGTGTATTGGGCCGTACCGCAACTTCCCACTCGTTCACATCTGTGGCAGAAACAAAGGTCGTATCAACACCAAAACGTTTGAGGATGGTACCGAACAAATTAACTGTCGAACCGAATATACTGCGCGAAGCAACGATGTGATCCCCGCTTTTCAGCACGCCCATGCAACACGCCAAAATTGCCGACATGCCTGATGCCGTCGCCACACACTGTTCCGCACCTTCCAGCGCGGCCAGACGCTCCTCAAACATGGTAACGGTGGGGTTGGTGAAACGCGAATAAATATTACCTGGCTCTGCGCCGATGAAGCGTGCAGCGGCTTGGGCCGCGCTATCGAACACGAAACTGGACGTGAGAAACATTGCTTCGCTATGTTCATTAAACTGGCTGCGCTTAGTACCCGCGTGTACTGCAAGTGTTTCAAGCTGATAAGAGTGTTCTGTTTGATTGGGTTGTTCTGGCATAACGTGCTCCCTCGTGCAAAATAAAAAACCCGGATAGCTTGAGCTAAACCGGGCTTCCCCGCTTTAGCTGTATTTATAAAGCGCCCGCAAGCTGTTCCTCAAATCGGCGCGTATGCAAAATTAACACCTGCTATACACCATTGTCAAATACTCAGACTACAAACCCTTCGTTCAGACTCATTTCTGAATTGGAAAATACTATACTCCACACACACCACACACACTGGGAATAACCAAAATCGCTTAAACAACAAACCCGCTATGTTTTTATTTGCGAGTATCATATTTGACTACCAAGCAATTCTGAAAACCAATTTAACGTTTTTCAGTCCGCCATAACATCCCCATCGCCAACAATAGGAACAGTATAGGTATCGCCACAGCACTCAGTATTGGCTGCCACTCATTGAGTGCACCCAAACTGGTGAATAGCTTACCCACAAAGTGAAAAGCTAGTCCCAATATAATACCTAAAAATATTTTGGCGCTAATGCCGCCCTCACGCCGCTGATGCGAAGCAAACGGCAAGGCCAGTAACATCATCACCAGTACCGCGAATGGGTAGACCAGTTTGCTCCACATAGCAATTTCATAAGGCACGGTCTTCTGATGATTATCGCGCAGATGTTGGATGTATTGATAAAGGTTCAACGCCGACATTTGTCCCGGCCCTACCAGTAACGCTCTTAAAATCCCCAAGTTAAGCGCCGAACGCCATTCCATACTTGACTGATGGTTTACTGTCGCACCAAGGTTATTGAAAAGGGTTTGCGTCACATCTTCCAGTTGCCAGCGGTTTTTTTCCACATACGCAGCACGTTTTGCTGCGGTTATGGAGCGCAGACGGTAACTCTCATCAAATTCATAAATACTTATATTTAACAATGTAATGTCTGGAAGAACATTTTTTATGTTTACGAAACTGCGCTCATCTTTAACCCATACACCAGAACGAAATTCTCTCAGCGACATTTCAGCGTTCTGCGCTTTAAGCCTGAGCTCCTGTGCCATGCGTTCGCTGAAAGGTGCAACCATTTCGCCACACAGATAAGTCAACAGAACGAGTGGCAAACCTATCTTGAACAAAGCTACTATCATTTGCCTCAGTGAAACGCCGGAAGAACGATAGACGGTCAATTCCGAATTCGCAGCCATCTGCGTCAGCGCAAAAATTGTGCCAATAAGAACAGCCACTGGAAACAATTCATAAATATGGCCAGGCACTGACAACAGCACGAACAGCGATGCATAGCCTAAATGATAGTTGCCGCTACTCAGCACATTCAGTTCATGTATCAGGTCAAAAAAAGCAAACAGCATCAGCAAGGCTGCGAACACCAGTGCAACACTTGCGTATATCTCAAGCGCCAGACAGCGGATCAGCAGTCTCATCGCGCCAACCGCCGTAAGGTAAACACGGACAGGCGGCGATAGAACAGCAACACCATCAATATAAACATCAATACATGGATACCCCAGAAGCCTATAAGGGGATCAATCTTGTCTTGCCTCACCAATGTGTTAGAAACACTAATAAGGTTGTTATAGAGCATGTAAATCACCAACGCCATAATGAGGTTAAGCGAACGTCCCGCGCGCGGATTTACAAAGCTTAACGTGATCGCCAGCAGAGACAAGATCAGCGCACCCAGCGGCAAGCTGAGCCGCCGCTCCAGTTCGGATATATTCCAGCTGTTAAGGTTTTGTAGCAACTGCAGAGTAGGCAATGAATCAACAGGAGCAGTTCGTCGCCTCGCCTCCACCGCCTTAATGCGCACCGCATAGCGCTCAAATTCGACGATCTTGAAATCAAGCTGCCCAGGCACTCCTTCATAGCGAACCCCATTCAGCAACACTAGGAAGCGATCACCGTTAGGTGCAGTTTCTTGCATGCCTTGCTTGGCCACCATGGTGCCAATCTTGCCGTGCTGCAACGATTGCACAAAAATGTTGCCAACTCGATTTTTGCCCACATCCACGTTTTCGATAAAGAACACACGGTCAGCCTGCTTGGATTCACGAAATGCTCCAGGTGATGCAGCAGTTACGTCATCACGGCTATCCAGTCTGCGCTTTAGCTCTTCCACTTGAGACACAGCCCAAGGTGACAACACTAGGCTTAGCAGTGCAATCAGACACACCACCGGCAGTGCATACCACATCACCGGGCGTATCCAGCGTGTCAACCCAATGCCTGAGCTAAACCACACCACCATTTCGTTGTCGCGGTAGCTGCGCGTCAATGTCAACAATACCGACAGGAATAAACTCAGGGAAAGTAGAGCTGGCAGGTAATCCAAAGCACTAAAACCCAGCAATGCTAGCACGCCGTCCACCGCTAAAGAGCCGCTAACGGATTGACCTAACAAGCGAACCAACTGAGTCATTACAACAATACCAAGTAGAATGGCAAATACTAAGAGCCCCGTACTAGCGGACTCGCGCACAAGCTCTCTATGAAAAATATTGCTACGCAATAACTTAAAGCGTGGCGATTTTGACTTTTGCTTTGGAATCTGCGGATAATCCGGCATTTTGTGTACAACAAAAATCATTAAGGAGATACAAGTGGAATTTAGCATAAAACTGGGCAGCCCGGAAAAACAGCGTAGTGGTTGCGTGGTGGTGGGTGTATTTGAAGGTGGCAATCTATCGGACGCAGCGCAAATACTGGACAAGGCTGCCAAGAGCGCGCTTAGCGGCATCATCGCGCGCGGCGACATGAGCGGCAAGATCGCTACTACGCTACTGCTGCATAACGTACCCAACATTCCGAGCGAACGGGTGCTACTGGTCGGGCTGGGCAAACGTGATGAGTTTGCTGCACGCCAATATCTCGACAGTATCCGTGCCGTAATGCGCGCGCTATTTGCCACCGGTGCCAAGGATGCAGTGCTCTATCTGGCTGAATTGCCATTGGCAGGCCGCGATAGCGCTTGGTGTATTAGCCAGGCAGTGTTTGCCGCATTCGACATGACTTATCGTTTTGACCACCTAAAAAGCAAGGCGGAAAAAAATAAAAAAACTTTATGCAAAATCCAATTTGGCTTGATCTCCGGCAAACCAACCGCGATACAGAATGCCACTCTCTCTCAGGCCGCAGCCATCGGGCAAGGCATGAAGCTAACCAAGGATTTGGGCAATCTGCCGGCTAATATATGCACCCCCAGTTATCTGGCGCAACAAGCCTTGGATTTAGCCAAGGCGCACAAATCGCTCAAAGTTACCGTGCTGGAAGAAAAGGACATGGTAAAACTGGGCATGGGTTCGCTGTTGTCTGTGACCCGGGGCAGTGATGAACCTGCCAAGTTGATTACCCTGGAGTATCGTGGCGCCGATAAAAAACAAAAACCCATCGTGCTGGTCGGCAAAGGCGTTACTTTTGACACTGGCGGCATCTCGCTCAAGCCAAGCGCCGAGATGGATGAAATGAAGTACGACATGTGCGGTGCAGCCAGTGTGTTGGGTACCCTGCAAGCCATTGCTGAAATTGGGTTAAAGCTAAATGTAATCGGCATTATCCCCACCTGCGAAAACATGCCCAGCGGCTCCGCCACCAAACCGGGCGACATTGTCACCAGCATGTCTGGGCAGACCATCGAAGTTCTAAATACCGACGCGGAAGGCCGTCTCATCCTGTGCGATGCACTCACTTATGCGGCCAAGTTTGAGCCAACTACAGTCATTGACATAGCCACCCTTACCGGCGCCTGCGTTATCGCATTAGGCCATGTCGCCAGCGGCCTTTATAGCAATCAGGATACACTGGCACAGGAACTGCTGGTAGCGGGCGAACAAACTTATGACCGTGCTTGGCACATGCCTTTGTGGGATGAATATCAACCGCAACTGGACAGCAACTTCGCCGACATCCAGAATATCGGTGGGCGCGCAGGCGGCAGCATTACCGCCGCCTGCTTTCTGTCACGCTTCACCAAGGACTATCGCTGGGCGCATCTGGATATTGCAGGTACCGCATGGAAGTCAGGCAAAGAAAAAGGTGCGACAGGACGCCCCGTACCACTACTGACACAGTATTTGATAAATCGTGTTCAAGCGGATAATTAATTGGATTCATACTGGTTAGGTCAAGGTGAGGAATTCAAGTTAGCTGAGCGTACTACACTCCCTGTCCTTCAGGGCAAGGAGTGTAGTACGCACATCAGACATCCATAGATAGCAATTCCAAAGCATTGCCATAATTTATCAATTCATCAAATGACCAAAGTAGATTTTTATACCGGTGTGGACGACAAACTGCGCACTGCTTGCCATCTTAGCCACAAGGCTATGCAAAACGGACTGCGTGTGCTGCTGCACACCTCGGACGAAGCCACCGCTGAAATGCTGGACAGGCTGTTGTGGCAGGATCCTGTTACTGCCTTTATGCCACACTGTCGCAACGATGACGCAACCACCGCTGCGATACCGATTGTGATCGATCATCGCGGCGAAAATTTTCCACACAATGAAGTGTTGATTAGCCTGCACACCGTGTGTTTACCATTTTTCAGTCGTTTCGAACGCGTACTTGAAATCGTCAGCAAAGATGCAGAAGATGCACGCTTGGGCCGTGAACGCTTCAGCTTTTATCGAAATCGCGGCTATGAAATGCGCCATTTCGACCTGAGTAAACAACCCGAATATGAACATGAGGACATCTCTAAAAATTCAGTCTTGAAAGCATCTGTAATACAGCAGCCATCAAGAAATTAATTGTATATTTTTTGCTTCGCACGAGCTATGTATGGGTAATTTTTAGTTTACCAGTATGATTTTATCTTTATCAAAAGCCTCCTGAAGAAAGCGGTAGAGTTTTCTTCAGGAGGAATCAAAGGCGTCTTGTTGCTGTTCAGTTATTTGAGGTCAGATGAGCGTACCATCCTCTTCTTCAAGAAGTTCGAAGATCAATTTCTCGACCGGTTTTCAACGAAGAGACGGATCATCATTAAGGCTTCATATCACCTCGCCGCAAGCATCCACATATGGTTGCAAACACAGCGTAATATTTTTCACTGCATGGATTAGAAAACATTAAAAGTAAATTTATATTGGTAGCGATGGCGTGGGAATTGAAGTGAATGTTTGTGTTGGTAGGGTAATGCAAGAAGGAACAGAGTGATTTCGGTGGTAATGATTGTTATTGAGAGCCTGAAATCTGATTTGACGAAAAGCTGAAAATACAATTAAGGGCACTTCTATAAATCCCCCAATTTTCTCAAGCGCCGAAAATTCACTACGCCTAAAATAGGCACAGACATTCGACGACATCCGCCCCATGCAAAACAGCCTGTTTAACCTTCAAAACCGCTACGCCAGCCTCTCTGAAGCAGGCGACCCGCTGGAGCGGCTCAACGCCGTCATTGACTGGGAGATGTTTCGTCCCATTCTCTCCCGCATTGACCCCACAGAGCGCAAAAGCGCAGCCGGACGCAAGCCCACCTGCCGTGTGCTCATGTTCAAGATGCTCATCCAGCAACGCCTGCACAACCTGTCGGACGAGCGCCTGCAATACCAGGTCAGCGACCGCCTGTCTTTCATGCGTTTCCTCGGTCTTGAACTGGCAGGCAACGTCCCCGATGCCCGCACCGTGTGGGCATTCCGTGAAGCGCTCAAACAACACCAACTGACTGATGTCTTGTTCGAACGACTGAATCAAGCACTGGCTGCGTTAGGGGTCGAACTCAAGAGCGGTCAGATCATTGATGCCACCTTTGTCCCCGTGCCTATCCAACGCAACGGACGCGAGACCAACGCCATCATCAAGGCCGATGCTGTCCCCATCGGCTGGGGCAAGACCCCGGCCAAACTGGCGCAAAAGGACTGTGATGCCCGCTGGACGAAGAAAGGCGGGCAAAGCCACTATGGCTACAAGAACCACATCAACATCGACAAGGACACCAAGCTCATCACCGCCGCTGTTTGTACCGCCGCCAGCGTACATGACAGTCAGGTGCTTGACGCGATACTACGAGACGAGGCGACGGGCGGTAAAGAAGTGTGGGCAGATAGCGCCTACCGCTCGGACGAACAGGAACAAAGCCTCAATGGAAGTCGGCACGAAAGCCAGATTCATGAAAGTGCATATCGCAACAAACCGTTGACCGAAGCACAAGCGCTGAGCAATACAGAGAAATCGCGCGTTCGTGCGCGGGTCGAGCATGTCTTTGGTGCGATGGAAAACGACATGGGCGGTATCTTCCTGCGCAGTATTGGTGCAGCGCGCGCCAAGGTAGGGGTGGGCTTGATGAACTTGACGTACAACCTCAAGCGCATTGAGACGCTGATTCGTTTGAAGGTGTTTGACTTCGACAGGATAGGTGCGCCTGTCGCGCAGGCAATAGCATGAAAAGGAGTGGATGGCCACTCAAAATAGACGACATTGGCTGGGGGAGATGAACAAACCGCCGTAGATATTGTAAGTCTCACCGGAACATCATCAAAAAATGAAATTTGATGACGGCGGGTGGAAATTAACGGGATTTATAGAAGTGGCCTTATGTTTTTGCTTCGTCTGAAAAAACAGTGGGTAACCACTGCCTTTAAAAATAAGATATTTATATGATATATATAAATATTAACAGAGTTAAACTAGCTAATTATTTCAGGGGTGACTAACTATGATCGAAGAAAATAACTATAAAGACTTATCCACGGCGGCGTGCGTGGTCCCTACTTAGGCCATGAACGCTCGACGCGGTGGGTAAGTCGACACCACCAATTTAAATAATTGAGAGCCTTGAAGGCTTACAAATAACGGTCAATTTTCCAAAAAAGACCCACTAATTCCACGGACGAACCGTGTTTTTGTAGTTGTGGAGACACTTTGCATATCTCTCATATTGCTTTACCAAGAGACTTTAAAACCCGGTTTAATGCGCCATTTGTAGTAGTAACTTTATATCCTGCACTAACAGTTTAGCGCTCTGGTTATAAGGAGAAAGCAATACGGGTTTGCCGTTTGTGCCAATCAGGTAGGTACCATCGGAATGGTCCAGTGTGTAGCTGCCTTTTTCGACATGCTTTTCATAATGAACGCCAAATATCTTGGCTGCCTGTGCAGTAGCTTGGGCATCGCCGTACAAGCCCAGAAAAGACGGATGAAAAAAGGGAACATATTCGGCCAATAGTTTTGGCGTGTCACGTTCAGGATCCAATGTGACAAATAGCACCTGCACCTTTTTTGCATCCTTATCAAGCAATCGCATTACCTGCGCTAGGTCAGCCAGTGTGGTTGGGCAAATTTCTGGACAGTGGGTATAACCAAAAAACACGACTACCACCTTGTCTTTAAAATCAGATAGCCTGCGCGTTTTGCCGTTAGGGTCGGTGAGATGGAAATCCACAGGTACTTCCGTATACCTCCAGCTGACATCAATTGCTTGGAATGGAGAGGGCGGCTGGGATTTATCGCAACCGACCAGCAGCGTCATGAATAATAGTAAAAAAAGGGTACGCATTTATTTCTCCTTGGGGATGAGGAAACAACCAATATCCCGTTTTGGAAGCGCTGGCGGGCGCATCACGATCAGTTGTGACAGGTTTTTACAGTGTGCTGGTGATTACAAAAAAGGCCTCACAGTGCATGCTCAGATTGAATAACAGCATTGGGCACGTCATCAAATAGCGCGATCTGATAGGTTAGCGAGCACGTTTTCCCATGCTTGCCTGTAGCCCAGACAGGCAAAGTATTTCCAGTGACCTATTACGCACATTAATCAGTTTGCTTTCCTGCAGGTGTGACAGTGCACGGCTGACGGTTTCCAGTTTTAATCCGAGATAGCTGCCGATTTCTTGACGTGTCATGCGCAATTGGAATGATGTAGGTGAATAACCGCGTACCGCAAAACGCTGCGATATGTTGAGCAGGAAAGCAGCCAAACGTTCCTCTGCGCGCATTGATCCAAGCAGCAGCATGATGTTTTGATCGCGAACGATCTCTCGGCTAAGAATGCGGTGCAGATGCCTCTGCAGAGGGGGGAGTTCGCGGCTGAGATCCTCCAGACGATTAAAGGGAATTTCACATACCTCACTGTCTTCAAGTGCTACGGCATCGCAAGTGTGTGTATCGCTATTAATACCATCCATGCCGATGATCTCCCCAGCCATCTGAAAGCCGGTGACTTGTTCTCGCCCGTCTTCATTCAGTATCTGTGTTTTGAAAAAACCAGTACGGATCGCATACAGCGCCTGGAACTTGTCCCCACTCCGGTATAAAATGCTGCCATGACGGTAAACACCCTTGCGGGTAATTAAATCATCCAGACGTGTCATTTCGATATTACTCAAGTTAACAGGCAGGCATAATTCGCGCAGATTACAAGTCGAGCATGTAGTTTTTAGTGAATTGTTGGGAGCAGGTTTGTGCATGGTGTGGATTTTTATAAAGTATTTCTATTAGGGTGTTTGGATATGTGCCATTTGGATTGTGTTAGGGCAGAACATTAATATAGGCAAAAATTATATGTTAATTTTGACATAGATCAAGCCTTAAGTGATAAATA
>CAWDCY010000004.1:0-63902 GCA_963800965.1 uncultured beta proteobacterium | reverse complement strand
TCCCAGCCTGCGTTTCTCGCCAGATCCTGAAATTCATCAGGCCGATACTTATAGGAATTTTCTGTCTGAATAGAATCCCCTGCGCGTATCCAAATTCCTCACCTGATATACGGATAACTTGATCAAAGCGGCTAACCAGGTGCATTTCAACACGCCCTGGCACAGGGTTGTAATATGCATAATGAGTGAATCCATCCGGTTCGATCTCGGCTCCAAGTTCTCGCTCCATTCGTGCAAGTAAATTGAGGTTAAAAGCCTTGGTCAAACCTGCCTTATCGTTATAGGCAGCATTGAGAACCGCCGGATCTTTTTTGCAATCTACACCTATCAGCATCGAGCCTTTGGGCCCGATTAATTTGGCTGCTTTGCGCAAGAGCTGTTGCGCTTCATCAGGTGTGTAATTGCCGATAGTGGAACCGGGAAAGAAAATAACCGGTCGTAAATCGCATGATATGGTCAAAGGCAAAGTTTCTGAAGCTTAGTGTAATCCGCACACACAGCTAATATTTCAATATCAGGGAACTGCGCGACTAAGCGTGCCTCAGTTTGTTCTAACTGCGGCTTGCAAATATCGATGAGTACACAGACTGCCGAAGAATCCAAATGACGCATAAGCAATGGTGTCTTCACTGCGCTGCCGCAACCAAATTCGACAAGGGCGCAAGGTTGGCCGATGAGGCCCATCATCTCAACGCTATACTGCTCCAGAATGGCCGTTTCAGTGCGCGTCAGATAATATTCAGAAGTTTCACATATCTGCTCGAACAGGGCTGATCCGTGCGCATCGTAAAAATATTTAGGTGGAATTGAACGCTGCTGCTGGAGCAGACCGGCGCAAACATCCAGCCGAAAACCTTCACTATCGACAATGCCTACTGGAACATTGGAATATTCCGTTTGCATTAAAAATCCTCCGCTAAACGTAAACCCGAGAATACCCAACGGCTCCCTGGTGGAAAGAAATTTCGATAGCTTGCCCTGATATGATCTGCTGCTGTTGCGCATGACCCACCACGCAACACCATCTGGTTACACATGAATTTGCCGTTGTATTCACCTAATGTGCCGGAAAGAGAGCGGAAGCCCGGATAGGGTATATAAGGGCTTTGAGTCCACTCCCAAAGATCACCATAAATCTGAGTCAGACCAGAATCTCGAGCGCCATCTGGATGTAAGCGCCCGGAATCAAGGAAATTTCCCTGCTATCGGCAACTTGGCGGCGGCGTATTCCCATTCGAACTCGGTCGGCAGCCGCTTGCCAGACCACCGCGCGAAAGCATCGGCTTCATAGTAGCTCAGATGAGCTACTGGTTCATTCAGGTCAATAAGCTGCTGACCAGCCAGCCCCGTTAACAACCAGTTATCCTCTTCTTTTATCCAATACAGTGGGGCATGCCATCCCTGCTCATTGACAGTACGCCAGCCGTCGGAGAGCCAAAGTTCGGGCCGTTGATAACTTTTATCGGCTATAAAAGATAAATATTCTGCATTGGTAATTAGCCTTGTACCCAAGCGAAAGTCTCTGAGAAAAGTTTTATGACGAGGCCTTTCATTGTCAAAATAAAAACCTTGATCATCATGCCCAATCTCGACAATACCGCCACCGTATTCCATCCAGGCCAATGGTGGTGGCTCTGGGCACCGAATCGGAGGCTGACTTTGATAGGCCGGCTTTAGGGGGTTAATGAAGAAATTGTATTTAACATCCATCAGTAAAAGCTCTTGATGCTGAATCTCATGCTCAATGCCCAAACAAATTCGTTCAGAAATCTCTTGCCAATTCTGCCCGGTAATATTCTCCAATATTTGATCAAGTGCGGCGTTTACGTGGCAGCGATAGTTATAAACCTCTGCTACAGTTGGACGAGACAGAAACCCACGTTGAGACCTGGGAAAAAAAGTACCAACCGTTTCATAATAAGAATTAAACAGATATCCGTAGGCTTCATGAAAAACCAGATAATTTTGCGCGAAAGGCAATAAAACAAAGGTTTCAAAAAACCATGTGGTATGAGCCAAATGCCATTTGGGCGGACTGACATCAAGCATGCCTTGAATACAATAATCCTCATTTTCCAAAGGTGCGCAGAGAGCCTCCGTACGCGCTCGTACCGATCTTAATCGCTCACCCAACAAGTGCGGATCAAGCTTATCGAAATTATTTCTGAGGGAATTAATATTCATTTATTCACCTTATCAGAAACCGCGAAATCATAATAGCTTGCTACTCTTTCCGCCGCGCACATTGCGCGGGCCTTGCTGGACTTTAGAGTTCATGACGCATCAGCTTAAAACGGGAAATACATTATTTTCAACTCTTGATATTCTCCACTTCTTAACGTGTAAATTTTGCACAAATATGGTGCATAACAAATTGAAATTATTACTTATACGTTCATATTCTTCTTGCTTCATATTTCTCGAGCAATGCCATTTATCGTGGTTGCATAGTGTTTAACTCCGACTGGTTAATTCAACCATCTCATCTGTGTAGAGCATGTATTGCAATGATTTTAAAATGTTTGCTTAAACCGAGTGCCATGAGGGTTAGAGTCGATCTAAGTTGTCACCTCACATATTTAATTTTCAGAGGTGCCCTGAAGTGAGGTTAATTGTATGAACTTAACAATATCCTGCAACGGGATATGTTGCGCTTCGTTATCGCACCGTCCCTTGTACTCAACCATGGGTACTTCTTGGCTGAGACCGCGATCCCCGATTACGATGCGATGTGGGATTCCGATGAGTTCTAAATCAGCAAACATTACGCCTGGGCGTTCGTTGCGGTCATCAAGCAATACTTCAATTCCAGCCGCGCTAATGTCAGCATACAGCTGTTCTGATGCTATGCGTACAGCTTCGCTTTTATTGATTCCAATAGGTGCAAGCGCTACTTGGAACGGAGCCATGGCAGCAGGCAGAGTTATGCCACGCTCGTCATAATTCTGCTCTATTGCGGCAGCGACGATGCGCGAAACACCGATACCATAACAACCCATTTCCATAAATTGAGATTTGCCGTTTTCATCAAGGTAATTAGCATTGAGCGCTGCGGAATAAGTGGTGCGTAACTGGAAAATATGGCCAACTTCGATACCGCGACAGAGTTCCAGCGTGCCTTTTCCATCGGGGCTGGGATCACCGGCGAGCACATTACGGAGGTCGTACACATTGGTTTCGTCCAAGCTGATGTCGCGTCCAAAGTTTGCGTGAATGTAGTGAAAGCCGTCGTCATTGGCTCCGCAGACAAAATCACTCATGGCAGCAGCAGCATGATCAGCTAGGATTTTTACAGCCGCATTGACCGGACCAATGTAACCGGTACGACAGCCCATGTTCTGATGGATTTCATCGTCGCTGGCGAAACGGAATTCGCCTAGTATCTTGGTTGCCTTGATTTCGTTCAGCATATGGTCTCCGCGCAGCAGAAGCAGGGTAAAGTTGCCACAGGCATCCATTACGGCGATTGCCTTTAGCACTTGCTGCGGCGTCACATTCAAAAACGTGGCGATGTCTCCAATGGTTTTTTGTCCGGGCGTAATGATTTTTTGCAAAGTTTCGGTGGCAGCTGCGCGCAAGATGCTTGGTGCGATGGCCTCAGCCAGTTCCACATTAGCGGCATAATCAGAGGTGGGGCAGAATGCTAACCCGTCTTCGCCGGAGTCGGCTAGTACATGGAATTCATGTGAGCCACTGCCGCCAATGGCGCCTGTATCCGCCGCAACGGCTCGGAATTGGAGGCCAAGACGGGAGAAAATGCGGCTGTAGGTGTCATACATTACTTGGTAGGTCTGTTCCAGGCTGTCGAAGCTGGCATGGAATGAATAAGCATCTTTCATTACAAACTCGCGTGCACGCATCACACCAAAACGGGGACGTACCTCGTCGCGGAACTTGGTCTGGATTTGGTAGAAGTTCACTGGTAACTGACGATAGCTGTTTATTTCACGGCGTGCGATGTCAGTAATAACTTCTTCGTGAGTGGGGCCAAAACAAAATAGATTGTCATGACGATCTTTTATTTTGAGCATTTGCGGCCCAAACACTTCCCAGCGGCCGGTTTCTTGCCAAAGTTCGGCTGGCTGTATGGCGGGCATTAACATCTCAATGCCACCACCATTATTCATTTCCTCACGTACCACGGCTTCCACTTTGCGCAACACTCGTAGGCCCAACGGCATCCAAGTGTACAGGCCGCTGGCCAGTTTCTTGATGTAGCCGGCGCGTAACATCAAACGATGACTGACTAGTTCGGCTTCGGAGGGGGCTTCTTTCTGGGTGGAGATGAAAAATTGTGAAACGCGCATGATGGTATGTTTGCCAAATCGAATTATCAAGGCGCTAATTTTACAGCGAACGAAGCATGCATGCTGTACCGATTGTGATGAGACGGCTTTCAATGTGGTGTGAAATGTGAAAAAATCCACTTTATCTAAATTAATTAAACAGGTGGCGAAGATGATAGATCGGGATGGTTATCGCCCTAACGTCGGCATCATTCTATCTAACGCTAAGAATCAGGTGTTCTGGGGTAAGCGCATCAGGCAGCATGCATGGCAATTCCCGCAGGGTGGCATTCAGAGCGGTGAAACACCGGAGCAGGCGATGTATCGCGAATTGCAGGAAGAGGTAGGTTTGCAATCTTGCCATGTTCAGATACTTGGTCGGACGCGTGAGTGGATACGTTATGAGGTGCCGCAACATTGGGTTAAGCGTGAGTGGCGTGGTAGTTACAAAGGGCAGAAGCAGATATGGTTTTTGCTGCGACTGGTTGGACGCGACTGTGATGTCTGTCTGCGTGCTTCCGTTCACCCCGAGTTTGACGCATGGCGTTGGAACGATTACTGGGTTGAGATGGAAAGTGTGATTGAGTTTAAACGGGATGTTTACCGTTTGGCATTGAATGAATTAGTACGCTATTTGCCGCCAGCCAACAATTTTTCTGGCTGGGATGCATCCAGAAGAGTTTCTAGTAATTTTTGAGCTAACACCTTAAGGGCGCCTTTAAAAATTCAAGTTTCTAGGCAATATAAGGCACGAGTAAAAATTTGATCGCGGCATCTGGTGGATGTGTAAGCGATAATTTTTTTCGAGTAACGCCGTATTGTGATCGAACGGGGTAAGTAGGGAAGCTGCAAAGCGGCTGCTCGCAAAATTGGATTTTTTGGAGGAGCCTTGAAGTTTGGTTTATAGCTCAGCACGAAGTAATGCTGGTAGCATGAATGTCACCTCTTGGAAGACGTTAAGTCGAGGGAAGCTCAATGTTGTGCTAACTAGTTTTTGATTCGTAGGCCGTGTCCGTTAAGGTATCATCAACAAAAATTGTCAGTTATGGCAGTATTCCATTGATAAACAAGTAAAGTTTATAATTGATATCATTAAACCCCCCATTGATTTTAGTAAGACTCCTGCTTTCAACGGACAATCTGGAATCAATGCTTGCCGGTACTGCCAAAACCGTCACTTCCACGCTGGCTAATAGGGAAATCCTGGACTATATTGAGCTGCATTTGCAGTACTGGCACGATAATCAGTTGCGCCATGCGTTCCAGAGGCATTAGAGTGAAAGGGTGCTGTCCACGGTTCCAGATAGAAACGAATATCTGTCCTTGATAGTCGGAATCGATTAATCCTATTAAATTGCCCAGCACAATACCATGTTTGTGCCCAAGCCCCGAACGCGGCAAGATCATCGCGGCGCAATGCGGGTCGGCCAGGTGAATTGCAATGCCGCTTGGGATGAGTTCGCATTGGCCGGGTTGAATAATCATGCTCTGGTCAATGCAGGCGCGCAAATCTATCCCTGCCGATCCGGGCGTGGCGTAAGCGGGAGGGTGCTCATGCAAGCGCGGGTCGAGAATTTTTACATCCACAATTTTTTTCATAATTAATTTCCTTGCCGGTAAAGTTTGACTATGTGCTGCAACAAAGCTCGCGCCAGTGTGAGCTTATCCGCGCGCGGTAATACATGTTCGCCCGCATCGTCAAATAAAACCAGCTCGTTGTCATCTGCCCCAATTGCTTGTTGCACTAGATTGGCGGCGAGTAGTGGGATTTTTTTGGTTTTTCGCTTAGTTGCAGCGTACTCTTGAAGGTTGTGGCTTTCAGCCGCGAAACCCACGCAGAATGGTGGCTTTGGAAGCCCGGAGACATATCCCAGGATATCTGGATTGGGTAATAGTTCAAGTGTTAGTCCGCCTGTAAGCTTCTTGATTTTCTGTTTGCTTGGTTGTGCTACGCGATAATCGGCCACGGCTGCTACACTAATGAAAATGTCGGCATCTGCGACATGTTTTTGGACTACCTCGAACATTTCCGCAGCACTGGTGACATTCAACAACGTGGCCCCATGGGGGCAGGATAAGGCGGTAGGACCGGAAATTAACGTAACTTCCGCACCTAGTTCCAGCGCGGCCTGTGCGATAGCATAGCCCATCTTGCCAGAGCTGCGATTGGTAATGCCGCGTACTGCGTCAATTGCTTCGTAGGTTGGCCCGGCAGTCAGCAGAACTTTCACGCTTGATAGTAATTTTGGCTGAAAAAAAGTGAGCACAGCGCGTGCCAATTCTATGGGTTCCTGCATGCGTCCCATTCCTTCTTCGCCACAGGCTTGTGCACCGCTGACAGGGCCTAAAATAATTACACCATCAGCAACGAGTTGCTGAATATTGCGTAGCGTGGCTGGACTTTCCCACATTTGTCGATTCATTGCAGGGGCAACCAGCAACGGACAATTGCGAGCTAGACACAGCGTGGAAAGCAGGTCATCGGCCAAGCCGTGCGCCAGCTTGGCGATGAAATCGGCAGTGGCAGGCGCGATTATGATGGCGTCGATGGCACGGCTTAAACTAATGTGCGCCATGTGATTGGCCGAGTGCTCGCCCCACTGATTGGTGAACACTGGCTTGCCGGATAGCGCCTGCATGGTGGTAGGCGTAATGAAGTGGCACGCAGCGTCAGTCATCGCAACCTGTACTTGTATACCCTGATTTACCAACAGCCGGGTTAATTCTGCACTTTTATAGGCGGCAATACCTCCGGTAACGCCAAGCACAATACGCCTTGTTTGAATTTGTTCCATAATGCTGCGTATCTTAGCAAGAACTGCTGTTCTTTATCAAAAAAACCACTATGCTTAGGCAGGGGAGGGCAATGGGAATTAATAATTGGCCTGAGGGGGAGCGGCCGCGCGAGAAGCTAGTTCAGCGCGGTGCGTCTTCACTCTCGGATGCCGAGCTGCTGGCAATATTTCTGCGCACCGGTGTAGTGGGGAAAAGTGCGGTGGATTTGGCGCGTGACTTGCTTACCCAGTTTGGTACACTTACTCGTTTATTCGCAGCTAGCCAAGAAGAGTTTTGCAACATATACGGTATGGGGCAGGCCAAATATGCCCAGTTGCAGGCCGTGCTGGAAATGTCGCGGCGTGCCTTGCAAGAGGTAATGCAGATGGGCGACGCGCTGAACTCACCGGACGCGGTACGAGATTATCTTCGATTGCTGTTGCGTGGCCGCGAGCAGGAAGTGTTCCTGGTTGCTTTTCTTACTGCACAAAATCGTGTCATTGCATCAGAGGAGATGTTCCACGGCACACTTACCCAAACCAGCGTGTATCCGCGCGAAGTGGTTAAACGCGCGTTGTATCACAACGCTGCTGGCGTCATATTGGCACATAATCATCCTTCAGGTGTGGCTGAACCCAGTCAGTCCGATCGCCTGCTCACTGACACGCTAAAAGAGGCACTTGCGCTGGTGGATGTGCGCGTTCTTGATCACTTCATTGTGGCAGGAGCTGGGTGTTTGTCTTTTGCGGAGAGAGGAATGCTGTAATGGCTTATTCAGCTTACTGCTGAAACTCCACAGTTAATTTCTTTACCAGCTCATGTGGATAAATTTTTAGCTATTTTTTACTTTTATGCTTCCAAATAATGCCTTTTGTTGGTGAATTTTCCATTTTTCCGTTTTTTGCAAATGTACGCGTATTTACGCATAATCGTCCCGTTTTAACTAAGTTGTAAGTGGTTGCTACGAATTAAAAGTAGAAGGTTTGCCAACTTTTTGCCACGATGCAGTAATTTACGCATTAGGCCAATATCGTCTTTACATCCAGTCAGAAATATTCTTTGATCTACTTGCGCTTTCATTGCAGATTCTACATATATGTGATGGGATAAACCGTGTGGCCATTTTTTAGGAAACTACCATTGTGCTATTTGTTTAGCATGAAGTATCAAATGAACTTCTTACCAAAATGGTGCCTAACAAAAAATTGTCTTGATAGCTAAAGCGAAACAAAGGAATAGTGGGGGGTGTAGAGTATAAAAATGCCAATGTGCCAGATAAATATTTTCGTAGTAAAGAGAAATAGTATCGGCAAAGTAGATATAATCCTTGCAGTTTCCTCAGGCGAATATAACAATGCGTCCCTAATTTTTAGAATGGAGATTCCATGAAATCAGTTTATATTTTGTTCCTGCTAATTTTTTCTCTTGCGGCATCAGCTAATGCATACGCGGGTAGAGCCATGTTGAGCGTCAATGCGTACGCGGGCGGATCCTTATTAGTCGTCAACTGTAAAGGTGAGGATGTGGGGGCAGAAGTGTTGGTTAACGGTGAATTTAAAGGCGAATGCCCCTTAGAGGTAAAGGTGCCTGCTGGTATATTGAAGTTGAAGGTGCAAAAGAAAGTTGATCCCTTGAATGAACGAATATTTGAACAAGAGATTCGTTTGGGGGATGACGTTAAAAAAAATATCGATGTAATATTGGGCGCGACTCAGCTTAACCTCAAAGGCAGACAGCAGAAATCTAAGGCGTTATCATTAGAAGTTAAGGAAAAAAAATTACCGGATGAAAATAAAAAATGCCTAGAATGCCCCGATATGGTGCCGATTCCGGGCACTAATTTTGCGATGGCAAAATATACTGTTACGTTCCAAGACTGGGATGCCTGCCTGATCGATGGTGGCTGTAACGGTTATCATCCTTCGGATAAGGAATGGGGGCATGGTACTCGTCCTGTGATTAATGTGAGCTGGAATGATGCTCAGGCGTACATTAAATGGCTATCGAACAAGACCGGTAATACTTACCGTCTTCCGACTGAAGAGGAATGGGAAATCGCTGCGCGAGCGGGCACTACTACTGAATATTATTGGGGTATTTTTCCTTTTGGAGATTCGGCCTCTAGTATTAATGCCAATTGCAATGGTTGCGGAAGCAAGTGGGATAATAAATCCACCTCGCCAGTTGGTAGTTTCAAGCCAAACGGTTTTGGCCTTTACGACATGTCCGGCAATGTCTGGCAATGGACGGATAGTTGCTGGGAGGGTGACTGTAAGACGCGAGTGCTTCGTGGTGGCTCTTGGAATGACACCACATCAAACATTCGTATAGCGACTCGTTTCAAGGATGATGTGAATGGTTATTATCATATCAGCGGCTTTAGACTTGCTATGACGCTGAAATGAAATATTGTGGATTAGTGTTTTGTTCTTGTCTTTTTTATAATTTGCATAACTAATGAATAAGTATATAAAAGGCGATTGTTAAGTGGGGATAGTATGGGAAACTAGAATAAATTTAAGTCTGGACACTCATTACAAATCTTGTACATTAATGAAAAAACCTCATTGAAGAGGTTGGGAGTGCTTAAAGATTCGGCTTTTTTATTTTTTAACGGAGATTTCATGAAATTAATTTATTTTTTGTTCTTGTTGGTTCTGGCCGCATCATCTTCTAACGTTTACGCGGCGGATTCCATACTGAGAGTCGTTTGCGCCGTTGATGACGTGGGCGCTGATGTTCTGGTTAATGGAAAATTTAAGGGCGAATGTCCGTTGGATATAAAGGTGCCTATGGGTACATTGAAGTTGAAGGTGCAAAAGAAAGTTGATGCCGTTAGTGATCGCATATTTGAGCAAGAAATCAGAGTGGATTATGCCGTGGTAAAGAGGGTTGATGTGCTGTTGGGTGCACCAAAGCTGAATGCCGAAGGCAAGCTGGTCAAGCCTGAGCAATCGAAAACTGCCAAGACTGAGGATAAAACAGCTAAAGAAAAGCTTAAGGCATGTGACTTCTGCCCTGAAATGGTGCCGATTCCAGGTACGGATTTTGAGATCGGGAAATATACTGTCACGTTTGATGAATGGGACGCATGCGTGGCAGACGGTGGCTGTAATGGTTATATGCCAGCTGAGGAAGAAATAGGCCGCGGCTTGCAGCCTGTGATTAATGTGAGCTGGAATGATGCTCAGAACTATATAGAATGGTTATCAAACAAGACTGGTAAAGTCTATCGTTTGCCGAGCGAACATGAATGGGAAATTGCCGCGCGAGCCGGAACTACCACTCAGTATTACTGGGGCAACGAACTCGGGTATAAGAATGCTAATTGTCGTGGGTGTGATAACAATTATGACAAGAAAAAATATACCACAACCAGCGTGGGAAGTTACAAACCTAATCCCTACGGTCTGTATGACATGTTGGGCAATGTGTGGCAATGGACGGACGGTTGCCGAGAAGGCGATTGTGCAAGACTTGTTCTTCGAGGCGGATCTTTTGAATACGAGCCTGAGTATCTAACCGCAAGATATCGCGAAGGGATTGAAGCTACGGAACGAATCAATAATCTTGGATTTCGTCTTGCCAGGACATTGCCGTAATTTAACTTTTTAAAATATTGAGTTGGCCATCGAAAAGATAAGCGGCAAAGTGTGGAAGGGCGATTGTAGAGAGTGAGCAAATGCAGTAGTTATAGCTCATTCACTGATATTGCTATGTCACAAGTTTAATTCAGCAAAAGGAAAAAAATAATGGCTGTTCTCGTCGGTAAACTTGCCCCCGATTTTACTGCTGTTGCAGTGATGGGTAATAATGAAATAAACGAAGCTTTTAACTTGAAAAATCACTTGGATGGCAGGTATGGTGTGGTGTTCTTTTACCCGTTGGATTTTACGTTCGTATGCCCTTCCGAATTGATTGCTTTTGATCATCGTTTAGACGAATTTAAAAAGCGTAATACCGAGGTAATCGGAATTTCTATTGATTCGCAGTTTACACATCTGGCTTGGAAAAATACGCCCGTTAATAAGGGCGGTATCGGTCAGGTGGGCTACCCGCTGGTGGCCGACATTAAGCACGAAATTTGTCGCGCTTACGACGTTGAGCACAATGATGGGGTGGCTTTCCGAGGCTCGTTTCTGATAGACCGTGACGGTGTAGTTCGCCACCAAGTGGTGAACGATCTGCCGCTTGGTCGCGATATTGATGAGATGCTGCGTATGGTAGATGCATTGCAATTTCACGAGGAGCATGGTGAAGTTTGTCCCGCTGGCTGGAGCAAGGGTGAAGCTGGGATGAATGCCTCTTCTGAGGGGGTAGCGAAATACTTGTCAGAACACGCTGAAAAATTATAAGCGCTTATTTTTGTGTTACGGAAAGGCTCCCTCGGGAGCCTTTTTTATTGACCTCAATAGCAGCCAAGGGCTGCTACAATTCGGCTATTCTGATACGATTTTACTAATGCGTTCATGCTGATCTGGCTTGTCATTCTATATCTGATGATTTCCATCGGAATCGGCTTGTATGCCGCCACACGCGTACAAAATGTCAAAGATTATGTGATGGCCGGTCGGCACTTGCCACTGTATATCGTGACTGCCACAGTGTTTGCTACCTGGTTTGGTGCGGAAACAGTGTTGGGGATATCCGCAAAGTTCGTTCAGGAGGGTTTGAGGGGAATAGTTGAAGATCCTTTTGGCGCCAGCATGTGCCTGATTTTGGTGGGTGCATTCTTCGCTGCCAAGCTTTATAAGATGAACCTGATTACTATTGGCGACTATTACCGGCAGCGTTTCGGTCGCACGGTGGAGGTGCTTACCAGCCTGGCTATCATAGCTTCATACTTGGGCTGGGTGTCAGCGCAGATTACAGCGTTGGGCTTGGTATTCTCCTTTATTACTCAAGGTGCGGTTTCTCCCAGTGAAGGAATGGTGGTTGGCGCTGGCATCGTGCTGGTGTACACCCTCTTTGGTGGCATGTGGTCGGTGGCATTGACAGATGCTTTCCAAATGACAATTATTGTTGCCGGCATGTTGTACTTGACTTGGCTGCTGTCCGGTATTGCAGGTGGAGCAGAAAGGGTCATAGACCATGCCACACAAGCCAATAAGTTTGCTTTATGGCCGCAGCTGGAAACCAGAGATGTGCTCGCATTCATCGGCGCAGCGGTAACTATGATGCTGGGCTCCATCCCACAGCAAGACGTATTTCAACGTGTGATGTCCGCAAAAAATGAAAAAACTGCCGTACGCGGTGCGCTACTCGGTGGCGTCCTGTATTTTCTGTTCGCCTTCATTCCCATTTTTCTGGCTTATTCCGCCACGTTGATTGACCCCATGATGGTGGCCACGTTGATCGACGATAACGCACAGTTAATTCTGCCCACGCTGATCATGAACTACACGCCAGTATTTGCGCAGGTGATGTTCTTTGGTGCACTGCTTGCCGCTATTATGAGCACTGCCAGCGGCACTTTACTGGCACCGTCAGTGACTTTCACCGAAAACATCCTGAAAGGTATTATCGGCCACCAGAGTGACCGGCATTTTTTGTGGACCATGCGCGTTGTAGTTTTATGCTTTGCCGTGGCCGTTACCTGGTTTGCGCTAAAATCTACATCGAGTATTTATTCGATGGTGGGGAACGCTTACAAGGTGACTTTAGTGGTGGCATTCATTCCGCTGGTGTGCGGGTTGTACTGGAAGCGAGCGAACACGCAAGGAGCGTTGTTTGCAATTGCCGCTGGCCTGTCTTCTTGGTTACTGCTTGAAATTTTCAGCCCTAAGGGGCTGTGTCCACCGCAACTGGCAGGCTTGCTGATGAGTGCATTAGGCATGTTGGTAGGCTCGCTGATGCCTGATTTGAAGCGCCGCCGCCATGTTGCTCATCAGATTGAATAGGAGGCATGGCTGTCATATTGCTGTCACAATTCTGTCATACCATCGCAAGTTGTTTGTTATGTGAACGACGGAGAAAATAGTGACCGCGAATATTCTTGTAGTGGAAGACGAGCCTGCGATACAGGAATTGCTGGCATTCAATATAACGCAATGCGGCTACCGCTCAACCGGGGCATTGGATGCCGATGGCGCTTGGGCGCAGATCAACCATGCATTGCCTGACCTAATCCTGCTTGACTGGATGCTGCCCGGTACGAGTGGCGTGGAACTGGCGCGCCGCCTGCGCGCTGATCAACGTACACGTAACATTCCCATCATAATGCTGACTGCACGTACCGACGAACGCGATAAAGTTCTGGGGCTGGAATCCGGCGCAGATGATTACATAACCAAGCCATTTTCACCGCGTGAACTGATGGCTCGCATCCGTGCCGTACTACGCCGCCGCGCGCCACAAATGAGTGATGAAACGGTAGCTGCAGGTGGGCTGGAATTATCGCCAGCGATGCATCGTATTAACGCTAATGGAGTAATGATTGATCTGGGGCCGACCGAGTTTCGTTTGTTACATTTTTTTATGACCCATCCCGAGAGAGTTTATAGCCGTTCGCAGCTACTCGACCAAGTTTGGGGCGATCATGTATTTGTGGAGGAACGCACTGTGGATGTACACATTCGCCGTCTGCGCCAGGCGCTGGAATCCTCTAATCTCGACAGGCTTATTCAGACTGTGCGCGGCAGCGGTTACCGTTTTTCATGCAACTAAACTGGATGGGTTAAAACATAGCCGTACGTCATTCTGGCAATTACAATTTTGATGATCCTGCTGGTATGTGATTTTCCAGCGCTTTGCACACCATAATAATAGCGCAGCGTAATTTTTAAAGGCTAGAGCATGTTTGATTTTTGGCGGCGCGCACTTTTTTTCCCATTTGTCTTTCTGCTTCTCTCCCTGTTAATGTGGGCGACAGTAGGAGCCTTACTCGCTGCCTTATTCTTCAGCATGTTTATGCTGATAAATCTAGCCCTGCACTTAAGCCAACTCGGAGCACTTGATCACTGGCTGGTCGATTCTGATGAGCGTATGGTGCCTGATGGTTCAGGGGTGTGGGGGGATGTGTTTGCGCAGCTAAACAGGATGGTACGACAACATCGTAAAGAACATAAGCAACGTGTCGCGGCGCTTCAGCACATGGAGCAGGCCACCTCGGCGCTACCAGAAGGCGTAGCTATACTCGATGAAGCCTACCACATTGAATGGTGCAATCCGCTTGCCGAGCAACACTTTGGCCTGGACTGCAAGCGTGATATCGGTCAGCAGATCACTTATCTGGCACGTCAACCAGAATTCGCTAAATACCTCGCCATGCGCGACTTCAACGAGCCGTTGGTTCTTTATGGTGCGCGGCAGGATGGATTGACGCTGTCCATAAAACTGATTCCCTATGGTGACAACAAGCTGCTATTGATTAGTCGCGACATTACCCATTTGGAACGCATTGAAACGATGCGTCGTGATTTTGTTGCTAATGTGTCGCATGAGTTGCGCACACCGCTTACCGTAGTCAATGGTTTTGTTGAGACCTTGCATGACATGCCCAACCTTGAAAATAGCATGGCGCGCCGCGCGCTGCACCTGATGGGAGAACAAATGTACCGCATGGAGCGGCTAATAGACGATTTGCTTACCCTATCCAAGCTGGAAAATACACTCAATGTCTTGCAGGAAGAAGCCGTTGATGTAGCCAGACTTTTACGCACGCTGCATCAAGAAGGGCAATCGTTAAGTGCGGGGAAACATACCTTGAAGCTAGAGCTGGCGAGTAGTTGCGCTCTGCTGGGCAATGCCGATGAGTTGCGCAGCGCCTTCGGCAATTTGATATCAAATGCAATCCGTTACACCCCGCAGGGCGGCGAGATTTTGGTGAGCTGGCACGAGCAGGGCGAGCAGCCGGTTTTTAGTGTGCAGGACAGCGGCATTGGAGTCTCGCCGCAACATATCCCACGCCTGACAGAGCGTTTTTATCGGGTAGACCACAGCCGCTCACGAGAAACCGGGGGCACAGGTTTGGGGCTGGCGATTGTCAAGCACATCGTCAATCGACACAAGGCGCGCTTGGAAATTGCCAGCGAGGAAGGCAAGGGTAGTACCTTTAGTATTGTATTTTCTGCCAGTCGACGCCTGCCGATGCACGCGGAAGAAGCTATTGCCACTTATTAGCATGACGCCAGTACATGCAAATGGCCTGACGTTCAATGACTCTCCCTACATTTATGCCAGGTTTTTAACATACCATGCCATTGATTCTTCCAGGCCTTGAGCAATGGAGTGACTAGGCGCATAACCAAGAAATGACTGGGCTTTTGAAATATCCGCTTGAGAGTGGCGCACATCTCCTGCACGAAAATCACGGTAAACTGGTTTAAACTCTTTCAAATGTGGGAAGTGCGGCAGGAGCAATATTCGGCTTTGATCAAAGAGGTTGTTGAGCGTAGTTCTATCCCCAACAGCGACATTGTAAACTTGATTGGTGGAAGCGCTCTCTTCTACAGTCGCGGCAAGAAGATTGGCTTGCACAGCGTTATCGATGTAACAAAAGTCGCGGCTGGTTTCTCCATCGCCATTGATAAAAACAGGCTCATTGTTGATCATGCTGGCTACCCACTTCGGTATTACCGCTGCATAGGCACCATTAGGATCCTGGCGACGTCCAAAGATGTTGAAATAGCGCAAACCGATTGTGTGGAATCCGTAACATCGACTAAACACATCGGCATAAAGCTCATTCACATATTTTGTCACGGCATAAGGCGATAAAGGCTTGCCTATTAAATTCTCAACCTTGGGCAATCCCGGATGATCACCATAAGTTGAACTGGAAGCTGCATAGACAAAGCGCTTTACCGCTGCATCTCGCGCCGCCACCAGCATGTTGAGAAAACCCGAGATATTGTTTTCGTTAGTAAGAATAGGGTTTTCAAGCGAGCGAGGCACCGAACCAAGCGCCGCCTGATGCAGTACATAATCCACACCTGACACAGCCTCTCGACAAACATCCAGGTCGCGAATATCCCCCTCGATAAGACGAAACCGAGCCCATTGTTGCGCACTAACGCAAGTTTGCACCTCCTCCAGGTTCTCTCTGTAACCCGTAGCAAAATTATCCAAGCCTATAACATGTTGATCGAGCCTGAGGAGCGCTTCCACCAAGTTGCTCCCAATAAATCCGGCCGCGCCAGTAACCAGCCAAACACGAGGGTTCTGCGGAAGGTGCTGCTTAATAACTTGAAAAGCGGTCATAATTATTTTTCACCAATACCTTAAAGAGTCATACCCTATATCTTCGACTGTAATCGGATTAAACGCGAGTTTGTCACCAGTCTATGCAAATTGTTTGTGATTCAATTTGAAGGGCTTTGATGTTTCTAAACTGATAGCGAGGATGACTTTAAACACAGACAGAAACTACCCATGACGAATTCTACCGTACTCAGCTTCGTTTCTCGCATTTCATCAAGGTTTAGCGCCCGTGCTCAATTGTTATAAGTAGTGACCAAGATTGCAGGTGTTGCAGAGCTGTTAGCAGCTAGTCGTATGAGTTTAGTTCGTTTACTCCCAGTTTAGCCACCGTCCGGGGGATGCAAGGTTGGAGGTCGGATGTTTAAAAGTTGAGTAGAAGTGAGAAATGGTCGTTAAAACTGTTGATGCACCCCAGCTATTGCTATGGATTCGGCAACGCGGTATTGATAACCATCGTACCTTACGAATCAAGGCAGGTATTAGTCCGAATCAGTTTTGGGTACGGTAATAAAGAGAATTATAAGATGGAAATGCAAACTTTTTTTGACCGGGTGACCTCAAAGTTCTTGACATATTCCGAGGCTGCCCCGTAGTATGCAAGCCTGGGTCTGCCGAATTTGAAGTATTGGGTAGGCTCCGTAAATGTCTGTGGCGTAGAAGCTTGATGTGCCTTGACTCTATATCAACTAATCTTGCAAGATTTATACTAAGGAGCTTCTCATGAAAAAAAATGTTATTAGCCTCGCAATCGCTTCCTGTTTTGTATTTGGCGCTTCGTTAGCGCAGGCGCAAACAGCCATTCCTCCGCATGTAAATACAGAAGATGCACATAAACCCTTTACAGGGACTGGTCTGAATACCTCATGGAATTGCTGCAAACAGTATACCGGACAGTCTGGCGTACGTGATCAGCCTTCACATATCAATCCGCCCGGAAAAGTGGTCAATCATCAACAGAGTCAAGCCTTCGCTATCGATCCCGGTTATAAACATGATGATGGTAATCGTCTGTCTGACTTCAGACGGGCAGACGCGGTGGTGGGAAATAATGAACCTACTGACAGTAAAGCATATGGTGCTGGCAAAGATGCAGCGACCACAGGCAATGCGCAGGGATCTGGTGATACTTTAGGTCATTCAGTCTTTACTGCAAATTCAGGTTACAAGCAGTGGGTTAATAAGTAATATTGCATTATTAGTAATAACGATAAGGCCAGCTTTAAGCTGGCCTTATCGTTTGTTACAGGCATAGTAGTTAAAGCAATGTTGAGCAAGTTTCTTGGTGCCCTCTGTGGCCACAGTCATTAGTCATTTGTCAGCAGGTAGATGCTGTTCACTCGTAGATCGTTCCGTTAAAATAATTTCAAATAATCCGTTCGGACTGACCTTGTCGAAGGCCAGTATTGGCGCGAGACTGGCCGTTCGACAAGGTTATCGCGAATGGTATGGTTTTACTGACACGAATCATTAGTGTCAAAGCCATAAATTCTCGACTGGCGACCCTGGCTAAACCGCGATAGCGCGCATTCGTTTTACTTCCCAATCGTTTGATTAACTCAAAGACGGGCCTGATTCTGGCTTTTATCTTTATATTCGCCCGGCTTTTTGCTGCGTTTTAACTCATCGAGTTCATCATCGGGCTTACGGGTGCGATAGTAAAAGAAGCCGTGGGTTTCAGGCGCTTTTCTGTGGATCAAATCCTTTTAGTCGGCATATGCTGTAACCATATTTCACAATATCTTTTGGCGCGATCATGCGCAACACTTTTCGGTTTTATTGAGCAATACGAGCAGACCAAGGTTTGCTGATTCACGTAAGTTTTAATGATCTCTTCCTGAAGATTAAACGCTTGCTTTTTTGGCAGTCGTTACCTGCATTTCCACGGCGAAATTCTTACTAAATGGAGGTAACGTCATATTGAAGACTGCGGTGAAATGTGGTTGGATTTTTTTGAATTTTCAAATGCGCCCTAAAGTTTTCAATCGTGCCGCCGTTACAAGTGGCTGTAAGAAGAATATTTTTTACGCGGTACAACGCCACATGATATTTCATGGAACAACCTGAAATATGTGAAGTGAAGGTAAAAAAAGTGGTGGGGTGGTATTTTTTAAAACTAAAAATTTAGATTCCAATTTTACTTGTGGAACTAATAATTTTAATCATTGCGCAGCATAGACAATTAAGCAATTCAGGTTGAAGTAAAGAAATAATTCGAATTAATTGTTGCTGTGTAATAAATAGTTACTTTTTATATAAGGCATGTGGCAAATCATGAAAAATATTTCTATATCAAAAAAATTGATACTGTTACTGGCTCTGCCGCTTATCGGACTGATTATTTTCGCGGCCATTAATGCTAACCGAAGCTATGGGGAGTGGAGAGGTCTGACGCAAACCGATGCATTAATGAACGTTGCTGTTGCTATAGGTGACGCTACACATGATCTACAAATTGAACGCGGTGCCACGGCTGGTTTTGTACAGTCCAAGGGTGAGAAATTTGCCAATGAGCTACCGGGATTTCGCACCAATACGGATCAAAAAATAGTGGCGCTCAAGAGCAGTTATTCACATATGAATGCGGCCAATATACCCCCATCCCTCCGAACTAAGATGGATGCCGCAATTGGCAAGCTGGATGGCCTTAAAGATAACCGTGATGCAGCCTCGCAGTTCAGAATCCCCGCAAAAGAAGCTGCCGGTTATTACACCATGAGCATCGCCGCTTTGCTTGAGATAATGCCGGTGATTACCGAGCAGGCCAGTGACATGCAAGTTGCCAAACAGATGACGGCGTATCTGGCTTTTCTTTACGCTAAGGAACGTTCCGGACAAGAGCGCGCGCTAATGGTGCCGGTGTTTACAGCTAACAAAATTGAACCAGCGCAGTATCAGACTTTCATTGGTCAAATCTCCGCGGAGAAGACATATCTGGAGTCTTTTGTTAATTACGCGTCAGATGAGGCTCGCGCACTTTACAAAAACAAAATGGCTGGTCCTGCGGTGAGTGAAGTGGAGGGCATGCGCAAGGTAGTGATAGAAAAAGCAGCTGTGGGTGATTTTGGTATTGAGCCAATGAAGTGGTTTAAAAGTATTACAGCCATGATTAATGACATGAAAGATGTTGAGAATCTGCTTGCCGAGCGCATACGGCAATATTCAGCTGGCGCGGCAGTGAGTGCCCGCACGTCTTTCATGACTAGTGCGATTTTCGGTTTGTTGGCCATCCTGGTGACTGTGGCGGCTGGAACGTATATCGTCAGAAGTATTGTTGGTGAATTGCATTCCTTGCAACAAACCATTGCCCTTATCCAGAGCGACAATAATCTCACCCACCGCATCGTGGTGGATGGTAATAATGAAATTGCTGCGACTGGTCATTCTTTCAATCTGTTAATTGGCAGTATGCAGGGAATTATTAATAATGTGATTGAAAGTTCAAAGCAGGTTCGCCTGAGTTCGACTCAGCTTTCTACCGCCTCCCAGCAAATTACACGAAGCTCGCAGTCGCAGAATGAAGCAGCGGCTTCCACCGCTGCTGCGGTGGAAGAGATGACGGTAAGTATTTCAGAAGTGGCGGCGACTGCTACCGATGTATATAAGCTTTCCGAGCAAAGTCTGCAGCAAACCAAGCAAGGAAATAAAAGCACTGAAGTGATGATTCTCGAAATTGCCAGCATTGAAAAAGCGGTGAATCAGATTGCGGCATCGGTGGGTGATTTCGTGCAAAGCGCTCGCACAATCGCCAGTATGACTCAACAGGTTAAGGATATTGCTGATCAAACCAATCTGTTGGCGCTGAATGCTGCGATTGAAGCGGCGCGTGCGGGTGAACAAGGGCGAGGTTTCGCAGTGGTGGCAGACGAAGTACGCAAGTTGGCAGAAAAATCTGCGCAATCGGCTCGTGAAATTGACAAGGTAACCAGTACGCTGGACGTGCAGTCCGGCAATGTGGAAAAAGCAATTGAGCATGGCTTGCTGTCGTTGAAATCAACTCAACAACAGATTGGCACTGTATCCAGCATGCTGACCGAGGCGGGAACTTCGGTAACCAACGTCAGCAGTGGAGTGAGTAGTATTGCCGCATCGGTAGATGAGCAAAGCAAGGGCAGCCATGAAATTGCTCGTCATGTTGAAAGCATTGCGCAAATGGCTGAAGAGAACTACACGGCGATCGAGCATGTTGGGCGGGACATAGTACGGTTGGAGAAGTTGGCTGGAGAAATGGAGGCCGCTGTGGCCCACTTTAAGGTGTAATTACTGAAACAATAATGCCACACGCTCCTGCGCTGCACCGTACCGTTTGTTCATCCCTCTTCGTTTGTGAAGAGAGCGAAACTGGGGTGGCGAAGTGTCAGGGAGAGAGGGGCTTAAAGTAACGAGGTTAGTCATGTCTGAATTGCTTAGAAATATAGATGGGCGCACCAAGCTGGCAGGTACCAACAAGTTGGAAATTCTGATGTTCACGCTTGGTTTGGATAATCGTACCGGCCGCTGTGAAACCTTCGGTATCAATGTATTCAAGGTGCGTGAGGTGATGCGTGTGCCGGCCATTACTCATGCGCCTGAAATGCCTGGTTCAGTAGAAGGCATGGTAAGTCTACGCGGAGTGTTGGTGCCAGTGATTGATCTGGCGAAATACACCGGGGTGCAGACTGACAATAAGCCAGGAATTATGGTGGTCACTGAATACAATGGCCATACTCAGGGCTTCCTGGTCGAGGCAGTGGATACCATTCTGCGTCTTGATTGGGCCTCTATGAGGGTGCCTCCAGAAATGCTTAATGCTCAAATGGGTGGTTTGGTAACTGCCGTCACTGAGCTGGCCGATGGGCGGTTGGTGATGATGATGGATGTGGAAAAAGTGTTGGCTGAAACCGGACATTTTAATGATGAGCTTGCATTGAAGGCTGTCAAGCCCTTAGGGGTGTCTGGTCGCACGGTGTTTTTTGCCGATGATTCCGCAGTGGCGCGTAAGCAGATTATAGGTGCACTAGATGCAATGGAGGTGAATCATATTTCTGCTATCAATGGCCGCAAGGCATGGGAAGAATTGCTAAAGATTGCGGGTTACGCCGAATCGGAGGGGATACCCGTGAGCGATATGGTGCATGTCATCCTCACCGACGTAGAAATGCCGGAAATGGACGGCTATATGCTGACGCGCATGATCAAGGAAGACAGGCGCTTTGCCAACATCCCGGTGTTGATGCATTCGTCGCTCTCTAGCGATTCCAATCAGCAACTTGGCAAAGCGGTCGGGGTGGATGAATACGTGCCAAAATTTGAACCACAGAAGCTTTCGCAGACGCTCGCTCGCCTGCTGACCAGAAACGGAAAGGACTAATCATGTCGATTGCCGAATATCAATCACAAGTAGAAGACAGCACGTCTTCGTCGCAGAGTACGGGTGGCTTGTTCGATACTGTGGATGCTAGAACTAATTTGGCTGGTTCTAATAAGATGGAGATACTGTTGTTCTCGCTGGGAACACCAGAAACCTTTGGCATCAATGTATTCAAGGTCAAAGAGGTGTGCCGAACGATGGAGATTACCAAGACACCCAACATGCCGGTTGGTGTGGACGGTATTGTGTCACTACGTGGGCATATTCTTCCCGTGCTGACTTTGGCTAAATTCATGGGACTTGATGGAACAACGTCGAACGCGCAAGGCACCATGATGGTGGCCGAATATAGTCGACATATTCTCGGTTTTCTAGTGCATGACGTGGATCGTATTATTCGAGTTGACTGGGATAAGGTACGCCCTGCAGACGACATGTTTTCAGGTAACAAGGACATGATTACTGCGATCACTGAGCTGTCGGATGGCAAGCTCGTTTCTATACTGGATGTCGAACAGGTTCTTGCCAGTGCATTTGGAGAGGATGTGGTGGGCGGCGTGGATAAGGTCGAGAATGGCCATGAATTATGTGTTTTTTTCGTGGATGACTCGGCAGTAGCGCGTAAGAAAATAACTGAAGTGCTGGATAAGATGGGAGTCAAAAATTTGCATGCTAACAACGGGCTTGAAGGATGGGAGCGCTTGAAGGGACTGGCCGATACTGCGCAGAATAGTGGTTTCAATCTGCATGATCAGATTCAAGTGGTGCTCGTAGATGCGGAAATGCCGGTAATGGATGGCTACGTGCTGACTCAGCATATCAAAGCGGATAAGCGTTTTGATGGAATTCCGGTTGTTATGCATTCGTCGTTGTCGTCTGAAGCTAACCGCGCTATGGGGAAGCGAGTCGGAGTGGATTATTACGTGCCCAAATTTGATGCGCCGATATTGAGCAATACATTGCGGCCTTTGCTGGCTTAATGTATCTGAATATGGTTAACGGGGTAAGGCATAAAAGAAAAAATAGAAAGTCGTAACACAGTGAACAGTTTTACATTTCCCCCTGTCCACAGTTTCCCTTAGAACAAAAAGTAACGGGAGGTATATCGTGGTAGATGCAAATATGAAATTTTTGGTGGTAGACGATTTTTCCACAATGCGGCGTATTGTCCGTAACTTGCTCAAGGAGCTTGGTTTCATCAATGTGCAGGAAGCGGAAGATGGTGTCGATGCGTTAAAAAAACTACACAGTGATAGTTTTGATTTTGTGGTGTCGGATTGGAATATGCCTAATATGACCGGCATTGATCTGCTTAGAGCCATCCGTGCTGATGCAACACTGAAACACTTGCCGGTATTGATGGTGACCGCTGAGGCCAAGCGCGAAAACATTATTGAGGCGGCACAGGCAGGTGCCAGCGGTTATGTTGTCAAGCCGTTTACTGCTGCCACGCTAGATGAAAAACTGAAGAAAATTTTCCTGACCATGCAAAAGTGAGTGATGCCATGACTAAGAAAGCAGTTACAGGACAAGATGCAGATGATTTGGAAGCATTATTTGATAGCATTGTCTCGGCGAGCGATGACCGTGAGACAGAGGCTGACAATAATGCAACGCCTTCGGGTAATGGGGGATTGCCCCAAAGTGGTGACGAGAGTAACCCATCGGACAACGTGGTAAACAAGCTTGGGCAAATGACGCGTAAGTTTCATGACACCCTCCATGAACTTGGTTATGGCAAGGATCTTGAGAAAGTAGCATCTTGTATTCCTGATACTCGGGACCGCCTGAGTTATGTCGTTACTATGACTCAAAATGCTGCTGAACGGGTACTGAATGCCACTGAAGCTGCACAGCCCATCGTGGCAAAGATTGAAGTCGATTCCCAACAGTTGGCGCGGGGATGGCAGATGCTTTTTGATAATCAGCTCGATACTGAGCAGTTTAAAAACTTGGCCACGCAAACCCAAGCGTTTTTGATTGAGCTTCCCAAGCAGGCAAAGGTTACTAATTCCTACCTGACGGAAATCATGATGGCACAAGATTTTCAGGACTTGACTGGACAGGTCATTAAAAAAATTGTGGACATAACGCAACAAATGGAAAAACAACTGGTGGAGTTGCTGGTTGAGAGCGTTCCATCTAGCGCTAACCCGGATATGCATTCCGGGCTACTTAATGGCCCGGTGATAAATTCGTCAGGGCGCACCGACGTGGTGACCAATCAAAATCAAGTTGACGACTTGCTTGAAAGTATGGGGTTCTAAAATGAACGATTTTGCGGGCATGGAAGAGTTAATGCAGGATTTTTTGACGGAAGCATCTGAGCTGTTGTCTGATGTTGACAGCAAGCTGATTGAATTGGAAAAACAGCCGCATGATCGTGATCTGCTCAATATCATTTTCCGTGGCTTCCATACTATCAAGGGTGGCGCCGGATTTCTCAATGCGACGGAGCTGGTCACCTTATGTCATCTCACAGAAAATTTATTTGACAATCTGCGCAATGGCGAGTTGATTCTGGATGCCGTTCTTATGGACGCAATTTTTGCAGCAACGGGAGAGGTCAAGCAGATGTTTGACTCATTAGCACAATACAGGCAGCCAGAAGCCGCCCCCCCACACCTGATAGCCACATTGCACGCAGCTCTGAATGATGAAGCTGTGGTGGTTTCGCCTGTTGCACCGCAGGTGCCTACGCTTGATCGTGTGGTTGATAATTCTCTATCTTCATCAAAGCCTAGTACAGACTGGAATGTATTGCATCAGGCCTTGGTGGGTTCTTCGTCCGTTCCAGTTCAGGCCGGATCCGATGCAATATCAGTTCCATCTGCTGCTGCTCCTCCTTCTCCGCCAGCCGCGACACAGGCGTCATTGCCACCTGCGAGCGGCGTGAAAACGTCACAGCCAGAAACAAATTCGTTTGGCCGGCGTGGTAACGATATTCCAGGCAACAAAGCACCAGCTGCCGGGCGCCGCGAAAATGAAACGGGCAAGGATAATACTATACGTGTCGATACTGACCGTTTGGATCAAGTACTTAATCTTTCCGGCGAAATTGGATTGACCAAAAATCGCTTGACCCATCTACGCACCGATATTTTGCAAGGGCGGTCTGACGCGGCCACTTTTCTTGCATTAGACGAGTCGGTCAGTCAGCTCGATATGCTGGTGGTGAATTTGCAAAATGCAGTTATGAAGACGCGTATGCAACCGATCGGTCGCCTTTTCAATAAATATCCTCGTTTGGCGCGCGATTTGGCGCGTCAGCTTGGTAAGGATGTTGAGTTGGTGTTGTCCGGTGAAGAGACCGAGATTGATAAAACCATGATTGAGGATCTTAACGATCCGCTGGTACATTTGATTCGCAATGCGGTGGATCACGGAGTGGAAGATGCTGAACAGCGCGCGGCGGCGGGTAAGACAGAGAAAAGCTTAGTGCATTTAAGCGCTAAGCAAGAGGGAGATCACATCATCATAAGGATCACCGATGATGGTAAAGGTATGCGTCCCGAGGTGATCCGCAATAAGGCCATTGAGAAGGGTTTAATTAGCGCGGAATCTGCGAGTAGTCTGGATGATGAACAGAGCTTGAGTTTGATTTTGCGCCCAGGATTTTCAACTAAAGAAGAGATTTCCAGTGTCTCCGGTCGCGGGGTTGGCATGGATGTGGTGAAAACCAACATTGAGAAGTTGAGTGGCACCATCGGTATCACATCTGTGCCGGGTAAGGGTAGTGAGTTCACCATTTCATTGCCACTCACTTTGGCGATCCTGCCAGTGTTGCTGCTACGTCTCTGTAATCAATCATTTGCAGTGCCACTATCATTGGTGCGTGAGATTTTATCGGTCCCACCGAGTGATTTGCAACAGATAGCTGGTAAAGCCACCATGGTGGTGCGTGGTGAGGTTTTGCCGGTGCTTTCATTGGCCAGCTTGATTGGCTGGGAGCAAACTGACAAACCTGAAGTGGGTGTGCTGATGCAGATCGAAAAAAACAGTTTCATCCTCTCGGCAGATGGCTTTGCCGGTCACGATGATGTGGTGATCAAATCATTGGATACTTTCCGGCCCAAGGGTGTGGCAGGTGTGACAATGTCCAGCGAGGGGGAGATTATATTGATCCTGGACATCAAAGAATTGTTTGGTGAGCACCGCAGATGAGGCAGGGGATAACGGATCAAGTCTAGAAGTTGCTGTGAATTAGTATCGTTCGATTGACTTGTTTTGTTGCCAAGCGATTAGCTGGCAAGCCCATCTAATTCTTGGGATGATATTTAACGGCTGAAGCGTTGATATAAGGCGTGGGGAATTTATGAACATCAACCACGTTAACTATCTGCTTCAACAACTAAAAATAATGGGAATCACTTATCCAGCCAGATAAATGTTCCCATCCTCCCCGTCACACTGTCACGCCGATAAGAGAAAAAATTCGCGCTGTCTGTATAGGTGCATAGGCCACCTCCGTACACTCGCGTAACGCCCAATGCATTTAGGCGTAGACCTGCAAGTTTATAGATGTTGGCGAACCATTTTCCAGATGCATCAGGCAAGAAGGCAGCAGCGGCTTGCGGGTCATGGCCAATAAATTCTGCACGCACTTCATCTCCCACTTCGAAAGCTTGTACACCTATCGCTGGTCCAAGCCAGGCCATGAGCGTGCCAGGAGGTACGTTCATGGCACGCACGGTGCGTTCAATTACACCATCGCACAATCCCCGCCATCCTGCATGCACTGCGCTTATTACACTGCCTTTATCATTGCACAGCAATATTGGCAGACAATCCGCTGTCATTACTACACACACCGCGCCAGGGTGAGTGGATACGCAGGCATCGGCTTCGGGCCAACATTCTGCCTGTGCCGCATTAGCTACGACCACACCATGTACTTGCTTGAGCCACACTGGCTCGCTTGGCAGCGTTGGCGCCAGCAGCATACGATTGCGCGCCACGGCTAAAGGCGAATCACCTACGTTGCTGCTGAGATTGAGACTGTCATAGGGAGCCGCACTTGTCCCGCCGTTGCGCGTGGTTTGTAGTGTTCTGACATTTTTTGGAGCAGGCCAGTCAGGGATCATGCAATGTTCAAGCAGGTTCATTCGATGCGCTCCTGATGTTTTTTAGCAGTTGTGCTATGTCGTTTGGCATTGGAGTTTGCCATTCCATCCATTCACCTGTTATCGGATGTTCTAGTCCGAGTTGCGTTGCGTGCAATGCCTGGCGTGGAAAAGCGGCTAAGATGTGGCGCAAATGTGGCGCGCATTTCTGTGCCCCCTTTATATATACGCAGTCTCCAACCAGCGGATGGCGAACATGGGCTAGGTGAACGCGGATCTGATGGGTACGCCCGGTTTCCAGTTTGCAGCGAAGCAGGGTACAGCCGGGGAAGCGCTCCGCTATGGTGAAATGTGTGATTGCGGGTTTGCCGTCTTCCACTACTGCCATTTTGGTGCGCAGCGAAGGATGACGGCCTATGGGTACATTTACCGTGCCGGCGCGTACCACTTCGTCATATACTAGTGCATAGTATTCGCGCTGCACGCTGCGTGCCTGCAACTGGCGCACCAGCGCCGTTTGTGCAGTAAGTGTTTTTGCAACGACCAGTAGCCCGCTGGTGTCCTTATCCAGCCTATGCACAATGCCGGCGCGTGGTATTTCTGAAAGTTGAGGCGCATGATGGAGCAAGGCGTTGAGCAGAGTGCCATTCCAATTTCCGCTGCCGGGATGCACCACCAGTCCTGCACGCTTGTTGATGATGAGTATGCTGTCATCTTCGAAGCAGATGTTCAGCTCGATATCCTCGGCCTGATAAGGTTGCTCGGCAGGATTCAATTGCAACATGACTTTTATTGCTTCACCACCCCACACCTTTTGCTTGGAAGTGGCTGCCGTACCGTCGAGTTTAACTTGCTGCTGCGTGATCCAACTTTGCAGACGGCTGCGTGAATATTCTGGCAGGAGCTTGGCTAACACCTGATCAAGGCGCATCCCCGCGCACTCATCGGGAACTTTGAACAAAAGTGGTGCAGTCTTCAATGTAAGCGGGCTAGGTGCGGATAGGTTTGCGGTATAATTGGACAATATTTTTTTGGATTCTGTCATGCGACATAGTTTAACTTTAATTTTGCTGTTCATGCTAACAGCGTGCAGTATTTTTACGTCGAAGGACGAAAAATCCGCTTCCGAGAAAGTAGATTCCGCCGAGGGAATCTATGCTCAGGCCACGGAGCAAATGAATAATGCCAATTACACTGGTGCCATAAAACTATTCGAGACCTTGCAATCCCGATACCCATATGGCCGTTATGCACAGCAGGCACAGATGGAGATTGCTTACGCATACTACAAGCAAGTTGAACCCGAATCAGCACTTTCTGCGGTGGAGCGCTTTATTAAGCTGTACCCAAAAAGCCCGCATGTGGATTATGCCTATTACTTGAAAGGATTGGTCAATTTCGACGAAAATCTCGGTCTGTTTGGAGAGGAGTTTCAACCAGACATGTCGGAGCGTAATCCAAAGGCACCGCGCGAGGCTTTTGATGCATTTAAGGATCTGGTCACACGTTTTCCTAACAGCAAATATGCAGCTGATTCAAAATTACGTATGCAATACTTAGTTAATGCGCTGGCGCGCCGTGAAACGCAAATCGCGAGTTATTATTTACGCCGCGGAGCCTATGTGGCTGCTGCCAGCCGTGCTAATGGCGTACTTAATGAATTCCCACAGGCTCCGGCTACACGCGATGCTCTGCAAATCATGGTGCAGGCCTATGATGCGATGGGGCTGAAAGATTTACGCGACGATACGCAGCGCGTGTTAGACAAAAATATTGTGAAAGATGGTGTTAAGCCAGCCGTGGAACAATCCTCGGAGAATATAAAATCGTGGTGGCAGTTTTGGAAATAGCTGGCACGGCATGTAGGGTAAAAGAAATATACTGTGATTGATGGTCGCATCAATCGCCACGAGTGCTATGAAGTCAGCATCAGAATGTCAACGCCAAATAGATATGTCCGCTTTACCCTGTTTCCCCCTGCTATAAAGTTGCGTACCTCCCATCGAGGGAAGGCTTACCGATAGGCCTGTTTCTCCAAGGGGGATCTGTGCCATTGCTTTATTCACACTGCATTGACGACTGTCTGTTACAGGTGTCTGACACCGTGGTTTATTCATTACGGTATAGGTCATTACTGGGTATGGCATGTAACTATGTCGCTGAAGTCCGGCAGTCAGATGTTCGCAGAGCCGAAGATTACCATGCAGCCACTTCATGCGTCAGTTGCCCTGCTTGCTCAATCATCCTGAGCTGATTCAAAATTTATTTTTGAATCTTTTTGTAGGAATTTTTCTCAGATAAATCATGTGTGGAAAATTCAGGCAGTTTAGTTGCCCATTTATAACGTTGGCTTCTGTTGAATTGAGTATAAGCACGATGTAGCGTTCGACTGGTATCATTGCGGTGTTGGGTTAATACTGTCTCTATGGTGAATTATTGCTGTGGTTTCGGAGCTTTGCCTGAAAAATTAAGCATGGGGAGAGTAGCATTAAGATATTGATAATATTTAGTCTATTAAGCATATTTGCATTGCTGGTGGCGAGCCAGCTTGCGCGTGCGGGCGAAGTGCCAAAAATTGGAGAAGCTGCACCGAATCTCAAGCTACCCGACCAGAACGGGAAGATTTATACATTGGCGGATTTTTACGGTCAGTGGTTAGTGTTGTATTTTTATCCAAAGGATGATACGCCAAGCTGCACTGAGCAAGCATGCAACTTTCGTGACGATCTGAATCAATTAACTCGACTCGGTGCTCAGGTGGTAGGTATCAGTGTGAACGACAGCAAGAGTCACGCCGATTTTGCCAAGAAATATGCTCTGCCATTTCCGTTGCTGGCGGACAAGAACGCCGAGGTGACCACGCGTTATGGCGTGCTGCGAAATCTTGGGATATTCAAGGTGGCGCGGCGATATACTTTTTTGATTGACCCGCAAGCTCAAATTAGCAAGGTGTATGACAAGGTAGAAACGTCGCGTCATTCGAAAGAAATTCTTGAGGATTTGAATAGATTATTGGCAGCTGAAAAAGTATGAAAAATGCTGTCAGCAATATTTTGGCTGCTAGGTTACTCTTGTTTGTCATATTTCTATTGCGCTTGCGAAACCCCAGTGTGGCGCTTGGATTTTTTTCTATTGCGCTATGGCCAGTACGTTTTTCGTTTTTTGATCAATCTTTTTTTCGCTAACCCTAAAATATTACCTGATGCCATACATTACTCTTGATAAGGCCGCGCTTGCTTACGGCCATGTACCACTGCTTGATCATGTTAATTTCCAACTGGACGAAGGTGAGCGCGTCGGCTTGATCGGTCGCAACGGCGGCGGTAAGTCCAGTATGTTAAAAGTGCTGGCCGGACAGGCTGTGTTAGACGATGGCCTGGTATGGCGTGCACCCGGTGTGCGCATCTGTTATGTGAGCCAGGAACCAGAATTAAATGTTGAAGCGACTGTGTTTGATGAAGTTGCGCGCGGGCTGGGTGAGCTACAACAAATTATTACCGATTACCATCATTTGTCGCATCAACTTGCCGAGCCGGATGCCGATTACGAAAGTTTGCTGGAGGCAATGCAACCGCTGCAAACAAAGCTTGAAGCGCAAAATGGCTGGGCGGTGCAGGCGCGTATTGAGACTGCCATCCAGCGTCTGGAGTTGAATGCCGAAAGTCGTGTGGGCGATCTCTCCGGCGGCGTGCGTAAGCGCGTGGCACTGGCGCAGGCGTTGGTGGCTGAGCCGGATGTGTTGATCCTGGATGAGCCCACCAACCATCTCGATTTCTCATCCATTGAATGGTTGGAAGGCTTGCTTAACAACTTTCGTGGCAGTGTGTTGTTCGTGACCCACGACCGGTGTTTTTTGGATAACGTCGCTACCCGAATAGTCGAATTAGATCGCGGCAATCTTGCCAGTTTCCCCGGTAATTTTGCGGCTTACCTGCGCTTCAAGGAGCAGATGTTGCTGGATGAAACGGTGCTCAACGCCAAGTTCGACAAGGTGCTGGCGCAGGAAGAAGTATGGATACGTCAAGGCATCAAGGCGCGGGGCGTGCGCAATGAAGGGCGCGTGCGGCGACTGGAGCAGTTGCGGCGCGAACGCAGTGCGCGGCGTGAGCGTGTGGGTAAAGTCGAAATGAATCTGGAGGCGGGCGACCGATCCGGCAAGCTGGTGGCTGAACTGTCGCATATCAGTAAATCATTCGGTGACAGGCAAGTCATTAAAGATTTCTCCTGCCGCATTCAGCGTGGCGACAAAATTGGCCTGTTGGGGCCTAACGGCTCTGGCAAGAGCACGCTGCTCAAAATTATCTTGGGCGAATTAGCCCCGGATAGCGGCAAGGTGCATCTGGGCACCAAGTTGGCCGTGGCGTATTTTGATCAATTGCGTGCGCAACTGAATGAAGAGGCCACGCTGGCCGACACGATTAGCCAGGGCGCTGACTTCATTGAAATTGGAGGCGTGCGCAAGCACATCATTAGCTATCTTGGTGACTTTTTATTCGCGCCGGAACGTGCCCGCTCACCGGTTAAAAGTTTGTCCGGTGGCGAGCGCAACCGCTTACTGCTGGCGCGCTTGTTCAGCCGTCCGGCTAATGTATTGGTGCTGGACGAGCCGACCAATGACCTCGATATTGAAACGATGGAGCTGCTGGAAGATCTGCTTGCCGAGTACGATGGCACGCTGTTTCTTGTCAGCCATGATCGCGCTTTCCTCGACAATGTAGTGACTCAGGTTATCGCTTTCGAGGGCGATGGCAAATTGATGGAATACGTTGGTGGCTATGAAGATTGGGTACGTGTAAAGAAGCAGCAGGCCGCTCAGCGAGCGCCCGTGGCTGCACCTACACCTGCCAAGCCATCGCCGCAGACTGAAGCTGTTAAGCCTAAACCGATCACCAAGTTGAGCTTCAAAGAAGCGCGAGAGCTAGAGCAAATTCCACAGCGAATCGCGTTTCTGGAACAAGAGCAGGAAGAACTTTCTGCCACTTTGGGCGCGGGCAATCTTTACCGTGACAATCCTGCTCACGCCAAACAGCTACAAGAACGAACTGCGATTATCGAGGATGAGTTGTTGCAACTGATGGCACGCTGGGAAGAGTTGGAGAGCCGATAAAGTTTATCGGCAACATCGCCCATTCAAAATACCCTGAGGCAGCCTCACTTACTTATTTAGGGTGCCTCTTAAAATTCAAGTTTCTAAGCAAGACAAGGCACGAGTAAAAAATTTGAGCGCGGCATATGATTGATATGTAAGCGATAATTTTTTTCGAGTAACGCCGTATTGTGACGAAATGCGGTAAGCAGGCAAGCCGCAAAGCGGCTGCTCGCAAAATTGGATTTTTAGAGATGCCCTTTACTATCCGAAAAATTCCTTAACCTTGTTCATCCAAGATTTTGCGCGCGGACTATGGCGTGCACTATCTCCTTCATTTATCTGCTCAAACTCGCGTAGCAATTCCTTTTGCCGATCAGTGAGGTTGGCTGGGGTTTCTACCATTACGTGGCAGTGCAGATCGCCAAAGGTTGAGCTGCGCACCCCTTTGATTCCCTTACCGCGAAGTCGGAAGACTTTGCCGGATTGTGTTTCAGCTGGAATCTTGATGCGTGCGGAACCATCCAGCGTGGGGATTTCAATTTCTCCGCCCAGTGCGGCAATAACAAAACTAATCGGCATTTCGCAATGCAGGTCGTTGTGATCACGCTGGAATACCGTGTGCTGCGTGATGCGGATGACCACATACAAGTCGCCGGGTGGGCCGCCGTTGCTGCCGAGCTCTCCTTCGCCGGACAGGCGGATGCGGTCATCGTTGTCAACGCCGGCCGGAATTTTTATAGACAGTGTCTTATGTTGCTTGATGCGACCTGTGCCGTGGCAAGAGCCGCATGGCGATATGATCGATTTTCCGCTGCCATGGCAACGCGGACAGGTTTGCTGGATAGAAAAGAATCCTCCTTGTTGCATGCGTACTTGCCCATGGCCGCCGCAAGTGGTACAGGTAGTCGTGCTCGTGCCTGGCTTGGCACCGCTGCCATGACAGGTATCGCATTTGGTTAAGGTCGGTATGCGAATTTGCGTTTCAGTACCGCGTGCAGCCTGTTCCAACGTGACTTCCAGATTGTAGCTCAGGTCGGCACCACGGTGCATTTGGTTGTGACCGCGGGAGCTTGCCCCGCTCATTCCGGCACCAAAGATATCGCCAAAAATGTCGCCAAAATGGGACCCGGCTGAACTACCACTGAAACCTCCTGCACCCATACTGCCATCGGTAGCAGCATGCCCAAACTGGTCATAGCCGGCGCGCTTCTGCGAATCGGATAGAGTCTCATAAGCTTCTTTTGCTTCCTTGAAGCGCTCTTCCGCTTTAGGGTTGTCAGGATTACGGTCAGGATGGTGTTTCATCGCCAGTTTGCGATAGGATTTCTTTATGTCTTCTTCTGACGCGTCACGGTTGACGCCTAGCACTTCGTAATAGTCACGTTTTTTCATTTTTGCATGAAGCGTTAAGGGGTTAAAGATTCAAGATTAATGTAATGGGTCTATTATTAAGGTCATTAGCTTAAGAATAAATCCAGAAATAGCATCTGTTTTTTTATTCAGTCCTACATCGTTTTTTCGACAGACTAGGCTGGAAAGTATGTTCGATAAAATGCATTCAATTCTAACAGCGAACCAATAACAGCGATAACCAAGAGCAGATGTCGCTGTATCAGGCCGAATTAATCGTATTTTTGGAAAGGGAAAAGAGATGTCGTCTAGATAACTTTTGTTAACACATGCATGAATAACGTTAGTTACTTAGATTTAAAGTCGCGGTAATTGCGTCCAGACATCTCTCGTTCAATTTAGGTTACTTTTTTTCGTCTTTTACTTTTTCATCCTTTACTTCGGTGAACTCGGCATCTACGACATCGCCGTCATCTTTCTTGCTGTCGGCTTGTGCACCAGATTCACCAGGCTCGTGGGACTGGCTAGCTTCAGCGGCGTGCATCTTTTCTGACAGTTTATGCGCAGCGGTGGAGAGTGCTTCAGCTTTGGCGTCTATGATTTCCTTATCGTCGCCTTTCACTACGTCTTGAGCTTCTTTCAAAGCGGATTCTACCGCAGCTTTTTCATCATCAGTCAGTTGTTCGCCATATTCCTTTATGGACTTCTGTGTGGAGTGAATTAATGCATCCAGCTGATTACGCGATGTAACCAATTCGATTGCCTTGCGGTCGTCTTCGGCATACGTTGCTGCATCATCTACCATTTTCTGAATTTCAGCTTCGGACAAACCGGAATTAGCCTTGATGGTAATCTTGGATTCTTTACCGGTAGCTTTGTCTTTTGCGCCTACATGCAGAATCCCGTTGGCATCAATGTCAAAAGTCACTTCAATCTGCGGCATGCCTCTCGGTGAGGGCGGGATGTCAGAGAGGTTGAACTGCCCTAAGCTTTTATTTCCAGAAACAACTTCACGTTCACCTTGCAATACGTGGATGGTCACTGCATTCTGATTGTCGTCGGCAGTAGAGAATATTTGTGAGGCTTTGGTTGGGATCGTGGTATTTTTCTTGATCAGCTTGGTCATCACGCCGCCCAAGGTTTCAATACCCAAGCTGAGTGGGGTTACATCCAGCAGTAGAACATCTTTAACTTCACCTTGCAGCACGCCACCCTGGATAGCCGCGCCCACTGCCACTGCTTCATCTGGATTGACGTCGCGACGTGCTTCCCTGCCAAAGAATTCCTTGACTTTTTCCTGCACCATCGGCATCCGTGTTTGCCCACCCACCAGAATCACGTCGGAGATGTCGGCCGTGGAAACGCCCGCATCTTTCATGGCAATCTTACATGGGGCTATTGTGCGCGCAACTAATTCTTCCACCAGGCTTTCAAGTTTGGCGCGGGTAATTTTGAGAGTCAGATGTTTAGGGCCGCTGGCATCTGCTGTGATGTAAGGCAGGTTCACCTCAGTTTGCTGTGCGGAAGATAGTTCAATTTTAGCTTTTTCAGCCGCGTCTTTCAGGCGCTGCAGGGCCAACATATCCTTCTTCAGGTCGATGCCGCTTTCTTTCTTGAATTCTTCTACCAGGTGTTCAATTACACGCATGTCAAAATCTTCGCCGCCGAGGAAGGTGTCACCATTAGTGGACAGCACTTCGAACTGGTGTTCACCATCAATTTCAGCGATGTCGATAATGGATATATCGAAAGTGCCGCCGCCCAAGTCATATACCGCGATCTTGCGATCACCTTCCTGCTTATCCATACCAAATGCCAGCGCAGCTGCAGTTGGTTCATTAATGATGCGCTTTACTTCCAAACCGGCAATACGGCCAGCGTCCTTGGTGGCCTGGCGTTGACTATCATTGAAGTAGGCAGGCACTGTGATGACAGCTTCAGAGACCGACTCACCCAGATAATCCTCGGCGGTCTTTTTCATTTTCATGAGCACTTGTGCGGAAATTTCCGGAATGGAAATGTCTTTGTCGCGAACCTTAACCCATGCATCGCCGTTCTTGGCCTTAACGATAGGATACGGCACCATGCCCATGTCCTTCTGTACCATTGGCTCTTCAAAACGGCGTCCGATCAGCCGTTTTACACCGTATAGCGTATTTTTTGGATTGGTTACTGCTTGCCGCTTGGCTGGTGCGCCAACCAGCACTTCGCCGTCTTCCATGTAAGCGATGATGGAAGGCGTGGTGCGCGTACCCTCGGCGTTCTCAATCACCTTGGGTTTGCCGTTTTCCATGACTGCAACACACGAGTTCGTGGTGCCCAAATCAATACCAATAATCTTGCCCATAATGTTTCCTTTTCGTTGTAATGTTGAAAGTCTTTGCTGCCTGTGCTGCGTTAATCTGTGGGCAGCAGATGTGTATTTCAAGTGTTACGATAATTTTTTGCAAAATTCCGCGACAATGCAATTAAAAAACAGCTGGCTGCCGTTTAATTATGTGGTTGTTATTCCTTCGCCTTGGCCACCATCACCAATGCAGGACGTAAAACCCGATCGTGCAGTTGATAACCTTTCTGCATTACGCTCACTACCGTGTTTGCTTCCTGCTCGCTGTCTACCATGCTGATGGCCTGGTGTTTGTGGGCGTCGAATTTTTCGCCGAGCGGATTAATCTCTGTTATGTTGAATTTTGTAAATACAGCAGCGAGCTGCTTGAGAGTTAGCTCCATGCCGCTCTTGAAACTTTCTACTGTGGCGGTTTCAACAGCTAATCCCGCTTCCAGACTGTCTTTCACCATCAGCATTTCATTGGAGAAATGCTCCACGGCCAATTTTCTTGCCTTGCTGACATCTTCTTGTGCGCGACGACGAATATTTTCGCTTTCTGCCTTGGCGTACATCCAAGCGTCATAGTGCTCCTGTGACTTGAGCTCAGCTTGTTGCAGCATCTCTTCAATGCTTGGCATAACCTCCGGGTTAAGCGTTTCTTCTGTTGGGGTAGCCTGTTCAGACTGTCGGGATGAGCCTTCGGTGGGTTCCATCTGCTTCTCCAAAATAATTTCTTCAAAAATGCGTTGCGTAAAAAATTTGTTCAAAAATACGTAGCGTAAAAATGGGGTCGACATTTTTGATTTCAAGAGCATTGCGAAATATTATTTTATGCGCGTGAGATAATTCCTTTTTTGCGGACGTTGACCGCAATTTCAATCTCACTTTTGTTGCTGTGGCCCTTCATAAAAACTATCACTGGCGTATTGCCGGCTTTTATTTCTTTTACTTCGCCTCTGTGGGGATGTTTGCGTCTTACTGGAGTTTGTATCTGCAATCCATTCATTTCAATGCAATGCAAATTGCCATTTTAATGTCGGTGCAGCCAGTGATGCGGATGGTGTCACCTACACTATGGGGCTGGCTGGCCGACCATACCGGGCAGCGTTTGCTGGTAGTACAACTGGCGGCGTTGTGCAGTGTTCTAAGCTATTTTGGCGTTTTCTTCACGATTGAATTTGCTGGCTTGTTGATGGTTATGATGGTGATGAGTTTTTTTTGGAGTGCTTCCATGCCGCTTGTGGAAGCGACTACGCTGACCTATCTGGGTAAGCACACTGCGCGTTATGGCCGAATTCGTTCTTGGGGTTCGGTTGGATTTATTGTAGCGGTCTTGGGGTTGGGCTATGCGTTTGACACCATCGCTATCGCTTGGATATTGTGGGTGGGTGTAGGGATTAAACTAGGCATTTTACTGTTCGCGCGTCAGATTCCACCCACCGAAATATTGGCACACCATACCGACAGCCTGCCCATTATGCGTTTGGTATTACAACCACAAGTGCTGGTATTGTTTGGCGCATGCTTTCTGATGGCTCTGGCGCATGGGCCTCTTTACATTTTTTATTCGATTTATCTGGTGGAGCATGACTATTCCAAAAGCGCAGTTGGTTGGCTGTGGGCGCTAGGTGTGATCTGCGAGATTGCGGTATTTTTCGCCATGCCGTGGCTAATGTTGCGGTTCACATTGTCGAAAATCATGATTGTAAGTTTTGCCTGTGCAGTGCTGCGTTTTTTGTTGATTGGCTGGGGGGTGGACTTGCTGCCATTGATTCTGTTTGCGCAAGTATTGCATGCCGCCACCTTTGGTGCCTTTCATGCGGTGGCTATGGCGCTGGTACACCAGTTTTTTCGCGGGCGCCATCAGTCCAAAGGGCAGGCGCTGTTTGGTAGTATTACTTACGGCGCGGGCGGTATGGTTGGTGGATTATTGAGTGCCCCGCTATGGGAGCACTGGGGTGCAAGTGTAATGTACTCATTTAGCGCCTTGGCGGCGCTTCTGGGACTAGTGTTGATATTATGGAAATTGAGAATAGTGGTGTTACCTAGGAATCAGTCGGACTCCATTGTTTAACTTACGCTGAGATTTGTAGCCATGCTTCGACATGAATCAGTCACAATGCCTTGCATCGTGACTGATTTAGAACATCAACTGCTCAGCCCAATCCTTCCTGGGAAATACGACCTAGCTTCAAACTTATCCCTTAAATTGGTAGAGTCTTCCCCTTTGAGTTATTTCTATGTTGCGGTATGCTACGCATAGTGGTTCCTTCCTCGGAGAAAAGATGTACAAAAAACTAATTATGCTGGTGTTGCTGCTAGCGCCTACAGTGGCAGTTCAGGCCGCACCCGATACAGCTATTACCCAAAATAAGGTTGGCTATCTGACTAATGCTGTGCTGAAGTATCCTTCTTCGCCCAAGCTGAGGTCATCGATTGCACTGATTTACGATGAACAGGAGCAGCGCTCCTTGTATAGCAAGAATGCGAGTGCCATCGTACCTATCGCGTCCATCACCAAACTGATGACTGCGATGGTGGTGTTGGACGCCAAGTTGCCCTTGGAAGAAAAAATTACGATCAGCGTGTTTGATTTTGATATTCTTAAAAACACTCATTCGCGTATGCGTATTGGCATGACGCTGACGCGTGGTGAATTGCTTAATCTGGCGCTAATGTCTTCTGAGAATCGTGCGGCGGCTGCATTAGCGCGCACTTATCCGGGTGGCACCCAGGCAGCCGTGGCGATGATGAATGAAAAGGCGCTCGAACTGGGTATGCAGAAAACTCATTTTCGTGATGCAACTGGTTTAAACAGTGACAATACTTCCACTGCACATGACTTGGCAAAAATGGTGATTGCAGCACAACACTATAAACTTATCCATAAGTACACCACTACGGCGTCGCATATGGTTGCGGCACCTGGATTCCCCCCGCTGCGTTTTGGAAATACCAATCCGTTGGTGAAGAATGCATCTTGGAATATTGGTGTGAGCAAAACTGGCTACATCAATGAAGCAGGGCGCTGTCTAGTGATGCATGCTCGTATTATGGATCGCCCGGTGATTATTGTGTTATTGGATTCACAAGGGAAGAATACGCGCGTTGGTGATGCCATCCGCGTAAAGAAATGGATGGAAAACGCCACTACACGCAGACGAAATAATAGCATTTGATCAAATGAGTCAATGTCTAGCAGCCTGTCGGACTTAAAGGAAATCGGCTGCAAATTGAGTTGAGCGGTGTATATTTCGCCGCTTTTTTGGGCAATAGAACAACTATTACCCTGCAAAATCGTCAAAATCTGCCCTCGCTCAGCTCTATTTTCGCTACGATTCTTTAAGTCCGACAGGCTGCTAGTAAGGTTTATAGGGCAGCCCGAAGTATTATGCGTCAGCAGCCGATCGCGGTTATGACAAAACACAGTCGTATCTCATACCGCCTCGTCCAACTCCAAGCAAACAAACCAGCGAAACAGTAGGTTAAAGTCGATCTGCTCCATCAATTGTCGTTCCGAACGTACCGTGCACAATATCGGATGCCTCCTTGGAACACGCTGTTCCAGTTGGATGTAACTGAACAAATTCATCGGTTGAATGTCTTCGCCGCGCTTTGTTATATCTCCGCATTTCAATGGCGCAATTTTACCAACTATCAACACTGGTGAAATTTTTCAGCAGCTTGCTAGAGGCGCCCTGTAGTTATTGTGCTGTCGTCGCGAAGGCGTAGTGCTTCCTCAATGTCCACTGCCACTACATGCGATACGCCGCGTTCCTGCATGGTGACGCCCACCAGTTGCTGTGCCAGTTCCATGGTGATCTTGTTGTGGCTGATGAAGATGAATTGGGTGTGCTGCGCCATTTTTTTGATCAGATTGCACAATCGTTCGGTGTTGGTGTCATCCAGTGGTGCATCAACCTCATCCAGCAGGCAGAAAGGCGCGGGGTTAAGCTGGAACATCGAAAACACCAGTGCAATCGCAGTTAACGCTTTCTCGCCGCCTGATAACAAGTGAATTGAGGCATTTTTTTTGCCCGGTGGCTGTGCCATCACCTGCACGCCGCTATCCAGTATTTCATCGCCAGTTAGCACCAGACGTGCCTCGCCACCACCAAACAGCACTGGGAACATTTCTGCCAGATGGCGGTTTACTTCATTGTAAGTGGTCATCAATAAGTCACGCGATTCCTTATCAATGCGGCGTATTGCCGCTTTCAGCGTATCCATTGCTTCGGTCAAATCTTTCGCTTGAGCATCCAGATAGGTTTTGCGTTCCTGTGCCGTATTTAATTCCTCGAGGGCTGCCAGATTCACCGAACCCAGCCCTGTTATGTCGTTGTTCAGGCGATTTAATTCGTTCTGTAATGCATTCAGCTTGATATTGCCGCTTTCCAACAAAGAGAGCAGCGTTGTTTCATCTATACCTTGTAATTGCTCTGCCCATTGTTCATATTGCAAACGTGCTTCCTGTTCCTTGAGCGACAACTCGCTGAGTTTTTCACGCAGTGGGTGTAATTTTTGTTCGCAGGACAGGCGCTCTTGTTCCAGTCTGTTCAGATTGTTGGTGGTTTGTTCCAGTATGTTGCGAGCTTCGGTCAGCGCCTGTTCACGCGTCTGACGCTGTTGCAGAGCCTCCTGCAATTGTTGCTTGCTAGTGCCATCTTCTATATGGTCTAACTCAGCATGGTTTTGTATCAACGTTTGTTCCAACTGTGCCAGCGTTAACCCGATCTGACTGATATTGTGTTTTAGATCGGCGATTTTTTCCGTGCACGTCTTGGCATAAAAACGAGCTTCTTGCAATTCGTGCTGCGTTTTTTGTGAGCGTTCGCGCTGTTGGCGTAGCGTAGATTCCTGAGTGGCAGCTTGCAGCTTCACCTGCTCAACTTCTACCTGCTGTGCTGCAATGCTTACACGCAGAATGTCCATGCGCTCAGCGATTTCCTGATGCTGGTATTGCTCTTCAGCAGACTGTTCGGCCAGTTCCTGCAATTCGCGTGCGATCTGCGCGGCGCGCTCGTGGCTGCGTTCGTTGGCTTGGGTTAATTTTAGAATCTGTACCTGTATTCCATGTTGGCGCTGTTGCAATTCGCTGTCTGCCGTGCGCAAGAGCGCAATGCGGCTTTCGATAGCGTGATAGGTTTCCTCTGCTAGTGCTGCCTGGCGTTTGCCATGATCCAATGACTTCGCCTGTTGCTGTGCTGCCTCCTGCAACCGCTCAATTTCACGTTGCCGCGCCAGTAGGCCATGTACTTGGTTATCCGGAGCATGGAACAGCACGCTATGCGCGCCAATCAGATGTCCCTGCGGCGTCACTAACCAGGCGCCGGCAGGCAATTGTTCACGCAAGCTCAATCCTAGTGCCAGCGTTTCCGTGACATACACACCAGACAACCAGTCCGTTACCACGGGCGCAGTTTGTGGATCCTGGTAGCTTACGAAGTGCCCAAGCGGGGTTAGCCCAATATCTTGTTGGGCTTTGAAATTTTGCGCTCCGTCCGCTGCGAATACAGCCAGCCTGGCCGGTGGCGCATTGCTCCAATGCGCAGCATTGTCCAGGTGAGGGCAGGGCTAGCGCATTGAGACGTTCGCGCAAAACGGCTTCCAGCGCATCTTCCCAGCCTGCCTCAATGCCGATGGATTGCCACAGGCGCGGCAGTTGGTCTAATTGGTGTTTGGTTAACCACGGTTTCAGATTTTTGTCGTTATCGACCTGTTTCTGAAGCTGTTGCAACGCGGAAAGTCTCGCCTCCACCTGCGACAGTTGCCGCTCTAGTTCCTGCATTGCGATGCGCTGGTCGCGCCGTGTCGTATCAGCCCCCGGTAATTGCGCCTGAAGTTGCGTCAACTGTTGCTGTTGCTCGTTGCGCTCAATCTCCATCTCGACGAATAGAGACTGCGCCTCGGCCAGAGCCTCGCTATCCACCTGCGGGAGGTTGTCCCGTTCCAGCAGCAAACGCGAGCGACGCGCTTCCAGTTGTTGCACATTGCGCTGGATATGTTCGCGTTGCGTATCGGCCAGTTGCAGTTGTTGCTGCGAGATCAGCTGTTCGCGTTGCATCGTGTTGTGGCGCTCCAGTTCGGTGCGCGCTGCTTCTTCCGCTTGCGGCAGATGGTGTGCTTCGGAGTTCGCGCGGCTTTCCCAGCTCTCAACTCGGATGTCTGCTTCTTGTTGTTGTTGTTGCCAATGTGCCAGTAAAGACTCCACGCCCTGCAACTGAATGCGCTGCTGCTCGACCTGCAACTTGCTATTGGCCGTCTGCTGGGTCAAGCGCGTGCGTTGATCGTTGAGGTGGGTAATCTGCTGCTCTAGCCGCGCAATCTCGGCATTGGCAGCATATAGCTCGCCCTGCTTGGCATGCAGCGTATCAGCCTGCGCGTAATGATCACTGCGCATGTATTCCAGTTGGCTTTCCATTTCACGCAGACGTGCAGTCTCGGCTTCCAGCTCGTTTTTTGTTTTCTCAATTCCTTGGGCAAAACGCTCCCGGCGTGTTTCGGCATCTTGTTTATTCACCAACCACAACAATTGTTGCGTAGTGTCACGCTTCGATTCTAATTCGCGGTAACGCCTGGCTATCGCTGCTTGGGTAGTTAGGTGGGTAAGTTGTTTGGTCAGCTCTAGCAGGATGTCATCAACGCGTAGCAGGTTGTCGTGCGTATCGGCAATGCGAAGTTCAGTTTCGCGGCGACGGTCGCGGTATTTAGTTACGCCCGCAGCCTCCTCCAGAAATATGCGCAGCTCTTCCGGTTTAGCCTCGATAATCCGCGAAATCATGCCCTGTTCGATAATGGCGTAAGCTCGTGCGCCTAGCCCGGTGCCCAGAAAAATGTCGGTTATATCCTTGCGCCGCACATGCTGATTGTTGATGTGGTAACTGGAATCACCGTCGCGCAGCAGCACGCGCTTGATAGAGATTTCGGCGTAGCTTGACCATTGGCCGGCAGCCTTGCCCAAGCTGTTATCGAAGATCAGCTCGACGCTAGCGCGTGAGACCGGTTTGCGCTTACCGGAGCCGTTGAAAATAACATCTTGCATGGATTCGCCGCGCAGCGCCGAAGCGCGAGATTCGCCCAGCACCCAGCGCAGCGCATCAATGATATTTGATTTTCCGCAGCCATTCGGACCGACAATGCCGACGACTTGCCCGGGTAGAGCAATATGGGTGGGATCAACAAAGGATTTAAATCCAGCAATCTTGATGTGAGAAAGACGCAATTTCAATCAGTTGGACATTATAATGCGCTGTATTCTAACTGACCCACAAGGCATATCAAAATGAGCGCTCTGCCCAGCAAAACCGTGGCCAGCAAACTTCTGGAAACTTTCGCCAATCCTAACTCCGTGCGCGATTACCATATTCACATGGAAATCCCCGAGTTTACCTGTCTGTGTCCCAAGACCGGCCAACCCGATTTTGCTACGTTGATCCTCGATTACATCGCGGATACGACCTGCGTCGAACTGAAAAGTCTCAAGCTTTATATCTGGTCATTTCGCAATGAAGGACATTTCCATGAGGACGTAACCAATCGCATTCTGGATGATTTGGTCGCCGCCATTCAGCCGCGTTTCATGCGTCTTACCGCCAAATTTTACGTTCGTGGCGGCATATTCACTAACATAGTGGCGGAACACCGGAAGCCAGGTTGGCAAGCGCAGCCGCTAGTGGATCTGATGCAGTTCGAGACGCAGTCAAATACGCGAGGCTAGTTGGCCATAGTTCGGGGAACGGGTGTCGCAGTATTAATAAATTTAAATTGGTACACACTTCACGCACGTAACAGAACGATTCACCAAAAATGACAAGACACCGTTCGGCCTGAGCCAAGTAAGCCCCGCATACGCGAGGCAAGGCGTAAGTAGTGAACAGTTTTACTGCCGTTTGGCGGCTGTTTTATGATTTTCAATATTTCACAACCCATTGATAAATTGGCAAATAAAAAGCTGTTCATTGAGAGCTTGTCAAAGGCTAGTGCTGGCGTGGAACCAACGGTTCGACAAGCTCACCGCGAACGGTAACTGATTTGCTGAAACGTAATGCTTCGTATGTCATGGAGATACCCATTTCAATTAATTTAGGAGTAACAGATGGCTGGTCAACCTGAAATTACCAACATGGCTATGTTTTGCGATTTCGAGAACATTGCGTTAGGGGTGCGCGACGCCAAATATGCACAGTTCGACATCAAGAAGGTGCTTGAACGCTTACTGCTCAAGGGCAGCATTGTCGTCAAAAAAGCGTATTGTGACTGGGATCGTTACAAAGAATTCAAGGCGACGATGCATGAAGCGGCTTTTGAATTGATTGAGATTCCGCATGTGCGCCAATCAGGTAAAAATTCTGCCGATATCCGCATGGTCGTCGATGCGCTGGATCTTTGTTATACCAAAGCCCATGTTGATACCTTTGTCATTATCAGCGGCGACTCGGATTTTTCTCCCTTGGTTTCAAAGCTGCGAGAGAACAATAAATATGTGATCGGGATTGGGGTAAAGGACTCGACTTCTGATTTGCTCAGCGCCAATTGCGATGAATTCATTTTTTATGATGATCTGGTGCGTGAGCAGGAAGCACAGAAAAAACGCGCTGAGAAAAAATCTCCGGCAAAAGCACCTGCCGGTGGCACGAAGAAAAAATCAGTATTGAAGACTGAAGACGACAAGCGGCAGGAAGCACTCGATTTTATTGTCGAAACTATTGAAGCATTGATTGCCGAAAGGGGTGAGGAAAAAATATGGTATTCCATGGTCAAACCAACCATGCAGCGACGTAAGCCTGGCTTTGCTGAATCGGCTTACGGCTATCGATCGTTCAAAGAATTGGTTGAGGACGCACAGAAGCAAAATCTCCTCATAATGGTGCGTGATGAAAAAACGGGTCAATACACCATACGTTTACCAGCGGCGGAGGAATAACAGAGCCATAAGTAATCAGCATATAACGCAGCCAAACTTGAGGTGTAAATTCCATCTACGGATTTATCCCATCCCATCCCTTCCTGGCTATGCTTGCTAAGTTTACATCCGGCGTATGCCGAGGCTATAAATCTGGTTTTTCAACAAATTTAATGGTGGGCTCGGTATATATGCGTCACCCAAAATCGCGCGACAATGTGTCCTAAGATGTGTTCGTGCGGCAGGGCAGCGAGGTGCTTGCTACATTTCCTTTTCCTTAAACGAGTGAGTATTGGATTGCAGGATTAATTCATGAAACCATATATTTCTTTTGCAACGTCATCGCCAGTTAATCTACGACGCGTGCTGGTGCTTAAAAATTTTGCTGTGGTCGGTCTGACCTTGGCGGTGCTGGTGGTTGCCAAAGGTATGGGGATGCCTTTGCCATTTGCAGTGATTGGCACCGTGCTGCTGGCTCTCAATATACTGACCTGGATCCGGTTTAAACTGCCATGGCCAGTGCAGGAAATTGAGGTGTTCGGACAGTTGGTGCTGGATGTTCTGTTACTGAGCACGTTGCTCTATCTGGCTGGGGGCACCACCAATCCGTTTGTGCTGCTGCTATTGCTGCCGCTTACAATAGCCGCCGCCACGCTGTTGGCGATCTATGCCTGGTTGCTGGCCGCGATAATTGTGGCTTGTTACACGTTTTTGATGTTCGTTTACATCCCGCTGCCGCATTTTCATATTGACCGAGTTGCTCGTCTTGACTCAAGTGCCTGGTTCATGTGGTTCGGGTTTGTGCTGGGCGTGGGGTTGGTCGGTTACTATGTGGTGAAGATGGGTAACACCTTGCGCGAACGCGAGCACATGCTGGCGGAAGTGCGTGAAAACGCACTTCGTGATGAACATCTGGTGGCACTTGGCACACTGGCAGTGGGTGCAGCGCATGAACTAGGCACGCCGCTGGGCACGATGGCGATAGTGCTTAAAGAACTTGAACACGAATATGCGATGCAACCAGAATTGGTGAAAGAACTGCACTTGTTGCGTGACCAAGTTACGCGTTGTAAAAACACGCTTTCCCATATGCTTTCGTCCACAGAACAGGCGCGTGCAGAAAGTGGTTACAGCATTGCGCTTGATAGTTATCTTGCAGACTTGCTTGCGCAATGGCGCAGCATGCGTCCCTCGGTGCAAGTGAGCTATCGCTGGACGGGACCATCTCCTGCACCGCAGATTGTAGCGGAACTAGTGTTGGGCCAAGTTATTACCAATATTCTAAACAATGCTGCCGATGCTTCGGAGCACAGTGTTGAGGTGGAGGCCAGTTGCAATGCGGAGCAATTGAAGATCGAAGTCTCCGACCGCGGCACTGGCTTGACTCCATCTGCTAAAACTCATGCTGGTAAATTGTTTTTTACCACTAAAGAAAGCGGGCAGGGACTTGGATTATTTCTGGTCAATGCCACACTGCGCCGGTTTGGTGGTGCACTCACATTATCGAATCGGGATGGTGGGGGTGTTTGCACCCGTGTCATATTGCCCTTGGCTCGTTTACGTGTGACGAATTAATATGACCTTAGCAGTTATGGAAAACTCGTTGCCGCGTACGCTGTTGCTGGTAGATGATGACGTTACATATTGCACAGTGTTAGCACAAGCCCTTGCCCGGCGCGGTTTCGTGGTAAGTGTCGCAAACAATGTGGATGAAGCCACGCAAATGATTGCGCAAAATCTTCCCACTCATGCTGTGATTGATTTAAAGATGCCCGGGCCGTCAGGTTTAACATTGGTTGCATATCTCAAGGAGCTTAAGTCTGACGCGCGTATCGTGGTACTAACCGGCTATTCGAGCATTGCAACCGCTGTGGAAGCGGTAAAGCTGGGGGCGACATACTATCTGGCCAAGCCCGCGGATGCGGACGAGATCGTCGCGGCTTTTGACCATCGACCAGGCATCGCGGAAGCTGCGATTATAACGAAACCAATGTCAGTGGATCGCCTCGAGTGGGAGCATCTGCAAAAAGTGCTTGCTGACTGTGGCGGTAATATTTCCGCTGCCGCACGCACATTGAATATGCATCGGCGCACGTTACAACGTAAGTTGCAAAAACATCCAGCTCCTGAGCGTGGTGACTAGTTCAGCAAAAAATTACAGTAGCCAGGTTATTGGGTTGCTCCATGACTGGAAAGCAGCTCTGAACCGGTTTAAAATTTAGCCTGAGTACGGGCACATGACGAACATTGGAATCAATGCCAGCATATAATTCGGAGGCTGTGCTATACGCGCCCAGAATTTTGTACTCAATAGTTGAAATTTTTTGCAATATCCTCACGTAGGTTTTGATAGAGTCAAATAATTTATGTCCAATATTGTTATTGCTGCGCTATATAAGTTTGCCAAGCTCCCTGACTACAGAGAGATGCAGAGCGGTTTATTCGATTTTTGCGTTGCGCAAGGGCTTAATGGAACACTTTTACTTGCTGCGGAAGGTATTAACGGAACTGTCGCCGGTTCGCGTGCAGGGGTGGATGCATTGATGCTTTTCTTGCGGGCTGATGCGCGATTAGAAGATATCGAACACAAAGAATCCTATTCTGATGAAATGCCTTTTGACAGAATGAAGGTCCGCCTTAAAAAGGAGATCGTCACGCTGGGAGTACCAGGAGTGGATCCGAACGAAAAGGTCGGCACCTATGTGGACGCAAAAGATTGGAATGCTCTAATTTCCGATCCGGATGTCGTGCTTATTGATACAAGAAATGGCTACGAATACGATATAGGAACTTTTCGTGGCGCAGTCGACCCGCACACTACTACATTCCGCGAGTTTCCAGAGTACATCAGCAAAAATCTTGATCCCATAAAGCATAAAAAAATTGCCATGTTTTGTACTGGTGGAATTCGGTGTGAAAAAGCGACTTCATTCATGCTTGGGCAGGGTTTCAAGGAGGTCTATCACTTACAGGGCGGCATCCTTAAATATCTGGAAAATATTCCTGCTAAAGAGAGCATGTGGGAGGGCGAGTGCTTCGTATTTGACCAGCGAATTTCTGTTGGACAAGGCCTTAAAGTAGGGACGCATGATCAATGTTTTGCCTGCCGTCATCCTGTTTCACAGGATGAGAAGGCTTTACCCAGCTATCAAGCTGGCATATCTTGCCTGCATTGCTTTGATATCCTGCCAGAAAAAACACGCGCTCGCGCTGTTGAGCGACAAAAACAGAATGAACTGGCGCTTAAACGAGGCGATTCACACATTGGCGTGTCGCAAAAAAAACAAACAGAAACGCAAAGCGAGAGCTGATGGCTTATATGATTATTTACATTCTAGTCAGAAATGGGATCAATGGCGCGATTGAAAATCGCAGCTTCCTGTTTGAAAAAACAAATATATTCTCGACATCGGCGCGTGATTGGTGACATCATTCGAAGGTGTCAGCCATTGTGTGATCAATGATTCTGACTTATAAATTTATTCCCACAGCGTTAACTCGATTTGCCGCTAGCCACGATTAAAATAACGGAGAGAAATTATGAAGGCATCAACACCCGCAGGGGCGGTTACAAAAGACTTTGAGGCAGGTGAAAAGCTTTTAGCCAGCAAAGACTATGCTAAGGCCATAAAATCATTTAAAAAAGCTGCAGAGCAGGGTCATGCTCTGGCGCAAAACTATATGGGACTAATGTACGTAAAAGGTTTGGGAGTTACACTGGATTTTTTGAAAGCAGAGCCATGGTTTCGCAAGTCAGCAGAGCAGGGAGAGCCATTGGCACAAAACAATCTTGGTCTCATGTATGCCAAAGGTGAGGGTGTCGCACAGGATCACCAGCAAGCTGTGTCATGGTTGCTAAAAGCTGCAGAGCAGGGAAATTCGGAAGCACAATATAACCTGGCTTTTATGTACGCAAAAGGCCAAGGCGTTAAACAGGACGACGAGCAGGCTGTGTTTTGGTTTCGCAAGGCTGCAGAGCAGGGAGATGAAGTGGCTCAATACAACCTGGCCTTTATGTATGAAAAAGGCATAGGTGTCGCTCAGGATTACCAGCAAGCTGTTTTTTTATACAGCATGGCTGCAGGGCAGGGAAATACTGATGCCCAGTTAAATCTGGGCGGCTTGTACGACACTGGTGAAGGTGTAGAGCAAGATCAAAAGCAGGCTGTGACTTGGTGGACTAAGGCCGCAGAAAAATGGCATCCGGTTGCACAAAACAATTTGGGGCTCATGTATGCGCAAGGCCATGGTGTTACACAGGACTACATCGAAGCACATAAATGGTTCAATCTTGCCAGTGAGGCTGGTGATGAAAGTGCAAAAAATGGACTAGAGATTGCGGAATCGTTTATGACGGAATCCCAAATTACCGAAGCGAAGGAACTGGCAAATGAGTGGAAAAAATCTCACTCATAGTTGCCAATATAAGTGGACGAATTACATTGAATTCTTGATAAAGGCAGGCGCCATGCTTAGTACGGGTAACGTATAGCAATACCCGTCAATACATTCATATGCATATTCTTGCTGGAAACAAGTTGAATTTAGTGGGGATAGATGAGTGCATACATGGAGATATATCGACTGCTTATTTTTCGCCGCTCAGAAGCCTATGCCCTTGCCTTACAGGTAAGGGCGATGTGTTGTGGTAGATCTTTTCGTAATCTAGATGCCGGTCATTGACGGAGTAGGCTATGCGTTGAACTTGTTGTTTATTCAAAATGATTTAACCCATAGCAAAACTTTCCCGCGTTTAATCTCATTAAATCTAGCCTTATTTAAAAATTTTAATTTTTGACGGCGCCAATTTATCCTATTCAGCTTCAAATAAAAGGTAATTATGGCGAAAGAAAAAATAATATATAGCTGCACTGAATGTGGGGGGCAGGTTTCCAAATGGCAGGGGCAATGTCCGCATTGCACGGCTTGGAATACGCTGACGGAAAGTGCGGCGGAATCACCGACTAGTGGAAAAAATCGCTATAGCTCGCTGTCGACAATGAGCATGGTGCAGACGCTGGCCGAAGTAGGGGCGGAAGAAATGCCGCGCACGCCAACCGGTATCGCCGAGTTTGACCGCGTTTTGGGTGGCGGCTTAGTGAGTGGTGGCGTAGTTTTGATAGGCGGTGATCCCGGAATAGGTAAATCCACCCTGTTATTGCAAGCACTGGCGCATCTCGCTACACATAAAAAAGTTTTATATGTCAGTGGCGAGGAATCGGCGCAGCAAATTGCCTTACGCGCCAGACGACTATCGCTGGATGCGCGTGGAATGTACCTGTTGGCTGAAATTCAGCTGGAAAAAATCCAGTCTGTCATCAAGCAGGAACAACCCGACGTGGTGGTGATCGATTCCATCCAGACCATGTATTCTGAACACCTCACATCAGCCCCCGGCTCGGTAGCCCAGGTGCGTGAATCCGCAGCACAACTTACGCGCATGGCGAAGAGCTACAGCGGTGACCATGATTCTGGTTGGTCACGTTACCAAGGATGGGACGTTGGCTGGGCCGCGTGTGCTAGAACATATCGTGGATACCGTGCTGTATTTCGAGGGTGATACTCACTCCAGCTTTCGCATGATACGCGCGTTCAAAAATCGTTTCGGTGCAGTAAACGAACTTGGCGTTTTCGCCATGACCGAAAAAGGCTTACGTGAAGTGAGCAACCCTTCCGCATTGTTTCTGTCTCAGCATGGCGCGCAAGTGGCTGGTTCATGCGTGATGGTGACGCAGGAAGGTACACGTCCGCTACTGGTGGAAATCCAGGCGCTGCTGGATGAGGCGCACTCACCCAATCCGCGCCGGCTTTCATTGGGCTTGGAGCAAAACCGTTTGGCCATGTTGCTGGCCGTACTGCACCGCCATGCAGGCATCGCCTGTTTTGATCAAGATGTGTTTATCAACGCGGTGGGCGGAGTGAAAATTACCGAGCCGGGTGCCGACTTGCCTGTATTGCTGGCCATCGTGTCCTCGCTGCGCAATAAACCTCTGCCAGAAAAACTGGTAGTGTTCGGGGAAGTCGGTCTGGCTGGCGAAATACGTCCGGTGCAACGTGGTCAGGAACGATTGCGAGAGGCTGCCAAGTTAGGCTTTACCCTGGCCATTATTCCCAAAGCTAACAAGCCGAAGCAAGAAATAGCTGGGATGGAAATTATTGCGGTTGAGCGGGTGGAGGATGCGGTGGCGAAAATGCGCTAGAAATGATCAAGATAATTCCTGCAACAAATTGAATCATAAAGTTATACATTATGTCATTAATCCAACATAGGAAATCCCCCGGCTGTGCCGGGGTGGCAGTAGAAGTTTGACATTTACGGGAGTCCATCTGCGACACTCTGCATCGTGAGCCGCCAAGCAAACGAAGAAGGGAGAATCGAGATGGATGACAGCGAAAGCCTAAGCCATAATAAATGGGAATGCAAATATCACGTGATATTCATTCCGAAGTGCAGACGTAAGACGCTGTACGAGCAGTTGAGGCTGCTAGGGCAAGTGTTCTAGAGGCTGCCCGTATGCAAAGTAAGTCGGATAGAGGAAGGACATCTGATGCCTGATCATGTGCACATGTTGATATCGATTCCGCCGAAGTATTCGGTATCGCAAGTCATCGGGTACATCAAAGGGAAAAGTGCAATCCATCTGGCACGAGTATATGGTGAGCGCAAGCGTAATTTTGTAGGGCAACACTTTTGGGCGAGAGGGTATTTCGTGTCAACGGTAGGCCGAGATGAGGAGTCGATCCGGAAATACATTTGGCACCAAGAGGAAGAGGGCAAGCGCCTAGTGCAGATGCACCTATGGCGCTGAAGCAACCTCCGAAAGGTGGCCATAAGAGCAGGGGCCGCGTAAGCGACCCCGTTAAGACGCTTTGAGTGGCTTATAAATTAAAGCAGCCGACTTTGCCGGGGGAAACTTACTTATGGAAACCATTTCAATATGGTAGGTAATATCAGAAATATGATCTAAACTTAACTAACAGAGCTTACTGACCTTTGCCATTTATCAGCTCTCTTGCGATAATTCAACAGTAACAACGTGACTTGCCGCGTATGCAGAAAATTAATCTACCGAATTATTTTCAATATGAGTGAACTACAAATTAGCTTGCTTGGCATCGGTGTCGCTGTGGTGCTGGCAATATATATTTATGATTGGTTTCAGCAGCGCAAATATCGGCGCAAGTTCAGTGCGGCATTTAAGCATAGGCATGAGGATGCGTTATATCGCCCAGCTGTAGAAATTCCAACCGATGAATTGCTGGTCGAAAAGATGGAACATGCCGCGCCCATTAGTACATTGCCCAACGAGTCGCAACATGGGTACACGGTAGATGCTATGTGCGTGTTGTTGGATGTGGAAACCGATTTCATTGCCGTGATTTCGCCTAAAAGCCCGGTGAATGCAGATGCGCTAAAATTGTTGTGGCAGCAACGCTTTGATTTGGATAAAAGCGTCCATGTATGCGGCTTGAGTGCGGCGAGCGGCGAATGGGAGAAAGTGATTGCGGATAGTCCGTTGGCCTATACCTCATTTAAGCTGGCATTACAATTAGTTAATCGCGCCGGTGCAGTGAGTGAAGCTAAATTGATGGATTTTCGCAATCTGGCGCGAACAATTGCAGCACAATTGCATGCCGATATGGTGCTGCCGGACGTGGCAGAAGCCGCAGCGCGCGCAGAAAAGTTGGACAACTTCTGCGCAGCTGTAGATCTGATTATCGGACTGAATCTTTTGCCCAGCAATGAACAAATTCTGTCTGGTAACGATATCGCGCGCGTGGCTGAGAAGTACGGTTTAAGTTTACAAGCGGACGGTGCGTTCCACTTTGTGGATACGCACGGACATACTTTGTTCAGTCTGTGCAATGAAAACAATGCACCCTTCCAACATCATGCTTTGGATCAAATGCTTGTAGACGGCCTGACTTTGTTGTTGGATGTGCCACGTGTTGAACAACCCTCATTAAGTTTTGATCAAATGGTGGTTTTGGCACAACAACTGGCTAGCGAACTGCATGCGACTATAGTGGACGCGCGCCATGTGGCTTTAAGTGAAGGTAGCATTACGCTAATCCGTGAGCGTATAGCCGCTGCTGAAGCTGATATGCGAGTCGGCCATGTTATTGCTGGCAGCGCCCAGGCGCGCAGGCTGTTTTCCTAAATTTTTCTTTCAGATCAGGTTCCTTCATGAGTGAATCGGTGCCGCAGCGTATCGCGCATTTGCGTGGGGAAATCGAGCGACACAATTACCAATATCATACGTTGGACGATCCACTGGTTACCGATGCGGAATTCGATGCACTGTTTCGTGAGCTACAAGCTCTCGAAATGCAATATCCCTCACTCGCTACGCCGGACTCGCCTACCCAACGAGTTGGTGCAACACCGCGACTATCCTTTACCAAAGTAGACCATCGCACGCCGATGCTGTCGCTTAACAACGCTTTCAATGAAGAAGAGGTGCGGGCCTTTGATGTTCGTACCCGCGAGACATTGGGCGTGGTCGAAGTAGAGTATTCCGTAGAACCTAAATTTGATGGCCTGGCCGTCACGCTCACCTATCGCGATGGAATATTTGTGCAGGGCGCGACGCGCGGCGATGGCGAGATTGGTGAAGATGTGACGCAAAATCTGCGTACCGTCAGGAATATTCCCTTGCGCTTGGATTCAGAACGATTAGCCAAGCCTATTCCGTTTATAGAAATACGCGGCGAGGTGCTGATGTTCAAGGTTGATTTTATCGCACTGAATCGACAGCAAGCAGACAAGGGTGACAAGCTGTTTGCCAACCCACGCAATGCCGCAGCAGGTTCATTGCGGCAGCTCAATTCGCGAATTACATCCAGTCGTCACCTGAGTTTTTTTGCCTATGGAGCAGGCGCGGTTGAAGGATTCACATTGCCTGACACGCATGCCGAGCAGTTGGAATGTTTGCAACAATTGTCTGTGCCGGTGCCACAGGAACACCGTGTAGTACATGGGCTCGATGGATTACTTGCTTATTATCGCGAAATGGGTGAACTGCGCAACAAGCTGCCCTATGAAATTGACGGTGTCGTATACAAAGTTAATAACATCTCACAACAAATCAGGCTGGGCTATGTGTCTCGGGCACCGCGATTTGCTCTTGCGCACAAGTTTCCAGCAGAAGAAGCATTGACCACCGTGCTGGACATTGAGGTGCAGGTTGGCCGTACTGGTGCATTGACTCCAGTAGCTCGCCTGGCACCAGTATTCGTCGGTGGTGTAACGGTGACCAATGCCACACTGCATAACGAAGAGGAGCTGCGTCGCAAGGATATCCGCATCGGCGACACTGTAAGCGTCCGGCGTGCCGGCGATGTCATTCCAGAAGTGGCACGTGCCCTACTTGAGCGGCGTCCTGACGATGCGCGTGAATTCAATATGCCGCAGACCTGTCCAGTATGTGGCGCACACGTTATCAAACAGCCGGACGAAGCAATATGGCGCTGTAGTGGCGGGCTGTTTTGCCCGGCACAACGCAAGCAGGCAGTGCTGCATTTCGCCAGCCGTCGCGCTTTGGATATCGAGGGACTAGGCGAGAAATTGGTTGATCAACTGGTGGACCAGCAATGGGTGCATACACCTGCCGATTTATATAAACTGAATTTGCGAACACTGGCCCAACTGGAGCGTATGGGTGAGAAGTCCGCTCAAAATTTGTTAGATGCAATAGAACACAGCAAGCAAACCACACTTGCGCGTTTTATCTATGGGCTGGGCATCCGCAATGTGGGCGAGGCGACTGCGAAAGAACTGGCGCGTCATTTTGCTACGCTGGATAATTTCATTTCGGCCGACGAAACGCGCCTGCAACTTGTACCCGATATCGGGCCCGTTGTTGCGCAAAGTATTGCAACTTTTTTTGCCGAGCCGCATAACATTGAGGTGATCGCCCAATTACGCGCTACCGGAGTAAGGTGGCCGGAGCAGGCCGAAATGGCCGTGCAGCTGTTACCTTTGAATGCTAAGATTTTTGTATTAACCGGTACGCTTGCCAGCATGAGCCGTGACGAGGCAAAATTGAGGCTGGAAACGCTCGGCGCACGCGTGACTGGTAGCGTGTCGCAGAAAACCGATTATGTGGTGGCTGGCGCCGAGGCGGGTACCAAGCTTAGCAAAGCGCGGGAACTAAATATTGCGGTGCTGGATGAACAACAGTTTTTACAACTATTAAATAAAAACAAAATGCCATCAGCCGCTGACTAAATCGTAATTCATTTTGAAAATCTTTAGCCTGAAAGTGATGGGAATATATTTATGACTCGAATTACTAAAGCTGTATTTCCAGTAGCTGGATTGGGCAGCCGTTTTCTGCCCGCCACCAAGGCCAGTCCCAAGGAAATGATGCCGGTAGTCGATAAACCATTAATCCAATATGCGGTGGAAGAGGCGGTGGCAGCTGGTATTACTGATATGGTGTTCATTACTGGTCGCAATAAACGCGCTATTGAGGATCATTTTGACACGGCTTATGAGATAGAAGCTGAACTTCTCGCGCGTGGCAAGAGCGAGCTGTTACGTGCAGTTCAAGAAGTAATTCCCAAGCATGTGAATTGTATTTACATCCGGCAATCAGAAACGCTTGGGCTCGGCCATGCAGTCCTGTGCGCGCAGCCGGTGGTGCAAAACGAACCTTTCGCGGTGATTTTGGCCGACGACTTAATCGCTGGGGATATTTCCATCATTAAACAGATGACAGATGTATACCAGCGCTATCAATGTTCCGTGCTCGGCGTGGAAGACGTGCCACCTTCGCAGACGGGGCAGTATGGCATAGTCAGTAGTAGCAATGTGGAGCAGAATGTGGAGCAGGTACATGCCATCGTTGAAAAGCCCAGTCCGTCAGATGCGCCGTCCACGCTAGCGGTGGTGGGGCGTTATGTTTTGACGCCGCGTATTTTTCATCATTTGGCGAAATTGCAGGCGGGCGCGGGCGGTGAGATTCAACTGACCGATGGTATTTCAGCGCTGCTAAAGGAAGAAAAAGTGCTGGCATACCGGTTTAACGGTACGCGTTACGATTGCGGCTCCAAGCTGGGCTATCTCAAGGCTACAGTTGCATTCGGCCTTAAGCATCCTGAACTGGGAGAAGGATTTGCCGCTTACCTGGCAACGATCAAGTAATGCTCTCTAATCAGCAGGTGAACGATATCCTGAGTCAAGCTGAGTTGATTGTTTCAGCTGAAGAAGTACAAGCGGCCGTAATGAGCGTTGCGCGAGAAATTAATACTGTATTAACTGGCGCACATCCACTACTTTTATCCGTGATGGGCGGTGCGGTGGTGTTTACCGGACAACTGCTACCGTTGCTTACTTTTCCACTCGACTTTGATTATGTGCATGTGTCGCGCTATGGCAGTAACCAACAGGGCGGAACCTTGCACTGGAAAGTCGAGCCACGCGAAAATGTAACTGGGCGCGTGGTTTTAGTGGTGGATGACATTCTCGACGAAGGCGAGACACTGGCCGCAGTTAAGCAGCGTGTGCTGGATTTGGGTGCCACCAAGTTTTACAGTGCGGTGTTTGCTGATAAACAGATTGCAAAAGCCAAGCCGATACGCGCCGATTTTGTCGGGGTGGAATTACCGGATCGCTTTGTATTCGGCTTTGGTATGGACATACATGGCGCGTGGCGAAATCTGCCTGCGATTTACGCCACGCGGGAATCATAAAACCCGATTTATTAAAGTAATACACTCTATTTTTTAAATTTAATTTGTATAAGTATTTTAATTTGTACTTTCTGAATTTCTGATTATGCGGGAATTAGTAAGTCCGACGGGCTGCTAAATTTTCCAAAAGGTAATAAAAAATGTTAGCGATTATTGGTGGCACGGGGCTGACGCAACTGACCAATCTGGAAATATCACATCGACAGGTGATGCGCACGCCATATGGTGAGCCTTCCGGAGCGATTATCTTTGGCCGTTTGCGTCAGCATGAGGTGATGTTTATTGCCCGTCATGGCTACGGCCATACGATCCCGCCGCATGTAGTGAATTATCGTGCCAATCTGTGGGCGTTAAAAGAGCAGGGAGCGCAACGCATCATTTCTGTCGCGGCAGTTGGGGGGATTCGTGTTGATCTGTCGCCTGGTGTTATTGTGCTGCCAGATCAAATCATTGATTACACCTATGGACGCGAGTTTACCTACTTTGATGGGTGTGATTGCTCGGTAACGCATATTGATTTTACCCGGCCGTATAGTCAGGAACTACGCCTACAAATTCTGGATGCTGGCAGATGTGCCGATATCCCTTGTCTGGATGGCGGAGTATATGCTGCCACACAGGGGCCGCGTCTGGATACAGCAGCAGAGATCAACCGCCTGGAGCGTGACGGTGCCGATATGGTGGGCATGACCGGTATGCCAGAAGCCGCCTTGGCCAAAGAACTCGGCTTGAATTACGCCGCTATTGCGGTGGTGGTGAATCATGCTGCCGGACGCGGTAGCAGCCGCGATGGCGTGCATTTGGAAACTATCAGTACAGTGGCACAACCTGCCATGGCACGCGTGCGCAACATCCTTGAATGTGTGGTGGATTCTGATGTCGATTAGGGACGTATTGCGTATGGGCGATGCGCGCCTGTTGCGTTGCGCGGAGGAAGTGATTGATTTCGATACGCCGGAACTGCACGCCTTGCTGCTCGATATGCGCGACACCATGCAGGCGCTGAACGGCGCCGGGCTGGCAGCACCTCAGATAGGCGTGAATTTGCGAGTAGTGATCTTCGGTGTGCAGTTTAATTCACGCTATCCCGATGCCGAATCAGTGCCAGAAACGGTATTGATTAACCCCGTTATCACTCCGCTAACAAAATCAGGTAACCCGTTAAGTATAGTCGATTCGCATGTAGGATTGACATTGAATCCGGATATGGTGGAAGGATGGGAAGGCTGCTTGAGCGTGCCGGGACTAAGCGGGCTGGTACCGCGTTTTCAAGCTATCCATTATCAGGGACACGATGAATATGGCGTATTAATAGACCGCGTGGCAAACGGTTTTCATGCTCGCGTGGTGCAGCATGAGTGCGATCATCTGGACGGGATTCTGTATCCCATGCAAATCCGCGACCTGAGCCAGTTTGGCTTTATCGATGCGCTGCGTCCTAATCAAGATCGGGTGGACGAGTAAGAAGAGGGGAAGATGTGAAATTGAAGAGTTAGCGAGCTAACATCAACAATGTCCCTGAGCCAGCGATGTTTGAGCTGCGCGATTAAGTGGTTTTAGGGCGCCTCTACAAATTCAATTTTCTAGGCAAGGCAAGGCGCGAGTAAAAAATTTGAGCGCGGCATATAGTTTATATGTAAGCGATAATTTTTTCGAGTAACGCAGTATTGTGACTAAAATTGGATTTGTAGAGGTGCCCTTTAGATAGATCAAGTCATCTTCGCTGGCTGCACCCAGCAGTCGAATTCTTCTTCCGTAACATAGCCTAGAGCTAATGCCGTCTGTTTTAGCGTGCCGCCATCCCGGTGTGCTTGCTTGGCGATTTCGGCAGCCCGATCGTAGCCTATATGCGGAGTTAAGGCGGTCACCAGCATTAGCGAGCGTTCCAGTAGTTCCGCAATACGTTCGTGGTTGGCCTGGATGCCATGCACGCAGTGTGTCTCGAAGCTTGCCATTCCGTCAGCAAGCAGGCGCACGCTTTGTTGAAAATTATGAGCGATCAGTGGCTTGAAAACATTGAGTTCAAAATTCCCCGAAGCGCCACCTATATTGATTGCAACGTCATTGCCGAATACTTGGCAGCATAGCATGGTGAGTGCTTCGCACTGTGTGGGATTAACTTTACCCGGCATAATCGAGCTACCCGGTTCGTTCTCGGGAATACTGATTTCCCCAAGACCAGAACGTGGTCCCGAAGCCATCCAGCGGATGTCGTTGGCAATTTTCATGAGGGCGGCAGCGAGTGTTTTGAGCATGCCATGTGCGGCCACTAGAGCGTCATGTGCGGCCAGAGCTGCAAACTTATTGGCAGCGCTTTTGAACGGTAAGCCTGTGCTGCGAGCGAGTTCCGCAGCAACGCGCTCCCCGAATTCGACATGTGTGTTAAGTCCGGTTCCAACTGCAGTCCCCCCGACCGCAAGTTCACAAAGCGAGACCAACGAAGCTTTGATTATGGAGTCTGCATAATCCAGCTGCGCCACATAAGCAGAAAATTCCTGCCCTAGCGTTAACGGAGTAGCATCCTGCAAGTGCGTGCGCCCAATCTTGACGATGCCGTCAAAGCTGCGGGATTTTTTCTCCAATGTTGAGCGCAGTTTGCATAGTGCAGGTAGCAGGGATTGGATGATACTGAGACTAGCCGCCACGTGCATAGCAGTGGGGAAAATGTCATTAGATGATTGACCAAGATTTACATCATCATTAGGATGTACCAGCCGGTCTTTGCCCCATTTACCGCCTAGCAGTTCAGAAGCACGGTTAGCGAGCACCTCGTTCAAGTTCATATTGGTCTGGGTACCCGAACCCGTCTGCCAAACAGAAAGTGGAAACTCTTGCGTATGCTGGCCAAGCAGTATTTCATCCGCCGCCCGCACAATAGCATCCGCCTTGTCCGCGTTTAATAGATTTAAATCGCGATTGACCAGCGCGCAAGCGCGTTTGACCATGGCGAGTGCAAGGATAAGTTCCTCCGGCATACGCTCGGAGGAAATGTGGAAATGTTCAAGCGAACGTTGCGTTTGCGCGCCCCAAAGCCGGTCTGCTGCTACCTCTATGGGGCCGAATGTGTCGTGCTCTATTCTGGTGTGAGTCATGCCATGCTGATTTTATTTGGTAATAATATAAGCCTGCTGAATGCCAAAGCCACCACCAGAAAAGTCTTTCTCTATATCATAAAAAAGGCGATTGATCGGGTTGAAGCCCGGGTATGCTGCCGGGTCTGTCACCAACTCCCGCAAAAATCTTGATCCCAGGTAATAAATTGAAGAAAATTCATTTACCTTAAATGTCAAACCCTTTTGAGTGAGAAATTCCTCTAATACCGCTTTTTTAAAGAATCGATTTGAGTCATGCTCAATCAATGGGGGCATATCCTTCAGTTGCCTCATTGCATTAAGCAATGTAAATGGCTCCAAAAAAGGCTCGGAGAAAATTACCTTGCCGCCTGGCTTAACAACCCGCAGACATTCATTGATAGCAATTTGTTGTTCTTCCCAAGTAGGCATTAGCGTAACCACTCGTGTGGCATAAGCTACATCAAAAGTATCATCAGGAAATTGTAAGGAATTAATGTCACCTACTTCAAACTTTATAATATCTCCTACCCACTGGGCTTTTTTCAGGCTATTGGCCTGTTTTATCATGTTTTCAGCAAAATCAACCCCTGTAATAGAACCAACATCTGGGTGCCGTTCCAATTGTTGGAACGCGGAATATCCATTAGCACAACCCACATCAAGAACATGATCCCCACTTGAAATATGCTCTCCTATGGCATCTATTTCAAGTTCAATCATAAAGTTATCGCTCCAAGATGCTAGATGTGATCCTTTATGAGTTTTAGCCTGATTTTCCCAATAGTCTTTTGCAACATCCTTTTCAATCTTTTCCACGCTGTCTCCTTATAGACTAAGTACTATTGCCTGCATAATTTTTAGCGTTGTATTGCGCCCTAAAATTTATTTCGTACGATACTTACAATACGTCATACACCATCATTGGCTTTACTTATGCAAAGCGAGGGCCGCATTCTAAACAATTCAAAAATAATTGCCAAACAATGCGCCAACTTGCATATTATTAAATTTGATTATGTCGTTATTGTTGAAGCTCCCCCCAAACAAGTTAACATCCGGTTGATTACGCAAGATGTGTACCCTAAGGGCATACCATTATGCAGATGGAGTGAGCACAGTTGGCATGGCAAGTGGTAGCGTATCGGGGTAGTCCTTGCTGTAGTGTAATCCACGGCTTTCATGCCGGGACAATGCACTTTGCACGATGAGATCGGCCGTTAACACCAGATTGCGTAATTCCAGCAAATCAGCTGTAACATGAAAATTGGCGTAATACTCGTTGATTTCCTCATGCAATAATTGAATGCGGTGTTGTGCGCGTCGCAGTCTTTTGGTTGTGCGCACAATTCCCACATAGTCCCACATGAATTGGCGTAACTCCGCCCAGTTGTGCGAGATAATAATTTCTTCGTCGGCATCGGTCACTTGGCTCTCATCCCATTGCGGCAGTGGAATGAATTGACTTTGCGGCGTGGCCAGTATGTTGCGCGCGGCTGAATCAGCAAACACCATACACTCCAGCAACGAATTGCTTGCCAGTCGGTTGGCTCCATGCAGGCCGGTGTGAGCGGTTTCGCCCACAGCATAGAGATTGGGGAGATCGGTACGTCCATGCAGATCAGTAACAATGCCACCGCAGGTATAGTGCGCTGCCGGTACTACAGGTATGGGCTCGCGCGCGATATCGATACCCAGCGACAGACAGCGTGCGTAGATGGTAGGAAAATGCGCTTGCAGAAATTCTGCCGATTTATGTGAGATATCAAGATACACGCAATCCAAACCACGCTTTTTCATTTCGAAATCAATGGCGCGAGCGACGATGTCGCGCGGCGCAAGTTCGGCGCGCTCATCATGAGCAGGCATGAATCGTGTGCCGTCTGGTAGTTTAAGGATGCCACCCTCGCCACGAACCGCCTCAGAGATGAGGAAAGATTTGGCGTGCGGGTGATATAAACAGGTCGGATGAAATTGAACGAATTCCATGTTGGCCACCCTGCAACCGGCACGCCAGCCCATGGCAATGCCGTCGCCAGTGGCGGTGTCTGGATTGGTGGTGTAAAGATATACCTTGCCCGCACCGCCGGTGGCCAGAATTGTGTCATGAGCGGCGATGGTGCTGACTTCATCGCTCAGGCTGTTGAGTGCGTAAGCACCATGGCACTGATTGTGCGTGTGGCCGAGTTTGTTGCCAGTAATCAGATCGATGGCAATGTAATGTTCCAGCAGCGTGATGTTGGGATGAGCCAGAACTTTGGAGGCGAGCGTTTCCTGTACGGCATGGCCAGTGGCATCGGCGGCGTGGATGATACGTCGATGGCTATGCCCGCCCTCACGTGTCAGGTGATAGCCGGTATCGGTATTGGCATCACGTGTGAACGGCACGCCTTGCGCAATGAGCCAGTCAATTGCCGGCTTGGCGTGCTCGATAACATAGCGCACGGCGACAGGGTCGCAAAGGCCTGCGCCGGCGGTCAAGGTATCCTGTATATGCTCGGCCAGAGAGTCTTCTTGCGACAACACGGCAGCGATTCCGCCCTGCGCCCAAACACTTGCGCCTTCCAATAGCGATTTCTTGGTGATGACGGCGACTTTTCGCTGATCGGCAAGTTTCAATGCCAATGAAAGCCCTGCCAGCCCGCTGCCTATAATCAAAACATCAAATTGCAGCATGTTAGTCCAAGGCTTTGTTTATCTTCGAACCGAGTTTACGATGGGCACGAATGACATTTTGGATAATATCATTGGCCTTCGCAGTCCAGATGAAAAGTTTCTTATTTTGATTATGCATAGCGACATATTCCTTGATGGTGTGAACAGATCTAAAACGTTATGGAAGATACCATGCTCCAGTCGATCCGTTGAAATATTGCGGAAGAAATGTTCGGTCGTCTTGCGTAAATATGCCCCCCGCTTTTTGTGGTCTATGTAACGCTATTTTCTTCATCTGCAATCACATTCAAAAATTCATTTCCATAACGGTCTAACTTGGCTAAGCCGACTCCGCTAATTTTTCCTAAATCGGTGAGATTGTCGGGACGATGTTTGAGAATTTCCAGCAAAGTGCTGTCGTGAAAAATCACATAAGGCGGTACGCCTTGTTCGCGGGCGAGCTCCATGCGCTTGGCTTTAAGCGCCAGCCACAGCGGATCTTCATTTGCACCGGCAAATGCTTCGCGCATTCTTGCGCCCCGTTCAACTTTACTGATTTTGCTTTTAGCCGGTTCAGCATCGCGCCGCAGCCACACTTCGGATTCACCGCGTAGCACCGGGCGCGCTTGTTCGGTTAGACGCAATCCGCCGTAAGCTTCCATATCCACATTGAGCAAACCAGCAGCAACCAACTGGCGATAAACACTGCTCCATTGAGTCTGCGAGAGCGTCTGGCCGATCCCAAAGGTGCTCAGTTGCTGGTGACGAAATTTTTCTACCTGTGCGGTGACCTTGCCCAGTAGCACGTCAATCAAATAACCAACACCGAAGCGCTGCCCAGTACGGTAAACACACGACAATGCCATACGTGCCGCTTGAGTCGCGTCCCAAGTATCCATCGGCTCCAGGCAATTGTCGCACTGAGCACAATTGCCTGGATGGTCTTCTCCAAAGTAACGTACGATAAGTTGGTGGCGGCAGGCAGTGGATTCGCAAAACCCCAGCAAAGCGTCAAGTTTATGCAGCTCTAACCGTTTGCGCTCCTCGGGTGCCTCGCCGGATGCCAGCATCTGACGCATGGACACCACATCGCCCAAACCGTAAGTCATCCATGCATCTGCGGGCAAGCCGTCGCGTCCGGCACGGCCAGTTTCCTGATAATAGCTTTCCATGCTCTTGGGTAAATCAAGGTGAGCGACAAAGCGCACGTTGGGCTTGTCGATACCCATGCCGAAAGCAATAGTGGCGACGATGATGACGCCCTCCTTGCGCAGAAAAGAACGTTGATTCTCGCTACGCACGGCCGCATCCAGCCCGGCGTGGTAAGGCAATGCATTCCAGCCGCGCTCCTGAAGCCATGCGGCAGTTTCCTCCACTTTTTTGCGCGACAGGCAATATACGATGCCAGCATCATTGGCATGCTCCGTTTCCAGAAAGGTCAGCAATTGCTGCCGGGCATTGGCTTTCAGTGTTATCCGGTAGCGGATGTTGGGACGGTCAAAGCTGGAAACAAATTGGCGCGCCTGCTCCAGCGCCAGCCGCTCGATAATCTCGCTTCGCGTCGGCGCATCCGCCGTGGCTGTCAGCGCGATGCGTGGCACATCCGGAAAGCGTTCATGCAATACCGTCAGACCGCGATATTCTGGACGGAAATCATGGCCCCATTGCGATACGCAATGCGCCTCGTCAATGGCAAACAGTGCCATGCCATGCTCGGCCTGCACTTGTTCCAGCATCGACAAAAATCCAGACATCAGCAACCGCTCTGGCGCCACATACAAGAGATCTAAATCACCCTGCAACAAACGGCTCGACACGGCACGCGCCGTGTTCGCATCCAGGCTGGAGTTAAGAAAAGCGGCGCGCACACCAAGCTGGCTAAGTGCGTCCACCTGATCCTGCATCAACGCAATCAACGGCGACACTACGATGCCCACCCCACGCCGCATCAATGCCGGAAGCTGATAGCACAACGACTTGCCGCCGCCGGTTGGCATTAATACCAGCGCATCACCCCCAGCAACAACATATTCAACTATAGATTGCTGTTCACCACGAAAGGACGAATAGCCGAAAACATCATGGAGAATTTGTTGGGCGGTAGGGGCAGTCATGAAAAGAAAGGTATCACACTCGA
>CAWDCY010000003.1:0-79105 GCA_963800965.1 uncultured beta proteobacterium | reverse complement strand
CTGCTTCCTGACGAGCGATTTCCTGGCGTTGCGCTTCCAGCTTTGCCGCCATCAGTCGCGCAGTTTCCACGCGTTCAGCCTCCAATCGTGCAGCCTCGATGCGTGCTGCTTCCTGACGAGCGATCTCCTGACGTTGCGCCTCCAGCTTTGCCGCCGTCAGTTGCGCTGCTTTCAGGCGTTCCGCCTCCAATCGTGCAGCCTCGATGCGTGCTGCTTCCTGACGAACGATCTCCTGTTGTTGTGCCACCACCTGATCCACCTGTCGTTGCGCCTCACGCTCAGGAGGAACAAGCTTGTCCACTTTATCGGCTCGCTTCCGCACCTCCGGTGCTGCTCGATACTGCGCCACCTCGCCGGCATCTGGAGGTATCGGCATCACGGTCTCTGGGATCGAAGCGTCTGGCGCATCCACAATAGCAGGCTTCAGCCCCAGTGAAGGGGGTGGCACAACCCACGTAGCCTCGTCGGCCCGCTCTATCGCGATCACTGCCGGAAAAGGGGGCTGCGTGGGCGCCGGTTCACCGGCAACAGCCAGCTCGCTCAATGCCTGCAGCAGCGGCGCCTTTACCGGCGGACTTGCCGACTCCGCAACTGCGACCTGCGCCGGCATGAGCACGACGTACAGATCGGGCGCCGCTATCCGTCGCTTTTGCCAGGGGAGGCCAACGCCAGGCAGCCCAAATTCCTTCCAACCGAAGGTCAAACTCAACAGCAGTATATGAAACAGGAGAGAAAACAGGAGTGCGACAGCCAGCCGCCTGCTGTCAGCGCTCATGCGTCAGCGCGCCTCATGGCCGCATCGAAATCGAGCGTCGTATCAGTTGAAGCAATGCGGTGTGTCTGCATGTGCGCCTCTCGCAGATATGTGCCCGCCCCTAAATACATTCATAAGTAACCGGCTGATCTAATTTAGGAAAGTTAATTTTCATCCGCTCCACCGTATACCGCCACTTGGGTGTTGAGGATAGTCAGACGGTATTTTTATTTCCAAACATTGTAGTGGGTGGGAATAGTCTTTCACGGTGCACTGGTAAAATTGATTCAACTTTATCAAGCAGGAAGCACGGGGTCTACCATTAACGTAAATTCTGGGGACACATTACTTAATTTCTTACGCAATTAAGTAATGTGTCCCCAGAATTCTCCTTTCGTTGTCCGTTTTACTGTGAGTCTATCGCCATTATATTGTGCTGAACGAACAGGTAGAAGTAAACCCAGAGCAGTGAATCGAAGGCTCAAGTTGTATCAATTATTAACCGCTCCACGACATGAAATGAAAGTGACTCTGCATAGAAACAAATACCGTGCTAAAAGGACTAAACTTAGTGGCATTCGGCTTAGACCCGAATACCACTAAGTTAAGCCTTTTTAGCAAGGTTAGATTATTGCGTAACTCGCGCCAATACTAGCTTAAGTTATTGTTTTAGCTATGCTGAAGCTCCTTAACTTAGTGGCATTCGGCTTAGACCCCTTTAGTTTTGCTCTAAAATTTAGCCCATAAAATATGAAAGAATATCAAGATAAATTAAATACACATTTAATGTTTATAAGAAGCTCGTGCATAAATTATGACAATGGCGTTATTGAAGAAGCACTACGTATTGCAGTTTCTCTCAGGGTTATTTTTTATGATAGTAACGGTGGAACATCAATCCTGACTCATTTAGAGAAAAAAAGATCAATTAAACTTGTTTCTACTTTTGATAAAACAGAAAAAATGAAAAAAATGAGGCTTGTTAGTGTTGCTATTCTGCCATTAATGGCTACCTCAGAAGGAATAAAACCTCCTCTAGACAGTTGGGGTGAAGGAATCTTATTTCCCGTTAAGGAGTGGCTTGAAGAGATAATATGGAAAGAAAATGGTATTAGTATGACTCGGTGGGACATTATTGATTCGGCTGCAAATCAAGATGGCGGTGCTCATGTTGATGCAAAAGAAAAGTTATCTGAAAAAACAAAAAAAATGAAAAAAGGTTTTGATGGCAAAGGAACACGAACAACAAATGATATTACTGTAAGTTTAAACTTCATGAATCATCACTATCCATTATTAAGACAATTTGCACATGAAGTTTTAAAAAGTACAGAGTTAACAAACCTTGTAAACTAAAAAACATAACAATCGCATTAACGTATGCACACGGGGTCTACCATTGAATTCGCAGATGGCGACCGTCAGTGGTAAGCGTAGCAGATCTCACTGACGGGGGTGTGGCTCCTGGGGTCAGTGAACTTGGTAACGCGTCTCGCTTGAGTCTGAAATGCCGCCTCCGTCATCTGGTAAAATTCTGGTGACACATTGCTTAATTGTGCAAGGAATTAAGCAATGTGTCGCCAGAATTATTTTGAATTAGCCAAGGCCAGGGAATAACCCGCGTATTCCACCCGCAATAAACTCCACGGAAATGGCCGCAAGTACCAAACCCATTAGCCGAGTGAATACGTCTATGCCTATCTTGCCCAAACGTTGGGCCACCCATGGTGCAATCAGGAAGGTTAACCAGACCGTTACGCTGAGTAACATAATTTCCAAGCTCATGATTAAGTAATGTTCAATGCCGTGCGCTTTGTGTGCCTCCAAAATCACCGCACTGATGGAGCCGGGGCCAGCCAGTAGTGGAATGGATAACGGCACGATGGCATGTATTGAGCTTGTTTCGCCCCCAGCTCCGTTATTATCGGCTTCGACGGATGTGTAGAGGTTGCCATTCAACATTTTGAAGGCCATTAACATCAGTAGAATGCCGCCCGCCACGCGAAATGAGCTGATGCTGATACCAAAAAAAGCCAGTAGTGGTTGGCCTATCAATAACGCAACCAGCAAAATGGCGCATACTGCCAGCGATGCGATGCGGCCAACCTCGGCTCGTTTTGGCGGTGACATGCCGGATGTGAACAGAATGATGATAGGGATGATCCCGATTGGATCAAGGATGGCGAAAAGACTGATAAAAATCTTGGTGTATTCGGTGAAATCCAGCATGGCGCTCAGTCAAGAAAATGCAACAAAATTGGTCGAATAAATTCCCGGCTACTTTCTTTCGAATTTAGGCAGCAACGACGTCGTTCGAGGCAACCGTTTTGACCCTTTCCAGTACCGCTGCGAAGAAGGCGTCGGTGCAGTGCAGTTGCGGCAGGAGTTGCATGCACTCATCTGCTTCCAGCGGAATTTTTTGCTGCGCGAGAATTTCTCCCGCAGGGCGTAATGTAAATTCTGGATAGTCGGCAAGAAATGCATCGACTATGGCGCGGTTTTCCTGTGGCAAAAAACTACAGGTGGTATACACCAGGCGGCCGCCGGGTTTGAGCAATTTGCTGGCTGAGGCCAGGATAGCGGCTTGCAACTGGGTGAATTCTGTCACGCTTTGAGACGATTGGCGGTATTTTATGTCTGGGTTGCGGCGGAGTGTGCCCAGCCCGCTACACGGCGCATCTACAAGAACACGGTCGATTTTGCCCGCCAAGCGCTTTATTTTGCTGTCGTTTTCATGTGCTATGAGTTGCGGGTGCAGGTTGCTAAGCCCCGAACGTTTTAGACGTGGCTTGAGGTTGGCCAGTCGTTTTTCGGATACGTCCAGGGCATATAGCCTGCCTTGAGATTGCATCATGGCGCCCAGCATGAGTGCTTTACCTCCAGCACCGGCGCAAAAATCCACAACCATGTCATTGCGCTTGGGTGCGAGAAGAAATCCAAGCAGCTGGCTGCCTTCGTCTTGCACTTCAATTTTTCCGGCGAGGAACAGTGGGTGCTTGGTGAGTGAGGGCTTGTCTTTAAGGCGGATGCCAATGGGGGAGTAGGGCGTGGCTTGCGCGTCCATGCCGCCTGCCTTCAAATCTAGCAGTACCTCGTCGCGTGTGGCGAGCAGGGTGTTTACGCGCAAATCCAGTGCGGCAGGTTGCAGCATGGAGCGGCCCAGTATGAGGATGGCTTCATCCGTCATTGTGATTCGCAGCTGTTCGACCAACCATTCTGGCAGCTCGGCCTGCACCGACAAAGATAATTCGGCAAGGTTGATGGCTTTTACTTGCCCCAGCCAGTCGCTTTCATCACGCTTCAGAAGCGGGGTGAGTTCACGCAGGTTATAGCCGCTGTACTTGATCCAATAAGCCAGCGCCATGCGACGTGGCGTGGCCTGATCGGCGCAGGCATGTTCCAGAAAAAGGCGGTGACGCAACACACCGAACACCGTTTCTGCCACTAGCGCTCGTTCGTTGGAGCCAATACGCTCGCGCTTAAAAAATTGGCGCAACATAGCGTCGGCGGGATGTTCCAGCGGCAGAATGCTGCGCAGGGCTTGGATAACGAGATCTAGGCGATATTCGGTCAGTAGCATAGTTTTGAATTAGGGTAAAAGTACTCGATGAGATGGTGGAAACGATTACAGGAATGGAGGCGAAGTTTACAGGACAGGGCTGCATGACTTCTGAATTTTTATTCTTCGGCGACACGAATGTCAGAAATGACAATGTGAAAAAGCCACAGTGCTGCACCATGCAGTAGCACAGAAAGCGTGATGCAGCTGGTGGGCGTGCCAGAATTCATTTGATAAATAGCCCAATAATTGCTACTTGAAATTTATTTTGTTCAGCACCTGCGTGAATTTTCCACCATCTGGCTCGGTGATGGTCATCTTGTAAGGAAAATTGCCGTGTTCTGTTGCCAGCCAGATTTCAGTTCGATTTTCACCCTCTTGCGGTGGGTTGGCTACGTAAAATGCCTTGAATGTACCGAGCGGAATCGTCATGCTTTGGTCAGGCGTAATGCGATAACTGTAATCATCTACCTTGCTGCCGTTAGTCATCTTGAAGTTGAGCTCGGTGGAATTTTGCAGCGGTGCGAACATAAACTGGTACATCGCGCTTAACCGGTCTTGAGTTCCATCTGGCAGCGGTAGCGTGCGTTTTCCGGCGCGGTCAGTCAGAGTGATGTGTTTGGTTTTCCAGTCAAAGTCGGCGCGTGTATTTCGTTCGGTATCGAGTTTGCGCTTCTGAATATAAGTGAGTGGGCGTATGCCTTTCGCTGTCAGGGTGCCTTCGCTGGTGACGTGGATGACCTCTGGTTTGAACATGGCGAGCAAGCCGATTGCCTTGGTCACGCTCTGAATATGGTAGCCACTCTGTGTGCGGGTATAGGTTTCTGTAATGGTAGCGACTTTAATATTGCCTTTGAGTACATCGTAATGGGCGTCAATATTGGTGACCTGCACGGGCAAGACGGGAGTAGCCGCAAATAGTGCTTGCGGTGCAGTGCTAACAAGTAATAGGAATCCGGCTAGATAAATGATGTAACGCATACTTTATTCCAGTTCCGGAGAGATTAGAGCGCAACCGGGCTGCACTCGACGTTTCATTAACACCTTGCCATCCGCACTCAGGCTGATGTCGTCGTTGCAGAACCAACGGATGGCCTGCGGAAAAATGCGGTGTTCTTGATGTAACACGCGTGCCGCCAAGGTTGTTGGGGTGTCGTCCATGAGTACCGGCACTGCGGCCTGGATGATGATGGGACCGTGATCAACGTCGCGGGTGACGAAATGCACGGTGCAGCCATGAATCTTCACGCCGTCCCGGAGTGCGCGCGCATGAGTATTCAGGCCACTATATGCGGGCAACAGCGAGGGGTGGATGTTAATAAGCATGTTTTGGTAGCGTGTAACGAACTGACCGGTGAGAATGCGCATGAAGCCGGCAAGCACGATAAGGTCGGGCTGGTAGCTGTCTATGCAGAGGGCTAACTCAGAGTCGAAAGATTCGCGGTCTGGATGGCTGAGATGTGACACGACCTTCGTTGTAATCCCATGCTGTTTGGCAATTTCCAATCCTGGGGCATCGGCTCGGTTGCTGATAACCGCAGCTACCCGGCAGGGTAGGTCGGCTTCCAGCAGCGCGCGCATGTTACTGCCGTGGCCGGAAATCAGAATAACGATGGATTTTATCGTTACGTTAGCAGACGCGGGTTTGTGACTCATCGCCTGTTCGCGCTTCAATTGTGCCTATGCGCCATACGGTTTCTCCAGCTGCAACAAGCTGGGCGATTGCGGCTGTGGCATCACTCTGATCCACGATGACCACCATACCAATGCCGCAGTTGAAGGTGCGGTACATTTCTTGTTGGGCTACGTTACCCTGCTCGCGCAGCCACTCGAATAGCTTGGGTGTGCGCCAAGCGAGTCCGTCAATCACGGCGGTGACGTTGGCAGGCAACACACGCGGCACATTTTCCAGCAGGCCGCCGCCAGTGATGTGCGCCATTCCTTTTATCCGGAGGGTTTGCATTAGCGCCAGCAATGGTTTCACATAGATGCGTGTGGGCGCCATAATGCAATCAGCCAGCGTACGCTCACCATCAAATTTAGCATTGAGGTCAGACTGGTAGCGCTCGATGATTTTACGCACCAGCGAGTAACCGTTGGAGTGCGCGCCGTTAGAGGCGAGCCCCAGCACTGTGTCGCCAGGCCGAATGTCAGCGCCGGTGATGATGTTGGCTTTTTCCACGACACCCACAGCAAAACCGGCGAGGTCATATTCGCCCACCGGATACATGCCCGGCATTTCGGCAGTTTCGCCGCCAATGAGCGCGCAACCGGCCAGTTCGCATCCAGCCGCAATACCTTTGATGACTTCGGTGGCGGCATCTACATCCAGCTTGCCACAGGCGAAATAATCGAGGAAAAACAGCGGCTCTGCGCCCTGCACCAGAATATCGTTGACGCTCATCCCAACCAGGTCGATGCCAACTGTATTGTGACGATTCAATTCGAATGCCAATTTTAATTTGGTGCCCACGCCATCGGTGCCAGACACCAGCACCGGTTCTCGGTATTTTTTAGAAATTTCGACTAATCCGCCAAAGCCGCCTATGCCACTCAGAACTTCCGGGCGCATAGTCCGTTTGGCGAATGGTTTGATATTTTCCACCAGGCGGTCACCTGCAGCTATGTCTACGCCGGCGTCGCGGTAGGAAAGGGTATTAGGTAAGCTCAAGTTGAGTTCTCGCTTTCTTCGGGATACAGTGCAGGCCATTTTGTTAGCGATATTTTACCCCAAATGACCATTCAACGCTTCGCTGCTCTGCAAGAGGGGCTATTCTTGCTGCGTGATCCTACCCGTGATGGCAGCACTGTAGGTAGGATTGAACCATGTTCAGGGCATGGCAGTTGCCCGTATACGTGTATCGTGATCTATTTTATATGACGCAATTATTATTAAATATCGCTCCGGATTGGTTGCCCTCGCTAAACAATTTCGTACCGGGTCGTAACGTTGAGTTGGTCTCGGCATTGCAACATGCATTGGCAGGAACCTCGAATGAACGGTGTTTCTACCTATGGGGCGAGGTGAGCTGTGGTAAAAGCCATCTCATGCAGGCAGTCGTGGCGCAGGCACGCTCGTTGGGACAGTCCGCAATTTTTGCTCATGGCGTTGTGCCGGATGTGGTTTCAGTGATTGCAGTGGATGATGTTGAGGTGCTAGATGATGCTGCCCAGATTGCGCTGTTCGCCCTTTATAATAGGGTGCGCGAAAGCGGTGGCATGTTACTGGTTAGCGGCGTAGCTGCGCCGGCTCATTTAACCTTGCGCGACGACCTGCGCACCCGGTTAGGCTGGGGATTAGTGTATCAGGTGCATGCGCTGAACGATGCAGAAAAGATGCAAGCATTGGAGCAGCATGGCCAAGCGCGCGGCTTCATCCTGCCGCGAGAGGTAACGCAATATCTGTTGCGGCACGGGCGGCGTGATATGCATGCGTTGCTCGGGTTGCTGGATGCACTGGACGCGCACTGTTTGCGTTTACAGCGTGCGCCCTCGGTACCATTGCTGAAAGAGGTGATGCAAATTTTTAACGAGGAGTCTGTGTGAACCTTGCACTATTTGATTTAGATAATACCTTGCTGAATGGTGACAGCGATTTCGAGTGGGCTCAGTTTCTTATCGAACAGGGCGTGCTCGATCGCGAACTGTTCGAGGCGAAAAACTTGGCTTTTTATGAACAATACAAAGCGGGTACGCTTGATATTTATGAGTTCCTCGACTTCCAGTTAAAACCTTTGTCGCGTCATGCGCGCAAGGTTTTAAATGGCTGGCGTGACGACTTCATGCAGCACAAAGTGCGCGGCATGATAGCTGACCCTGCGCAAGAATTAGTGGCGCGGCACCGTGCGGCAGGGGACGTGTGTATTATTATTACTGCCACTAATAGTTTTGTGACCTCGCCGATTGCACAGGAATTTGGCGTGGAGCACCTGATTGCAACCGAGCCGGAAGAAAAAGACGGTGAATTTACCGGGAGTGTGGCTGGCGTGCCGTGCTTCCGGGAAGGAAAAATTACCCGCTTGGAAGACTGGTTGGCGCAACGAGGATGGGGGTGGGATAGTTTTGCCGATAGTTTTTTTTACAGTGATTCTTTAAACGACCTGCCATTGCTGGCGAAAGTAAACAATCCAATAGCTGTCGATCCGGATGCAACATTACGCAAGCATGCAGAACATCATGGCTGGCGTATTTTGACTTTGCGTTGAGGGCTGGTGCATTATGGCAAGCAGACAATAATCTCAATACGTTGCATACTGTTCCGGGAACGTATTATTTGATTTAATGGGAATGCGATGAAAATATTGATCACACTCGCCGCTCCCGTTTTTGCTAAGCCGCAGGGTTAACTGATCAATTATGCCTAAAAAAGCGCACGTCAAACCGTGCGTTTTTTATTGATTGCTGATGTCAAATAAATAATGCCCCCACGAGTCCTTTTTCCCCTTCTTCTATGCGCAGTCCCACTGAGTCTGGGCTTCGGCCTGATGAACGGTTCATTGCCACTTGCACCGATTGAGGTGTGGCACGCTCTGTTGGGCAATAATGATGACATTGCTACAACGGTGTTGTGGCAGTTGCGCTTGCCGCGCGTACTGGCGGCATTTGTCTGTGGTGGTCTGTTGGCTTTGTCCGGTGTGCTGTTGCAGGCGTTGTTGCGCAATCCACTGGCAGATCCTTATATCCTTGGTATTTCCGGCGGCGCAGCGGTGGGTGCGCTGGCCGCTATGTTGCTCGGCGCGGGTTTGGCTACCACGCAGTTATCTTCGTTTACAGGTGCATTGCTGGCTATAGTCGCGGTATTTGGTTTGGGCTTTCTACACGGCGAACGAAATATCTACCGCCTGTTGCTTACCGGCGTGGTGCTTTCTGCCGGTTGCGGCGCGCTGATCAGCCTGCTGCTGACATTGGCGCAGGGAGAGCAAGTGAAGGGCATGTTGTTCTGGCTGATGGGGGATTTATCGCATTCGCAAGGCTTGCCTTTTGCCTGGTTTGTGCTGCTGGCAGTGGGGCTGTGTGCCACGGTGCTGTCCGGTGGGCTAGACGTGTTGGCGGGCGGGCTGGACAAGGCGGCGGCACTGGGGGTGGCGGTTGGTCGCTGGCAGGCAGGATTGTATTTCGCTGCTGCTGTGCTTACGGTGACGGCGCTACAACTCGGCGGTAGCATCGGTTTCGTCGGTTTAATGATACCGCATGCCATTCGCCTCATTGGTGTCAGCGCACACCGCTGGCTCATCCCGTTGTCGACATTATTGGGCGGCAGCTTTTTGGTGCTGGCCGATACTTTGGCACGTACATTGTGGTCGCCACTGCAATTGCCTGTGGGTGTATTCACTGCGCTGCTTGGCGTGCCAGTATTGCTGTGGTTATTGAGCCGGCGGAGTTGACTTGCCCTTGATGCAAACATTGAATAACCTGGTTTTGGAAGCGCATAAGCTCACGGTAGCAATAGGCGGCAAGATGATATGCCGTGAACTTGATATGACGATTCGTCCAGGCGAATGTTGGGGCGTGTTAGGGCAGAACGGGGTGGGTAAGACCACCTTGCTGCGCACGCTGGCCGGTTTGCATAAACCACAGGCAGGCATGGTGAGTTTGAATAGTGTGGCACTGGCCGCCCAGGCTCGGCGCAACCTTGCGCAGCATCTTGGGATGTTGCTGCAAAGTGAAGGCGGTGAGTTCTGGGGGAATGTGCAGGAATATGTATTATTGGGCCGTTTTCCCCACCGCGCCTCGTTATTCGGTTATAGCGTGCAGGATGAAGCGCTGGCACAGCAGGCTTTGGCGCAGATGGAGTTAGAAGGGCTGTCACAACGACCATACAATACATTGTCAGGCGGTGAACGGCAGCGTGCTGCAATTGCCCAGGCGTTGACGCAGCGGGCACAGTGTTATTTGCTGGATGAGCCATTACAGCATCTTGACTTGCGCCACCAGGCTCAGACGATGCAAGTGTTCAGCCGGCTGAAGGAGCAAGGGTGTTCGCTTATGATGGTGCTGCATGACACGCTATGGGCGCAACGCTGCTGCGATCATGTGCTGATGCTTTTTGCTGATGGTCAAGTGCTACACGGTACAGCGCAAGAATTGCTGACGCGCGTACACTTGGAGGCGCTGTATCAGTGCCCGTTACGCGAGCTGTCCGTGGAGGGGGAGCGCTGGTTTGTGGCGGGTGTATAATCCGCGCTTCTAATTTTGTCGCCGTTTGTTGCGGCATTTCTGTCACAGTAGAAAGCGATGATAAAAAAACTACTCAAACGCATGTTCGGAAAATCTGTCCGCACCCGGATAGAAGGAAAATGTCACATCATCCCTTTTGACGTACATGGCGTTAGCCGCGATGGCATTAGCCCCGCTGCTCGCAAGGTGACTGATGGCCTGCAGGCGGCGGGCTACGCGGCTTTCGTCGTGGGCGGTGCGGTGCGCGATTTATTACTCCATCGCCATCCCAAAGATTTCGATATTGCAACGGACGCCACGCCGGAAGAAGTGCGCCGCGTGTTCCGGCGTTCGCGCATCATCGGGCGGCGCTTCCGTTTGGTGCATGTCTTGTTTGGCGAAGAAACTGTGGAGACTTCCACCTTCCGCCGCAAGATAGAGAGTGAAGATGCAGAAACTGATGAACATGGGCGGTTGTTGCGTGACAATGAATTTGGCGATCAGGAGCAGGACGCGGCACGACGCGATTTTACCGCCAACGCACTATTTTATGATCCGTCGAGTCAGGAAATTTACGACTATCACAATGGTTATGCTGACATCTGTGCCAATACCCTGCGCATGATCGGTGATCCGGCCGTGCGTTACCGCGAAGATCCAGTGCGCATGCTACGCGCGGTACGCTTGTCGGCCAAGCTGGGTATGAAGCTGGAGGCTGCTACCGCCGCACCCATCGCAAAAATGAAAGACTTGCTTGGTAATGTGCCGCAGGCCCGCTTGCTGGATGAGATGCTTAAGCTGCTGTTATCGGGCCATGCGTTGGAGTGCGTCAAGAAACTACGATCTATGGATTTACACCATGGACTGTTGCCGATGCTGGATGTGATACTGCAACAGCCTTTGGGCGAAAAATTTGTCATGCTGGCTTTGCAGAATACCGATCAGCGTATACATGATGAGAAATCTGTATCGGCCGCGTTCCTGTTTGCCGCGCTGCTGTGGCACGATGTGCTGTCTGCCTGGAAAACGCATCAAGATGCAGGCGAGCGGCCAGTCGGAGCGCTACATGCAGCGATGGACGAGGTGCTCAGCAGACAGCGGGCGCAACTCGCCATCCCGCGCCGTTATGATGCGATCATGAAGGATTTGTGGTTATTACAACCCCGTTTCGGGCAGCGCGGAGGACAGCGGCCATATCGCTTGTTATCTCAGCCGCATTTTCGCGCCGCGTATGATTTTTTGCTGCTGCGTTGTGAAAGTGGCGAGGTGGATTCGCAACTGGGCTTGTGGTGGGATGAATTTCAGGATGCCACAGACGAGCGCCGCGCCGAAATGCTATTGCCTGATGAGGTGATCAAGAAACGCCGTCGCCGCAAGAAATCGGGCATTAAAGTACCAGCCGAAGTGCCTGTTGCATGATGAGTATCAAGGAAGCCTGCATTTGCGGATGGCAGAGTAATCGATGCCCTTCATTTTGCCTGCCGACTTTCATTAAAATGCGGTGGGTATCGCTTCGCTACACACGTTCTGCTGAAATCGTATAAGGCATATTTAAGAATGAATTCCAAGCATAAGGCATTCATAGGCTTGGGCAGTAATTTGGATGACCCGTGCGAACAGGTGTTACATGCTTTGCGGGCGTTAGCCGGTTTGCCACATACCCGAGTATTGGCGAGCTCTTCGTTCTACCGCAGTGCGCCAATAGGCTATCTCGAACAGCCGGACTTCATTAATGCGGTAGCGCAATTGGAAACTACATTGAGTCCCCGTGCCTTGCTGGATGCGCTTCTTGGACTGGAGCGCGAATGTGGTCGCACGCGAGAATTCCGGAACGCACCGCGAACGCTGGATTTGGATATGCTGCTGTATGATGATTTGCGTCACCATGAGCACAGCCTGACCATTCCTCATCCGCAGATGCACCTGCGTGCATTCGTACTGTGCCCGTTACTGGAAATTGCACCGGATTGTGTTATTCCCGGTGTGGGTTCGGTGGCGGAAGCATTGCTAAGTTGTAAGCAACAGCAATTGGAGCGGATTGTATATGTTGTTTGATAAGTACCGTTACGTTGTAGTCGAGGGGCCGATCGGGGTGGGCAAGACCAGCCTGGCGCGCCGACTTGCCCAACATTATGAAGCGACTGCACTGCTGGAAAAACCCGAAGAAAATCCATTTTTGGCGCGATTTTATGAGGATCCCGCGCGTCATGCGTTGTCGACTCAATTGTTTTTCTTGTTTCAACGTATTGATGAGGTACGTCACTTAGCACAGATGGATTTATTTCGCACCAGTACCGTGGCAGATTATTTGTTCGACAAGGATGTGCTGTTTGCCCGCTTGAACCTTAGCGATGATGAATTTGCGCTATACCAAAATATCTACCACAACCTGGCACTGCAAGCGCCTGTACCGGACTTGGTGATTTACCTGCAAGCCTCGCCGGAATCTCTGGTCGAGCGCGTGCACAGGCGTGCCACACCCTATGAGCGGCAGATTACTGATTCCTACCTGACACGTTTGGCACAGGCTTATAGCGATTTTTTTTATCATTACGACACGGCACCAGTGTTTATCGTGAATAGTGAGAATTTGAATTTTGTGGATAGTGACGAGGATTTCGCTTTACTGTTGCAGCGTATCGAAGGGATGCGCGGGCAGCGCGAGTTTTTTAGTAGAGGGGCATGATGCGAACGACATTAACGTCATTGCAGGCATTACGCGACAAAGGCGAAAAAATCGCCGCATTAACCTGTTACGACGCCAGCTTTGCGGCATTGCTCGAATCAGGCGGCGTGAACGTGCTGCTGGTTGGCGATTCGCTTGGCATGGTATTGCAAGGGCATGAGACTACTCTGCCGGTGACCTTGGACGAGATGGTTTACCACACAGCCTGTGTAGCGCGTGGGTCGAAGCAGGCATTCATAATCACTGATATGCCGTTCGGCACTTTTCAGGTTAGCCCGGAAAAAACATTTGAAAATGCTGCGCGCCTAATGGTAGCGGGCGCACAGATGATCAAACTGGAAGGCGGAGCGGCGATGGCCGAGACCATTTCCTTTCTCTGCCGGGCGTGGCATTCCAGTATGTGCCCATATTGGGCTTACGCCGCAGTCGGTGCACCAGATCGGCGGTTACCGTGTGCAGGGCAAGAATGACGCCGACGCGCAGTGTCTGTTGCAGGATGCAGTAATAGTCGAGCAGGCCGGGGCTGGACTGGTGGTGTTGGAAGCCATGCCAGCGCTGCTGGCTGCAGAAATTACCGCCAATGTTTCTATTCCCACCATAGGCATAGGCGCGGGCGCGGCTTGTTCCGGTCAAGTATTGGTATTGCATGACATGCTGGATATTTACCCAGGCAAAAAAGCCCGCTTTGTGAAGAACTATATGCAAGGCGCGCAAGGCATTGCCGACGGGGTGGCGCGATATGTGATGGAGGTGAAATCCGGCGCTTTCCCCGGTGCGGAGCACAGTTTCTGAAGAAAGAATAATTTTTTAAGGGGGCATTGATGTTAGTGATTCACACCATTGCCGAACTGCGCGACCGTTTGCGAGATGTAACGGGTATCGTCTTGGTGCCAACCATGGGTAATCTGCACCAGGGGCACCTTGATCTGGTGCGGATTGCACGCCAGCATGGCCAATTTGTGGTGGTAAGCATATTTGTCAATCCGCTACAGTTTGGTATGAACGAGGATTATTCCAAATACCCGAGAACACTGGAGCAGGATTGCAAAATGCTGGAACAGTGCGTGGTGGATGTGGTATTTGCTCCGAGTGAGCGTGATTTATATCCGCAGCCGCAGCAAGTGACAGTGGAGTTACCGCCCATCGCCAATGCGCTATGTGGTGCTTTCCGCCCCGGTCATTTTCGCGGTGTGGCGACGGTGGTGCTGAAGCTGCTCAACATTGTGCAGCCGGGCATCGCGGTATTCGGCAAAAAAGATTATCAGCAGCTGTATTTAATGCGCCAAATGACGGCACAATTGAATCTGCCCGTAGAAATTAGCGGCGGCGAAACGGTGCGTGCAGCGGACGGCCTGGCGCTGAGTTCGCGCAACCAGTATTTGGCCGTTGCGGAGCGAACTGAAGCGATTTTTCTATACCAAAATCTTGTAGGAATTCGTCTGGCTATCATGGACGGTGCAACGGACTTTGTTAAACTGGAACGGCAAGCTACTGAAGCACTCTCCATGCGCGGCTGGCAGGTTGATTACGTGGCGATACGCGCTCAATCAGATTTGGGTGAACCAACAGCGAACGAGCGTGATTTGGTTATATTGGCTGCGGCCAGGTTGGGACAAACCCGACTGATAGATAATCTGGAAGTCTCAAAAGAGCGGTGATTGGGGCATCATCATGATTCAAAATTTTAAATTTGGAGCATCCGTTAGGCCTGATTCGCGCAATGTCGACGCATTCCCCCTTTGTAAAAGGGGGGGCAGGGGGGATTTAATTGTTGCGGAGCTAAAAATCCCCCTCAACTCCCCCTTTTTTAAAGGGGGAAGCCGGTTAAATTTCCTGATGGACTAGCCGGATTCAAGCGGGGGAAGGCGCGCAGGGATTTAATCAGACAAGCCACAAACCAAGGCCCACAAGAAATTTGAGTGCACCGAATAATTTAATACATAAATAAGAGAATTTTTTAGGTGGCACTGTATTGGGACTAAATTTGGATTTACAGGGGCGTCCTTATATAATGCCTGCCCTTGTTCTCCCATAGGGGGTAACGCAATGCAAAGAACTATGCTAAAAGCCAAATTGCATCGAGTGCATGTGACGCATTCGGAATTGCATTATGAAGGCTCGTGTGCAATCGATGAGGATTTATTGGATGCCGCTGATATCCGTGAATACCAGCAGATCGACATCTATAACGTCACCAATGGTGAACGTTTCACCACTTATGCCATCCGCGCACAACGCGGTTCCGGCGTCATCTCGGTGAATGGCGCAGCGGCGCACAAGGCCAATCTAGGCGATATTCTAATCATCGCCACTTACGCAATGTATACCGAACTGGAGTTGCAGAAATTTCATCCTCAACTGGTGTACGTAGATGAGCGTAACCATATTGTTGCCCAGCGCGATGAAATTTCAGTACAGGCAGCGTAGCCCATCCTCTGATTTGTCTTGGAAGAAATCGAATCTGAACCTATAGATTTTCTTTGTTAGCTTTAGGAAAGTGCAATGAATAGAGCTTTATTGGTATTCGTCGTTGTCTTAATGCAGGGGTGTGGAGATAACGGTGCGGCACAAGAGAAAATCATGAATCTCCAAATCGCGAAGAATGTGAGCACAAATAAGACGCACGAGGAACTCCAGAAATCATTAAAAATGCTATATGCTGCCTGCCCAGGATTGAGTCTTTACAAAAAAGACATTACTTCTTGGGAGTTTGTTGTTGAAGACGCCCCATACTCGTTTATGACAAAGGACTATGGCTGGAATGATGCTTACACTGAGTTTCATACCATAATTCCAATGACAAAAGAATCAACAATACCTGTTGATTTTTTTGCTTTTGGTCATACCTGCCAATATAGAGTTTCAGGAAATGGCGAGGTGGATATTATGAAAACACCTTGCGCATCTGTATGTCTAGGCTCTTTGGCGCCAAAGCAAAGTCATAACTATCTAATTGTTTCTGGGAAAAATGTAATTAGATGGTGATATTTGTCTTAATCCCTTAGCTTTACGCACACTACGTAATGAATTGGATACCTGAGCTACTTAAGCACCTTGTTATCACCAGATCGGCAATTGGTGCATTATTTATCACCTCCGTAGTTCTGTACGCTGGCCCGCGGATTTCACCAACCTATATTGACCCAGTACCAAAAGTGTGGGAGCCAGTTCTTGTTGCTGCGCTCGTTTTTTCCGCTTGCTTGCTTCTCTTTTGGGGTTGTTCCTCCGTTTGGGGGCTAGCCAAACGGATGTGGGCTGCCACCGACACTCTCCTTGCTTCTTACCAGCTCAATCAACTTGAAAAAGAAGCGTTGCTTGCGCTTGGCCATAACCCCAGTGAACCGTTGTGAAAAAATTCGGGGTCAGTTCTAACATTCCAACAAACACTGTTGCACTTCAGAATTGAAGAAAAATACGAAAAAAAACGGGGTCAGAAAAAAACGGGGTCAGTTCGCGATTGTTCCGATTCGATTGTTAGAAGTGACCCCGATTCGATTGTTTTCGTGTTTTCGCAGAACTGCCGCATGAACATTGACAATGCGTAGCCGCGCGACTACAGTTCCTTTATGATTGAAATTCGTAAAACCGCCGACTTCGTTCAGTGGCTTGACAATCTGCCTGACCTGCAAGCGAGAGCGCGCGTCCAAACAAGGATCGAGCGGCTTGCTGTTGGAAACCCCGGAGATGTTGAGCCAGTTGGTGAAGGTGTCTCGGAATTGCGAATCAACTATGGTCCCGGTTATCGGGTGTATTTTAAGAAGCGAGGGCGAGAACTGATCATTCTTCTGGCTGGTGGAGACAAGAGCACCCAAGCCAAGGACATCAAGGCCGCCTTACGTCTCGCACGTAATCTTTTGGAGTAGCTACCATGACTAAAACCGTTACCACTCGCTATGACGTCGCCGAACATCTCAGAACCCCCGAGGAAATGGCTGCTTATCTTGAAGCCTGCCTTGAGGAAGCTGATGGGGATGCCGCATTCATTGCCAAAGCACTTGGTGATATTGCGCGCGCAAAGGGTATGACACAAGTTGCACGAGATGCCGGGCTGTCACGCGAAAGCCTTTACAAAGCTCTTTCTGGTGATCGCGCACCGAGCTTCGAGACCATCCTGAAAGTGGTCAACGCACTAGGCATTAAGCTGCATGCTGAAGCAGTTCGTGTCTGACCAATTGCCCAACCCAGCAGTCGAGAGGGACTGCGCAAAAGCCATGTAGGGTGGGCACGGTTTTGTGCCCACGCGGATTCGTCATTTTGGAGTAGCCATCTATGTCACGTTATCGCCGCGAAAAAATTCGGGGTCAGTTCTAACATTCCAATAAACACAAAAATTGGGGTCAGATTCGACTTAAATAAAGTGGTCTGTCACTGGCACGCGACGCCAAGCACAAATTAATCGATCAACTCGATAGTCATGTTATCCGCCCACAGCGTTCCACCATCTTCCAGCATCACGCCGACTATTAGAGAATAGGCAGTAGGCGGGATTTTGAGTTGGATGGCGTAACGCTTCCAGTCTTGCGTGCCTTTCACGCGGGCATTTTGCATGAAATTCCAGGCCAGGATTTGGCCGCTTCCATCATCTGCACGCAGGACTAGTGCGCCGCCAGCGCCGTTGACGTCCACGCCCCTAAGCGAGCCAGAGAGCCGCACTGTCTTGTTGTGCCATGAGGGATGGACGCCGATCGATTGTTGGAGCAAGCCATAAGGTTCAGAGCCATGGCGCCTGATTCGCGCACTACTTGGGCTGGAAAGTGCATTTTCTGGATCGGCCACAAAGGTATAGGAATTGCCTGAGCCGTGCTCAATCGCTTTCCAGCCATTCATCTTGCCTTGCTGGTCAGGGTTGAACGATGGGTTTTTTAAGCTGATTACTACATCGGGCGCTGCGCGTCTGGCTTGGCGGCGCGCATATACAGATGGCAGAGCGGCAGGTGGGGTAACTTGCGTCACAGCAGATGTGGCTGGTACTGATGGAGCGTCTGCGCCAAGAGCCTGGTTTGTAAAGCCTGCGAGCAGGAGTGCAGCACACAAATGGGATATTGAGTTATTCATAAATTTACATAGATAAAGTGGTGTGCAATTATAGTTTGCAGGCAGTGTCTGTGTGGCTCATTATTTATAGGGTACATGTAAAAATCCTATTTTGCGAGCAGCCATTTTGCGGCTTGCCTGCTTCCCCCGTTTCGCCACAATATGGCGTTACTCGAAAAAATTATATATTACATATCAACTATATATAGCGCTAAATTTTTTCGTGCCTTGTCTTGCTTGGAAATTTGAATTTTTAGAGGTGCCCATAAAGAAAAACTCATAAATTTACGACTTAATGGTGAGAATAGTGCCCTTGGGATTTCTGCGTTTGCAAATTTGGAGATGGAACGCTGGGAAAGTGTTTCAGATGAAGATATGGCGTTTATGATAGATCTGGTCAATACGTTAACCGGTTAGGAATGAGGAAATGGCCGATTATTTTCTATAGGACGGACAGTTTAAGGATTAAAAACATCCAGGTCATTCGGAAAAACAATCTCACCTTTATAAAGTTTCTCAATGATTTTTTGAGTTTCAGGTTTCACAGAAATACTACGTTTCATCATATGTGTCAGGAGTAATTTCTTTATATTTGCTTCTCTTGTCATCTTACCAATATACGAAGGCGTCATATGTAAATTCGTTGCAATGCCAGTGGCATTTTCCGGGATAGCGTTGTGCGCAATTAGAATATCGGAGTCTTTTGCAAGTTTTGGCATCGCATTTAAACGCCCGCTCATATCACCTGTAAAACTGATTACGCAACCAGCAAGTTCAACGCGGTAACCTACTGATGGAAAAGGCCCGTGATAAGTTGGGACAGTTTTAACGCTTACACCATTTTTGTGGTAGATTTTTTTGATACCTAAGTGTTTGGATGACCAGGGTATAGTGCTTGTTTTTATTTTGTAAGAACTTGGTACGTCGGGATCAATAAATTCACCAAGGTAAGGGTACATTCCCGTTTTTTTGCCAATAGTGCGCCCTACAAACTGTTCCGCTGAGGATGTAAATTCACCACCACTTGGCCCTATTACATCTAGAGTTTTAGTTCGATCTGTAAAAAATCCGCCCATAACATAAGATGCAAAATCTGCACTATGGTCAGAGTGAAAATCACTACTGTCCGGTTAAATTAAAAAACGCCGATTTCAACAATGTAACCTACTGATCTATAAGAACCACAAAACGATGAGTGATTTCAAATCGGCACAAAAATATTTCCCCTGCAACCGTTGCTAATACTGGGCGTTACGTTGGCAAGACTTAATTTAACCGGACAGTAGTGAGTGAAAATGGCTAAACAGCATCAATTCTACGTCTTCATAATTAGCTTTACTTTGTTTGAAACGTTGTAAAGTCCCTGGTCCCGCATCAACAATTACACGCGCTTTATCATCCAGCCAGATCAGATAACCAGTAGATGCGTTCTCATCTAAAAATTCAGGGCCACGCGTGCCCAGCATTTGCAGTTTCACACGTTGAGATTGGCATGAAGTGGGCTCAACCTGACTTGTAAATGCTAGTGTTGGCGCAGTAATTAGAACGATGAAGAGAAGAAGAGTGTGTAGGATACGCATTACAATGCCCCAGTTTTTTAAAGTTGTAATTAAGTATAAACCCTGATTGTCCATTAAAGATTCTATTGGGTAGTGTTGTCGCCTGCCTTGGTCTTTGTTCCAAACGCTCCTACTACAAATACCTTGTGATGAAGGGTGGCAAGAGTTTGTTGTACCGAGCCTCGGAGCACGGCTTGCCGAAACAAACTCATCAGATTGTATGCCAGCATGGCAAAGCCCAATGCCGCTTCAGTCGCGTAAAAATCATTGACGTTGCAGCTGTCCAAACCAAAATCTGCTTTGAGTTCCTTGATACGATTTTCGCAATCCGCTCGCCCCCGATAAGAACCCCATATTTCCAGTGCAGGTAAATTCAGCGTAGTGACCATATAGAGCTTGCAAGCTTGCTCGATCATGCGCTGGGCGAATGAGGCGTGGATACGCCAATCGCGCGCCTCATTGGCATCGGCCCGCGTCGAGCGCTTGGCCGACTTTCCCGAAAGACAAGCCGCAATGTCGTACAGACTCTCACGGTATGTCAGTTGCGCGAAGGCCGTCGCACGGTATTGATCGTCGCATGCCATAGACTTTACGTAGCGATCGCCGCCGTAACGATCGGCAGTATGCGATGGAAGGTCTTCCAGGGGAGGAAGTCTATGCTTGGAATCCTGCGTCAATCATGGCTTTCAGCGGTTCTCCTTCACGTTTAACCGGACAGCAGTGCAAGAATAAAGAAATTAATCATTAACAGTATTTTGAAAAAAATGAGGCGAAATTAATAACTTTTAGTGGGGGTGATGTTCAAGGTGGGCTGACATTACAGGTTCGGTACGTATTTACTTTCGTTCTCATTCAGAGAGTGAAATACATTGTAAAACACGCTTTATTCGTCGTGCTGTGTTTTTCCAAATTGCTGATAATCACTATGGTTAGTGGAGTAATAAGTCATGGCAGAAGACAGCGATCTAGAAAAAACAGAACAACCATCACAACGGCGCCTGGATCAGGCCCGAGAAGAAGGTCAGGCAGCGCGTTCGCGCGAATTGTCTACCTTCTCCGTGCTTTTTGCAGGGGGGGCTGGGCTATGGTTGATGGGTTCCGGGTTATCTTCGCAATTAACCAAGCTGTTGCGTGATGGCCTCACTCTTGATTCCACACTGGCTTTCAATACCGATCTGTTGTTGCCACGCTTGCACACGCTGTCTTTGGAAGTTCTGGTGGCATTTCTGCCTTTTCTATTATTGCTGCTTGTTATCGCCGCGCTATCCCCGTTATTGCTTAATGGCTGGATATTCAGCTTGAAGCCACTACAACCCACCCTTTCAAAACTCAATCCGATCGCCGGTATGGGCCGCATGTTCTCGATTAATAGCCTGGTCGAACTTGGCAAGGCTATCGCCAAGTCACTGGTAGTAGGTGGTATAGGTGCGTGGGCTATCTGGCACAACAAGGACTCCGTGATGATGATGGCAGCGGAGCCGTTAATTGCTGCCTTTGCTCATCTAGGCTATCTGTTGTGGATGAGCTTCGTCGCTATTATGGGGGGCATGTTTCTGATTGCGTCAGTAGATGTTCCCTTCCAATTGTGGGAACACAACAAGAAACTGAAGATGACCAAGGAGGAGGTTCGTAAAGAGGCCAGGGAATCCGAGGGTGATCCACAGGTCAAGGGACGCATTCGCAGCATGCAGCTCGAAATGGCGCGCCGCCGCATGATGTCGAACATTCCGACTGCCGACGTGGTGGTGACCAACCCTACACACTATGCCGTCGCATTGAGTTACAGCGAAAAAGGGTTGGGCGCACCTGTCGTGGTGGCCAAAGGTTCCCATTTGCTTGCTGCACGCATCCGTGAAATTGCCATTGCAAATAATGTGCCTATCCTTGAAGCACCACCACTGGCGCGCGCCTTGCATAAACATACCGAGTTGGGGCAGGCCATCCCTGAAGCGTTATACAACGCGGTAGCGGAGGTATTGGCCTATGTTTATCAATTGCGTCGTTATCGTCAAGGTGGTGGCGTCATGCCGGATGCGCCACATGATTTGCCGGTGCCGCCACAACTTGATCCCGCATCTGATGGGGAAGGGTCTATATGATTAATGTATTGACTATACAAAATTTTATTAAGCGTATTGGTTTGCGCGGCATGGCTGGGCCAGTGCTGATTATAATGATTCTGGCGATGATGGTGTTGCCGCTGCCGCCTCTTCTGCTTGATATTTTGTTCACCTTCAATATTGCACTGGCTGTTATGGTGTTGCTGGTAAGTATGCATACCACCAAGATTCTGGATTTCGCTGTATTCCCAACCGTCCTGCTTATTACCACACTGCTGCGCCTTTCTCTCAATGTGGCTTCAACTCGTGTGGTGCTACTGGAAGGCCATACTGGTCCGGGAGCTGCGGGCAAAGTAATTGAAGCGTTTGGCCATTTTCTGGTGGGAGGCAATTACGCTGTCGGCATAGTCGTGTTCATCATTCTGGTGGTGATTAACTTTGTGGTGATTACCAAGGGTGCAGGTCGTATCGCTGAGGTTGGAGCACGCTTCACATTGGATGCAATGCCGGGTAAGCAGATGGCGATTGACGCAGACCTGAATGCAGGGCTGATTGGCGAGGATGAGGCGCGGCGGCGGCGTGCCACTATTTCGCAGGAGGCAGATTTCTATGGCTCAATGGATGGAGCCAGCAAGTTCGTGCGTGGCGATGCGATAGCCGGCATTGTCATCATTTTTATCAATGTCGTTGGCGGATTGATCATTGGTGTATTCCAACACAACCTGGACGTAGCTACTGCCGCCAACAACTATACCTTACTGGCCATCGGGGATGGCTTGGTGGGGCAAATTCCGGCACTTGTTATTTCCACCGCAGCCGGCATGATGGTGAGCCGTGTATCCACTGAAGAGAACATCAGCCAGCAAATCGTGGGGCAGTTATTTAGCCAACCGCAGGTATTGATTTTAACTGCGGGCATCATTGGTATGCTGGGTCTAATTCCTAACATGCCGCATTTCTCTTTCTTGCTGCTGGCTGGTGCTCTGGGCGGCCTGGCTTATTTCATCATGAAGCGCGCCAAGACTGTCGAGCAGAAGCCTGAAGCGGCAAGTATTGTTGCACCACCATCGGAAACTAATGAAGCGAGCTGGGAAGATGTTTCGCAAGTAGACATACTGGGGCTGGAAGTCGGGTATCGCCTTATTGCGCTGGTTGATAAAGCACAGGATGGAGACCTTTTGCGTCGCATCAAAGGGATACGCAAAAAATTTACACATGACATTGGATTTTTGCCGCCAGCAGTTCATATCCGCGACAATCTCGACCTGCGCCCAAATGCATACCGCATTACTCTGAAGGGGGTTGAAATTGGCGCGGGTGATGCCTTTCCCAATATGCATCTGGCGATTAATCCAGGCAACGTCACGGGTGTGTTACCTGGTAATCAGACGCATGATCCGGCATTCGGCCTGCCTGCAACCTGGGTGGACACGGCGATGCGCGAGCAGGCACAGTCTATGGGCTATACGGTGGTTGATGCCAGTACGGTTATCGCCACTCATTTAAGTCATCTCGTCCAAACTCATTCCGCTGAACTGCTGGGTCGACAGGAATTACAGCAATTGTTCGATCATTTGAGCAAGCTATCACCCAAGTTGACCGATGATCTTATTCCTAAATTGCTGCCGCTTTCTACAGTTCAGAAGGTGATGCAGAATTTGCTCGACGAAGGAATGCATATCCGTGACATGCGCACCATATTGGAAACGTTAGCGGAGTCTGCCGCTCAGACACAGGACGCACACCAGCTTACCGCCTTAGTGCGTGTCGCGCTTGGCCCGGCCATTGTGCAACAGTTCTACCCCGCAACACAGGAATTACAGGTGATTGGCATGGATAAAGAGCTGGAATATATCTTGATGCAAGCCATGCAGACGGGAGGCAGCAATTTGGCTATCGAACCCGGATTGGCCGATACTCTTCTGCGTGAAGCGCGCACTGCTGCACAGCTACAAGAACAATTAGGGCTGCCAACGGTTCTTTTGGTGCCGGGACAGTTACGCGATTTGCTGGCACATTTTCTGAAACGTGCGCTGCCGCAACTCAAAGTAATTTCACATGAGGAAGTGCCAGGCTTCAAGGCGGTTAGGGTAACTTCAATGGTAGGAGGGAGAGCATGAACGTGAAAAAATTTGTGGCCACAACCTCGCGCGACGCATTGCGGTTGATACGTATTGAGATGGGCGCTGATGCGGTTATCCTATCCAACCGTAAGGTGGAAGGTGGGGTTGAGATTATGGCGTTGGCCAGCGCGGAATTTGCCCAGTTGACAAATGAATCCAAGCAACCGATTCCCGTGCCAGTGCGAGCAGCAATAGTTGCGCAGGAACGCGCACCTGTCGCAGTTATGGCGGAGCCTGCACCATCATCCCTATCTGCAATGCAACTGGAACAGCAAGGTATTCTCAGTGAGATCAAGTTCATGCGCAATATGATGCAGGAACAGATGGACTGTCAATCGTGGTCTGATAGGCAGCTGCGCGACCCTCAACGCACGCGCATTTTGCGCGATCTGCTGAATGCAGGATTTAGCGCATCCCTATCGCGCCAGATGATAGGAAAAATGCCAGCTACGGCCAATATGGAATGGGTGCGTCAGGTTCTGGGAAACAACTTGCGTATCGCCACGAAGCAAGAAGATATCATAGTGCGTGGCGGCGTGGTTGCACTGATAGGTCCCACCGGCGTTGGGAAAACCACCACTACAGCCAAGCTGGCGGCACGTGCGGTGGTTCGCTATGGAGCCGACAAGGTGGCATTACTCACCACCGACAGCTACCGAATTGGTGCGCACGAGCAACTGCGTATTTATGGCAAAATTCTCGGTGTAACAGTGCATTTAGTGCGGGATACTGAAGATTTACGTCAGACCTTGTCTGGCCTGAAGCAAAAACATTTGGTGTTGATTGATACCATCGGTATGGGGCAACACGATAGCCGTATGGCAGCGCAAGCCGAAATGTTCAATGCTACTGGAGTGCAGCGTCTGTTGTTGCTAAATGCTACCAGTAGCGGCGACACTCTGAATGATGTGGTGTGCATGTACAACGGTGCCGGGGTAATTGGTTGCATCCCCACGAAACTGGACGAAGCGGTAACCTTTGGTACGGTGCTGGATGTGGCAATGCGCCACAAATTGACATTGCACTACATTGCCAATGGGCAACGCGTGCCGGAAGATTTGCACGAAGTAAACATGGAATATCTGTTGCATCGTGCCTTCAAACAATCTGCTAAAGCAGCTCCATTTACGTTGCATGAACTGGAATTCCCTGCACTGATGGCGGGAGTGGGTGCGGCACCTACAATGAGGGGGGAGTATGCAACTTGAACGCGTAACTGATCAAGCGGAGGGATTGCGCCGTCTGTTGGTTCGTGCTTCCACACGTGTGATTACGGTGGCCGCTGCCCGCGCTGGCTTCGGGGCAACCAGTGTAGTGGTGAATCTGGCTGCGTCCTTGGCGCGCGCCGGCAAAGAGGTGCTCATACTGGACGAAAGCCAGTCGCACGACAATGTAAGTAACATGCTTGCGCTTAAGTCACGTCATGACTTGTTGCACGCAGTAAGGCGCGGAAAGACGATGCGCGAAATTATGCTGCATGATGGCCCACAGAATATACGAATACTGCCTGTAGCACGTGCCATTCAAGCCCTGCCAACATTGTGTGTGCAGGAGCGTGAGCATTTACTGGAAAGTTTGGCGGAAGTATCCTGTGACGTTGATGTTGTATTGGTGGATGCAACGACATATAGGGATTCAGATATTACTGGTAGCTTGGCACCTAATCAGCCGCTAATGCTTGTAATTAACTCCACTGCCTCTGCTATCACTGAAAGTTATGCCTTGATCAAGCGCATGGCCATGCAGGATGGGCGCCAGAACTTTGGAATTGTGGTTAATAAGGCGTGTAATGAGCAGGCGGCACGACTTGTATTTGGTAACGTGGCACAGGTGGCGCGCCAACATTTGCAGGTATGCGTTGAATATCTAGGTTATATTCCGTTTGATGAAAAGCTTAAACGTGCGGCACAATTAGGCCGCCCAGTTCTTGATGTGTTTCCAGCTGCACAGTCTACGTTGGCATTTGGTGAACTGGGCCGCAACCTGCTGCTGCTGCCCGCCGCTGAAAGTGAGGAGTCAGAAGGTCTGCCCAGTATTATGCAGCGATTGATCCGGCAGGTAAGTACCCTGAATTAGAGCTCGCGCAAGCAATTAAAATGCTTAATGCGTATTTATACAAAAAAATCAACGTATTGACATTGTATTTATTAAAAAATATTATCAGCAATCTTTCATATAATTAATATATGTCGCAAAATTTCATCATGCGCCATGCTTTACTTAACTCAGTTATTCCCGCAAAAACAGGGTCTTGAGAGCTTTAAAAATATTTTGAATTTTGGATTCTCGATTCACCAAAGCCAGCCTGTTTTGAGCTTATCGAAACGAGAATGATGGTTGCCATCAGTGGCACTTTTCATAATCAATATAAATCTCAATAACACATATTATGTACACAGCCAGCGGAATATGCGACAAGGAACAGTGCATTAAAGAATACGCGCCGCTAGTAAAGCGTATTGCACATCATTTGATGCTGCGATTACCCAGCAGCGTAATGGTAGATGACCTCATACAGGCTGGCATGATGGGTCTATTGGAGGCGGCTGGGCGCTATGATGATTTGCGTGGTGCGCAGTTTGAAACGTATGCCTCGCAGCGCATCCGTGGTTCGATGCTTGACGAACTGCGCCAAGCCGATTGGATGCCGCGCAACTTGCGTCGCGATATGCGCCGCATTGAGACGGCAATTAGCAAACTACAGCAACGCCTGGGCAAGCCGCCGAGTGAAACGGAGCTTGCTCAAGAGTTGGGCGTGCCGTTGACAGAATATCAACAAATGTTGTTCACGGCGCGTGGCGCGCAATTAGTATATTACGAGGATTTTCACGGTGAGGGTGAGGAAGATTTTTTCGAGCGTTATGATTTTGATGGCGATGCTAATCCGCTCGACTTGTTACAAGATGAACGTTTTCGCAGTGCGTTGATTAAGGCAATAGGAAATTTGCCGGAACGTGAGAGTAAATTGATGGGTATGCATTATGAGCAGGATATGAATTTACGCGAAATAGGAGAGGTGATGGGCGTAAGCGAATCGCGGGTGTGCCAGTTGCATAGTCAGGCGGTAGCGCGTTTACGCAGTTCGTTGAAGGGGCATTAATGGACAAGCTTAGCTTAGCGGGTCTATTGCTCGGCCTAGGCGGAATTTTAGGCGGACAGTTACTGGAAGGGGGTGAGTTATCCATCCTTTTTCAAGGCGCGGCTTTTCTCATCGTGTTCGGCGGCACCTTGGGCGCAGTGATGCTGCAAAGTCCACTAAATGTTTTTGTGGCAGGCATCAAAATGGGCCGCTGGGTGTTTGTTACACCAAAGTTATCCCAGCAGAAGTTAATCTACCAGATTGCCGCTTGGAGCAGGCAGGCTCGCAAGGATGGAGTGCTTGTTCTGGAACCCCAAATTGCCAGAAGCAGCGATTCATTTGTGAAAAAAGGACTTCAACTGCTGGTGGATGGCAACAGTGCGGAAAAAATTAGAGAAGTGCTGGAAGTTGATAATAGTACGTATGAACAATTGCGATTCCAGTCTGCACGCGTATGGGAATCAGCAGCAGGTTATGCACCAACTATCGGTATTCTAGGCGCTGTGCTTGGCTTAATTCATGTCATGCAGAGTCTTGGAGAACCATCAAAGCTGGGGGCAGGTATTGCAGTTGCGTTTATTTCTACCATTTACGGTGTGGGGCTTGCGAATCTAGTATTTTTGCCCATGGCCAATAAATTGAAAATGTTGATTCTGCAACAGGTGGTGATGCGTGAGATGTTGGTTGATGGACTGACAGCCATCGCTAGTGGCGAAAGTTCAAGTTACATCGAAAGCAAGTTGCAAGGATTTATTCCTTAGCCATGGCACGTCGGGTAAGACATAGAGAGCATGAAAACCATGATCGCTGGCTAATCTCGTACGCCGACTTCATCACTCTGCTATTTGCCTTCTTTGTGGTGATGTATGCAATCTCTTCGGTGAATGAAAGTAAATATCAAATATTCAGTGCCTCATTGACTTCCGCATTTGGTAAACAGATAGTCAAACCCGATGCAATTGTTCCAGCCAGCGAGCATGACTTGTTGCTAAAATCCTTGGTGGACAGGAGGAATGCCAAGTTAGCCCAACAACAGCAGGAAGCCATGCAGGACATTGCCAAAAAAATCAATCAAGTCATGAGCGCATTGGTTAAAAATGGCCAGGTAAGTGTGATGCAGACTAATCGTGGTGTAGCGGTCGAAATTAACGCTAGCGTGCTATTCAATCAAGGGGATGCAACATTACAAGGCGGTGCAATAAACACGCTTGTCGATGTGGCGAAGGTGTTGGAGCCAGTTGATTTGGCCATTGAGGTCGAAGGGCATACCGATGACATACCCATCGCCACTGAGCAGTTCCCATCCAATTGGGAGCTATCGTCGGCACGAGCCAGTAGCGTAGTGCGTTTATTTATCGAGCATGGGTTAATGCCAAAGCACCTTAAAGCGATAGGCTCCGCCGCCAACCATCCAGTGACATCCAATGATACAGCGGATGGGCGTGCGCGAAATCGCCGAATTACAGTGACGATACTATCACCTATATTAGAGCGAACAGAACAAGTACCTAAAGAGTCGGCCGTCAAATAGTACGACTCGTCATTGCAATGAAGGCCGGAATCTACATGAGTTCCGCTCCCACCTATCATACTCAGTTTGAGCCATTACGTAATTTCAATAGCGCTACACTAATTATGAACATATCGGCTCTGGGCTTGGGGGCGATTTTCGGTTTTCGCGAGACAACTGTCGTTCCACACCATCAGCACAGCTGCTTGTGGTAATCACGAAAGTGATGAACAACAGCGATTAACCCGTTTCCCCAGTAGATTGATGAAGCCATCGCAGTAGATCAGGTAATTGTGCACCTGGTTTTTTTGATTCCATTTCTATTTGTTGATTATGGATGTCTCAGCTAAATCTTTTGCGTGTATGGTTACTGAAATCTGGCTAGCATGTGCCAAATCGTCCAGCGTATTAATGTTAGTAAATGCAATTGCATCATCTATTAATGCTTCACTTACGTGTAAGGTTTCTAGCCAGCCATTTACTTTACGCCCACCCGAATTCAAATAGGCATCAAGTTTAGGAAGTACGTTTTTCCGATAGAGGGCAATAGTAGGCTGCCGCTTCCCAGCAACGACAGCCACAGCGGCATCCATCGTAGTTGTTGTGCTAACTGCTTTATATAAACGGGCAATCAAATCGTCTGGCAGGAATGGTGTGTCGCAAGGAACACTCGCAACCCAATCATGACGTGCAAGTCGCAGAGCGGACTGCAATCCAGCGAGCGGGCCTGGCCAATCCGGGGTCTCATCGGCAATGACAGGATAGCCAAAGCATAAATAAGCATCTGGTACACCATTCGCATTAATCAAAACCTCTTCACTTTGGCGGCTGACAGAATCTAATACCCAGCCAATTAACGCTCGACCATGCAAGAGCTGCAAACCTTTTGCGCCGCCGATACGCGTGCCTAAACCCCCTGCCAGAATTACAGAGGTTATTGCAGGCTGTGTTGCTTCTAGAGGCGTCTCAAATTTAACCTGAGACATTCTCATGACATATTACGTATTATTGCTAATGGCATAAACTGTAATTTTTTAAAATTTAAGATATTCGGTTGAAGTGACAAGTCATTACAAATTGCTATTGCAAGATTTAATCTATAAAGAAACCTATTGCCCCGCTGAGAAATGGTGCGGGTGTCCTGATAATATCTTTTGGTTCTATTTGGGGATGAGGAAACAACTAATATCCATTTTTGGATGCGCTGACAGGCACATTACATTGTAATCTGTAGCTTGTGTAACTAAAAAACTTAGCACTGCTCCCGCCAACACCCACTCAAAAACGGAACATCGGCTATGCCCTTATTCCTTATTTATACGGATAGATTTAATATAATCTGCTAATCCGTCTTCTCTAGTATCATCCGTAGCCGTCTCTTCAGCAAGTAACCCATATTTATTTTTAATCATGATATCTACGCCATATTCAATTAAAATTTTGGCTGATTCTATATTATTAGTGCAATGTAAAGTGCTATTCCCCTTCTTATAAAGCCCCCCTCTTGACAATGTACCACCTCGTGAAAGCTGAATATTTGGGTTGGCACCCGCAACCAATAAATGTTTGGCGACTGTTGGATGATTAACCCATAAATGCAAAGGCGTGAAACTATCTTTATCTTTCAAATTAACACTAGCACCGCTATCAATTAAAAACATGGCGATATTAGGATCGTCAACCTCGAATAATGGAGTACGATTGTTATTATCCATCGTGTTAATGTCAGCTCCACCATCAATTAACAGCTTAGCTGCGTCTAAGCTTGAGACATAATGCAAGGGCGATTTACCCAAAAAGTCACGAAAATTCAAATCTGCACCTTGTTTAATTAAGCTCTCTATCCCCTCTAAGTCATTGCCCCATGTCGCCACCATCAGGGCGTCATTATCTTGCACCGCTAAGATAGCGTTATTATTTTCAGCAGAAATAATGCTAGCTGCTTTCTTTGCAGCAATTGCGCCTTCATCGTCCTCTATTGCATATTTTTTTTCTTTTCCACGAAGTGGGTTAGTTTCATCTGCTAATTTTAGTGATACTTCAGCAGCATTTTCTATGTGCCGCTTACGCAATTTATCTATAGTAGTGGCGTCTTTACCATCCGCAAACGGTTTAGGTTCGGTCGGCAATATTGGCGTCTCTGATTTTTTTCCAAATAATTTCGGCAGTAGTGCCATAAAAAACCTCCTGATGAAATTTTATTAAATAACAATGGCCACTGCCAAATAGCTTGTAGAACGAAAAAAATCGTAGCGAAAAATTAGCTGAGCAGGGATAAATTTTGCAAGCTTTCACCTTACGGCGAAATGCCTGCTTACCCCACTTGACGATATTACAGGGTAATAGTTGCCCTATTGCCAAAACAAGCGGTGAAACATACACCGCTCAGCTAAATTTGCAGCCGATTTACTTTAAGTACGTCAGGCTGCTAGCGAGAGGCTCGCTTTGCGTAATTTTGGAATACATATTTTTAGCATCCTTGCATCTATATCATTGACGAAAAAATAAATTTTAAAGCTTTAGAAGAGCCATTGTTTGCTGTGAAACCCTTAACCACATGCCTTGCATCAGAGGTTATTTTATAATTATCTATTCCAAATTTTTTAAGTCAATATCTGCCAGTAGCGGTATCCAAATATATCTTAAGTCTCTTCATATAACGCCACAATTTAAAAAGCCCTATTGGTAGTTCAGTTCAGTATAAAGTCGACCTTATGGTAACACGCACGTGCTTGATGAATAGCGTGGTCACTGAAAGGAATACGCGAGACGTTTGATGCGTGAGAACGCCTCTCTGTAAGCCATAAACGTCACCTCAAAACTACAACTGACGGGTTCTAAACACTAGTCAAAATTTTTTTATGCGCTTGAGTCAATATTGTTACATGGCAAATTGCAGCCCAATTTGGGTTGAACGCCTCAAACATGAGTTGCTGAAATCAATCCATGATGACGTAGTGCGACAATTTGCCGCATGTTCACACTTATTGAACTGAGTTATTCTCTAGCACAGTCATTTAGTAACGGCATTAGGCATTGGCTTATATCGCAATTTAAGCAATAAGAATTTTATGAATGCCAGTTCAATGGGGGATTGTTTTCCCGAAACAATAAATCACAAGGATCAGTTATGAGTCTTTCTAAAAAAATTCCTCTGGTGATGTTTCTAACATCGTCATTGGCCATTTACAGTAATACAACTCGAGCAGATCATGGCTCTCTGGGCTTCGGCATAGGGACCGCATCACCAATTATCACTCAAACTGGTATAACGCTCCCCGCCGGAATGTGGGCCAGCGGTCTGATCGCCCAATTTACTGGTTTTGATACTGCTTCAGACTCCAAACTACTTGATCTGAAAAACAATGCTGTCGACGATGCCCATGGCGATGTTCACAGTCTTAAATCTCTTTTCATACCGTCGGTATTTGCAGCCTATGGGGTGACCGACAACTGGACGTTGGGTATCAGACTTCCTTATGTGCAGCGCACTGACCTGCGCTCACCGAATGAAGATGGCGATGAAGTCCTTAAGCAAGGAAATCCAAATGGATTTGGCGGTACATCCCTGTTTAGTCAGTATCGTGTTTTTAATTCCGTCGACAATCTAAACCATTTATCACTGATTGCAGCCCTCACTACACCAGGCACAACCAACGTCAAAGGTGCCGGTGAAAGGCTTGAAACACACTCTCAGCCCAGCAGCGGTTCATGGAATCCTGCTGCCGGCCTTTCCTTTACTCGCGCCATGGGAAAGGTCTCATTTGATAGCAGTATCCTATATACGGTAGCAACTGGAGGGGCGCAACGTACCAATCTCGGCGATACTTTTGACTATAATGTCGCACTTTCTTATGCTTTCGTTGGCATGGCCAGAAATAACCTTTTCGCCGGCAGCAACAATTCCCCGTGGACGGGTATTCTGGAGCTAAACGGTCAGTGGCAGGATCGTCAAAAAACCGCTGGTCTGACTGATCCAAACTCGGGTAGCAATATCATTTATCTCTCACCGGGCATCAGATACTCCGGCGGCAAAAACTGGAATACTGCCTTATCAATAGGGACACCGATTGTCAAAAATATCAACGGTTATCAAACACCACCAGATTACCGCATCACTTACCGCTTCGTTGTTGCGTTCTAGCGATTTTTTGCAGCACTTACTATTCTTACAGATTCTGGGCCAACCATAAAATGACTTTGTCAGATTACCCGATTGCCGAGAGATCCATTAAAATCAGTCATATAACAATTGTAAAGGAAACCCTCGAATCTCTATCGCTAAGCAGTTGTCAGCTGTTTAGTTATTTATTGCTGCTCGGCACAATAGCGTTTAGCACGGTTAGCTATGGCCATCATAATGATTCAAAGGCCAAAACAGCCGATTTAACACACAATCCTAAGAGCGGAGGCCTGTTCGTTACCGCCGCTTTTGGCCCCGATAATCGCTTGTGGCGGGTCGTGCCGGAAAAATGGCATGTATATGTTGATTATTCAACCGATCTGGGCAAGACCTTCAGCGCGCCTGTGCGTATCAATAAAGAATCGCTGCGCATCAAGGTGAGCGGTGAAAACCGGCCAGGCATCGTCGTTGATCGTAACGGAAGAATTTCCGTTATTTATTCGGCTGAGGGCACTCAACCTGCAACCCTGTTTTTCAGTACATCTACCGATAATGGGCACAGTTTTTCAACGCCAAAACCATTGAGCGACAAAGCATCCGAAGCAAATTCTTTTCAAGGCCGCTTGGCTTTAAATTCATCCGGTCAAGCTTATGTCTTCTGGCTTGACGAACGCGATCGTACCGACTGGAGGCAACCTGGAAACGCGGTTTATTACACAACCATTGACGGTCAGAACAGTCTTGGTTTCATCAATCGAAAACTCTCCGACACACTTTGTGAATGCTGCCGTATTGCTGTAGCTTTTGATAATGAAGACCAGCCTATTTTATTCGCGCGTTTCATTTATCCAGGCGGCATCCGAGATCATGGTCTTGCCAGGATGCGAGCTAATGACAAAGAATCGCTATCGTGGCGTGTCACCTTTGACGAATGGAAGATCAAGGGCTGTCCTGAAAATGGACCTGCAATTTCCATTGGTGACGACGGTCACTACCATATTGCCTGGTTTACGCGCGGCAGCGCCCGCCAAGGTTTGTTCTATGCTTATTCATCTGATCAGGGACAGAGTTTCTCAGCGCCTTTGCTGTTCGGCACGGCAAAAAAACTGCCAAGTCATCCTGATATCTTGGCTCTGGGCAAGCATGTCGTCTTGACCTGGACTGAGTATGATGGGTCAAAAACGCAACTTCTAGTGATGCAGTCAATCGATGGTGGGCAAACTTGGTCTCCGGCCAAATCAATCGCTGAAAGTGCGAGTGGAACTGACTTCCCGTTTTTATTAAGCAGTGCCCGAGGTGTTTTCGTATCGTGGAACAGCAAGAATGAAGGTTATCGGCTAATTCCGCTGGATTGAGATTTCCGATACGCTATAGTGTGCTTAGTTTTGCTTTTGGTACCTTTTCCCAGTTCCTCCTGATCCTGTACACAGATCAGCTTCAACCAGAGGTGAAAAGAGAAGTTGCATGTGCCCAAAGGAGTATTTCTCGGCCTCGTGCCTGGTTGCCATGCTATGTTACTTTATGGAAAAGGTTAGGAGTGCTATTCAGGGTAATCTGAGCATAGCCATAAATAGTATATACGCGGTATGCTGTACCTTCCCCGCTGGCGTTTTCACGATGCTTGTGGTGTTAGTTTATTGTTTCCAAGTGCTATTAAAAATTTCACGATAGATGATCAACGCCCTCTGGGGGAGAAAATGTCGCAAGCAAGATCAGGCAGGTCGTCGATATTCCGGTAGCGCATATGGCTACCCATCATACAGTCGCACCGATGAGTCCACAGATGCTCTCCTTGCCCATGCCGACTCGCAATTGACCCATACCTTAGCCCGTGCCTGCTTCTAATCGGCGCCTGCCGGGAGGTGCCGTTTTTATTTTTCGCTCATCGGGCGCGCCAAACTCCGGTCGAGCTTGTCTTCAATCTCGCCTAAATATGCCAACTGGCTGCGGCTAGTTTCTTCAATAAGGTTGCGTAACACTTCTTCTACCCCATCTGTCTGAGCACTAAATGAAACTCGGGATTGATCTGCCGCTTCCCGCAACTGCGCAAACTCATGATCGAGTTGTTTGCGCAGTTCGCTTAGCCGCGAGGCCTCGGCCTTCTCGGCCAGTTGTTGTTGAGCTTTAAGTTCACGTGCATAACGGGACGCATCCATCAGCATGGTAGTGCGAAGGATGAGGACGTAAGCAATAAAAAACGCCGCAAATACTAAAATAATGCCCAGGAACAAAAGGCCCAAAGGCGCCTCGAAACTGAAGGCCACGAAGGAAAGCGTGGCCGGGGTTGTCAGCGCGTTCCAATTGGCCAAGACAAATATACCAAAAATGAAAAAACCTACAAGTATTAGTGGCCCAAGGATTTTCATTTCGTTTCCCCTAACAAAAAATGCCTACAGTATTCTATTGACTCATTGAGTTGCCACTATACTACTATCATCGATTTAAAGACTGCATCTGAAAATCGGATAGCGGATTTTACCGCGAAACAGCATCCTTTAAGATGATTTATACCGGAATTTTGGCGTTTACGTTGAGGATATGCGTCCATCCCATTGATTTATGGCAGGGCGCGTTCAATCATTGTCATCCGCTCAACAACAACCGCGCTTAACTATTTTTCATCTGCGTTTCAAAATGCGCAATCGACACCGCTTTACCAACGGTATCTTCAAAAAAACGCATCGTTCTTGGCGCCGCATCACAAAATCGTAAATGTGGAATTCAATGGATCAAAAATAGAGCCGCGAGCCCAAGGAAAATAAAGAAACCGCCGCTGTCGGTAATAGCGGTAAGTAATACACTGGAGCCGATGGCTGGGTCACGCCCCATACGCTGCATGGACAACGGTATCAGCAAGCCAGCCAACGCGCCAAGGACTAGATTGAGCACCATAGCACCAGTTAAAATCACGCCAAGCAGTACGCTCTTATATAGGACGTAAGCGAACAGTCCGGCTATGCCACCCCAAATCAGGCCGTTTAGTCCACCTATGGTGAGCTCTTTACCAATTAATCGCCGTGTATTAGCTTGGTTAATTTGCCCCAGCGCTAGCGAGCGGATGATAATAGTGGCGGTCTGGTTTGCCGAGTTACCAGCAATGCCTGCCACAATAGGCATTAGCGCCGCGAGTGCGACAAGTTTTTCGATGGTATTTTCGAATTCGCCTATCACGCGCGAGGCAAAGAATGCTGTACACAGATTTAGCGCCAGCCACATCCAGCGGTTTTTTACGCTTTTCCATACCGAAGCAAAGATATCTTCTTCTTCACGCAAACCGGCTGTATTTAATATGTCGCTTTCCGATTCTGCACGAATATAGTCCATTACCGTGTTCACGGTAACGCGACCAACTAACTTCCCATCTTCTTCTATCACGGGTGCAGAAACTAAGTCATAACGCTCAAATGCCTGTGCTGCTTGCTCCGCCTTGTCATCCGAATGCAATTTGATGGTGTCAGTTAGCATCAGCTGGCTAACGGGCACATCCGGTTCGTTCACCAACAAGCGATTAAGTGGCAACACACCCTTAAAAATGTCGTCTCTATCCACTACAAATAGCTGGTCAGTATGATCTGGCATCTCGTCGAAACGGCGCAGATAACGTGACACTACTTCCAGAGTGACATCCTCGCGGATAGTTACCATATCAAAATCCATCAGTGCGCCTACCGCGTCTTCCGGATAGGACATCGCTGCGCGCAATTGCTCGCGCTCTTCAATGGTGAGTGATTTAAATACATCGCGCATCACTGCATGTGGCAAATCATGCGCCAAATCGGCGATCTCGTCAGTATCAAGCTGCTCCGCCGCCTCGCGCAGTTCCTCGCGACTCATGGTGGCAATTAATGATTCACGCACTGCATCGGAAACTTCGATCAAGATTTCGCCGTCACGATCAGCCTTGACCAGATCCCATACCAGCAAGCGCTGCTCAATGGGTAGCGCCTCCAAGATAAAAGCGATATCGGAAGAATGTAGTTTGCTAAGTTTATTTTGCAGCTCGGCTAGATGCTGTTTGTGCAGTATGCTGCCCAACAACTCGTGACGTTCTTGGCGAGGCATTTCCTGCTTGCGCGCCAGCATTTCGACCAGAGCGTGCTTATCCAGCAGGCTTTGCACCTGGTGCAGATGTTCCTGCACATTTTCAGTGTAATGATGTTCGCGGTTTTGGGTCATGATGCGCTATATGAAAGACTACGGCTATTGTAAAGAGGTTGGATGATGGACGTGAGAAATAATATCGACAGAACTGTGTTAGTGCTACCAATCTGAATTTGGTGAGCTTCAGCGAACATAACAGAATTAATCGCAGTGATGCGTGATCACATTGTCGCCAAATGCTACTTTCAATTCGGTTGCATTTCGTTTTCAGTAATCGTCATTTCATTTGATACCGCTATTTCAAATATAACAAAACGTTGGTGTCAATTTCATCAGCTTATTCAGGATGTCGGCGTTAAAATTGCGAACGCACCGAGCGTTTTTTGAGCTACTTAGCCCCTTTATTTTCAAACATCAATACTTTGTCCAAAATGTTTAGGAGCTCATGGACCTGGATCGGTTTAGTGAGATAGTGGAAGAATAACGCCGCCAGACCGTTCTTGATATTGCATGGCCGCTCACTGCTGCCAGCATTAAGAATGTCGGGGTAACGCGTGATGATTTCATCAACTAATTTTTCGTTGGGGATTATCCGCTATATAGAGCAAGGTGCGCAGCTTCTGCGACGCACAAGCGGTTGGGCCAATATTATTGTTTTTAGCAATCGAGATGAATTTGAACCGGGATGCACTTCCCACACCGACGGTGTTTGCCACGCCGTTTTCGCGTTCTGTAGATGTCTCGTATATACTTATCTGGTGTGTATTTTTTCGTGCATTTTGGATCTCGGTGTGACTGTGAGTTTCCTTTATAATCAATAGATTGAGTTGAATAATATAAAATTCAGTCGGGGTCTATATTAAAACATTAACGATTATTAAAATTAAATCAATATGTTATATTTCAGAGTGAGCGATAATTAAGTAGTATTGTGTCTGTAGCGCATCGTCTAGTTTGCGCACGAAATAGGGTACTGAGTCAAACATGAAAATTCACGAATATCAGGCCAAGGAAATCCTCCGTCAGCATGGTGTGCCGACCCCACGCGGAACGGTGTGCTTCAGCGTGGATGAGGCCATTGCCGCTGCGCAGAAGTTGGGTGGCTCGGTGTGGGTGGTGAAAGCGCAGATTCATGCCGGTGGACGTGGCAAAGGTGGCGGGGTTAAGGTGGCGAATTCGATGCAGGATGTTGGCATGCATGCTGCAAAGATTCTTGGCATGAAGTTGGCTACGCACCAGACTAATGTTGATGGGCAATTGGTTAGACGTTTGCTAATTGAGGAGGGCGTGCAGATTGCCAAAGAGTATTACGTAGGGATGGTAATAGACCGTAGCAAGCAGAGTGTCGTGCTTATGGCCAGTAGCGAGGGAGGAATGGAAATCGAGGCGGTAGCTGAACATTCGCCTGATAAAATTCACAAGGTATGGATAAACCCTTCGTCAGGGCTGACTGATGCTGAGGCAAATACTGTGGCGCGACTGATTGGCATCCCGAATGCTGCACTTGCTCAGGCTCGAGCCTGTCTGCAAGGCTTGTACCGGGCATTCATGGAAAAGGATGCAATACTGGTGGAGATCAATCCGCTGGTGCTGACGGTGGATCAGAATTTACTGGCGCTGGATGCAAAAATTAATTTCGATAGTAATGCGCTCTTTCGTCATCCAGAGATTGTGGCGTTACGCGATCTGGATGAAGAAGACCCAGCCGAAGTTGAAGCTTCAGAATTCGGCCTTAGCTATATTTCACTGGATGGCAACATCGGTTGCCTGGTGAATGGTGCCGGGCTAGCCATGGCGACTATGGATATCATCAAGCTGTACGGCGGCCTGCCAGCGAATTTTCTTGACGTAGGTGGTGGTGCCAGCAAGGAAAAAGTAACTGAAGCGTTCAAATTGATGTTGAGAAATTCGAATTTGCGCGCAATATTGGTAAATATCTTCGGCGGAATTATGAAGTGCGATGTGATTGCCGAAGGTGTAGTGGCAGCAGCGCGCGAAGTGCATTTGAAAGTACCATTAGTGGTACGCCTGGAAGGTACTAACGTTGATCTCGGAAAAAAAATTCTGGCTGAATCTGGCCTGCCAATTATTTCGGCCGGTGATATGGCAGATGCGGCAGCAAAAGTTGTAGCTGCGGCAAAGGGGGCATAATGTCCATTCTTATTAACAAAGATACGAAAGTAATGACGCAAGGTATGACTGGTAAAGTCGGCCAGTTTCATACTTTGCATTGTAAGAATTATGCAAATGGAGCGAATTGTTTTGTTGCAGGAGTGACACCCGGCAAGGCCGGACAAAGCTATGAAGGCATTCCAGTATTTAACAGTGTAATGGAAGCAAGCGCGCAAACCGGAGCAACAGTCTCAGTGATTTATGTGCCACCTCCCTATGCTGCTGCGGCGATTGATGAGGCGGTGGAAGCAGGGCTGGAGTTGGTGATCTGCATCACAGAAGGCATACCCGAGCATGACATGCTACGCACTCGTTACAAAATGCAGGGCAAGAAGACGCTGCTGATAGGCCCGAATTGTCCAGGACTGATTACACCGGACGAAATAAAAATTGGTATTATGCCTGGGCATATTCATCGTAAGGGACGTATTGGCGTGGTGTCGCGTTCGGGAACGCTGACTTATGAGGCGGTATGGCAACTGACCGAGCTGGGCTTCGGGCAATCTTCTTGTGTCGGAATAGGCGGCGATCCGATCAATGGTATGAAGCATTTGCAGGTAATGAAATTGTTCAACGATGACCCAGAGACCGATGCTGTGGTGATGGTGGGCGAAATTGGTGGTAGTGATGAAGAGGAATGCGCGCGCTGGATCAAGAGCAATATGCAAAAGCCCGTGGTTGGCTTCATTGCTGGGCTTACCGCGCCACCCGGTAAGCGTATGGGACATGCTGGTGCAATTATTACTGGGGGGCAGGGCGGTGCCGAGAACAAGCTGGAGGTGATGGAAGAATGTGGCATACATATCACTCGTAACCCGGCTGAAATGGGCAAAATGATGAAACATGTTTTAAAAGGATAAGCATCTGATAATGAAGATGCTATCCATTTCGTAATTTTTGGTGTCAAGATAAAAAGCATCGCTCCTGATTGGTTATTCTTTTACTGGGTAGTATAAGAAACAACGATATTCATGTGCCTTGCCTCATAAACAAACTTACAAAACTCTCTCTTCAAGCTGGAGTCTGCCACTGACAAAAAAGGAAGCAGAATGATTTTAGTAACAGGTGGAACCGGCTATATCGGCTCGCATACGGTTGTTGAGCTGATGCTGGCTGGATTCGAAATTTTGATTGTTGACAATTTTAGTAATAGTAAGGCAAAGGTTCTTGATCGTATTGAGCGAATAGTTAGGCGTCGGCCGGGATTTGTTGAGGCTGATATTCGTGATCGGCAAGCGATGCAAGCACTTTTTGCACGACATAATTTTGATGCGGTAATTCATTTTGCTGGTTTGAAAGCGGTAGGCGAATCTGTGGCACAACCGTTACGCTACTATGACAATAATGTCTATGGCAGTTTGGTGTTGTTTGAAATGATGGCTGAGGCACGGATAAAAACACTTGTTTTTTCTTCTTCTGCTACAGTTTACGGTGATCCTGCTACCGTTCCAATTTTGGAGAACTTTCCGCTTAGTGCGACCAATCCATATGGAAGAAGTAAGTTGATGGTCGAGGAAGTGCTCCGTGATCTTGCAATAGCTGACCCATCATGGCGAATTGCGTTGCTTCGTTATTTTAATCCTATAGGCGCGCATGAAAGCGGTTTGATTGGCGAGGATCCCACTGATATTCCGAATAATCTGCTCCCTTATATTGCGCAAGTGGCGCAAGGTCAGCGTGAGGTGCTGTCAATTTATGGGGATGACTATCCAACCATTGATGGGACAGGTATGAGAGATTATATTCATGTTGTTGATCTTGCTATTGGCCATGTCAAAACGCTTAAAAAGCTGGCTTATCAAACTGGAGTGGCCACCTATAATTTGGGCACGGGGCGGAGTAATAGCGTCTTGGAGATGGTGCGCGCCTTTGAGCAAGCCAGCGGGAGGAACATACCCTATAAAGTCGTGGGGCGTCGCCCAGGGGATATCGCTACATGTTACGCAGACGCTACGCTGGCAGAACGCGAGCTTGGCTGGAGAGCTGAGCGCAGTATAGCGCAAATGTGTGCTGACTCTTGGAGATGGCAGTTTTTAGGGAGCCTCGATAAGTCCTAAATTTACCCTATCGTTTTCGGTATTCTTTGCTGCATTGGACACCACCATTTCAAGTTGAACAAAACATTGGTGTCCATTTCTTAGCCTGCAACAATATCGAGGGTTGCTTACGTAAAAGATTATCTAGCGACTTGTCTTTCGCGGATCTCATCCAGTGTTTTGCAGTCTATGCACAACGTGGCGGTCGGTCGCGCTTCTAAGCGGTTCAGTCCAATTTCTATGCCACAATTTTCACAGTATCCATAATCCCCGTTATTTATTTTGGCCAATATTTCGTTGATCTTCTTGATCAGTTTGCTTTCACGATCACGATTACGTAGCTCTAAAGTCATGTCTGATTCTTGACTTGCGCGATCATTCGGATCGGCAAACACTGTGGCATCATCCTGCATAGAGTGTACCGTACGGTCAATTTCTTCACCTAGCCCAATCTTGATGTTGTTCAAAATGCTGCGGAAATGATCCAGTTGTTTAGGGTTCATATAGGTTTCCCCCTTCTTTGTTTTGTAGGGGGTAGCAGGCTTTGTGGGTTGTACCGACATCGAATATCTCCAAAAACATTCAAACAAAATTTAAAAAACGCGCTTTAATACCAGAAATGCAGCGCTACTGCAACTAAATTCGCCACTCTCCCTGCATGAATAAACGCCTGAAAGCCAAGTTAAATAACTAATAATAGCGTGTAAAGGATACCTCTAAAGTGAGTCAGGTAGTGCGAGTTATTAAGCAATATCCTTGTTGACTCACATCGTTCAATTCATAAAGTAATACATTATTACAAGTAGTTAAAAATAATTTAAGCCGATTCTTAAGACTTAATGTTAAATAGGGTAATTACAAGATTGAAACCCCCTGATTTCTAAGCATGGACACCAATAAAATAAGAGGCAGTCCGATTAGAGCAGTAGGGTCGTCACCCTCCATCCGACTAATAAGTGCGATGCCCAAACCCTCTGATTTCGCGCTGCCTGCGCACTGATAAGGCTGCTCTTTACGTAAATAGGATTCGATTTCGTGGTCGCTAAAATTGCGAAAGCTGACGCAATTTGTGGCAATTTCAGTTTGAGTTTCGTCATTGCGCGCATTCAGCAGGGTTAGTGCAGTATAAAAATATACGCTGTGTCCACGCATAGTACGCAATTGGCGTACAGCATTTTCATGCGTAAGCGGTTTGCCTAGTTGCTGTTCACCCAATAATGCGACCTGATCTGAGCCTATAATCAGCGCGTCTGGATAATGGGTCGCCACTGCACGCGCTTTTTCACGCGAAAGTCGCCATGCGACTTGTTTAGCACTTTCACCAGGTAAAGAAGTTTCGTCTATGTCAGGAGCAGTAATTTGAAATGGGATTTTCAGGCGTCCCAATAGCTCACTACGGTAAATCGAAGTAGAAGCGAGAATAAGCGGCTGATAATTCAAAAATTCTCCTTGGTGGAGGCCTCAAAAATTGAGAAATATTCCTGCACAAATTTAACTGTAACCCGCGCAGCATGTTATCACTATCTGGTAGGGCGTTGCATCGAGTATCTGTCTTGTGTTTGACAGAAGACTTCAGATTCTCTACAGCTAAGAGGTTTTTGAAGGGGGTCGTCGAAGTAAAGATTAGCGGGAAATCGGAGTGAATGCGCATCTTGCCGCGAGTTTGTGGGGCAAGGTAGGCATTTGGAAAGAACTACTCGTACCCAACTACCGTCGATTTTAGACAAAATAATAGGGGTACGAAAACGTACCCCTAAAATTTCATACTATACGCCCACTCGTAAAAGACAAGCAGAAGGCGTACATTTCATAAAGCTTGCATAAGAAACTAGAAATTCATTGATGCATACAACCAGAATTTATTCACATCAACAAGGGCAGTATAAGATGATTTTGCATTAAAGAAAGCAGCCCTGGTGCCGACGGAATAAGTCTTGTCGATTGCTTTCTCCGCGATTAGATCCACTTCTGTTCCGTATTTTTGACTGCCACTATCCGCTCTGAAGTCATGATAGTCGGCTCCCAAAACAACGCCGGAAACCATACCGGCTAAATTTGTCCTTGCAGATACGTAAACATCTTGAAGGCCTTTGGTCGGTGTTGCGAGAAACTGATCAGCCCATCCATTAAATGCAAATAAGGTAGCCAATGGTGTCTGGAGCGATTGCCGTCCATTGCTACTGAGCACTTCATAGCCAACTTTGAAAGTGGCAACCTTCACATCTACGCCGCCCTCTAGCAAGGAGTAGTGGACACGGTAGTTATTCGGGTTACTTTTATAGTCGGACTGGGTCGCATACTCTGCAGTATATAGAAGGTTGTTGCCAGCCATTGGAGCATGGCCTGTAAGTCGGAGACCCACTGTTTGTGTTGAATTATTCAAGCCAAAAGCTGCCGCTGAAGAATCATAATCCAGGAAATAACCATAACCAACCACATCAGCAAAGCCCAACCCCGAGTATTTTACGTTAATGAGAGGGGATTGCATGTGATGGTTACCTTGAGTAGGGTTGGCATCACTGAACACACGGTTGACATTGGTAACGTAAGCTGCCGATATTGTAGTGTTAGGCAGTGATTGGTTGACAGCTGTGTAGCCATCATACGTTTGCCAGTTTTGGCGCCAAACGACATTGCCAACCCAACGATGGTTGTCATATGTAATGACCTGACGACCAAGCTTTAATTTTGTTTGGGGCACGCCACTGTAACTGATGTAGGCTTGATTGATTTCAGTGACTTCTGGATCAGCCACAACAGCATATTGAGTTTTGCCATTTACCGTGCTGTTATAAGCACTGTTGCCTGTGATATGCTCCATTTGAACCATAGCACCGAAACCCATATACTCTGCTGTCTCATAACCCAAACGTAACCGGGCAGTTGAAGCATGTGCGGTCCTCAACGCATTATCTGGGTTAACATTTTCATAACGGTATTGCAAATTGGCAGTAACCTTACCGCCCGTTACGGCATCGGTAAAACTGTCTGCTGAGTATGCTGCAGGAGCCAGAGCAAGTAATGCCAGTGGAGAAATCATTAATGACATTTGTTGTAATAATGTTCTGTTTTTGAGCTTCATAATTGTTACCTCCCTAAAATGTTATGATGGTTTTTTATTAGAAAACCCTTTAAGTTGTCACTGTTACATGGTATTGGTACGTTAAACTTAACCTATTTAATCAAACTTCTCAAGCTTCAACTGAAGCTACCAAAATGATAATAATTACGTAACCATTTAAATTTGTTAGTAATTATAAAATTACTAACAATTCGGTTGTAGCTTAGCGTGCGTAAGTATATATCGTTATAAGGCTATTTGTTATTAATTATTAAGAATAAATTAAAAAAATTAGAGAAGGGCTGTTTTTTAATTGCTTAAGGTTCTTCCTGAATTACCTCAAAATCGTGTGTAATGACTGCCGTCTTGTTTAGCATAATAGAGGCTGAGCAGTATTTTTCCGCAGAGAGTTGAATGGCGCGCCCAACTTGTTCTAGTTTGAGATCTTTGCCGGTCACGATAAAGTGAAAGTGGATTTTGGTAAAGACTTTGGGGTCTTCCGCAGCACGTTCGGCTTCTATTGTTACTACACAATTAGTCACTTGCTGGCGGCTTTTCTTAAGGATATGCATAACGTCGTAAGTGGTGCAGCCACCCGTGCCGAGCAGTACTAGCTCCATTGGTCGCGGCCCAAGATTTCGACCGCCGCCTTCGGGAGGGCCATCCATCAGGATGGCATGACCGCTTTCGGTTTCGCCTAAGAAGGAACCATGCTCTACCCATTTGACACATGCTTTCATATTGCTATTACCTTTTTATAAATTTTCAGCTCAATGTCACAATTTTCGTAAGTTTTAAGTCAGGAAGAACGAGCATTTTAGAATTTATCTTGAAAAATGCGTCATAACATAACTTTTTAACCAATACCATAGCAGTCTTCTGCATGATATAAAACTGGTAGCGTGTCTCTCATTGTTAAGACGATAAGTTAAGGTGATTCTCAATCGTTTGCAATGCTTTTCAAAAGAACTTCTAAATTCAGGTTGTGGAACAGGGTGATATTTTGGTAGAATCCTGCCCTTAATTTTTTGTTGAGGGTGGTTTGTTTATGACGACTGTGCGTGTTAAGGAAAATGAGCCGTTTGAAGTGGCTATGCGCCGTTTCAAGCGATCAGTGGAAAAGACTGGTTTGTTAACTGAATTGCGCGCTCGCGAATTCTATGAGAAACCTACTGCTGAACGTAAACGCAAGCTGGCTGCTGCCGTGAAACGGCATTACAAGCGCTTGCGCAGCCAAGTACTGCCACCAAAGCTATATTAATCTCAACTCTAGCGGCTACGCGTTGACGCGGAGCCTGCTGTTAAATTTCCCGCGAGATTGCACTCAACATGAATTTGACGCAGCAAATCAGAGAAGATATGAAGGCGGCCATGCGCGCCAAGGATTCTGTGCGCCTTGGCGCTATACGCTTGTTGCTGGCCGCAATCAAACAACGCGAGGTTGATGAGCGCATCGAGTTATCAGATGCCGACGTAATTGCAGTCATTAATAAAATGATCAAGCAACGGCGCGATTCCATTACCCAGTTCGAAGCAGCAGCTCGGCAAGAGTTGGCCGACATCGAGAAGTTTGAAATCAGTATATTGCAGATATATATGCCGCAGCAGATGACTGAAGCCGAAGTAGAAGTTGCAGTCAACGATGCAATTGCCAGTAGTGGTGTTCAGAGCGCCCAAGAAATGGGCAAGGTGATTGCGTTGCTTAGGACGAAATTGGCGGGTCGAGTAGATATGAGCAAAGTTTCAACGCTGGTGAAGGCGCGTTTATCTCCAGGCATTTAAATTAATCGTTTTAAGTATTGCATTAAGCAATGCGAACGCATGCTGAATTCGCACTATAAAATCATACCCATTACCTTATAACTACAGTCGTTCGCCTATCATGACTATGATAGTTGCAGTGGATATGATTTGTCACAAATTACTTATTAATAAACAAGTAATTACTTCTAGGTGTGAATAACGCATTAGTAAAATGCGAGGCGGAGCTAGGATGATTCCAAAAAACTTCATTCATGATTTGCTCAACCGCCTCGACATTGTGGATGTTATTGAGCGTTACGTTCCGCTTAAAAAAGCAGGCGCTAATTATATTGCCTGCTGTCCTTTCCATAATGAAAAATCTCCCTCATTTACTGTCAGCCAAGGCAAGCAATTTTATCACTGCTTTGGCTGCGGCGCGCATGGTACGGCTATAGGTTTTGTCATGGAGCATGGAGGGTTGGGTTTTGTTGATGCGGTGGAAGAATTGGCGCGCAGTGCTGGTGTGGTGGTGCCGAGCGAAGCGCCTATGCCGGAACATGCGCAGCAACAAAAGTATTCACCTGATTTGTACGAAATAATGCTGTCTGCAACGCGTTACTATCGCGATCAGCTCAAACTGTCGGCACCTGCTATCGACTATCTTAAGCGGCGCGGCTTAAGTGGCGAAATAGCGTTACGATTTGGCATTGGCTATGCACCGGAGGGTTGGCAAAATTTGGGAAGTGTATTTGCTAACTATCAGGACAGTAGCCTCTTGGAAACTGGTCTCGTAATAGAAAACGAGGATGGCAAACGGTATGACCGTTTTCGCGACCGCATCATGTTTCCCATTGTGAATATGCGCAGCCAAGTGATCGGCTTTGGTGGACGAGTGCTGGATTCGGGTGATCCCAAGTACCTAAACTCGCCGGAGACCGCGTTATTTGAAAAAGGACGCGAGTTATACGGCCTGTTCCAAGCGCTGAAAGCAATACGCACCAGTCGACAGATATTGGTAGTAGAAGGCTACATGGATGTGGTAGCACTTGCCCAGCATGGTATTGAATACGCCGTTGCCACACTGGGAACGGCGACGACACCCTACCATGTGCAAAAAATGCTGCGTTTGACCGATAAAGTGATGTTCTGTTTTGATGGTGATGCTGCTGGGCAGCGCGCGGCGTGGCGCGCGATGGAGAATGCACTACCACAATTAGTAGATGGAAAGCACATCGGATTTCTGTTTCTGCCTTCGCGACATGATCCAGATAGCTTTGTGCGAGAGCATGGAACATTGGCATTTGAGCAACTACTGCAAGAGGCTTTGCCCCTGTCCAGTTATGTGTTGCGTGAATTATCCGCGAAAGTTGACCTGCATACCCAAGAAGGGCGCACTGCTTTGTTGCAGCACGCCAAACCTTTGCTGACAGTTATTTCTGCGCCCACTACTGCGCTTTTGCTGCGTAAGGAAATAGCAGTGCTAGCTGGGATAACCCAGGCGGAATTGGAAGCGCTTTATGCGATTAAGCCGATAGGTGCTTCGCCACGTCGCGCGCCACAAAAAGCGGCACGCCCTGTGACGTCAAACTTGCGCGTGTTACTACGCTGTATATTATTTCAACCCGATCTGGCGCGAGAGGTGCCAGAAAATTGGATGGCTGTAGGGGCGGAAGCCGCGGCGATTACTGCGCTAGCCGAATGGTCGCGCACGCAAGCAGGCGCTATAAGCAGTGCAGCCATGATCCAGAATTTTCAAGGCACGGAGCATGAGTTATTATTGGCATCAGAGCAAGCTGAAATTATGCAATGGGGTGAAACTTTTGATGTTGTAGCAGAGTTTCAAGACGTATTAATCAGATTACGCAATGAACAGCGCAAACAGCAATTGCAGGCTCTACATGTAAAAATGCATAGCACAGGTCTGAAAGGCTTAGACGAACAAGAACGATCGCTCTATTTGCAACTATTACAACGCAGTGTACTCAAATGAAGCTATTGCGGAATTGGTGCGCGGAAAATTTTTTTAAAATCGGGTATAATCCGCCCCCTTTTCAAACACATTGTTTTAACCTGCAATGTTTTAACTCATTTAATTAAATGGGAATCCATCGAATATGGCAACTCAGCAAGACAAAAAAACACCGATTTCAGCCAAACAAGCATCAATTAGTAAGCAGATTGCTGACCCTGTAGTGCTGTTGCAGGATATTGAGGCACGGCGCACGCGCCTTAAGGCGTTGATCATCCTAGGCAAAGAGCGCGGCTATCTGACTTTTGGCGAAATCAATGATCATCTGCCAGAAATGTTGGAAGCCGAGCAGATCGAAGGCGTTGTCAGCATGATCAACGACATGGGTATCACCGTGTGCGACGAGGCTCCCGATGCTGAAAATCAGATTATGTCTGACGCGCCACCTGTGGTGGCCGACGAAGATGCGGTGGAAGCTGCTGAGGCAGCGCTTTCTACAGTAGACTCTGAATTTGGCCGTACCACTGACCCGGTGCGCATGTATATGCGCGAAATGGGCATAGTGGGCTTACTTACGCGCGAAGATGAAATCGTCATTGCCAAACGCATTGAGGAAGGCCTGAAGCACATGATTCAGGCGATTTCTTCCTGTCCAACCACCATTGCAGAAATTCTCGTGTTAGTTGATAAAGTAACACGTGAAGAATTGCGTATTGACGAAATTGTCGATGGATTCATTGAGCCTGAAGATGAAACCATAATCGCTTTAGAGGAGCCTAGCGATGAAGCCATGGAGGAGGATGATGAAGAGGATGTAGAAGACAGCGAAGAAGATGCTGAGGCTGTTGCTGCAGCCAATCTGGCCAAACTCAAGATAGATGCGCTGGAACGTTTCGCAATCATTCGCGAGCTCTTTATCAAGATCGGCAAAGCTTATGAAAAGTATGGTTACAGAAGCGCACAATACAACAAGCTGCAGGAGCAGATTACCAATGAGCTCACGCAATTCCGTTTTTCTGCCAAGCAGGTAGATTCACTTTGCGACACGATGCGCCGTTTGGTGGAAGAAGTACGCAGCCATGAGCGTATTATTCAACTGCTATGCGTTACTAAGGCACGTATGCCGCGTTCACATTTTATTACGACCTTTCCAGGCAACGAAGAGCGGCTAGATTGGGTCGCGCGCGAAGTGGCTGCAAAAAAACCTTATAGTGAAACACTGTCACGTTTCGAGGCTGCCATCGTAGAGCAACAACAAAAGCTGCTTGATTTGCAGCAAAGTGTGGGCATTCCCATTCGCGATTTGAAAGAAATCAATAAGCAAATGACCAACGGCGAAGCCAAGGCACGCCGAGCCAAGCGCGATATGATCGAGGCCAATCTGCGACTGGTAATCTCCATCGCCAAGAAATACACCAACCGTGGTCTGCAGTTCCTCGACCTGATCCAGGAAGGCAACATTGGCCTGATGAAAGCGGTGGACAAGTTCGAATACCGCCGTGGCTACAAATTTTCGACTTACGCAACATGGTGGATACGTCAAGCCATTACGCGTTCCATTGCCGATCAGGCTCGCACAATACGCATCCCGGTGCACATGATTGAAACAATCAACAAGATGAATCGCATTTCGCGCCAAATTTTGCAGGAAACCGGGCTGGAAGCGGATGCTGCAGTTATGGCGCTAAAGATGGAAATGCCTGAAGACAAGATCCGCAAGATCTTGAAGATTGCCAAGGAACCGATTTCCATGGAAACCCCAGTAGGCGACGATGACGATTCGCATCTGGGTGATTTTATTGAGGATTCAAATACTTTGGCACCCATTGAGGCGGCGGTATACGATAGCTTGCGCAATGTCACTAAAGATATTCTTGATTCGCTTACACCGCGCGAAGCCAAGGTGCTGCGTATGCGCTTCGGTATAGAAATGAATACTGACCACACCCTTGAGGAGGTAGGTAAGCAATTTGATGTGACACGCGAACGCATCCGCCAGATTGAGGCGAAGGCATTACGCAAGCTCCGTCATCCATCTCGCTCAGACAAGCTGAAAAGCTTTCTCGACGGCGAGAGTTAATTATTTATAATAGAGTACATTTGATAGGTACTTCAAAAAAGTTTCGGGTCGTTAGCTCAGTTGGTTAGAGCAGAGGACTCATAATCCTTTGGTCCGGGGTTCAAGTCCCTGACGACCCACCATATAGAATAAGGCTTGCAGCGATGCAGGCCTTATTCACGTCAAGTGGTTTTGTGGTCATGTAAGGCTGGTGTATGAAAATTCGCTCAATACAGCGCCACTCACCACCCGCCCCACAAAAGACAAACCGCCGGATTATCTCAGCACCAGCAGTCAAGAGTTTTTCAATTTCGGCCGGTAATCTACGCTTTGTCTGTTCGCCATAGTTCAAACCAGCAGTGTGTGCAATTTTGTTTATTTTCGTTTTTAGTTTGCTTGGTAATTTTATTGTCGGTTGGGTCGCATCTTCGTCACTCACCAGCCAGGTCTATCAGTTTGAGCTTCGGCGGCTTTGACGGGGCGAATTTACCCTTTCCGGCTTCTTGTACCGCTTCTGCCCGCTTATCTTTTTTGCCGCCCTGTACGTCCCCCTGTGTCAGGGTCGGTCAGTGCGGCAGCGGTAATTTGCGCATCTTCTTCCGGTGTGGGCATTATCAGTGCCATGTTTGATTTCTCTATTGGTGTACCGATAATTTCAGGCCAGCAACGCCCATCACGGCCTCCGGGTTGGTTGATTTTATTCAGTGCGGCGGGCAAGGTATTTATCAGCAAAGGCCGGGTCTTCGTTCAGTAGTTCCACCACTGCATCACCATGGGGGGCGGGATGATTTGCTCATATTCGTTATGCCGCTTGTCTTTCCAGCGGTTTGATATTCGGGCTTGGCTGTTGCCCGGCTTGCCAAAGGTCAAACTGTGTTTGCATCCCCATCCAAACATCGGGGGAAGTGCCCAGCCACGCAGAAAGGCGCAAGGCCATTTGCGCTGTTATTCCGCTATTCCCATTCAATACCTTGGAAAGCGTGACGCGGGAAACTTGCAATTCCTTTGCCGCACTTGTTACCGTCATACCTTCGGGCAACCATTCCCGCAACACTGCACCGGGGTGCGCCGGATTGTGCATTCTGCTCATTTCATTGTCTCCTAGTGATAATCCAAGTAATCCACCAGCTCGGCATTTTCACCATCGAAGGTGAAGACCATGCGCCAGTTACCGTTTACTGCCACGGCATAATGCCCGGTAAGGGCATCAGTCAGGGGGTGCAATTTCCAGCCCGGCGCGTTCATATCATCAGGGTGTTTTGCACTGTCCAGCATGGTCAACATTACTCGCAGCTTTACGGCATGGTGCGGCTGTATGCCTGCCTTGCTCCCTGTTCGAAAGAAGGTTTCCAGCCCCTTATGACGAAAGGTTTTTATCATGGCCGGATTGTATGTTGTTAATTAACACTTATCAACACAGCCTTGGCTGTTCGCCCCGGATAATGATCGCCCTTGATTTATCGCTTGAGAATTTGTACCGGCGGTATACCCACTGCCGCCGCAACAAGCGCAACACCATCAATGCGTTGCGTTTTGAGGTAGCGCAGGAAATAAACCTGCTCGATCTGCGCGAGGCGTTGCTACAGCGCACTTACCACCCCGGACGTTCTGTCTGCTTCTTTGCAACTCATCCAAAAATGCGCGAAATATTTGCGGCAGATTTCCGCGACCAGGTGGAGCAACATGTGCTGGTCGAATACCTGTAGCCAGCAGTGGGAGGAATTGGGGTTATTCTGGGGTAGAATTGGCAGCAGGGTGAATGCAAACAGTCAATTTTATAAATTTATTTTTAGATAAATAAATTTATATCAAGTTGTTGCTTTGTTATTCGCCATTTTATGAAAAATTCAGGTTAGTAGGGTGTGCAATATTCCATTGATACATCGAGCGTAATCTCGAATGGCCATTTTTGAAAAACTTCGTCCATCGAATCATGGTATTTAACACTCGTCAGGGTAAGGAAATTAATATTCATGGATCTACCAATTTATAGTGTTGTTTCACTGTCTATTGGGTTGTTAGTCGGCGCAGGCGTTATTTGGTTGATTCTGCGTGCCCGCATTTATGCGACTGAATTGCGGGCAAAAAACGAAAGCCAGCTTGAAATTGTCAAGCTCAATGAGCGTCTGATCGCCTCACAAGAAGATGCAAAGCGTCTTGCCACTCAGCTTGCTGATCTGCAAAAGCAAGCAATGCTCTGGCGCGATCAGCTTGATGTAGCGGGAGATGAGCGTGCGCAATTGGCCGAACGTGCGGATCGTGTCCCTACACTTGAGACTGATCTTGCAAAGGTAATTCAAGAGAAAAACACACTTAACCTATCCATCGCGGATATTCGTGAAAAGGTGGGTAGGGTTAATTCGACCATTGAGTCACAAGCTGGGCATATCGTGCAACTTCAGCAGGAACGCGTCACTCTAATAGAGCGTAGCGATTTGCTGACTCGGGATATCCATCTTTTGAGTATGCAGGTGTCTGAGCTCACTATGAGCCTGGAAGCTGAGCGCAAGCAGTCGCAAGAAAAATTGCAATTGTTGATCGATGCTCGTGAGCAGCTTTCAAATCAATTCAAGTCACTGGCCGGTGAAATTCTGGAAGACAAAAGTAAGCGCTTTACTGAGCAGAATCAATCGAACATTGGCGCGCTGCTTGGGCCATTGAAGACCCAAATTCATGAGTTTAAAGCCAAGGTCGAAGATATCCACCTTAAGGATACAGAGCAACAAGCAACGCTAAAGGCAGAGCTAAATCAGTTGAAAGATTTAAACCGGCAGATTACCGAGGAGGCTCATGGTCTGGCAACAGCACTTAAAGGCCAATCCAAGATGCAGGGGAACTGGGGGGAAATGGTATTGGAAAATATCTTGGATCGTTCAGGATTGAGATCCGGTAAAGAATATCGCCGCGAAGTCAGCTTCACCACCGAGACGGGTAGAAGCCGCCCAGACGTAATAATCTATCTTCCGCAAGAGAAACATCTAGTCATCGATTCCAAAGTATCCCTCAATGCCTATACCAGGTATATTAATTCAGAAGGAGAAATTGAGCGGCAATTGGCGCTGAAAGAGCACGTTGCAGCTATATCCAGCCGAATTAGGGAGCTGTCAGACCGCAATTATTATGAGCTGCCTGGTCTGAACTCTCCTGAGATGGTCTTCATGTTCATTCCCATTGAATCTGCTTTTGTGGAAGCGCTGCGCGCAGATGAAACACTATTCCAAAAAGCTATAGAACAGAATGTGTTGGTTGCGACGCCGACCACTTTGCTTACCAGCCTTAATATCGTGCGCCAACTCTGGAGATTTGAAGAACAAAACGCTCATACCGCAGAACTGGCGGATCGTGCCGCCAAGGTTTATAAAAAACTTAATACCTTTCTGAGTTCTATGGAAGGCGTCGGCAAGCAACTCGACAAGGCCAAGGATTCATTCAATATGGCAATGAGTCAACTCTATTCCGGGAAAGATAATCTGATCAAGCAAGCCAACGATTTTAAAAAACTTGGTGTTGCAGTGCAAGGGACTTTCCCTGAAAATCTGCTGGCCAAGGCAGAGCTTGAATTAGAGCACCTGCCTGAATTACCCGCACGCGAAAATGTACCATTGGTGTAAGCATGATTGATAACCAAGTCAAAAGTGAGATAGACCGAGTCTGGCTGGATTTTGTTAAGGGAGGGGTTTCCAACTCGCTCATAATAATCGAACAAATATCCTTTTTGATTTTAGCCCGCTTGATGGATATGGAAGAAGCGCAACATGAGAGGGATGCCTTACGAACCGGCGAATCCTCTTATCATCTTTTTCGGGTTGACCAGCAAGCACTGCGCTGGAAAAATTGGAGCCGGATGAGTGATGGCGAGGCCATGCTTAATTTCGTGCGCGACGAGGTTTTTCCCCATCTGCACATTCTAGGCGGCAAAAAATTCACGTTTGGTGAATACATGAAAAATGTCTCGCTCCAAATTTTACAGGCTAGTTTGCTGGTTTCGGTGGTGGAGCAGATTGAAAAGTTGCCGTTGGGCAATAGCGACACTCAGGGTGACGTATATGAGTATTTGCTGAGTAAGCTCACTACGGTAGGTATACATGGCCAGTTTCGCACGCCGCGCCAAATCATCAAGCTCATGGTGGAGCTCATAGACCCCAAGCCGACTGAAACAATTGGTGACCCAGCTTGCGGCACGGCTGGTTTTCTGGTGGCATCAATGGAATACATGCGCGAGAATTATTCTGCACCGAAGTTAGTTGAAACACGGGACAGTGGCAGCAAAAGTCTCTCCGGTGACCCGCTTGAATTTCATCAGGAGCATGTTCAGCACAGCATGTTCCACGGTTTTGATTTTGATGCCACTATGTTGCGTTTGGCTGCCATGAATTTGATGCTGCATGGGGTGGAAAATCCTGATATTCACTACATGGATACGGTTTCAAAAGTATTCCCGGAAAAATTCCCAGCCATTGCCGATGGCGACAAAGGTGGAGTGGATATTATTATTTCCAACCCACCGTTTAAGGGCAGGCTGTCAGAGGATGTACATCCTTCGTTACTCAAAATTGTCCAAACTAGAAAATCCGAGTTGCTTTTCATCATTCTTATTTTGCGCATGCTCAAGAAAGGTGGCCGTTCCGCTACTATTGTGGCCGATGGGGTTTTGTTTGGCGCAAGTAAAGCCCATTTGGCCGTACGTGAGTATTTGCTGGATTGCAACCAACTGGAGGCGGTAATTGCACTACCATCCGGCGTGTTTAAATCTTTTGCAGGACTTTCTACTGCAATTTTGGTATTCACCAAGGGTGGGAGCACGCAGGATGTGTTTTTTTACGACGCGCAAGCCGATGGACTTTCGCAGGAAGGAAAGTGCCAAGAACATGTCGACAATGATCTGACCGACGTGTTGACCCAATATCGTCGGTGGTGTAATGACGAGAGTGATTTTACTGATCGAACTGAAAAAGCCTTTAAGGTGTCTGCCGCTGACATTCGAGCCCATAATTTCGAGCTTGCAATAAACCGCTACAGGGAAGTGAAGTATCAGGAAGTGAAGACTGAGGAACCCAAAGTGATTCTGGCACGCATGCAAATGCTTGAGGCCGAGATTCAACGCGACATGGCTGAGTTGGAGGCTATGCTTCGATGAAGTTCGTTAGGCTGGGAGATGTGGCTAGAATCGTTTGTGGAGGGTCGCTTGACCGATCAAGCCCGTCTTGTTGGAATGGCACGATTCCTTGGGTTGCTGCGAAAGATATTTGCGGAGCACGTATTAATGATGACTTGGAAAGGATTACAGAGTTTGGCCTGAAAGAGTCAGTATCTAATTTACTGCCAGTAGGAAGTATACTAGTACATGCGAGCATGACTTTCGAAAATGTTGTCATTAATGATATGCCGGTTGCCATCAATAAAGACTTAAAGGCAATTATTGTTGAATCCTCAGATATTGACAGAAGTTACCTTCAGCGATTTTTGCTCTCAAGGGCGAATAGTCTGGAGTTTAATAGAAAAGAAGGGATGAGGAATGGGGGGCTTGCAACTGAAGTTTTGGCTGATATTGACATTCCTCTGCCATCCCTTGAAGAGCAACAACGTATCACCTTAAGCCTCGATAAAGCCGATGCTATCTGTAAAAAACGCCGTGCCACACTCAAACTGGCAGACAATTTTTTGCATTCGGTTTTTTTGGATATGTTTGGTGATCCTGTGACGAATCCAAAAGAATGGCCAACTTTGCCATTGAAGGCTCTTGCTGAATGTATACAGGTTGGCCCAGCGGGTACTTTGATGCAGTCTGAAGAGCCCATTATGGATGCGACGCCTGTTGCGCCTGTTGTAAATTCTGCGCATACCATGGACAGAGAGATATTCTGTAATAACTCAATGGCTATCTCGATAGGGACTCATGCTCAGCTTATTAACTACCCCTTGCACGAAGGAGATGTGGTTTTAAGTCGGAGAGGGGAGGTGGGACGATGCGTAGTCGTGACCAAGGATAAGAATTATTCGTGTGGTTCAGGCAGTTTGTTTATGCGACCAGATCCACTTGTGATCGAAGCAGTTTATCTGGCCAAGGTATTATCCGGTGATTTAGCTAAAGCAGCTTTTGAGTGGATGTTTCAAAGTGTACCGATGCTAAACTCAAACGAAATTATCGTTGGAAATTTTTGTGTGCCAACCCCTCCAATTGCTGTTCAGAAACGTTATGCGCAAATTCATAATAAGATGATTTTAATTAAGGAAAAGCTTGCAAACGAGCTGGTTCAATCAAATTCTCTTTTCAAAAATCTTGCCGCATCTGTCTTTTCACTGTCTGAGGCAGCTTGAGCAATGAGGGTGAATATCATATGAGTGCACCAACCGCTACCAGTCAGACGGGCCTGACCAAAGTTAGTATCGAGAATTTTAAAGGAATCAGTTCCGAAGTTCAGATTGACCTAAAACCGATTACTTTGCTTTTCGGTGCAAACAGCGTTGGCAAAAGCACCATTATGCAAGCGCTGCAGTATGCGCGTGAAGTACTGGAGCGCAACAATGCCAACCCTGACCGCACTCTGCAGGGTGGAAATTTTGTTGATCTGGGGGGGTTTCGCAATCTTGTTCATCTGCGTGATACGACCCGCCATATTGCCATTCAGGTCGAGCTGTCTTTAGGTGGTAACGGAATGCCCGATTTGGTGCCGGAAGCCTTTGATGATTGGCAAACAGATGATTCCAAAGTATGGGCTTTTTACAACTTGTTGCATGAAACACGTAATCGCGTTGAGTCGGTAAGCGTGAAGTTGGTGATAGCCTGGAGTCATCTACGCGATAAAGCTGTGGTGATCGGCTATCAAGTGGGTGCCAATGGCGAATGGCTGGCCGAAATTAATGCTACGGATGATGGGCGAGACGTAAGCATCAGCATTAACGAGATCAACCCCATTTTTATGCGCCAGTTCACGCAGGCTGATCTGGATAATAATCTTGAATATTATTTGCGATCGAATGCAAATTCGGTCGTATCCGGCGATTCTATAGCCCCCAACATTGAAACTCACTATACGATATGGCCGCACATTATCGAGACGGTAACGAATGCTGGTATGGAAAAGACCGGCGAGGGGTTGCGCGAGTGGCTTTCCGGTTTTGATAGCGCGTTGCCCCGGTTGGGTGAACTGCTGCATATCCCGGCACCTGATGTAATCGGGGCGGAGAATGTTTATATTGCCCGAGAGTTTACCGCCTTTATTTCATCATTGATTGTCGGCCCCGGCCTGCTGGTGCGCGATGAATTACGCAAAATGCGCTATGTTGGGCCCATTCGTCATGTGCCCGCGCGTGATTTTGATGCTAGCCTGACCAAGGACGAAGCAGGCTGGGCAGACGGTTTGGCCGGGTGGGAGGCTTTGCTGACGGGACAGCAAAGCCTGATCGATGATGTCAGTCTCTGGATGGCTGACGAAGACAAGCTCAATACCGGGTATGCAATCGAACGCCGCTGGGTGCGCGAAGTGCGCTCGGAGTGGCTGGATCTGATTGGTTCTGAAGAACTGAATCCGCAGCGTAAGTGGATGCTGAATAAAGCAATCGAAGCCTTACTGACTAAGCCTCGCATCGGTTTGATCGATACTAAATCCGGTCTGGAAATGCAGTCGCGAGATGTCGGGATCGGTATCTCGCAAGTGCTGCCAGTGGTGGTGGCTGCGCTGGAGCCTTCGGCAAGCTTGGTGACTATCGAGCAGCCAGAGCTTCATATTCACCCTTCGGTGCAAGTGGGTTTGGGTGACCTGCTAATTTATAGTGTACTCCGCCATGAAATGAGCTTTTTGATCGAAACGCACAGCGAGCATCTGATTCTGCGCTTGCTGCGCCGGATTCGCGAAACATCGGAAGGTAATTTACCGTCAGGCTTCCCGTCTGTTTCTCCGGAAATGATTGGGGTTTATTATGTGGGGCGCGGAGAAAGTGGGGTTCAGATAAAATCCTTGCCCGTCGATGAGGCAGGTGAATTCACGGAAAGCTGGCCTAAAGGATTTTTTGATGAGCGAGCCGGAGAGCTGTTCTGATGATCAAAGAATTTGCTTTAGATCCGGATGCCATCACTTCGTCTTATCGCGAGTTCTGCTACTTCACAGAGAAATTTGGCGTCAGCCAAGGGCGAGTTATTTCCGCATTTCCAAAAAAGTGGAGAAAGCTGGTTTGTGATTCAGCATTGCGCGAGCATAAGGGTAAAGTTGAGTTTTCTAAAATTGTGGAACGGCTGAATAAATTTGGTAATGATATCGTTTTTGATACTGGTCGACCAAGTGGCGAAGGTTCTCAGACGTGGATTGATCGGGCATTAGTGGAGCATGCACGCAAACCCTTCGCTGCGATTATCTCAGCTACTGTTGTAGATCACCCGGATGTGCTGCTAAAAGATGAAATTGATGAAGAAAATCAGCGTTTTAAAGCCGCTCGACAGTGCGCTATTCCTCGAACAGCCCAAGCTTTGATAGGTTGTGCTGAGTTTTTGATTCGGCACGCTAAAATAATTAAGCTGGTTGATCCACATTTTGACCCTACCAAGCCTCGCTACCAGCGACCGCTAGAGCAAATATGTTCTCTATTGCCTGGCAGCAAAGCCATTGTGGAAATACATCGTAGCGATGAGGTTGCAAACGACGAACTGATTCGACGTTTTCAGCAGAGCGTTTCCATGTTGCCTTCAGGAGTGAGGATGCAATTACATATTTACGAAAAAGCACAAATGCACAACCGCTTTATCATTACGGAGAGTGGCGGATTGATTTATGGGGTTGGCCTTAGTGATAATGAGGACGGTGGTGGTGCACCGGATGAAGAGGTCACCTTGATGGAAACAGCAGTCAAAAATACTCGCTGGAATGACTACAGCAAAACTTCGCCTGTAGCTATATGGCCTTGAAAAATTATCTATGCCGGTGAGTTAGATGGAAAAAATTGAACGTACGCAGCTTATTGACTAGCAATACTGGTTGCTAGCACCATCCAATGGTTTACTTTAGTTACTTTGAAATGACATATCAAAAATTTATTAATCTTCCTCCCATGCTGAGCGCCCAGGGTACAGTGCATCTTCCTGGTTCAAAAAGCATTTCCAATCGCATGCTATTGCTTTCAGCATTGTCTGATGGGGTAACTGAAATCCGTGATCTTTTGCATTCGGATGACACAGAGCACATGCTGAAAGGGTTGCGCACTTTGGGCGTAACAGTAGAAGCATTGGGAGAGCATGCTTATCGTGTGCAAGGGTGTGCAGGCGATTTTCCGGTTAAGGATGCCGAGCTGTTTCTTGGTAATGCGGGCACAGCTTTTCGCCCTTTGACAGCTGCACTGGCATTGGCAGGGGGGCATTACCAATTGTCTGGCGTACAGCGTATGCACGAGCGACCTATCGCTGATTTAGTGGATGCGTTGCGTGGGTTGGGTGCGGATATTCGATACCTGGATACGGAAGGTTTTCCGCCGCTCGAAATATGTCCTGCTACGCTACTTAGCGGGAGTCGCATCGCAGTGCGGGGTGATGTTTCCAGCCAGTTTCTTAGCGCATTATTGATGGCGCTGCCCTTGATGAATAGTGCAACCACAGTGGAGGTGAAAGGCGATCTGATTTCCAAACCTTATGTCGAAATCACACTGGCGATGATGGCACGTTTTGGTGTGCAGGTCGAGCGAGACGGTTGGAGTTCGTTTACGGTTCCTGCCATTAGTCATTATGTCGCGCCGGGGATGATCCATGTCGAGGGCGATGCTTCATCCGCTTCGTATTTTTTAGCTGCGGGTGCCATTGGTGGCGGCCCAGTACGAGTTGAAGGGGTGGGTCACAATAGCATTCAGGGCGATGTGCGCTTTGCCGAAGCATTACAGCTAATGGGCGCGCGCATCGAAATGGGGCCAAACTGGATGGAGGCGCGTGCACCGGATAGCGGCAGAATGAAAGGCATAGACTTAGATTGCAATCACATTCCCGATGCGGCGATGACGCTGGCGGTGTGTGCATTGTTCGCCGACGGTATAACCACGCTGCGGAATATCGCCAGCTGGCGTGTAAAGGAAACCGATCGCATTGCAGCGATGGCCGCTGAATTGCGTAAACTTGGAGCAACGGTGGAGGAGGGCGCGGATTTCATTCGCATCACACCTCCTCAATCCTCGATCTTAGCGTCTCAAAGCCCGATCGATACCTACGATGATCATCGCATGGCAATGTGTTTCTCACTTGCCGCATTTAGTCAGGCGGGCGTGAGTATCAACGACCCTCAATGCGTCGCCAAGACCTTTCCGGATTACTTTGAATGTTTTGCCAGAGTGGTCAAGGCTGTGCCAGTCATTGCCATTGATGGCCCGTCTGCTTCCGGCAAAGGTACTGTGGCGCAACTGGTTGCAATGCAGCTTGGATTTAATTATCTTGATAGCGGTGCTTTATATCGCCTGTTGGCGCTAGCTGCACAACAGAATAGAGTAGCGTTGGATGCGGAAGAGCAATTGGCGGATCTGGCGGCGCGCATGGATATACGCTTTGAGGGAATGGATACATGGCTGGATGGCGTAAAAGTGAATGATGAGTTGCGTTCCGAGCAATCAGCAGTTGCGGCGTCCAAAGTGGCAGTGTTGCCATCGGTGCGTACCGCATTATTGGGTAAGCAACATGCGTTTCGGCGGGCACCAGGATTGGTTGCGGATGGACGCGATATGGCGTCAGTGGTGTTTCCTGATGCAGTTTTGAAAATCTTCCTGACCGCTAGTGCAGAGGTTCGCGCTGAACGGCGTTATAAACAGTTGATGGAAAAAGGAATGGGTGCTAGTATTTCAAACCTTTTAGAAAATATTCGCGCGCGCGATGAAAGAGATAGCCAGCGCAGCGTGGCTCCATTGCAACAGATGCCCGGAGCCTGTTGGCTCGATACTACCAATTTGACTATCGAGCAGGCGGTGCAGGAAGTGCTGGCACGTTACTATTCCATGCATTGAGTTCCGCGCATGTGTTATATATGAAAGTTGTATTGATGTACGTTTGATAGCCCCGTAACGAATCTATCGTTCGGTTTTTTTAACCAGCCCCGCCAGAAGCGGGTTTGTCTTGGGTATCTTTATAAATGAATGCTAACGCTGCTGTAGTTGAAAATGATTCGGAAAGTTTTGCCTCCCTGTTTGAAGAAAGCCTGACGCGTAAGGAAATGCGCGCGGGTGAGTTGGTCACTGCGCATGTTGTGCGCATCGACCATAATGTGGTGGTGGTGAATGCCGGTCTGAAGTCCGAAAGCTTTATCCCCGTCGAGGAATTTTTCAATGCTGCAGGCGAGATTGAAGTAAAAGCTGGCGATTTTGTCACGGTGGCGATTGAATCGCTGGAAAATGGTTACGGTGAAACCAAGCTGTCGCGCGAGAAGGCCAAGCGCCTCGCTGCTTGGATTGAGCTGGAAGAAGCGATGAAAGAAGGCAGAATCGTTGAGGGTTATGTCAGCGGTAAAGTTAAAGGTGGTCTGACTGCTATGGTGAATGGCATACGCGCATTCTTACCTGGTTCACTGGTGGATATCAGACCAGTCAAGGACACCGCGCCTTATGAAAACAAGACGATGGACCTCAAAATTATCAAGCTGGATCGTAAGCGTAACAATGTGGTTGTTTCGCGCCGTGCAGTGCTGGAAGCAAGCCATGGAGCTGACCGTCAGGCAATGATGGAAAACCTGAAGGAAGGCGCAATCGTCAAAGGTATTGTAAAGAACATTACCGACTATGGCGCGTTTGTAGATCTGGGTGGTATTGATGGCTTGCTTCATATTACCGATTTGGCTTGGCGTCGTGTCAAACATCCATCAGAAGTGCTGGCGGTTGGCGATGAAGTGGAAGCCAAGATACTTAAGTTCGACCAAGAGAAAAATCGTGTTTCTCTCGGTATCAAGCAGATGGGCGATGATCCATGGACCGGCTTGGAACGCCGTTATCCACAAGGTACCAGACTGTTTGGCAAGGTGACCAACCTGACTGACTATGGCGCGTTCGTAGAAATCGAACAGGGGATTGAGGGTCTGGTGCACGTGTCTGAAATGGATTGGACTAACAAGAACGTGCATCCCTCCAAGGTGGTGCAACTGGGGGATGAAGTTGAAGTTATCATTCTGGAAATTGATGAGCAGCGGCGGCGTATCTCTCTTGGTATGAAGCAGTGTAAATCTAACCCTTGGGACGATTTCGCCTTGAATCACAAAAAAGGCGATAAAGTAAAAGGCCAGATCAAATCGATTACAGATTTTGGTATTTTCATCGGCTTGGAAGGTGGAATTGATGGTTTGGTACATTTGTCTGACCTTTCCTGGTCTGTGCCTGGCGAAGAAGCCGTGCGCAATTACAAAAAAGGTGATGAACTTGAGGCCGTGGTGCTGGCAATTGATGTAGAGCGTGAGCGCATTTCATTAGGTGTCAAACAAATGGATGGCGACCTCTTTAATGGTTATATCGCAACGCATGACAAAGGCAGTGTAGTAAACGGTGTGGTTAAGGCAATTGATGCCAAAGGTGCAACCGTTACTTTGGATGGTGATGTTGAGGGCTTCCTTAAGGCTTCGGAGGTGTCTGCTGATCGCGTCGAGGATATACGTAATCATTTGAAGGAAGGTGATGCAGTGAAGGCTTTGATTATTAACGTAGATCGCAAGAATCGCGGCATTAATTTGTCGATCAAGGCGTTGGACAAGGCTGATGAAATGGTAGTGACGCAGAAATTTACTGCGCCTGCTGTAGACAACACATCTATAGCCGGAACGACTAACTTGGGTGCCTTGCTTAAGGCTAAGATGGATACCAGCAAGATTGACGCACAATAAGGAGTGATAGGAATGACCCGATCTGATCTTATCGCTAAGTTGGCGGAGCGTTATCCGCAACTACTGGCCAAGGATGCCGATCTGGCTGTTAAAGTGATCCTAGATGCCATGGCGGGAACCTTGGCGCGGGGCGGTCGCATTGAAATCCGCGGCTTCGGCAGCTTTGCGCTGAACTATCGTCCACCGCGGATAGGACGCAATCCAAAATCTGGTGATAAGGTGCAGGTTCCGGCCAAGTATGTGCCGCATTTTAAGGCAGGGAAAGAGTTACGTGAGCGGGTTGATTACACTTCTTCCTGAGGTTTTTGAGAGCTAAGGTTAGTTTAGTCGTAAGTATTATTACGCAGTAATAAAATTGGCGGCCTGTCGTAAGATAGTGCCGTCAATTTTTTGCTCATTTTTGCTATTGTCGTAACGAAAAATATTGTAGGTAGATTATGCGCTATATGATTTGGTTGTTGCGTGCAGTATTATTTCTAATTCTTCTTGGTTTTGCCATGAAGAATGACCAACCTGTGGTGTTCCACTATTTTTTTGGTTATGAATGGAAAACATCGCTGATACTCATTCTGTTGCTTTTTTTTGCCGTGGGCATGAGCGTAGGTGTGCTCGCTGTGCTGGGCAATATTTTTCGGCAGCGCAGGGAAATTGCCATTCTAAAACGCGAGTTGTGTCTAAAAAACAAACTTGTCAGTGTTGGCGATATTAATCTAGATATTTCATGAGCTGATGTGCGCTAAGATAGTTTTACATCAACTTCAGGCGATAGTATCGCGCAGTTTTTAATGATTGATGACTTTGTTTGCTATGCGAGACTATGGTTTCCCTCGGGCGAGGAATGCATTGCCCCCTCTCTTCTAAATGTTCCTGACAAATAAAATTCTGTGTAACTATCACTCTATTTAGGAAATGCTGAGGTTGATTAATTGCATATAATCTTTGTAACCTGATCTCTCTATTATGGAATTTGAGCTGTGGATGCTGCTGGTTTTTCCGCTGTTTTTTGGGATGGGCTGGCTGGCAGCGCGCATAGATATCAAGCAGATGTTGTTTGAATCTAGTGCTCTGCCGCGCTCCTATTTTCAAGGACTGAACTTTTTGCTCAATGAGCAACAGGATAAAGCTATTGAGGCATTTATTGAGGTGGTCAAGGTTGACCCTCAGACGATTGAACTGCACTTTGCGCTAGGTAGTTTATTCCGCCGCCGCGGCGAGGTAGACCGCGCAATTCGTATGCATCTGAATTTGATTGAACGCGCCGACTTGGAAGAAGACAAGAAGCAACAGGCGTTATTTGAGCTGGCGCAAGATTACCTTAATGCCGGAATATTAAATCGTGCCGAAGAGTTGTTTCTTAAATTAGAAGCTACATCCTATGCCAATGCCGCGCTAAATTTTCTTCTCGAGTTGTACCAAAAGGAAAAGGATTGGTTCAAGGCGATTGACGTGACACAGCGACTGACTGTGTTATGCGGGCAACCGCATGGCAAGGAAGCTGCATTTTTCTATTGCGAACTTGCTGCCGTTGAATTGACACAGCAGCGAATCGATGCCGCGCGCATTCATCTGGAGCAGGCTCTGGAAGTTAATCCTCAGTCAGTGCGCGCCACCATTATGCTGGGCGATATAGAATTTACGGCGCAGCATTTTGTAAACGCCATTGAAATCTGGCAGCGTATCGAACTACAGAACCAGCAGTATCTGCCCTTGGTGGCTGAACGCCTGCTACAGGCTTATCGTCAGACTGGGTGTGTAGATGCAGGCATAGCCATATTGCATGGCTACCTGAGTAAAACCCCCTCGTTGGATTTGATGAACGTGCTGTTTGATGCCATCCTGCAACGTGATGGTGCTGAAGCGGCTTATAGGCTGGTGCGTGATGAGCTGCAGCGTAACCCTACGTTACTTGGTCTAGATAAACTGCTGGAGGCGCATTTGCTGGAAGTTCCAATCGAACAACGTGCTGATGTGGAGATGGTGAAAAATTTGGTGCATCAACGCACTCGTACACTGGCCATGTACCGTTGTGTCAATTGCGGTTTTAAGGCACGCCAGTTTTACTGGCATTGTCCGGCATGTCATGGTTGGGAAACCTATTCGCCACGCAGAAGCGAAGAAAACGGACTAAAAATATGAGCGATCCCAAAATAATTGTCGCGCTTGATTATTCTGATGCACAACCTGCACTGGAATTGGTGGCACGGCTAGAGCCTAGGTTGTGTCGTCTCAAGGTGGGGATAGAATTGTTCAACACAGCACGGCCTCAATTGATCGAACTGCTAATGCAGCGTGGTTTTGAAATATTCCTTGATCTTAAATTTCATGATATTCCGAATACTACTGCACAGGCATGTAAAGCAGCCGCTGAATTAGGCGTGTGGATGGTTAATGTGCATGCACTGGGTGGACGCAAGATGATGGAAGCGGCGCGCGAGGCAATGAGCCTGTATACCAATCCGCCTAAGCTGATTGCCGTGACATTACTTACCAGCATGGCACAGGAAGATTTTGCCGATCTGGGGATTGCAGCTACTCCCGCCGATATGGTGCTGCGTTTGGCTAGGCTTGCGCGCGATAGCGGGTTAGACGGTGTTGTATGTTCTGCGCGGGAGGCCGCTTTGCTGCGCCAGCACTGTGGCAGCGAATTCTGTTTGGTTACGCCTGGTATTCGTTCGGCCGATGCTGTTGCTGATGATCAATCGCGCGTTATGACGCCATGTGCCGCGCTGGATCAAGGAGCGAACTATCTGGTCATTGGCCGCCCTATCACCCGCGCCGCTGATCCGTTGCAGGCATTACAGAACATTATTAAACAGATCGGGAAGTCGGAATGAATGCCTCCATCCCGTTATATGTTCGTGGGCGATGTAATGCAATCATCGGGTTGGCTAGGTTATGCATATTGTTCGACTGCGGCCGGATAAAGGTCGGCATATCAATGGTCGCTTCAGGAACAAAAACTTAATTGGACACGCGTAGCCACTTGCCGTCCGTAAAAATGCGCGAAGATCATTCGTCTGGCGTGTCAGCATGGAGAATCTTATGCAAAGCTGTATTCGGCCATGCCCTATTATGATTTTGCTTGCCATTCCGCTGGATGGTGTGACGCGTAACCACGTATGAACTGTATGACGCAACAAACCGAAAAATTAGAAGCCAATCCCTACGTCGGCATGGATGAGCGCGTAATTTTATGTATGAAATGGGGCGTTAAGTACGGCCCTGAATATGTCAACAGGTTGTATGCGATGGTGACACGGCATTTGCGTGGGCCGTTTCGCTTCGTCTGTTTAACTGATCGAAATGAAGGTGTGCGGGCCGAAGTACAGTGCCTGCCCATTCCTGATTTGGCTTTGCCAGATGGTATTCCTGAGCGTGGTTGGAAAAAGCTAACCACCTTCGAGGCCAGTCTATACGGATTACAGGGCACCGCGTTGTTTCTCGATCTTGATGTAGTGATCGTCGATGACATTGACTGCTTTTTCGAGCAACCGGGTGAATTTCTGATTATTCATGATTGGAAGCGACGTTGGCGCATCACCGGCAACTCTTCAGTTTATCGTTTTCGCCTTGGCGCGCATGCTGATTTGTTGGCAGAATTCAGGGTGAAACAGGCAGATGTCCGACGTAACTTCCGGCATGAGCAGGCATTTCTCTCTGACTGGTTGTATCGCCAGGGTAAGCTGAGCTACTGGCCCGATGCTTGGTGCCGTAGCTTTAAGTATCATTGTATTCCGCGTTGGCCTTGCAACTACTGGTGTGCCCCAATAATTCCAGAGGGCGCGCGCATCCTGATTTTTCATGGCGAAGTCAACCCACCCGATGCGCTGGCCGGACGGCGTAACCGAAGGTTCCGTTACGTGAAGGTCGCACCTTGGGTATCTAAGCACTGGACCGAATGAAATTCCTATGAAATAAGTATGCTATTTCCATGGGCGTGAAGTTGCGTCTATTACGCTCGATTTCTACATGGTATTCCGGATATTTTTATTGAGTAGCCGCTATTTGACAGCTATCAAAGCCATCAGCTCGCTTTCGCTAAATCCCGCCGCCCGTCTTGCTTCAATATTAAACGGCCCACGTAGCGTCGGTGCCTTGTAAATTTTTGCAAGCGAGGCATAGGTCGACACAGGCTCCAGGCCGCGTGTTTCGCAAACCCAGTTATACCAGCGATTGCCAATCAATACGTGGCCAATTTCATCTGCAAGAATAATATCGATAATTTCAGCTGCCGCAACATCTCCTGCTTGCGCTAGCTTGGCTCGCAGAGGCGGGGAGGCATCCAAGGCCTCGCGCTTCCATCGTGCGCGGAACCAGCGCCATACGGGCGAGGATATCATCCGTGGTTTTTTCGACCATATCCCAAAGACCGTTGTGCGCTGCAAAGTCACCATAGACATAGCCTTTCGTACCCAGATGGGCAGAAAGCAAAGAAAAGTGTCGAGCTTCGTCAGCTGCCACTTTTAGCCAATCGATATAATATTCGCGCGGCATTTTTGGGAAACGCCAGATAGCATCCAGGGCCAGGTTGATAGCATTAAATTCGATATGTGTCAGCGCATGAATCAGTGCAGCACGGCCTTCTTCAGTACTCATGGATCTGCGCGGAACTGACAGGTATGAAACCAGCTCGGGATGCAGCGGGTGACCGGGGATGGGTTGAAGCGTTGTCAGGGAAGTATCGACCTCCAGGCAAATTTCGCCTTTCTTCCATGCTTGAGCTAAGGCGATTACTCCAGTTGATTTTAGAACATGATCTGTCTCGGCCAGCCAATGAAGTGCTGCCAAGCGCAGTTCTTTAGGAACATCAAGAAGCATGCTATGCCTGCGTCCTTTCGAACAGCGCGATGGATTCGACATGAGAGGTATGCGGAAACATATTCATCACACCTGCAGCCTTTAGTGCATAACCCTTCTGATGCACTAATATTTCGGCATCACGCGCCAGCGTTGCCGGGTTGCATGAAACGTACACGATGCGAACCGGCGCATCAGTACCCAGCGCCTTGACCAGTTCAAATGCGCCGTCGCGTGGCGGGTCAATTAACATTTTGTCGAAATGACCTAACTGCGCCAATGCTGCTTCATCTATCTCAAACAAATTCATCGCGCTGAATTGGGTGTTGTCTACCAAGCCATTTAACGCGGCATTCTGCGCGGCACGTTGCACTAGCGTCGCGCTACCTTCGATGCCCACTACCTGAGCACCACTGCGCGCAATGGGCAGTGTGAAGTTGCCCAGTCCGCAGAATAAATCGGCGATGCGTTCATTTGGTTGAGGATTAAGTAAACGGATGGCACGGCTTACCATGACGCGATTCATATCCGCATTGACTTGGGTAAACTCAGTCGGTGCAAATGGCATGGTAATCCCGAATTCTGGCAGGCTGTATGACAGCTGCGGTGCGTCCAGCGGGTAAAATGGCACGGCAGTTTCCGGCCCTTTTGTTTGCAGCCAAAACTGTACCGCATGGGTATCGGCGAATTGTTTGATCGCCTCTTCGTCAGCCGGCGAAAGCGCCTGCAAAATGCGTAGCACCAGCACATCGACATGCTCGCCGACTGCCACTTCGATTTGCGGCAATGCGTCGCGAGTTGTAAATTTTTCATTCAACTGTCCCAACAGCGGCAATAACTTGGCGATTTTAGGGGTCAGGATTTCACAATGCTGCATGTCAGCCACATAGCCGCCACGCTTTTCGCGAAAGCCTACCAGTGTCTTTCCCTTCTTCAATACATGGCGCACTGAAAGCCGCGCTCGCTGTCGGTAGCCCCATGACTGACCGTAGATCGGCAGCAAAATTGTCTGGGCTTTTACCTTGCTGATGTGCCACAGGTTGTCTTCCAGAATGCGTTGCTTGGCGGCAACCTGTGCACGTGCATCCATATGCTGCATGGAACACCCTCCGCACACGCCGAAATGCTTGCATTTCGGCTGGACGCGCATGAAAGTAGGCTTAATAACTTGGCCGAGTTGTGCTATCTCGAAGCTGGTTTTTTTACGATATGACGAATAGGTGACGCGCTCACCCGTCAGCGCACCTTCGATAAAAATTACTTTACCATCTGCATGCGCAATGCCGCGACTTTCGTAGTCAAGCGATTCAACAACAACGCTGTTTGCGTGTACGGATTTATCAGTCATCTCACTCCGCAATTTTAAAAAATTTAGTTTCCAGCATGACACCAATCCGTCCCAGGCCTATGCTTATAAATAACAAGCTCAATAGCACACCAGCACCATTTGCCAGCATGTCAGCATAATCAAAAACTCGGTAAGCGGTCATGCGCTGCAAATATTCTATTCCGACACCCAAGGCGACCAGCAGACCCGCTACAAGAATACGGGGTGTCCGTTGTTGATAGAGCCTGACAGAACCATAGCATCAGAAAACTGTATGCCAGTGCGTGCTCCAGCTTGTCAGCATTTAAAAAATGCATCGGTTCCGGCGGATGAGGTGTGAGAGAAAGATACATGATCGTGGCAACCCATACCGCTCCCAGCGCAAGCCAGATCCGACGAAGCTTGTACATGGTTATGTCTTTACGATTGGCCAAGCAGCGAGATATTCCATCCAGTGCGATTCGGGAGCATTTGCTCAAGGTACTGCGCACCAATTCACATTCCTGCTCGTAACGAGCAGGCGTGAATTGACCACGCATCAACTGGAAGCGCGCATATACCAAATAAGTATTTACCACATCGGTCTCACAGTAATTGCGGATTTCATTCAGCTTGCCCTGCTGATAAGCACCCCACACCTTGCTACCGTCCATACCCAGCTTGCCGGGAAAACCGATTAGCTTGGCCAGATCATCCAGCGGAGCGTTGGCACGGCCTGTATACAATGCAAGCAAATCCATCAAATCAAGATGTCGTAAATGATAACGGCTGATATAGTTATTCCATTTGAAATTCTTGTCATCCTCTCCCATATCCCAATAATTTGCGCATTGAACACCGTGAATCAGGCCGCGATAGTGCAGCACCGGCAGGTCAAACCCCCCACCGTTCCAAGACACTAATTGCGGGGTATATTTGTCGATGCCGTCAAAAAAACGTTGAATGAGAGCGCTCTCACCGTCTTCCAGTCCGCCTAACGACCACACACGGAAATTATCGCCTTCGCGCAACGCGCACGAAATGGCCACTACGCGATGCAGATGATGTTGCAAGAAATCACTGCCTGTCTTTTGGCGACGTATCTGAAAGGCCATCTCCGCCACATCACCATCGCTCACTTGTTCGTCTAGTTCATACAGGGTACGAAGCCCGGCAATGTCGGGAATAGTTTCGATATCAAAAACAAGAACAGGGGTCATCAACACCGATGAAATTGAGAAACTGAAATGAATGAAAACATTAAAAAGCTCCTGGTATTATAAAATCAGCGAGTATTTGCGAAATAAGTTATCTTCCCAGCTGCTGATCCGATTTGTAAGTGAACGAACTATCAGTTTCACTGGCTCTTTACAGTTACTTTTTTGACCAACTGCCGCCGCTCTGTACCCACCAACCCGCTTGGGCACGCTGTATCCAGCGTTGTGCGAATGTATTGCGGATGTCACCTTCCCACTCGGGATGCGCGTTAGCGCGCGCAATCTCGGCATACAAGGCCTTACGATCCTGGTTTTCTGCAGCAACCAGCCCATTGACCTTTTGACGAGTGGCCAGTGGAACTGCATTGGCATCGCGTAAAGCAACCATACCATCAGAAGTTAACCCGACCGCACCGCTGTTATAGAACGCTACCAACTGTGTATGGCGCGTCTGCATTGACTGCTGCAAAGCAACAACGCCAGGAGTATTAATTTCGATGTTTACCTGTGCCGATGCAGCGGCTGAAACACACAGTACAATCAGCGCAAAACAAAACTTAATTAAGTTGTTCATATTGCTTTCTCCTTTTTAACTCCAGGTGTAACAGATGGGGGTTTATCAGATTTTGGGGCCGTAACCGGTTTCTCGAGTTGCCAAACTTCGTCGATTATCTTGTCAGCTGCTTTTTCTGCTTCTGCGGCGGGAAAATAAATATTGATGGTGACGCAGGCGCTCAGAGCAATGCCTGCCAAAGGTAGTATGGTCCAAATTTTTTTCATAGTGCCCCTCCTTTACTTGATCACAGCTTTATTGTCCTGCAAAACCCTCTTCAAGCGGGTTATTAGTTCACTCCAGTCTACCTTGCGATTGTAGCCCATCACAGTGATGGCGGGAATACCGCCACCTTTTACTATCGTGAAAGTGTTACCTCGATCTTCAATCCCTGCCATCGTACATATGTTATTGCGCAGCGCGCAACTCAACCCGATTCGGTTATAGCCAAAGCTCTCAAAAATACGCAGAAAGCTGCGCTGCAAGGCAGCCCCTCCCCCTGCACCTCCCAACGAAGAAATATTCTCTATTGCCTTTTGACTGATTCTCTTGCGATATTTTCCAGGACTGCTCGCCAACTTGGCATCAAAACGTACCGGATGCCAGCTCACCAGTTCGAGATTGTGCACTCCTAAGTCAATACGTCCCTGAATATTGCCGAAAGAAAACGTGCGCGTTAGGAGGTCAAGATCCATTCCGCGCATATCTAAATTACCTGATAGGCGAGGTGCGCGACCGAAGGGGTCAAACAGCTCCAAGTGATTTGCCAGCACCTCACCATCGAATATTTGAAACAATAAGGTGCCATCTACCTTTAACAATTTGTTCTGGTAACTCACTTTGGGAATAGAGCCTGACAGTGAGCCGTGCATCTCAGGCCAATGTAATGCAGCACTGAGGTTCTGCATGGAAATTGAAGTAAGTGTAGCTTGCAAAATTCCACTCCCACGTGTCATCCACGCTATGTAAATGGAAATCGCTCACTTCTAACTTACCGTCAAGTAGGGGCAGTGTGGCGGTTGGCAAAATGAACTCCTTCCCGCGCATCTGTATTTGCCATTGCGTTGCGCCCAGCGGCAATCCCATCAGTTCGCCGTTAGCAAAATCCACATGCGCTACACTCTGAAGTTGGGCGTGCCACGGGATATCTGCATTAATACCGTGTAGTGCAAAGTGATTTTCACCATCCACTACAGCTACGTCGTGTAGTTTAAGCAGCAATGCTTGGGTGGCGCCGTTGCGGTATTGCCAGTTTATGTCAGCGAGCCCTTTAAGCTCTGTTGCCGACAAAGCGCTCTTTTCCAGAAATGGTTTAGCGTAATCAGCAAAGCCATTAGCCAGCGAAAGATTTTCTCCAACCAAACGGCCTTTCAATAAATTGTTCTTCTTAACATCCCACAGTGCGTTCAGCTCAACCTTGCCTACCCCCGGGAGATTAGCTACAGCCTGTGTCACTTTTAATTGTGCACCATCCCACTGGCCAGAGGCTTGAAGCGTATGCCCGCCGCGTAAATACAACGGTTGCCAGAACAGCTCACCACTCTGCCAATCGAGTGCGCCACGCCAATTCCATTTTTGGTCTGTGCGTGTAGCATCTACATACAGCTTGCCTGCCAATTTTTCGGCGGCATGCAAACCACTCGCATCCGCAGCAGCTAAACCAGCTAAGTGCACATCAGCATTGATTTGCCTTACTCCAGCTTTATCACCATTCACCACCATGGTGCCATTGAGGGTGCCCTGAGTAGGCAATGGGCCATCGGGTGGAAGCCAGTCAGCCAAGCGCTTAACTTGTACATTGCGTAACTGTACAGTGGCACGCCACGGACGCGCGCGGAAATCAGCACTTACCTGCCACAACTCATTAGATTTAGCGGCAAGCCGCAAATCCAATCGTTGCGCGGCAAACTCGTAACTAAATGTGAATGGCATGTCTGGAATCGCATCCAGCTTACCTTTATGGCATGTTACGCGATCTGAGCTGAGTATAAATTCTGCACAGTGCACATGTACCTTGCGCCATGTTTTTTCCGCCATATGCAATTCGTGTATGCTAAATTCTGCCGAACCCCCTTGCGCCAATACAACTTTAATTCCATGTGCGGTAAAGCTTGGTGCGGTAACGTCTGCCACGTTTAATGTAATTTGCACGGCATAGAGGGGAGCAGGAAAAAAAAACAGACAAAAACTCAATAAGCCGGATAAGCAGAAACTTGGCGGGCGGAATGTGGTATAAATAATCATGTTGTTTAACATATGGCTGCTCAATTCTGTGATGCCAAACTAGGCTTTATATCTGCTAAACCGGTCTTAATAGATTTATGATAACAATATGAGATTTTTTTTCGCGCTATCGCTGTTATTCTTTGTTTGCTTGCAACCAGCCTGGGGTGGAAATATTACACTGAAGATTGGCAACCACAGTATTCTTGCTGAAATAGCCAACACCCCGCAAAGCCGTAACCAGGGACTTATGCGGCGCAGTCTTCTGTGCGCTAATTGCGGCATGTTATTTATCTTTGAAAAAGCTGACAGATATAGCTTCTGGATGAAGAATACGCCGCTGCCGTTAAGTATCGCCTTCATCGCCGCCGATGGTTCCATTCTTAATATTGAAAAAATGCAGCCTAACACCATAGATACGCACCACGCCCTAGGAGATGCATTGTATGCGCTGGAAATGAATAGCGGCTGGTTTACCCGAAATGGCATTAAGCGAGGAATAATAGTTCAAGGATTAGGTCAGGCCCCCAAAGGACAATAACCTCTCTGAATTGAAATAAAAAATCCCGGCGACTCCCGGGATTTTTTTCGTTCAAGCTTTAAAAATTACGCGTAGTTCTTTGCTACAAAATCCCAGTTAACCAAGCCCCAGAAACTTTCGACATACTTGGCACGGGCGTTGCGGTAATCAATATAATAGGCGTGTTCCCACACGTCACAGGTCAATAATGACTTGTCAGCACTCGATAAGGGCGTGGCGGCATTACTGGTGTTAACGATGTCCAGCGAACCATCGGGCTTCTTTACCAGCCATGTCCAGCCAGAGCCAAAGTTACCCACGCAAGAAGCAGAAAATGCTTTTTTAAAATCTTCGAAACTGCCCCATTTCTTGTTAATGCCCTCCGCCAGCGCTCCAGTCGGTGCGCCACCACCGTTAGGCTTCATGCCATTCCAGTAAAAGCTATGGTTCCAGACTTGGGCGGCATTGTTGAAAATTCCGCCACTAGATTTTTTAACAATCTCTTCCAGCGTGGCGTTCTCAAATTCAGTGCCTTTAATCAAGTTATTCAGATTGGTCACATAGGTTTGGTGATGTTTGCCATAGTGATATTCCAACGTTTCTTTAGAAATATGCGGCGCAAGTGCATCCATCGCATAAGGTAGTGCAGGTAAAGTATGTTCCATCTAGTTCTCCTCAATTAAGTTTCAAGTGGTTCAAAATCACAGCCGAATAACAACCCTTAGGGCTTAAAAATCGACATTACAATAAAGGCTAGTTGGGTTTCACCTATTCTAGCCAACAAAATTCATCGACTAATCGGTTTATATCGAATTCGCTTCGGCTTCGCACCTTCCTCACCCAAGCGCTTCCTTTTATCCGCTTCATATTCCTGATAATTTCCATCGAAAAATGTGACCTGCGAGTTACCTTCAAAGGCGATGATATGAGTAGCTATACGATCCAAGAACCAGCGATCATGCGAGATAACCAGCACACAACCGGCGAATTCCAGCAGTGCGTCTTCAAGTGCACGCAGGGTTTCCACGTCGAGGTCATTGGAGGGTTCATCCAGCAGCAGGACATTGCCGCCCGAGATAAGTGTTTTCGCCAAGTGTAGACGTCCGCGTTCGCCACCTGAAAGATTACCGACTAGCTTTTGTTGATCTGCGCCCTTGAAGTTAAAGCGGCCGATGTAGGCGCGCGATGGCGTCTCAAACTTGCCCACGGTAAGGATGTCATTGCCGCCGGAGATAACATCGAACACGGTCTTATCGCTCTCAAGCGCATCGCGCGATTGATCTACATGCGAGATTTTGACTGTTGATCCAATTTTTATTTCGCCTGAATCCGGCGTTTCTTTCCCGGTCAACATGCGAAATAGCGTTGATTTACCCGCACCGTTGGGCCCAATAATGCCAACGATAGCGCCGGGCGGAATTTTGAGGCTGAGATTGTCAATCAGTAGTCGGTCGCCATAAGCTTTAGAAACATTGTTAAATTCTATAACTTCATTGCCCAACCTTTCGGCCACGGGAATAAAGATTTCCTGGGTCTCATTGCGCTTCTGATATTCCTGCGAATTTAATTCTTCAAAGCGGGCAATACGCGCCTTTGATTTAGCCTGTCGTCCCTTGGGATTCTGACGCACCCATTCTAGCTCCTTGCTCAGCGCCTTCTGGCGCGCCGACTCTGAGGACTCTTCTTGCTTGAGTCTAGCTCCTTTCTGCTCCAACCAACTTGAATAGTTTCCCTTCCACGGAATGCCTTGGCCACGATCGAGTTCCAAAATCCACTCAGCGGCATTGTCAAGGAAGTAACGATCATGCGTCACTGCCACTACGGTGCCAGGAAAGCGCAAAAGAAATTGCTCCAGCCATTCTACTGACTCAGCATCCAAATGGTTGGTGGGCTCATCCAGCAGCAGCATATCTGGTTTGGACAGCAGCAACTTGCACAGCGCCACGCGACGCTTCTCGCCACCAGAGAGATTCTTGACAACAGCTTCCCACTCGGGCAAACGCAATGCATCGGCAGCAATTTCCATTTGTTGATCCGCATTCCCGTCACTGGCAGCGATGATGGCTTCGAGTCGCGCCTGCTCGGTGGCCAATGAATCAAAATCAGCATCTGGATCAGCATAGGCGGCATACACCTCATCCAATTTTTTCTGCGCACTGAACATCTCGCCCAGCCCTTCCTGAACTGCTTCACGCACGGTATCTTCCGGGTTGAGTTGTGGCTCTTGCGGCAGATAGCCAATATTCAAGTTCGGCATCGGAATGGCTTCGCCTTCGAAATCCTTGTCTACCCCAGCCATGATTTTCAGCACAGTAGATTTGCCCGAGCCATTCAGTCCGAGCAGGCCGATCTTGGCACCAGGGAAGAAACTGAGAGAAATATTCTTGAGAATTTGGCGTTTGGGCGGAACGATCTTGCCCACGCGATTCATGGTAAAAACGTATTGGGCCATAGTGTCTGTTTTGTATCGAATTATTAATTAGGTGTGTAAGCTTACCTCAAGGCTCAAAATTTTGGGAGCATGTTAAACGACGAATTCGAGGTACCCAGGCTGAATTTACGTCAGACGGCTTCGACTTCAGGCAGCAACATTCTGTACTATTTCACTTTGAACTTGAAACCACCGTTCAGATATAAACAATCATATCCAAATAATAAAAATTCCAACTGCCAGAATTAACCCCCCTTTGATCACATAATATAAAGGTCGATTCCATGCTTTCAGTTTTCGACGGTACTGGCCTGCCAACCAAACAAAACGGAATACTTTGTTGATGCCGCCGGTTTGGTCCCCGGTTTCATTGGGCGAGCTTGCTGCAGTCATGATTGTTCTGCCTAACCATTTGTTAATCACCTGTGCCCAGTGGTAGCGCATTGGACGCTCAATGTCGCAAAACAGGATAATGCGATTGGTGTCGCATCCATTTTGAGCCCAATGAATATAGGTTTCATCAAATACAACGGCCTGCCCATCCCGCCAACTATAGCGCTGGCCATCAACTTCTATAAAGCAGCGATCATCATTGGGTGTCACCAAGCCAAGGTGATAGCGCAGTGATCCCGCGAAGGGGTCGCGATGCTCATTGAGCTTTCCGCCTGGCCCCAATTCTGCAAACATGGCGGCCTTCACGCACGGAATACCACGCAACAGTGCAACCGTTTTTGGGCAATAGTACTCAGCTGACGGATGACTGGCTTCATACCACTTTAAATAAAAGCGTTTCCATCCATTTTTAAAAAACGAATTAAAACCTGCATCATCGTTTTTTTGCGCAGATTTAATCTTCTCCAACGCTCTCAGATTAAGAGCTTCAGCTCTGATTAATTCCCAGTTCTCCTCCAGCAATTCCAAGCCACTGAATTTTTTGACAGGGAAATAGACTGAGTAAGGAACCCCGGAAAACAGGTACATAAACAGATTCATCGGAGCCACGATGGATGAGTGATCGAATAATTGACGAAACAGAGGAAGACGGACCTTACCTCGAAAATGTACGAAAAAAATTGATATCACGTAAATCAAGATCACTGCCCATTTCATAACAACCCTTCCACTTACAGTATCTCAAAGAAAAATTTGTTTTGATCACCAACTAAGTTTGGCATTATTTTTAAAGTAATGCACTTTAGTGATGTTCACTCTTTATTTATTTCATTCGACAAAGTAAAAAGATCCCATGTGGCTATGAACATTGCTGCAATCACCGGACCAATGATGAAACCGTTCAAGCCAAAAAGAGCCATGCCGCCAAGTGTGGAAATAAGTACTACGTAGTCGGGCATTTGTGTGTCCTTTCCGACAAGTATAGGCCGAAGAATGTTATCAATCAGTCCGATTACAAACACGCCAAATGCGAGCAAAATCAAGCCGCTCCAGGTTTCACCGGTGACGAGAAAATATATTGCGACCGGCGCCCATATGAATCCTGAGCCCATTGGTAAAAGCGAAAGGAATGCCATCAAGACGCCCCATAACAGCGGCCCCTGAATATCAAGAATCCAAAAGATTAGACCACCTAACCCACCTTGCATCGCAGCCACAGCGATGTTGCCTTTTACCGTCGCACGAAGGACCGTGATGAACTTGCTGAACAAGTACCGTTTATGCTCCATGCTTAACGGAATTGCTACCCTGATCCGCCCGGACAAACTGGAACCTTCACGTAGCAGGAAGAACAGTAGATAGAGCATGATGCCAAAACTGATAACGAACTCAAAAGTATTTTGACCGATAGTAAAAGCTTGAGTTGCAATGAATTTACTGCCCTCCATCAAGGCAACAGATAATTTTTCCTGTAACGCGGAAATGTTACCGAATCCGAAACGATCGAGTAGATCGATCATCCATCGCGGCAACGCATTAATGATCTGCTGAAAATACGTGCCGAAATGCAGCTCTCCCGACTGCAGCTTGTGGTAAAGGATGATTCCTTCCTGCACCAGTGAAGCTGTAATAAATGTCAGCGGGAGAATCACGATAAACAAAGAAAGTATCAGGGTGGCGAGCGCAGCCAAATTTTGCCTGCCACGCGTCACAACGAGCAGACGACGATAGAGTGGCGAAAACAGTATGGCAAGGATGGTACCCCAAAAAACTGCACCGAAAAATGGCCATACGATCCAGCCGAATGCTATGGAGACAACAGCTAACAGGAGGAGAAATGTTTTTTTCTGAAATTCTGAGGAATTCATATTAATTCTGGAGGCCATATAAATGGCATTCATTGATTTGTAGTCTAATGTTACCTGAACTTAGTATTTAAGGTAAATCAATAATATAACGTCAAATTATGCTCGATTTATTTTGGCAACTTTGGAACGTATGCTACCTTCCTCAACCACTAAACTAGTTCTCATTCATAAACATAATTATTTTTTTTTGTGTGAAGTGATGTCGATTTTTACGAAAATCAGCCTCGATCCGTCTCACCCTTTCCAATCATTCAAACCTTTTGTCGATTTTATCCAGCAGGCCGCCGCCGATCCAAGTGTCGTTGCCATCAAACAGACCGTGTACCGCACCGGTGTGAATTCGGAATTAATGGAAGCACTTGTCACCGCTGCCGAACACGGCAAAGAAGTGACTGTCGTAGTGGAATTGCTGGCGCGTTTTGATGAAGAAGCCAACATCAACTGGGCAAGCCGTTTGGAAGAGGTCGGAGCACATGTGGTGTATGGCGTTGTTGGGCACAAGACACATGCCAAGATGCTGATGGTGATACGGCGCGAGGATGGCAAGCTGCGCCGCTATGTTCATCTGGGCACCGGTAATTATCATCCACGCACCGCCCGGCTTTATACGGATTTCGGCCTGTTTACGAGCAATGAGCAAATGTGTACAGATGTAAATGAAGTGTTTACACAACTTACTGGTCTGGGCAAAGCGGGTAAATTAAACCATTTGTGGCAATCGCCTTTTTCGTTGCACAGCCAGATTCTGCGCGCTATTCAGAATGAAAACAAACTCGCCAAGGCAGGTAAGCGCGCGCACATTATTGCAAAGATGAACGCGTTACTTGAACCAGAAATCATAAGGGCGCTGTATGACGCATCGCAGGCCGGTGTGAGGGTGGATCTTATTGTACGCGGGGTATGCGCGCTGCGTCCGGGAGTGCCGGGACTATCCGAAAATATCCGTGTACGTTCGATCGTTGGTCGTTTTTTGGAACACACGCGCATATTCTATTTTCGCAATAATCTGGCGCATAACGTGTATCTGAGCAGTGCCGACTGGATGGATCGCAATTTCTTTCGACGCATCGAGGTGTGCTTTCCAGTGCTAGACAAGAAACTGAAAAAACGTGTGATTGATGAGGGACTGAAAGCTTATATGCAGGACAACTCTCAAGCTTGGGAAATGGATTAGAATGGCCATTATCGAGCT
>CAWDCY010000002.1:0-97668 GCA_963800965.1 uncultured beta proteobacterium | reverse complement strand
TGGAGCTCCACATAAGGCAGAAGAACGGAATATCGCTAATTTTTCTTCCTTGCTTTAACAGTGTTTCCCTCAGAGCTATGGCTCAAGTCGTTTGATCAGTACGTATAAGCCAGGATATCGAATTAACGATATAAAGTAGATGATGTCTGTGGATCTATTATTAATCAAGTAACTTGACCCATTGTTTTCTTGCAAGACATGAGCCCGTTACTCTTAATACTCCCCGTTGCTGTTCGAAATTTGGGACATGCGCCCTCCTTTGGCTCGCCTAATCACACTCAATGTAAACCAGCCAAATAATCTAGCCGATCCTTGATGATTTTTCCGACCATCTGCCGATTATAATGAGCCGCCATATCGGCTGCCGCGCGAGCTGAAATTCGATGGCGATAATTCGGATCCTCGAACAACCGAATCATGTACTCCGCCGCATGACCCACGTCTGGATCAGCCCACATCCAACCGGGCTCGTAATCAATAAATTGACCTGGTTTTACGGGTATCAGGGTGTAATCAACGAGACAGCTATTTTCACTATCCATGAACTCTAGATTACCCGAATAGCCGGTACCTATAACAGGCTTGCCCAAGGCCATGCATTCTGCCATTCCCAAGCCGAAACCTTCAGAACGATGCAGCGAAACATAAGCATCGCAAACACTTTGCAGCCCATACATTTCATCACGGGAGAGACGGCAATCAAGAATGATAATACGAGGATCCTGCTCAGCAAGTTTCTGAAGTAAGCTAAATTTTTCTATGTGGCTTTCTCCATGGTGACATTTAATAACCAGGCCAACACGGTCTTCAAAATTCGGGAAAGCACGCCTGAAAGCCTCAATCGTAGCCCAAGGATTTTTTCTCTCTGCGAAAGAATAAAAATCGAAATTGAATAGAAAAAGAAATCGATTATCCGGGAGCGTAAATTCAGTACGCGAATACGGTCGCGAAATCTTTACATCTATTGTATGAGGAATTAGAACAACGGGCTTATCTGTGACACGTTTGACAAGCTGTTCCACGAACTCACTTGCGACCCAAATTTCATCGACTAACTCGAGTGCAGGTTGCCATTTACTCGGAAATTTATCAATTTCCCAATGCCAGTAGCTGATCACTCGACGTTCACGGAGATCTCCCCGCTCGAAATATCGTCGCCATACGGCTTCGAGCTGATCGGGGTTCATGTAAAAAAGTGTTGTCTGTTGATCATTATCGATGGTAAGAAAACGATCCATACTTCGGTTGCTTTGCCTGCCCTCCATCATCACGCCAGCATCCTGAATATTGACTTTTATATCTTTGGCATAACAGGTTGCCGCCATGGCGCGCACACCTTCGCCAAGACCAGACTCCCCCCTGAAATAGCCAACAAGATTCAAACCCTCTCCAATACCGATATCAGATTTGAGGAGAGAATCATGCTCCTGTCGCGTAAGCTCATCATCCAGGTCAATAAGGGTTTTTTGAGGCAAACATATTTGGCCTGTGGCAAGCACTTTAGCCAGGTACGCTGATCCAGCGGTGGCCTTGGCCGGAGCGAATTCATTGTCTGGAACAGTCGTTACAGCTTTGTCGTGGTAATCAGCGAACAATCGGCCGTACTCTTCGCGATTCCGCTCAAGCGACTTCTGAATAGTATTATTTTCGTGCAGTCGATAACGGTATAAATAAGACGTTACCAAGCAAGGCTCGGCATACCATAAAGCACGCAGACAGAAGTCCCAGTCGTGATTCGATTGATAATCACGAAATTCTCCCAGTTTTTTATATAACGATTTGGAAAAGAAAAGGTTCCCGGTCGAAATAGTTGGATTTAACGATCCGAGCAAGGCACTACCGATAGTATCTGATGAGGAAAGACTCTCCTCTATCCGAGAAAGAATGTAAGCACGATTATTTTTTTGGGGAGTAATGACTTGATTGTGTTTATCAATGCAGATAAATTTTGAGAACCCCCATTCAAATCCACTTCGCGCGACATTTTCAACCATTTCAGCGATTCGTTCCGGCTCAAAAAGGTCATCTGAATTGAGCGGATTAATAAATTCTCCCTGAGCAAGCGCTATGGCCTCGTTTAAGGTCGCATGGGCACCTAAATTGATATCGCGAGCAACAAACCGGTGAGGCAAGTGGCAATCTCGCAGCTTTTCTCGAATAATGCTTTGTGACCCATCGCTTGAGGCGTCATCAATTATGATTAATTCAATATTTCGGTAAGTTTGCGCATATACCGACTCTAAAGAACGTTCGATGTACAAAGCATGGTTATAAGAAGGAATAACAACACTTACCAAGGGTTCATAACCTGACCTATAAGGCCTTGAAATAATCCAGCGATCATATTGCTGCCGCAGCTTGGCACCTCTTGCAGTGTCACGGCCCAGCATTCTACCGCCCAATGCCAAGCCGTAATTTAAGAGAATGCCTGGAAGTCGCCACTGGGTTGCCATGCCTGCGCGCCGAATAAGTTCTGAGGCCTCCCGAACTCTGTGTTGGCAGTATAGAACGACCCCGAGCATATGCAGCGCATCGGGATCGTCGCCCCTCAACTCGAGCGCCTCCAGGTAGAGACGTTCTGCACTTTCAAGCTCATTAGCGCGTTGTGCAGCTAACGCAGATTCCATAATTGAACGAAATGAGCGGGAAGCATTCGGTTTCGAAAGCGTATCAATCTCCCCACAACAATGTTTATAGCGCTTTCCGCTACCGCAAGGACAAACTTGCAGGCGCTTCGGCGAGACCGATGTTTGGCAAGGTTCGCCCTCCCTCTTCCATTTAAGCACTTCTTGAAGATCAAAAAATGCTAATGGTTGTTTATTACTGGTTGTTACGAGCAAATTAATACTTTCGTTAACGTCAATACCTTTGGGACCTCCCTCTTGAGGGTTATTTCGGCCCAGCGTAAAAACGCTATCGCTCATTACTCTGAACGAACTGACCGGATCAAATCTACCTACCCAGCAGTTATTACTGTTTTCGTAGATGCGAACAAAAGGAGCACCAGCGTCTGCAACAAGAATGAATCGATCTTCCGCTATAAATCGCACACCATGCGGGAAAGAAACGCCATGCAATATGCCTGATGGTTCGCTATCTTGTGTCAGCTCTAGAGTATTTTCATACAAAAAAACGCTGTGTTTTCCATGGTTGCTTACTGCAATCCAACGACCATCGTTGCTAAACGACACCCCGTCCGGAATGTTCAAGCCCTTGGCCAACAAAATTTTGTTTTGTTTGACTGAAAAGGGTTCAGTCATATCCAAAATATGACGAGAAACGTAATGCGCATAATTGTTGCAAAACAGAACATCATACAGCCCATTTTTTAAGCGGATTACAGATACAGATCCGGGCGAATAAAGCCACAGATTGCTCGGTATGACTCCCATATCGGGTAATTCAACTAACCTTACCTCCGCGTCACGCGGAGGCAACATCAATACTGATGCCCCTCCTTCGCGATTCGCTACGATTAAAGTTTTGTCATCCAAAAAAGCGAGGCCATGCGGACTTTTAAAACTAGGGGACGACATTTCCACAAAATCGTTAATGACCACATTTTTATAAGCGTCAGTAAAGAGACAATCCACTTCCAGTATGAGAATTTTATTGCAATTAAATCCGGCGATAGCAAGACGTCGACCATCTGGAGAAAATTTCACGTCTTCAGTGCGTCCCAATCTAATCAGAGCCTCACTAACTTCCTCAGACAATATTTGTTTTATGTTCATGGTCAAACTGGGGTCAAAGTAAACTTAGCGTTTTTTACGAATCGGTGTATCGATAATTACAATTATATCAAATGCTTGACGTTTTATTCTCCCAATTTATGCAAAATCCAGTTTAAGTTTTTTCTGATCCCAGTTATCAATTACCAATAAAGCAACTTGGCCCATTATTCTCACTTGGGTATAGAATATTGCTTAAATTTGAAGACAACATTCGTTAATTAATTCCCGAGGCCAATCTATGTTCCAGAGCTTAACTGCCAACGAAACCCGTATTATTGCTTGCCTGATGGAAAAATCCATCTTTACGCCGGATCAGTACCCATTAACGCTCAATGCGCTAACGAATGCGTGCAATCAGAAATCTGGGCGCAACCCTGTGATGTCGCTGGATAAAGGGTTAGTGAAACGCACCGCACGTGACCTATGTGACAAACACCTGCTGGTAATTGAGGAAAACTTCAGCAATGGCGTTGATAAATATAAACAGCGCTTTTGTAATTCCACTTTCGGCGATACTCAATTTACCCCACCGCAGTTCGCCGTAGTCTGTTTGCTATTGATGCGTGGCCCGCAAACGCCTGGCGAATTAAGGGCGCACAGCGGGCGCTTATATACTTTTACCGATAACGATGAAGTTGTTGATGCAATTGACAGTCTTAGCGCGCTTAATTCCGAACCCGTAATTGTACAGCTGCCACGAACACCGGGACGTAAGGACTGCGAATACATGCACCTATTCTCCGGTTCCGTTGATATAGAAGCACACACCAGCAAGATGATAGCGACAAACACAACAGAACGGATTAGTAAGACGGATTTGGAACAGCGAGTGGTTAAACTGGAACAGCAAGTTGAAGAACTTAGCGCTCAATTAGACTCATTACGGGATAGCTATAAACCCAGATAATCCATTAGACCTGATTCGCGCGATGACGACGCATTCCCCCCTTTGCAAAAGGGGGGCCAGGGGGGATTTGAGCGTTGGTGGGACACAAAAAAAATCCCCCTCAATCCCCCTTTTGCAAAGGGGGAGGCTGGTTAAATTTCCTACTGGATTATCCGGGATAAATAGAGTCAACCTGCGCATGGGATCAGCCACCTAAGTATGCAGCATTGGGCAGGAGTCACATTCTCGCTAAAGCAGTTGCACGTCGGGCAGTGACCTCATGCACTGATCGAAGGTAAGAGTGTGGCTACAACCGGCATGGCTGGCTTTGGCAACGATCAGGCAATCTGGAAAATCCGCAGCAGTGCTTTCAAAACTGTTCAGCGCGTTACGCACGGCAAGCGGTGATTCGAGGGCGATGCTGCTGTTGCTGAGCAGAGCGCGAACGATTCGCCCGATGTCTGCACGTTCCAGTTCGTAGCTGCGCGACAGCGTCCAACACAATTCAGCTAGAACAATGTCAGACACGAACAATCCCCCGTGCTTCTCCCCGTGTGCGTCGAACACCGCCTTGGCGCGTTGGGCCTGCGCCTCGTTGTCTCGGGTGACAAGCCGCACCAGGACGTTGGTATCAAGCGCAATCATTTGCGCGAACGTTGGTTGCGCGCTTTTGTCGCCGCGACGATGCCTTCATCCATCGCCTTGATGCTGAGCGGCTTGATTCCTGGGCGATGCACCAGGCCGAACAGGTTGTCGGCGCCGCGTACCAGTACACGCACCCGCAGGCTACCGTCCTCCTCCACCTCGAAATCAAGCTTGCTGCCGCTCGCGATGTGGAGCTGGTCGCGTATATTCTTTGGGACGGTTACCTGTCCCTTGTCTGTCATGGTTGCGATCATTTTTCCTCCTTAGAATTTTTCGTTAATTCTTACTTATTATTTAAGGTAAGGAAATATATGTCAATCTGGACATATTCTGCGGACAAGACGTACGGGTGTAGAGCATTTCTGGCGTGTTGTGATGTTGGGCTTCGCAAGCTCAGCGCCAACCTACGCTAGCCCGCGCTACGCTTGCTGCCACGAACACCGGGGCGTAAGGACTGCGAATACATGCACCTATTCTCCGGCACCATTGATATAGAAGCACACACCAGCAAGATGACAGCGACAAACACAACAGAACGGATTAGTAAGACAGATTTGGAACAGCGAGTGGTTAAACTGGAACAGCAAGTTGAAGAACTTAGCGCTCAATTAGAATAATTACGGAATAGCTATAAATAGAGTCAACCTGCGCATGGGTCAAATAATTACTTGGTGAATTCAACAAGTAATTGGTAGGATAAATAATGCGTCCCCTTAATTAAGTTCTTAGTGCAACAGAGCTTGTTGGAATGTTAGAACTGACCTCGTGTTCTCTGCGTGTTCTTCTTGGCCTGTGGCTAGCAGTTACCAAGGCGGGATTCACACCCGCTCGATTGTGCGACATTGCCAAGCCGCAACCGAGTCTAACCCCATTGATTGAGCAGACTCTCATAATTCCGCGCAAATGATTGCGGATATTCGTGTTTCATAATCATTCTCCTCATGCTAAAGTACAAAAAACCACTTGCGGGGTGAGGATGAATTATGGCTTTAAATCAAATTGATGGGGAGAATTTCTCCGCAATAGCGGCTGCGTCCAACTATCCCGACAAACTTTAGCTTATGTCCCCCAGCACTTTTCATACTCGTTCTTTACAGAAAGGATTTGCAGCATGTCCTGACAATCAGCCGACTCTGCCACTCGTCTCCGTCATAGTGCGCAGCATGGGACGGCCGGAGCTTCGCCTGGCGCTGGAATCGATCGCACGGCAGGATTATCCGAACATTGAAGTAATCGTCGTTGATGCAACCGGCGGGAACCACCCAACACTACCGGCTATAGATTGGCAGTCCGGCCATTCGATCCGAATCGTCGGCGGCCACCGCCAGTTACCTCGACCGCAAGCCGCCAACGAAGGATTGCAAGCCGTACATGGCGAGTGGTTTTGTTTTTTGGATGATGACGATACTTACGATTTTGACTTCCTATCGGCAATGCTGAGCGCCGCCCGTGAACATCCTGAATCGCTACTGGTTTACAGTCGGGCTAGAATGCTTGATGAAAATGGGAACATCAAAAAATTGTTTGGTGGCCCGTTTAACCGCGCAATGATGTACTACGGTCCTTTGTTTTACTGGCAGGCAGCAATTATCCACCGCAAAGTCATTGAATTGGGCTGCTGCTTTGATGAAGCACTTGAAATTTGCGAGGATCGCGATTTTTTGCATCAAATTGCAGAGCACTGCGATTTTGTATTTGTTCCGGTAGTGGGATTCAATTATCGTCCCGACTTGGGTACCTCAGGTACTGGTCCTGGAGCAAACCGGGATATGCCCCGCATTCTACGTTCGGAAAATCTGCTGCGCGCCAAATGGGCCAACGCATCTTCCTATCACACCCGCAGACTTATGGAGATGTGCATGGGGGCAGTTCGTGCCTTTCATGACGGGAATGTTGCACTTTCCCGCACCTTGTTCGATAAAACGCTTGAAGAGTACCCCGACGACCCCAGCGCCTTGCACGGACTCGCCCGCCTGAGTCTTCACGACGGGCAGTTGGCCACGGCAGAGAAATTGGCCCGACGGGCAATCGAGATAAATCCGTCTGCAGCTGAGTTCTGCATGACCATGGCGCTCATTCTAGAGGCTTCCAATAAATATGATGAAGCACTTGAATTTGCATGGAGAGCAAGAGTCAATCCGACATTTCAAGCTGGTGCAGATGGGCTTGCACAACGCATATCAGTAATTTCCCGAGCAAAGCCTCTCGTTCAGCCTTCCGTTATAAGCGTTAGCGTGACGAATGTTTCATCGCCAGAGCTTGGCCATTCTCAGGAAATTGAAAAATTTTTGCTTTGCCGACCACATGGAGGTCTTAATGATACGCTCTGTCAAATTGAGCAATGTTGGAGATATGCTGAAAAATTTGGGCGAACTCTTATTATCGACACCCTTAATTCTGGTTTACTTGCGGAGTTTTCAGAATTTTTTTCACCAAGGAATAGTTTAACCAAGGTTCATTTTAGTTTGTCAGAGAAGCAGCTGTGTTTTCTTGACACTCTTAATTGTTTTCCACATTCCGTCCAAGGCAAGTTAAAAACTTATTTTGCGGTTTACTCGATAGATTCTAAAAATTATGTGGACAGAGAAACAACCGCAATACTCACATTTAATTTTGATAAAAATTATGATGAATTGGTTCTAATTCACGAGCAATCCGGTGGTGGAACTTTATCTTTTGATTTGCTTAATAGAATCTCAATTTCTGAAAACATTCGTCCAATCGTTTTAGATCGTATTCAACATCTTGGTTACGATTACCTTGCGGTACATGTCAGAAATACCGATTACCAAACTCAATACAAAGATTTATTTCGGGATGTTTATCCTAGTGCAAACAACAAATCATTATTGATATGTAGCGATGATGCAGAAGTTATTTCACATGCCAAATATTTCTTTACGTTATCAAACGTATTGACCAGCAGTCAGACGCCGCAAACAGGAAACAAGCCTCTTCACTTGAGAACCACACACAGCGATGATGAACAACGCAAGAAAGCGACAATCAATTCCATTATCGATCTAATCGCGCTAGGTCGATCAACTGAACTTTACTTTGCAAACGTAACAGCTGGGCACTCGTCAGGCTTTTCTAGATTAGCCATGTATCTATGTCAAAATAAAAATATTATCGATGCACTACTTAAACTTGATACTTCTAAACCATCTTCAAAGTCACTGGGGCGATCGCTTCAGTATTCGCCCAAACACAGCATCCGCTGGTGTTAATCAATAAATTATTTCTTTCGAAGTGAGTTCAAATTGTTTTGAAATAGGTATATTAATAGGTGGGGAGGCTCATTGAGAAGTAACTATCTACTGATCAAGCGACTTGACCCGTTACATTTTAACAATCCGTTTTCCTACCTTACAAGCCCCGGCGCAGGAGCCAATGCATCTACTACTGCCAATGGCAGTGGTAACAATTGTTCACATACAATCGCCGCAATCAATTCACCTGAAAGCCCGGCAGTTATCAGACCACGCGTACCATGACCCAGGCTGGTATATAACCCCGGCAATAATTCGCCTACTAACGGCATGGCCCCGGGAACGGAAGCTCTCACTGATGCACGGCCATCCAGTTGCTCGACATCTAATGAGTCAATACTCATCATTTTGGCAAGTGCCGGGGATATGCCTTCCAACTTGGACAAATTCTCTGCATGATCGGACGCTCGCATATCCACTGACTCATCGTTAAAACCATGCGTCGCTCCCAGCACGTGCACCGCCCCGGCTGATGGAGCCAAATAACCGCTGGCAGACACTATCGTCCGCAGATTTTCGCTATGGGGTGACACAGGCAGCAACGTAATCTGCCCACGCACCGGCGTCAGCGGAAGGTGCGACAATTGTGCAAATGATTCCACCTGATAACCGGTACAAACCACCACTACCTGAGCCTCATAAGACCATGTCTGTTGCCGCTCGTCTTTTCCCTCCACCCGCCAGCCGGCCTCTAGCGCTGTCAAAGATTCCGCGCGATAGCCGGTACGCTGCTCGATGGCTGGGTTCGTTGCCAATGCTGCGCACATCTGTGGCGGAACCAGCCAGCCACCGGAGGGAAACCACAGGCCGCCATGTGCCAACTCGATACCCGCCAGCCAGGATGCTTCAGCCGCATCCACGCGACGTAATACATGCACTGGCCAATCAAGTGCCGCCAGACGGTCGATACGTTTCGCTTCATGCTCAGAAAATGCCAGTTGCAGTTCTCCGCATTCCGCACGAGCGATGCCGTCAATGGGAAATTTTTCATCCAGCAAGGCCAGCGCATGCCCATAGGCGGCCAGCACGAAACGTTGCAACGGGTTCATGCCTGCGCTTAACCGGACATGCAATACGCCGCGCGGATTGCCTGATGCCGCCGCAGCCAATGCCGGCGCACCTTCGATCAGGGTAACGTTGACTCCGCGCATCGCCAATGCTGAAGCAGCGGCACAACCGGCCACGCCTCCGCCGATCACGATGGCTTTTGTTACAGGAGACCGTACCGGCGGCGAACCGGGAAGATGACCTTGCAGCATTTCGCGTTTGCGTCCAAAGCCTGGAGATTTTCTGACCTGAAATCCTGCTTGTTCCAAACCGCGTCGTACCCAACCGGCACAAGTATAGGTGGCGAATGAGGCGCCTGGCTGAGAGATACGCACAACGCTCTCGAATACAGGCTGCGTCCACATTTCGGGATTGCGTGCCGGTGAAAAACCATCCAGAAACCATGCATCGATGCCACCGCAGATTTCATTTAGCGCGTCGGCTACATCACCTATTACCAGCGTAAGACGTATCTTTCCACCGGCAAAACTCCACCGATTCCAGCCGGGTACGCGGCGCCGCCAATGGGCAAGGAGTTCATCCGCATACTGCCGCAACGTCGGCCACAGTGCCAAAACATCGGTCAACTCTCTCTCATCAAGCGGATATTTTTCGACACTGAAAAAATCCAGACTGCTATTGGATGGAGCAACTTCATCGAACAGCTGCCAAGCGCACAAAAAATTCAACCCTGTGCCGAATCCTGTCTCGCCGATGGCAAAACTATCGCCGCTTGATAAAGATGTAAAACGTTCGGCCAGCCGATTGCCTTGCAGAAAAACGTGGCGTTTTTCCTCTAGTCCGGAATCGTTTGAAAAGTAGACATCGCTGAAACGGCTGGAAAACGGCTGCCCGTCCTGCCAGTTGAGCATGGAGGAAGCGCTCAACAATCGACCGAACTGGCTGCAGGCAGCATTAACCATTTGTCAAGGATAATGGTCATCCTGATATTTGCAGAAATAGGGTGGTTGTCATGAGTATGAAGATGTGTGCAAATATTTTGTTAAGAAAATTGCGGTATGAAATTAAAGACACATAACTGAATATTTTGATCCATGATTCCACTGCGCGGTGCATGAACGAACTTTAAATTGTAGATACGTCCATTCAATTTGTGCTGAACGACTAACTACGTTCCCAGTTTCCATAAAACGACATGACAACCACCTTAAAAATAAAACTTTATTTCTCTGGCGGACACTCACGTAGGCTAAGTAAATTATATGGTTGCTCCCCATCGTGATCAGTTTTTAAATACTTGTATCCAAGTGCACTGGTGGCGACAACTACCCAAAATGGATGCCCCGCCACAAGAGTGGTAAATCGATATTTACCAACTGAAATGCCCTCAATTGCCTCTTCCACAGAAAATTGCCAACGAACTCCTTCTGCATCTACTCCACCTATAAATTTAATGCGCTCATGCGCAAGTTGACTGTCACTCTTTCTAATACAGGAAATTCGTAAATCCACCATGCTTTTCTCCTTATCGCCATTTATTGAGACGGTATTGACCATAGCAATCAAATACGTCTATCTGAATAGGTTAATTGAACAAAATCATCATATATTTTATTTATGCCAACAATTAGCACTGATTGCAGGACATCATAAAATTTATGCAAGTGACATTTTTGTCCGGTTTATTTTATCGAGTTCACTGAATTCTTTGCTCCCTCCTTCATCCAAAAAATAGAAAAAAAGACCAGATTTTTAGCCTAGCATCCTGTCTGACATAAGAGTCGTAGCTAAAATTTAGCTGAGCGAGGGTAGATTTTGCGAGCTTTCACCTTGCGGAGAAATGCCTGGTTACCCCACCTGACGATTTCGCAGGGTACTAGTTGTTCCATTACCCAAAAACTATAGTGGACCCTAATATTCAGACAATAAATTATTACTTTTTAGACTCACGAATTTTTTCATGCTGTCGCTAGCATTACGATAAGTAGTTTCCAAATAATTTTTATAATTTATTGAGGCGTCCAATTGATACGTACCGAACGGGCAATACTGAATATTTCTTCCAGCTTGGCACCATCGGTTTCCGCTAGCGCATTATGCAAAGTTTCCAGTTCTTTCATGTAACGGTCCATTTCGATCAACAGTGCATCACGGTTGGCCAGACAGATATCGCGCCACATTTCCGGCGAACTTGCTGCAATGCGGGTGAAATCGCGGAAGCCACTAGCGGCAAAAGAAAGTAATAAATCGCGGTTTTCGCGCTGCGACAAATCATGTACTAATGCAAATGAGAGCAGATGCGGCAGATGACTGACAGCAGCAAACACTTCGTCATGCTGTTTCGGCGTTAATTCGCTCACCAATGCGCCACACAGTTCCCACGCCAACCTTACGCGCGCCACAACCTCAGCGGAATTTTCCGGCAGCGGAGTCAGTATTACGTTTTTGTTTTGATACAGATCAGCTCGCGCCGCCATAGCGCCACTTTGCTCGCTACCGGCAATAGGGTGAGCCGGTATGAAGCGAGCAATATGTTCGGCTAAATGTTTATAAGCATGAGCAACAACATCGCATTTTGTGCTGCCGCCATCAATAATGAGTGTATGACCACCCAGATGCGGCGAAATGCGAGCCATTATATCGGCCATCTGACCCACTGGCGTGGCCAGCAATATCAGATCGGCATCTCCCAGCTCTGTCGCGAGATCAGAACCGCTGCGGTTGATAATACCGAGTTGTTGTGCCTGTGCAAGTGTCTGCGCGCTGCGTCCAAAACCGACTACCTCATCCACCGCATTCATCCGCCGCAAAGCTAGCGCAAACGAGCCACCAATCAGGCCAACGCCGAAAATTACAACTTTGCGAAATAATGGCTTTGTCACGACTGCCCTCAACTCTCCCGCTAGCGTGAGATAGAATTAAAGTGTGCGTCCAATCGCTGTGGCAATGCCGCCCAACACGCCCATTAACTTCTTCAACTCTTGCGGAGTCAGCGCCTGATCGGCATCGCACCAAGCCTCACTCGGAGTTGGATGCATCTCAACCAACAATCCATCTGCTCCCGCCGCAATCGCTGCCTGTGACAGCGCTGCGACCATCCACGCCTTGCCACCGGCATGTGAAGGATCAACAATTATCGGCAGATGGGTTTCTTTTTTAATGACTGGAATGGCTGTCACGTCAAGTACGTTGCGGTAATAGGTTTCAAAAGTACGGATGCCACGCTCGCAGAATATGATGTTATGGTTTCCGCCAGCAGCAATGTATTCTGCCGCCATCAGCCACTCGGAAATGGTAGCTGACATGCCGCGTTTGAGAATGACTGGCTTGTTGATACGTCCTACTTCTTTGAGCAGATCGAAATTCTGCATGTTGCGGGTGCCAATCTGAATGACATCGACGTCATTTTCAAGAAAGGTGTCCAGCATGCGGATATCCATCAATTCGGTCACAATAGGCAGTTTAAATTTACTGGCCGCCTGACGGAACATATGCAATCCCTCAACACCCTTGCCCTGAAAAGTGTATGGGCTGGTGCGAGGTTTAAATGCACCACCCCGCATCAAACGGCAACCTGCCTCACTCACGAACTGGGCGGATAAGTCCATCTGCTGTTGAGTTTCTACTGAGCACGGACCCGCAATAATCTGGATTTGCTTGCCGCCCAGCTTGATCCCACCGATATCAATCACTGTGCTTTCGGGATGAGATTCGCGCGATACAATCTTATATTGTTTAACAATATGCATCGCCGATTCCACCCCGGGCAACGGGGTAAACATTTCTTCGGTTAACTTGCGCTCATCACCAATAGCGCCGATCACTGTGCGTTCAATGCCTCGGGAAATATTGGCATCCAGCCCGGCATCCTTGAGCTTCTTTACCACCACGCTTATTTGATCGTCGGTAACATCTTTGTTCATTACAATAATCACGCTGCTTCTCCTAAGGCCTGCGCGAGCGCAGACAGAAATTTTTCATTTTCACTTTTCAGACCAATGCTCACACGCAAATAATCTGGCATACCGTAGTTGGCAATCGGCCGCACAATTATCCCCAATTCCAGCAGGCGACGATACATCGGGCCAGCCCCTTTTTTCCCACTCTGAGTAGGATTCGCAATGTGGCAACATACGAAGTTTCCATAAGAGGGAATGTACTCCAGACCTAACCGAGTCAACCCTTGCGTAATCTGTTCCATACCGGACTGGTTCAATTCGCAAGTTCGCCTTACAAAAGACTCATCCTGCAACGCTGCCACAGCAGCAGCCTGCGCTACGCTGTTGACATTGAATGGCTGCCGCACCCGGTTCAGCATGTCCGCTATCGACTCACCTGCCAATGCATACCCCACACGCAAACCAGCCAAACCATATGCCTTAGAGAAAGTGCGGGAAATGATCAAGTTGGGAAAGTCGCGCAACCAGCTCACACTGTCATAACGCAAATTTTGCGGCAGATATTCGTTGTATGCCTCATCCAGCACCACCAACACCTGCGGCGGCACTGCTCGCATAAAATCCAGCAATTCCGCCGCACCAAGAAAAGTACCCGTGGGATTATTCGGGTTCGCGATGAACACCATCTTCACCTTATGCTGCACCACAGCCTGCAACATTGCGGAAAGATCGTGGCCGAAACCTTTAGTAGCTGGCACGCTGATACCGGTAGCGCCTGCCGCTTGCGTAGCCAGCGCATACACCGCGAATGCATGATCCGAATAAACCACCTTGTCGCCCGGCGCGAGAAAAGCGCGTGCGGCCAACTCCAATAAATCATTGGAACCATTTCCCAGCACAATGCATGCACACTCAATCTGATATCGTGCGGATAATGCATTCTTCAGATCGAAACCACTGCCATCGGGATAACGTGCAATGTCGCTGATCGCTGCATGCATCGCGGCCACGGCCAAGGGACTGGCGCCGAGAGGATTCTCATTGGAGGCCAACTTGACGATGCCACTGATGCCGAGCTCGCGCTCCAGCTCGGCAATCGGTTTACCAGGCTGATAGGGCGCTATGGCGCGGATATAAGGAGGGGCTAGCTCACTGTAGTTCATTTGAAACCTTATACGGAAGCCGGGTATGAACCTAGCGTTTTCACGAACGCGGCGACTTGCTTTAATTCAACCAGTGCGGTCGCCACTTTGGGTTCATGCTGATGTCCTTCAATATCCATATAGAACACATATTCCCACACACCGGAACGCGCCGGCCGAGATTCCAGCTTGGTCATGCTGACGTCATTTTTGACCAGCGGCGCCAACAAATCGTAGACCGCTCCAGGGCGATTAGGAGCAGACACGACCAGTGAGGTTTTATCTTTGCCCGATGGGGCTACATCTTGATTTCCGATGACCAAAAAGCGCGTGGTATTGCGCGGGTCGTCCTCAATATTTTCAGCCAATACTGGAATGCCATAACTATTAGCTGCTTTTGCACCTGCAATCGCCGCACTATCTGCCTGCTGTTCCAAAGCCAGAAGAATCGCCTGAGTATTGCTTCCAACTGGCACGCGCTCGGCATTAGGCAAATTCATATTCAGCCAGACTTGGCATTGCCCCAAGGACTGCGAATGTGAAAATACACGCTTGATGGCAGAAAGGTCGGTCGCTTGTGAAAGCAAACATTGATGCACCGGCAGCATCACTTCACCACAAACCTTGAGCTGGCTTTGCAGCAACAAATCCAGCGTGCGTCCAACCGCACCCTCAGTGGAGTTCTCGACCGGCACCACTCCATAATTCGCTTCACCGCTTTCTACCGTGTGAAAGACTTCATCTATCGAAACACATGGCTTAAACAAAACCGCATGACCAAAGCGCTTCTCTGCTGCTTCATGGGTAAAAGTTCCACTTGGCCCCAAGTATGCAATACATAGTTGCGATTCTAATGCACGGCAGTGAGACATGACCTCGGTAAATAATTGCGTGATACTATGACTCGGCAACGGACCGGGGTTATTGCTAACCATGTGCCGCAATATCTGCGCCTCACGCTCTGGCCGCAACACTGTATTTTTACCTTTAAAATGACCGATTTGCCTTGCCAGCGACGCGCGCTGGTTGAGCAACTTGAGCAAATCCTCGTCAATGGAGTCAATTTGTTCGCGGTAATTTTTGAGTTCGTCACTCATTGCTCATGCATCCATATTGCTTAAGCATCCAAGGGCAAGTCGCGCACCATGAGCACACCTGGAATGGCTGCAATCTGCTCGATCATCTCAGGAGGTGCAGCGATATCCGTATCGACCAAGGTGTAAGCCATCTCGCCACGCGACTTGTTTATCATATTGTGGATATTAATACCGGCTCCGGCCAACGCAGTAGAAATCTGCCCCAGCATATTCGGCACGTTGGCATTAGCGATGGCGATACGGAAAGACGATTCGCGCGGCATATTAACAGTAGGGAAATTTACCGTATTGTTCAGATTGCCATGCTCCAGATAATCGCGAACTTGCTCTGCTACCATTACCGCACAATTGTCTTCCGCCTCTTGCGTGGAGGCACCCAGATGCGGCAGCGCAATCACCGCTGGGTTGCCCTGCGTCTTCTGCATGGGAAAATCACATACATAATAGCTAATACGTTTGGCGGCAATACCTGCCAGCACAGCATCTTCATTCACGATACCATCGCGCGCAAAGTTCAGCAGCACGCTTCCTGGCTTCATCGCTTGTACGCGTTGGTCATTAATTAAACCTCGTGTGGCATCCAGCAATGGAATATGCAGCGTAACGAAATCGCTCTGCTTAAGCAGATCTTCTATGCTGTGCGCCTTCTTCACCTGCGAAGACAGGCCCCATGCTCCTTCTACGGTAATGTCAGGATCGTAGCCCGCCACTTGCATGCCCAAGCCAATGGCGGCATCCGCCACCAGGCGGCCAATGGCACCCAAACCAATAATACCCAAGGTACGGCCACGCAATTCAATACCTGCATAATTTTTTTTACCATCTTCGACCAGCTTGTGCAGCGTGGCATCATCACCTTTCAAATTGGCGGTAAACTGCAGCGCAGCAATCAAATTTCGCGAAGCCAGCAACATACCCGCGATGACCAACTCCTTCACCGCATTGGCATTGGCACCCGCAGCGTTGAAAACTGGCACGCCTCGCGCATTCATTTTTTTAACGGGTACATTATTAGTACCAGCTCCCGCGCGGGCGATGGCTTTCACACTAGCCGGAATATCCATTTCCAGCATATTCTGTGAGCGCACCAGGATCGCATCGGGTTCTACGATGTCGTTGCCAACAACATAATTTGTAGCGGGCAAGCGGGCAAGCCCAGCCGTTGAAATTTTATTTAACGTCAGTATCTTAAAAGTTTTAGCCATGATTCTTTGCAAAATGTGTTATGAAATCAACCAATGACTGCACACCTTCCAGCGGCATCGCATTGTAAATGGAAGCGCGCATACCACCGACAGAGCGATGTCCCTTCAGTTGTAATAGGCCGTGCGAATCCGCCTGTTTTAGAAACTCGCCATCCAGACTGGCATCTTTCAGGGTGAACGGCACGTTCATGCGTGAACGATCGGACTTGACCACCGGGCAATTGTAAAAACCGTTGCTAGCATCGATCGCCTGATACAGCAGGTTTGCTTTTCTGATATTGGTCTGCTCCATCTGCGCCAATCCACCATTGCGCTTGAGCCACTGAAATACCAGCCCGGCCATGTAAATGCCATACGTAGGTGGCGTGTTATACATTGAATCATTGTCAGCATGAATCTTGTAATCCAGCATAGTTGGCGTGCTCGGTGAGACATTACCAATCAAGTCTTCACGCACGATGACCATACACAACCCAGCCGGACCAATGTTTTTCTGCGCTCCAGCATAAATCAGGCCAAATTTAGAAACATCCATCTGGCGCGACATAATGTTGGATGACATATCCGCCACCAAAGGAATTTCACCGGTTTCCGGAACCCAATTGAATTCGACTCCGCCTATCGTCTCATTCGACGTGTAATGCACATAAGCTGCATTCGGATCACACTGCCAAGTATCAAACGCCGGCACATAAATAAAATTCTTGTCCGCGCCACTGGCCACTATATTTACATTGCTAAACTTTTTCGCCTCGGCTATCGCTTTCTTAGACCATTCGCCGGTATTAACATAATCAGCTGAAGACTTGCCACGTAACAGATTCAGCGGAATCATGGCGAATTGCAAATGCGCTCCGCCTTGCAGGAATAGCACCTTGTAATTAGCCGGGATAGCGAGCAGATCACGCAAATCGCTTTCCGCCGCAGCTGCGATACCCATGAACTCCTTACCACGGTGGCTCATTTCCATAACTGACATGCCACTGCCATGCCAGTCCAACAACTCCTCACGTGCCTGTTGCAATACCTCATGCGGCAATACTGCGGGACCTGCACTGAAATTATAAATTGTCATAACTTGCCTATTCTTTAATCTGGTCTTTAATCTGGTTTGATCAAATGAGAAAGATCTTCCGGCTCAGGATCGGCAATGCGGCTTAAACCCGCCAGTTTGTCGTCTTTGCCTAGATTAATCAGTGTCACGCCCTGCGTGGAACGGCTCATTTCGCGGATTTCCTTGACGCGAGTGCGGATTAGCACGCCATTAGTACCAATCAACATGATTTCATCTTCCTCATTTACCAGTGTAGCCGCTACCACTTTGCCATTCCGGGCGGAAGTTTGAATCGCAATCATGCCCTGAGTACCACGACCATGGCGTGTATATTCTGACATTGGCGTGCGCTTACCATAGCCGTTCTCAGTCGCAGTCAATACCGCTTGGCTTTCATCGCTAGCCACCAATAGCGCAATTACACATTGATCCGCAGCCAGCTTCATGCCGCGCACACCGCGCGACACTCGCCCCATGGAACGCACATCGTTTTCATCGAAACGTACCGCTTTGCCTCCATTGGAAAACAGCATTACGTCATGCTTGCCATCCGTCAACGCCACACCGATCAGATAATCGCCTTCATCCAGGTTAATGGCGATGATGCCAGCCTTGCGCGGGTTGGCGAAATCGGACAGCGCAGTTTTTTTCACCGTACCCTTGGCGGTAGCAAAGAATACGTATTGATCTTCCGAGAACTCTTTTACCGGCAGAATCGCGTTTATCTTTTCGCCACTTTCCAGCGGCAACAGATTAACAATTGGCCTGCCGCGGGCGGTACGGGCACCCTGAGGTAAGTCGTACACCTTAATCCAGTACACTTGGCCGCGACTGGAAAAACACAGAATGTAATCGTGTGTATTGGCGATAAACAGGTTATCTACAAAATCGTCTTCTTTAGGAGGAGCAGCCTGCTTGCCACGACCACCGCGTTTCTGCGCCACATATTCCGCTAACGGCTGCGCTTTCATGTAACCGCCATGCGACATCGTAACCACCACGTCTTCCGGCGTAATCAGATCTTCCATACTCATATCTTGAGTATGGGTGACGATTTCGCTGCGGCGCTTATCGCCGTATTGCGCTTTAATGGCAACCAGTTCGTCGACGATAATTTGCGTTACGCGCTCTGGCTTGGCCAGGATATCGAGCAAATCGATAATCTTGTCCATCACTTCGCGATATTCGCTGACGATTTTATCTTGCTCCAGCCCGGTTAAACGCTGCAAGCGCAGCTCCAGAATAGCTTGCGCTTGCGTGTCCGAAAGCCGATATGCGCGCTGCGCACCCTGCCCTGACATGCCGAATTCCGGCTCCAGATTTTCCGGACGCGATGCATCGCTAACCCGGCTTAGCAACTCTTCGACCAGTGAAGATCGCCATGTCCGCGCCATCAAACCCTGCTTGGCAATCGCGGGAGTCGCTGCCGCTTTAATCAGCGCTATGATTTCATCCACGTTGGAAAGTGCAACCGCCAAACCTTCCAGAATATGGCCACGATCCCGCGCCTTGCGCAAATCAAATATCGTGCGCCGCGTTACCACTTCGCGCCGATGACGCAGGAAAGCATCCAGGAACTGCTTCAAGTTAAGCAGCTTGGGCTGACCATCGATCAAAGCCACCATGTTCATGCCGAAACTATCTTGCAGCTGGGTCATTTTAAACAATTGATTGAGTATTACTTCCGGCATTTCATTACGCTTTAGCTCAATCACAGCGCGCATTCCGGATTTATCCGATTCATCGCGAATTTCGGAAATCCCCTCAATTTTCTTTTCGCGTACCAGCTCGCCAATCTTGATTAACAAGGAAGCTTTATTCACTTGATAGGGCAACTCATCAATAATGATGGCTTGGCGGTTATTCCCCTTTTCGATATCTTCGAAATGAGTGCGCGCACGCATTACCACGCGCCCACGCCCGGTTCGGTAACCCTCCTTTACGCCTGCCAAGCCATATATAAAACCCGCAGTTGGAAAATCCGGCGCTGGAATATATTCTATCAATTGCTCGATATCCAGATCAGGGTCTTTCAGTAGCGCCAGACAGGCATCAATCACCTCGCCTAGATTGTGCGGCGGAATATTAGTCGCCATACCCACGGCAATGCCGGTTGAGCCATTGACCAACAGATTGGGAAAGCGCGCCGGGAATACCAACGGTTCATGCTCGGAACCATCGTAATTGGGTCCAAAATCCACGGTCTCCTTGTCCAGGTCGGCCAGCAGCTCGTGGGCAATACGCGCCATGCGAATTTCGGTATAACGCATGGCCGCTGCGTTATCGCCATCCACCGAACCAAAGTTACCCTGACCGTCTACCAAAGGGTAACGCAGTGAAAATGTCTGCGCCATACGAACGATAGTGTCGTACACCGCCGTATCTCCATGCGGGTGATATTTACCGATCACGTCGCCCACAATGCGCGCCGATTTTTTGTAGGGCTTGTTCCAGTCGTTGGATAGTTCATGCATGGAAAACAGTGCGCGGCGATGTACCGGTTTAAGGCCATCACGCACGTCAGGCAAGGCGCGTCCAACAATCACGCTCATTGCGTAATCGAGATACGACTTGCGCATCTCATCTTCAAGACTAACTACCAGAATTTCTTTAGCAAATTGTTCCATAGGTATAGCGGACACTCTAGAATTTCTTGTAAAACAATCTGTAAGTTTAACATGGCCACCCTAGGCGAGACAAAACATAATTTCTTTGCTGCGCATAACCTGAAATAAGTCGTTTGATTGGCTGGCGGTTCAAGTCGAGTTTTGATACATTCCACATTTGACCCTGAATGATGAACACATCATGACCAATGCTGATCCGATTGAACTGGAAAAATTTAGTCAACTCGCTCATCGCTGGTGGGATTCCGACAGCGAATTCAAGCCACTACATGAAATCAACCCGCTACGCCTGAACTATATCAACCATATCGCAGCCCTGGCCGGCAAGACTGTGCTGGATGTTGGCTGTGGCGGCGGCATCCTATCTGAAAGCATGGCCGCACTTGGCGCGCAGGTGACGGGCATCGATTTGGGCGACAAAGCGCTGCAAGTTGCCAAACTACACTTGCTGGAAAGCGGTCAACAGGTGGACTACCGCAAAATCGCCGTGGAAGACCTGGCGGCAGAACAGGCTGGCCACTACGATGTGGTTACTTGCATGGAATTGCTCGAACATGTGCCCGACCCATCCAGCACTGTGGTAGCCTGCGCGCAACTAGCCAAGCCGGGCGGCCATGTATTCTTTTCCACCCTCAACCGCAACCCGAAGTCCTATCTTTTCGCGGTGCTTGGCGCGGAATATTTACTTCATTTGCTTCCGCGTGGCACGCACGATTATGCTAAATTTATTAAACCGTCCGAACTCGCACAATTTTGCCGCAATGCGGGGCTTAACATCAGCGACATCAGCGGCATGAGTTACCACCCACTTCATAAAACCTATTCACTCGGCCAGAACACAGACGTCAATTACCTGCTCGCCTGTCGTCGTGACTAGTGCCGTCCTGTTCGATCTCGACGGCACTTTCGCTGACACCGCACCCGATCTGGGAGCCGCCCTTAACCACCTGCTCAACCTCCATGGCAGGCCACCCATGCCCTTGGAAACGATCCGCCCGCAAGCTTCACATGGCTCTCTTGGCTTGCTGAAACTGGGTTTTAACATTGAACCGGATGCACCAAATTTTGCGGATTTGCGCGATACTTTCTTGGATTATTATGCTGACCATATTTGCGTCTACACTACCCTGTTTCCGGGGATGACGGAACTGATCGAAATATTGGAAAAACGTGGCCTGCCGTGGGGCATTGTCACCAATAAACCTCATCGCTACACCCTACCTTTGATGCAAGCGTTGGGCTATGCGCAACGCGCTGCCTGCCTGATCAGCGGCGATACTTGCGCGCGTGCCAAGCCCTTCCCGGATTCGCTACTTAAGGCCAGCGAATTGCTAAAAATCGCACCACAACTCTGCCTGTATCTGGGTGATGACAAACGCGACGCGGAAGCAGCGCAAGCCGCCGGGATGCGCTGCATCATTGCCCGCTATGGCTACATCGGCTCCGTAGAGGAATTACCCAGCTGGCCTGCGCAAGGCGAAATTGATTTTCCATCCCAACTATTACAATATTTAACTGCATAACGAACCTACTTCCGCCACATCCATAGTAATAGAATCAGCAGCAACGACACCAACAGACTGGTCATCAACGGGAAGTGAAAGCTGAAGTTCTCACGCGTGATGGAGATATCGCCGGGCAACCGCCCGAAGGGAAATTTGGAAAGCCATGGCCAGAGAAGGCCGATAACCAGCAGCACGATACCCAGAACGATAAAAACGCGCTGCATCACCTACTCCAAAAAGATACACATCGAATCTTCTTCGATCTGTCGATGGGTAAATTCAAAAAATGCCCTTTCCAAGGAAATTATTTAACCGTTTGTGCATCATAATGTATATGCGTTGGGATCAGTAATTTGAACCGCGCAATAATGTTCGTTGTGGTACGGTTGCATCATAATTATAGAGGCAGAAAAAGTGGCAAGATTGTGGATACAGTCGTACAAATCAAGGTGCTTGCTCAAAATTTGGGCGCGACAAATTATATGCGGAACAGTTGTAGCATTTTTAGGTTTGAACATGACGGGGTGCACCCTCCAGAAATCGACCCCAGCAACCCCAACCTCAACCCCAAGCCCGCCGCAAGAGTCTTACGCAGTTCAGCAACGTGAAATCGAACGTCTGCAGCAGCTGTTGACGGAAAAAGATGTGCTGATCCGAAATCTGAACGCTCGTCAACAGGATCAGGCCAAGGCTTTACAGGAATCCACCAGCAAAGTCACCCGTGACCAGGTTATGTTGCGACGGCTAGCCACGAAGCCCGGTGCCGCGTCATCTATCGCGGAAGCAGAAGTGGCTATAGCAAGTTTAAAATTATCTCAGGTCACAGTGCCCGAACAAATACTGCAGGCACAGCGTCTTCTCGATGCAGCTACAACGTCCTACGCCAAAGGAAACTACGGCACAACCATGGACCACGCCGCGCAGACACGAGAATTCATCGAAATGGTGAAGGATAACCACTCCCGCAAAGCTTCAGATCCACGCCTTGCGATGGTAGCATTCAACGTCCCCATTCCGTTACGAGCCAAGACCAACGTCAATCTGCGCCTAAAGCCCTTCACCAACGCGGCCAAGCTCGTAACACTAAAAAAAGATTCCGCGCTGACTGCAAAGGCCTATCTGGGTGACTGGCTACAAGTGCAGACTAGCGATATGCGTTCCGGATGGGTACTAAACACACTGGTAGAAGTGCGGGTGGGAGATCTTGATCATTAACCTTATTTTGACGCAAACGTAATATCCTACCAATCCAATCGCATAGCGGACAGCATAATGTCAAAGCATACTTTAAAGTGCGACACACAAGCATCGACGCAGTGCCAGGAGCCCATAGGCTGCAATGCTCAATGTGAGCGTGATAGTGAAACCCACGCCAGCCATTTTTCTCATTGTGGCTCAGCCCGAAGTCCAGTTTCAGGACACCTCTAAAGATTATGCCAGGCTTGTCGAGATATCCGATAGGTTAGCAATGGTAAGTTAAGGAGACATTATGCAAGATCATAAAATGCGGGAATTGGCAGAGTGGGTGTACTTTCTCAGTCAAGTCGATATCCCCGTATTGAAACAAACCGCACGCAATCTGTCTGCCTTGCGCCAGAATGAAAAAAACCTTAGTGCGCGGAGTGTTGCTTTTGTTATCAGACACGACCCAATGATGACCGTCAAACTGCTGCGTCATTTGCAACAGAAAAAGCATCCCAGCCAAGAGCATGAATTGGTGGAGGTAGATCAAGCATTAATGATGTTGGGTCTCGATATATTTTTTAAAATGGTGCCGGCAGAACCGCTGGCGGAAACAGTGCTAAGCGGACGGATGGATGCCTTGAGCTGCTTATTGCGAGTGATGCATCGCTCAAACCGCGCGTCCACTTTCGCTGTAGATTGGGCGGTACGCTTGAATGATATGCATCATGAGGAAGTACGTATCGCTGCATTGCTATTTGATATTGCCGAACTGCTGATGTGGTGTTTTGCGCCTGTAGATATGCTGAAGATCCGTGCCATGCAGCAACAGGATAAAAAATTGCGCAGCAATGATGCGCAGGAACGGGTGTTGGGCTTTACATTGTTGCATTTGCAATCTGCATTGGCACTCAAATGGTCACTGCCCAAGCTGCTGATCATGCTGATGGATGGCGAGTGTGCCAATCAACAGCGCGTACGTAATGTCTTGCTCGCCGTCAATCTTGCGCGCCATTCCGCGAATGGCTGGGCCGATGCGGCTCTGCCCGATGACTACATAGATATAGGTAAGCTCCTGCATATGACTCCGGAAGAAGTGAAGGTTATGGTCGGTGCGGAAGAGAAGGGTCTATAAGCTTCTGACGAACTGTGCTCCTGATTTTTTCAGTGCAAAATCCTTATCTCACTTTGTGGGCGATATATCTCGTAGCTGACACACGGCGGTAAGCACTTGCCGCGCTAGATTGTCGGCTAAACAATCAAATTCGATAACTTCCGGCATGCCACGCAACCACGTAAGCTGACGCTTAGCCAGTTGGCGCGTGGCGGCATTGCCTTTATCCAATAACTCAGTTTCGTTTATTTCTCTGGCGATAAATTGCCATGCCTGACGATAACCTACGCAGCGCATGGAGGGCAGATTGGGATGCAACGAGTATTTTTCTTTAAGTGCAAGCAATTCATCTACCAAGCCGAGTTTAAGCATGGCAGCAAATCGTGTGGCGATACGTGCATGCAACTTGCTACGTTCACTTGGAATGAGCGCAATCTGCATGACGTGATAGGGCAGCAGATGTTTTTTTTGCTGTTTAAACAACGCGGACATCGGTTGGCCGGAGAGTTGATAAACTTCCAGCGCACGCTGGATACGCTGCGCGTCATTTGGCTTTAGAAGAGCAGCTGTTTCCGGATCGACCTGAGCCAATTCGGCATGCAGTGCAGGCCAACCGAACCGTATGGATTTTTCATCCAAAGCGGCACGCACTTCAAAGTCGGCCTGTGGTAGTTCATTCAGACCAAGGAGCAAGGCGCGGAAATACAACATGGTGCCGCCAACCAGCAAAGGAATGTGTCCGCGTTGAGTAATGTCACTCATCAAGTGCAGTGCGTCTTGGCGAAAAGCAGCGGCTGAATAAACATTGGTTGGGTCAAGTATATTAATCAGATGGTGCGGCGCTTGAACGAGGACGGCAGCCTCGGGTTTGGCAGTGCCGATATTCATATCCCGATATACCAGCGCGGAATCAACGCTAATGATTTCAACTGGAAGCTGCTGTGCCAGTTCCACAGCCACTTGGGTCTTTCCGCTGGCGGTAGGCCCCATAAGGAAAATAGCGGGCGGCAGTGGCGTGCTCATTTTCCCCGCATAAACAGCGTATCCAATTCAGCAATACTCATTTGAAACCAGGTCGGACGACCATGATTGCACTGACCAGAGCGTTCTGTACGTTCCATTTCACGCAGGATGTGATTCATCTCAGGCACGGTCAGGATTTGATTGGCCCGCACTGCGGCATGGCAAGCCAGCGTGGACAACACTTCGTTGCGTCGTTCGGTCAACACTCGAGAGGCGCCATATTCACGCATTTCATGCAACACATCACGTGCGGCAGCTTCGGCGTTAGCCTGTTTAAGCATAGCAGGCATGGCCCGCACTGCCAGAGTTGTCGGTGACAATGGAGCGATATCAAAACCGAGCTGTGCAATGGCTGCGTGCTCTTCCTCGGCTGTGGCAATGTCCAATGCGTCGGCCGCAAAGCTCACCGGAATTAGCAACGGTTGCATGGGAATTTGCTGCCCATCAAGTGCCGTTTTAAGTCTTTCGTATACGATACGCTCATGAGCGGCGTGCATGTCCACCACCACCAGCCCATGTGCGTTTTGCGCCAGTATGTAAATACCGGCAAGCTGTGCCAAGGCAAAGCCGAGCGGCGGAATTTCTGTTTCTGATAAGAAAGATTGAGAGGGCGTGCTTAAACTGGGTGCATCATTTTGGTTTTCCTCCTCCCCTCCCCTGCTTTCCTTCCTTCCAAAAAGAGCATCGTAAAAAGCCAGCGGCTGTGACGCCATGTGCAACTGCAAAGGTTGCTGCACAGGCTGCTGCATCGACATGGTTCGTTGCACGGATGGAATCTGGGCTAGTTGATTCGACAGGTCAGACGTGTTTTCTGTTAGCGCCACGGGCGTGCTCAACACTTGTTGCAGCGTATGGAACACGAATTGATGAATGGCCTGACTCTCACGAAAGCGAACTTCGATCTTGGCTGGATGTACATTCACGTCCACCAATTCTGGCGGCATATCAAGAAACAGCACGAAGGCGGGATGGCGCTGGTGATGAAGAATATCCTGATAGGCTTGTCGGATGGCATGGGCGATTACCTTGTCGCGGATAAAACGTCCATTCACAAAAAAATATTGAGCTTCGCGTGTTGCTTTTGAATAAGCAGGCAGAGAAGCCATCCCATATAAATGCAATCCAGCTGCCTTGCGCGAGACAGGCACTGCACTTTGCGCAAACTCTTTGCTTAGCATGGCTTCGATGCGTTTTGGCAATGCATCTGGTTTTTTCTTCCCAACCAACTTCAGAAACCTGAAGAGACGAAGCAAGAGGTGTGCAGCCTGACCGTGGTAGCGTGGGTAATTGCCACATCATACGGTTGTTGTGCTGCAGGCTGAAGGCAACATCCGGGCGTGACAGCGCGATGCGCTTGAAGGTTTCCTCACAATAAGCGAGCTCAGTGGCTTCGGACTTGAGAAATTTACGTCGCGCTGGGGTGTTGAAATACAGCTCACGTATTTCCACGCTGGTGCCCTGAGCGTGTGCGGCCGGAATAACTTCGCTCTGTGTGCCATCCACGGATTGAATCTGCCAAGCATGCTGGCTTTCCGTCATGCGACTGGTAAGGGTTACCTGCGCCACTGCCGCCATGCTGGCCAAAGCCTCGCCGCGAAAGCCCATGCTGGCGACGCGCTGCAAGTCAGCTAGTGAGGCAATCTTACTGGTTGCATGGCGCATCAGGGCGAACGGCAACTCTTCCGGCGCAATGCCAATGCCATTGTCGCGCACACGCAACAGCTTCACGCCGCCGCCTTCCAGCTGCACGATGATTTCAGTGGCACCCGCATCCAGGCTATTTTCCAGCATCTCCTTAAGCGCAGCAGCAGGCCGTTCGATAACTTCGCCAGCAGCGATTTGGTTAATTAGCAGATCAGATAAGAGCTGTATGGTGGACATATAAATAATTCAGATTGCGGGTACTGAATTATAACTTTTTCATGCTATGGCAGTGCGGTGGCGGAGATAAAATCGTATAATCCTGAGTTAATAAAATTTTTATTGCCCGGTATAGCCGGGTTTTTTAATATATTAGGGACTGGAAGCGCAGAATTTTTGCCCGCATGTAAACAAGATGCCCGCTTGCAGTTGGGTGCATGACACCCCGGTTTTAAATTCACAGCGCATGATAAATTTAGGAGTTTGCACTGCATGGAAAGCTTTAATTCTCAGCAACTTAGCACTGATAGTGAAGTAGCTCCGCCCCCAGTTTTAAAACTGGGATTCGGAATGAAATTTGAAGATCTCTACAGCTGCGACGGGTTACTCCGTATCGACTCTTGTTTTCTGGCCGAGCTTGCAGAGAGCGAACCATTGCTGGCGGAAAGGCTGGCGACAGCGCGTAATGCACCGGACCAAATGACGCATCTGGAAGAATCGCAGCTCATTATTAATCTGGCTCCGCATCTGGAAGATTTTCTGGGTCAATTATTTGATATTCAGATTGCGGTACGCGAGTTGGCAGAACGACACAATGAGCTGGCACCGCTGTTCCACTGCAAACGTATTTTTGTGCAGCGTAAGGCAGTACAGAAATATAAGGCGGCGGATGCTGCGGCTTTTGATGGCGACGACCTCAGAACCGCTTTATTGCAGGCTTTCGGCGACACCACTGGTGAAATGAGCGAATTGCTTTTTGCCCGTCACGTTAACAGCTGGCTCGATGCCGAGGCAAAAAATATTGATCGATGCTGATACTGCCATGCGCTATGCGGCTTGGGCGGTGCATACCACGGCCGGAAAAAAACGCCACGGGCACGGCGTGTTGTTCAAGATTCCTGCCAAGCTCGATTTTCAGCGCCTTGTACCTATCATTCCAGTTGAAAATATTTCCTACACTGCACATCGTCTCGCGGACAGCCATCTCCGTCATCGCGAAGGGTTTCGCCCTTACAGACAAAGGTACAGACTTGGCTGGTGCCTTGAGTGAAGCTAATTACTGCATTTGGTGCCACGAACAAGGCAAAGATTCCTGCTCGATCGGTACTGCGGGAAAAAGTCGGGCGTTGCTGGTGCTCCCCCTCCATTTAAGAAAAGTGCTTTCGGCATTTTGCTGGCAGGTTGCCCTGTGGATGAGAAAATTTCCGAATTCCATAAAGTTAAAGCGTCTGGTTTGGCACTGGCTGCCTTGGCTGTCATTGTTGTAGATAACCCGATGTGCGCTGCAACCGGTCATCGAATTTGCAATGACTGCATGAAATCATGCATTTATCAAAAGCAAGAGTCGGTAAACATTCCGCAGGCTGAAACCCGGTCATTGAAGGATGTTCTGGAGTTGCCGTGGGGCTTTGAAATTTACAGCCTGCTCACCCGGTGGAATCCCCTCAATATTCGTCGCCCCTATCCGCGAGCTCGCCACCGGGAAGCGTGTGCTTGTGGTCGGCATGGGTCCCGCCGGTTTTACACTGGCACATCATTTGATGAACGATGGTCATATTGTTGCGGGTGTCGACGGGTTGAAAATCGAGCCCTTGCCGGGCGATTTATCTGGCGTGGATGCAGGTGGCAATCGAGTGGCATTTAGCCCGGTCTATGATGCAAGCGAATTAAATGAGCCGCTGGATAACAGGGTTATGGCCGGTTTTGGTGGAGTGGCCGAGTATGGCATTACGATTCGATGGGATAAGAATTTCCTTAAAATCATTCGCCTGCTGCTGGAACGGCGCACACAGTTCGCGCTGTTCGGCGGCGTGCGTTTCGGTGGAACCATTACTGCCGAAAGTGCTTTTGAGTTGGGCTTCGATCATATTGCACTGGCTGCTGGTGCTGGCCGCCCGACGTTGCTCGATATACCAAATGGGATGGCATGCGGTGTTCGCACTGCGTCGGATTTCCTGATGGCATTGCAATTGACGGGTGCCGCCAAGCCTGACTCCATCGCCAACATGCAAGTTCGCTTGCCAGTTGTGGTAATCGGCGGTGGCTTAACCGCTATTGATACAGCCACTGAATCTCTCGCCTATTATCCGGTACAAGTTGAGAAATTTCTTTGCCGCTACGAAATACTGGTAGCAGAAAAAGGTGAATCGACATTGCGCAGCATGTGGTCGGCGGATGAAGCAATGATAGGCGACGAGTTTTTGAGTCACGCTCGGGCTATACGCGCAGAGCGGGCCATGGCCTTGATCGAAGGACGTAACCCCAACATCCTTCAGCTTATCAAATCATGGGGGGGCGTCACTTTGGCCTATCGCAAGCGCCTGGTCGACAGCCCTTCATATACCCTCAATCATGAGGAAGTGGAAAAAGCTCTGGAAGAAGGAATTTATTTTGCCGAAGGTTTGACCCCAGTGAGGGTAGAGGTAGATACAAATGGCAATGCGACTGCCATGGTGGTGATGAACCAGGTATTAAATGCCGAGGGAGCCTGGCAGAAAGCCGGGCAAATACATCTACCTGCCCACACCATCTTTGTGGCTGCGGGCACCCAACCGAACACAGTTCTGGCACGCGAGTTTCCAGAACAATTCAAGCTTGATGGACGTTACTTCCAGGCATGTGACGAACAGGGGGAACCAGTAAAACCAGAGCGTAGTAATACCAAACCGGCCAAAGCACATGTACTTCAGTACAAGCACCATGATGGCCGCTTCATCAGTTTTTTCGGTGACCTGCATCCTTCTTATTCCGGCAACGTAGTCAAGGCCATGGGCAGTGCAAAGCAGGGTTATCCGGTGTTGAGCAAGGTGTTGTCACAGGTTGCTGCTGCAGATAAAGAGAACGATCAGAACTTTCTTGCACGCCTGAGCAACGATCTGCGCGCCACCATACATCAAGTGATCCGCCTTACCCCCAATATTGTCGAAGTGATCGTCAAGGCGCCTGCTGCGGCGCGAAACTTTCAACCGGGGCAATTTTATCGCCTGCAGAATTATGAGACTTATGCCGCACAAGCCGAGGGTACGCGTATGGTCATGGAAGGCTTAGCCCTGACCGGCGCTTGGGTTGATGCCGAGCAAGGCTTGCTCTCTACTATCGTGCTGGAAATGGGTGGTTCTTCGCAGTTATGTGCAACGCTGAAGCCCGGTGACCCAGTAGTGCTTATGGGGCCAACGGGTACGCCCACTGAAATTGTTCCGGGGGAAACAGTACTGCTGGCTGGTGGTGGCTTGGGCAATGCCGTACTATTTTCTATCGGCAAGGCATTCCGTAGTGTTGGCTCTAAAGTTCTTTACTTTGCCGGCTACAAAAAAATGATAGACCGGTACAAGGTGGAAGACATCGAAATGGCCGCTGATGTGGTGATTTGGTGCTGCGATGAAGCGCCTGGATTTAGTCCGGATCGTCCCCAAGACCGAACTTATGTAGGCAACATCGTGCAGGCCATCAAAGCTTATGCCAGCGGTGAACTAGGACAACCAGACATTGCGGTGAATCAGGTCGATCGCATCATTGCGATTGGTTCGGACAGAATGATGGCCGCCGTTGCAGCTGCCCGTCATAGCGAGCTAAAATCCTATTTGAAACCGGATCATCACGCCTATGGTTCCATCAATTCACCAATGCAATGCATGATGAAAGAAATTTGCGGCCAGTGCATTCAAGAACACTTCGACATTTCGACCGGGGAAAAGACCTATGTATTTTCCTGTTTTAACCAGGATCAGAAACTGGACTGCGTATATTTCCCTGGTTTGAACGCACGGCTCAAGCAAAATACCGTGCAGGAAAAGCTTACCGCACAATGGCTAGCACATTGCCTCGAACGAGATGACAGTTTAACGGGTACATCTTGATGATAAAATTATCTCATTATGGGTTCATGACAAAAATCAACATAGATAAACTTATCGCCCTAATAATTCAACCATGAGAAGAGACTGTGACCAGTCAATGCTTCTTTGATCCAGTTGAAACTGGAATTGTGTTTACGTAACTTGAATAATTACTTCTGCCCGGTAGAACCAGGCGTTTTAAAAAAAGGAGATGTTTCATGCGTATAGGTATTCCTACGGAAACGCGCGCAGGTGAAACACGTGTCGCGGCAACGCCCGAAACGGTAAAAAAAATGCTGGCCGCTGGCCATGCAGTCATGGTGCAGCAAGGTGCCGGAGCAGGCGCGAGCATTCCCGATGCAGACTATCTGACAGCGGGGGCCACCTTGGTCAGCGCCGCAGAGGTTTATACGCAGGCTGAGATCATACTTAAAGTGAAAGCCCCTACCGGGGACGAGCTGGCAAAGCTGGCCGCAAAAACTGTACTGATCGGCTTACTTTCACCTTTTCAGGCGGACTTGGTTGCAGCCTACGCTAAACAGGGCGTTATCGCTTTTGCCATGGAAAAACTGCCGCGCACGTCACGCGCGCAAGCTATGGATGTTCTGTCCTCGCAAGCAAATATTGCCGGATATAAGGCAGTGTTGGTGGCTGCTAATTTATATAAACGGTTTATACCGATGTTAATGACAGCAGCCGGAACGGTGAAGGCCGCGCGCGTGGTGATATTAGGCGTAGGTGTTGCTGGTTTGCAGGCAATCGCCACTGCCAAGCGTATGGGTGCGGTGATTGAGGCTTCCGATGTGCGTCCAGCAGTAAAAGAACAGGTGGCGTCCTTGGGTGCCAAGTTCATTGATGTGCCTTTTGAAACGGATGAGGAGCGAGAGATTGCCCAAGGTGTTGGCGGCTATGCCCGCCCCATGCCAGCCAGTTGGATGGAACGTCAAAAAGTAGAGGTTGCCAAACGTGTGGCACAAGCCGATATTGTCATTACCACTGCATTGATTCCGGGTAGAGCCGCACCCGTGCTGGTAACTGAGGATATGGTCAAATCCATGAAGCCGGGATCCGTGATCGTGGATATGGCTGTTGAAGCAGGCGGCAATTGCCCGTTGTCTGAGTTAGGCAAGACGGTAGTCAAGCATGGCGTCACGCTGGTCGGTGAAGACAACCTGCCAGCTTTGGTTGCGACAGATGCCAGCGCTTTGTATGCACGCAATCTGCTTAATTTCCTCAATTTACTATGCGACCCCAAAAGCGGCGGAATAATGAACATCAATCGTGCTGACGACATTATCGCCGGATCGTTACTGTGTATTGACGGAGAAGTGGTTATTAAATAAATATATCCCCTCTCAAAAGGTGAACTGGGAATGGTTAAGGTTCGCCAATCTCAACATAGGAGTTTTGAAATGAGTAGTGTAGTTGACCCTGTAATTATCAATCTGACCGTATTTGTGCTGGCCGTAGTGGTCGGCTATCACGTGGTATGGAACGTAACGCCTGCGCTACATACGCCGCTAATGGCAGTGACCAACGCCATCAGCGGCATTATCATCGTCGGTGCCATGCTGGCGGCTGGGCCTGAGCAACTCGACATCGGCACAGTTATGGGGTTAGTCGCAGTTATGCTGGCAGCTGTTAATGTATTCGGTGGCTTCCTGGTAACGCAACGCATGCTGAGCATGTTCAAAAAGAAAAACAAATAAGCCAGAACGCCTATATTCAGACGCGAAGTAGTGAAATGGAACGACATCAGTCAATAATTTGTGCATGGCTCCCTGCTTATTTGTGGGAGCATCACACCACTTCACCTGACTTGCGAGATAAAGCAGTTACAAAAAAATAATCAAGGAAAATTTATGTCGGCAAATTTTGTTGCATTAGCCTATCTGGTCGCCGCAGTTTTGTTCATCCTGGCGCTGAAAGGCTTGAGTTCTCCGATTTCCGCACGGCGCGGCAACATGTTCGGCATGATAGGCATGGCCATTGCGGTGCTCACCACGCTTACTATCACTCAGAACCTGATTTATATTGTGCTTGCCATCATCGTGGGCGGATCAATCGGTGCAGTGGTCGCCCGACGTATTCAAATGACTGCCATGCCGGAATTGGTGGCGGCAATGCACTCGCTGGTCGGCCTGGCGGCGGTACTGGTCGCCATGTCCGCGTTTTATAATCCAGTCGCCTATGGCATCTCGCCGCTGCATGTTAGCAACCTGATTGAGTTGTTCATCGGCACATTTGTGGGTGCGATAACCTTCACCGGCTCCATCATCGCATTCGGCAAATTATCCGGCAAGCTTGGCAGCAAACCGTTAATTTTTGCTGGACAGCACTGGTTTAACCTGTTCCTGGGTATGGTGATGATTGCCTTCGGCATCATGTTCATTTTTACGGAGAGCTGGACGCCATTCCTGATTATGATTGCTTTGGCGCTGACTCTGGGAGTATTACTGATTATGCCGATTGGCGGGGCGGACATGCCAGTAGTGGTATCCATGCTTAACTCCTATTCCGGGTGGGCGGCGGCGGGCATTGGCTTTACCCTGAATAATAATATGCTGATTATTGCCGGTTCATTGGTGGGCAGCTCTGGTGCGATACTCTCTTACATTATGTGTAAGGCAATGAACCGCTCCTTCTTCAATGTAATTCTCGGTGGCTTTGGTGGTGATGGTGCAGTGGGACAGGCTGGCGAAGTCGAGCAGCGACCGGTGCGAAGCGGTAGCGCGGATGACGCTGCGTTCCTGATGGGCAATGCAGACAGCGTCATCATCGTGCCGGGCTATGGTCTGGCAGTGGCGCGGGCACAGCATGCGATCAACGAAATGGCCGAGCATTTAATCGAGAAGGGCGTCAAAGTGCGTTACGCCATCCACCCTGTGGCCGGACGTATGCCGGGGCATATGAACGTATTGCTGGCTGAGGCTGAAGTACCTTACGATCAAGTACTGGAAATGGACGAGATCAATAACGAATTTGCTGATACCGATGTAGTGCTGGTCATCGGTGCCAACGACGTGGTGAATCCTGCAGCCAAGACCGACCCGAACAGTCCTATTTATGGTATGCCGATCATTGATGCACACAAGGCACGCACCATTCTGGTGGTGAAGCGCAGTATGGCTGTCGGCTATGCCGGACTGGACAATGACTTGTTCTACTTAGACAAAACCATGATGGTGTTTGGCGATGCAAAAAAGGTAGTCGAGGATATTATCAAGGCGTTGCAGCACTAAGTTACTACATGATTTCATTTTAGAATAATGTCCTGGTATGCTGGGACTTTTATTTAGCCAAACAGGGCTAAAATGTTTCGAATGCAGTATTAAGCGGTAACTGTGATGTCAAAACTTGACCCCTTTGTCTTTTTTAATATTTAAAAAGCTTTGACCTCTTTAGTTATGGACCCCTTTAGTTATTTCATTATTCGATATTATCGCTTTGGTTTTAATGTATTCACTTTCCACAAAAAGTAACCAGGATGTCCCTTAGCTCTATTTGATGCCTGGACGCTGTCTGCTAAAGAAGAAACGCCAGTTAAAGCTGCGGCAATGACCCCTCCCAATAATGTATAGGCTGGTACACCAAGAATATTACCAATCAAAACTCCTGTTCCTGCGATCAACGGAACTCCAATTCCCAATATCCCGGCTCGCTTGATAACTCCATTCATCTCATGCTCTAAACCACCTAAGGTAGGAATAAGTTCTTTGCTAACACGATGATGGAGATAGTCCTGCGAAGGAGTGGTATCTCCCGTCGCCTCAATAATAATATCAGCAACCCTGCTGCGAAAATCGACAAATGCTGTGGGGGATGATCTTCGAATATCCATAAGTTTATCTGGCGGAATCCCCGATACAAAAGGGAGTACAATATTTAAGGCTTGAACGCTCGCATTTTGCTTATCAGGGCGAAGTTTAACCCCAGCTTTTTGTAAAATTAGTTGATCTATTGGCCGGTTTTCGGAGAAAAGAGCCGTAGCCCCCATTTTTTGAACGTTAGTCGCCAAATAAATGGGTTGTTGAATCTCTTTTAAAAACATATCTTGGTGCAATTCGATTAGGTCTTTTCCTAGCTTCCTAGATAATTCTTGAAAATCGATGCTTGGGAGTCCATTCACAAAATCTATTATTGGACTTACCCACATGCCGCCTGGCGGTATATCGACCTTTGACCCCATAGAGATTACGTGCCCAGTTATCAAACGAAGTTCATGGGCAAAATTTGTTCCATTACTAGTTTCGCTGTAACCCCACTGGCCGATTTTTTCCATTTCACTACGTATATCTTCATCATTAAAAATAGACATTGCTAATAAAGATGGTTTATCGGGAATATTATCAAGTGTTGTTGATCCTACGAGAAGAACATACTCGTTTTCAATTAATTCTCTAAATTGAGCTATAAATTGAAGAGCGTTACGAAGTTAGTATTTTGCCAGCTCTACGTTTCCATCAAAAGCATCGAGGATAAAAGGGATAGGGTCTCTTATTATAACTTCATCGAGATACCATACAATTTGAGATGCCAAGCCAAATGCCTCATCACTATATGGTAGGTAAACTCTAAATAGAGATGGCTTATAAGATGTATACCTATCTAAAGCCAAATCTCGTGATGTAGATAGCTCCTTATATTCGCCGCGAAATGATTCAAACTCATCATCACTCATAGACGCTATAGCTCCAACATCTAATGGGATCCCATAGTTTGTCGCAAGTTTGAAAATCCAATTTGAATTATAGCCAGTCATATTTAGCGATGTCGTTCCTTTAAGTTAAAGGAGCCATAAGTTAAAGGGTAGAGTAGAAAACAGATTCTCGCCTGAAACTTGAAACCAGTGAAACCAGTGGGGTCAAGTCTAACATTCAAACATTTTGTTGTAATGTTAGACTTGACCCCACTTTCCCTTAACCCCACTTTCCCCAACGCGCATTATTTATCCATCTCTCGGCTTTTTTCATGAAGGATCGCATAGCCGCAAAGTGTAGACTGACTATTTTTCCCCTTCTTAAATTGTCTTAGTAACGCTACCGGTATTGGACAATAGGCTGCGGTATTTTTGACGATCTGTTCAATCGACAAGCCAAACGGGATGATTAAATTCGCTATATTGTTTTCTTTGAGTTTTGGTGTTTTTTTCTCGCTTAGCCATTTAACGAATTCTTTTTCACCAATAACCGAAGCGGTGTTTCTCAGGTTATAAAATCGAGTCAGCTGTTCGTTAACAAGCAATCGGTGCATGGTGGCGCTGTGGCTGCGCATGGCATTTACCGGACTTGCTTTCTAGGACGGCTTCAGCCGGAAATCCTTGATATGCACCTTCCCGAAACAGCGCGGCGACCCCAGCTTGCGGGAATAACAGCACCGTCAGTAACGAACAGTATGAATTTCATTTTCACCCCCAGCTTTGTCGCCATTCGGATGAATCAACTGGGAGGGTGGGTGTCCAAATGGTGCCTCTAAAACTGAGACCTTATAAATCACTTTTCAGAGTTGAATGGCCTATGAACAAAATGCTTCTTACTCCGGAATTGAAAACTAAAATTTCTTTCACAATCCGGCAATATTCTTCTGGATCAGAACCGACTTACCAGTTGGGCTTTCATCATGATGATCATGTAATATAACAAACTCCTCATGCTTTATTAATCTTTCTTTGCCGTATATATCGCAAACCTCAACTGAAATATTATGACTGGGTGCTGTTACTAAAAAGTCATCTATTGTTTCCACAATGTCGTGATCAATAAAACGAGATTTGCTGGCATCAATTACGAGCGTACTGTTTGGTTTGACATGCGTAAGAAGCCTTCTCAATAACGCCTTGTTGAGGAAGGCAACATCTTTATGAAACGTTAATACATAAGATGAGTCATCTTGAATCAGCGTAATTGCATCACGGTAATTAGCCTTAATAACGAAGAACAAACCAACTATCATGCCGACTGACATGCCTATTAATAAATCGGTTGCTAAAATCGCCGTTATTGTAATAATAAACGGCAATAGTTGACTCAAGCCCTTTCGATAGAATTCCTTGAATAAAGCTGGTTTAGCCAGTTTATACCCAGTATGCAGCAAAATGGCTGACAAACAGCCAAGTGGAAAATAGTTTATGTATTTTGCAAAGAACATTACGCTCAGCAATAGACATAAGCCATGAATAAAACTGGATACTGGGGATTTGCCACCAGCGTTAATATTGCCTGCGCTACGCACAATGACAGCAGTAATTGGTAAACCACCGAGTAATCCGGAAATAATATTTCCAACGCCTTGTGCTTTAAGCTCTCTATTGGTGGGTGAAGTGCGTTTTAGAGGATCCAGCTTATCTACTGCCTCAAGACTTAATAATGTTTCGAGACTACCCACAATAGCTAGCGTAGCTGCAATAATATAAACCTGAGGATTAGTCCAATAACTGTAGTCTGGGAATATGAAGTTATTCCAGAACTCGCCAACATTATTTGAGACAGGAATATTCACTAAGTGAACTGAACCGACTGCCCAATCCGGGAACCATCGTTCAGCGGTTAAATTATAGAGAATTCCCCATATTATCGCGATTAATGGGCCAGGAATTAATTTTAAAAATTTCTGTTGTTTAAACCATGGCTTTTCCCAAATTATCAGTATCAGTAAGGCTACTATGGATGTCACTAGTACACCATGCGAAATGGAGTTAAATGCGTCATATACTGGAAGTAAAAAATCATGTACATCTTCTTCCCTATAGGCCTCAGGACCTCCATAAAGCACACTATAACCAGTAGCATGAGGGATCTGTTTAATAATTAAAATCAACCCAATGGCAGCCAACATCCCTTTAATAACAGCTGAAGGGAAAAAAGCACCGACGATCCCTGCTTTGAGGTAGCCAGCTATTAGCTGCATAATGCCCGCTAGTAACACGGCAACCAAAAATCCTTGGAAATTACCTAAAGTCTCAATGGCGTTAAAAACAATCACCGTTAAACCGGCCGCTGGGCCCGAGACACTAAGTTGAGAACCGCTTAACCAAGCAACAACCAGACCACCGACCATTCCAGCTACCAATCCAGCGAACATCGGCGCTCCAGATGCCAGAGCGACACCAAGACATAACGGAAGAGCCACTAAAAACACCACGATACCCGCAGGAAAATCATCCTTTAGGTGTCGAAAATAGTATTGCACGGGCGGGTGGGTCATTATTTCTTCTCCACAATTTTATGTTTATCGCTTCAAGTTAAATTCATCGCCCTCTGGGGCAAAGGGGGGCTGAAAGCCAGCGGTTTGTAAGAGCGCAATAATATCCCATGGCTTACTGTGGGGTGGTTTATTTTGGTCTTAAGACCAATACATCACAGGGTGACAGTTTTAAAATGCGATCCGCAAAAGAACTAAGGAAAAGCCCAGCAAAACCTCTTTTATTTCTTGTTGCTATTACGATCATACCGGCATTAATTTCTTTAGCATATTCAGCCAGTCTATCTGCCGGGGACTGCGCAAATATAACTTCAAAATGTGCTTTTTTAAGCACCGTCACAGGCATCATCTCACTTGCTTTATTTTTAATGAAATTAAGCATACGTTGTTTCATGTTTTCTTGTTCGTCCTTGCTAGGGGTTTCGTCAACGCCCATATCACTAACATAAACATCTTTCTTAACAACATGAACAAAATATACCTCCTTTTTGGTCCAAACATATTCATGCCCCCACCTTGAAATACTTGGCATAAACTCATCCTCGGTTGGCATGGCAATTACTATTTTTTGTGGGTTCATTTTTTCATCCTTAAATATATATAAATTGCTAACTCAAACAGTAATCTATTGCGATATCCCTCGTCAACATAGTGATGAATCTGTTGGCATCGACATAAGCTGGCCAGAGGGAGTTTTAATTTAAGCTTCGTCCGAAAAATTAGTGGGTAACCACTGCCCTTAAAAATAATCTATCTTTATGATATGTATAAATATTAACATAGTTAAACTAGTTAATTATTTCTGGGGTGACTTACCATGATCGAAGAAAATAACTATAAAAGACTTATCCACGGCGGCGTGCGTGGTCCCTACTTAGACCATAAACGCTCGACGCGGTGGGTAAGTCGACACCACAAATTTTAATTATTGAGAGCCTTTAAGACTTACAAATAACGGTCCATTTTCCAAAAAAGATCCACTAATTCCACGGACGAACCTAATTTAATGAACCAGCCGACTCAGCCAAGACTCAGCAGCCATTTTGTTGATATCCAGAACCAGATCAGGAAAGAATCCCCAAAATAGCACCAATAAAACCGGTATGCATAACAGCCCGAATTCACGAGAACGCAGATCCTGCACTTGATTTAAGTGAGCATGAACAATTGGTCCAAAAAAAGCACGACGGATAAAGGATAGCATATAAGCTGCGCCAAGAATCGCCCCCAATAATGCAGCAGTACCCAAACCAGGATGGCTATTTATCGCACTGATAATCAATAACAGTTCTGCTGCAAAGCCACTGGTTCCAGGCATGCCGATACTAGCAACAGCAAATAAAAAGAAAAAACTGGTCAGTCTGGGCATCACTTTCGCCAGACCGCCGAGGTGAATAACTTCAGTGCTGCCGATACGATGCTGGATAAAACCTGCAATCAACATCAGACAGCTTGCAATCAGGGAAAAATTGAGCAACTGAAAGATCGCTCCTTGAACGCCTTGTATGTTGAGAGTCGCAATGCCGATTATCACCAGTCCCACATGGCTGATACTGGCATAAGCCAGCAAACGGCGTAAATTGGTCTGTTGCAGGGCAATCATCGCGGCATAAATAAAAGTAATGGCGCCTACGATACCCAGCACCCACGCATACTTTACCGATGCATTGGGGGTTAGCGGCATAGCAAAGCGCAGTATGCCAAACACACCCAATTTCAAACCGACGAGTAGTGCTGTCAGTTGCGTTGGTGCCTCAACGGCGGTAGTTGGCAGCCAAGTATGGAAAGGCACCAGCGGTGCCTTAACTGCAAATCCAACTATTAACAACAAAAAAACAATGGCCTGGATATTATCCGGCATGGTTGTATTCAATAATATAGGGAAACTGAAGGATAAGTCCTGTGGGATGCTACCGCCACCCATCTGGGTGGCATGATTCGCCGCCAGCATAACGAAGGCAAACAATAATGGCACTCCGCTGAATAACATATACAGCATATATTTCATCGCCGCGCCGCGTCGCTGGGGGCCTGCGCCCCACAAACCGATCAGAAAGAAAATCGGCGGCAATATCATTTCCCAGAACAAAAAGAACAACATCAGATCCATCGCGACAAACACGCCCATAGTGCCGCCTTCCAGCGCCAGCAGCAGAGCAAAGTGAAAGCGGGTTAAATTTTGCACCGAATTCCACGAGGCGATAATGGCAACCAATGTCAACAGTGCTGACATTGGTAAAAACAAAATTGAAATACCATCTATCCCGATCAGAAATTCAATATTCAGACTCGGTATCCAGGCATGCTGTTCGACAAGTTGAAAATTATTACCCTTGGCGGCATCAAACAGCCATACCACAATCAGCGTTGCGATCAGCTCAAGCCCGGCAATTGACAACGTAATCTTTTTGGCCAGATTAACGTTATGGGTGACCCCAATTGCAATGGCACCTAATAAAGGCAGCAGAATAGTGAAACTTAATATGGGAAAGGTTTCATTAATCATGTTTACCGTTCCCTATCGCCCTGCCATCGATTTGTGTAAGCGGTGGACTACTAGCATGTTTTTCTTTATTACTGTGGTAGTGCTCACTTATAGCGTTCGGGGCTTTTTCAATAAAATGTAACCAGGTTTGCGAGTTCAAGCCGATGCCGATGAGCAACGAGCAAATCGTTACAGCTATGACAGGTTCGATCCTGATCGCATGAGGGTTATTGCCGGGTAGTTGTATGGCGCGTTTGGTTCTAGCCAGAAACATCTTTTGAAAAGCTAACAGTAGGAAAGCGGCTGCCAGAACGTTGCCCACCAGAATAGCGATCGCAATCAGCCAGCCATATTCCTTAATGGTGCCTTCAATCAAGAAATGTGCCGCATCAAAACCTGGTGTGCCAGGCATGACCATGGTACTCAGCGCGGTAATAAAAAAAAGTAGCGCGACACTGATATTGCAGTCAAAAAGACCGCCCATGCGTGGCGTTAAAGCCGTGCGGGTACGCTCATAAATCAGACCGATGCTTAACAGCATACCCGCTGACGCCAGACCATATACCAGTGACAGGAATATACTGCCATTCAATCCATGCACATTAAAACAGAAAATGCCAATAACCAGCATCCCGGTATGGCTGATGACTGCAAAAGCCAGTAAGCGGCGAATATTAATCTGCATTAATGCTAACAATGCGCCGTAAACAATTCCGATCAGACTCAGCGTCACCACAAACCATGCCCAGCGTTCAGCAGCCTCCGTCACCAGTGGCAAGATAAAACGGATGGTAGCGTAAATACCCAGTTTCAGACCCACCAGGAAAATGGTGGCGCTGGCGACAGTGCCTTGTTCTGCCAGAATCGGTAACCAGCCGTGAAACGGAAACAGAGGCATACGAATTGCAAAGCCACAAAACAGCAAAGCAAAAACCAATGTTCCGTTTTGTAACAGGGCCTTATTTTGTTTCAGCGTCGACCAGTCGAAACTCGGGATGGTATCTGAGTCCATTAAACCAAAGCTCAGCAGCAGAAAGCCTGCTAATGTCATAAGCAAACCCCAGCCCCAGTACCTTACTAAGCAAGTGATCGCCCAGCGTTTTTTTTGTCCGGTTCCAGCATAGAGTGTCAATAAAATAACCGGCAATAATTCCAGCAGGGTCCAAAACCAGAATTGCATTACATTTAACGCAGAAAAGGCACCGATCAAGATGGCTTCATAGCCAAGCAGGCAGGCTACGAACTTCCAGTCAGAGGCATGACGGGTAATTAATTTATAAACCAGAATCAGCAGCGCCAAGATCGCGGTGAGCGGAATAAACAAAACACTCAGGCCATCAATACCGACACTGTAATAAGTGAAGCCAAAGAAACGTTCCTGCTCGGCCAGTTGAATTCCAACTTTATCTGGATCAAACACGGACAGCAAATAGAAACTTAGAAATAAATTGAGCAGCGTTCCTGCAAAACCGAGGCTCAGAGCGACAGTGGTAGAACGTAAAAATAGAACGCCTGACATAGCCACCAGCGGCACGACCGTCAGCGTAGTCAGCAGCGGGAACGCTACCGACTCCGACCAGAAAGTGATATTGCTAACCATCAGCGTCTCACAGTGCAACTAGCAATATTATCGCCACAAACAATGCAAGATAGCCAGGTTGAAGTAGCAACTGCTCAATTTTATTGGCTGCATGCCCAAGCCGGCGACCATAATTGATCATATCTTTACCAACCCCGCGTATCACCAAGCGATCCTCGAACCAATACAGAGCAGCAGTAACCCGGTGGGCAAGATTACCGGCCAAACCGCTGCCTTGGGCAAAGCCGCCATCTTGACTCTCCAGCTTCCCGTCAATTTTCCGTTTTTCAAACAGTGCCAGTGAAGATATAGCATGTATTGTGGGGATTGGAGTCCCCATGGCACGATCAACAACCTGATCATCGAAATAAGCCAGGTCACGAGCCAGCCTGCGTACTGGATTTACCAACATCCTGTCAGTAACCTGATCCAGCCAGAGACGCTGCAGGGATGCAATATACGCCCAGCGTAAATTTGCAATTTTTGAGGAAAAAGGCTTGATCGGATTGCTCCGTATATAGTGCATTAACGACGGGGCAGTTAGTACCTGATAACCGCGAACTATCGCGTGGGCACAAAGATGCCAACTTGCCAGTTGCCAAAATCCAAGTCCACATTCCAGAAACATCAGTCCTAATTGACTTGTCGTCGAGAAAAACAGAGAACTTTTAACATCAGTCTGGGTGAGCCCGACGAAGAAACCATACACGGCCGTTAACAAACCTACGATTGCGACCATAGCCATGATCAGCGGCGCCCGTTCAAGAATGGGTTGCAATAAGAGCATAAGATAAACACCAGAATGCACCATAACCGCACCGTAAAATCCTGCGCTGGAGGGTGTAGGCCCTTCCGCAGCCCGTGCCAACCAAGGGGAAAAAGGTATCTGCGCTGATTTTGCAAAAGCTGCTATGGCAAAGCAGAATGCAATCGCACTGGCCTGTCCGGTAGATAGTTGTGCTGACAAGGTATTAATCTGCGACCAATCGAGGCTGTTAGTCAACACATAACTAAGTCCAATACCTAGCATAAAACCGGCATCGCCAATGCGGTTAGTGACAAATACACGCGTCGCATTCGAGGCCGCAACCGGACGGTCATAAGCATAAGCTATCAACAAATAAGAGGAAAATCCGGCAATCTCCCAACCGATAAAAGTACCCACTGCATTATCTGATAGCACTAGCACCATCATCGCTGCAGCAAACAAACTCAAGATAAAGAAAAAACGGTGAAAACCCGCTTCCCGGTGCATGTAATTAATTGAAAAACGGATGATGATGAATAACAGAATGCTGTATAGGGCTGCCAATTTCACACTAAAACCGCTGGTGATAAAATTTACCTGAATTCTCAACGTGCCACTTCCAAGCCATTGACCAATACCGAATGAGCCGGTATTTTTTCCCAGTAAATCCGCACAAAGCAAAACCAAAGCCAGCAAGCATGACAGGGTAATGGCCCCAATGGAGATGGCTGCCGTGGTATTCTCACTGCCCTCACCATTGAGCATGCCAGAGAGATGGCCGACACCAATAATGGCGGCAGCGAGTAATGGAAATAAAGGGATTAGAACGACTAAGTTATCCACTTCTCAAGCTTCCACCGGTTGAGAATCCCTTATTAAGACAGGGGGTAACGGCAGAGTCTGATCGTGGTAATAGTCTGGTGACTTTTTATGAACAGGCAAATCTTTTACCTCGGATTGCCAGAGAACAAAACCAATCCCGCGCTCAAAGACAGATATCGCACCACTATCAGGATCTTTGGCACTAAGCAGTATCCAGCCTCCCGCTATTAATTCACGCAAGCTTTCCTGGCGAGCATAGATTTGTTCCAGAACTGAAGTTTTTACTTCGACCAGAATCTGCAAGCGTACCGCCTCATGAATTTCTATCATTTGCCGCGGCAGACCGGTACGCAAATCACTAGACGCACCTTCCATGACAGCAAACATTCCGGTCACGTTATGCGGTACTTTTGTTCCACAGCCAAAACGTTCGTTATTAACTGTAGAGAAATAATATTCCAGATTAATGCCGGCACCGACTGGCCCGACAGCCAACAGGATGCCCTCCAGCACTTTGCCTTCTGGATCCTGGGTTGGATCATAAGAAATTAGAAAAATGCGTCGATCAAGAAATATTCCCTGCGTCACCGATCTGCGGCCAACCAATGCCGAGGCATTGGTTGCATGTCCCAGTTCTGGTCGCGCCTGAGAAAAATCGGAAGCACGTTCTTCAACATGTGCTAAAGCTTTCTTCAGTGTTGGATTACTCGGGGCCGATGCCAATCGACGGCAACGCTCATGCGCAGACATGTATTGCGCATGACGCAGCTCCCGAATTAATTTGGATAGCGCATTCATCCGATCTGCAGGCACATCACCAAGGTCATACCAAGTAATTCCTTCATTACAGGTATTATGTTCGGCTCCCATAAACCAGGTGTCGGCTGGAATAGTGATACCACGTTCCATTACTAGCTTGCGTATTTCTGGACTATTGGCCATCGCCGCAAATAACCGCGCATTTGGTCCACCGTGACGACCACTACAGGCACCGCAATCATAAGCCGCCAGGTGTGGATTATTCTGGCTGCTAGAGCCGTGCCCCATCAACACCACTATCTCCGAGAAGCCATAGGTCAAGCCAGAATTGCGCAAAAAACCGGCAACTCGATCGGCCTGTTCCGTGTCAGTGAAGCCCAGCTTGGGTTGGTCTGGCGTGGCGACAGTTGTATTATCAGTTGATGTAAACATTAGTTCAGTATCAACGCTTGGAGAAATAAACTGGCGAATGCTTGTTATTAGTTTATTCTGGAGCTTCGGCAATAGAGATTTGGCCAGTAATCCGGCGAGCATAACCGGTGCAATCGCATCAATTAGCGGCTGTGATGATAACGGATTGCGGCGTAAATTCTGATGCAGCAACTTAACGGTTTGCTGCACCCAACTGCGCCCTTTGTTATGCCGGATAAAAGCTTGCTCACTTCCTGCTCTGGGTCTTTCTTGCACTTCATGTGCAGGTGTCACCACTATTGGGCATAACGGTGTCACCCTCACGTCATCCAATCCTTTATAGTTTATTGGCACACCAAAAAACCCCGCAGCCCCCAGCGTCTCAATGGCCGGATTGAACTCTTCCAGATGCCGACGAAAACTTTCTTCACGGTCATCTATACAAAAAATTATCTGTGCATCAGGACGAGTATCGCGTTTTGCCCAACTTCCCTGGTTGTGGTTAGCGCGTATGGCCTGAAAAAGGGCTTCACTATAATGACGCTCGTGCGCGTACAGCCAAATTTTGCCGCGTTCCGTTATAGAAAATTGATCCAGCAATGCCAACATCTGCAATAAATCCTGTGTCTGCAGTTCTTGTATGCACGTAGCATTTAATCCCAAGTGCTGGCATAAACGAAACAGGCGCCAGCCACTGTTATAAATTGTATGGGTGGTGCCTTGCTGTTCCGCGAGCGGGCTAGATTGCCAGGTTTGGATCAGGTCAGCAAGCTGCTGCCAATCTACGCGTTCATGCCGTTCTGAACCCGCCAGCATGGACAGCGACTCTACCCGTTGCACAAGATACTCCGGTAAATTTCCTTGGTGCAACTGGCTGCGCACCATAAATTCGGACAGGTTTTTGCGGAAGTAAGTTTGCAAGCTGCTTAGCTTAGCTTCAATCAGCCAGTTCTCACGGCAAACCTGATTGAGCCAGAGTCGATCCAGAGTTAACCGTATTGCCAGATAATCGGCAAGATTGGGCTTGGCATCGTCCAGAGAATAATATTTAGGGTGTTGCTGGCGCCAATTGATCAAACCTGACCATCCAGGAAGTTCAAGTGCCAGTCGTTGCAGGTACCCCTCCCATTTTTCTTGCGGAATCTCCAGCCGGGTTAATTGCAGAATGATTGTGTCCACCGCATCCACCGGCAATTCGGCCATTATCGCTTGCCAATTAGGGTGATTATGCAAATACGGATTGGCATCATATTGGGTGGTTGCTCGCCAAGATGCATAAAGCCCCAGGCGGCTGCGCTCAGGTGCGCGCCATGCCGCTATACCTTCGTCCATGCAGGAAGCGCAAATACGGATCAGTTGCGGACGGACGGAGTCAAGAATATCAATCCCGCTTATTGCCAGGATAAAACCACGCAAAGTAATGCCATCGCCCAGTTGATCCAGCAAATTATCCAGTGCCTCGCTTGCCTGCTGCCGCATTCGCTCATGAATCGATGACACGTTCCCATCGTGGACGTGTTCAAGCCATTCATTAGCTTGCTCCAGTGATAAGTCCAGCAGATTCTCGGGGTGCATCCCCGCATCTTCCATTTCAAGCTTTGTCAGGATGGTTTCCCATAGCTGCCGGATAACTTTATCCGAAACGCTGCTGTCAGCAAGTAATTGTTTACGAACCTGATCAGGGACATCGGCTTGCACGACACCCATAGCATTTAATTCTTCTACCTGCCAATTAAACTGACTGACGTTTAACGGTTGCAGGTCAAATAACAAGGCAATGCGATAGATATCTTTGCGCCGGATGGCTCTACTCTTGTCCTGGCAGACGATTTGCTCTGCCTGTAACTGTGGGTCATGTGTGAGCGCTGCAAAGATATCGCTGTCATCAATACGCCCCTGCCGGTAAAAAGCACGGCTCTGCGTTTCGGGAAGGTAACCATGAATCCCGGTTAATGCCTCACTCGCCGCCAACGCATCTTCAAATGACAGGTGCTGATAACCGTGCAGCGTATTGTGATGTACGAAATCAAGAATGGGCGCTTGACCAGGTAAAACATGGTCGAAGTGGTTCAGTGCCGTTATGATTTGTTCACGAACGCTGGTTACCGGGTCACCGGCTTTTGTAAGTGCTATATGCATTGCTACCCTCCCAGAATTCGCAGCCTGATCAGGCCGTTCATTTGCGAGATGGTTGCTGCTGACAGCTCAACCAGCGATGCAGGCAGTAAACCAAATAACACAATCCCGCCAACCAGAACACTAAGTGCTAATAACTCCGGCGGTCTTATATCTTCGATCTGTTTCATCTGCGGCTTCACCGGGCCAGTGAATAGCAGACCAATTGTACGAATAGCATAAGCGGAACTAATAAGAATTCCCAGACTAAAAAAAACCATTAAACCACCCCACTGCTGAAAACCACCGACCATCGCGTGCAGTTCTGCCACCGCTCCGATCGATCCTGGCATTCCCATCGCCGCCAGCAATATTATGGTAGTAAAAAACGCGAAACGAGGCATCACTTGAACCAGTGAACTGTAATCCCGGATGTTGCGGGTATGGGTGCGTTCATACAGCATACCCACTACCATAAACATCCCGCCGGCGATCAAGCCGTGAGCACTCATTTGCAAAACAGCGCCAGTAAGCCCTGCCTCATTTAATGTTGAAATGCCTAACAAAACAATGCCCATATGACTAATTGACGAATAGGCAACCATGGCCTTCAGATCGCTCTGCCGCCAAGCCAATAGACCTCCGTAAATTATGCCGAACAAAGCCAGAAAAACGAGCAGCGGCTGCAATGTATGAGCGGCTGCGGGCAGCATAACCACTACCCGCAACAAGCCATAAGCGCCCATTTTTATCAAAATACCGGAGAGCAAGATACTGACCGGACTGGGTGCCTCGATGTGTGCCAGCGGTAACCAACCGTGCAGTGGGAAAACAGGCATCTTGACGCCGAAGCCGATTAAAAAACCGAGAAATACCCAGACCTGCTGGTTTTTTGGCATATTTTCTGACACATGTGTCATCGCGCTCATCAGGGATACATGTTCTGGCGCATACTGAAAAACTGCGATCAGGCTTAGCAGCATAAATACCGAACCGCTCATGGTATACAGTACAAAATTAAGACTTGCTGTTTGTCGTCGCTTGCCACCCCAGCGGTCTATCAGAAAAAACACCGGGATTAAGGTGATTTCCCAGAAAATATAGAATAGCGTCCAGTCCTGGGCAAGGAAAACACCCAGCATGCCAAATTCGCACAACAGTATGCCAATATTGTAGCCTTTGACATTATTGGTAATGCTGGCAGAAGCTAATAACGCGAACAAAGTGAGTAATGTTGCCAGGACAACCAGCGGCACGGATAAGCCGTCAATGCCTAGTGCGTAAGCACTGCCGATTTTGGGATTGATTGAGAAATATTCATTGAACTGCATCCCTGCATTTTGTGAATCATAACTGGCGAGCAGGTAGCAGGTAAGTAAAAGGGCGATGCCGACAAACAGTTTGCCAATGCCACGAGCCAAATTCGGATTCCGGCTGGGAAGTAACGCCAAGACCAAAGCACCAATCGCCGGAGTCAAGAGAATTGCGCTTAATATCCCCATTATTTAGTTCAATTAATCCAAAAAATATGTAATTATTTGTGCTCGCAATACCGCCTGCGGGCGGCGCTTTTATTGAACTGTTTAATAAATGGAACATTACATAACCGTAATGAGCTATAAGTCGGACATAAAATCATCCTGAAAGAAGTCACTATAAAGCGCTGGTTTACCGATGAAGTATCCCTGAGCATAGTCTATACCCATCGTTTCTAATAGCAGAAGTGTTTCTTCATTCTCCACAAATTCAGCTGTAATCGTCTTATTAAATCCCCTCGCCACACTACACAATGCTTTTACTAAAATTTGATCATCTTTACTATTAACCAAATTGTGTATAAATGAGCCATCCAATTTTACCGTGTCAACTGGCAGCTCTCGCAAATAATAAAAAGAGGAGAAACCAACACCAAAATCATCAAGGACAAAACCACAACCCAACTCTTTAATTTCTACCATAAGGCTGCAGGCACCCGGTAAGTCCTGTAGTGCTGCCGTTTCGGTTATTTCAAATACCAAAGCCCCAGGGTCTACAAGATTACGCTCAAGCTCAAGTTTAATTATTGGCAGCAATTCAGGATCATTAAATGCATGTGCGGACAAATTAATTGAAAACTTGATATTTGACCCATGCTGATTTATTTTAGCAACCAGTGCAATAGCCTTATGCAACACCATATGATCAATTGCATGAATTAATCCAGTATGCTCTGCCGCTGGAATGAATCCGGCAGGTGAAAGCACTGAACCATCTCTATCACGAATACGTAGCAGCACCTCATAGTACTCAATATCCTTACTTTTTATACTTGCAATGGGTTGCAAGTAGAGCAAAAAATTGTTATTTAAGTGCGCATACTCAATTTTCTCTTTCCAGTACACCAGGGTATGCATGCGCTCACGGCTACGGTCTTTTTCAGAAAATAAATACCATGCTCCGCGACCACTTTCTTTAGCTTGATACATTGCTAAATCTGCAATTGCTAACAAATCATGTACATTACACCCATGTTCAGGGAACAGTGCGATACCAATACTTGCTGAAATTTTATGTGTCCGACCGTTTATCGTCAATTCAGCATTACCTAGATAAGCAAGAATCTTCTTGGCAACTTCAATAGCATCCTCCACCTTAACTTCAGGCAAAATTATTGCAAATTCATCACCACCTAAACGTCCTGTGATGTCGTTAGTACGTACCGTGTTAGATAACATATCCGCAACCATTCTAAGCAATGCATCACCCGCTTGATGCCCACTTGTGTCATTGATATATTTAAATTTATCCAGGTCAAAGAATAAAAGAGCACCTGGTCGCTCATATCTTTCCGCCCAACTTAAAACCAGCTCCAATTCCTCGCTAAAGCGACGCCGATTAAATAAATTTGTTAGAGGATCATGATCCGCAAGCCAGGCCAAATGGCCTTCAACTCGCTTGTATTCCGTGATATCCAGACCAACCGATAATACTGCCGAATCATTTTCTGAATGCCAATTCAAACGTGAATGCAACCAAACAACTTGACGTATTGAGCCATCCTTACAATTTGTCATTGCTTCATGACGAAACTGCTCTCGTTGACCTAGATATAATTCTTTAAGACTAACAGATAGATCTTGAATCTCATCTTCTAAAGCAAGAATGTCAACAAAAGGGGTTCCCCACAATTCGCTTGCTTTATACCGTATGAGCATCTCGCCATAGGCATTCAGTGTAAGAATTTTTCCATTCGCATTTTGTGTCAAAACAACGACTTGTGCTGTATTAAGTAAATTTGAAATAAAATCTCTTTCCTTACTTAACTCGTCCCTTTGCTCAACCAACATCGTTGTTCGGTAAGAAACTTCACTCTCAAGCCGTTCCAATTGATGTGAAAGTGTTTCTGCAGCGTTGTAAAGCACATCAACCTCATCATTGAATTGATTTGCTTGCTTGGACAATAAAAGTGAAGACCGAAATTTTTCAAAATTCGCGTTGGCCAGCAATGGCAGTACAAAAGTAAAGCTTTTCAAACGGGACAATGTTCTGGTAAGAATTAGAAACAACAATATTTCCGAAAAGAAAAGGCCAAATAACCCAATTAATGCAATTTTCCAGATTAATTCATGTATATTTTTAACCTCTCGCGTCACATCAGTGATGATAATAAAATAAGCCTCACCAGATGTAACGGAAGCGATTAAAGGAAAGAGTTTGATTTGCTGATAGCGATTGTTCCAATTAAATTCAACCCCTGGCTCCAAACTACTGAAATCTGAAAATAGTCGCATCGTTTGCTTTATCAGCTCAAGATTTATTTGCCTATTGGTCAGCGCAATAATACGAACACCCCAATCAGGCATCAATGTATTATCATTGTTAGAAAAATCTTCTTGAGGCTTAACAAGCAAACCGATATCAGCATCTGATATGCTTTTAAATTTCAAAATAGCATCTGCCAGAGAAACTCCCATTGCCACTACGCCTGCTTTTTCACCTTGAACTAGTAATGGCGCAATAATAAGCTGCTCGCAGCGGTCCTTACAGAGTATGGGGTTAAGTGGCTGTTCAGTTTGATTTACAGTATCTACCCAACTGTTCATGGCATCTTCTTCACAACCAAGCATTGCATCATATTCGCAGGTGCTGGATTCATAAACACCCCAGCTCGCTATAAGCTGACCCGATGTACTATAAAAGCGAACAAATTCCACTCCATTATGGAATTGAAGCAATGGCCAATGTTGATCAAAAATAAGTTTAATATTCTTTCCATTATTTACTCTTAAAGCCGCACCCATACCCTCCAAAATTGGAATAGTCTCAACTATTTGATGTAAACTTTTTGATGAATCCTTAATTAAGGTACTCACCTCACGCGCATGTCGCTGATACTCCAAATCCCGCTGACTCTCAAAATTAGCCATCTGTCCAAGATAGCTAACAATGCAAAATGAAATGACTACCACCAATAGAATCAGACTGCTTAATAGCAATATCTTCCATTTCAGACTCAGAAATGACAATTTCTTCCTTTTCAAAACTTTCACTTAAAAACGAAAAGATGCTTGAATGGCAAAAAGATCCCAGTGCTGGCGGGTGTCTGAAGGGCTAGGGTTATCCAATGTAGAAAGCCAAGCTGTTCCATTTACGTTATGATATTCAGTGCGCAGCATAAATGCTGGGGTAACATTCCAACGTAAACCTACTGTAATATCTTTAGCAAAACGACTGTAAGCAGGACGTCCTGAAGCAGCAAAGTATTGTTGACCACTACGATCCGCTCTGTCTGTAAAGAGAGCATCGTAACGCAAAACACCTTCCCATTTCGGGGTGAAGCGGTAGGCACTCTGGAAATAATAGCTTTCACCAGTGAAATCTAGGCTATCAAATCCTGGATTATTGAAATTTTTATATTTAAAATGACGAATCGCATATTCTGATGTCAAACTCCAACGTTCAGCGTTGTATTGTGCAGAAAAGAAAACAGGTGAAAACTGTACGTTCCCGGAAGCTAAAGGATCATTTGCTGCCGGATCATAACCCACGTCTAACCATATTCCACTAAGCGCTAAACGAATCTTCTTATTATCGGTTTCATAAATTCCGCGGCCAATATAGGACAATTTCCTGGTTAGTTTACCCGCTCTCTCTCCCCCTAAAAGAGATAATTCAGTATCTTTATCACCAACTAATGGCCTAAATACTCCAAATTGAACAGAAATACTTCCAAGACTGTTATGAGCGGATTCACCATATAAATGCACCGCATCGCCAGAAAGTCCAAGATTACGTGTTCGGTCAAAATAAATAGATTGCGGCAACAAAATACTTGGGCGTGTAAAGGCTACATCGCGAGTGTCATTATAAAATCCAAATGGATTTTTCAATCTTCCTACTCGAATCCCAAATTGATTCGTGTCACGAGAAAACAATCGATAGTCAGCAAATCCAAAATCGAGTCGCGGCACACCCGTATTTCCATTGCCAGCTCGTCGAGATAAAACTTGTACTGACAACTGTAGCTTCGGTAGTGGTTGTGCTAAAGCATTAAGCCCCACCTCAGTAAAGCCGAAATTTCCGCCTCCATCTGTATTTCCGAAAAAGTCATTAGCTGAAGTTGAGATGTAAGCTTGACTTGCAAATCCATGAACTTGCAAATTGTAAGGCAACGTTACTTTATCAAACCAGTCTCTTGCTGATGTTACAAGATTTTTATTTGTTTGATTGTTTACTTGTTCCTGAGCTTGCACAATACCATTACAGAGTATGGTTGATACGATTAGAAATTTAATCGACGAGTACGTATAGCGATACGCGCACTTATTCAATTTCAAGCACATGGACATCATCATTGATGAGATTAGTTTTTAAATATCCGATTGAGCCAGGTGTACCAGCAATCTTAGTTAACATTTCGGCATTTGAGGAGACATTATTTGGAGCCTGACCAGTACCAGAGAATACTAGCCGATCCCAAGTCAATCGAAGCTGATATGGAAATACATGTAACTTTTCTTTTGCAAATCTTTGGTGCAAAACATTGTCATCAGGCAGTACAAACACTTTTATTATTGTTCCATCTGGCCATGTTTTTAAATGCATGCCGAAGATGGCTCGTAATGAATTCACAGATAGACTTTTTGCACTAACATTAGGATGCGTTACAATTTCATATCGCTCATTTGCCCATCCTTTTGTTATAACGCAAAAAAAACATATCAATAGAATTGAACAGTTATGTACGTTATTTTTTAACATTACAATCCATACAAACCAATATCCAACTTAATTAAGGATTCAATACAAATTAACGGGTACAGCAGCCATGCTCTACGTTGCGATGCGGAACGTAGAGCATGGCATTGCTGTAAAGTAAAACTGTTTGATATTGTTATTTTATGGCCTTGATTCTGCACGTTAACGTAGCATAAATGACTAAGCGCACCCCAAGCTGTAACTATTGAGTAACGATACCTATTCTGCCTTAAAAACTCACGTTAGCTAATCGCTTGACAGTATAATTTTCGCTATAACTTGATTACTCATTACTTTGTCTGCGTGATATCGGACTGTCAGTCTTCTAAGAATTAAATATAAAAAGAGGAGGGTGGGTACTGTCTTTGCAATCACGATCTTTCTTTGCAAAAATTGTCGTTGCGGGAGATTTACAATACAGCCCCTTCTCCGTCACTACATCCCAAGCATCTCGATGCGTCAGATACATCTTGTCTAACATGTCCACGTAGTTCGAGAAATACGGCCTGCGCAAACCAAGGTAATTAACCGTTGGCCCAATGGGAGTAAGGTTTGAACCATAATACCCTAATAGTCTGTTTAGTGGAGGTTCCATAACTGACAACCAATTTCTGACATTACCTTGAGCACTCATACGTACGGCAGCAGCCACAAGTAATAAAGTTAAATTAGGGAGGTATCTCCGATCTATTTCGGAATTATTTCTATTAATATTTCTTGTTTCCAGGTTGCGACGCTCACTCTTGCGACGATCAAAATTATTAAGGACAATTAAACGAGATATTTCAACTGTATGTTGGCGCGACAATTCCTCTATATTACAGAGCGCGGGGTCAATCAGCGTATGTAGTTCGACCGGAAATAGTTTTCCAAAATTCATCGGGTCACACCGTATCAAGCGAACTGTCCCAATGAAATCCCCCGTTTCTCGATATCTTAAAAGAGCATGAGAAGAATGATGATCATACTGGTCTTTTTCAAGCTGATCAGGATACAACGACATGTCAAATCCAGGGAGACGCTTTTCAACACACAGCGCCTGATAACGCACATGAAAAACTTCACGCAATAATTCCGGCGTATCAGCTATGACAATCTCAAAATTCTTATGAAATTCCTCATACATATTGCTCATATTAATCAACCCAATATTTTGAACAGCCTGAATGTATTTCACACCAAGAAAATAGATCAATCAAGTCAGCAAATATAGTGGCTATAGTTTGAGCACAGCCTGAGACATTGAAATATATTTAAGTAGCGTCTTAACATCAAACTGATTTTTTGCTCGCGTAGTAGCGCTGTGACTATCTGCATTATTCGTTTTGGAATTTGGCACCATCGGGTAAGTCGTCAAGATCACTCTCTTACTTACACGGGATATCAGCCAGGCGGACTATCACGCCAAGCCAATTCACCGATGGTCGATGATGTCACCCATGGCCACACTACCCTTCGGGTAGTATGCACCATTGCTTTCCCAGTCTTCCGTGACACCACATCCACTTTGCCACATTCGCAGAGCGTCGTGTTTCTTCGGCGTAATTGAGGTATTGGATTGATTACTACGCTATCAATATGTTGAACGCCATTTGAGACAAGCTGGAAAATGGAAACCATTTTAAGTGCCCCACCCCGCCCGATAAGGAGTTACATCGAATGGTTGCTGCGCACCTGTAATCTCATTTAAAAGAATTTCGACGCTGACCGGAGCCATGGTCACGCCATAACGAAAATGTCCGCTATTAATGTAAAGATTGTCCAGCTGCGGATGCCGCCCGATGGTGGGGATATTGTGCGGCGAGGCAGGACGTAGCCCAGCCCAATGTTGCACCAACGGCATATTGCGCAGAGATGGCAGTAATTTTTGGGCTCGTTGCCACAACATGTGGCGTGCCTCACTGGTGGTGCACTGGTCAAACCCAACGTCCTCCATAGTACTGCCGACCAAAAGATGCCCATCAAGACGCGGGATCAAATACAAATCGTCTTGCAACACAATATGACGGAGCGGCGACACGTCGAACTTGAATAACAGCATCTGCCCGCGCATCGGTTTAATATTTAATCGTAGTGCGTTTTTTCCCAATACTTCCTTGCTCCACGCTCCGGCGGTAACGATATAGCCCTGTGCATTAAATTTCCCGCTGGAAGTGGTGAGTGTTTGTACTCGCCCATTTTCGACCTCAATATCGCTGACTGCACATTGTTCTATGATATTTCCCCCAAGCGATTTCACGTGCTGATGCAAAGCGCGCATCAACCTAGGATTTCGTACCTGAGCTACTTCCGGCAAAAATAGTGCATCTCCTTGCGCGAGTAAATTGTAATCTGTTGCACGAACTTGATTTACTGAATAAGTACTATGCGTCGCACACCATTGCCCTGCTGCTTGCGCATCAAATGGTGGCAAAACCAGCATTCCGCTTGTTTCATATTCAGGATTTATGCCGGTGACCGCATGCAATTCATTTGTCCACGCCGAAAACAGCTCTGCGCCACGAGTGGTCAAGCGCGTAACTTCATCAGGATAATTCCACGGGCACAGCGGCGACAAAATGCCGCCGCCTGCCCAAGAAGCTTCCTGACCAACCCCCCCGCGTTCCAACACGGTTACTGCCGCTCCCTGCTGCAACAAACGTTGCGCAGTCGACAACCCGGCCACCCCACCCCCAATAATTAAAAAATCGGAATTCAAGTATCCAGCCTCTGACTACAGTCATAGTCAAGCCTGACATAATAAAACTGTTGGCGAGCATTTAAAAAATTTCCCAACAGATAGCCTTGTATAAAAATAACCACTTGATTGTATTTTAATTTTTTATTAAAAAGCAGCGTGAATAAAAATTGTTGCGATAATTCAGAATCAAAACTCCTGACAAGCTGCCAGATATATACGTTTGAAATCGAATCTTTAAATATGTACCGCAGAGCAATTACCAAGCTTGAATGTTGCAAAAAAAGATGGTGAATAACAAAGTAGCAATTTGATATTACATGCCATTAAGTAATAACGTTTTTTAAAATAAAGATTGTGTGTACTCGCCTGCTGCCAATTCTACCTCAGAACAACTCCGATGCCCTCCTGCTGCTGGCTAACCGATCCGCGCCGACTTCACGGACTGCAAAATATCCTCAGACCTAGCAGCCTGTCGGACCAGCGTTGTTGCGCCAATGCTTGGGCGCAAACTTCTTCCGTTCCTTAACGTTTCTGCCAGTTCAGTAGGTTAGTTTCCGTCGCGCCCATGAGCCAACTAAATATCTATTTGATTGTGAATGATTTATCAAATATAGCTAAAAATAGTTTATAGACACATTTAAAGATTGACCCTCACCTACAGACTGCTAACATGCGCGCGATGAGCACACCAAATCCAACAAAATCACAACAGTGGCTGCTGTATTGTCGCCCCGGCTTTGAACGAGACTGCCTGCAGGAAACTCAGGCATTGCCACTCGAAGCCAATGCCAACAGCGGCTTTCTCATTCTTCAAAACAAACCGCGCCTGCATTATGACCAGCTCACCTTTACCCGCCAGTTGATCACCCTGCTAGCCGAAGTAAGCGAGCTGCCTGATCGCGACCGCCTCACCCCCCTGCTTACAGCCATACCCGATACACCCACGCAATTCAGCGCATTGTGGCTGGAAACGCCTGACACTAACGATGGCAAAACCCTGTCCGGCTTTATCAAGCGCTTTCAACCCCTGCTGGAAGAAAAGCTGCACGCCAGTGGGCGCATGGCTGAAGACCCCCGCCTGCCCCGCCTGCATATCTTTTTCCCGGATAAGAATCGTGCACTAATCGGTGCAAGTGACCCGCAAAACAGTGCAGCCTCAGCTATGGGCATCCTGCGCATGAAGATGCCTTATGAAGCGCCCAGTCGTTCTGTACTCAAGTTGACCGAAGCTTTCGAAGTTTTTTTATCCGAAGACGAAAAAACACAATGGATCAGGCCAGGCATGCGCGCAGTAGATCTGGGTGCTGCTCCCGGCGGCTGGACTTGGCACCTTGTCAGTCTGGGTATGCAGGTGGAGGCAGTCGATAACGGCCCGCTCAAAGGCGTGATGGCCGATCACCCCTCGGTGAAACACCTGCGCCAGGATGGCTTCCGCTATCGGCCCAAACACGCGGTAGACTGGCTAGTATGCGACATGATTGAGCAACCGGGACGAGTCGCCGCACTGGTCGCTGACTGGGTCGCCAGCGGCTCAACCAATCGCGCCTTCTTCAACCTCAAACTGCCGATGAAAAAACGCGTGGAAGCCTTGAATAATGCGCTCGTCTGCATTCGCGAGGTACTGGATAAAAAAGGCTTCAAATATCGCTTGCAAGCGAAACAGCTATACCATGACCGTGAAGAAGTGACTGTGTTTCTGGCCAAGATCAAACGCTAAAACAAAAAGGTTTTACCAAGCCCCGCTTTTATTGCGATTGATGTCACATGCTTTTTTCTTGGTCGACATTAACCCGAATAATCCATGTTAAAATCACACAATCAGAACACTACATAAGGAATTGTAATGCTACACGAATACCGCGACATCATTACCCAAATGAAACAAAACAATGCAGCTAATGCCCATTTTTTGAAAATTTTCGACAAGCACAATGAGCTTGATAGTCAAATCACAAAAGCTGAGAACGGCGAAGCTCATCTGACTGATACTGAACTTGAAGTACTTAAAAAAGAAAAACTGCTTCTCAAAGATGAAGCTTACTCATTGATCATGCTTTACAAAAAGGAACACAATCTTTAAATTTAGCTGTATCACAGTTATCTGTTGGCTCTTGATAACCATACGATGATGAATGATTTTAGTTATTCATCAAAACAGCCAAACCCGCTCTGAATTAGAATTTTAATAGCTACTCGCCCCCCATCTCGCGAGCCAAAGCTATTTGGATAGCAATCCTCCTTGTAGGCCTTCACTTGCAGGTAACGGGTGATGCGACAAAAAGTGTCAGCTATAGACTTCGGATATCGATTCCAGCGGCATTGGATGGGTGATCGTTAAGGGCTCTCTTGCTTGATATGCCGGGTTTGAGACTGATTTTTTGCTTGCGTAGCACCGTGACTATCACCATTGTTCGTTTTTGAATAGGGTGCCACATCGGGTATTTTGTCTAGCTCACTCGCTTTAACGGGATAACGGCCAAGCGTCCATCAACACCAAGCCAATTCACCAATATCGATGACGTCACCCATGACCACGCCACCCTTCGGGCAATATGCACCATTGCTTTTCCAGTCTTGCATGGCCTTTTTTTATCGTCAATTTTAATTATTTTCCATTAACAGGTTTCGCCGCAATTTGCGGCAAATGCCATATATCGCGGTTGTAATCCAATATAGTACGGTCGCTGGAAAACTTGCCGCTGGTCGCCGTGTTGATAATGCTCATGCGTGTCCAGCGCTCCGTATCACGGTAAGCCTTTGCTACTTGCTGCTGCGCATCGATATAGCTACGGAAATCTGCCGCTGTCAGCCACGGGTCGCCAGGGCTAGTGATGGATTGAATAATCGGATCGAAAATGCCTGGCTCGAACAAGTTGAAGTGGCCACTTTCAAGCAGGTGCATCACCCGGCGTAGCTCATCATCCGTAGCGACAATTGCGTTTGGGTCATAGTGCCCTCTGGTTGCTTCCACTTCCTCGGCAGTGAGACCAAACAGGAAGAAGTTTTCATCTCCCACCTCTTCGCGAATTTCGATGTTAGCGCCATCCAGCGTACCGACAGTCAACGCACCGTTCATCATAAACTTCATGTTGCCAGTCCCAGAGGCTTCCTTGCCTGCGGTGGATATTTGCTCTGATAAATCGGTTCCGGCACAGATGACTTCCATCGCCGATACCCTGTAGTTCGGCAGAAAGGCCAATTTCAACAAACCAGCCACGTCCGGGTCGTTGTTAACTATCTGAGCCACCGCGTTAACCAGTTTTATGGTGCGTTTGGCCATCATGTAGCCAGGCGCAGCCTTGCCGCCAATAAGCACGCAACGCGGTGTCCAATCCGTCGTATCGCCGCGCTTGATGCGGTCATACAGATGAATGACATGCAGCACGTTGAGCAACTGCCGCTTGTACTCATGGATGCGTTTCACTTGCACGTCGAACAGGGAGTTCACATCAAAAACAATGCCGCAATCGCGTTGCACCATCTCTGCCAGACGCGTCTTGTTAGCTTGCTTGATTTTTCGCCACTCTGTGCGAAATGGCGCATTGTCGGCATGTGGCACCAGCTCTTTCAGCCTGGACATATCGGTAATCCAGTCATCTCCAATGGTGCGCGTAATCAAATTGCTCAAAGCTGGATTGCTCGACACTAACCAACGGCGGGAAGTCACGCCATTGGTTTTGTTGTTGAACTTTTCCGGCCACAGCTCATAGAAATCGCGGAACAGATACTGAGTCAACAAACGCGAGTGCAATTCCGCCACTCCGTTCACCGACACGCTTGCCACCACGGCCATATAGGCCATACGGATATACTGATCATGCCCTTCTTCGATAATCGACATGCGCCGTTGCCGCTCGACGTCTCCGGGCCAGCGCTGCGCCACCATCGCGAGAAAGCGGGCGTTGATCTCGTGAATAATTTCCAGCAATCTCGGCAACAAGCGTCCAAACAGGTTGACCTGCCAACGCTCCAGTGCCTCCGGCAGCAAGGTGTGGTTGGTATAAGCGACCGTCTGAGTGGTGATGCTCCAGGCCACATCCCAATCCAGACCATGTTCGTCCATCAGCAGGCGCATCAGCTCCGGCACTGCGCAAGTGGGATGAGTGTCGTTCAACTGAAAGAAATTTTTGTCGGCAAATCCGCTGAAATCATTGCCGTGTTTTTTCACCCATGAACGCAGCACATCTTGCAAGCTGGACGAGGCCAGAAAATATTGCTGACGTAGGCGCAACTCCTTACCGTTCTCGCTGGCATCATTTGGATACAACACCATGGTGATGTGCTCGGCGGTATTTTTTGCTTCAACTGCATCGGCATAGCTGCCTTTATTAAACTCGTCCAAATCGAACTCTTCGGTAGCGGTGGCTTTCCACAAGCGCAGCGTGTTGACCGTACCATTGCGGTAGCCGGGAACCGGAACATCGTAAGGCACCGCCATCACATCATTGGTGAATTTCCAATAGACACGCATCGCTCCATCAGGCTGCTTGTGATGCTCGGTTTTGCCACCAAACTTGACCAACACGCTATGTTCCGGACGCTCAATTTCCCAAGGGTTACCGTTACGCAACCAGTGATCCGGCTCTTCCAGTTGGTAGCCATTGTCTATTTTCTGGCGGAACATCCCATATTCGTAGCGAAGGCCATAACCTCTCACCGGCAATTGCAAGGTAGCGCAACTATCCAGAAAACACGCGGCCAGTCGCCCTAAACCGCCATTTCCCAGACCGGCATCGTGTTCCTGGTCGATAATTTCCTCCATCACCAAACCCAGCTTCTTCAGCGCATCGGAGATTGACGGCTCTACTTCAAGATTCAGCATGGCATTGCCCAGCGCCCTGCCCATCAGGAACTCCAGCGACAAATAGTAAGTGCGTTTGCAGTTCTGTTCGTCATAAGCTTGTTGAGTCTTTTTCCAACGCTCCACCAGCCGATCCCGCAGCGCAAGCGAGAGCGATGTATAGACGTAATACGCCGACTCACTTAACTTGTCCCGACCCAGCGTATGACTGAAATAACGGCGAAAATCTTTGACTATGCTTCCGGCATCCATGCCCAAGACGGGCAGTTCTGCAATGTTTGGCAAAGGTTTGCTGATAATAAGCGGCTTGGTCTTAATAATATTTCTCCAGATTGGGCAATTGGCAAAGTTATATGAACATTCATCTTGTGATGCCTACATTTTTAAGATGATCCGTAAAAATGGCTACAAAATTTTTTCATTTTACGCAATTTCGCATACGCTCGCTCTCTCTTAAGAAATGACGATTAAGAAATGCATTTCAACAAACTGATTTTAAAAAGAGAAGTTAAGCGAGCTGTTTATTGACGACGTGTTTCATCCTCGTTTTTTCAGCGCGCTGGGTCAGTTGCCGCAACACACTTTCGCGATAGCGTTCTTCGAAGTAGGCCTGCCCCTGATCGGTATACTCTTCACCTTTGGTAGGCATGATGTAGATCTGACGCATAAACTCGTTTGCCACATTCGATGAGCAGTGTGTTTCTTCTGTGGCACAGGGTCGATTACTACGTTACCCTCTGCCCCAGAGTCATGATATCAATGTCATAACTTAATAACTACGGAATCTGCTGCACGATTGCCCGAGCTTCAGAAGCCCATATTTTAAGAGCCTCTATTATTTTTACTTCCGCCAATGGCAACGGTTTACCAATTACCACCTGCTTCAAGTTTTGAGTTGATACCTGCGCTGGGACTAATTGAGATTTATCTGTCAAGGACTCTTCTGTTCCGTCATTAAGTCCCGTTTTAATGCCATTCTTTGTCAATATCCTAAGAGCATGCATTTTTTGGTCGACGCTAAAATCTCCACTTGAAGACAATAACACTGCCGCGACACCATCACCCCTATCGCCTGAATATTTTAGAACAAAGAACACTGATCCAACCACTTCCGAGACATCACCACATACCACTATCCCAGCAAGTTCTCCGGAAACCTGAAACTCACAAAAAAAATCCAACGCTGCCGTCGTAACAATACCATTACCTGTATCGGTTGATACTCCAGTGTTAGTGGTTAAATTTTTCATCTGTGAAAGTGGAGCTTGGCCTTGTATTCTCGTGAACAACCATGTCCCTAAGCAATCCATCATGCCCGTCGAAATATCCAAATGGCCTCTTTGAAATGGCCCTTTGCGGCTCATTGGGCAACGAAATGATACCGTGCTTGCCGCTTGAAAAAATAATTGTAACTGTGCCAGCTGGGTCTAATAAAGACGCGGTTTGAAGTGGCCCACCTAACGATGTCCCTCCATGCAAATCAAGAAGAGAGGCTGTGAAGGTATTATTTACAATTGGACCAGCCGCGTAATAAAACACACTACTGCCATCTGCTCGGTATCCGTAATATGTAAAAACGACTATTCCGTTTTCTGCCTCAATCTGGAACCCTCTGCCGGGAAGTCCGTTATCCTCAGAATCAACCCCCCACATTCCGGCAGCTGGCATGAATGCCCAAGCGGGAGAACATATTAAAAAGCACAGAAATGCCACTATGATTTTAAGATTTAACATTTTTTGTCTCCCAAAGTTATGCACAAAAACTTACGATAAACATATTTATGGTAGCACTTACTTCTTTCTGTAGCGGCAATGCTCGAGCATTGAATGATTTTCTTAACAAAAACTTCCCAATCGCTCTACAGTGGACACAGCCTATTTTACGTACTGCCCTTAATCAAAAAATAAGCAATTTGCTTATTTGCATTTTTTAGGTGTCGCCCTACTATTGCGACCTTGCTGGAATAATTACCCCCAAGTAAATACGAGGGTTTGATATGAGCCGCTTGTAAAATCTGTTACCCGAGAATGCATTAGCATGGCATGAAATTTGATTGAGAATTCAGCTTTTTCTTACAAGGAGATCACCATGAAAGAGAATCTAAAAATTTGTCACGACAGACTTCTGCCGCTCGATCTTGTCCGCCCGCAACAGACTATCAGACTCGGCACTGGGCCAGTGCGGGCGGTCTTCGTTTTTAGAAAGATGTGGATCAATGGATCGACATTACGCGTTCGATTCATGGGCGGGACCAATGCCCAGCAGGCAATCGCCAAAGAGCAAGCGCTATGGTGGCTTCCACATGCGAATCTGAAATTCGAGTTTAACAACGCGCCCGACGCAGAGATTCGCATTGCTTTTGATTCGTCGGATGGGTCGTGGTCCTATATCGGCACAGATTGTCTATCCATCCCGCGCGATCAGCCCACGATGAACCTTGGATTTCTCGACGGCGGCACTGCCGCCCATGAGTTTGGCCATACAATCGGTCTGGCGCACGAGCATCAAAATCCGTCCGGGGGAATTGAGTGGAACGAGGAAGTCGTCCTCCGTGACCTCAGCGGCCCGCCGAATAACTGGACCCCGAATCAAATTCGGCACAATGTTTTGGAAAAGTATGCGGTTGATCAGATCAAGGGGACGGAATTCGATCCCGATTCAATCATGCTTTACTTCTTTCCTGATACTTGGGTAAAAAGCGGCCATGGCACCAAAGAGAATAACGTGTTATCAGCGCTGGACAGGGCTTTCATTGCCAGCGAACAAGCCTATCCGCACGCTGCGGTTCAAGCGATCGAATTAGGCGTCAATGCGGCGCCCGTATCAACATCGATCGGCGTGCCTGGTGAAGAAGACGTGTTCAAATTCACCGTAAAAAAGAGCGGTCGCCATATCATACAAACAGGCGGCCAAACCGATGTGGTGATGAAGTTATTCGGCCCCAACAGTCAGACGAGTCTTATCACCGAAGACGACGATGGTGGCATTGGACTCAATTCGAAAATCACAGTTGAACTCATCCCGGGACAATATTTTGCTCAGGTTCGACATTACAATAAAACTCAAGGTACTGGCTCATACAGCATCAGGGTGAACAAAAACTAAGAATCGCTATCCTTTCCCTGTTATCACTGCGTTTGCCGCTCATAACGGCAAACGCATGACTTAAGGCCGAGATGATGTTCCGCCCAAACTTTGTACCGGACTTTCACCGATTACACTGGCCGGTTGATGTTCCACGAACGAAACAACCAAAGGCAAAGCATTTGCTTGGCGTTTCAGGCGTTAGCACGAGCCCATGACACAATGCCAGCCACATCCATGGCGCCTGCCTGTCTTGCTGCTTCGCGTCCATTTTTGAAGATTGCCAAGGTGGGAATGCTGCGTATGTTATAGCGCGCACCCAGTTCCTGCGCTTCTTCTGTATTTAGTTTAGCTAAACGTATTTCTGGCTCGAGTTTCGCTGCTGCCTGCACAAAGGCGGGCGCCATCATGCGGCAAGGACCACACCATGGTGCCCAGAAATCCACCAGAACCGGGATATCGTTACGCGTGATGTACTTCTCGAAGTTGTCGCTGTTCAGCTCAATCGGATGCGCGTTAAACAGAGCTTGTTTGCATTTGCCGCAGTTCGGCTGGCTGGTTAGCTTTCCAGAAGGAATACGGTTGACCGCATCGCAACTCGGACAGACGATATTTATGGAGTCGTTCATGACTTTTACCTCAATTGTGAATACTTCCTACATGGGGAACGATAGATTAAATTTCAAACCGCATCGACAAATCTACAGCCTGTATATCTTTGGTCAGGCCACCAATGGAAATGCGTTCTACGCCGGTCTCGGCGATAGCGCGTACTTTATCAAGATTAACGCCGCCTGAGGCTTCCAGTTCAGCGCGTCCGGCAGTGAATCTGACAGCAGCGCGCAGACTTTCAAGATCGAAATTGTCGAGCAAAATCAGCCTGGCGCCTGCATCAAGTGCTTCACACAGCTGTTCCAGATTTTCCACTTCAATTTGGATGCTTATCTCCTCGGAGGCAAGACGAAAAGCTTGTTCCAACGCAGGGCGAATACCACCCGCAGCCAGGATATGATTCTCCTTAATCAGCATGCCATCAAATAAGCCAATCCGCTGATTATGCCCGCCGCCCGCTTTTACCGCATATTTCTGTGCTATGCGCAGACCTGGCAGCGTCTTGCGTGTATCCAAAATTTTCGCATGCGTGCCGCGCACCGCCTCAACATAATGCCGAGTTTGCGTGGCGGTAGCGGAAAGTGTCTGCAAAAAATTAAGCGCGCACCGTTCTGCAGTCAGCATCGCACGTGCATCTCCGCGTATCTCGCACAGCGTTTGCCTGGCTGTTACAACATCGCCATCCTGCGCAAGCCAACGAATGATGCAATCTTTATCCATAGCATGGAAACACGCGTCAAACCAAGCTGTGCCGCATAACACTGCATCTTGGCGCGTTATAACAGCGGCCTGCGCTTTTGTATGCAGGGGAATTAGTTGTGCAGTGAGGTCACCGCCGCGCAGGTCTTCATCGAGAGCGGCGGTTACACTGGCATTAATATGGGTGGCCAGTTCATGTTGGTTGATCATTTTAGTTTAGCCTTAGACGCCCGTAGCGGGCTCATTATCAAATAATAAATTTCATCTTAACCGATGAGCAAGTTCAGCCGGCACCTTCCCGCACATCATTATCCTGCGGCATTTTCTGGAGCCAAGGCTTGTGTTATCTAGCCCACCACAAAAACACTGCCTGCAAGCCCCTTGACCAAAATAAGCAATTTGCTTATTTAACTTTTACAGCTGCCACCCTATGAACATTCTCAAATCATATTCCACTCAAATTGAGGCAGGTGTTGTTTTCGTGTAACAATGTCAAATGATTCTCTGGTGTGCGATCAGAACAGAAAGGAATATTTCCGCCCCATTCTCGCACCTCATGCCATCTTGTATCACAGCTTAATATATTGTGAAGGCGCACTACTTATCCCGATCGGAGGCTATCATGACACTTTCCAACACATCCACTATACAAACAACACCTGAAGAACGGCTGTTTCAGCCTGTCCGGCTGGGTCGTTACACGCTACCTTACCGGATCGTTATGGCGCCACTAACGCGTTCACGCGCCCACCAACCAGGCAATACCCCCTCCGCTCTCAATGCGCTTTATTACGCACAACGAGCCTCGGCGGCGCTCATTATTAGCGAAGCGACTCAAGTCTCAATGCAGGGTCAGGGATATGCTTGGACACCGGGAATCCACAGTCGTGAACAAATCGATGGCTGGCGAAATGTTACCAACGCAGTGCATGAGGCGGGGGGTTTAATCTTCATGCAGCTATGGCATGTTGGACGCATTTCCCATCCGGCGCTGCAACCCGACAACATGCTCCCAGTCGCACCGTCGGCCATCAAGCCTGGCGGAGAAGCATTCATTGGAAATGAAAACGGCAAGGGCGAAATGGTGCCGTTCGTAACCCCGCGCGCCTTGCAAATCGAGGAGATACCCTACATCGTCCGTCAATATGTGCGCGGAGCCAAGAATGCGCTAATCTCCGGTTTTGATGGCGTGGAGATTCACGGCGCCAACGGTTATTTGCTCGATCAATTTATCAATTCCCACACTAATCGGCGCAACGATGAATATGGTGGCTCAGTCGAGAATCGGGCGAGGCTTCTTCTGGAAATAGTCGAGGCGGTTATTGAAATATGGGGGGCGGATCGTGTCGGCGTGCGTCTATCGCCACTTGGTACGTTCAACGACATAAGTGACGACGATCCGGAAACGACCTTCGGTTATATCGCCGAAAAATTAAACGATTATCAGCTCGCCTACCTGCATGTTATTAACCCGGCCACAGCCGCGTTTGAGAATGGCACGGCTCCCGACCCGGCCGCACTGCGGATGCTGAAACTGATGCGGGAAAAATTCTGCGGCACCTTGATCCTGGCTGGCGGCTTTAACCACGACACAGCCGAAGATTGGCTGCAACAAGGCAAAGCGGACTTGATCGCCTTTGGCCGCAAGTTTCTGGCCAATCCCGACCTACCGGAACGCTTTCGTACCCGCGCGCAGCTCAATATCGCAGATCAGACCACTTTCTATGGCGGTAGCACAAAAGGCTATACCGATTACACAAGCCTTGCTCAAGAACGCGGCGAGACACCGAAATCCTACGTCGATGAAAACCAGCGCTAAACACACAACCACAGACTAGAGCTGCTGATTTTTTACCTGAAAACATAGGGCTTGATATTTAAGTGCCAAATTAGTGAATGATTGAATCGCCGTTTTTAAATACACTTAAATTTTGATGATGAGAATAATGATCCCAGATAATCCATTAGACCTGATTCGCGCGATGACGACGCATTCCCCCTTTGCAAAAGGGGGATGTTGGTTAAATTTCCTAATGGAATATCCGGGATGATCACACTAAGACGTTGACAGGCTCTCTGGCATGATCCATGAAGGTCGCCGCGTATCGAGAAAATATTACTTCTGAAGCCAGGTTTGGCACTTAACTTATGCAATAGCTCTATGAGCAAATAACAGAGCTCCATAGCTGTTCTAATCGATGACTCAAAATTGTCAGAAATAGCTCCGAACGAATATTATGCCCAAAAATTTAATCCAGAAATACAATATACCCGGGCCGCGATACACCAGCTACCCAACGGTGCCGTACTGGGACGATGAATCAATTACTTCAGCCATATGGCAAACCACGGCCGTTCGAGCATTTGAAGAAAGCAATACTAGTGAAGGGATAAGTTTATATATTCACCTGCCTTTTTGCGAAAGCCTGTGCACCTTCTGCGGTTGCCACAAACGTATTACAAAAAAACATGATGTAGAACCTCTGTATATCGAAGCCGTTTTAAAAGAATGGAAAACCTACCGACAGTTATTCTCCAAAACCCCCAGAATTAAGGAATTACACTTGGGTGGAGGAACGCCAACTTTCTTTAGTCCAGATCATCTAAAAATGTTGATCAATGGCATTATGGAACACTCTGAAATTGCTGAAGAACATGAATTCGGTCTGGAAGCCCACCCTAACAGTACCACTAGGGAGCACCTCAAAACTCTATTTGATCTGGGCTTCAATAGATGCAGTTTTGGGGTTCAGGACTATGACCCTTTGGTGCAAAAAACAATTAACAGGATTCAAAGTTTCGAGTGCGTCAGGCAGGTGACTGAATGGGCCAGAGAAACGGGTTATACCTCGATAAGTCACGATTTGATTTTTGGCTTGCCGCATCAAACGCTGGAAAATGTAGTCCACACAATTAATAAAACAAATCAATTGCTTCCAGATAGACTAGCATTTTACAGCTACGCGCATGTTCCTTGGATAATGGGTACGGGCCAGCGTGGTTATAACGAAGCAGACCTTCCTAAAAATGAGGTCAAGAGAGCGTTATATGAAACAGGAAAGAAACTGTTTTCGGAATTGGGATACGAAGAAATCGGTATGGATCATTTCGCTTTAAAATCTGATTCCTTATTTCAGTCATTACAAAGCAAGAAATTACACCGCAACTTTATGGGATATACCGCAAGTAAAACTCGGCTAATGATCGGTTTGGGTATGTCGGCGATTAGCGATTCCTGGTACGCTTTTGCGCAAAATGAAAAAACGGTTCCTGAGTACCAAGCCCGTGCTAACAGGGGTGAGTTACCGGTATTTCGAGGTCATTTATTAACCGCCGAAGATCGCATCGTCCGCCAACATATTCTTAATATAATGTGTCATTTTGAAACAAGCTGGGACGAAGAAGATAGCCAATTTCCAGAAATAGAGACCTGTCTTCTACAACTGGAAGAAATGGAAGCCGACGGACTAGTAGAGTTAAGCAAGAACAAATTAGTGGTACCAGAACATGCCAGACCTTTTGTCAGGAATATTTGCATGGCATTTGATTTACGATTATTGCGTAAAGCGCCAGAAACTAAAATATTTTCAATGACGATATAAGCCCAGCCTTGCTATTGGCACCAGGGTTATTCTTGCCCTTGTCATTACCCCCATCGTCATCATGACCAACAGCCACTATGCCAGCTTTCAATGTCGACATGCTTGAAAGCAAAGAGGGGCAATAGCTTTGCATTCGAGTGGGGTCACCCAAAAGCTCGATTTGGCTGAATCAAATGTGGCACAACACAATAAAGAGGTAGACAAACAGATTGCGTTCCAACATGCCGATGTAGCGGGAAGCACTTGAACAACAGACTGCTCGGATCAGCGTAAATGAGATGGTGGGCTTCATTTCATTCAGCTCGACCTACCGGGCTCGCCGAAATATTTTTTTCTGTCGCCCGATAAAGGCGCGCAACCACCAAGAATGCGACTTAGATAGCGCCGATTGGCAAGGCACGAATCAACTTGTTTGATTTCGCTTGAAAATTCAACGGGTGCGACGAGCACAGTAATTTTGCATGGTGCCGTATTATGGATGCGGGGGGCGGAAACTCAATATTTTTCACAGCGAAGACGATTTTGTTGAAGCTGTCCTCCGTTTCAATAACCACGAGGTGGCTGGCAAAACTATTGTGAATTCGTGCCAGGTATTCATCGTGGTGCGCATGACTACCCCACAAGTTGACCACCAGAATTCCATTGTCAGCCAAGGATGCGAAGCAATCATCATAAAACTGCTGACTGCCTAATTGAACGGATAATCCAGCCGCATCAAATCCATCTACCATCAGTACATTCGGTTGACTGTCTGTATCTGCAACCCACTCGGCCCCATCGCCCAGCAACACTTGAAAGCGCGTGTCGTCTGCAGGTATTGCAAATTCATTTCGCAGAGCAATCACATCGGGGTTAATTTCGACAACCGAAATTTTTGTCTGTGGCAAATAGCGGTAGCAATACTTAGCCAGTGAACCGCCACCTAACCCTATCATTGCGATACGCTTGGGTAATGGTTCAAACAACAAAAAACTCATCATGACTCTGGTATAACTAAATAGAAGCGTGTCCGGTTGTTCAATGCACATCCCGCTTTGTATGTACAAGGCATCAAAATGCAACGCAAGGATTCCTTCGTGCTCGGTTAAATATGGCTTATCGCTTTCACCATTCGTTAGCGGTTTAGTTATCCAGGCAATCATCTGATCAACTTGCTGCTGCATCGTTTTGGCAATATTTTTCATAAGGTAATATTTTTAGGCCGATGTCACAAAGAAATGATGTCACAAAGAAGTGCCAAGCGAACAAGTTGGGTAGCGTTCTGCAATTTGAGTTTTCTCATGATACTGGCGTGATGTACACCAACAGTTTTGGGGCTAATTGAAAGATTTTCGGCAATCTCAAGTATCGAACTGCCTTCAGCCATCAATTTGAACAACTGAAATTCACGTTTGGAAAGTGCGTTTATTGGATCCAAAGCCACATTAAACAACTGCCTGTCAGCAACAATGTCCGAAATATGCTCCGGGTCGACATATGTTTTCCCCAGCCTTACTTGGCGTACAGCATGCGCTATTTGTTTGAGACCGCTTTGTTTGGTTAGATAACCCGTTGCGCCCATCTCCAGAACGCGCTGCACCAAATTTTCATTACCGTGCATACTGAATATCAGAATATGCGCAACCGGATCATGCGCCCTGATACGACGAATTGTTTCCAGACCACCGAAACCCGGCATATTGAGATCAAGAACCACTACATCAGGTTTTAACTCCCGGTAAAGAATATAGCCCACTTCTCCATCATCGGCTTCTGCCACTACTCGAATGTCAGATGTACTTTCAAGCAAGCGGCGAAAACCATCGCGCACCACAGGGTGATCGTCTACCAGCAATACTGTAATCGGCTGAACGGCAGCGCTTAGGCTCATTGTTTTCTTCTTTCCAACTTATGTTTAAGCGGCAATCGAACGTCAATGCGTACACCGTGGCCCGGCGTGCTAAATGAGGAAAACTCTCCCCCCGCTGCAATTGCCCGCTCACGAATGCCTAGCAACCCGAATCCATTTAGTGCCTGATTTGGGTCAAAACCTTTGCCGTCATCCGTTATTCTTAAGAACACTGCCTCGGCATCGGGTGTCTCACCTAATTCACGGCTCAAGCACACCGAAACACGCTTTGCCAAGGCGTGGCTGCAAATATTGGTGAGCGCCTCCTGAAGAATGCGGTATACGGTGATATTTATCATCTCACTCAAACCGGTTAAATTACCTACAAGTGCAAACTCAAAGATTATGTCTGGATTATGTAAACACCATTTATTCATCAGTTCACGCACGCTAACTGCCAGTCCAAGCTCATCCAACAGTGCCGGGCGCAAGCGACGCAACATGTCACGGATCACTTCATGCATTTCATTGGCGCATTCGCAAATAGCTTGTACGTTTGCCCGGACTGTAGAGTCTCCTTCTGACATACATAAAATCGCCTCGGCTTCCGCATGAATAGCGGTAAGCCATTGACCTAACTCATCATGCAACTCACGAGCCAGATGGCAACGTTCAGATTCCTGAATACTGTACAGGTTTTGCGTAAGCGTGCGGTTTTGCAGCAACAATTCCTGATTGATATCTGCTGCTCTTTTAAGTGAGCTAATGTCGATGCCGACTCCCAATAGTCCAGCGACATTCCCTTCTGAATTCTTAAAAGGGGCGAGAACAGTAGACAAGTAAACCGCATTACCGCTTGCATCGGTAAGCCTGCTTTCTACACCCGCTTTGATTTCGCCTGATTCCAGCACTTCACGGTTTATCCGCTGAAAATCCTCGGCCAGTTCGCGAGGCAGTAGCTCAAAATCGGTTTTTCCGAGCACCTTGCCTACCGGTTGGCCGAGAAGATCAGCAAACATCTGACTGACGGTCACATAATGCAAATACATATCTTTGTAGAACACGATGGCCGGTATCGCATTCAGCAAAGCATCCTGCTCAGTTTGTTTTTGTTGCAATGCCAATTCAATGCGTTTCTGTTCGGTAATATTGGTCATCACCGTGCGGCAGACACATATCCCATTCCCCATAGCTACACTTTCCAGGCGGATGTAAGCCGGCTCATCGGTATGGGTTCTGATTCTCAATTCAGTAACAATATTGCCGGAGGAATTAAAAGTTTGCTGCAGATGGTGTGAGAATACGTGAACATCGCCTTTGATAATACGTGTTACAAAAGGCGTGCCCACAATGCTTTCACGCGCTTCACACAACATGACAGCCCCAATTAGATTGATTTCCTGAACGTGTCCGCCCTCATTCAGAGTTAGATAACCTACTGGGGCAAAATCATAAAGACTGGCATAACGATCGCGCGCTTCTTCCAGCATCCGTTGCGCTTCTCTTAGTTCGCGGTTCTGCGCCTCCAGTTCAGTGTGACGCAATTGCAACTCTTGCAACAAATGAGTTTTATCATCCTCCATCTCTCTATCTGAGGCTCTCCTATGTATTTCTCGTAATTCGCGATTCTGTGCTTCCAACTCAAGCTGTCGCACCTGCAACTCTTGCAACAATTGAATTTCCCCATCTTCAATTCCCTTATTTGACGCTTTATTGTTCCGCAAAATAATCTCGTTGAATAGATTTCCTTTGCTGTCGTTTTTTGGATCATCAAACCTTCTATTTCGATTTATTTGGATCTGATCCATCACATTTCTCATTCAGTAATTGTTAGGGGAATTGAATTACTCACTTCGTCAATAATCAGAAAGCATCTACTATTTATGCTCTCAACTACCCTTGGTACACAATCAGATATTACAAGATACATATGTACTCGCGCGCCATTCAGACAATATATCATTCTTTTTAAAATCAAAGTTCTACAATTGAATTACGGATTCAGGATTGTAGAGTTATTCTTGGTGCATTTATAACATGGGTTAAATTCTCCGTTTTTAAGCACTTCCCCCATATTTACCAGATTGCCCCTCCCCTCTTTACCACCAGCAGGAAATGCATCCTGTCTCTGCTAAAATCATTTCTCCCTGTCCTCTCACCACTAAGCTGCATGATACAAATAAGCCAACGTTCCTACCCAACCGATACTACACAACAGCTTATCGACACAGGCATCGCACCGCTTTTAGCACGTATATATGCGGCGCGCGGCATTTGTAATGTGACGCAGTTGGATACCGGCCTGCAATATCTGCTGCCCTTCACGCAACTAAAAAACGCGAAAAAAATGGCATGTATACTGGCTGATGCCATTGCCACACAACGCAAGTTGCTGATCGTGGCGGATTATGATGCTGATGGTGCAACCGCCTGTGCTGTGGGGCTGCGAGGCCTACGTATACTGGGTGCGCAAGTGGATTTTATCGTACCGAACCGATTCGAATATGGTTATGGTTTGACGCCGGAGATCGTGCGCCTGGCGGCGCAATCTACCCCTGATATATTGATCACAGTGGACAACGGCATCGCCAGCGTGGAAGGCGTGGCCGAGGCCAACCGATTAGGCATGCAGGTGCTCGTCACCGATCACCATCTGCCCGGCGATGCTTTGCCGGACGCACTGTGCATTGTCAATCCAAACCAACCGGGCTGTGATTTTCCCAGTAAAAACCTGGCGGGGGTTGGTGTCATGTTCTATGTGTTACTCGCATTACGCGCCGAACTACGGGCTCGCGGCGCATTTACAGAACAAGCGGAACCCAATCTAGGCAAACTACTCGACCTGGTTGCCTTGGGAACAGTTGCAGATGTTGTAAAACTGGATGAAAACAATCGTATTCTGGTTCAACAAGGACTACAGCGCATCCGCGCCATGCGTGCTTGCAGCGGCATCAACGCATTGCTGCAGGTAGCCAGTAAAAATTATGCTCAGGTTTCCAGTTATGAATTGGGTTTTGTCGTGGGGCCACGCCTGAATGCAGCTGGACGACTGGAAGATATGAGCCTGGGTATCGCATGTTTGATGAGCGATGATATTACTGAAGCAGCCACAATCGCGGCGCAACTTGATACACTAAACCATACGCGGCGCACTATAGAAGCTGACATGCAGCAAGCGGCGCTGGCCGCACTGGAACACATTACTCCGACTGATAGTTGCAGCCTTGCGCTGTTCGATGAAACTTGGCACCAGGGTGTAATTGGCATTCTCGCTTCACGCCTGAAAGATCGCTACCATCGTCCTGTGATCGCTTTCGCACGATCACTCGATGGAGAACTAAAAGGCTCTGGACGCAGCATCAACGCCCTGCACCTGCGCGATGCACTTGACCTTGTGTCCAAACGCCATCCGCATCTGATACAAAAATTCGGTGGCCATGCCATGGCGGCAGGCCTTAGCCTGCGCGAGGAGCATTTCGATGAATTTAAGGTCGCCTTTGAAGCCGTAGCACAAAGCCTGCTTTCCCCAGCCGATCTTACCAAGATTATTGAAACAGATGGTCTACTCGCACCTTCCGAATTCACATTAGGCATTGCGCGCAGCCTGGAACAGCAGGTTTGGGGACAAGGGTTCCCGCAACCCTTCTTTGAAGGCGAGTTCACCGTGAAAAGCCAGCGCGTGGTTGGCGAAAAGCATCTCAAGTTAAAACTGAAACCCTCACTGTCAAGTGCAACATATGATGCCATTCACTTTTTTTGTGTTGACCTCATGCCAGCCAACATTCGTGCGGTTTTCAATCTGGCTATCAACGAATACAACGGCAGCGTCAACTTACAGCTCATTGTCCGGCACTGGCAAAAAACAGATACATAAAGCTGTGCGGAATTTATTATTTAAAATTGTGTGTCTTCAACAAACGTAGAGCTACACAAGAAAAAAATCACAATCCCATTTTCTTATTGAATTTTGCTATATTCGCTTGGGCTTTACCGTAATATAGTGAAACTGAAACCAAGAGACTAAGCGGCAAAAAAAATTAAACCAGCGGTCTCGCCTGCATACTAGATTAGGCGAACAAAGAGGTGTCGCGCTGGCGGGATGGTTTATCGTTTTGGATCTGTAATCTGAAATGTCGGTAAAACACTCTTCGTTTAATTTATATCAAGGCGGCCATGCGATGAATCATCAAATTTGGCAAAACAACGGTATTGAGGCCCTGCCACAGTTCCTCGCCAGCCTCGCCATCGGCCTGCTGATCGGCCTGGAACGTGAGCGCAGACCTTCGTCCAAAGCCGGACTGAGAACCTTCGCGCTGGTTGCACTACTGGGCACTCTCACCGCTATGCTCTCCAGCAAAACTGGCTCCCCTTGGCTGCTGGTTACAGGCTTCTGCATCGTGGGCGTTATGATCATTGCTGCCTATCTCGCCAGCCCGACCGAAGAAAACGATCCTGGCACCACCACGGTTGCCGCTTTGCTGCTATGTTATGCGCTCGGCGCATTAATCTGGTATCAACAAACAAAATTGGCCGTCATGCTAGCCATAGTTACCACTACCCTGCTCTACTTCAAACCCGAACTACGCGGCATGACGAAACGGTTGACGCGCCGTGACCTGGTTTCCATCCTGCAATTTTTGGTACTAACCTTCGTCATCTTTCCTATCCTGCCTAACCAGAACTTCGGCCCTTATGAAGCATTCAATCCGCATCAGATATGGATGATGGTAGTGCTGATTTCCGGGCTAAGCCTGGCTGGTTATGTTGCTCTGCACTGGGCGGGGCAACGTTATGGCGCAACGCTGCTCGGCTTACTCGGCGGGCTGGTCTCAAGTACCGCAACCACATTAGTTTACGCACGCCACGGCAAAACCAGTGAAATCATGTCACGCCTGTCTGCTGTGGTTATCCTGCTTGCCAGCCAAGTCGTACTATTGCGCTTGGCAGTGATAAGCGCAGTAGTGTCCCCCGGCTTGCTCGTCAAACTATTGCCGGTGATGGGGCTCGGCCTCATATTCGGACTGGCCGCCACCCTTATCGACTGGCACAAATTGCAGACCTCTTCAGCTTTACCTATGCCCCAAACTGCCAACCCGACCGAGATACCTACCGCTCTGGGCTTCGGCCTGCTCTACGCAGCAGTGCTTTTTTTTGCTGCCTGGCTTTCAGATATTGCCGGCAGCAAGGGCTTGTATGTGGTCGCCTTGATCTCCGGACTCACCGATGTGGATGCCATCACGCTCTCCAGCCTGCATTTATTTAATTTGGATAAGCTGAACGATAATCAGGTAGTCACAGCCATCGCTATCGCGTTTCTATCCAACATGGTTTTTAAATTTGGGCTGGTGGCATTTTTCGGCGGCATGACCCTGGCGAAACATGTCGCAGCAGGATTTTTTGCTATGGCGGCCGGTGTTGCGCTTGGCCTGTTTATTCTTTAAAAAAGGTTAACGTGTATAGCAAAGAGCCATCCCCGATAATAAAGCTTGCCATACCAGCTTCCTTCACCCCAACCCTCTCCCGGTGGGAAAGGGAGCATATGGATCGCTACGCGACTGCCACGTTAGCCTTGACCTGCACGAACGATCACCCTCAGCTAATCGCCTACAGGACATGCTCCTGCCTCAAAAGCGGCCTTCCTTAAACTCAGCGTTGAGCTTTCAGATATAATCGCCCACTTTTCAGCACTCGACAAAATAATGGAAGCCGAACAACTCAACGCCATCGCCCACCAGTTACAGGACCTCCGTGCTCGTAGCACTGAACTACGGAGGTATCTTTGACTTCGATGGCAAACAAGAACGGCTGGCCGAAGTCGTAATCCTCGCCGAAGACCCCACCATCTGGCAGGACAACAAGCGCTCTCAAGAACTGGGACGCGAGCGTAAGATGCTGGAAGGTATTGTCCTCACCTTGACTCAGCTAAATCAAGATCTCGATGATTCAACCGAGCTATTTGAAATGGCGTTGGCGGAAAATGATGATGCCAGCCTCGACAGCATCGTGCAGGATGTGCAACAAATGGAGAAGAAAGTGGCGGACATGGAATTCCGCCGCATGTTTTCCAAACCCATGGATTCCAACAACTGCTTCCTCGACATCCAGGCAGGCTCTGGCGGTACCGAGGCACAAGACTGGGCCTCGATGCTGCTGCGCATGTACCTGCGCTATTGCGAAAAAAAGGGCTTTCAAGTGGAAATACTGGAGCAATCCGATGGCGAAGTAGCCGGTATCAAAGGCGCCGTACTCAAGGTCACTGGCGACTATGCTCATGGCCATTTGCGTACCGAGACTGGCGTACACCGACTGGTGCGCAAGTCCCCATTCGACTCCGGAAACCGCCGCCATACCTCTTTCTCAAGCGTTTTTGTCTATCCTGAGGTGGATGAATCCATCGAAATTGAAATCAATCCGGCAGACCTGCGCGTGGACACCTACCGCGCGAGCGGTGCGGGCGGACAACATATCAACAAGACCGATTCAGCAGTGCGCATCACCCACGCACCCACCGGCATCGTGGTGCAATGCCAGAGCGACCGCTCGCAGCACCGCAACCGCGCCGAAGCGATGGCCATGCTGAAGTCGCGTATGTATGAAGCCGAGCTGCGCAAACGCAATGCCGAAAAAAAGGAAATGGAAGATGGAAAAACCGACATCGGCTGGGGCCATCAAATCCGCTCTTACGTTCTGGATCAATCGCGCATCAAGGATCTGCGCACCAATGTGGAAATAGGCAACACTCAAGGTGTGCTGGATGGCGACCTGGATGAATTTATTAGTGCAAGTTTGAAGCAAGGGGTGTAACCAGGTTACGCTGGCGAAAGCCAATAATTCAGACGCATAGCATAATGTGTGTCAGACACGACTTGCGTTCGTCACTGCCCTGTTTGACCTTCCAAATTGAATTGAAATTTTTAACATATCTGGACTTCTAGCTCTAATTCTATTCCCCAACTTTTCAGCCACTGTGTGATTTCTTTCATGATCAGAGGCGCGCAACCTGCCCGCCATTTGCACAGTAAATATTATTAGGGTCGTATCGGAATGCCACTAAGTTAAGCCATTTTAGCAAGGTTAGACTATTGTGGAACCCGCGCCATTACTTGCTTAAGTTCTTGTTTTAGCCATGCTGAAGCCCCTTAACTTAGTGGCATTCGGGTCGTATCGCTTCGGCAAACGCAGGAAATGCAAATGTCTGCTTTTCACCGCGGACGGTTGGGTATGCCCTCCAAAGCACTCTCTCGACCACATTATTGGTTGGTACGAACATTCAAAACCCTTTGAAGCGCCTACCGTTTACCTCTGAATAATCCAACGCTATAATTTAACTCAGATAAGAGTAATTCCAGCTATTTTGGAAATTTAAGCGAGCCGCCAATTCTCATAAAACTGTCCAATCATGCTCAATATTCAGACCAAAACCATCAGTATTGTCATTAACCAAGACCAGCCCCGTCTGTCTAAAGAACAAAAAGCTTTCAATACCCTGATCAAGCAAATTGATACAAAGCGCGCCAGGCTGGCCGCTTGGCAGGAAATTATTCCTTCTTACCAGCGAAAATACGCCAGAGATTTAGCCCCGCTTGTCAAAACCTCGCAAGATATAGAAATCGAGTTAGTGCATTGCCTTGACCGTACCAGTGATCAAAAAGGACTTACTTCAACTGAGCGCCGTATGATCGATGACCTGATTTGCGAATTGGCCGGGGAACTTGCAGCAGAGCGTGATGATGCAGATTTGAAGAACATCTACAACAAACATAGTGGCTCTGACTTCGACGCGGAAGCAACTGCCGCCGTGGAAGGCATGAAATCCATGTTTGAGGATATATTGGGTGTTGACCTAGGCGACGACTTTGACATGAGTTCACCTGAAGAATTGATGAAGCGGGCGCAAGCGCACCTGCAAGAACAGGAGACACAGCACCAAGCCAACCGACAGGTGCAAGAAGAACGCCGGGCAAAACGAAAAAAGTCAGCCAAACAAATAGCCAAGGAGTCGCAGCAACTAGCCGAGGAGCAACAAACCAGTCAGTCCATCCGCGAGTTGTACCGTAAACTGGCCAGTGCCCTGCACCCCGACCGTGAATCAGATCCACAGGAGCGCGACCGAAAAACGGTTTTGATGCAACGCATTAACCAAGCCTATGACAATAAAAATTTGTTACTTTTATTGGAGCTTCAGCTGGAGCTAGAGCACATCGACCAAGCTACCATCAACAACATTACAGCAGACCGACTGAAGCACTACATCAAAATATTGAAAGAGCAGCTCAACGAGTTGGAACATGAAATCTTCCACACCGAAGATATGTTCAAAGCGAAATTTGGCATCTCCCCTTTTGCTCGGCTGTCCCCCAGCACCATCATGCGCAATCTCGCTACCGACATCGTTGGCGTCCAACACACCATCCGCGAATTAAAAGACGATTTACTCGTGTTTCAAGACATCAAGAAGGTTAAAGCTTGGCTCAAAGACATGCGGCGACGGCCAAAAAATGATTATTTTGACTGCCCTTTTTGAACCATGGTGGGCAGGCGAGAGGACTATGGCAACGTTTCCGCTATAGACAAACTTATGGCCCCAAATCTATGTCCTTTCCAGTATCATCAATTATTCAGTTGATTCACAATTAGCTTTTCTGATGGACTTTCGGATAATTTGTGGCCTCGGCCTGATGAAATACCGAGAAGTAGCTGCGACCATTCGAATTCATGATGACCTGTATCAACAGAAATATAGAAGTGGGCAAGGCTGTTGACGCCTACGGAAAACTGAATTAGCTTTTATTTTTATGCCGTTCCAGCGTATTTGCCTGTTCTGCAATTTCTATTTACGGTTTTTAAAAAACACACACCAGAACCGGTAAAAATTTATCGGTTTGTTTTTCAGGATTTCTTAAACAATGGATATGCTAAGTTTATCTTTCCTGCTATTTTTAGCCGCGCTGGGGTGGTTCTGGTTCGACAGCCTGCGCGCCCTTGAGGTCGCACGGAGTATGGGAAAACATATCTGCCGCAATGAGAATTTGCAATTCCTCGACGATACGGTTGCCAGCATCGGACTGGCTCTGGCTCGCGACAAGACGGGACGAAGAGTGTTGCGACGCACCTATCGTTTCTTATTCAGCGAGACAGGTAACACCCGGCTTGAAGGCCAACTGGTCTTGCTTGGCGACAAAGTCGAGTCAGTAACGATGGAGCCCTATCAAATAATGCCCTGAACAGATAGCCTTCAAGTGGATTCGCACCCTCTTCTGCTGCTGGCAAACTTATACGCCAGATGATGAATCAACATACCTCAATCCTTCCTTAACATATTGAAGTGTCACGGTTAACCACGGTTAAGTAAGCTAGGCGCAACGTCATAAAAATATTGACGGGCGACCTCAGTGCATGAAGCATACCTTCGAGATACTCCAACTTTTAAATTGCAATTAAAAATTGCAACACTAACTTCATTTATTTGATTAATATTGTTTTTTATATGACTTGACAGCTCATACAAATTGTCATTAGTGCTTGTCAGATTTCACTCATAACCAATTGATTATATTTTATACCACTTAAAAAATTATATTTATTTATACAAATCAATATCTTATATAAATAAGACCTGGAGACTGACGGGCTACCTGCCGTCGTTTTAGCACTAAAGCATCGGCTTAAAGCAGAGATGGAGCGAAGTTCAATAATGATTTCAAATAAAAGCCGTAGAGCAGTCATTCCAAAAATTATACTGACACTGGCCTCCTTCTTTGCGGTTGCTATCGCTTTCAGTGTCTACGTCATTAGCGAAAAAAATATTGATCGCGCAAACGAACAGCGGCTCATTTCCTTTCAGTTGGCGGATCAAATGCGCCAAAGTTCAGATGATTTAACCCAAATGGCCAGAGCCTTCGTGGTCATCGGCGACCCCCGCTACAAGACATACTATCAGGACATACTTGACATCCGTAACGGCAAAAAACCGCGGCCAAAGGGATATTTTTACGGCTACTGGATCATGGTTCTGGCAGATGCTCAATCACCCAACCCAGAAAATGGGCAGGCTATTTCCTTGCTGGACTTGATGCGTCAGTCCGGTTTTCCTGACAAGGAACTTGACAAGCTGGCTGAAGCTAAAGCGAATTCGGACCGTTTGGCCACATTGGAATTGGCAGCCATGAAACTGATTGAGCCCGTCGGCCCGGGCACGGAAGTCAACCACGAGCGGGCGCGTCTGATGCTACATAATAAAAATTATTATCAGACCAAGGCAGCAATCATGAAGCCCATCAACGATGCTTATCATTTGATGCAACAGAGAACGCTTGATGCCGTCCATCATGCGGAATACATCGCCTTGATATTCCGGTTGATATTCATCGCGATCACACTTGGGGCAACCTTCATGCTCTGGCGAACTTATGTTTCCTTGCGCGCAACGCTAGGTGGTTCTGCTGATGAAATCCACAAACATTTAGTCAGAATTGGCAACGGTGATTTCTCTATCGCCATCAAGGTCAAACCTGGCATTGAAAACAGCGTACTGGCTAGCCTGTCCGAAATGCAAAACAAGTTGTATGTCAATGAGATTGAGCGCAAACATGCGGAGGCCGAGCTTCGCATTGCCGCTGTTGCCTTTGAGTCGCAGGAAAGCTTGATGATCACCAATGCGAACAATGTTATCCTGCGGGTCAACCGGGCATTTTGCGAGAGCTCAGGCTACACGGCCGAAGAAGTCATTGGAAAAAAACCGCGCATACTCAACTCTGGACGCCACAACGCAGACTTTTACCGCGCAATGTGGAAAGCCATACATGACACTGGAACATGGCAGGGAGAAATCTGGGATCGACGCAAGAATGGTGAGATTTATCCAAAATTACTCACCATTAGCACTGTTAAAAACAGCCAGGGGATTGTCACCCATCATGTCGGGTCACACATCGACATTACAGAACGCAAGATGGCTGAAGAAAAAATCACGGAGTTAGCCTTCTTTGATCCTCTTACCCACTTGCCCAACCGCACACTCCTACTGGATCACCTGAAGCGCGCCATGACCGCCGGTAACCGTAATGGGTCTTTCGGCGCTGTGCTGTTCATCGACCTAGATCAATTCAAAACGTTGAACGACACCTCGGGTCATGACAAGGGTGATCTGCTACTACAGCAAGTAGCGCAACGTATCACTGCTAGCATACGCGAGTGTGACACGGTAGCGAGGATGGGCGGCGACGAATTCGTGGTGGTGCTGGAGGGTTTGGCCGACACCATCGAAGAGGCGGCCACCCAGACGAAAACCGTAGGCAGAAAAATTCTCACTGCCATCAATCAACCTTATCAGCTTGAAGGTCTCCATCACCGCAATACAGCGAGCCTCGGTGTCACATTGTTCCGTGGGTATGAGACATCCATAGACGATTTGCTAAAGCAAGCTGACCTCGCCATGTACAAATCAAAGGCAATGGGGCGCAATGCCTTGCATTTCTTTGATCCGGCCATGCAGACGATCGTTGTTGAGCGTGCTGCCATGGAAGTGGATCTGCATACAGCGATTCAGGACAATCAGTTTGTGCTCCATTACCAGGCTCAGGTAGTCAGCGATGGTCGTATTACGGGCGCCGAAGCACTGGTGCGCTGGCGGCATCCCCAACGCGGCATGTTGTCACCTGCCGAATTCATCCCTCTGTCTGAAGAAACTGGCTTGATCTTGCCTTTGGGCCAATGGGTACTGGAAGCCGCCTGCGCCCAGCTGGCACTATGGGCTGTCCGGCCGGAAATGTCCCATCTCACGGTGGCGGTAAATGTTAGTGCCCAGCAGTTCCGTGAAGCTGAGTTCGTGGGCACGGTGATGACGGCAATCAACCAAACAGGTGCCAATCCGAAACTGCTCAAGCTGGAACTGACTGAGAGCCTGCTGGTGGACAATGTAGGAGAAGTAATCGAAAAGATGTTTGTGCTGAAAGCCAGTGGTGTGGGGTTTTCGCTGGACGATTTCGGCACCGGTTATTCCTCGCTTACCTACTTGAAGCGTCTGCCGCTGGACCAGTTAAAGATCGATAAGTCTTTTGTGCGCGACGTGCTCAGTGATCCTAACGATGCTGCCATTGCCCGGACTATCGTGGCGCTTGCTCAAAGCCTCGGGTTGGGGGTGATCGCTGAGGGAGTTGAAACCGAGCAGCAGCGGGACTTTTTAACCAGTGTAGGCTGCCATACCTACCAAGGCTATTTCTTCAGCCGACCCCTGCCAGTCGAGGAATTTGAGGCATTTTCACAGTGCACCGCACGACGCTAGCCTCTGCTTGTCAATTCCGAACAATGAGACCAGAATGGTCACATTGTTCGCTATAAAATATATTTATTCAACAACGCAGATGGTACCGGTAAATATGAAAAATATCATATCGACATACGAAAAAAATGTTCTTGGCATCTTCCAAATTGCTTTTGCTCGCAAGCTGCGCGATTGCTTTGGCGCGTTGCTGGCGCTGGCGTTTCTTCTTGTATCGCCTATGGCTGGTTCGACGGGTTTTACAGTTTATACCACGATCTCACCTATGACAGGTTTATGGTGGAATCAGGATGAATCCGGCTGGGGTGTTGGGCTTACTCAACAATTTAGTGTGATTTTCGCTACGCTCTATACCTACGATTTTGAGGGTAGGCCCACGTGGTACGTCGCTTCCAATTGTGTAGTGGCGGCCGATGGTTGCACTGGCGATTTATATACGGTGACTGGGGGGGCAGCGCTGCCACTTCCATGGAACAACGCTAATAAGTTTGTAACTACGGTTGGAACGATTAATTTCGCGTTTACTGATACCAATACTGGCACGATGAATTACACGATCAACGGTGTATCAGGGTCGAAGACAATCACAAGACAGGTATTTGCCACTGAACCGATTCAGATTGGGCGCTTTCCTTTTGACTTCCAAGGTATTCGGCTCAACTCAATGGCATTCAGCCCCATAATTAGCATTATTTGCCAAGCTACGTTGTCATTTACCAATATGAGCGATGTCGCAGTTTCTCCGGCTCTCTCCTTCGATGTGATAGTCGATGGTGTAAAAACGGGCCAAGTGCCTTTCCAAATGTTTGGGCTTGCGCCCGGAGCTACGGCAACAGTGACCGCACAACCGCTAATTAACAGCAATGGTTCATATCTGGCATGTGGTACCTTCACGCTTCAGTTTAATTCGTCCGCCAGTCGAATAAAATAAACCGACGGTATGATGTCATCGACTTAATGGGCTTTAAAATTCTGTTATCTGGAACGATCGCCCGTAGGCCGATTGTAACGACGATCGCGGGAATAAAAATGGCTCAGCCCACGATTTCAGTTTCATGGTAGTTCGCTTCGGATCCAGACCGTGTACAAACACAGTTACACCTAATCCCGATGAACTGAATTAGCTGCATTATTCAAAAGCTTTTCCAAATTCTGATTTGCGCTGTTAGAACTTGTATGGCGACAATGGGCGGAGCATATTGATGCTCCACCTCTACTCATGTCTATTGCTTAAATTGCGCGTAGAGTGGCATTCGTGCCACAATCCTGCGCCTGTGAAACACTCCTGCATTTTTGATCATAATTTATCTGAATATCATGACTACCGAACCAACCAACCCTCAACAAGACGAAAATCAAATTATCACCGAACGCCGCGCCAAACTCACTACACTTCGCAAAGAAAACATCGCTTTCCCAAATGATTTTGAGCGAAAGAATCTGGCCGGCGATTTGCATGCTGCTTATGGAGCAATGAGCCACGATGAACTGGAAACAGTACATATCAGTGTGGCTGTAGCTGGGCGCATGATGTTGAAACGCGTAATGGGCAAAGCCAGCTTTGCCACCGTGCAGGACATGAGCGGACGCATCCAGCTGTTCATTAACAATAACGATGCCGGCGAAGTAGTGCATGATGCATTCAAGCACTATGATCTGGGCGACATTCTTGGTGCAACAGGTGTGCTGTTTAAAACCAAGACCGGTGAACTTTCTGTGCGTGTGGCCGGGCTGCGTTTGTTGACTAAAGCACTACGCCCGCTACCGGAAAAGTTTCACGGTCTGATCGACCAGGAACAAAAATACCGTCAAAGGCATGTGGATCTCATCACTAATGAGGACACTCGCAATACATTTATCATCCGCTCGAAGGTCATTCAGGCTATACGGGAATTTTTCATACGCCACAATTATCTCGAAGTCGAGACGCCTATGATGCATCCCATTCCGGGTGGCGCATCGGCCAAGCCCTTTGCCACGCATCACAATGCCCTGGATATGCAGCTGTATCTTCGCATTGCGCCGGAGCTTTATCTCAAGCGGCTAGTGGTGGGCGGCTTTGAGAAGGTATTCGAAATCAACCGCAACTTTCGCAACGAGGGGCTTTCTACGCGACATAACCCCGAATTCACCATGATCGAATTTTATGAAGCCTATCGGGATTATCGTTATCTGATGGACTTCACCGAGAAGCTGTTCAGCGAAGTGGCGCGCAAGGTGCTGGGTACCACTGTGGTCTCCTATCAGGGGCGTGAGCTCGACTTGGGGAAGCCGTTCCATCGCTTGACCATTGCACAGGCGATCCAGAAATATCATCCGCAGATTTCTGACGCACAGTTAAGCGACCGCGATTTTCTAATCAGCGAATTACAAGACCTGAAGACCAAATACAGAGCAACGGATGGCGTGGGCGGACTGCAACTTTCACTGTTTGAAGAGCTGACCGAGCATCAGTTATTTGAGCCAACTTTCATCATTGACTACCCTGCAGAAGTCTCGCCACTGGCGCGCCGCAGCGATATTCGCCCGGAGATTACTGAGCGTTTTGAACTGTTTATGGTTGGACGCGAAATCGCCAATGGCTTCTCCGAGTTGAATGACCCGGAAGACCAGGAGGCGCGCTTTGATGCACAGGTAACGGCTAGGGAGGCAGGTGACGAAGAAGCCATGTTCAAGGATAGCGATTACATTCGCGCACTGGAATATGGCCTGCCGCCCACCGCCGGGGAAGGCATCGGAATAGACCGGCTGGTGATGCTGCTCACCAACAGCCCAAGTATCCGCGATGTAATTTTATTTCCGCAAATGCGTCCCGAAAGATAACAAAATAACCAAACACTTGCATCGGTACGATTGGATGGATGCGCCCTGTTGCACGAAGAACCAAGAACGAGTATTCATAAAAATTGCGGCGGCCCCATGATGGCTGATATGGTTTGCCGACAATTGTGCTGAACTAAGTCATAAGTAGCATTTTGACTTCGCAACAGCTCGGCGCATACTTTGCGCTACGTTACTGTATGAAATTGGTTCTGAGTCAACTGGACGATAACGATGGATACAAGAAATTTTCCCATTTCGTTACTTGCGGCGTCGCTTCTTGTGGGCTGTACGCAGATGCCTGCATATAAAAAACCCCAGCCACCCATCGCTTCAACCTTCCCGCGATCCACCCCAGCAGGTGTCACGGTAGCAAAAATTGACTGGCATACTTTCTTTGGCGACGAGCAACTCCGGGCGTTGATTTCAACTGCACTTGCCAACAACCGCGATCTCTTGCTGGCCGTACGTCGCGTCGAAGAGGTACGGGCTCTCTATGGTATCCAACATGCAAATCGACTTCCCAACATTAGTGGCAGCGCTTTTGGCAGCCGATACGGTATTCCAGCGGGTGTCTTGCCTATCCAGCGCGACGGTACAGCCAACCAGATATTATTGAATCAGTTCCAGGTAGGGCTGACTTCGAGCGCATGGGAGCTTGATTTCTGGGGACGCCTCCGTAGTCTTGAGGTTGCCGCCCTAGAGACCTACCTGGCCACCGATGAAGCGCGTCATGCCGTCCAGACTACTGTGATTGCACAAGTCTCAAACAGCTATCTCATCGAACGGGAACTCGACGAACGCATCGACCTCGCTGTGCAAACCATCAGAACGAGGCAGGAATCCGCGCGCATCGCGCAAAGGCGCTTCGAGGTCGGTTCAGCTGCTCGCGTGGACGCCGTCCAGGCCGAAATTCTTCTCAGTCAGGCCCAATCTGAATTGGCGGTGCTGCAGCGCTTGCGCGAACAGAACCACAATGCGCTTGAGTTTTTGGCTGGCAGTTCACTGCCAGCCAAGCATCGTTCACTCAGCAGTATCGAGGCAAAGTTTGTGCATAGCATCGATGCTGGCCTGCCTTCCGACCTGCTGATTCAGCGTCCAGACCTGCGGGCAGCCGAACGGCGCCTGAAGGCAGCCAATGCCAACATTGGTGCCGCCCGCGCAGCGTTCTTTCCGCGTATCGCGCTTACCGGCTCGCTTGGTGTTGCCAGCAGTGAACTCGACGGTCTGTTCGCAGGAAACAGTCGTACCTGGAGCTTCATGCCCAGCATCACACTGCCTCTGTTTGACGGCGGTCGCAACCGTGCTGGTCTCGACTTGGCGCGCGCACGGTATAACTCGGCAATAACCGAGTACGAGCGCAGCGTGCAGAATGCCTTTCGCGATGTAGCCGATGCGCTGGCCGAGCGACATTGGCTGGCCGAACAAATTCAGGCGCAGCGCGCTTCCCTTGAGGCCCAACGCGAACGAGGCCGTATCGCCACTTTGCGCTACCAGCATGGCGCCGCCACATATCTGGAGGTGCTCGATGCCGAACGCGAGCTATTCTCCGTTGCACAGGCACTGGTGCAGACGCGGCGCGCTTACCTCGCCAGCGGCATCAAATTGTATACGGCGTTGGGTGGCGGAGGTGGCACGCCTGGCGAGGAAGATACACAAAGGAGATTGAACCAATGAAAGGGCTTAGCAAAACTTGGCTCGTGCGGATCGCGGTGGTGATCATGGTCGCGATCGTAGCGGGGTTAGCAGCGCGACAATACCTGAGCAAGGATAATAACAGCGATGTAATCATCAGCGGAAACGGACGCATTGAGGCCACCGAGATTGATATAGCAGCGCGCTCCGCCGGTCGCATTAAGGATATCCTTGTCAACGAAGGCGATTTTGTTAAGGCCGGACAAATTCTGGCACGCATCGATTCTGATTCGATCAATGCGCAACTGCGTCAGGCTGAGGCGCAAGCACAACAGGCTCACAATGTCATTGCGACCGCACACAGCCAACTCGCGCAGCGCAAGGCTGAACGTGCGGCGGCACAAGCCGTGGTTATACAGCGCGAAGCTGAACGCACGGCGGCTCGGAGTCGGTCTGCGCGCTCAACCGCGTTAGTGCAAGAAGGGGGCACCTCAAGTCAGGAGGCTGACGACGACCGCGCCCGCGTGCGCAGTGCCGAAGCCGCAATTGCCGCGGCCAAGGCACAGGTAGCAGCGGCTGATGCGGCGATCGCCACGGGGGAAGCCCAGATCCTTGGCGCTGAGTCTGCTGCCAAGGCAGCATTCGCGACCGTCGAACGCATTCGTGTTGACATCGCCGACAATGAGCTCAAAGCTCCACGCAACGGACGAATCCAGTTTCGCATAGCTCAGCCAGGCGAGGTGATAGGCGCCGGCGGCAAGGTGCTAAATCTTTTAGACCTTAGCGATGTGTACATGATTTTTTTCTTACCAGAGACAGTCGTAGGCAAGGTGGCGCTCGATAGCGAGGTACATATTGTGCTTGACGCTGCGCCCAGCTATGTCATCCCAGCCAAAATTACATTCATTTCCAGTACCGCACAGTTCACGCCGAAGACGGTGGAAACGGCTAGTGAGCGACAAAAATTAATGTTTCGGGTGAAGGCCAATATTGATCGTGACTTGCTAAAAAAACACTTGAAGCAAGTCAAAACTGGCCTGCCCGGGGTGGCCTGGCTCAAATTGAACCCGCAGGCTGAATGGCCGAAAGAACTGAAGCTCCAGGTTCCGGAATGACCTCCGTCGCCACCGGTAGTATGCCTGTCGCCCGCCTTTTCGGCGTCAGCCTAAGATATGGCAAGACACTGGCGCTGAACGCGATTAACTTGGATATCCCTGCCAGCCGCATTGTTGGCCTGATCGGCCCGGACGGCGTCGGAAAGTCCAGCCTGATGTCGCTGGTAGCCGGTGCGCGCGCGGTACAACAGGGCCAAGTAGAGGCTCTCGGGGGGGACATGGCCAAAGTACGCCACCGCAACGAAGTTTGTCCAAATATTGCCTATATGCCGCAAGGACTTGGCAAAAATCTGTATCCGACCCTATCGATAGAGGAGAACCTGCAATTTTTCGGTCGCTTGTTCGGACATGACACGAACGAGAGACGGCGCCGTATAGACGAACTCACCACCAGCACTGGCCTGTATCCTTTTCTAAGTCGTCCGGTGGGAAAACTATCAGGCGGCATGAGACAAAAATTAGGTATGTGCTGTGCGTTGATCCACGATCCAGAACTGCTGATCCTTGACGAACCGACCACGGGCGTTGATCCATTGGCGCGCAAGCAGTTCTGGGATCTGATCGCACGCGTTCGCAGCCACCGTCCGGAAATGAGCGTAATCGTCGCCACCGCTTACATGGATGAGGCCGAGCGATTTGACTGGCTAGTGGTAATGGATGCGGGCAGTATCCTTGCTACCGGCACGCCGCACGAGCTGCACGAACGAACCGGCACGGCATCGTTAGAAGCAGCTTTCATTGCGCTGCTGCCGGAAGAGAAAAAACGCAATCACCGCGCCGTTGTTGTTCCACCGCTCGCCGATGAAGAGGACAAAGAAATCGCCATCGAGGCACGCGACCTGACCTTGCGCTTTGGCGACTTCACGGCGGTTGATCATGTCAACTTCCGCATCCGTCGCGGTGAGATATTTGGCTTCATCGGCTCCAATGGTTGCGGAAAGTCTACCACCATGAAGATGCTCACCGGTCTGCTACCGGCAAGCGAAGGTCAGGCATGGCTTTTCGGTCACGAAGTAAATCCCCATGATATCGCTACGCGACGGCGAGTGGGCTATATGTCTCAATCCTTTTCGCTGTACTCGGAACTCACTGTACGCCAGAACCTGGTTCTACATGCGCGCCTGTTCAATATGCCTGAGGTGGAGATTCCGACGCGGTTAGAAGAGATGTTATTTCGATTTGGTCTTGGCGAAGTACCCGACGCGTTGCCGAATAGTTTACCACTGGGAATCCGCCAGCGCTTGTCGCTGGCGGTAGCGATGGTGCATATGCCAGAACTGCTGATCCTTGACGAACCGACCTCCGGCGTCGACCCGATCGCGCGTGACAATTTCTGGCAGTTGATGATCGACCTGGCGCGTAAGGACAAGATCACGATCTTCATATCGACCCATTTCATGAACGAGGCTGAGCGTTGTGACCGCATTTCGCTGATGCATGCCGGACAAGTCATGGTCAGTGATACTCCGTCCAAGATTATAAAAAAGCGCGGTACAGCGACACTGGAACAAGCCTTCATCGGCTACCTGGAAGACGCAGGCGCAGCGGTCATCCAACCCGCTATTGCTCCCATCACACCTGCCACCCCCTCCACCGGCACTGTTACAGCTTGGAAACATATATTGCGCCGCTATTTTAGTTTGTCTCGCGCATTCGGCTACACGCTGCGCGAAGTATTGGAATTGCGCCGCGATCCTGTGCGCGGGACGCTGGCGCTACTCGGCAGCCTGATCCTGATGTTTATCATTGGCTATGGTGTCAGTATGGATGTGGAGGATCTCAGCTACGCTATACTAGATCGTGACCAGACCACACTGAGTCAGAACTACGCGTTGAACCTTTCCGGTTCGCACTATTTTGTCGAGCATCCGCCGATCACCAGCTACACGGAAATGGATCAGCGCATGCGCAACGGCGAACTGTCACTTGCTATTGAGATTCCGCCCGGTTTCGCGCGCGATGTGCAGCGCGGCAAACCGGTGCAAATCGGCGCCTGGATCGATGGCGCGATGCCAGTGCGGGCCGAAACCGTTCAAGGCTACGTGCAGGGTATGCATCAGGACTGGCTGATCGACATGGTGAAAACCCGGCTCGGCCAGGATGCAGCTAACGGTTCGGCCATCATCGAGACGCGTTTCCGTTACAACCCGGACGTAAAGAGTCTGCCATCAATGGTTCCGGCAGTTATCCCTATCCTGTTACTGATGATTCCGGCTATGCTAACGGCACTGTCAGTGGTACGAGAGAAGGAGCTGGGTTCGATCATTAATCTTTATGTCACTCCGGTTACCCGTGCCGAGTTCCTGCTCGGCAAGCAGTTACCTTATGTCGCGCTGGCAATGCTGAATTTTCTGCTCATGACTTTACTCGCCGTCACTGTGTTCGGCGTACCAATCACAGGCAATTTTTTCACGCTTGTTCTGGCCGCACTAATTTTTACCGTATTTTCCACAGGCTTCGGCCTGTTCGCCTCTATTTTTACCCGTAGTCAAATTGCAGCAATATTCGCGACCATGCTCGGCACAATTCTTCCGGCAATCCAGTTTTCCGGACTCATCAACCCGGTGTCCTCGCTTGAAGGAGCAGGAAAAATCATAGGACAAATCTACCCGGCGTCGCACTTCCTCACGATAAGTCGCGGCGTATTCAGCAAGGCTCTGGGTTTGTCCGACCTAAGTGCATACTTCTGGCCAATGTTGCTGGCCGCTATGGTAATAGTTGGCCTTTCGATCGCCCTGCTAAGAAAGCAGGACAGCTGACGATGAGCCGCACTTCCAACATCTACCACCTCGGCGTCAAGGAACTGTGGAGTTTGCTGCGCGATCCGATCATGCTGGTGCTGATTATCTATACCTTCACGCTGGCAATATATATCAGCGCTACCGCAATGCCGGACTCCCTGAACAAAGCTGCGATCGCAATCGTAGATGAGGACGGTTCACCGCTGTCGGCACGCATTATTTCTGCTTTTTACCCGCCACACTTTATGCCACCGGTCATGGTGTCGTTAACCGAGGTCGATCCGGGTCTGGACGCTGGTGAGTATACTTTCGTGCTCGACATTCCTCCGGAATTCCAGCGCGACGTGCTGGCCGGAGGTTCACCAACAATCCAGCTAAACGTGGATGCCACGCGTATGAGTCAGGCGTTCACTGGTAGCGGCTACATACATCAGATCGTAATCGGTGAGGTAAACGAATTTGTTCAGCACTACCGCGGGACTCATGTGCCGCCGGTAGAACTCGCATTGCGGGCACGTTTCAATCCCTCCCTGACGCCAGCTTGGTTCGGCTCGCTAATGGAGATCATCAATGCCGTTACCATGTTATCGATCATACTGACTGGCGCGGCCCTGATCCGTGAACGCGAGCACGGTACAATCGAACACCTGCTGGTGATGCCGGTGACCCCTGTCGAGATCATGCTGGCCAAGGTCTGGTCCATGGGGTTGGTGGTCTTGCTGGCAACGACTTTTTCTCTGGCTTTTGTCGTACAGGGCGTGTTGCAAGTGCCAATTGAAGGTTCAGTGGCGTTGTTCCTCGTATGCGCCACATTACACCTGTTCGCTACTACATCAATGGGTATCTTCATGGCGACACTCGCACGCACCATGCCGCAGTTTGGCCTGCTGATAATCCTGATACTTCTGCCACTCGAATTGCTGTCGGGTGGATCTACACCGCGCGAGAGCATGCCGGAATTTGCGCAAAACATTATGCTGGCCGCGCCAACCACGCACTTCGTCTCCGCTTCCCAAGCAATCCTTTATCGCGGCGCCGGATTCGAAGTGGTGTGGCCGCAGATGCTCGCACTCATCATGATCGGCAGCGTTCTGTTCACTCTATCTCTGAGTCGATTCCGCAAGACCCTCAGCAGCCTTACTTGAAAGGCTGCTGAGGGTAGTAGTGTGTTGTGCTGTCTGCATAGTGCAGTATTAAATTGATACGCTATTCAATTACTTTTTTAAGCAACATTTTTAAGCAAATCAGGATGAGCCCAGTGTTTATAAGCGCGCACGCAACCTATACAAATCGCTAACGATAAACCTTTCCTATCTGCCAATTCGCAAACATTTCCCCAGCTGTCTTGCTTTGTTCAGGAGTCAAGGTGATTGAATCGCGTAATTTTTTTGCAATTAGGTGACCACCATATTCGACAGCCAGATTAGACCATACATAGGACAATAACTCGTCCTTCTGCATTCCAATACCTAGGTGGTATACCAAAGCGAGGTTGTACTGAGCATCGGCATTTCCAAACGCAGCTGCTTTCTCCCATAGCTTCGTTGCCCTGACAACATCCTTGGGCACGCCTTTGCCAAAGTAGTACATTGACCCGAGATTTAACTGCGCGCTCGGATACCCCTGCATTACTGCCTTCTGCCAATACTCAATTGTTTTGTCAACATCCCTCGGTACAATTTCACCCTTGTTGTAGATCACTCCGAGGATAAATTGTGCATGGGCAAAACCTCGGTCTGCTGCATTTTGCCACCATACCAAGGCCTTGGCGGGATCTTTCGGTATGCCCTTGCCGTCTCGGTACAGCCAACCAAGGTGTAATTGCGCCTCGGGATCCCCCTGAGCCGCTGCCTTCTGAAGCCAATCCACACCCTTGACATAATCCTGAGGCAACCCATTGCCGTTAACATACAGTAAACCAAGGCCAGTTTGTGCCTTGGCGTGACCCTGTATTGCAGCTTTTTCATACCACTCTGCGGCTTTGCGGATATCCTTAGCCAAAATTTTACTGTCATCACCCGTATCGTACATCCATCCTAGATCAAACTGTGCGTTTGGGTCACCAGATTCCGCTTGCACTTTTAATTGCGCAAGATTCTCTGCTTCACTCTGACTTGCTGAAGATACGGACTGACCAGACACATTGACTGCAACAGTAAACAACAATGTAAAGAGTAATTTTCCTATATTGCGCATATATCTATGTACCAATAACATTTTTAGACCTCACTCAAATTCATTATATCTGCCGACTGACAAAGTCACTGTTAATGCAAAAACGATTTATCATAACTGATAAAAATTTCCTCGCTGAAAGCGTTAAAGTACATTATCCAGCCGCACCTCTAGATATATTCCCTACCTTATTTTGGCTTTCGCACAAAGCAAGAGTTAATCAAGTGTCGCTTGGCTTGGCTTGAATATGTGACCGGATATTGATTCAATAATGCCGACATTTTACAAGTCAATTACATTACCGGCTCAATACCTGCCCCAGCTTCCAGTTTGCTGAGAGCCGTTTTGCCTCGGCGCGCTGAACAGAATTCAAGTTGGTTAAGTCGCGCAATTTTTTCGCGTTGTCATTACCATGTGTAACAGCTAAATCTTGCCATGCATAAGCCAACACACTATCCCGTGCCACACCCTTACCATGTTGATACATCCACCCGAGATTGGTCTGTGCTTGGGCATGCCCCTGCGCTGCCGCTTTTTTAAACCATTCCACGGCCTGGGTGGCATCTCTCTTTACGCCTTCGCCTTTGAGGTGCATAGCCCCAAGTTCAAACTGAGCCTTGGGATGTCCCTGTGCTGCCGCTTTCTGATACCACTCTGCGGCCTTGACGGGATCTTTATTCACACTAGTCACAGCCTCACCACTGCCATACATTGCTCCGATTTCAAACTGAGCCTCGGCATTCCCTTGAGCTGCTGCTTTCCGATACCATTCTACGGCTTTGTCGGCATCTATAGACACACCTACACCGTTGGCATATAGCTGTCCAAGACGGGTCTGAGCGCTCGCATCCCCGGCCTCTGCTTGCTTTTGTATTTGCTCCAGACTATCTAATACTGTTGACAATTCTTCTGCTAAAACATAACTGTTTAATGTTAAGAACAAGATCACAAACTGTACAAATCTTTTCATATTGGCCCCATCGTTAATTACGGCAAAAAAATGCTGCCGCTTGCATTACCTCTCCAAATTGCTCTGAGTAAGCTTTTCAATATAGTGAGCGAGTACTAATTGTCAAGAGCTAATTTATATGCCTGTGGCAAACGAATAAAATATTCAGTTCTGGAACAAAAACAAGTTTTGTTTTGGGATAAGCAATATAAACACACGCCGACAAGAACAAAGAGTTTAACGCAAATGGCGTCGTTTAAGTTCACTGAAAGACTTGGCATTCCTCTTCAGCTGAATAGGGCGCACAATTTTTTTACATCAGGTTGATGAATCACCCCCTTTTCGGTAATCAGCGCTGTAACCAATTCAGCAGGTGTAATATCAAACGAAGGGTTGCGTATCTGCACACCCTGTGCAGCCCACTGAAAATCTCTGAAACCCTTTACCTCGTCTGGATGACGTTCTTCGATGGGAATATCCATACCGCTTGCGATAGACATGTCTATCGTGGAAAGTGGGCAAGCTACATAGAATGGAATGTGGTGTCGTTGTGCCAGCACGGCGACCATATAAGTGCCAATCTTGTTGGCTACATCGCCATTTGCGGCTACACGATCTGTGCCGACCACTACGGCATCCACTTCACCGCGACTCATCATGAAGCCGGCCGTATTGTCAGTGATGAGGGTCACCGGAATTTTTTCCTGCACCATCTCCCATGCTGTCAAGCGCGCGCCTTGCAGGAAGGGGCGGGTTTCGTCAGCAATCACGGAAATTTTTTTACCTACTTCCACTGCAGACCGAATGACACCCAACGCAGTGCCATGGCCAGCGGTAGCCAGCGCTCCGGCATTACAATGGGTCAATACGCGTGCGCCATCCCGCAACAACTCGGCACCGTGCGATCCCAGAGCGCGATTGATGCGAATATCTTCGGCAAAAATCTCATGCGCTTCGGCCAACAGGCGCATCGCTACTTGCGAGTTGGATTCACTCGATACGGTTTGCCATACCTGCTTCATACGGGCTAACGCCCAAAACAAGTTAACCGCTGTCGGCCTGCTTTGAGCCAGCGTATTAAAACCTTCATTCATGCCACGCCGGAAAGATTCATCAGTAACAGCGAGCAAACGATGTGCCTCCAGCGCCACGCCGTAGGCTGCCGCCACGCCGATGGCTGGAGCGCCACGCACGACCATGCTGCGAATGCCTTCGGCCACAGCAGCGGCAGAATCATATTGCAAGTACGTAAATGTTGCCGGCAAAATGCGCTGATCTATCATTTCCAGCACACCATCCGACCAACGCAGGGTTTCAACTTTCATCATGACGCCTCATAAACGATTGACCAGGCGTTCAGTCACCTTCAAATTCACACAGCGCAAACACGCTGTAGCCTCGCTTCTCCAAGCGCTTGCGTCCGCCGATATCCGGTAGATCAATGACAAAACAGCATTCAACAATTTTGCCGCCAATTTTCTCGATCAGTCTGGTTGCCGCCTCCGCCGTCCCGCCGGTAGCAATTAAATCATCCACAAGCAATACCCTTTCGCCCGGAGTAATCGCATCGGTATGAATCTCGATACGGTCAGTCCCATATTCCAGCTCGTAGTCGTGCCCTACAGTTTCTGCGGGTAACTTGCCTTTTTTACGAATCGGCACAAAACCTTTACCCAAGGCATAAGCCAGCGGCGCGCCTACTATAAAACCACGCGCTTCGATACCTATCACCTTGTCGATTTCCATATCTGCATAGCGACGCACCAACTCATCTATGGTGATCCTTAAGCCTATTGGATCCTTAAGGAGGGAAGTGATATCGCGGAACATGATATTCGGCTTGGGGTAGTGCGGAATGGTGCGAATACGAGATTTAATAGACATATATCTTCAGGGTTGTTATGTATGTTTTTTGTAATCGACGAATTTTTCCTGCACGTCTCGCATTTGTTGCGGCGTAAGAATGTACGGTTCGCCAACCTGCAAAGTGCGCCAGTACAGCTCGCACAAAAATTCGACCTCAATGGCTACCGTCAATGCATCGGCTAGATCCGAACCCAGCGCAATCATGCCGTGGTTAGCCAGTAGACAGGCCTTTCGGTCTTCCAGCGCAGCTAATGCATAGTCTGAAAGCGTCTGTTCGCCAAACAACGCATAGGGTGCGCAACGGATGAAATTGCCTCCCGCCACGGCAATCATGTAATGCACGGCTGGAACATCCTTGCGCAAACAGGCCAACGTAGTGGCAAACGCTGAATGAGTGTGAATGACAGCGTTAACTTCAGGACGGCTGGCCAGAATGTCACGATGGAAGCGCCACTCGCTGGTAGGCTTGCCGCCGCACAGGGCATTGCCATTCAAATCCATGCGTACCATGTCTGCAGGTGTCATATCCGCCACCGCCATCGCAGACGGTGTAATCAACATGCCCTCACCGCAACGCACGGCAGCATTGCCGGAAGTACCGCGATTCAAACCCTGATCGAGCAAACGCTGGGACACATCTAGCAACTGCTGGCGCAGGCCCTCTTCACCGGATAGCATCATGCCCCACCTTTTAATACCCGACCCGCAATAGCATCCAGCTTTTCAATCATGGCTGCGTCGCGCGCTTCCGGCGCAGTAATGAGCGCGAATTCTAGCGTCGAACGACAACCACAGGCATCGGCCAGCGTATCAGTGCGCACTTTCGGAATGACGTGCGTTACCAGCGTTTTCGCCTTATTGGCATTTTCGGTGAGCATTTTGATGATCTGCCCTACCGTGACATGCTCATGGTCGGGATGCCAACAATCATAGTCAGTCACCATCGCCACGGTGGCATAGCACAACTCTGCCTCACGGGCGAGCTTGGCCTCTGGCATGTTGGTCATGCCAATTACATCGCACCCCCAGGAACGATACAGATTCGATTCAGCCAGACTGGAAAACTGCGGCCCTTCCATAACCAGATAGGTACCGCCACGAACGACAGGGATATTTGCCTCTCTCGCGGCCATCTCAATATGATCGCCTAGCCTTTTGCAAACAGGGTGAGCCATGGAGACATGCGCCACCAATCCCGCGCCAAAAAAAGACTTATTGCGCGCAAAAGTACGATCGATAAATTGATCAACAATCACGAACGTGCCCGGCGGCAAGTCCTCGCGCAAGGAACCAACGGCACTAACTGAAATGACATCGGTCACCCCTACCCGCTTT
>CAWDCY010000001.1:0-156964 GCA_963800965.1 uncultured beta proteobacterium | reverse complement strand
GCCTTATCCAATGTGGTATGAGCCTGAACGAAAGCCGTATTTCCGACGAGGAATGAGCCTGAAGTGAACAAACTGAGGTCGAATTGAAGATGTGGGTTGATCATTACAAGGATGATGATCAACATGAACGAAACACGACTTTGTACGATTGAACAGATCGAGCAATTTCTCAATGGCTGCACCCAGATTGAGTTCACAAAGTCTGGTGACGACAGTGAGCGCTACAAGCACATTAGCCGCGTGCTCAAGCGCTTTGACTACCCCAGACAAGGCAAGCGAGAGAAAGGTGTGCTGCTGAAGTATCTGCGAGTCACCAGCGGCTACAGCCGAGCGCAGGTCACCCGTCTGGTCACGCAGTGGTTCACAAACCGTTTAGCTACTATACCTCTGTCCAAACGCTATCGTGCGCCTGCGGCTCCCTTTGCGCGCAAATACACGGCTATCGATATCGCACTGCTCGTCGAGATGGACAAAGCCAATGAAGACGTATGTGGCCCGGCAATAGCGCACCTCTTGCAGCGTGCTTACAGCGTCTATGGCGATACACGCTATGAGCGACTGTCTACGCTGTCTGTTTCGCACCTGTACAACCTGCGCAAAAGCACGGGTTATCAAGCCTTGCGGGTGATTTTAATCAAGACCCATCCGGTGCGAAATTCCATCGGGGTACGCAAAGTGCCACGCCCCAACGGGAGGGTCGGTTTTGTGCGTATTGACACCGTCCACCAGGGCGATCTTGACGGCATCAAGGGCGTGTATCACATCACCTGCGTTGATTCTGTGAGCCAGTGGCAAATCGAGGCGTGCGTTCAGGGTATTAGCGAGGCATTTTTGTTGCCCGTACTGGAGTTAATCATCGAACAGTTTCCGTTTGTGATTTTGGGCTTTCACTCGGACAACGGTTCCGAGTACATCAACGGCCCAGTGGCGAGAATCCTTGAGAAACTGCGCATCGAACAAACCAAATCGCGTTCGCGCCACAGTAACGATAACGCGCTGGCAGAGAGCAAGAATGCCAGTGTGGTGCGCAAGCACATGGGCTACGAACATATCCCCCAGAAGTACGCTAAACCCATCAATGCGTTCTATCAGGAAACGTTCAATCCCTGGCTCAATTTTCACCGCCCGTGCATGTTTGCGACTGAGATCATTAGCCCAAAAAACAAAATCATAAAGCGCTATAAAGACGAGGATGTGAAGACTCCACTGGAGTGCTTGGTGCAGCTGAAGGCAAAGGGTTGGGTCACCCTCAAAAAGGGCATCATGCTGGAAGCTTTGCAGGCGCTGGCGAAGTCTAAAACAGATTTGGCTGCGGCTCAGGAAATGCAACGCGCCAAGAGTGAATTATTTGAAAGTTTTGTAAAGCCAAAACGCCGGGCATAACTGATCGAAAAGCAACACTGGAAAAGCACCAGTTCTTGAGACTAGAATCATAAAAAATAAACACAAAACCGATTAGCAAAAATCCATTAAACTTCATTTTTAACCCGACCAACCCGCACCATCAAATCACCAAGTCCGTAACCGCTTCAGACTCATATCTGAATTGGAAAATACTGTACTGTACTCTGCATGATCGGAGAGTATGGCAGTGGGTGAGTGAAACGCTCTTCAGCGCACCGACAAGGGGCTCCATGTAATTCACCAATATATTTGTTTGTTCAGCGTTGGATTTATCAATATCAATCATGACGAGGGTTTCGTCCAACGGCAGTTCTCCATATTTAGGTATAAACGGACGCTACCCTTTAAGCAATTTAATTTAGCTTCGATCTACCCGAAAACTGCCACCGATACGTAGCATTTGTGCACGATCAAGGTTCTTCGCTAATGCCACTTGGCGGTTATTGCATTCTTGAACTGGTAGGCGGCCTTGGTACTTTTTCATAAATTTGGCACTAAATTCTACGTACTTCTCACAATAATTTCCGCGCGACTGATGGGCTATTAAAATATCGTTGCATACCGCCAATTTAAATCCGGCCAAATAGGCGGCGAAGGTAAAGTCGGTGTCATAAATATGGAATCCATCGAAATTTTGTTCATCGAAGCGTATTTCATTGATCACCCGTCGATTCACGGCAAAGAAAAATCCATCCAAAGCTTGAATCCCTTCAACGACCACCGAATTTATCTCGCCCCACACCGACAAGTCGAAGCGATTGCCGGGCCATTTATCATTGGTAACCGGGTAGGCAACAGTGCCGTGCAAATAGGGGTCTCCGGCAAATCCCCAGTTGCTGGCGACTAAATGGCTTGTGCCAGCGCAGCCGACCACATCGTAGACTTGCAGATATTGGCGCAAACGAGGATAAAAATCAGGCGAGATTATCTCGATGTCATCATGGCAAAAAATCAGGATGTCGCCCCGGCTTTGGTTAATGCCGCGGTTGTAGCCTTCGCAGAGTGACTGCGCGTCGTGGATGCCGATTATCTCGAACGGCGTGTCCCCCAGCAGCTCCTTGTAGTTTTTCGATACGAACTCGAATTTTTCCGGATTGATGCTGCAAATGATAATTGAAAGCATGTTACTGGCTCCGTTTCAATCGAAATAAGGCTACTGGTGGTGCGTTCCAGCAAAACCATTACCGTTCACGGTGAGCTTGTCTAACCAATCATGATTGACGATCCACTCGCCCCCGACCATGAAAGCGGAATCAAATGGTGCGAAAATTACGGGTGGAAGAAGTTGGGGTAGAGGTCGAAATACGAATGGCGGCGTCATCACCCCGATGTCTAACCGGACCCACCTGGACTGGCTCGCACCCCAGATTGTACCGCTTGCATGACAAGCAGGACGCACGGTAAAGAGACCCTTTGAGGATCATCCAGTCCGCCACCCCGACTTCTTCCGCTGTTTATTTTAACCACGGGAGATTTATTATGGAAGGACTTTCCCCATTACATCGACGGGTTGCCGGGATCGACGTGCATCGTATGCTGCATGTTGCCACAGCGCTCATCGAAAACGATGATGGAACGATAGTAAAACACCAGAAGGAGTTTGGCGGATTCAAGCGAGACATGAAGGCCATGGCGGCTTGGCTGCTCGAACTGGAAGTGACGTTGGTGGTGATGGAGAGTACCGGTATTTATTGGAAGAGCGCCCACGCCCATCTCGAGCATGCCGGAATTTTGACCATGATCGTCCATGCCCACTTCATCAAATATGTGCCCGGTCGCAAGACCGACATGGGCGATTCGGAATGGCTCGCGGTGCTCGCCCGTTTCGGTCTGGTGCGCGGCAGCTTTATCCCGCCGAAGGACTTGCGCGAATTGCGGCTGATCTCGCGTTACCGCCGCAAACTCTCACAGATGTTGTCCGGCGAAACAAACCGCATGCACAAGATACTGGACGATGGCGGCATCAAACTGGGTGCGGTGGTGTCCGATATCAAGGGCGTGTCAGCACGCGCCATGGTGGCGGGGCTGATCGAAGGCCGGCCCCTGTGCGAAATGCTCGGCATGGCGCGCGGTAGCCTGAAAAACAAGCGCGAAGACCTCGCCGCATCGCTCGATGGAGACCTGTCGCCCCGCCACCTTTTTATCCTTAACGAACTGCACGAGAACGTCAACCTGCTCAAACAGAAGCTCGCCCGCATCGACGCCTATCTGATCAATGCGATGGAGCCTTACCAGTGGGCGTGGAACCTTCTGCAAACGATACCCGGCATCGACACCATCGCCAGCGCCATGATCCTGATCGAGATCGGCGACGATATGTCGCGTTTCGGCGATGCCGACAGGCTCGCCTCGTGGGCGGCACTGTGTCCGGGCAATAACGAATCGGCGGGCAAGCGAAAGACGGGGAAGACGCGCAAAGGCAATGCCATCATCCGGTATATCCTGTGCGAGTGCGCCAATGCGGCACGCATGACAAAAAGCTCTTTGTCATCCAAATACCATAATCTGAAGGTTCGCAAAAGTCACAAAAAATGTATTGTCGCCATCGCGCACAAACTGATACGCATCATTTATTTTATGCTTTCGCGGCGTGAGCCATATCGTGATCCAGGGGTGAATTACGAAGCCATGTCCGCTCAGAAAAATGCTCCACGCTGGATCAAGGCTCTAAAAAAACTCGGCATGTTGCTCACGGCAAAACCTGCCTCAGCCTGACCCGCGACTGATTTACTCGACTATCCCGCTTATGCCGGGAGGTAGCTGTTCGTCTTTTGGAGCAGGGCTTTCACGGTAACCTGCCGGATTCAACCCGGATAATCGATTAGGCAATTTAACCAGCCTCCCCCTTTAAAAAAGGGGGAGAGCTTGCGAGGGGGCAAAGGGGGATTTTTGTGTCCCTGCAACGCTCAAATCCCCCTAGCCCCCCTTTTTTCAAAGGGGGGAATGCGAAATCATCGCGCAAATCAGCTCTAATGGATTATCTGAGTTCAACATCCCAGGAGAACACACCAGCTCTTGAGCGATCTGCCCAGGCTTGGGTTCCATCGTCAACTGCCTCTGGATCATCGTTCGCGCTTCAATACTCAACTGCATGTAGATTTTTTCCATGCAAAAGAAGAGTGGGGGGCAAGTCTTGACATCACAGTTATTGCCTAATGGTAATTGTTCGCCTCAAATCTAAAGTGGTCTAAACCGAATGCTGCTAAGTTAAGCCTTTTTAGCAAGATTAGACTATTGTAAAACCCGCGCCAATACTGGCTTAACTTGTTGTTTTAGCTATGCTGAAGCCCCTTAACTTAGTGGCATTCTGGTCTAAACCCTTTAAGTAAGAACTTAACCCCTTTGTTCTTTATCAAGGACGCGAGCAATTACAAATGTACCGTTTCAGGATGGATAGTAATCCTACCTATGCATATCACAATAGTTCCGCTTTCCTAATATTCTCAAGGGCGGCCACGATGGTATGGCGAGGTGCGCCGATATTCATGCGCATAAATCCGCTGCCGCCTTCGCCAAACAGAATGCCGGGGCTCATGCCCACGCCGGCTTCATGCACGAAGAAATGCTTTAATTGCGCATCGCTCATCCCCAGTGCGCGGCAATCAAGCCATAGCAGGTAGGTGCCTTCTGGTTTGATAAGCCGGATTTTCGGGAGATGGGCGGCCAGATAATTCTCGACGTAATCCCGCGTATCCCGCAGATAGGCCAGTAACTCGTCCAGCCATGTCTCGCCCTCCCGGTAGGCGGCTTCGAAAGCGACGATGCTAAAGGGATTGGATGCGCTGATGTGCATGCTGTTAAATATTTGGGTGATAGCCGCGCGATGCTTGGCATCCGGCACAATGAGTGCGGAAAGATTCAACCCAGGGATATTGAATGTTTTGCTGGGTGCGACGGCAGTGAGGATGGTGGCCGGGTTCTCTGCCAGCGCCGCGAGCGTGTGGTGTTTATTTTCGGGGTAGATCAAATCTGCATGGATTTCGTCTGAAAGTATGAGCAGATCGTATTTTTTTGCGATTTGCAGGAGGCGCTGCAATTCCGGCTTGCCCCATACCCTGCCAACCGGGTTGTGCGGTGAGCATAGCAACAGCAGGCGCGCCTTGGCTGCACACTGTTCCAAGTGGTCAAAATCGATGGCATAGTGACCACTCTCCATGCGCAGCGGGTTTTGCAGCAGCGTTCTACCGGTGTTTGTAACAGCCGAAAAAAATGGAAAATACACTGGCGGCTGCACGATTACTGATTCACCTGGCTCGGCAAAAGCCATGACAGCGGCGTGCAGCGAGGGGACTACACCGGGGCACATCATGATCCACTCGCGCTGCACCTCCCAACCGTGGCGTCGCCTAAGCCAATCCATCAGCGATTCGTACAAGCTATCCGGGTACTGGGTATAACCATACACGGGATGGGCGGCGCGCTCGGCGAGAGCACGGGTCACGGCTGGCGGGGCGGCAAAATCCATATCGGCAATCCACAACGGGATGACTTCGTCTGTGCCAAACATGTTTTTCCGCCCATCATATTTCACACTGGCGGTATCGGCACGGTTGATGTCGCGATCAAAATTGCTGCTCAAGTAATTTCTCCCAGGCCATTTCGAGTAAATTCTATTGTATCGAACGGTACAATATTTCATACTGCTTATTCTATGGGAAAGGAAGCCATGGATAACACTACCGATACACACCGCTTTGTGCTGACCATGGCAAAGTTAATCCTGCTGTTTGTCACGTCGTTCCTTACTGGCTGCGCCACCGTGGAAACCCGTCCGGCAGCACCTCCAAGCGATGTTTTGACTACCTGCCGAATGCTGTATCAGGAAGTCGATGCGGCCATCGACCATGCGGGAGTTCGCGACTACGGTTCATCGCCGGTTCTAGGTTTTCCCTACTTGCGTTCAACACGCCTGCTTGCTTCTTTCGGTAGCGAGTTGACCACACAGAAACACTGGGCAGCATGGATCACGCACATGGCAGATTTAGATGCTGAGTCGCGTGCGCTGGAATTACGCAATCTGCCCACGCCGATGGAGGGTCATCGCAATGGCACCTTAGTTGAAGAACTCAACCACTGTCGCGAACGCCTGCTGGCCGCCGATCTCGCGCAACCAGAGCGCCGCAAAATGCTTCGCGATGCCGCTCACGTTCCGGATGATTATGTCACCTGGTGGCGGGCGCTCGGCCTCTATCCGCTCACTGCACTGGTCGTTACCAACAGAATATCGGCTTGGCATACCGAGACACACCACACCTACGCCACGCCGTTGGCAGCGCTACCAGTTGCCGGTGAATTGGTACGCTGGACGTCATCGCCCGATACACTGCTCACTGCGCCGCAGGTGGGCGACATTCTGCATCGCTCCCTGGATCCACTCGACATCCCCATGCCGAAGATCACTGACCTTGACCGGCTCTTCGACACCTTTGCCCCGGCATGGGAGGTGGATGTAGTGGATAACAATGATCGTATCGGGACGCCGCGCTGGGATAACGGGCCGATGGTGGACGTAGCGCGCCCGACAGTGTATCGCAAGGTCTCGCACACCCGATTCGGCGGTCAAGTGCTGTTGCAGCTCAATTATATAGTCTGGTTTCCCGCGCGCGCCGGCAACGACATCTATGCCGGACAGCTGGACGGTCTTAACTGGCGAGTAACTTTAGGCCCTGACGGCGAACCGTGGCTGTATGACGCTATCCATAACTGCGGTTGCTACCACGAATTCTTCCCTAGCCATCACCTGCGTCTGCGCGACGACTTTCCTGCTTCCTATTTTGAACCCCCGTTGCTGCCGCAACCTGCACCTGAACAACAACCACTGGTGCTGCGCATCGCTTCCCGTACTCATTTTATTCAGCGAATCTACCACGACCAATCACCACCCGAATTACGGTCTGTGGTAAAACCTATGGCCCGGGAGAATTACGATGCATTACGCTCTCTGCCCACTGCTGACGGTTACCACAGCCTGTTCGGCATACATGGTTTAATCGCCGGCACTGAACGCCCTGAGCGTTTTCTGTTGTGGCCCATGGGCATACGCTCGCCGGGCGCAATGCGCCAGTGGGGGCGTCACGCCACCGCTTTTGTCGGTCGCCGCCACTTTGACGATGCTTTTCTCATCGAATCGCTATTTACGAGGGTGCCATGAAGAAATTGTTATACTGGGTCGTAGTCTGTTTGCCGACGAGCGCATCCGTGCAGAACCTCTTGCAATCGGTTCGAACGTTAAGAACGATAATGTAAGAACACGGTCGAATCTTTCAAACTTCCCAAAGGAATTTCCATGAAACGACGAACCCTACTACAAAGTCTTGCCATACTGGCCGCGCTTCCGTTGGTTTCAGCTTGTTCACGCGGCCGGACGGCGGCTAGCACCATTGATGTTGTCACCATTACGCCTCTGAATAAGCCACATGAGACGTGGCGAGCGTTGGTCTCCGCTGATGCTTACAAAGTACTGTTTGAAGAAGATACCGAACGGCAAAATAGTAGCAAGCTTAATCGTGAGCATCGTGATGGCCTCTATATTTGTGCCGCGTGTTACTTACCTTTGTTCGAAAGTGCGCACAAATTTGAAAGCGGTACGGGCTGGCCCAGCTTTACTCAGCCCATTGCGGGACACGTGGGAACAAAACGCGATTTCAAACTGATTCTACCCCGCACTGAATATCACTGCGCACGATGCGGCGGCCACCAAGGCCATTTATTTAATGATGGGCCACCGCCACGTGGTGAACGCTGGTGCAATAACGGTTTAGCGCTACGATTTATCCCGAAGGACGAACCATTGCCCGCGCTCAGGAGCTGATTATGACAACATTGAATCCATCATTTTTTGATAAAAAAGCTCGCAGTGCACTTAATATTGCCTTGCTGATACTTGCCGTATTTGCTGCCTGTGGGCAATCCAGAGCACAGAATGCGTCCGTACAAGCTGAGCCAGTGGTCGGCGTAGCCACCTTTGCGGGTGGCTGCTTCTGGTGCACCGAATCAGATTTCGACAAGATACCGGGCGTGATATCCACCACATCAGGCTATATCGGCGGCACTGTGATCAACCCAACATATGAACAAGTATCTGCTGGTAAGACTGGGCATGTTGAAGCTGTGCAAGTGCATTTTGACCCGGCCAAGACCAATTTCGCCAAACTGCTTGCCGCATACTGGCAGACAATAGATCCGCTAACGCCTAATCGCCAATTTTGCGATAGTGGCACGCAATACCGTAGCGTAATTTTTTATCACAATGCGGATCAGCAACAGCAAGCTGAGGCATCTAAGGCCGGGCTGGTCTCTTCTGGTCGTTTTACCCAGCCGATTGTGACGGAGCTTTTGCCCGCTACAGCATTCTATCCGGCGGAGGAGTATCACCAAGATTTTCACACTAAGAACCCGATTCGTTATAAATACTATCGTTACAGCTGTGGTCGCGATGCTCGCCTGAAGGAAGTATGGGGCAAAAAGAACTGATGACTTCTTCACTACTGTGAGTGTTTTTCCTCTGCGACAAAAGTGGCCTGGTAGATCGTTCCGCTAAAAAAATTACAAATAACCCGTTCGGGCTAAGCTTGTCGAAGTCCGGTATTGGCGCGGGACTAGCGGTTCGACAAGCTCACCGCGAACGGTAGTGGTTTTGCTGGAACGCACCAATAGTTGCGGGTATTATTGTTTGGTATTGAGAAATTGAATTCGATCATCTAATCGCAGATAACCTCTGTTTTAAATTTGTAACCATTCCATAAGGAAAAATACCATGAGACGTTTGTCAATTCGCAACCTCCATGTAAGCCTTGTTGCTGGAATCATTGCAGCGATTATGACTATGCAAACAGCACCTGTTGCTGCGCAACAGTCGACAACGGATGCCATAAAAATAGAACGATCCATGATTCTTACCCAGCCGGGTGTTTTTGGCGTAGTTACAATGTTTAAACTGAGGCCAGAGTGGAACAAGGTGCCTGCAACTGAGCGAATGGGTAGCGCTGCGGAAGTAGCAAAATTAATTGAAAAGCATAAAGGTAATGTGCTGGTGGACATTTATCTGACGCGCGGCCTTAAAACCAACTCCGACTTTTTCATCCGTATAAATGCTTATGACCTCGTTAAGGCGCAGACATTCATGCGTGAATTCCGGTCGACAACCATCGGTAAAAATGCTGACGTTTCCGATACTCTAGTAGGGGTGACGAAGCCATTGAATTACATCACAAAAGACAAGTCACCCGACCTTAATGCCGCCCTCAGCGCAACAACCTACACCGGCGACGCACCTCGCTACGCTATCGTTATCCCGGTAAAGAAAAGCGCCGAGTGGTGGACTTTACCATTTGAAAAACGGCTAAAGGAGATGGAGACCCATACCGTGACCACACTTCCGTATCTGGTTAACGTCAAGCGCAAGCTCTATCACTCTACAGGGCTGGACGATGTCGATTTCATAACCTATTTTGAGACCAACGATCTAATTGCCTTTAATAACTTATTGACCTCTCTCGCCTCAATACCGGAGAACAATTACCATGTGCGCTGGGGCAATCCAATCACACTTGGCTCTATTCTCAGCCCGGAAAATGTTATCAAAGTTCTTTCTGAATAGTTTACCCAACTACATATATATCAGGCTGCTACGCATACACTAAGTGCAAAACCACTTTCCTACATCCTAATTTTGCTGTGTCGCAAGCGTAATCTCGAACCTATCCAATTGCACTGTGGACAGTATCACGACGCACTTGCGAGTGCGACGCTTACGGCGCTGGCGTAGCGTCAGAATCGACGGTACTTGACGCTGCGCGAGCTGGACTGCTCCTGGCTGTCGAGTGTCACGGGAATTGGCATATGGCTGCCGTCAGGCGATCAATCAGGCCGATACGACAATCCACTGCACCAAGCGCCAAGACTTCCAAGTCAGAGGTATCTCCCCGCCCATGAAATCGCCGCGAATCGTGAAGCCCGCAGTAGGCGGAAATCGGAGTTGTTCTGGGGTAAAGTCGGCAGCAGGGCGGGTACGTGTAGGCATTTTTTACGAATCTGCGTTTACATAACTCAAATTATATCAAATGCTTGCTGTGTTATTCTCCCTATTTATGCAAAATTCAGGCTAGGTGTGGCACACGCTCATCGTAGCGCCATTATTTGCATCGCGTTCACGCCCTGCTTGACCGCACCAACGACCTTTTTAAGTTTGCATTTACGCTTAGCCATTTGGTGATCTCCTCAATCCACTGAAAACCTGCACCAGCGCTTGTTATTCAACAAATTGAGCTCGATTAACTGAGGAAAGCAGAGCAATGGACAATGACTGGCCCTGGCTAAAGTCGGTAGTTTGAGCCTTATGATGGACAATAAACGTCTGTTGGTGCTTGACGTGGCGCAAGATCACCAGATTATGGCGTCTTGTCAATCACTACAGGTTTAAGCATCGTATACCCCACCTTGGTTCTGATGCACTCCCACTCTAGACGCAAGTCATCATTTAGAAAGTCGGCAGCAGAATGGGAGAATCTGATTTCCTTTACTTGCAACATTTCCCGTTTCCAAATGTTGGCTACATAGGGAGAAACCCATACGCCCGAAACCGCATTATCGATCACAAAGCGATGTTTCTGGATATTTCCATTTTCTAATTTGTACTCGACGTAAAATTCTTCCTCTTTGTAAATTGCCCGCTTCAGTTTGCCGACGAGGGTTCTGGAAAAATCCAAACGACTACGTAAGGCCGCACAAGCAGGAGGTCTTAATACCTCAATCCATTTCCCCCACTGAGAAAGTTGCTCACCTTCGATCTGCGGCAACATAAATCCCTGCTGTCCATTTTTTTTCATAATGACAACCTTGCCGTCCAAAGCCAGAGGTGAATAACGCCCCAGAATCTCGAAAATCGCCAGCGGTTCGTCATTCAGAACATAGCGAGTATCAATGGAATCAGCCTCAATATTGCCTTGGGGAGCTTCCCACAAAAGATAATCTGGAGCCTTCTCTGTCTGAAAGAAATGAGCATTTTGTCTATCCAGATACGGCGTGTACGAAATATAGGATTGAATAACTGGACGGGGACTCCAGTTAAATCCATTCGCCATCACATAACTGATTTCATAGGGATACGCATCCACAGTACTCTTCCCAATGACCGTTCTGGTTTGCTCGCTTAATTTTTGCGGCTCTAGCCTTTTCACTGACTCGGCGAGGAGAATTTGAGCCTGATTTTCATAATTAATTAGTGCCTTGACAATATCAACGGAATTTCTATTCTCAAAATTACTTTTGATCTGTGTCTTGATATATCCAAATGAATTAAATCCCCCAACTTTTTTCATGTTTACGCTAAACAACACAAGTGCTGTTAAAATTATGACGTAATGCTTCATGCGCAGATTTGGTACAAAGAGAATAAATAGGGAGAAAGCCGCAAGGATATACACAAAACTATAATTCAGGCTCCATCCTTCTCGTGAAAATGCATACTTGAGAAATGCGACTACCGAAAGGCCAAGTATTATGTATGCAACGCGCGCTTCCTTTTGATCCACAGAGAATGGCAGATATAAAACAAGGCATGCAAAAGCCGTCAAAACTAGCCAGTTATTCTGGGGGTTCAAGGTCATTGCGCTGGAATTCCCGGTTGAAAATTCCAGAACCCCTCTTATGTACGAAAATAATCCGGAAAAATTTCCATATATCACAAGCCAGGCAGCCACGGTTACTGTAAATAAACCCACGACTGCGCCAACGATAAATTTTGGCTCTCGTTGCACATAGGCAATATAAAAAGAATAAGAAAACAACATCAGCAAACTTAGGATGCCGTAGGTGGAACGAATCAGGACCGCCAATACCGTTAAGCTGACCGCAACAGCAAAAATCCATGCTTGCCTGGTCGCATAATGAAGTAGTAGCAATGTCGCAATCAGGAAAACAAGTTTCAAGTACATGAAAGCAGACAACAGATAAGACAGGAACAATACCAAAGCGATCACGCCGATTTGGCCACGTAAGCTTCGACCCACCATGCCCAGCCAGAGAAGGGCGGATATAGAGGCTAAATGGACAGAGGAATAAATTACATTTGCATAGAGGAGGTTGTTCCCCTGTGGCTGGGGCCACTCGAGAAACCCCAGTGGCCCGTAAGTAAAGAGAATATCCTTTCCAATTTGGACTCCTGAGGCAAAGAAATAGTTGAAAGCCAGTGCATACGAATTATCCAATCCCGGCCAAATAATTGTTCCAGTGCTGGGCACTGTAACAAAGAAAATGGCTAAAGCCACTACACCCAGCATAAGTCCTCTGGCCTTATTTTTTTCGATAAAATGAATTTGCATTTCGATGTGGTAGTGCCCAGTTAAATTACAAAATTAACCGCCGAGACCAATTCTTGGCGCGGTTTAAAGCATAAATTATTATGGTGCCGATTTGAAATCGGTTTGACCATATCCGAGCAATTTTCCAAGTTTGATTTTTTGGAAAATTGACTATGAATATCGGCAAGACTTTGTTCGCATAGAGAGGAGGTTCAGAATAAACGTAAGTAGTCACAACTTGAGGTGCTTGAAAATGCGTTCTGGAATAGCCTTGATAATGGCCATAACACCCCACCAGAACCAGGGCAGATACACCTCATCGGAGTGGCGGCGAATGGCATGGTAGATGCCGGCAGCAATTATATTCGGCCCTACCCACAGTGCTCCTTTCTTGAACCCTGTGGTCATTGGTGTATCGACAAAGCCCGGCTTTATGGTAAGAACCTGCACTCCACTTGGTGCGAGGCGGTTGCGTAGCCCTTGCAGGAAGACACTCAACCCGCCCTTGGCAGAACCATAGAAATAATTGCTTTGCCGTCCACGATCGCCCGCCACCGAGGAAATCACTGCCAGACAGCCGTGGCCTTGTGCCTCGAAGCGGTTGGCTAACAAGGTTAGCAGGGAGACCACACTGAGAAAGTTGGTGTGGTATTCCTTGAGTGCGACTTGAAAATCCTGCTCACATGCCTTCTGGTCTGACAGCGTACCATGCGCAATGAGCACGGTATCCAGACCGCCTAGCGCCTCAGATGCCATATTAATAAGGCAGGGGTGCCGATCAAAATCATTCAAATCCAGAACCATGCAAGCAACCTTATCTGCGCCGCGAACGTGCAAATCCGCTACAAGTGCATCAAGTTTCTCTGGGCTTCTGCCCGCCAGAAAGAGTTGATCGCCACCCTCGGCAAAGCGTTTTGCTGTTTCCTGCGCGATGACTGAGGTGGCACCGATAATTAACACTTTTCTCATACTTTAAGTCCCTCCTCAAGGGTATCTGATCTGGAGATCACTGCATCTCATTATCAAATTCAATGAAGATTGCCCATTAGAAAGTAACCACATTAAAATCATAAAAAAATCCTATCGGATACCATAGAAACTTCATTTATTTTAATGGGCTCGCGCTTCAATGGAAGATCTGGGTTCAATAAAAGCACCAAACCTGGAAACATAGGGAACGGACATTATGGCAGTCTTTCCAAGTGTCTTCTGTAATAATAATCGGCGGCAGTTGGTTCAGAAATGGCAATTCGCTGTACCGTCAATTCGCTGCCAGACGGGCATATTATATTAAGGCGAATATCGCCTTGCTGCGTCAGCCCCAAACCAATGGTGCCACCGAAATGATATCGATGAATGCCTCCATCGGCGGAAAGCAAAAAAGCGATGTCGTGCTCATATTCATAATTCACTGCCGAAATGGGTCGATAGTTGATTTTGCCTCGACAGGACTTGCCATTGGTTACTCCTAATTCAAGAGTAACCACTGTGTTTCCATAAGATGGCGAAGAATTTAGCTGTCGAACTGGTATATATAATTCCCCGTGATCAGCAACCAGACGATAGCGGCCATATCCCAATTTAACGAAATTACTTCCTGATAGCCTGTCAAGCTCATCACCTTTCATTTCCCATACCAACCGGAACGGCACGGCATCCAAATTCGGAGCAAAATGATCAGAGTTTTTTCGATGCCATTCGCCTCCCAAGATAGCAAGCCAAGCCAGCAGAAGTACACTCAGACGAACGCTCCATGCACGCCAGAGGTAGTGCTGCGATTGTATGAAAGAGCGGCGTAAGGGAATAATGAGCCAGGCCGAACCAACTGCAGCCCCGATTATCAGCCATAAATCAAGGGCACCGATACTGTATCGCGGAGTGCCTAATACCAGTTGGTATACTGCCAATTGATATAGAACAATGGCGGAAAGAAGCCAGCGCATCCATACTTGCCGTAGCTGGGTCACTCCAATAACAAAGAAAATAACCTCTCCAATACGCCAACTTCGCAAAGTCAGCCAAGCATCTGCTGCTACCGCTTTAGTAGCAAATATGAAGGCAGTTGTTTTGACCAGAAAAAATTCCAGCAAATCCACCAATGGGCGGGAAAAATAAATTTCCTTGGCCACTTCCGTCAGCAGACGATCGCCTGCAATACTGCGATAATCCAACCCCCGTAAAACCCCTCCCATGTCGTCAACAATTCCATAGTAGGCCGATTCCGCGCCATAACTCAGGGGATGAGCACCGAGATACAAGGCAGCCCCGGACAAGCTATAGATTTGAGGGAAACCAAAAAGTAGACTGTTTTTGGCAATAAAAAGAAGTGGCGGCAGTACGGCGATTGTCTGTGCTATAAGAAGCAAGCTCCACTTGCTTCGATTTTCCAGCGGAGTCCTACGCCACACGAAAAATGCCATGACAATCAAGAAAAAAGCGAAGTATAAAAAAGTACCACGTGTCAGAATCGCGAGTCCAAACGCAAGTCCGCCGATCAATGCTGGGGTTACACGGCGATTTACCATGGCTTCCGTTATTCCCCAGATCCAAACACCGCATAGGAACAGGTATGGTGGCTCAGTCAAGACAGTAGGAATCAGTTCAGATATGCCGGGGTGCAATGCCAGCAGAAATGCTGCAATTATGCCGGCCAAGCTGGAATGAAGCAGTTGCACGGAGCGAAACATGAGCAATTGCAGGATGCATGACAAAACGATATTGCAGATCATCACTGCTTTCGCATTGGCAGCTAGCAAAGCTGGGTAGATATATGCGAAAGGGGGCGAGCCAACTGATTGCTCGCGCCTAAAGTAAGCAAGACCTTCCTGCAGCAACTGTTTTGCGGCTGGCAAATAAAAAACCTGTGCATCAAAATCAATTACATTCGGATGAAAATGACGTGTAAGCAAACTGAAGAGATTGGTGCTAATGGCTAACGTCAAACCGATGAAGATCAACCAGACTTTAGCGCTTAAGAAGTACCGATGTTGCTCGCGTGAAGGCAAAGTAGAAATAGTTTCGATTTTTGCCATGTTTTAACTTCGCTTCCCCATGGCAGTTACCCTGCGCAAGAAACCAGAGGAAAATTTTGGATCAATAAACTGGCTGAATTCCTGCCATCGTGTGTAATAGGCATGAAAGGATTCCGGCGACATGCGCGCATCCTTGGCTGGATATACCCCGCCACTCACCTGCTGGACAATGATGTCCAGCTCATTGAGCAATGCCAAGGTGCTGGCGCCGCGCATAGGGAAGTCCAGTGCCAGCGTTACGCCCTTGCGTGGGAATGACAACAGGCCGGGAGAGGGTACGTCGCCGAAGGTTTTTAGCACTGACAGGAAGGAACCCTGCCCGGCTGCGACAATTTTCTCGAGGATGGAACGGATTGCTGTGTGTCCACCATCGTCAGGTACTACGCATTGGTATTGCAAAAAACCTCGTCGGCCATAAATGCGGTTCCAAGCAGGGATTGCGTCGAGCGGATAGAAAAAGGGGGCGAAATGAGTGAGCCTGCTTGCCATCTTGCTGCGTTGGCGATGGTAATAGGCAAAATTGAATGCGCGGATGCTTAAATTGTTGAGCATCCAATTCGGTGCATTGAATGGAAACGAGCGGCCTTGTGGTTCGAAAATTGGTGGCAGGCCCGATAATTGTGGTGGAGCGTGATTGCCCCGCATAAAAAGGCCACGTCCGAAGTGACAACCACTGGCTAGGCAGTCGAGCCAAGCCACGGTGTATTCGTAGTCTGCTTCGGCAGTTGCCGACAACTCAAAGAACTCATCAAGATTGGCAAAACGGATGGTGTCGACCGTGATAAAAGGGTTCGAAATCGGCTTGAGGCGAATTTCCGCCCAGGTAATGAGCCCAGTCAAGCCCAGACCTCCTACTGTAGCAGCGAACCATTCAACGTTTTCTTGCGGCGAGCAGATCAGACGACTGCCATCCGAACGCAACAGTTCGCAGCGAGTAACATGGCAGCCGAAAGTACCGGCGCGGTGATGGTTCTTGCCGTGTACGTCATTTGCAATAGCGCCACCTACTGACACGAACTTGGTGCCGGGGGTGACCGGCAGAAACCAGCCTTGCGGGACAATCAGGCGCAAAATGTCGGCCAGGGTAACGCCTGATTCACAACGCAACAGCCCTCTTGCTCGGTCGAAATGGATAAAGCGGCTCAGCCCCTGAGTAAGCAGCAAAGTGCCGCCGTCGTTAAGGCAGCTGTCTCCGTAGCTGCGCCCCTGTCCATGGGGCAGCAGCGTATCACCGTTAGCCCCAGGCAGTGGCAGAGCATCACCAGCCCAATGTAATTGCAGTGTGTTTTGGTGGGCCAGAGGGTAACGACCCCACGATTGAAATGTCTGCATCGCTATGCGGCCAGCGTTAATATCGCTGCCGCAAGCGCCAGTGCGATGTAGCTGACACGATCCTTGATGGCAAACATGATTGGATCATCGTGCATCTCGCCCCGATGCGCAAGTAGCCATACACGGCTGATCCAGTAGAGCAGGACTGCGCACACCAGCCATAACAAATTGGGCTGGCTGTACAAGGCGGCGACATCGTGACTGTTGATGTAGAGCGCCAGCACTAATACCGACATATATCCGCTGGCGCCACCCAGACTTGCAATCTGCTCTAGGTCGCTGGCGTAATAACCACGCCCCTTAGCGATTTCATGATTAGATTCGCGCGCCTCATACAATTCCGAAAACCGCTTGACTAGAGCAAGGCTCAGAAACAAGAACATGGAAAATGCCAACAACCATTGTGTCGGAGCAATGCCAACCGCTGCACCACCAGCAATAATCCGCAGTGTATAGAGTCCTGCCAGAGCTAGTACGTCGATCAGCGCAAATCGTTTGAGAAAAAATGAATATGCCGCAGTAGAGAGAAAATAAATTAACAGTGCCAGTTGAAAAGAAACGGGTAACCACCAAGCAATAATGGCGCTGAAAAATAGGAAGGCAGGAATCAATGCCACTCCAAGCCAAATTGGTAAAGCTCCGGCAGCAAAGGGTCTCCGACGTTTAGTGAGATGGTGTCGATCCGCTTCCAGATCAAGCAAGTCATTGAGCAGATAGACGCTGGAGGCGCATAGGCCAAAAGAGAGAAAAGCCAGTGACGCCTGCGTCAGCAAAGCGCTATCGGCAAACTTGTGGGCGGTCAGCAGCGGCACGAAAATCAGTAGGTTCTTCAGCCACTGATGCAAGCGTATGGCCTTCAGGAATGTTTTCCAGGAACGTGGCTCTGGTGGAAAAACTCGCTGCACACTGGTCAATTCACCGGCGCGGCGCGCCAAATCCGCACCACCGACTACAATAGCTGTTGCAGCATACCGCCAAATGTGAAGATCAATCGTAGCATTACCTGCATAGGCGAAACACCGTTCGCCGTAACGCTCAGTGAGCAAGGCCAGCTTTCGCTTGCCTGACAGATTGTGCTTGCCATCGCTGGCTTGCACCTCATCGAACAATTTCAAATGGCTGGCAATACGCTGCGCGATTTGTTCGTCCGAGGCCGTAGTTAGAACCACACGTCGTCCCGCTGCGCGTTCCTCGCGCAAATGGACGATCAGTTCGGTCCGATAGGGAAGGCAGGAAGGGTCGAACTCCACACGGCTGGCGATTTGCTTTTTTAGGTAAGCTTTGCCACGCAATAACCAAAGCGGCAACATAAACACGTATAATGGATTACGTTTGATTAGCAGGATAAATGTTTCGTGCAGCATGTCCGTCTTCAACAGCGTGCCATCCAAATCAATGCATAGCGGCAAATCAGTAGGATGGTCGGGTGTATTCAAGGTGCAATACGGCAAGTGATCGAAAGCAAATTAAGGTATGTCCTGTTGTCAGCGGCTTTGGCGGTAATCGGCTATATACTGTTTGCAGCTTGGAGCGGTTTTAACGGTTTTATCCTTGCGCTACGCAAAATAGGTTGGGCGGAAGGCACCGCCATTATGGGGTTGTCCTTGCTCAATTACGCCCTACGTTTTGCGCGCTGGCAATGGTATCTGATCCGGCTGGGGCACGCAATTCCCGCGCCCCAGAGCGCCCTCATCTATCTCGCCGGTTTCGCGTTGACTACCACCCCTGGCAAGGCTGGAGAGGCTATTCGCTCTCTATATTTACAGAGATGTTTCAAGGTACCATTATCGCACAGCTTTGCTGCATTCTTTGCCGAGCGGTTTGTCGATTTACTGGCAGTATTGCTGTTATCTGCATTGATAGTCGTCGCCATGAACCGTTATCAGAGCTTGCTGATTGGTGTGGCGATGTTGCTAGGGGTGGTTTTGTTGCTAGTTCAGCGGTCAGCCTGGCTCAATACCGTAGCCCCTTACTTCTACCGCTTGCCGGCACGTCTGGCCGGATTGCTGGAGAAAATCCCACGGTTGCTGTCTGCTGCCGGTATGTTGCTGAAGGGCCGGGTCTTGTTCGGAGGGTTGTTATTGAGTCTTGTCGCCTGGGGCGCCGAGGGTGTGGCCTTTTACCTGATTCTCCATTTTATGGAACTGCCTGGCTCGGTAATTGCTGGAGTCGCAATTTATAGTATTGCCGTGCTCGCTGGTGCATTGACATTTTTACCAGGAGGATTGGGCGGCACCGAGGCAGTAATGATTCTATTGCTGATAGCCTTGGGATGTACACCCGCTGATGCTGGTGCTGTCACCATCATCTGCCGGCTAACTACTTTGTGGTTTGCAGTAATTCTCGGATTGGTTGCCTTGCCGATAGTTCACCGTTCTTTGCCAGCCTCCACATAGCCGGTTTGATCCATTCTGATTCATCAGTTTGCACATTTAAAACGTCTGTTGCCCGATCTCAAGCTTGGGCAACCAACAGTGAGACATCTCGAAATTGCGCGAACTACTGGAAAACATCCTGCAGCACAACCAAGGTTTCGAAGGCTATGCGGTGGGACAGGACTTACCCAGCCCCAATTCGCATTTCTATACAGTAGCGGGCACTGAATGTGATGGCCTTAAGCAGCTTCAGGCCATCACGCCCGTCACGCAGAAGCGCTGGAATTTCGAAAGTCTGGATTTTATTTCGTCTCCACCGACCAATGGTATATGTCCGACCGGAACAGTGCCGGTCTATCGGGCCTATAACAATGGGTTTGCCCGCGGTGTCGACAGCAATCACCGCTTGTCCAGTGCTGCGGCAGCCATCCAGGATGTCGTCATGCGCGGCTGGATCAATGAAGGTGTGGTCATGTGTGCGCCGATTTGACTTGACCTAAAGTTGCGGAGTGCCCCTGCCCTTTGCTTTGAATGGCCACGTCGAAAGAACTTAAAAGTCTGGCAGGGGTCGGATAATCCAAAGCACATTGCTGGCATCGCGGCCTCATCTCCGGATAAGACTATGCCATACAGTCTTTCCAGACAATGCTGGAGGATTTGTAACTGGTGTCGATTTCAATATGAGCATTGACGCAACTGATTCATCGGCGCTGATCACAGAGGCGCACACATTACCACTCCCTCGCTTATCCAACCACGCGCCTCTACCTGTGCGATGGCTGCTTGGTCAGTGCTAATTCGGTGATTGCTGTCGACGCCGCGGGCAAACCCATTGTTATAGGCCCGATAGACCGGCTTCGTCCCGGCTGGGCATTGCCCCCCGGCCGATAGTGTTGAGATAAAATCGAGACTCTCGAAATTCCAACGTTTTTCGGTCGCTGGGGTAGCAGCCTGCAACTGCTTGAGGCTTGGCACACTCGACGGGATCAACCGTATAAAAATGCGAGTTGGGGCCGGGCGACTGGCTGCCGTAGAACCGGCAAACGGACGTGCTGCCGCCCGACTTGAAACTACCTCCGGTGCGAATCCAGCCGGGCCCCGCGCTACCTCCGTCGATGGCCGCAGCTTCACCTGCGTCGGCAGTAATGAAGTAGTTATCGAGGTTCGTATTGTAAAACTCGACGACCGCCCCACCTCCAGGATTCACCACTAAATTCACTACTGCCACCGGCGTCCAAGCGATTGGTGGTGGAATTGTCGCCGAGCTGGCCTTCGCCGTTATACCCCCAGCACTTGACCCCGCCGGCCGTGGTGAGTGCACAGGTATGGGAATCCCCTGCCGCGATGGCCGCCACGCCGCTGGCAAGGCCCGTCACATCAACTGGCGTCAAGCGATTGGTGGTGGAATTGTCGCCAAGCTGGCCATCGCTGTTATCCCCCCAGCACTTGACCCCGCCGGCCGTGGTGAGTGCACAGGTTTGCAACAACCCTGCCGCGATGGCTGTCACGCCGCTGGCAAGTCCCGTCACACCAACCGGCGTCAAGCGATTGGTGGTGGAATTGTCGCCAAGCTCACCTTCGCCGTTATACCCCCAGCACTTGATTCCACCTGCCGTGGTGAGTGCACAGGTTTGCCCCAATCCTGCCGCAATGGCTGTCACGCCGCTGGCAAGACCCGTCACATTCACCGGCGTCAAGCGATTGGTGGTGGAATTATCGCCAAGCTCACCTTCACTGTTATCCCCCCAGCACTTGACCCCGCCGGCCGTGGTGAGTGCACAGGTGTTGAACCCCCCTGCCGCGATGGCCGCCACGCCGCTGGCAAGACCCGTCACATCAACTGGCGTCAAGCGGTTGGTGGTGGAATTATCGCCGAGCTCACCTTCGACGTTATTCCCCCAGCACTTGACCCCGCCGGCCGTGGTGAGTGCACAGGTGTGGTTATAACCCGCCGAGATGGCCGCCACGCCGCTGGCAAGGCCCGTCACACCAACCGGCGTCAAGCGATTGGTGGTGGAATTGTCGCCAAGCTGACCTTCGCTGTTATTCCCCCAGCACTTGACCCCGCCTGCCGTGGTGAGTGCACAGGTATGGGAATCCTCTGCCGCGATGGCCGCCACGCCACTGGCAAGGCCCGTTACATTCACCGGCGTCAAGCGGTTGGTGGTGGAGTTGTCGCCAAGCTGACCTTCGCTGTTATTCCCCCAGCACTTGACCCCGCCTGCCGTAGTGAGTGCACAGGTTCGCCCCAACCCTGCCGCGATGGCCGCCACACCGCTCAATTCGGCTGCATTAACGGGCATGCTCCCCAGCCATACAATACAGACGAATGGCAGCGGGTGAACAAATCTTTTCAGCAAGTGCAGCATGGAACCTCCAGTGGGGTACGAATTCTTGAAATTAAATTGGAAAAATGCAAATGAGCGCGTTTCCATATATGGCGGATTCAATTTCGAAGTGCAACAGCTAATTTAGCTTCGTGCAGCGCATCTTCAAATAATACTTCATGCGATGATTTAAAACTTGGCACTTTGACATTCCGCATCATGGGGGCGTTCCTTGATACACTCCCATGGCTGGCATCCATCGACGTTCTGCAGCGCCCTGATAAAAGAGCGTTTCTGGTTATGACTTTGTGCGTATTGATAAGGGAAAATTGATGTCGAACTTGCTGAAAGTATTAAGGACGGTAACAACTAAAAAATTTTTCGCAATATTTTTTGCGCTCATCGCGTTTCATGCCACGATGTTTGAAGCGCTCGCAGCGCCGGTGCTCGACAGTTTGTTCGGAAGCAGCGGCATCGTGCGCCTCGGAGTGCCCTCCAGCTACTACAAGGTTGATACGGCACTGGTTGAAACTTCGGGCAAAGTTGTGCTTGCAGGTGGTACAGATGCAAATGGGATCCTTGATTATTTCCTTGAACGCCTGACGACAAATGGTTCCCCCGACATTGCATTCGGAATAAACGGTCGCGTATCGCCTAAGCAATACATCCGCTTCAAGGGTAAGGTGCGTGCAGCTGAACAAGCAAGCGGCGCGATAACGGTCGTGACCGGAACCGCAGCCGGAACTGCTGGTCTGTTCGGCATGGTCACGGCGTTTCGACTGGACTCTGCCGGGATGCTCGACGCCGGATTCGCACCCGCACTCGCAGCACCGTCGTCAGGCAATACGGATATTGCGTTGGGTGTTCGTCCAGATGGGCGCTTGCTTTACGGAACGACTGCGTACGACGGAACTGCGATTTTGCAGCAGACAATGCCGGATGGCACGCCTGATGTGAATTTCGGCGCAGGCGGTAAAATCGAATTCGCCTTACCTGCTGGAGAGCAATCACGCCAAGCGGATCTGGTTTTGCTTGGCGACGGCTCAGTGGTCTTTGCCATACTGACGGATCATAACCTGCGGCTCTACAAGGTCGATGCGCATGGGTTGTCGGTGGCTTCGTTTGGAACGGTCGGTCAGTATGCCTATGCTGCTGCGGATTTTGCCAATGCATACTCTATTGGAATACCGTTCTCCCTGCTCTCACTGAGTGATGGCTCCCTGCTGGCAGGCATTCGCGACGAACCATCCGGTTCGTCAAGCGGATCGCTACTCGTGATTCGAATTTCCAGCAATGGCCTGCTGATCGGCGCGAACAATTTATTGGCAGAACAGGGTTCATTTAATTGGAATTTGGCTGCACTGCCTAACGCCAGTGTAGTGATAGCGCGCAGCAGTTACGTTGACGGAACGAGCTCGGCAGCGCTATATCGCCTGCTTCCGAATAACACTTTTGATACGAGTTTTGGCGTCGACGGAGCATTTCCGCTACCCGGCATGTTGAGCGTCAGCGCGCTGACGCTCGATGCCCATTCTCGTTTGCTCGTTGCGGGACAGGATGCGACGAGTGCTATTCTGGCGCGCTATGATCTGAGCGGAGCGCTCGCCAGTGTGCCGGTCGTTGAGTTCTATAATACCAATCTGGATCACTATTTCATCACCGCCGACGCCAGTGAGGCTGCGGCCATCGACGGTGGTAGCGCGGGGCTCGGCTGGATTCGCACCGGAAATAGTTTCAAATCGGGCGGTAGTACGCCCGTTTGCCGGTTCTACGGCAGCCAGGTCCCCGGCCCCAATTCGCATTTCTATACAGTAGCGGGCACTGAATGTGATGGCCTTAAGCAGCTTCAGGCCATCACGCCCGCCACGCAGAAGCGCTGGAATTTTGAAAGCCTGGATTTTATCTCGTCTCCGCCGACCAATGGTGCCTGCCCGACCGGGACAGTGCCGGTCTATCGGGCCTATAACAATGGGTTTGCCCGTGGTGTCGATAGCAATCATCGCATTTCCAGTACTGCGGCAGCCATTCAGGATGTCGTCTCGCGCGGCTGGATCGATGAAGGGGTGGTAATGTGTGCTCCGATTTGACGTGCCCTTAAGTTTTGGTCATGGCTTCCTAATCTCTCAAGGCGAGGCATTCTCGTGGCACGGCGTCAAAAGTGGTTTGTGAGGTACCCAGAGGCGAAGAGAAACGAACGGCACCCTGATGAAAGGGCATTTCTGGTTGTGGCTGTGTGCGTATTGATAAGGAAAATGATGATGTCGAGCGTACTGAAGGTATTAGGAACGGTGGCAACTAAAAAATTATTCGCGATACTGTTTGCGCTCATCGCGTTGCATACCACGATGTTTGAAGCGCTCGCTGCACCGGTGCTCGACAGTTCGTTCGGAAGCAGCGGCTTCGCGCGCATCGGAGTGCCCGCCGGTGCGGAGGATATGCCAACGGTGTCCGCCCTGCAGCGCGACGGCAAGTTGCTACTCGCCGGTAGGACGGCGGGAGGACAATCGCACGCTTTTGTTCTCCGACTACTTCCGAATGGCACCCCTGATGCCACGTTCGGCCAGAATGGCGTTGCCTTGTTCGATCTACCCGATGGAGACTATTACAATGGAGACTATTATGAGATCCAACAACTCGAGCAGGGTACCGATGGTTCCATACTGATAAATGGATCTAGTCCCATATGGACGTCTGTATCTGGCGATAGCAGCTATTCACTGACCCGACTCACTGCGGCCGGCATTCTTGACACCAGCTTTGGCACGCAAGGGTTTTTCAATGTGGCAGGAACAGCCTTTCCGAGCTTCGTACAACAGCCTGACGGTGGTCTGCTGATCGTCTCGGGTTCCTCGCAAGGGGGACAATTTGAATTGCGACTCACACGCCTTAACTCAGCCGGCGTGCGTGATTCAGCCTATGCACCGAACGGCGAAAAGATACTCAGCGGCCTGCCCCAGAATTTTAGTTTGTCCTCAGTTGTCGCCGAGCCGAATGGTGGGTTCACAGTTATGGCAAGTGAGTTCTCTAGCAGCGGCTCCTCCTATCTGCTGGTTCGCGTGACAGCCGCCGGCACGCTCAATCTTGGCTTTGGAAATGGTGGTTTGGTCTCGGGATCCGACGCGGGCAACACAATCGATCAACCAGACACGATGGTGCGCACCGCTAATGGCGGGTTGCTTCTGATGGGCAAGACTCCGCCCCAAGGGAACGGCAGGAACCGCGGAACCGACAAGATCATACTGTGGCGAGTCACTGCCGGCGGCTTGGCCGATGCATCTTTCGGCACTGCCGGTCGACTTGAGATCGATAAAGGCTACTCCTACGGTTTTCGATTGGCAGCGCTGAGCGATGACAGTATCGCATTGGTCAACGCCGCCGACGGCGTCGACGGCACCACTGCGCACGTGAGTCGATTCGATGTCAGCGGAGTCCTTGCCAGCAGCACGACGATTGCACTTGCCGACTATGATGTATTCTCCGCCATAGGTATCCTGCCAAATGGCACAGGCGGCTTATTGATACCGGCAGCGGCCACCCGCACCGTGACATGCGTCCCCTTTTACCCTACCTATTGTTTTCGTATAGGCGCGGATGCTGCCGTCGCAAGCCTCGATGGCAGCGGTCGTCTTCAGACTAGCTATGGCCGAGGAGATGGCTTCGCTGTCGCTGTCGTGAACACCGCCGAATACTACAACTACGACAGGATTGACACGATACTGGTTGAAACTTCAGGCAAAGTTGTGCTTGCAGGGAGTTCAGATGCAAACGCAACCTTTGATTATTTGCTTGAACGCCTGACAGCAAATGGTTCCCCCGACATTTCATTCGGGACAAACGGGCGCGCGGCGCCAAAACAATATACTTTGTATGGAGGCAAGGTGCGTGCAGCTGAACAAGCAAGCGGCGCGATAACGGTCGTGACTGGAACTGGAGTCGGAGCTTTTGGCTCGATCGGCACCGTCACGGCGTTTCGACTTGACCCTGCCGGGATGCGCGACGCCGGATTTGCACCCACTCTCGCGGCACCGTCGTCAGGCAATATGGATATTGCGTTGGGCGTTCGTCCAGATGGGCGCATGCTTTACGGAACCACAAGGAAAGACGGAACTGCAATTTTGCAGCAGACGATGCCGGATGGCACGCCTGACCTGAATTTTGGCGCGAGCGGTAAGATCGAATTCCCGTTGTCTGCTGGGGAGCATCCGTTCCATACGGATCTGGTTTTGCTTGGCGACGGCTCAGCTGTCTTTGCCGTGCTGACGAATCAGAACCTGCGTCTCTACAAGGTCGATTCGCATGGGTTGCCGGTAGCTTCGTTTGGGACGGTCGGTCAGTTTACCTATACTGTGACCGATCCTTTCTCCTTTGACGGAATACCATTCTCCTTGCTCTCACTGAGCGATGGCTCCCTGCTGGCTGGCATTAGCGACGCACTACTCTATTCGCCAAGCAGATCGCTGCTCGTGATTCGGATTTCCAGCAATGGCACACTGCTCGGAGCGAACAATGTGTTGGCGGATCAGGGTTATCTCACTGCAAAGATAGCTGCACTGCCCGACGCCAGTGTGGTGATAGCGGGCTACGGAACAAGCTCGGCAGCGCTATATCACCTGCTTCCGAATAACAGTCTTGATGCAAGTTTTGGCCTCGGCGGGGCGTATCCGCTACCCGGCATGTTGAGTGTCAGCGCGCTGGCGCTCGATGCCCATTCTCGTCTGCTCGTTGCGGGACAGGATGCGACGAGTGCAGTTCTGGCTCGCTATGATCTGAGTGGAGCGCTCGTCAGTAGGCCCGTCGTTGAGTTTTACAACGCCAACCTGGATCATTATTTCATTACCGCCGATGCCAATGAGGCTGCGGCCATCGACGAGGGAAGTGCGGGGCCAGGCTGGATTCGCACCGGAGGTAGTTTCAAGTCGGGCGGCAGCACGCCCGTTTGCCGGTTATACGGCAGCCAGGTTCCCGGCCCCAATTCGCATTTCTATACTTTAGCGGGCGCTGAGTGTGATGGCCTTAAGCAGCTTCAGGCCACCACGCCAGCCTCGCAGAAGCGCTGGAATTTCGAAAGTCTGGATTTTATTTCGTCTTCACCGACCAATGGTGCCTGCCCGACCGGGACAGTGCCGGTCTATCGGGCCTATAACAATGGGTTTGCCCGCGGTGTCGACAGCAATCACCGCTTGTCCAGTGCTGCGGCAGCCATCCAGGATGTCGTCATGCGCGGCTGGATCAATGAAGGTGTGGTCATGTGTGCGCCGATTTGACTTGACCTAAAGTTGCGGAGTGCCCCTGCCCTTTGCTTTGAATGGCCACGTCGAAAGAACTTAAAAGTCTGGCAGGGGTCGGATAATCCAAAGCACATTGCTGGCATCGCGGCCTCCTCCCCGGATAAGACTATGCCATACAGTCTTTCCAGACAATGCTGGAGGATTTGTAACTGGTGTCGATTTCAATATGAGCATTGACGCAACTGATTCATCGGCGCTGATCACAGAGGCGCACACATTACCACTCCCTCGCTTATCCAACCACGCGCCTCTACCTGTGCGATGGCTGCTTGGTCAGTGCTAATTCGGTGATTGCTGTCGACGCCGCGGGCAAACCCATTGTTATAGGCCCGATAGACCGGCTTCGTCCCGGCTGGGCATTGCCCCCCGGCCGATAATGTCGAGATAAAATCGAGACTCTCGAAATTCCAACGTTTTTCAGTCGCTGGGGTAGCAGCCTGCAACTGCTTGAGGTGGGCACACTCGACGGGATCAACCGTATAAAAATGTGAGTTGGGGCCGGGCGACTGGCTGCCGTAGAACCGGCAAACGGACGTGCTGCCGCCCGACTTGAAACCACCTCCGGTGCGAATCCAGCCGGGCCCCGCGCTACCTCCGTCGATGGCCGCAGCTTCACCTGCATCGGCAGTAATGAAGTAGTGATCGAGGTTCGTGTTGTAAAACTCAACGACCGACCCACCGCCAAGATCCACCACTGCCACCGGCGTCCAACGATTAGCGCTGGAATTGTCGCCGAGCTCACCTTCGCCATTATACCCCCAGCACTTGGCCCAGTCTGCAGTGGTGAATGCACAGGTATGGGTAAGCCCTGCAGTGATGCCCGCCACACCGCTTCCAAGACCCACCACATCAACCGGCGTCAATCGATTAATGATGGAACCGTCGCCGAGCTCACCTTCGATGTTATTCCCCCAGCACTTGACCCCACCGGCCTCGGTAAGTGCACAGACGTGTGCCCCCCCTGCCGCGATGGCCTTCACGCCGCTGGCAAGACCCGTCACATCAACCGGCGTCAAGCTACGAGTGGTGGAATTGTCGCCGAGCTCACCATCGCTGTTATTCCCCCAGCACTTGACCCCACCGGCCGTGGTGAGTGCACAGGTGTGTGCCCCCCCTGCCGCGATGGCCTTCACGCCGCTGGCAAGACCCGTCACATCAACCGGCGTCAAACGATTTGTGGTGGAATTGTCGCCGAGCGCCCCTTCGATGTTATTCCCCCAGCACTTGACCCCACCGGCCGTGGTGAGTGCACAGGTATGCAAATCCTCTGCCTCGATGGCCGCCACGCCGCTGGCAAGACCCGTCACATCAACCGGCGTAAAACGAATTGTGGTGGAATTGTCGCCAAGCTGACCTACGCTGTTACCCCCCCAGCACTTGACCCCGCCTGCCGTGGTGAGTGCACATGTGTGACGCCCCCCTGCCGCGACGGCCTTCACGCCGCTAGCAAGATCGGGCACATCAACCGGCGTCAAACGATTTGTGATGGAATTGTCGCCAAGCTGACCTACGCCGTTACTCCCCCAGCACTTGACCCCGCCTGCCATAGTGAGTGCACAGGTGTGGAAATATCCTGCCGCGATGGCCGCCACGCCGCTGGCAAGACCCGTCACATCAACCGGCGTAAAACGAATTGTGGTGGAATTGTCGCCGATCTCACCTTCGCTGTTATGCCCCCAGCACTTGACCCCGCCTGCCGTGGTGAGTGCACAGGTATGTAAACCCCCTGCCTTGATGGCCGCCACGTTGCTCAATTGGACTGCATAAGCTGGCATACTCCCCAGCCATAAAATACAAACGAATGGCAGCATGTGAAAAAACTTTTTCAGCAAGTACATCATAGAACCTCCAGTGGTGTAGCATTCTTGAAGTTAAATTGGAAATATGGATATATACGCGTTTCCGTATATGGCGTATTTAATGATGTTGCGGTTGATTTTTGAGCGCGCCCAGTAGATAAGCATTTTGTCATTCGCGCCGCATCTAACGTCTTTCACTTTCGAATATACGCCTACCTCATTGCATACTCTGTGCGGTAACCAACATAGGATGTGGATTCTCGCTTGTCGCCATCTGCAGACCGCATCGATCTGTTCGTGCTTGGTGTAAACGCCATCCGCAAGCGACTCATCAGGCATGCATTCACAAGATTGCCGGGGTGTCGACAGCAATCATCGCTTTTCCAGTTCTGCGGCAGCCATCCAGGATGTCGTCATGCGCGGCTGGATCAATGAAGGTGTGGTCATGTGTGCGCCGACTTGACTTGACTTGACCTAAAGTTAGAGTGGTTTGTGAGGTGCCAAAAGACGAAGAGAAATGTCACAGATAAAAAACCCCGCATTAGCGGGGTTTTTTGGTTATTTTGTTGCCTCATGCCATGTCACGAAATATCAAACATGGTTTAGACGTTGAAGCGGAAGTGCATCACATCGCCATCTTGTACCAAATAACCCTTGCCTTCCAAACGCATCTTTCCTTTCTCTTTAGCACCCGCCTCGCCCTTGCAAGCAACGAAATCATCATAACTGATCACTTCGGCGCGTATAAAGCCATGCTCGAAATCATTATGAATGACGCCCGCCGCCTGCGGTGCGGTATCGCCTGTATGAATAGTCCAGGCGCGCACTTCTTTCACTCCGGCGGTAAAGTAAGTTTGCAAACCCAACAGCTTATACGCCACGCGTATCAATCGGTTTAGACCTGGCTCTGCCAAACCGATGTCGGCCAGGAATTCATTTTTATCTTCATCTGAGAGCTCTGAAATTTCCGATTCCAGCGCTGCGCAAATCGCCACTACCGGCGCACCTTCAAGCGCGGCGAATTCTTCCAGCCGCGTCAATAATGGATTATTTTTGAAACCATCTTCTGCCACGTTGGCCACGTACATGGCGGGCTTAATCGTGAGCAGGCACAGCGGCTTAAGCGAGGCGATCTGCGCCGCATCCAGCTTCATCATACGTGCAGGCTTGCCTTGGTTTAAATGTGCAGCAACTTGATCCAGCAGTTCACCAAATTTAGCCGCTTCTTTGTCGCCGGAACGGGCAAGTTTGGTGTTACGTAACTGGGCTTTTTCCACAGTTGTCATATCCGCCAGCGCCAATTCCGTTACGATCGTTTCAACGTCTGAAATCGGATCGACCTTGCCCGCCACGTGAATGACGTCGTCGTCCTCGAAACAGCGCACCACATTCAAAATACCATCAGTCTCACGAATATTGGCAAGAAATTGGTTGCCCAAGCCTTCGCCCTTGGATGCCCCAGCCACCAACCCGGCGATGTCTACGAACTCGGTGATGGCATATTGCATTTTCTGCGGCTTGACGATGTCGGCCAGCGCCTGCATCCGCGCATCCGGAACTTCCACAATGCCGACGTTAGGCTCTATCGTACAGAACGGATAGTTCTCCGCCGCTATACCCGCCTTGGTAAGTGCATTGAATAAGGTGGACTTGCCCACATTGGGCAGACCGACGATTCCGCATTTCAGACTCATGAATATTCCTTAAAATTAATTACTGTGCAACTTCAGCATTGCCGCTTCCAGCTTGCCATCGACTATCAGGGGAATGACATCCAGCGCACGTTGCATGGCGTGTTCGATTAACTCCGCTTCTTCACGGCGCGGGGCATTCAGCACATAATTAACCACGTCTGCACGTTCACCAGGATGACCAATGCCGATCCGCAGCCGCCAAAAATCGCGCGTGCCAAGATGCGCAAAGATGTCCTTCAGGCCGTTGTGTCCGCCGTGACCGCCGCCGAGTTTAAGCTTGATGCTGCCCGGCGGCAAATCGAGTTCATCATGCACTACCAAGATGTGTCGAGGTTCGATTTTGTGGAACTGTGTCAGCGCCCCTACTGCACGGCCACTGATATTCATAAAGGTTTGCGGCTTGAGCAGGAATAATTCACGGCCATGCAGCTGACCGCGCGCAACCAAGCCATGGAACTTGCTTTCAGCCTTGAAAGTGAATGGGTGGATGCGCGCAAACGTGTCCACCCACCAGAATCCGGCGTTATGCCGGGTGAAATCATATTCACGACCGGGGTTGCCCAGTCCGACAATTAATTTGATTTCACTCATTTTTAAATTTACACCATGTGAAAAACCATGCATGACATGTTAAAAACCCGCCATGCACACTTTGAGTGCATGGCGGGTTTTTAATTGTAATGCTTATGTTACTTTGATTTAGGTGCAGCTTTCGCATCAGCAGCAGGAGCAGCAGCGGCGGCGGCAGCTTCAGCCGTTGCCAGTGCTTCTGCTTCAATCGCGCCACGTGGTACCTGAACGGTGGCCACTACGGCATCTCCAATATGAATACCTGCTGCTTCTATGCCCTTAGGTAGGTTAAGGTCAGACACATGGATGGGATGACTCAACGCGAGCGTGGATAGATCAACCTCGATAAATTCTGGCAGGTCAGCCGGCAAGCAAGCAATATTCAGATCATTCATCACGTGAGAGATGATACCTCCATTCAACTTCACCCCAGGGCAGATGTCACCATTTACAAAGTGCAATGGCACTTTCATATGGATCTTCTTATTTGCTTCCACGCGCTGAAAATCGATATGTTGCACTTGCTGGCGAAATGGGTGCATGTGAAAATCACGAAGCAGCACTTGCTCCTTTTTGCCATCCAAATCCAGGGTCAGGACAGAAGCATGAAACGCCTCCTTACGCAGGCTGTGATACAGATTGTTGTGATCAAGATCAATCAGCGCAGGCTCAACGCCACCATATACTATGCCAGGCACGCGGCCAGCCTTGCGCAGACGGCGGCTCGCACCCGTTCCTTGCGCCTTGCGGGATATTGCGCTTAGTTCGATTTTCATTTTATTTCTCCACTTCAAATTCGGGATCACCCGCGACCAGGCAATCCCAGGTTACGTGGCCGTCAATATGGCGGCCACAAAAACTAATCGATAAATAATGAGCTGACTGATTCTTCTGCATGGACTCGACGAATTGTTTCGGCCAGCAGCTCAGCCACACTCAGCTGGCGTATACGTTTGCAAGCTATAGCCTCCTTGCTCAGCGGGATAGTGTCAGTCACGACTAATTCATCTATTGCGGAATTTTCTAGGCGCTCAATCGCCGAGCCTGACAACACCGGATGTGTGCAATACGCCACCACCTTCTCTGCACCCTTGGCTTTCAGTGCATCAGCGGCCTCGCATAAGGTGTTACCGGTATCTACCAGATCATCCATAATCAAACAGGTTCGGCCTACCACTTCACCAATGATGTTCATCACCTTGGCCTCGTTGGGTTTGGGGCGGCGCTTGTCGATGATGGTTAGATCAGCTTCCAAACGCTTGGCCAATGCACGCGCACGCACGACACCGCCCACATCCGGCGAGACCACCACCAGATTTTGGTAATTATGCTTTCGCACATCTGCCAATAAAATCGGACTAGCGTAAATGTTGTCCACAGGGATATCGAAAAAACCCTGTATCTGATCCGAGTGCAAATCCATGGTTAGAACGCGATCCACGCCAACACCAGTAAGCATGTTCGCCACCACCTTGGCAGTAATCGCCACGCGCGCAGACCGCGGACGCCGATCCTGCCGAGCATAGCCAAAATAGGGTAGCGCGGCGATGATACGTCCAGCGGAAGCACGTTTAAGCGCATCCACCATTACCAGCACTTCCATCAGACTGTCGTTGGTAGGGGCGCATGTTGATTGCAGAACGAACACGTCTTTGCCGCGCACGTTGTCGAGAATTTCTATCAGCACCTCGCCGTCTGAAAAACGGCCAACGGTGGCTCGCCCAAGTTGAATATTAAGGTGCTGCGTTACATCTTGTGCAAGCTTAGGATTGGCATTGCCGGTGAACACCATCAAGCTGTCGTCGGACACCATGCTCCCCTTAAAATAAAAACGGGCGCAAGCGCCCCAAACAAACAACAACCTTTAAACTGGCTGGGGAGGTAGGGATCGAACCTACGAATGCCGGAATCAAAATCCGGTGCCTTACCACTTGGCGACTCCCCAATAATCTTGCATTTCACATTACGGTAAGATCCCGCAGTGGATGCTGCGGCAAACCGCGCGCTACAACACCGCGCATGTCTGACGGCAAATGTTCTATGACTGCTTGCGCCTGTGCCTCGGTAACAAACTCAGCAAACACACATGCACCCGAGCCACTCATCCGAGCTTGCGCAAATTTCTCAAGCCAAACAAGGTGCCGCGCCACTTCTGGGTATAAGCCGCATACAACCGACTGTAGATCGTTGTATGGTAGCCGTAGCGGAAGGCCGCGAATTCTGAGGGAAATCGCATCCCGTGTCAATTCCAAGTTCGCAAAATCCAAGTGCGCGAATACCTTTGCCGTAGCAACATGCACTGGCGGGAACAACACCACATACCAAGCATCCGGCACAACGTAGGCCTGCAATTGCTCGCCTATGCCTTCTGCATAAGCGTTTTCGCCAAACACAAATACCGGTACGTCCGCACCCAGAGACAGGCCTATTTCCATCAGCCGCTCACGCGACAACCCCAAATTCCATAGATTATTCAGCGCAATAAGTGTAGTGGCCGCATCCGAACTACCGCCACCCAAACCACCGCCTATCGGAATACGTTTCTCCAGCGTTATGTCCACACCCAGTCTATAACCGCATTCCTTTTGCAGTAGTCGTGCAGCGCGCACGCACAAATCCTGTTCCTGTGGCACACCATCTAGCGCATTAATGCGATGCACCACACCATCCTTGCGCAAGGAAAAATGCAACATGTCACTAAAATCAATGAAACGAAACAAGGTTTGCAGCAAATGGTAGCCGTCCACCCTGCGCCCTACCACATGCAAAAAAAGGTTAAGCTTGGCTGGTGCCGGAAAAGTTAGAGTGCTTGTTATATTTCCCATTCATCAATCAGCAATTGGATTTCCAGTCCATCGCGTTGCATGGCAAGACGTAATGGCAAGCTGTCCGGTGTTTGTGCTGCATAGCGTGTATAGCGTATCACCCAGCCATCCTGGCTTAACAGCATCACCTGTCCATTAGCATCATGCTCGATGTCAAACGCACCCTTCGGCGCTGGCAACGCCAACACCCAATAACGCAAGCCAGACAGCGGCAAACGCCAGCCCAGCACTTGCTGAGTTAATTCGTCGGCGTCTTGTGCCGCGTAGTGCTTAAACGGCATATCCAGCACTGCCCCCCTCATATCGCTACGAATGCGAGCCACAGTCTGCCCCAATGGTGCAAGCAGCAGGAATTCATCTGCCCCAGGATAATGCATCCAGCGCACTCCGGATAAAGATCGATTCCCGTCATGCTTTACGGCGACCCGCCCAGACAATACAAAATGCAAACGTTCCGCCTGCAGGGGGCGCGTAACAGGCTGAGGTGCTGGCGGCGCGCTTACGCAACCGGCCAGCAACAAGAGGTACAGAAGGAACGATCGATGTATCAAGGCGCGAATTTCTTGATCACAAACTGCAGCACGGTATTATCAGGATTAGATTTTAATGCATCGCTCCACATTTTTTTTGCTTGCTCTTTTTCACCCTGCGCCCACAGCACCTCACCGAGATGCGCAGCAATTTCCGGGTCTGGATTGGCGGCATAGGCACGGCGCAAAAACTCCAAGCTCTTAGGCAGATTGCCCAAGCGATAATAACCAAGACCCATGCTATCGATGATGCCGGCGTCATCCGGGGCAAGCTGGTATGCTTTCTCCACTAGTTTCATCGCCTCTGGTACGCGCTCATTGCGCTCCAACAGGCCATAGCCTAGCGCGTTATACGCTTGTGCGTTACCAGGCTCGACCTCAATTAATTTTCGCATCATCTGCTCAAATGCATCTTGTTTCCCGATCTTATCCGCTAGCATCGCCGCCTCATACATTAGCTCTGGTTGGTTGGGTAACTTTTCCAGTTCTTGCACTAGTACCTGATAGGCGGATTCAAATTGCTGCGCATCGCGCAGAATCTTTGCCTCAACCATAGTCAGCTGTATACGCTGCTTATTGTTCTTCGGAACGGTCTTGTGTAATAACTGCCGCGCCTCATCCAACTTACCCGATTTATTGGTTAGGTAAGCCATGCGTATGCGCGCGGAGAATTTATACTCCCCATCCCTTACTTTGCTGTAGTTCTTCATTGCCTCTTCTTCATGCTTCTTAGCTTCACTCAACTGGCCAAGGTAGTAATACACTACGTTTTCATCTTTCTTGCTATTAGCTAGGGCCTGCTGTAACTCTTTCTCACCACGATCCAGCTCACCCATATCTAATGACAACAATCCCACCGCGAATGCCAGATCAGCGTTATCAGGATACGCGTTAAGTAGCTGCTGAAATTCAGTGCGCGCTTCTCGATTCTGCTTTTGTTGCATCAGCGCGCGTGCATAAAAAAGGCGCACCTCCTTCGTGTCAGGATATGTTTCAAGATATTTCTTCAGCAAAGCCAATGCCTCCTGTGGCACTGTACTCTGCAATAATTGGGCATTGAGTAGTACGGCGCTATCCCATTCCGGTCGCAAGGCATATGCCTGCTGAGCTTCTTTTAAGGCTAATTCGTGTTGACCTGCGGCTTCCGCCACTTGCGCCAGCACCCAACGCGCCTCCGCCACTTGCGGATAAGGTTGCGCCAGTTCACGAAGCAAATTAAATGCGGCACTTTTATCGGGATAACTCGCGATCATTGAGGAGATTCGCGTAAAAACACTTCCGATATCCTCCGTCGTTGCTGCTAAAAGACTTATGAGATGCGGCCGTGCTTCATCCAGTTTGCCGCCGCTTACCAACAGGGCGGCCAGAGCCTGTTTTGCCAGCAGTGAATCTGGCTCAATTTCCAACCATAGGTTGAATGCTGACATCGCTTTGTCCATTTGGCGCGTCTCAAAAGCCAAATGTGCAGCATAGCGCGCCAAGCGCGGATCACGCGTGGTGTTAGCCAGCTTTAGGTAGAGCTGCGCAGCCAATTCAGGCTGACCACGCTGCAGGGCCATCTCTCCCAGAAGATACTCATAGAGTACCTGCTCAGTCAATTCCTGCTTGGGCAGTTCCGCTTGCTTTTTTGCTTCAAGTTCCGGCTTTTCCGCATGTCCCGTGTCCTGTTGAGACGCGTGCGCACAAGACATCAGCAACAATGCAAAAAAAACTGTGCTACGTTTTAAGTTCATCATATTTAATAGGTAGGTATTTTAAAAAATAAATAAATCATGGAGTCGCATATACTCTCTGATTGAGCCATAATCTCCAAGAGTAGTGTCGAAGCGAAGGGTAGCGCAGATTCGAAGAACGTCAAAATGCGTTGCCGCGATGTCTTTGATGTCTTTCAGAGATTCATATCCTTGTTTTGCATTAGAAAACTACAAATTTATTATTAGAAACGCACTTAACTTTGTTACCCGGTATGATCAATAAGTTCATTATGATGCAAAACGACATATTAGGTTATATTCACCTTTCCACATATTCTGCATAAGCACTAATGTCTGTCACCGCACCAATCACCCTATCCGCACGCAACCTGATTCGCCGCTTCGGTCAACGCGAGGTCATTCATGGCATATCGTTAGAACTTCGGCATGGCGAGGTGCTCGGCCTGCTTGGGCACAATGGTGCCGGCAAAAGTACGACTTTGCAAATGCTGACCGGTGCATTGTTGCCGCATTCAGGGCAAATTGAAATATGCGGCTTTGACCTCTCACGCCAGCCCCAGAACGCTAAGGCACGAACCGGATTCTTGCCAGAAACACTGCCGTTATATCGCGAAATGAGCGTAAATGATTTCCTCATATTCGCCGCCAAGCTGCATCGTGTGCCCCGTGCGCAAATTGAGGTTGCTTTGACTGAAACTAAGCGTCGTTGCGGTTTACAGGACAACGGAAAAAAAATCATCGGTACCCTTTCCAAGGGCTATCAGCAACGTGTTGGCATTGCGCAAGCAATTATCCATCAACCAGAAGTAATCATTCTCGACGAGCCCACTGTTGGCTTGGATCCCTCTCAGATCCGCGACATCCGCACATTGATACGCGAATTAGGCAATATGCACAGCGTTATCCTTTCTACCCATCTGCTGGGCGAAGTGGAAAGCATCTGTGACCGCGTTGAAATCATGCATCACGGGCGCCTAATTTACGGCGATAGCAGCACAAAAATGCAGCAATACGGCAGTCAACCAGGCTTCATCGTCACCCTGTTGGCGCCGCCTGCGCTTTCCGAATTGCAAGCCATCGCCGATGTGCAGCAAGTAGACCAGCTGTCCACCACACAGTTCCGCATTTTGCATGCAGCGAACACAAATCCAAGCGCTGCTCTGCTAGCGCTCGCCGCACAACATGGCTGGCAAGCGGAGCAACTAGTTCCGTTACGAACGCGCTTGGAAGATGTTTTTATGCGAATTACCCAAGACGAAAAATTATGATTCTAACCATTGCGCACAAAGAATTCCGCAGCCTTTTCGTTATCCCTTCGACTTGGCTGATTTTAGGCGCTCTGCAATTTATCTTTGCTTGGTTTTTCCTGGCGCGCCTTGATGCCTTTTTACAAGTACAGGCACAACTGGCGCAGCTTGCCAACGCTCCCGGCGTCACAATAGCTGTGGCAGCTCCATTATTCGGCACCATCGCGCTGATTTTGATGATGCTGATACCAATATTTACCATGCGTTTGATCGCCGAAGAACGACGCAACCAAACCCTGACGCTATTAATGAGCGCACCGGTTTCAGATATTCATATTGTGGTAGGGAAATTCATCGGTCTAATGCTATTTCTGTTGCTCATCATCGCAAGCTGCATTTTGATGGTGCTAACGCTGGCCGCAGGCACACAATTAGACACTGGCCTTCTTCTCACCAATGCGCTGGGGCTAGTAATGCTTGCCGCCAGCTACGTCGCATTGGGACTGTATATTTCCTCGCTTACTACACAGCCAGTGGTGGCCGCTATCGGTGCATTGGCCATATTTTTCGGTCTGTGGCTGATGGAAGTTAGCGCAGTGGATAATGACAACATTTGGCGCGCGCTCGCTCCCACCAGCCATTTTCAAAGCTTCAATAATGGCCTGTTGAATAGTACAGACCTGGTGTTCTTCCTGCTGTTTTGTAGCGCTTTTCTGTTGCTAACGATACGGCGGCTGCATAACAACCGCATTTATAGCTAATTGCCTTCCAGCATGAAACTTCCACAACCCAATCTACTGATTAAAAACCTTACCTTCGCCGCACTGCTGCTTGTCGCTATAGTCACGTTATATCAACTCGTCGCGCAGCACCCCACACAATGGGATATGACCCAAAACGCCAGTAACAGCTTGGCAGATAGCAGTGTAAATGTACTAAGCCAGCTGCCAGGTGAGATAAAACTAACGATGTATGTAACCGGACAGGATGCCAACTTAGGCGATATGCACAGGCTAACCCGTGATTTTGTCGCCCTTTATCAGCGCTATAAACCTGACATTTCGCTCACCTTCATCGACCCGGTGAAGCAACCGGAGGAAGCGCGCAAGGTCAATATTCATGTCAATGGCGAAATGCTGGTTGAATATGGCAGCAAACGCGAACATCTCACCATGTTAAACGAGCAAGCGCTTACCAGCGTGTTATTACGCATGGCTCACACAAAAAATCAATTAGTTATGTATCTTTATGGACATGGTGAACGCAATCTGGAAGGCATCGCAAACCACGATCTCGGTGAATTCGGCAAGCGGCTACAACAAAATGGCTTTCGCCTTAACAGCCTGAATTTAACACTGGCACAGGAAGTGCCAAGCAATGCCAGCATGCTGATCATCACGCAGCCGCAAATCGATCTGCTGCAGGGTGAAATAGATAAACTACTGCGCTATATCGCCAGCGGCGGTAACCTGCTGTGGCTAGTAGACGCCGAGCCATTGCATGGACTGGAGCGTCTGGCCGAAAAATTGGACATAATCCTCACGCCTGGCATTGTGATTGATCCCGCAGCAGAAAAAATGAATGTCCCTGTGACTTGGGCACTGGGCGCGGGCTACCCAGCACATGCCATCACACAAAACTTCAACTTGAACACGGTCTTTCCCTTTGCACGCGCCATTAACTGGGAAGAAAATACTGCATGGCAGCGTACCATTTTGGTGGAGGCCGCGCCACGTGGCTGGATTAGCCCCGACACGCCACAAGGTAAGTCACACTTCAACAAAGCCCATGACATCCCCGGCCCAGCGACAATCGCGCTCGCCTTGCAACGCAACATAAGCGATCGTGAACAACGTATAGTTATCGTTGGGAGTGGTTCGTTTCTTGCCAATACCTATTCCGGTAACGGCGGCAATCTTGATCTCGGCATCAACATGACGAACTGGCTAGGCAACGAAGAGAGACTCATCACCACTCAACCTCGCGCAGTGAAAGATGGGGAGATTACCTTAAGCAAAGTCCATCTGGCAATAATCAGCGGCAGCCTCCTGATTGCCATGCCTATACTGTTAACCATGGTGGGTGCTATGCTGTGGTGGCGCAGAAGACGTTAGAGTTGTTTTAGGCATTCCTGAATAGTCCATTTAACCCGCATGAATAAACATATAGCGGGGTTTTTGTTGCCTGATGGTTCTCTTGTGATTCCATTACATAATATTGGCTATGCCACATTTATCCGGCCTGTCTCTGTAACAGCATGATAATTAATTATTTTCGTTACCAATAAAAACAGCCAAGTCCATACTTAATAAATATTTGGTAAGTTTTTAAATCAAACTCAACAGCTAGTTGTGACATAGCCATAAAAAATGAACTCGCAGATTTCATGACGTGACAATCAAACATTTTCCCAGTTACTTGAGATGGCGGTATATGATTGAGCGAAATCAGGTGTTTCACCATTTCTTCAAGCAATACTTGCTGCCGCCCTTGAATGCGCGATCAATACTTAATAGCCATATTTGTACGCCCTAAATAGTCACTCTTTGGGCGCTGAATGTTTAAAGTTGAGCATGCGTTACTTGTCCAGACAGTTTATTTGCTCGCTACTCTTTCGGTTGACTGAAAGGGCTGCTTTAGGCTATTCTGAAACGAGCTACGTAGCTTAAAAGCAACCTAAAAATTTCATATGGCATGGCTGAAATATTTCTCTACAAGAGAGAAAGTTTCACCGAGTTGTAACTCTTGGCGAGTGCCTGCGGGACTGTGAGCCCGTGCGATTACCTATATATAAGCCACGGAGATATTATGAATATTGATCAAAAAATTGAGGAGTTGAACCAGTCTGTAGGTATAGAGTGCTGGTCAGTGGAACAAATGCAGCAAGCACGACTAGTGGCGGCAAAGGAAGTTGGATTTGAAGAAATAGTATTCCGCGATAAATCAGATACCCCTGAAATGGTAGTACTACCGGCAGGAAGTTATGGTATGGGCGAAGCATTTGAGAAGCACAAGGTTACTTTTTCCCGCCCCTTTGCGGTCGGAAAATATCCGGTTACGGTGGAAGAGTGGAAGCGTTTCGTCGATAGGTTGCGGCCCGAAGATGAGGTGTTGCCAGGTATTGGAGCGGGGTATTTGGCTGGTACAGGAACAGTACGTGGGCATAACAAGGTTTTACTCAAGTCCCCTACAAAGGCAACTGATTTGCATCACGAAGTTTTAAGTTACGTTAAAGAGACGAACAGTGACTTGCCGGTAACCAATGTCAATTGGTTTGATGCGCAGGATTATGTGCGCTGGCTATCGACTCATACAGGCCATACATACCGTTTGTTGACTGAGGCGGAATGGGAGTACGCGTGTCGTGCAGGGTCAGTGACAGAATACTACTGGGGTGATGAGATAGGGCAGAATAATTGCAATTGCCAATACAGCGAGAGCGAATGGAGCTGTAAAAGTGCCTCGCCCGTGGGCAGTTTTAAACCAAACGCCTTTGGCTTATATGACATGCATGGAAATGCATGGGAATGGGTAGAAGATCCGTGGCATGAAAATTACGAAGGGGCGCCGGACGACGGAACGGCTTGGATGTCAGAAGGCAACCGGCAGTGGCGAGTGTTACGCGGGGGTTGTTGGGATAGCGATCCACGGGACGCGCGATCTGCCCTTCGTTTATGGATTGAACCTTCAATTCGGAACTATGGTATTGGCTTCCGGGTTGCCAGGACGCTGTAATAAAACGACCGCTTAGTGATTAAATTTTAATTTGTACTTTCCCTACACTGTTGGACATTGGATTGCATCACGTCATGTCGCAGATATGGAAGCCGTCCTAATGAACTAAATCTGGGCGGAGATGCCCACTCTGGTTTGTCACGCCCAGCCTGTTGCCTTGTTTGCTTCGGCAATCGGCTGGGCGCTATTAAAATGAAAAGTCTGAAAGGGAGATGATTGGGTGATTGATCAGGAAGAGCAAAAACATCAGGAAACCGAACATGGTCAGGTAGCTACTTTGCTGCTGGAGACGGATATGGACTGTTACCTCACGATCGATGGTGAGGATCAGGGCATTCTAAAAAGAGATTACCCCCGCAGCTTCCTTTTGCCGTTGGGGTATCCTCTTATTCATGCCGCTACGCAAGATGGCTTGATGGGAAAAGAATGGGTGCAGCCACTTTATCGGGAAGAAGATGTCGAGCATTTTATTCATCTGGCTGAAGAACATACCCAAGCAAGAGTCGCACTTGAAGAGGAAATGCGGAAACCGCTGGGCATAGAATGTTTGTCAGTGGAGCAGATACGGCAGGAGCAATTGGAGGCTGCGAAATGCGCGGGGCTTGATATAGTGTTCCGTGATGGGCTGGATTATCCCGAAATGGTGGTTATACCGGCAGGCAGTTATCGAATGGGCGAGGTATCTGATAAACATAAGGTCACTATTACTCGTTCTTTTGCCGTAGGTAAATATCCAGTTACGGTGGAGGAATGGAGAAGATACGTTAAGGCAAAGAGCGAAGTCAAAGAAGAACCGATGAGCGTTTACTTTGGCGCACCAGGTGATGGCAGTGAAGTGAAGCCTTTCGTCGAGCCGGAAGACCCGCCCCATTGTCCTTCTGATAATGGATGGATAGGCACTACGCTGCCGGTCACTAACGTTAGTTGGTTTGATGCGCAGGATTATGCGCGATGGCTAACTGCCCAGACTGGCCATACCTATCGCTTGTTGACTGAAGCGGAATGGGAATACGTCTGTCGTGCTGGCTCTGTTACCGAGCATTATTGGGGCGATGAAATAGGCGATTTGAATTGCAATTGCCAGGATAGCGGTAGCAAATGGAGCTGTAAGCGCGCCTCGCGCGTAGGCAGTTTTGCACCTAACGTTTTTGGTGTGCATGACATGTTGGGAAATGTGTGGGAATGGGTGGAGGATCATTGGCATAATAATTACGAGGGGGCTCCCGCAGACGAGTCAGCTTGGACGTATGGAGGCAATCAGCAGGGACGCGTGGTACGTGGTGGCTCTTGGGATTGCAGTCCGAAACTTGCTCGCTCCGCCAGTCGCGCTCGAGCTGTAACGTCTAGCCGATACGACGATTTTGGGTTTCGAGTTGCCAGCACGTTAGATGAACCGGCCGCTTAACTGTTTCCATTATGTTTTTGACCCTTATCAAAATTAATCTCAATCTAGTAACGAACATTACTGGAGCAATCTCAATTAATCTTGGTGCGATAGGCCAGCAATGGCTTTTGTAGTGTCTCAGAAGATTGCACTGAAAGTTAAGGGGGATTCAGCTTGCCCTTAAAGTCGGGGCTATGCAGTGAGAGGTGATTAGAGTGGCTCATATGGAAGAACAAAAACCGAAGGATACTGAGCGCAGTCGTACAACTATCTTGCTGCTCAAGACCGACATGGATTGCCGCCTCATGGTGAATAGTGATAACTATGGCGCACTGCAGGAAAATAAGCCACTCAGTATCGTGTTGCCCTTGGGTAGCCATCTTATCAACGTCATCACACAAGACGGACTGCTAGAGAAGGAATGGACGCAGGATTTAAATCGTGAAGAGCAGGCTGTCTGTTTGATTCAACTGAAGGAAGAGTTTGCCCAGCTTCAAGCAAAACGTGAAGAGGAAGTGGGCGAGCCGATGGGCATAGAATGTTGCTCGGTGGAGCAGATACAACAAAAACAAATGAAGGCGGCATCCGAAGTTGGACTTGCCAAAGTTTTCCGCGATGGGCCCAATGCTCCCGAGATGGTGGTAATACCGGCAGGCAGCTATCGCAGGGGGGAAGCTTTTAATAAATATAAGGTTACCATTACCCACCCTTTTGCAATAGGAAAATACCCGGTTACGGTAGCGGAATGGAAATGTTATGTCGAAAAGGACGAAATATCCTACTCCCCGTCAGATAACGATTGGGAAGGCGATAATTTGCCGGTAACCAATGTTAGTTGGTTTGACGCACAAAACTACGTGCGCTGGCTATCAGCCCAGACAGGTAAGATCTACCGCTTGTTGTCTGAAGCGGAATGGGAGTATGCCTGCCGTGCCGGATCGATAACAGAATATTATTGGGGCGACGAGATAGGGCATAACAATTGTAACTGTCAAGATAGCGGGAGCGAATGGAGCCGTAAACGTGCCTCGCCAGTAGGTAGCTTTGCACCCAACGCTTTTGGGCTGCATGACATGCTGGGTAACATATGGGAATGGTTAGAGGATATATGGCATGATAGTTACGAAGGGGCTCCGGCCGATGGCAAGCCTTGGTCGTCTGAAGGTAACCAACTGGGTCGCGTGATGCGCGGCGGCTCTTGGAGTAGCTTTCCGAGGTACGCTCGCTGCGCCCATCGTCATGGAAGTGTGCCGACCATAAGAAATTTTAATTTCGGCCTTCGTCTCGCCAGGACTCTTCCGTAAACGGTGGCTGATTCATTATAACTTTTTCAAAAAGTCTAAATTTGTGAACACTCGCGTACTAGATCCTTGTAAATCTCCCTCGCGTCTTGGGTTTGGTTAGACTTCAAATTTGTAGAGGCGTTCTTGAAACTTCTCCATTTCTTCTTCAATTTTTTAACACTGGATGGTATTTATGAGTAACGAACAGCGCGAAGACCATCCCAACGATCCCGATTTCGGTAGCAAGTCTACAGTTAATACTGCTGCTTCGCCCCGACAGATTACTTTGTTGCTCGAGTCCGACATGGACTGTTATCTCGAGGTAAATGGTGAAGATCAGGGTCAACTGGAAAAAAACATACCCCGTCGTTTTTTTCTGCCTGTAGGTAGCCACCTTATTAATGCCATCACACAAGATGGATTAGTGGAAAAAGAATGGGTGCAGGCATCTGATAATGACGAGGTCACCAATTTCATCTGCCTGGCGGAGGAACATGCACAGGCCCAGGCAAAGCGTAGGGAGCAGAAAGAAGAGTTGAATGGACCGCTGGGCATCGAGTGCTGGTCGGTAGAACAAATTCAACTGAAACAAATGGCGGAGGCAACCGCAGCCGGGCTTGCCAAAGTTTTTCGCGATGGGCCGGATACGCCTGAGATGGTGGTGATACCGGCAGGCAGTTATCGTATGGGTGAAGCATCTAACAAGCATAAGGTTACCTTTTCCAGCCCATTTGCAGTAGGGAAATATCCGGTTACAGTGGCGGAATGGAAGCGTTTCGTCATATCCGGCGAGACAGCCTATTCCCCTGCAGATAACGGTTGGGCAGGCGACAATCTGCCAGTGACCAATGTTAATTTTATTCATGCCCAAGCCTATGTGCGTTGGCTCTCAACGCAGACCGGCAAGAGCTACCGCTTGCTGACAGAGGCTGAATGGGAATACGCGTGTCGTGCCGGATCGATGACGGAATATTACTGGGGTGATGAGCTTGGCAAAAACAACTGCAACTGCCAAGATAGCAAAAGCGAATGGAGTTGTAAGCGCGCCTCGCCAGTAGGCAGTTTTGCGCCTAACGTATTTGGGTTGTATGACATGCTGGGAAATGTATGGGAATGGGTTGAGGATACATGGCATGACACCTACAGAGGGGCTCCAGCAGATGGCAAAGCTTGGTCGTCTGGCGGTGCAACAAGCACCCTTAGCAATCAGGAATGGCGAGTGCTACGCGGCGGCTCTTGGATCATTGATCCGAGGGACGCGCGCTCCGCTGTGCGATTCATGAGCGATCAGTTGAGCCGTAACTCTTATACAGGCATCCGTGTTGCCAGGACATTGTAGTGAAATTGCAGCTTTCTTTATCGCAGTAATACGTTGGCCGAATGAAAAATATCGGCTTGATGCCTACATTGCGGCATCGTGGCAAGATATTGTAACCAGCGATTCCTGTCCACCTCAATAGCCTACAACCTGGTCAAATGAGGCTATTGTTGGCATAACAAGCCAGACTCCGCAAAAAATGGAAACAGGAATCTCCCGAAACAACCATAAAAGTCATTGCAAATCAATTTTGTAATCTAAACAGGCTTAGGAGAGAATAACGCCGCTTTGCGCGGCGTTATATGTCGATATATGGGTTACCGACTTAACCGGTTTGATACCGGTAAAATACTCACTTTAGATTGTATTTATTGCAGTCTCGATAAGCGTCTCCCAAATGGCTTACGTTCCGATCATACCCAATCCTGCTGTCTGTTTTTATACACTCGACTTGATGCAAATACAAGCTGTTTTTAAAGCTGAGTAGGTAAAGTACCCCGCCGCAAGCTGAGAGATATTAACTGCGCTCTTACAATTCACTGACTGTCAGCTAGCTTTTGCGCCAAAAAGTAGGGGATTAAACCTGCGGGAAATTAGAATTCAATCATTTCAAAATCTTCCTTACGCGCCCCGCATTCCGGGCAAGTCCAGTTAATAGGCACATCTTCCCAGCGCGTGCCAGGCAAGATTCCATCTTCCGGGGAGCCGGTGGCTTCGTCGTATAGCCAACCGCAAATCAGGCACATATAGGTTTTATATTCGGGGTTCGGGGTCATGGAGAGTAATTTCAGTTAAAATTGCATTTTAATTTTGTATTTTACAATGACACATACTGCCATGTCTGATATCCCGCCTATTGTCCTTGCTTTTGGTGCCACTGATCCCAGCGGGGGGGCAGGTTTGCAGGCTGACATTCTGACTATTGCCAGCATGGGTTGTCATCCCCTGTCCGTTGTGACAGCAGTCACGGTACAAGACACTGGTGGGGTAGAAGACATATTGCCAATTGATGCTGAGTGGGTATCTGACCAGGCACGTGCAGTGCTGGAAGACATGCCCGTGGCAGCATTCAAAATCGGCCTGCTGGGCAGCGTAGAGAATATTGCGGCAATTGCTGAAGTAATTTCAGATTATCCCGATATTCCGTTGGTATTCGATCCAGTTTTGGCATCCGGCCGCGGCGATGAACTAGCCGATGAGGACATGTTGGACGCACTGCGTGAGCTGTTACTGCCACAGACTACTATACTGACACCGAATAGCATAGAGGCACGCCGCCTCATTCAAGATGAAGATAATGACGAAGATAATCCCGACTTGGCCGAGTGTGCCAAGCGCATTGTGCAGCTTGGTTGTGAATATGTATTGGTGACGGGCACGCACGAACATTCGCCCAAGGTGATTAACACACTTTACGGCGAGAGTGGCGTAATTGTGCGTAGCGATAGCTGGACAAGACTATCAGGCATTTACCATGGTTCCGGCTGCACATTGGCCTCGGCCATTGCCTCTTTGCTGGCAAACGGCCTGTCAATGAATGAGGCGGTGAAAGAGGCTCAGGAATTTACATGGCAGGCATTGCAATATGCCTTCCGACCCGGCATGGGACAGCACATTCCAGATCGTTTATTTTGGGCCCGTGATGACGAAGAGGATGAACCCAGCGTACGCCATTAGCGGCATATACGCCATTACGCCAGATTGTGCTGATACAACAGATTTGCTGTATCGAGTGCGACTGGCACTGGCAGGCAAGGTCCGCGTTTTGCAGTATCGTAATAAATCAGCAAATTCTGTGCAGCGATTGGAACAGGCTTGCGCCTTACGCGAACTGACGCGTGAATTTGCCATAACGTTTATTGTAAATGACGACGTACAACTGGCGGCACACATAGATGCGGATGGCGTGCATTTAGGGGCAGCAGATGGTAGCGTTGATACGGCGCGTGCTGCACTGGGAATGAATAAAATTATCGGTATTTCTTGCTATAACCGTTTGTCACTGGCTCAAGATGCAGTTCATGCAGGTGCGGATTACGTGGCATTCGGAGCATTTTTCCCCTCGATCATAAAGCCCAATGCTGAAGTAGTAGATATTGAACTATTGCAGCAGGCGCGTGCCGAACTTGCCGTACCACTGGTAGCAATAGGTGGCGTCACCCTGCACAATGCCGCATCGTTAGTACATGCGGGGGCAGATGCGCTGGCGGTAATTTCGGCTTTATTTGGCTCGGAGGATATAACGGGGGCAGCAACAAAATTGTCCAAGTTGTTTAATTCAAGTCGATTGCTTTCTGGAGGACCTACTCGCTAGTGAGAATATCTTTAGATGCACAAAAAAACGTATTGGTGTTCTTCTTGGGGATTCTATTGTGTGTTTTGGCAAGGTTCGCTTACAGCAAAAATGAAGACCCAGCTCCAGCATCTGCTCCTGAAGCCTCTGTTTCAGCTTCCATTGAAGGGGCACAGGCTACGATGGAGTTTCCTGCTGCGCTGGTGGGTGAGCAGTTTGAATATGCTGTCCAACGAGGCGATTCTCTGACCAAGATCAGCGCCCGTTTTGGTATAGAGGTGTCCGCTCTTGCGCGGATGAATGGGATAAATAAAGACACCCCTCTACAACTGGGTCAGCTGTTGCAGATTGATAACCGTCATATCATTCCGGAACAGTTGACGGATGGCATACTGATCAATCTGCCGCAGCGGATGTTGTATTATTTTCAAGCAGGCATGCTGATGACTCATTATCCAGTGGGCCTGGGACGCCCGAACTGGCGAACACCAATAGGTAACTTCAATGTAATTAATCTCCAGGAAAACAAGACGTGGTATTTGCCCAAGTCAATCCAGGAAGAAATGCGGCGAGAAGGGAAGATTGTGCTGACCCAAGTGCCGCCAGGGCCAGAGAATCCATTGGGCAAGCACTGGATTGGCCTTAGCCTTCCGGGAATTGGTATTCACGGCACCATCGCACCGGCGAGTATCTATCATTTCCTGAGTCATGGCTGCATCCGTCTGCATCCGGATGACATTGCCGCACTTTTTCAGCAGGTACGCAAAAAACAACCTGGCAAGATCATTTATGTCCCTGCATTGCTGGTGCGCCTTAAGGATGGCCGTATTTTTCTTGAAGTGAATCGGGATGTTTATAAGAAGAGTATTGATCCGATAACCATTGTTGAGAGCTCGGCTCGGATCCAAAGATTTGGTGACATGGTAGACTGGAGCAAAGTGAAAGAAGTCATTCAACTAAAGGAAGGGCTGGCTCGTGAAGTGGGATTGCCAGTCCACATTCCAAATAGAGGTACCCTATGAAAGTCACAATAAAAGATAAAAGCCGTCGTCAATTTCTAAAATTGGGGATGCTGGTCGCTGCCGCTGGATTGTCTCCCTTCCCGGCGCATGCCGCACTGCGTGATATTGCGGCCAGGGAACGGGCATTAGCCTTCTATAACACGCATACCGGGGAAAGTATAAAAACAGTCTATTGGGCAGAGGGTGGCTATATCCCCGAAGCCTTAGCTGATATCAATCACGTGCTGCGTGACCACCGAAATAACGAAATAAAAAACATGTCTCCTGCGCTGCTTGATTTGCTATATGACATCAACAGCACGATCGAAGCTAGCCAGCCTTTCCATATTATTTCCGGATATCGCTCGCCCGCCACCAATGCCATGCTCGCGGCGAGAAGCGGTGGCGTAGCCAAGCACAGTATGCATCTGGACGGCAAGGCGACTGATATCCGTGTTCCCGGGCATGATCTTATCCAAGTGCGCCGTGCGGCATTAATGCTGCACGGCGGCGGCGTAGGCTATTATCCTGGCTCTGATTTTATCCATGTAGATGTGGGTAGGGTACGACAATGGCAGGGTTGACCATTTATGAGCGGTTTATGAAATATTCGTGCTAGCAATATGAAGGCGATCAAAGTTGTAAACATGTAGTCATCCATCAAAGACATCCAGAGTACTCTGGACCCGCCTCAGTTGATTCTTAGATTCGATTTCACAACCGTTAGAAGCTTCCTGACAACAAGAGCGCAAACATACACCACCGCTTCATTCAGGCTACGCTTGCTTATTTCCCTGCATCAATGCCATTGCTTTCTGAAAATACTTAAATGCCTCGTCTGGTTGCTGCAGTTTTTCAGATAATTGACCGAGCGCGGTATATGCAGCGCTGCTGGGTGTAATGCTGTTACTGGCATCCAGATAGTTTTGCGCTTTACTCCACAACCCTTGATGTAAGCACAGTCTCCCCAGCACCAGCAGCAAACCGGAATCATCAGGATGCTGCTTGAGCCAACGCTCCGCCTGCTCAATATGGCTCCCAACTTCGCCCGTCAGGCATTCCTCGTATAGTATTATCAAGTCGCTATCCCATTCCGCGTTCAGCCTGTCAGTTATAATCTGCTTTGCGCTACGGCAATCCCCCTGATGGATAAAAGCACGCGCAGCAGCCGCTACAACTTTAGGGCGCTTTCTGAATTCGCCAGGGGTGCTTTTCCAAATGGCCAGCAACGCTGGAGCATCCAGCGTCTGTGTGCGGATTTTTTCCAGCCAAGCCTGTTGACGTATCTGCGCAGCAGCGGCGTCATCCATTGCACTGCGCTTTTTCAACTTATCTACGATATCTAGTACTGCATCCCAATTCCGTGCCTGTTGCTGTGCTCTAAGCTCAAGATGAAGTGCACCGACATGTCCTTTTACCCCGTTTTCGCGCAATTCTTTCAGTGATTGAAGTGCGGCCTGAGGTTGATGCTGATCGAGATTAAATTTAGCTTGTGCCATCAAGCGCATGGTGGATCCGCCTGCCGACTTATTCTCAGCTGGAGCCAGGTAAGCATCTCGCCTGTCGAATTCACGCAGCTCATGCGCTGCACGTGCTGCAATGACAGAGTTAAGGTCAGCGCTTTCGGCAAACTCCATCGCGCGTATCGCAGCCTTTTCCGCCACCGCGTAGCGTCCTTCGAAGAACGCGTTAAGTGCTTCCGTCATGGCTGAGCGTCCTTTACTGTGAGCACGTTCAATGCGGAACTGGCGCACATAAGCGGGGAGGTGGATGGCGGATAACGCCAAGCGCACGGCGAAATATCCCAGCACGAACAGGGTTAACAGCATCAGTATAAACAAGGTGAGCGACATTTCAATTCGGTAGGGCGGATACACCAGCAGCAGGTAGCCGGGATTGTGTGCTGCCAACTTCAGCGCCACGGCTAGCGAGAATAATCCTAGTAGCCACACCAGGAATTTCATCGTGACTCCTTGCCGAGCGATGAGCGATAGTTACGCGCAGCTTCCAAGCTCGCACTCACGTCCGGCAGCTCAATGTTGATACTGGACTCCCGCAGCTTCTGCAAGGTAGTTACAGCCAGCGCACCACTGGTGGATTGAACATCAAAATAACGTATTATCCATTCCTGTGCCGACTGCAGATCATGTTTAAAGCTCATATCGTCTCGCGACAACAAGCTAAGACGTGCGGATAATAGGCGCAACTTCAAATTTTCACGTAAAAAGAAAGTTTGCGTAGGTGGTAGTAGCGGCAACTCACGCTTTTGTGTATTTTCGATGCGAACCAAGCGACTCATATCTTCCCAGACTTCGCGCAGCAACCTTCGCCATGCGGCCTCATCACTCACTGGCGTGATCATGGCGATATTTTTTTCCTGCGGCACATGAGCAATGTCCTGTACTAGCTGCAAGGTGTCCACCTCAGCGATGAGATTGTCGAGGCGGAACTTGATATCCTGTACATCTACATCTGGCAATGTTCGCAACTTGTCTATGTCGCGATTGATAGCCTTACGCAATCCATTTAAGGCAGCACGATCCATGTGCTTAAGGCGATCATCGGCCTGTTGCATGGCGATTAATGCCGCCTTCACATTGGCAGAAAGTTGCAATTGCTGCTCAGCGATCAGCAGCAGCTGTTCCACTTCAGCCAGGACTGTCTCATCACGGCTACCGGACAAGTCTTGATACAGAGTCTCCAGCGCGGCTCGCTGATTCTGCGCTTCGGCAGAATGCGCTTCCAGCACGCCGACTTTGACAGACAGTTCGCGCATAGTCTCCTGCACTTGCGTCGTTAACACCTGGTTTGCCTTGTTGTTACCGTCCATTTCGGCCAAGCGGCGCGCCAAATCCTGTTGCATATTATTGATCTGGAGGTGAGTGTCAAACCACTGCCATAGGAACACTGCCAGCACTACAGCCAACACTATTCGCATAATACTAATGTGCGAAATGATATTTCCCACACGATTATGCGACGAATCGGCAGGCGCTATTACGGCCTCCGGTATAACGGGATTGATTGGTTCGGAGGGTGACTCTTGGTTGGTCATAGCTTCTTTCCAATTCTGTTTGGAGCATTTTTCTTTGCCCATACTGCCAAACTTGATATCAAACCGTCATCCCCTTCTCCAGTCAGTACCACTTCGCTCCAACCCAGCTTATGCGCGGTTTCGGCAATGCGTGCATGCTGGACGAATAACGGCACGGCGGCAAGCTGCTTTTTCGCCACGCTATCCAGCATGTCCCATAAATAACCTAAAGCCTCGCTGCTGGTCACTGTAATGGCATCTGGATTAGCAGCAAGCAATATGGTGGCATCTTGATGCGGTTTGGATCGTTGGTAGCATGTAACGTACTCGACCTTGACACCACGTGCTTTAAGGGTATCACCCAATAATTCACGTCCACCATTGCCACGAAAAATCACCACACGCCAGCCTGCGATATTTTTCAACTCCGGCAGCGCCAGCAAGGCTTCGCTATCGAAACGATTCTGTGGCGCAATGACATTCTTTACATCGTAATCACGCAGTGCGCGAACACTGCCTTGTCCTATCGTCGCAATTCTTAAGGTCGCGGGCAATGCATTGTGTTGTTCAATTGAAACACTAACGTTACCATCCCCAGCTTGACTGCCCGAATCCGTTTCGTTTGCTAAAGGAAAGAGGTGGGAAGCGCTGGGCTGATTAAGAGAAAGAAGTTTTCTTGCAGTAATAATCGCTTCCATACCATAACGCACGGCATTGGGACTAATAAAAATAGCAAGATTGAATTCATGCAGGCGGGCAATAAGTGCTTGCACAGACTGCGAGTCAAGCACTGGGCTGATTTCCAACAGAGGAAATAGGGTGGCTCGCCCACCAGCCTGTGTTATGCGATCTGCCAAATTCTCCGCCTGTTCGCGCGGGCGGGTCACCACGATGTTCAATCCGGCTAGTGGCTGCGGTTGCATAGTGTCAAAATGAATTTTGTTTTATCACAAACATGCTGCGGTGCAAAGTCAAAAACCATGGGCAAAAAATAAAGTCACTCACTCTTACTTCGCAAAGGGCTATATCCGCCAAAATAAATTGTATTTTTTGTATCGTGGTATCGAATTTCATAGAGCAGCAAGGATCTCATCTGCACCCTGCGTGCGCAATGATTGCGCCACAGCATTACCCAGTGCTTCTGGGTCGACAGTTGAACCGCATAGTTCGGCATGCGCCATGCGTCTACCGTCCGGGCTGCCGACAAAACCTCGCAAGCGCAATTCATTGCCAACTATTTCTGCAAAACCACCTAGCGGTACTTGGCAACTACCCGCCAATGCACGGCTTAAAGCACGCTCCGCCCGCACACAAATAGCAGTGTCCGCATGGTGCAATGGACGCAACAACACTTCCAGGTCAGGGCGGGAGGTAAGACATTCAATGCCAAGCGCACCCTGACCCACTGCCGGCAGGCTGTCGGAAGGAGAAATTAAATCACGGATACGATCGCCTAATCCCAAACGCTTCAAACCCGCAGCGGCGAGAATAATGGCAGCATATTGGCCTTCGTCCAGTTTGCGCAAACGAGTCTGTACATTTCCTCGTAGTGACTCAATTTTTAGATGGGGGAAGCGTGCTCGCAACTGACTTTCACGGCGCAAGCTTGAAGTACCTACCACACTGCCCGGCGGTAATGATTCGAGATTAACATGGAGGTTAGATACGAAGGCATCACGCGCATCTTCACGTTTGTCAATGCAGGCCAACATAAATCCCGGGGGCAAATGCATTGGAATATCCTTCAGCGAATGCACCGCAATATCAGCGCGCCCATCTTCCAACGCAGTCTCAAGCTCTTTTACGAATAAACCTTTACCACCGATTTTAGACAGCGTTACATCAAGAATTTGATCACCTTGCGTGGTCATGCCCAATATACTGATTTCGGTTTGTTGGTATAATGCACTTAGCCGATCACGGATAAATTCTGCCTGCCACATTGCCAACGCGCTTTCACGCGATACGATGACCAGTTTTGCGGGGGTGGCTTGCGCCTGAAATACTTGATTCATTGGTTTTCCTGAATCCATAGTTGTAAATTCGATTGCGCCGCATTCTAACATGAGCCTATTGCGCGCGCGTTATACCGTATGCTGTAGAAGATACCAGTTAAGAAGATAAATACTATGAACTTACTTGCCACGCCTGCCGACATTTGCTTGAAAGACACGCCATTGCGCGAAGATATTCGTCTGCTCGGACGTATCCTTGGTGACACCTTGCGCGAGCAGGAGGGCGATAAAACCTTCGATTTGGTCGAGAACGTGCGGCGTTGCGCAGTGCATTTCCGCAAGACTCAGGACGAGAGCGATCGCGATCAACTGGAACAAATCTTGGATGCGTTATCACCGCAGGATACAGTGTCCGTAGTTCGTGCTTTCAGTTATTTCTCGCAACTAGCTAATATTACTGAAGATTTACATCATAATCGTCGCCGTCGCGCGCATCTAATTGCCATCTCCCCTCCACAGGAGGGAAGTGTGCAATTGGCTTTCGACCGTATACAGGAAAAGCATATTACCGTTGAGGCAGTGCAGGGATTTTTTGACAAGGCGATGATCTCTCCGGTGCTCACAGCACATCCTACTGAGGTGCAGCGAAAGAGCATCCGCGACTGCCAGCTCATCATCGCCAGTTTGCTATCAGACCGCGATCGGATCGAAATGACGCCAGACGAGCTGGCCGACAATGAAGAAGCATTGCGCCGCTTCGTGCTGATTATGTGGCATACACGCATGTTGCGTACATCAAAATTATCAGTGCTGGATGAAGTGAAAAATGGTCTAGCCTATTACCGCTATACCTTTTTCAGGGAAATCCCCCATATTTATGCCAGCCTGGAAAAGCAGATCGAAGCGCGTTTTGGCAAGCGTCTGCGCATTCCGCCATTTATGCGCATCGGCAGCTGGATCGGGGGCGACCGTGATGGCAACCCATTTGTCACGCATCAAGTTATGCTGGATACCGTAATGCGGCATTCGGCTACAACGCTGGAATATTATCTGTCGGAAACTCACCTGCTTCGTAAGCGACTCAGCCTGTCTACTCGGTGGGTAAATGTCAGCAAGGAATTGGAAGAATTTTCCGCCCGGTCGCCAGACAAAGCGATAAACCGTAAAGACGAACCCTATCGCCGTGCTCTGATCGCAATCTACTCGCGTTTGGTCGCGACTACAGCACAGCTTGGATATCACGTCAAACACTTTCAACCGGTTAGCCGAAATGCCAAACCTTACGCTAATGCGCAAGAATATATAGCTGACCTTGATATTATTATTAATTCGCTTGAACAACATGGTGCGGTATATCTGGCACGCGGACGAGTGGGTTGCCTGCGCCGCGCAGTCGAGTTATTTGGTTTTCATCTTGCATCGCTGGATATGCGCCAGCACAGCGGCGTGCATGAGCAAGTAGTGAGCGAAATACTCGCCCATTCAGACAGCACCAATTATCCCAGGCTGGATGAAGCAGATCGCTGCAGCGTATTAATTACAGCGCTACAGGCAGGCAAGATATTGGTCAATGATATTGAAAAATACTCTGCTATCGTAAAAAGCGAGCTTCAACTGATGCAAGTGGCTGCAAAAATCCACTCCCAATTTGGTCATGTTGCGTTACCCAACTACATTATTTCCAAGACTGATGCAGTAAGCGACCTGCTCGAAGTGGCACTGATGCTGCAACAAGTCGGTTTGCTGGAAAATGATCATGAGTTACATCTCAACATTGTGCCGCTATTCGAGACTATAGCCGATTTGCGTATTTGCGGCGTGATCATGAACGAACTATTCTCCATTCCGTTCTACCGTGAATTGCTAAAGAGCCGCGGCAATACACAGGAAGTAATGCTGGGTTATTCCGACAGCAATAAAGATGGGGGTTACCTTACCGCCAATTGGGAACTCTATAAGGCTGAACTCGAGCTGGTTAAGGTGTTCGAAAACCATGGTGTTGAATTGCGACTTTTCCACGGCCGTGGCGGTACAGTGGGACGCGGTGGTGGCCCAAGTTACGAGGCGATCCTGGCACAGCCGCCGGGCAGCGTAAACGGTCAAATCCGCATTACCGAGCAGGGCGAAGTCATTTCCAGCAAATACTCTGACCCTGAGATCGGACGACGCAATTTGGAAATTCTCATCGCCGCCACCATGGAAGCTACATTGCTGCACCACCATGGCGATGATAATGATAACACCATGCCGGAATACCTCCGCATTGCGGAAGCGCTCAGCTTGGATGCCTTCGCCGCCTACCGCAAGCTGGTGTATGAGACGCCCGGTTTTACCGATTATTTTTTCGCGGCTACACCAATCCGAGAAATTGCTGAGCTCAACATTGGCAGTCGCCCCTCCTCGCGCAAGGCATCCAACAACATCGAGGACTTGCGTGCTATTCCTTGGGTGTTTAGTTGGAGCTTGAACCGTGTACTATTGCCTGGCTGGTATGGCTTTGGCAGCGCGATACAACAATTTATTGAGCGTGAAGGCGAATCCGGGCTACAGCAACTACAAGCCATGTATCGAAACTGGGCTTTTTTTCGCGGCCTGCTCTCCAATATGGACATGGTTCTATCCAAAACAGACATGGGCATCGCCTCACGTTATGCTGAACTGGTACCGGACGAAACCTTGCGTCACATCATCTTCGACATGATAGAAACAGAATGGCAACGCACGGTGGACATGCTGTTCGCCATCACCGGCGCAACCACCTTGCTGGAAGGTAATCCAACCTTGGCGCGTAGCCTCACTACGCGCACTCCCTACATTGACCCGCTTAACCACTTGCAAGTGGGGTTATTGCACCGCCACCGCTCGGGCGATAACCACTACTTAGTTAAACGTGGGATACACCTGACAATAAACGGGATTGCGGCGGGATTGCGGAATAGCGGATAGTTGAGGCGATGTTATTGCCATTCAATTAGCATTGGGTCTTGGAAGGGTTTCGGATACATTCAAGCAGCTTAATTACACCTGTATTCTGGTTACAACAAACATTAATGTTTGGTTAGTTCAACAAGATGAATAAAGTTTTGAGCAACCAACTAACCAAACTCTTTCACAATAAACCGCTGCCTGCGACTAATCGGTAACATCTCGTCCAATCTCTTGAGATTGACTGTCCAGTGTGATTCGCCACCTTTCTCGTCGACAACTTTTTCAAAGCCGACGATCTCGTCTTTAGCCACCAAACAATTGCGATGGATACGAATAAAACGTGCAGCAAATTCCTTTTCCAGCGCGCCAAGTGATTCTTCAATCAGGTATTCGCGTTCCACTGTGCGTACAGTAACGTATTTCAGCTCGGCGCGCAGATACAGCACTTGTTCGATGGGAATAAGATGGATCTTGCCACGCTCGTGAATTGCAATATTTTTGCGCGGCTCGGGGGTAAGTTCCTGCAGTTTTTCACTTCGTAAAGGCACAGCAGAACGCGCACGCGTGAGGGCATCGGATAAACGGCCGAGCCGAATAGGTTTGAGCAGATAATCAACGGCATGCAACTCAAAAGCCTGAATGGCGTAAACATCATAGGCGGTAGTGAAAATGATTGCTGGCGGTTTAGGCAATTTGTTGAGGTGCTGCGCCAACTCAATACCATCCATTTGCGGCATCCGGATATCTACCAGCACCACATCAACTTGCACTTCGGATAATTTATCAAGCGCCTCATATCCGTTGCCTGCTTCGCCCATCAGTTGCAGCGGCAGTTGTTCGGCGCAATCGGTAAGCAGATCCTTAAGGCGATTACGTGCAGGTGGCTCGTCATCCACTATAAAAACAGTGAGTGGAATTTCAACATCGTTCACTGGACTCTCCTTAAGTCAACACTGGACAATATACCCCTTCTCTTCACGCAAGAGTTTGAACTTTGTTTTTATCACGCGAAAGATGAGACTTTGGGGGCTCCTTAACATATGGCAGCTTGATATGCACTCGGTAAAAATCCTTGCCAATCTCTACCGTGTAACTTGCATCGGCATCGAATTGCAGTGCTAAACGTTCACGTATATTGCTCAACGCCATTTTGTTGCCTACATGGTGGCTGCCTTGTTCCTGACGCGGGTTATACATCTCGAGGTGCATTTCATGGTCTTTGCGATACAGCTTTATGTCGACAAACCCACCCTTGGCCAGTGGCTCTATGCCGTGATACACGGCATTTTCAAGTAGCGGCTGCAATATCAGTGGTGGCAGCAGCGCATCATCCGGCATATTTTCGGTATACCAGTCCACCTTTAGACGTTCGCCTAAGCGTAATTGTTCCAGCGCGAGGTACTGACGGGCAAGTGCCACTTCTTGTCGCACAGGCACTAAATCGCCATCGTGTGCCATTGCCATACGGAACAGGTCAGCCATATCTTCCAATGCAGTCTCAGCACGCTTTGGGTCGGCACGAATGATACCGAGCACAGCATTAATAGTATTAAACAGGAAGTGTGGGCGAATACGAGCCTGCAATGCCTGCAAGCGCGCCTCATCCAGGGCGGGGGAAAAAACGCCGGCACGAAATCGAAAATAAACTAACAAAAGGCTAGCAATAACACCACCGAGCAAGGCGTTACGCCCAGTATAGAAATATCCATGCGCTATGGTGTCAACGAACAGCCTTCCCACCAAATGATAAATCATCAGTGTGACAGTCATTGCCAATAGCAGTACTACAGTGGTGCCCTGCTTGTAGGTCAGTCGTTCTAGCCAGGGGTTAAGCATGAACAATAGCGATAAGTTCAATATCAACACTGGTTGCAGCAACGCTGAAATGTCTATCATGCGCTCTACAATATCCTGCCAAGATGATGCCTGTGCAATGGCAACCAACAATGCCATGCCATTGACTAACAACAGACTACGCAACATGACACCCAATTTACGAAAATCGGGTAACGCATCGGACAGCGTGTTTTGATTTATACTTTGCATATTTGGCATGACAGATACATCTCTGTATATACCGCACATTCTGGACAAGAGACGATGACTATGCAAGACAATAAAACCTGGTCGGGACGATTTGCCGAACCAGTAGCGGAATTGGTGAAGCGATATACAGCTTCGATAGAGTTTGATAAGCGACTGGCGCCGTTCGATATTCAAGCATCGCTGGCTCATGCACAAATGCTGGAGGCATGCGGCATCATCGCCTCGCAAGATTTAGCTGATATCCGTCGTGGCATGACACAAATCGAACATGAAATTCTCAACGACGAATTCGCATGGTCACTCGATCTGGAAGACGTACATCTCAACATCGAAAAGCGCCTGACCACTCTAGTAGGCGATGCAGGTAAGCGTTTACATACCGGGCGCTCGCGTAACGACCAAGTAACAACCGATGTACGCTTATATTTGCGTCACGCCATCGACGAACTGCGCGAACTCATTCGCAGTTTGCAATCTGCAATAACTGATCTTGCCATACAGCACACGCACACCATAATGCCGGGTTACACCCATTTACAGGTAGCGCAACCAGTGAGTTTCGCGCATCACCTGATGGCGTATTTCGAGATGCTTAAACGCGATGCGGAACGCATCATAGATTGTCGAAAACGTGTCAACCGCCTGCCACTTGGTGCGGCCGCTTTGGCAGGTACCAGCTACCCGATTAAACGCGAGATGGTGGCGAAACTTCTTGGTTTTGACGGAGTATGTGAGAACTCTCTAGACGCAGTATCCGATCGCGATTTTGCCATCGAATTCACTGCTTGCGCAGCGCTCACCATGACACATTTATCACGTCTATCAGAAGAATTGATCCTGTGGATGAACCCACGCTTCGGCTTCATCGACATTGCTGACCGATTTTGCACTGGATCTTCCATCATGCCGCAGAAAAAAAACCCAGACGTGCCGGAACTGGTACGCGGCAAGACCGGCCGTGTGAACGGTAATCTAGTAACCTTATTGACACTAATGAAAGGCCAGCCACTGGCCTATAACAAGGACAACCAGGAAGACAAAGAGCCCCTGTTCGATACGGTAGATACACTAACTCAAACCTTGCGTATCTACGCCGACATGGTTGGTGGCATCACTGTCAAACCGGAAGCTATGCGCGACGCTGCTTTGCAAGGTTATGCCACGGCCACAGATTTGGCCGATTATCTGGTAAAGAAGGGAATACCGTTCCGTGATGCGCACGAAGCGGTCGCGCTGGCGGTACGCTTTGCCGAACAGCGCAACTGTGACCTGAGCGATCTAAAGCTGGAAGAACTACAACAATTCTCGTCACTCATTGCAGATGATGTTTACTCTGTGCTCACACTGGAAGGTTCGTTGGCCAGCCGCAACCACATAGGCAGCACCGCCCCTCAGCAAGTTGAAACTGCCATCGCGCAAGCGCGAAAGTACCTCGCAAGGCCAAATTAAATATTAAAAAAGGCGACCTTGCGGTCGCCCAAAAAATTTGATTCCTAAACGATTTCTTTATGAATCGAGTAATGTCTTCAACTCTCCGTTGTTATACATCTCGGTCACGATGTCGCAGCCACCGATAAATTTGCCATGTACATAGAGCTGAGGAACAGTTGGCCAATCAGAATACTCTTTGATACCTTGGCGGATTTCAGGATCAGAGAGCACGTCAACAGTGACAAGATTTTTCAAGCCGCATGCTCTGAGAGTTTGTACTACATTGGCAGAAAATCCACATTGTGGAGATTCTGCTGTACCTTTCATATACAACACCACAGGATTACTGGTTACCTGTTCCTTGATAAGCGCTTGTACGTCCATATTATAGCCTCTAAAAATTAGTTGAGTGATTCACTGGGTATATTAGCAGTTCGTTCATTGCCGGGTCAAGGATTACGCAGGTACCCGACGAGTATTTCGGCTGACAATTCACATTGGCAGCAATTCAGGGCACTGCCCTTTGCGTACCACATATCATCTACGATTTGCTCTGCGATGTTGTTGGGAGATGGTGCATACCTTCAACCAGAACGACAAACAGCTATAGGGCACGCCCAGCGCCATTACAGTGTTGCATACGAACATGCGCTGACTAACTCCCCCCATTTTCATCTCGCCAGGCCGGCAGTGGTTGAAGACGAGTCCCGGCAAGAGCTAACCAAACAATGTGGAAAGGCAAAAAAGGCGCCATGGGGTAGCCTTACAGAGTGACGGATGTGGAAAGCATGTCAGTTGTTTGGGGCTTTATCAATCGAGTCTAATCCTGCGATCTCCCCTACACATATATGCGAAATAACGCTTGCTACCGGGCTATGCCGACTATTCACTGCGCTGATTGCTCCTCAAGACAGAGGTCTCATAACGACTAGCAAAAGGCGATCGCATTCTGCCAGCCGCCAAGCCAAACTTGAGTGTGGCATCTGACAGCTGTGGTATTTGGAACATCAAACCCTAAATAAAATTGAGCTTTCGCGGCACGTCGATGACATTCATTGCAATCCTGTAAAACATAGCTAGGTCACTCGCCCTATTGATTGATTACATTCAACGTTACGTGGCTACATTGAGCTAGGTGATAGAGTAGACGGTTATAACGAACATTTCAGGACTGAGATTGATAAACTAAAAGATAGACACCACTAAAAATAGCATGACTGTTTAACGCCATTATGCTAACAATAAAGGCTTGCAGGATATAAATCCTGCAAGCCTTTATTTAATTTGGTGGCCCGGGGCGGAATCGAACCACCGACACGAGGATCTTCAATCCACTGCTCTACCAACTGAGCTACCAGGCCTATGCGAAGGTGCGCATTATAACGACAAAATACAATTTAAGGAACCTTAGAATTGAGATAGAGCACACACGCAACAATGCCAACTGTACTGTTTGTAAATTCCAAAAAACCCTGCACAAGGCAGGGTTTGTCAGCTTCAGCTACTAGTTAATCGCAACAATTACATCATACCACCCATACCACCCATACCGCCCATACCGCCCATACCACCCATACCGCCACCCAAATCAGCGGCAGGCTTGTCTTCATCTAACTCAGCCACCATGCATCCAGTAGTCAGCATCAAGCCAGCGATAGAAGCAGCATTTTGCAGTGCAATACGGGTAACCTTAGTAGGGTCAACCACGCCCATCGCCAGCATGTCACCATACTGTCCGCTCGCAGCGTTATAGCCATAGTTGCCTTTGCCTTCCAGCACCTTGCTGACCACTACCGAAGGCTCATCGCCTGCATTATCTACAATACAACGTAGTGGCGATTCCATGGCGCGCAACACGATAGTAATACCCGCATCTTGGTCATGGTTGTCACCCTTCAAGGCTGCCACTACTGCCTTCGCACGCAACAATGCAACGCCGCCGCCAGGAACAATTCCTTCTTCCACTGCCGCACGGGTTGCATGTAACGCATCTTCCACGCGTGCTTTTTTCTCTTTCATTTCAACTTCAGTTGCAGCGCCAACTTTGATTACTGCCACGCCACCAGCCAGCTTGGCTTTGCGCTCTACCAGTTTCTCTTTGTCATAATCACTGCCTGCTTCTTCGAACTGTTTGGAGATTTGAGAGATACGACCTTGGATCGCTTCTTCATTACCTGCGCCATCAATAAGAATGGTGTTTTCTTTGTTCACTTCTATGCGTTTGGCTTGACCCAAATCCGTCAGAGTAGCCTTTTCAAGCGACAAGCCGACTTCTTCAGCAATCACTGTACCGCCAGTCAAAATAGCAATGTCTTCCAGCATAGACTGACGCCTGCTGCCAAAGCCTGGAGCCTTAACTGCAACTGTCTTCAGAATTCCACGGATGTTGTTCACGACTAGCGTGGCCAGCGCTTCGCCATCTACATCTTCAGCAATAATTAACAATGGACGGCTTGCCTTGGCAACTTGCTCCAGCAGCGGCAACAGATCACGAATATTGGAGATTTTTTTGTCGTGTAACAAAATGTAGGGGTTTTCCATTACTACATTTTGCTTCTCTTGGTCATTAATAAAATATGGCGACAGATAACCACGATCAAACTGCATACCTTCGACCAATTCAAGTTCATTATCGAGCGACTTACCATCCTCAACGGTGATTACACCTTCTTTTCCTACCTTGTCCATCGCGTCAGAAATAATTTTTCCTATATTTGCGTCAGAATTAGCAGAAATTGAGCCAACTTGAGCAATTTCGGTAGAAGTAGTGCATGGCTTGGACAGCTTCTTCAATTCTTCTGCGACAGCAAGGACGGCCTTGTCAATACCGCGCTTCAGATCCATCGGGTTCATACCAGCAGCAACAAATTTCATGCCTTCTAGTACGATGGACTGTGCCAGAACGGTCGCAGTAGTCGTGCCGTCACCCGCTATGTCAGAGGTTTTGGAAGCTACTTCCTTGACCATTTGCGCGCCCATGTTCTCGAACTTGTCCTTTAGTTCGATTTCCTTGGCGACAGATACACCATCCTTGGTAATTGTAGGCGCACCATAAGAGCGATCCAACACTACATTACGACCTTTCGGTCCAAGAGTGACTTTAACCGCGTTGGCTAAAATGTTAACACCTGCAACCATTTTGCTACGTCCCGCATCCTGGAATTTCACGTCTTTTGCTGCCATGTTTCTTTCTCCTAAAGTAATTTGGATTATTCACTTCGGTCTTGACCGAAGGTTATCTCATCCTGCCAAAGAGCAGGAAAGACCGTATATCTGGTTATTAAGTTTCAATTACGCCAATAATCTGTTCTTCATGCATCGTTATGTATTCTTGGCCCTCAATTTTAAAAGTCTGAGAGGCGTGTCTGCCAAACAAAACCTTATCGCCAACTTTTACAGTCATTGGGATTAGTTTTCCACCATCACTGTATTTACCAGGACCCACTGCAACAACTGCGCCTTGATCAGGCTTCTCGGTAGCAGCATCAGGAATCACAATTCCTGACGCAGTCTTGCGTTCTTCTTCCATGCGTTTGATAACGACTCGATCATGCAAAGGACGGACCAACATGTTTTATTCTCCTTAAACAAACAATTAACAAAATAACGACATCTCCAGTTAGCACTCGATGCCAGAGAGTGCTAATAATAAGGGCGGAACAGACTTATTTCAAGAGCACAACGAAAATTTCTTTAATGAAGGTTACGAAGGATGGTCACGGATAACTTGAAGTACAACATCAGACATTGGCTTGATATACATGCTGCATGAACTTCCAAAGAATGCCTCAAACGGCATTCTGAATTCCTACCTTATAAACGAAAATTGGGCCGACAATCGTCCATCTCATTTATTCCACAGTCTCACGCTAGTCAAGTCTACAACTCTCGGAGATACAAAATAATTTCAATCTATACTTTAAAACCAATGGCTTGATGCTGCATAGGTGGTTTGCTGTTGTTGAACAGCATAGTGCAGCGCCTACGTTTCTGAAGACGGAGTAATTATATGATTTATCGTAGAACCAAACTCTTAGTTACTTGCTGGCACTAAGAGTCGAGAAAAGCTTGAGACCTCATCTCGACCAGCGCCATCATGGCCGCTGTCAATCTCTAGCTTCTTTCTCTGCTAAGTACTAGTACTTGATTGTTCGGGTGGCGTTCTGGTTTTCAAACTGTCGACTGCGTGAACGGGAGCCGCGTCTCCCGCCATCAAATGAGAGATCGCACTGAACACCATCCGCTGACTCTCAAGCATATTCTTGCCAGCAAACGCGGGTGACGTCACATTAATGCTAAAGTGCCCGCCGCCGCCGCTCACCTCGGCCTGTGACGCAGGAATCTGCCGTTCGATTGCCTCTTGTAGCGCGTCAATGACGGAGCCTTTAAAATCAGTAGGGTGGCAAGACATGATTATTTCCTTGAATTAAAGATGTGAAATTATATAGAAGATATCGAAATATCGAATGATCAAACTCCGCCAACCCGGATTACAACGGTTGCAGACGTTTATGAACTATTTTCCACTGATCGACGACTGCATAGACTGCAAAAATTATAGTAGCAAGAGCAAGGCTATCTTTTGTGACTCTAACATTCACTTAACATTTCGCGCAAGTGGCAGCCTCTTCCAATATGAAATGAGTCTGAAGGGTTTGCGTATTTCCAACATGAAATGAGTCTGAAATTGATTTGCCGGGTCGGTCATTATGCGAGGCATGGTGATCAACATGGAAGAAGCGAAGCTACAGACCTTGGAACAGATCAAGGCATTTTTGGACGGGACATCGGAGGTTGTATTTCGGGTTCCAAAAGGGGAGCGCAACCAGTTTGTCGAGCGGGTGCTCAAGCGCTTTGGCTACGCCCCGCACGGGCGTGTTGACAAGGGTGTGCTGCTGCGCTATATCGAGCGCATGACTGGGCTGTCGCGACAGCAAGTAACGCGGCTGGTGGGGCTATACCGTAAGGATGGGAAGCTATCGAAACAACCCTGCGCGCCCAAGCAGGGTTTCGCCTACCGCTATACTGCTGCGGATGTGCTCTTGCTGGCCGAGATGGACGTGCTGCACAGCACGCTATCTGGCCCTGCCACCAAGAAGCTCATGGAGCGCGCCTGCGAGGTGTTCGGCGACCCGAGCTACGAACGCCTGGCGGGCATTTCTGTTTCTCACCTGTACAACCTGCGTGGAAGCAAGCCGTATCAGGATAAACGGCGGCATTGGACCAAGACGAACCCTGCGGGCATCCCCATCGGCAAACGCCGTGCCCCGCAGCCTAACGGAGTGCCAGGCTACATCCGCATAGACAGCGTACATCAGGGCGACCAGGACGGCATGAAAGGCGTGTATCACATCAACGCGGTGGACTGTGTGACGCAGATGCAATTCGTCGCCACCTGCGAGAAGATCAGCGAGGCGTATATGCTCCCGGTCATCCGACAGTTGCTGGACGGGTTTCCGTTTGTCATTCTGGGGTTCCATTCGGATAACGGTTCGGAATACATCAACTACCAGGTAGCGAAAATGCTGAAGAAGTTGTTGGTCGAATTCACTAAGTCACGGCCACGTCATTCCAACGATAACGCCTTGGCGGAATCCAAGAACGGCGCAGTGGTGCGCAAGCATCTTGGCTACGAGCATATCCCGCAATACTGCGCCAGTCTGGTCAATGCTTTCTGCGCCGATTATCTCAACCCTTACGTCAACTTCCACCGACCATGTTTCTTCCCCGAAACGATCACGGATACCAAGGGAAAAGAGCGCAAAAAGTACCGCTATGAGAACATGATGACGCCTTATGAAAAATTCAAATCAATACCCGAGGCCAGCCAGTATCTGAAGGATGTCGTAACCCTCGAACAACTGAATGCGCGGGCAGCAGAAATGAGCGACAATGACGCCGCCTTGGCAATGAACAACGCAAGAAAAAAACTGTTCAAAGACATCTCTATGGCAATGAAAAAACGGGCTTGAGAAATAAAATCAACAAGGCAAAACGAAAAAGCACTTATCAACTAGATCGAACCAGAACAAGTTAATTTGCTCAGACTACAAACCCTTCGTTCAGACTCATTTCTGAATTGGAAAATACTAAAGCGCTGCTGGCGACGGTCTGTCAGCGGCTCTACCCACCCAACAGCAGGGTGCGCGCCATGCTGGCTTCCCCATGACCCGGCACGTTTGGCTCACGAGACGATGCCGCCCACCCTTTTTTATAACTACTTCACGCTTCACCCTGCCAGTGGGGGTTGGGGGAGTGTCGACTGAAAATCAAAAAAATCGTATCAAGACCGAGGCAAATGCTCTGCGGAAAGTTTATGCAATATTCAGGTTAAAGCTTTCCTTCTCCTCAATGGGGAGACGATGACGCTTCGTCTTCTTGCCAAAGTCAGCTGGATCGCGTGCCCAACACTGCACATCCAGAAATCCCAAGGGAGTGCCCTGAGTGCTGAAGGCAAGCGTCGAGTGCACGTGCAGTCCTTGGGGTCCATGGGCGGTCGAGCCGATGGATCCCATTCCCTCCGTGGCCGCATGTGCCGTGTAGTTTAGGCTCGTCGTATCCTGTACTGCCAGTACGATTTTCTCTGCACGCACGCGGGCTTCAGTCGACAGAAAGTGGGGTTGCAACAGGGTATCCATGGTTGTTTTCTCGTGATCCAGAAACCGGTAGGCCGCCTTGGTTTTTGCCCGGCTTGCACAGGCTTGCGCAATATTGGCTTGAGGTCGGGCATAAAAATCCCGCGCCAGCGACAATAGCCGTGTCTGCAGCCGCACATCTGGTAGCGCGCAACCCCCAAATTCTTCCTCTGCCCAGTCTACCGGGGCGCCCGCTTGCATGCGACCGGGATGCGGGGACGCGCCTGTGTTCGCTTGCAGGGTCGTCCGCCAATGCGATTGCAAGGGATAGACCCAGATGTCCTTAATCGTCCCCTGAGCCGTATGATTTTTATCTTGCCGGCCACGCCCTTGCGTTTGCCCAATGAGAATCCAGTTGGCGGCTCGATAGCAGGTGCCATGGTAGCAACTGCGGTCAACAAAAGTTTCCACCAGTACCGGTGTGATGCCATAGCGCACCTGCCAATCATTTGCCAAGCAAGATAGTGCCAAGCTTAATACGTGAGAGGCTAGGTTGGGCACACGGATACTGGGCAGAATTAGATACCGGCTATTGCAGACTATCTTGGGCAACTCCGTTTGGCGAGTGCTATCATTCCAGCCTATCCATGCATCACGAGGCGCTAGTCGCCAGGCGGGCGCACTGAAGCTCAATCCGCCCACAAACCCTGCTTCGCAGGCTATCAGATATCGGAGTTGCGCCCCGCACAACGGCCCGGCGCCCAAGGGATGGTGCGCTTGCATCATCGCCCACCAAGTGCGCGATAATTCAGCTTTCCCACTGTCAACCGGTACTAACCATACACGTCCTAGTTCAGCTAAACTCGTCTCAATGGATAGCCAAGCCAACGGCGCAGGCGTCACTGCCCCGGCAGGTTTGGCAAATGAAACATTCTTCCCAATGGGAAGCAAAATGATCCCGCGCCGCGCCAGCTTGAGCAAAGCGACTCGACAGCTCATGTCTTTCGGTCGCCCATCAGGGGCTTGCCATTCCATCCAGGTGCAAACCTCTCGTGACAGCGCAGTGCGCGTCAATGCAGGGTCGCTCTCCACCCGTGAACGAATTCGCGTGAGTATCTCTTTGGAAAAATGTTGACCCGCTATCAGCATGAAAACAGGTTAGCAAAAAAGGCACCTCGTGTCCAGCGAAAACTGTGGGACAAGATCAGGGCAAAGCCGGGGACTAATGAGATCAACCTTCAAATGGGCCAATAAGTCGTGAACCGTTCAAGGCGGCTATCTGCGCTTCCTTGTGCTTCGCCAACTCTCGCAGTATTTCTCCAAGGTGCTGACGTAACACGCCGAATATTCGCTTCTTGCGCTTCTTCTGGATAAATACGACGAGATCCTTACAGTCCCATCTCGTGCACCTTAATCTCTGGTACTCTTTCATCATGAAACTCCATCTCTTAGTCGAGATTACAAATTCACTCTCACCGATATTCAGGTCAAACCTTTGTGAGCCTCCGACAGAACTACGGGGAATTAACTTCAGTAAATCATAAGACATGACCAATACAGAAAATATTTTTTACCATTGGCAGGGAAAGTTTAATTGGCTAGCCAGCTTGTTCCGGTTGATCATTTCAGTATCCGATTGGAGGCAACGGCGTAAGGTATGGGTAATAGGGAAAGCAGCGCTCAATTGGATCAGCGCGCGCAACCTGGCTGACAACACATGAGTTATTGCGTGATTGAAGTTGCTGTTGGCGTGTTGTTGCGCGAGGTTGCAGCAGATGCGCCCACCGCGGAACGCACCTTGCGAGGGCGATACACATATGACAGTTTTCTACTGGCGCAGCGACCGGAAGATAAACTTTACGCAGGCTACTGGGAGTTTCCAGGCGGCAAAGTTGAAGTGGGTGAAACGCTGCTACATGCGCTGGAACGAGAGCTACACGAAGAGTTAGGCATTAAAATTGCACGTGCTTATCCTTGGCTAACATGCTTGCACATTTACACTCACGCTACTGTGCGACTGAATTTCTTTCGTATTACTGAATGGCAGGGTGAGCTTTATGGCAAAGAAAATCAACAGCTGAGTTGGCAAACCTCTTCCAATTTGACAATATCCCCAGTACTTCCGGCCAACATATTTGTCCTCCGCTCGCTGCAATTGCCACCGTTGTATGCCATTAGTAACGTTGCCGAATTGGGTAGTGAAAAGTTTATGGAACGTTTACAAGTTGCGCTAGAAAATGGCTTGACGTTGGTACAGATGCGCGAACCTAATTTGTCACGCGTAGCAATGCGTGAATTGTCTTTGCGCGTGGTAAAACTGGCACGCCTATACGGCGCACAAGTGCTAATTAACAGCGATATTGAGCTGGCTAAAGACATTGGCGCAGATGGTGTGCATATGAATAGCACCCAACTTGCTGCATGTAATTCACGTCCAAACTTGACTTGGTGTGCGGCATCTTGTCACAACATCGAGGAACTACAACGAGCCAATGATCTGGGTTTCGATTTCGTGGTGCTGAGCCCTGTATTGCCCACTCGCAGTCATCCCGATGCAATAAATTTAGGCTGGAAGGCATTTGCAACAATGGCAGCAAATTCTGCCATTCCGGTGTATGCGCTGGGTGGATTATGTTATAATGACATGGAAAATGCTTGGCAACATGGTGCACATGGCATTGCAATGTTGCGTCAGGCTTGGTGATAAGGATCTTCTTCTGAGTTACTCTCGGACTGCGGAATACGATAACTTTCTGTGGCCCATTGTCCCAAGTCAATTAATTTGCAGCGCTCGCTGCAAAAAGGGCGATAGAGGCTGTCATGATTCCATGTAACTTCTTTTTTACACTGCGGACAAGCGACAATAGCTGCTTTCTTCATCATGGCGTATTCCTAATTTTAAACTAAGCGAGCCAAACATCATTTCATCATCAGTTCCTCCTCACTTGTGGGAGGACGGCATTAGTCATTAAATCGACAGCGCAATTATAAAGAGCAGAAAGTCAGGTTGAACGCCACATCCTGATCGTATAAGGCGCTCTTGGCTACATAATCGGCAGCAATGAAGCGAATATTAAGCATGTATTTGTTGGCACAGACTTCAGGAACGCACGGTAGAGCTTTATCTAAACTGACACGTAACATTTGTGCCACGCGACCACTTTGCATTTGCTGAAAGCTACCCTGCGGGGCAATATAATGGTGCACTTTTCCACTTTCGCGTAACAGCTTGAGGATGATTGCAAGGCCATCGAATATAGGAAGCATGGGGTTAAAGCACGTCTTTAGGTAATTGCGCCGCAGCATGGCATCCTGATGCAGCCAGTGATGGTAGGATGGCAAGTCAAATTCACAGGTCCCGCCAGGGATGCCGGCACGCTGCTTGATACCCATTAGCCATTCGTTTTCACGCAAGTGCTGGCCTACTTTGCCACTCATGTTGAACACGCCACTACTGGCGCTTTCAATTTCATCGAGTATCGCATCCAGTGCTAGTTCTGAAATTTCTGGGTTGTTGTGTAACGCGGAAAGCTGTCGTTTTTGGCGTTCTAACTCCTGCAAAAGATCAGATTTCAGGTCAGAACGGCTAGCGACTTCGAGGACTTCAAACAATACGTTCAGAGCGGCCTGATGGTCATTGACGCTTGATCTTTCTGTAAAACATTGCAACTTGGCATAAAGATCCTCCAGGCGCAGTAGGGTGCGCATACGTTCATTGAGAGGAAAATCATAGCTAATCACAGTGCTAGTAGTGTGGAGGTAAGTTAAGGTTAAAGTATTGTCAGTGTATCAAATCATTATATACCTTCAATCAACTCCTGAGAAATGGTCTTATAGTGCAGGTGTAGCTGACGTACCTCCTGACGCAAAGTATCCAGATTGCCATCATTTTGAATGATCTCATCAGCAAGCCGTAACCGTTCGGCACGCGTAATTTGAGATGCCATTATGGCACGCACTGTTTGCTCATCCAGCCCGCTACGCCGTATGGTGCGCGCAACCTGGGTGCTTTCCGCGCAGTCCACTACCAATGTACGATGCACCAACTCGTGGTAGCTAAGCGTTTCAAACAATAATGGAATGACCAGCAACAGATATGGCGATGCAAGGGTGCTGTTGATATTAGCATTATCGACCTGTACCAGAATCTGCGCTCGGATAAGCGGGTGCAGAATCGCCTCCAGTTTCAGTTTGGCAGCATGATCAGAGAATATCAATTGACGCATACGCACTCTGTCCAATGCGCCGCTGGCGTCAATATAGTCATCTCCGAATGCCTCGCGAATCTCAGCGATGGCCATGCCACCGGACTGGGTCATCTGGTGTGAAATGACATCGCTATCGATAACTAACACCCCGCATTCTTTAAATAATGAAGCTACCGTGCTCTTTCCGCACCCGATACCCCCGGTTAGTCCCACGCGATATATCATGGAACGCTGAACAGTTGCAGGTAGCCCTGTGTAAGTGATTGCCCCCAGAATAAAGCAATCACTCCGCCGCCTGCCAAATATGGACCAAATGGAATGGGGATGTTACGGCCGTGGCGAGCCACGATAATTAATGTTATGCCAACCACTGTGCCTACTATTGAAGAAAGCATAATAACCAGCGGTAGCATTTTCCAGCCCAGCCATGCGCCGATTGCCGCCAGTAGTTTGAAGTCACCATAACCCATGCCTTCCTTGCCGGTTGTGAGTTTGAATAGCCAATATATACTCCACAGAGCCAAATATCCAGTAATTGCGCCGATAACGGCACTGTTAATGTCAATAAATGTGGCAGACAAATTGAAAAATAGACCCAGCCACAGAAGTGGCAATGTGATGTCATCTGGCAGCAGTTGAGTATCAAGATCAATGCAGGTTAGTGCGAGCAGCATCCAGATAAACAACAGCGCGGCCAATGCAGCGAAACCAAAGCCGAAATGCCATGCGACGTAGGCGCTCAGAAGTCCCGACACCATTTCCACGATGGGATACCGTGCCGAGATGTGTGCGCTGCAATTCTTGCATTTGCCGCGTAGCAGCAAATAGCTGATAACCGGAATGTTTTCCAGTGCGCTTATCTTGTGACCACATTGCGGACAAGCGGAACGTGGCATGGACAAGTTGTAAGGCGGCACATTTTCTAGTTCATTGCCATTGAGCTCAGCGCATTGGACAAGCCATTCACGCTCCAACATCTTGGGTAAGCGATGAATGACTACATTTAGAAAGCTGCCCACCAGCAGACCAGTAATGCCGCACAAAACAATAAAAATAAACGGGAGGCTTTGTAGTAATTCAACGAGTGCTGTCATAGTCATCCAAGATACAAATACGTAATTTTTAACAAAATAACACGAATTAAGGCGAGGGATGTAGGAAGTAGATCATTTATCCAGTGCTGCGCCTTGATTAAAAAATAGTTTTGAACGTAGCAATCACGTACAAACATTATTTACGAACCGTCAATGGTATTATTTGAATGATCAGCTATAACTTAATATCTTAGGCATTTCGTTCATTTTCTGTTTATTTGTGGAATGTACTGCCCTCAATATCCGTCACAGAATACCCGTTCCAGTGCCCCTTCGAAAACCATGCCCTTAACAAAAGCAATGAAATGATTCACTCCCTAAATAAAAAATTGCTACTGACTGTAATTGTAACTGCATCACTTGTTGCTATTGCCGGAGGCGCGACCAGCCTTGCTTGGCCGCAAATTAAAATGTCGATGGCACCGCCAGTCTGCGAAGCGCGCGGCTCGGTTGATACGCCGAAAATAGTCGATCCTACCGGCCAAGCCAGCATTTATATTGAGGGCTGGGCAGCCGATGTTGCCGGAGTAAGCCGTGTCGAGATGTGGGCGAACGGCAAGTTGCTAGCCAGTGTTAAGCCGAGCATCGTCAGAACCGACCTGACTTCAGCCCTTCCGCAATGCAAATTCCCGACCGTTTCCGGATATACCTTTACGCTTGAGCGCGGCGTTATTCCGCCGCATACCTCAGCGCTGGAAGTGCGCGCGGCAAACGGCGTTGGCAAGGTATTTAAAGCCGGTCGGGTACCAGTTGATTTTTCAAAGCCATTTGGGATGTTAGACGTAACCGAGCCAATCAAGGCTGATGGCCGTAATTTGATTAGCGGCTGGGCGGTAGCGGGGAAAGTGCCGGTGAAAGTACGGGTATTGGCACAGAATAAAGAAATACTGGTGTTGTTAGCCAGTAATCAGCGGAATGACGTTGCCAAGGTATTCCCAGCTTGGCCGCAGGCAGCAACCAGCGGTTTCGAGGGGGTGTTGCCGATGAATAAGTTGCCGCGCGGCAGCTATCGCCTGAAAATTTTGTTCGAAGATGGCAAAGGGCATAGCAGCGAAATCGTCGGACCGCAGGTGATAAACGATCTGCCATTCGGCAAGATATTGGCGCAACATGACAAAATGATGTCGCCCGGCACAATAGAGCTACGTGGCTGGTTGGCCGATGAGCAAGGCATCCGGGCTGCATATGCGGAGACTGAATCGGGTAAACTTCTCGGAAAAATGACGCTGACAAAAAAAGAGCAGCTACTATCGGCTTTTTCAGACCCCCGCTTTAACCGTGACAAAGCGGGCGATGCACCGCTCAGGGAGGGTGATCTGTACGCTCTGAATGTGCCATTCGCCGCCATACCGTCCGGCTTGCAACGACTACAGGTGCGCGTAGAGGATAATGCAGGCAATATTGCTGTGTTACCCGGGCCACTGGTGCTCGATAAAAATCCAACCGCAAGACAAACTTGTTCTGGCGAGAAGTTGCGCGTGTTTTATCCCGGCGGGGCGGTAGATTTTCGCAATAAATTTCGCCAGCTGCAGGAATTACGCGACATGACCCAAGGTGGTTGTGTCGACATTGGTTTCCGTGGGCGAGTTGAATATCTGCGTACCACCAAAGGCGAGCAAACCGATTATATATTTGACCCCAATTTTCCTGAGCGACTGCGTAATCGCAGCGGCAAGGGTATGACCGGTGAATCCTTGAGTGAGTTACTCGATACTGCGCTAAGCTTTCGCGCTCCGCTGATGATCACGCTGGATGGCGGCGTATGGGCCGACTCCAAGTTTGCCGCGCCGGATTTGGATATTGTCGATATGCTGGAGCAAGACGAGCGCACCGTGCAATGGAACCAGTTCGGCAAGTCTGAACCAGACGACGCCCTGAAAGGCTTGGCCGGTGCCACCGACAGCCCGGAATTGGCACGCATGATGAGCTTGAACCGCTACAACCACCGCTTTCTTGATTACAAAAAGCGTAATCTGCAAGCTGCAGTGCGCGAAATTGTCAAATTCAATCAGACGCATCCAAACAGCTACGTGATGGTCAACCTCGACCCGGATGAGTATATCAACCCATGGTTTTATCTGACCCAGTGGTACGACTACAATCCGGACACGTTACGCCAATACCGCGAATGGCTACTCCACCTCGGCCCGTACGCAAATGGCGGCGAACTCGCCTTCTCTCGACACGAACCCGGACTGACTCTGGCTGACGCAAATCGGATCGCCAAGCGATCATGGAAGGAAGTGAGCGCCATTGAACCACCACGCAAAACCATAGACTACAGCGATCCATGGCAGCAATTATGGACGCAATTCAAACGACATTTAGTGGCACGCCATTACGACGACCTCGCTACCTGGATAGTAGAAGCAGGCTTACCGCCAGAACGCATCTATACCAGCCAAACCTTTATTCAGGCAAATGTCGCAGTAAGCATCACTGATCATGCGAGTGGTTGGAACGACCAGGCTGGGGTGTCGATAGAAGGTGCCAAGCCACGCCAAGGCCATTTGGGTGTGATCTTGTATGGCCCAGGCAGTCGCAACGAAGGCAAGCCACGCAGCGGTAGCAGCCTGATCGGCAACATTCGGCGCGTCGATTCTGAATGGGGTGTGGTGGAGTTCCATCCTGCCACAATTGCTTTTCCTGAAAAACTGCCGGATCACACTGAATCCTATGCCACCATGCAAGCGCTCATCAACGGCGGTGCACATTTTCTGTCACCGATGTGGGGCAGTTACGTGGGTGACCGCATAGTACACCCAAATAATTTCAAGGCCTACGATGTGATGGAAGGCTCGGCCTATGAGTACCAATTCGTCTGGTGGCTGCGCGCAATGCAAGCGTGGCCGGTCGGTAGCCTGTTTTATCCGTTCGGCAATGTTTTGGTGAAAAGCAATGATGGCTGGATCCCAACTGCAGAAACACATCTGATAAGCGGTTATGGAGAGCTGCGGCTGACGGGCGAAGGAGAGCACATTGGACTAGTTTCACCGCAGTGGGAAATGCGCTATTTGACAGCGCCGACTGAACTTGTCGTAACCGGGAATTGGCCGCAGCAAACCAGAGCATCAGCCGTGTTGTTACTAGAGAATGGGGAAAAACTGTCCTGCATACTCCAGTCAACCGGGCAAAACAGGACGCGTTGCCTTTTCCCTGCGACTCAAAAACGGCAGATGTCGCGCTTGACGCTGCAGTGGCAGCTGCCTGCTGCGCAGCAAAAAGCGGGCGTCAAGATAAGTGACGTAGCGCTTAAGCTCGTTGAGCATCGTTGATTTAATTTGTACAAGCTTACAATATCCTCGAATCAACTTCTTTAGGATGCCATTTTTTAAGAATTGAGATTTTTTTCCGGTTTTTGAACCGTTATATAGGGCTCTTCTACAGCTAAATCCAGAATACTATACGGCTGTAACGCTGCATCATACTCAACTATGTCGCTGGTTCTGATTGCTGCACGGATTAATGTGTAGCCATAGCTACGCAATTCTTTTTCAAAATCAGCCAGGCGAATAGGATTAAGTTCTTTATAGAAACGCCAATAATCTTCATTGGTGACATTAAAACCTGAACGATCCATTATCGTAGGTTTTGTGGTCATTACCATTTCCTTCAAATCAGCGTCCGGAATGCGCAGATGCAAATGTGGTGTTGAATTGAATTCGCCCAAGTGGCTTCCTATCGCCGAATAGTATAAGCCGGGGGCGACGAAAAACAATCCACCCGGTTTCAACACCCGATAAACTTCATCCAACGTTTTTCGATATCCACCGGCAATATGCTCAAGCGAGCCCCAAGAGATCACCACGTCAAAGCTCTCATCGGCATAGGGGATTTCCTCGCAGCTTTGCTGTAAAAAAGTAAAATTGTCAGGCATTGTTTGCAAAGGCAATCCGTTTTCCCGTGCGACTCTGGGTAATTCTTTTATGTAATCCACAATATCCAAGGCGACGAGTTCTTGCGGCTGATAGCGCAGAACGATGCTCAAATCCGTAATTCCTTCGCCCGCACCGATATCCAAAATTCTGCCATGCAGTTTTTCAGAATTAGCGAGACAAAGTTCTCCAATGACTTTTGCGGCATGACAAAAATGACGATGGAACCAATTAGTCATGCCTTGACGCCATGACAGCTGATTAAAAAGAGTGTCCGTTTCCGGGTTAATACTCCACGTACCCAACAAAGCCTGCTGAGCTGACTCAATCCCGTGGATGGAAAATAATTGTAATGAGTCCGGTGTGCGAACCTCGCTTACCGTTCCCCATGAAATTCCAAGTTCATAACTGCCCGGAGGAAGTGATACTGGCCATTCAAAGTTGAAGCAGAACTCGCCGCGTGGCAACCAAGGCAGAAATATTCCACCTTGATGCGTATCAGAAGCCACCAAATAGGTTTCAGCCCCCTCATGACGAATGAACAAGCGCATTACAGGATCAAAAACACATATGTCCCGAACTTGAAGGCTCATCTGAATTTTTATGATCTGCCCTTCTTGATAAATATTAGCGATAGGCTGGACATTTAATTCTGCAGGATCAATATTGTTTGGTTGATTCATTTGGACTCTTCGATATGTTTAATTAAAGGCTCTGAGATTGATGTCAATGAAATCAAGATGACCACTTTATTTTCAAAGCTACGGAGTTTTTATAGGCTAATTTCCGACCATATTCTTGGCAAGAAACGCGCGAATTTTTTATAGTAACGAATCCATGGCTGACAGAAATGAATGCTATTTGCCGTATGTTCTTGGTGTAAGAACAGGTACTATTTTTGGGGCACTCAAATAAATCAAAGATAGCTGTGGAATCTGACGGGACAGCTTTTTTGCTATACTGTGTCCTTGGTTTTTGGCATTGCGTTGATGTCTGCTCTAGTCATAGCTGAAACGCGTCTCGTTTTAGCTTGCAAAAGACTGTTTCACTTTCTTTCCCTTGTTCACGCTCGCTGCAAATTATATACGCAATCACTGCTATCCGGAGATTTGAGTATCCATACTCAATAACTCGCACTTCCTCCTCGGTAGATAATATAGTGAAGGTAGTTTTTTAAGGTGCCGAATTTTTTTAGAACACAGTGAATGTGTTGCACTTTGAATTCAGGATTCGCGTCACATTAAGGCATCAAAAATGCAAAATAAAAATCAGCCAATTCCTGCTGGCGTTTCTATTCACCCAGAGGCTCTTTATCAACTGGGATTGAAGGCTTTTAGTTCGAACAATTTCGAACAAGCAGCAAATTATTTTAATCAGGCAATACAGGCTGATTTAAAGCAGCCACATTATTGGCTTGCTTTGGGTTTAGTCTCACAGGCGCAAGGGAAGCTTGACGAAGCAGCAGGATATTTTTGTAAATCACTTGAGCTGAATCCGAATTTTGCACAAGCATATAATCAGTTGGGTACGTTATATCAAATAAAAGGGAGTCTTGATGAAGCTGCCGCTAATTTTAGGCTAGCGTTAAAATGTCTTCCCGATTTTCCCCAAGCTTGGAATAACTTGGGAAGCGTACTTGATTTACAGGGAAAAATTGACGAAGCAACGGTTGCTTTTTGTGAAGCAGTAAGGTTAAAACCAGATTACGTACTCGCTTACAACAATTTGGGCAGCGCATATCAATCACAAGCAAGAATGAAAGAGGCTGAGAGCTGTTACCGTAAATCCATTGAACTTCAGCCGGATAATATTTATGCCCACTTTGGCTTGGGGCACTCCCTTCTTGTGCAGTTGAAGATGGAAGAGGCCGAGAAAGTGTTACGCCGAGCGCTCTTTCTCGATCCAGATAATATTCAAGTGCTAAACAACTTGGCCTATTCTTTAAAGGAACAAAGCAAACATGCCGAAGCGGCATCCGTTTATCAGCATGCCTTGTCATTAAAGCCTAATGGCTTGAAGGCATTCATCGGCGCTCATCTGATGTTGCCCACGATTTATTCCAATGCCGCAGAATTGTTCGCGGTACGCAAACGTTACACTGAGGGTCTGAAGACTTTACGTGATAACACCGAAAACTTCCTTGAAATAGAATCGAAAGAATTATTGTCAGGATTGAGCTGGACAAATTTTTATTTGGCTTATCAAGGTCAAGATGACAAGTTGTTGCAAATGGAGTATGCACATTTTGTAGCGGATATTCTTCAGGTTGCAACGCCAAATTTAATGCAGCCCATAAAGCAGGATCCCACGGCCAGCCAACGACGTTTGCGCATTGGCTTCTTGTCGAGTTTTATGCGCGATTGCACCGTAGGATCGTATTTTAAAAGTTGGGTTACCTCTCTTGACAGGGGAATGTTTGAAATTTATTGCTATTACATTGGGCATATCCAGGATCAAGTAACTCAAGAATTTACTAATGCTTCTGACAGTTATAAACATCTTGTTGGCGAGGTTGATTATATTGGCAGGGAGGTCAAGAAAGACCAACTGGATATTTTGATTTATCCGGAAGTTGGTATGGATCCGGGGGCATTTGTATTGGCAGCCATGCGCTTGGCACCAATGCAATGTGCTGCCTGGGGACATCCGGTAACCACCGGCCTCGCCAATATTGATTATTTTTTTTCCAGTGCATTAATGGAGCCAGAAAACTCGCAGGCTCACTATAGCGAGCAATTAATATTGCTGGAGGGAATCGGAACGTGCTATTTAAAACCGGCACTTCCTTCTCCAGCCGAGCGCTCAGACTTTTCATTGCCAGAGGAGCGTGTTCTTTATCTTTGCCCGCAATCTTTATTTAAAATTCACCCCGATAACGATAGGCTGATGCTGGAAATTCTGGCACGGAATAAAAATGCTGTGCTGGTCTTTTTTCAGGCCACTGATATTTCAATTACCCGTGCTTTTATGAAGCGGCTTGAAAATGTATTGGATGAAAGCGGGATGGAGAAAAGCGGGCAAATTAAAATCTTGCCGCGCATGGCCCATGAAAATTATTTGCGTGTCAATATGCTGTGCGACGTAATGCTCGATACCCTGCATTGGTCCGGCGGCAATACAACGTTGGATGCACTGGCCTGCGGTTTACCAGTGGTAACGATGCCAGGGAAACTCATGCGCGGGCGGCAAAGCTACGGGATGTTAAAGCGTATGGGCTTGAATGAGCTGATCGCGCACGATCACAAAGATTATATAGAGATAGCAACCAGACTCGGCACAGACAGGGCTTGGCATCAGCAAGTTGTGCAACAAATAACCACAAGTAGCGATGCCATCTATGCGGTGGAGACGCCATTGCGTCAGATGGAGCATTTTTTTGCGGCCGCATGCAATGCACGATCATTAATTTCAGCTACTGATAACAATCAGTAATTAATCATCCATGAATAATCCCGGTAATTTGTTTCAACAGGCAGTGCAGCATCATCAGGCAGGACGGCTAGTGGACGCCATGATGGTCTATCGACAAGTTCTGGCGTTGCAGCCCCAGCACCCTCAATGTCATTACAATCTGGCACTGGCGCTGCAATTCCTGAATCAAACCGATGCGGCAATTACCAGCTACCAGCGCGCCATTAAAATCAATCCTGATTTTGCCGAAGCACACAACAATCTGGGCAATATCTATCAAAACCTGGAGCGACTGGAGGATGCCCGGCAATCCTACAGCCGAGCCTTGGCAAGCAATTCCAAGCTGCCACAGGCGCAATTCAATTTAGGACTGATACTTAAAAAACAGAAACGGTTCAGTTTGGCGGTGGAACACTTCCAGGCGGCGCTAAAAATTGCGCCAGACTATGAGGAAGCTTATGACAATCTCTGTTCACTGTTGAAGTTTCTCGACCGCACCGAGGAATGGCTGGATGCATTCAAGAAATATGAGCGCCTGGATAACAAAACTGACTGGTTTTTTGTTGCCGGACTTTCCGCTTGTCGTTACCTGGGCGATTTCACACGCGAACAAAATTACCTGCAAGCCTTGTCCGCACACCCACTCAAAGATGGCGACATAGGGGTGCTGGATAGCATTTTAGGAGTGGTGCAGTATTTCGATCTGCCGCAAGCACAGCTACTGCGTCTGTACCATGCCTACAACCTGGCAGTTAAATGCCAACATTTCTCCGAATTCCCGCTGGTTTCTCCCTATCGGACGCAGCGCACAAAATTACGCATTGGCTATTTGTCGGCAGATTTTCGCGTACATGTGATGGGCAAACTTATGGTCGAAGTGCTGGCGCGCCATGATCGCAGCCAATTCGAATTGCATCTGTATTCCCTGGCGAGCCAGGAAGACGCACTCACAGCGCAATTTGTCACGATCAGTGATAAATTCGTTGATCTGCACACGCTGTCTGCGCGGCAAGCCGCCAAGATGATCGCCGAAGACGACCTCGATATATTGATCGATCTGTGCAACCACACCTCCTATTCCAATGCATTAATTCTTGCCTACAAACCGGCACGGGTGCTGATCACCCATCTCGGCGCTCACGGTGGCATAGGCCTGGATACGGTTGATTACAAGCTGACCGATCATTATGCCGATGTGCCGGAAAATGCGGTATATTTGATCGAAAAGTTGTTAACTATGGAAGGCTGTCTGTTCCCCTTTCACCATGTTGAACCTGCTTCGGATATCCATTTAAGTCGGGCCGAGTTAGGCATCGCCGAAAATGCAGTGGTATTTGGCGTATTCGCTAACATAATGAAGTTCAGTCCGCGTTGTCTACAGACCTGGGCTGCCATCATGATGAGGGTCAAACATGCCGTGCTGGCATTTTCGCCTCTGAAAGAAAATGAAAAAGCCAGCTATTTACGTCAAATTGCAGCGGCCGGAATTGATCCGGCGCGAGTAAAGTTCATCCCTGCGGCAAAGGACGAGACATTTAACCGCGCACGTTACGCACTGCTCGATGTAGCGCTCGATACTTTTCCCTACAGCGGTGGTGATACGACGCTGGCAGCGCTGGACATGGGAGTGCCGGTGATTACATTGTGCGGCCAGCGCCATAGTGAGCGCACCTCCTACAGTATTCTGATGAACCTTGGTGTGCCTGAAACAATTACTCACAGCGAAGCGGAATATATCGATCTCGCTTGCCGTCTGGCAAGCGACGCTGGCTGGCGCCGCAAGGTGGTGGATCAAATCCGGCGCGGTCTTGTCGATTCACCGCTGGTCGATATGGACGCTTATACCCGGCATCTGGAAGATGCTTATCTCCACGCTATTGCCCAGTGCCCTCTAAAAGATTCAGTCGCAAACGACGATAATAAAGCGCTGTTCCAGAAAGCAGTACGGCAACACCAGGCCAACAACTTGACGGAAGCCGCAGACTATTACCGGCAGCTACTAATACATGAGCCAGACCATGCCGCCGCTCTCTATTTATACGGCGTACTACTGGAACAAACCGGCCAGGAAGATGATGCCCTCGTGCAACTTCAACGTGCAGTTGCGATTAGCCCGAGCTATCTTGATGCGCATCTGGCACTGAGCAACCTTTATTTGAAGCAGGGACAGATGGAAGATGCGGTCGCCGGTTTTAACAAGGCGCTGCAAATCAAGCCCGGTCATTTTGCAACGCTGAATGGGCTGGGCCGTGCCCTGACCGGGGCTGGCCATCTGCCGCAAGCCGTGACGACCTTGCAGCAGGCGATCCAAAATCAGCCGCAGGAACCGTCCGCATATTTCAATCTTGGTGTGGCATATCAAAAGCAAGGTATGCCAGACGCGGCAATGGCCGCCTATCATCGTGCCCTGGCGCTGGAGCCAAACAACACCGAGGCATTATTCAACCTGGGCGTACTGTTTCAGCAGCAAGGCATGGCCGAACGCGCTGCTGCCTGCTACCAGCAAATCCTGCGTATTCAGCCGGATCATGCACCGGCCTATTACCATCTGGGCGATGTGTTGTTCGATGCCGGTAAAATCAATCCGTGGCTGGAAAATTTTAAACAGTTCCGGCGCCACGCGCCGCCCTCCGTCATGCTCGCGGTGTATGGCCTGCAAGCCTGCCAATATCTGGGTGAAGTCGAACAGCAACAGGCGTATCTGGGCGGCTTGCTGAACGATGAGTATGCGTTCTTCAATACCGCCGATGCACTCGACCGGCTGGAGGAAATGCTGTATCTGCTTTTGTTTTTTGACATTCCTCCAGAGCGCCTGTTTGCCCTGTATCAGCGCTACAACCAGTTGAGCAAGCAGGCGTATACCCCCCAATTGTCGTTGCCCGCGCGCGCTGCTGGCAGCAAAATCCGGCTGGGCTATTTGTCCGCCGACCTGCGCGATCACGTGATGGGAAAAATGATATATCAGGCCATTTCCCGGCATGATACCGGGCAATTCGAGGTGTACTGCTATACGCTGTCATCGCAGCAAGATGCGTGGACCGAGCGCTTCCGCGCCTGCAGCCATCGGTTTGTCGGCATCGCAAATCTCGACGCGCTCAGTGCGGCAAATCGCATTGCCGAGGACAACCTGGATATCCTGGTAGACCTGTCCACCCACACCAAGGGTGGCCTGCCAGCGATTCTGGCATACAAACCAACGCGCCTGCAGATCACCCACATTGCCAGCGCCGGGGCAGTGGGGCTGGATAGCATCGATTTCAAGCTAACCGATCAATACGCCGACACTACAGAAAATCAGGCGTATCTGCTGGAACGCCTGTTGCCGATGCAGGGCTGCGTCTTTCCATATCGCCACATCGTGCCAGCAAGCCAGCACAACTATCAGCGCACAAAACTCGGCATAAAAAAGAACGCTATCGTACTGGGTGCTTTTGTTACCTTGATTAAGCTGAGTCCGCGCTGTCTAGCATTGTGGCGCCAGGTGCTGGAAGCACTGCCGAGCGCGGTACTCGCGTTCTCGCCGCACAACATTGAAGCTAAAGCCGGCTACCTGCAACGACTCAAGGCCGCTGGCATAGCAGCAACACGCGCCGTCTTCATCCCGCCCGGCAAAGATGAAGCCCACAATCAGGCGCGCTATACCATGGTCGACATGGTGCTGGATACACTGCCGTTTGGCGGTGTCAATGGCACGTTGGAAGCGCTCGACATGGGCGTGCCGGTGGTCACGCTGCGCGGGGAACGGCATAGCGAACGTACCGGCTTCAGCATTCTGACGAACCTCGGCGTAACGGCAACGATTGCCTGCAACGAACAGGAATATATCGACATCGTCAAACGCCTCGCTAACGATCAAACGTTCTACACCAGTGTTACGGATGCTATCCGGCGCGGTTTAGCCGACTCGCCGCTAGTCAACATAGATGATCATGTGCGTCATTTGGAAGAAGCCTATCGACAAGCGTTGCTGCAGAAAGGCATCGTAACATCACGTGAATATCCAGTGTAGAGGCGCACTGTAGCCATGACTGATAGCCCCGATTTACTTGCTCAAGCCGAGGCGCTGCAGCAGGCTGCCGCACTGGCCAGGCAAACCGGTAATTTGGAGCGGGCACTGGTGGATCTTGATCAAGCCATCGCTCTCAGCCCGCAAGAGTCGCGCAATCATTTTCTGCGCGGACTCACGCTGGAAGATCTGCACCGGCCAGACGAGGCCATCGCTAGCCTTCAAAATGCAATTCGCGTGAAGCCGGACTATGCCGAGGCCTACAACACTATCGGCATTATTCTGCATGATCAAAAACGCTTCGAGCAAGCCGCTGCAAGTTTCCGCGATGCAATCCATCACAAGCCGGATTATCCCGGGGCTTATAACAACTTGGGCACCTCGCTTCGTGCGCTGGGTGATTTCGCTGGCGCTCAGCAGCAGTTTGCACAGGCCGTTTCGCTGAAACCGGATTATGCGTTGGCCCATTACAACCTGGGTATCGCTCACCTGGATATAGGACAACTCAATCCGGCGGAAACCAGCTTCAACCATGCGCTTCGCTTGAAGCCGGATCACATTCAGGCTTACAACTATCTCGGTTCTGTTCAGCACCAACTGGGCAAGCTCAATGAAGCAGAAGCCAGCTTCACCCATGCCGCGCAAATGAAGCCGGGCAAGAATGGCGCGGAACTCAACAAACTTGCCCGCGTGTTCTGGGAGCAAGGCCGTATCGAACAAACTCTTGCGGCCTATCGGCAAGCGCAAACGCTGAATCCGCATGAACTGAAATCGGCACTCGGTGCCTTTCTATCGTTGCCCGCCGTATACCGCAATCAGAATGATTTGCTGGAAGCACGACAGCGATTCGCTAACGGCCTGAAAATCCTGCACACAAACATTCCGAATTTTATTTCTCACAACCAGCCCGATCAATTATTGGACGAACTGCGTTGGAGCAATTTTTACTTGGCCTACCAAGGTCTTGATGACAAGCAACTGCAAATAGACTATGCGCATTTCGTCGCCGCCATGCTGGAGAAAATCGCGTCGCAATTCATGCAACCGCGCGTGAAAAAAAATGTAGCGGGACGCCGTTTGCGCATCGGGTATCTGTCCAGTTTTTTCAGAAATTGTACGGTCGGGATGTATTTCCGCAGCTGGACCATGCGGCTTAATCGCGAGCAATTTGAAATTTTTGTCTACCATACCCGCCAGGAAACAGACCCTGTCACCCAGGAAATTATCGACGCTTGCGACCATTTTCGCCATCTTGTCGCGGGCCCTGTTTCGCCGGGTAGCATCGCCGCATCCGTGCTGGCGGATGAGCTGGATATCCTGGTTTACCCGGAGCTCGGCATGGATAACACCAGTTTCCTGCTGGCTGCCATGCGGCTGGCGCCGGTGCAATGTGCCGGCTGGGGACACCCTGTGACCAGTGGCCACGCAAATATCGACTACTATTTTTCCAGCGCCGCAATGGAGCCCGATAACGCCGCGCTTCATTATTCAGAAAAATTGATATTGCTCGAAGGTCTAGGCACTTATTACAGCAAGCCTGTACTACCCACGCCCGCCCCCCGCGCCGACTTTGCGTTACCAGAAGGCAAAACGCTGTATCTATGCCCGCAATCATTATTCAAGATCCATCCGGACAACGATGCCCTGCTGGCGCACATTCTTGAGCGCGACCCGGATGGAGTCATCGTGCTGTTTGCCGGCCGTCACCCCAACATCTCCAACGCCTTTTTTGCCCGACTCGCGCAGGCCCTGCGCGTGCGCGGCTTGGAGCCGCAAGGGCGCGGTATTATTCTGCCGTCAATGGCGCACGATGATTATCTACGCGTCAATATGGTGTGTGATGTGATGCTCGATACCCTGCATTGGTCTGGCGGCAACACAACCCTGGATGCCCTCGCCTGCGGCTTGCCAGTGGTAACTTTGCCGGGCGAATTTATGCGTGGACGGCAAAGCTATGGAATGCTGAAATGCATGGGGTTGGATGAACTTATAGCCAAAGACCGGGATGACTATATAGAGAGAGCCATCAAGGTCGGCACGGACAGAGCATGGCGCCAGCAAGTTGTGCAACGCATCATTGCCGGCAGTAAAAGAATTTTTGAGATAGAAACGTCATTACGTCAAATGGAATCGTTTTATCATTCTGCATTCAACATGCAATGTGGCAGCCAGTAGATCGATCCGTTAGAACAAATACAAATAATCCGTTCGGGCTGCGCTTGTCGCAATCCGGTATTGGCGCGGGACTAGCGGTTACCGTGAAAGCCCTGCTCCAAAAGACGAACAGCTACCTCCCGGCATAAGCGGGATAGTCGAGTAAATCAGTCGCGGGTCAGGCTGAGGCAGGTTTTGCCGTGAGCAACATGCCGAGTTTTTTTAGAGCCTTGATCCAGCGTGGAGCATTTTTCTGAGCGGACATGGCTTCGTAATTCACCCCTGGATCACGATATGGCTCACGCCGCGAAAGCATAAAATAAATGATGCGTATCAGTTTGTGCGCGATGGCGACAATACATTTTTTGTGACTTTTGCGAACCTTCAGATTATGGTATTTGGATGACAAAGAACTTTTTGTCATGCGTGCCGCATTGGCGCACTCGCACAGGATATACCGGATGATGGCATTGCCTTTGCGCGTCTTCCCTGTCTTTCGCTTGCCCGCCGATTCGTTATTGCCCGGACACAGTGCCGCCCACGAGGCGAGCCTGTCGGCATCGCCGAAACGCGACATATCGTCGCCGATCTCGATCAGGATCATGGCGCTGGCGATGGTGTCGATGCCGGGTATCGTTTGCAGAAGGTTCCACGCCCACTGGTAAGGCTCCATCGCATTGATCAGATAGGCGTCGATGCGGGCGAGCTTCTGTTTGAGCAGGTTGACGTTCTCGTGCAGTTCGTTAAGGATAAAAAGGTGGCGGGGCGACAGGTCTCCATCGAGCGATGCGGCGAGGTCTTCGCGCTTGTTTTTCAGGCTACCGCGCGCCATGCCGAGCATTTCGCACAGGGGGCGGCCTTCGATCAGCCCCGCCACCATGGCGCGTGCTGACACGCCCTTGATATCGGACACCACCGCACCCAGTTTGATGCCGCCATCGTCCAGTATCTTGTGCATGCGGTTTGTTTCGCCGGACAACATCTGTGAGAGTTTGCGGCGGTAACGCGAGATCAGCCGCAATTCGCGCAAGTCCTTCGGCGGGATAAAGCTGCCGCGCACCAGACCGAAACGGGCGAGCACCGCGAGCCATTCCGAATCGCCCATGTCGGTCTTGCGACCGGGCACATATTTGATGAAGTGGGCATGGACGATCATGGTCAAAATTCCGGCATGCTCGAGATGGGCGTGGGCGCTCTTCCAATAAATACCGGTACTCTCCATCACCACCAACGTCACTTCCAGTTCGAGCAGCCAAGCCGCCATGGCCTTCATGTCTCGCTTGAATCAGCCAAACTCCTTCTGGTGTTTTACTATCGTTCCATCATCGTTTTCGATGAGCGGAATCACGGGGTCAGTTCTAAGGAATCACGGGGTCAGTTCTAACATTCCAACATCCCATATTAAACTTCGGAATGGCGGGGTCAGGTCTGGCAATGTAGTACATGCACACGAGGCACTAGATAAATAGTACACCGCCTCAAGCAACCCTTATAGGCCCCGAAATTGCGGCGGTTTTCGACCCGTAACTACCATTGCGCGAACCATATCGGCGACCTTTTCCAGCGCGTTCTTGATATCATTGAAATTGGCGAAATTGCCAGCCGTGGGCATGATCGATTTGCCTTGGGCATTGCGTCGGATGATGTAAATTTTCTAGCGCCCAATCTTTACTCTGAAGCTGAGCCGTGAGTTGTGGCTGCTGTCCCATAAAATGTAACCCTTGCAAGAACAGCCTTTGCTAAGACATGTGAAGGGACAACAGGACTGCAAGAAGTCGATAAATAATTCAATGAAAATAGAACAAGACCAAACTGATAAATCGCTGCCTGGCAACGTAACTGGCTCGAAGCACACCCCCATGATGCAACAGTAGTCAAAGAAAACAGTGGTAGCGCGATGATTTGGAATTGAATTTTCGAGTGACTGTCTAAAATTTGCGGGTTAATGGCGCGCCCTTGTAACACGCGCCAATGCTGGGGCACAGTCGGGATTTAGACCGCTAATGCGAAGAGATTTTCGAGGGGGTTGCAGAGGATCACAAGGCCACCAAAATAGCAGGATACCTATGCCGCGTGATGCGTTTCTTTTTCCAATACGGAAACGATTAAACTATTTAAGCTCACGCCGCGACGCGCCGCTTCAAGTGCAATCTGGCGATGCAGGTCGCGGCCAACTCGCACATTGAATGACCCCTTGAACGGTTGTTCCGGGGCAATATTTTTTTCCTTGCACATCGCCAGGTAATCATCAACCCCATCGTGAAAATCCTTGCGCAATTCTTCAGCGTTAGTACCTTCGTAACTAATCAGGGCGCGAATGAATTGCACCTTGCCGAAAAAAATACCGTCTTCGTCGCTGTACTCGACTGACCCGGTGTAGCCGTTGTGTTCCATCGTGTTTTTCATAGCAAACCCTCCTGTTTCAAAATCTCAAGCACCTGGTCAATCTGATAAGGCTTCAGCACTGGAGATGGGTGCGGCTTATGCATCAACACCGGCGCGCAATGCTCATGCTCGAACCTGACCCGTGATCCGCTGCCGCTCTGGTTGAGTGCATAACCAAACCCGGCCAGTAGTGTGGCGATCTCCTGAAAGGTGACATCTTTCGGACGGCTTTTGAGCCTCGCCAGCAGCTTTTCGTGTTTTCCCATGCGTGAATCCTACCCAATTGCTCAGAATAGTGCAACTAAATTTAGTTGCACATCGTGACCATGCGATGCCGTTTCCTGCAAGGTCACCTAGCTCTTGGATCAACCTTGCTGAAGTGATGTGACGACTCGATGATTCTCCCTCATAAAGCATCTTGACTTGCACCGCAGGCGCGTATAATATTTTATACATATTGGTTCTATGGGCGAAGAAAATGACGATTGACACCGAAATCCGCCATGTGACAAAGCGAGGCGTGAACCTCTTCCTGGAACTGGGTTTTGCGCCGGACGAGGCCAAGCGCCTGCAGGCTGCGTCCCGCAAACAGATCAATGACACGCGGCTGCTGAAACAGCAACTGATGGAAGAGCTGTCTACCTGGATTGCGGAACATCACTTGAAGCAGGCCGAGGCCGCCGAGATTCTAATGGTCTCGCGCCCGCGCGTGTCCGACGTGGTGAACAAGAAAACGGCCAAGTTCACCATCGACACGCTGGTGGAAATGCTCAGCCGCGTCGGCAAGCCGGTCAAGCTGACCATCGGTTGATGCCGATGTTGGATGTTGCATGGCGATAGCAGTCTGAAAATGGGGGGGCAGTCTGTGAGATTCCAGTGCTCTTTGAAAACAATGCGAGCTTGGCCCCTTTAATTCGCTCGCTGCGACTGAAAAAACAAACACGTTCGTGCCTGCCATTAGGCCAAGCGTGAGCGAGATGTTGGGCTCATTTCATTTAGCCCATCCTACCGGGCTATTTACTAAGCTTATCTGCAAGCAATAAAAAATGGTTTGATAGTAACGTGAATATAAACTCATTCGAGTTTCGCTTTGTTTGAATTAATAATGAAGCCATTGTAGGATTAATAGCTGCCAAATATCCCATCTGGTCCTTCACGTATTTTTCAAACTTGGCTATAGCAGAGGAAGATCTGTGTGCTATCGCATTGCGAATTACCTTAAGCTCAAACATTTTATCGGGTGATTCACATATTTTTTGAACACGAGAATTTTTTCTGAAAAAATCGTCAATTCTTTGTTGTAGCAACGTTGCATCTAGCCAGTCAGTGAAATCTTTATCTCGATCCCTTCTGTTTTTGTTTATCTTTTTAAAAGCTTCATTTATATTTTTAGATGCTGCACCCTGAGGCTTAATCTCTAATTTCCTCCGAGTTTTTGCCTTGCACATACAACGTAAGAAATACTCTTCGACAAAGCACTCCCAATTAACAACAAGACGAATGAAGCAGCCTTCTATATGGGTATCACGCTCTATGCTCTCTGGTTTGGTAGACAACCGCAAGATTATGCTATTAAGTTCAATCGTTTCTTTCTCGAAATCATCATAAATAGACTTAAGAGAATATGCCATTTTATATCACCAGCTTGGCAATTTCCTCATGACGAAAACGCCTTTGCGCGATATTTCCCGTGCTTTGTTTAAATTGTGATTTCAAAATTGGATTGAAATTTGGCTGTATATATTGGATAGAGAATTTTTCCAACTTATCATGAGTAGCAGCGAGATTAATTTCTCCAGTTTTTTCATGTACACAACCTTCAAAGCCGAACAGTCGTGAATAGACCACAAGAAACAGCGAATAAAACATAAACTTCGGCTTAAAAACATTTCGAATATGACTTGATTCAAAAAGATTACCCAAGACACTAATCGTTTTATTAAAATTTTCATTGATCTGGTGCTTCAAAGGAAATTCATCATCGTACTCTTTGTACATCTTATCGATAAGTCTTGCATTTGCTGATTTCAATCCGTAAATAACAGTATATAAAATATCGGAGACCAACGATGCGTCAGCCATTCTTGCAATTATTGAAGGTGTCAATATTTTAAATTCGACCCAAAATGTATTGTATTCAGAAGCCAAATCATAGATTAATGTTTTAATTTCACCCGCATAAATGGAATTAAGTTTCTCTTGGCTATTCAGAGGAAGACTAAATGAATTTAACCTCGAAAATATTGATACTATATCCCCATCCGAAGCACCTCTAATTGAAATGAAAGACACCTCAAAGTCCTCGATCATTAATTGCTCTTCAGGGGGAAGGTGACTGAATGTACACCCGTAAAAGTCTTCATCATATATGTTCTTTGATAGTGAAAATTCACCTCTATAAAACTCAATAATTGTAGAGATTCTCTGCTGCCCATCTATTATTTCTTTTTTACGTTTACCACTCCTCTCATCAACATAATCTCTTAAATAAATGGGTGGCAAAGGGAAATTGTTGAGTATCGTATCCATCAATGCGGTTTTTGCATTAACTGGCCAATCCGTTCTTCTTCTTTGATACTTTGGCTGAATAGACAATTCACCACTATCCAAAAGCCTTGAAATATCCAGAATGCTGTACATTCTTTGGGATAACTGTATTTTAGCCATTAAATTTTCCTACTTTTATTAAATTAATCAATTTAAATTGATTGTGATGATTGCCTGACAGTGATGCAGGCATAATCTGTTTATCATAATCCATACCACACTCAATATTTCATTGAAATATTATAAAAAGAGAATTGCGGGGTCAGATCTGGTATAGATCTGACCCCGCAATTCCTAGATCTATCAAGTTATTTTATTGTCGTTGACTGCAATACCCATTATGTTCCATCTTGGCTTAAATTCACGGCAGTGCTATACAAGCCACCTGTGACCTCGGCGAAGTTCACGAGGCCGTATCCAGGCCCCGAAATTGCAGCGGCTTTCGACCCGCAGCCACCATTGCACGAACCATATCGGCAGCCTTTTTCAGCGCGTTCTTGATATCATTTGAAATTGGCGAAATTGTCAACCGTGGGCAAGATTAATTTGCCATGGGCCTTGCGTTGTTATGATGTGAATTTCATTGCGCCTAACCTTCACCTCGAAGCCTAGCAGTGAGTTGTGGCTGCTGTCTCATAAAATGCATCCCTTGCAAGAAGGGCCTTTGCTAAAACATGTGAAGGAAAAACAGGACTGCGAGAAGTCGAAAAATAATTGAATGAAAATAGAACAAAAACGAACTGATAAATCCCTGCCTGCCAGCGATGCCACCTTGAAGCACACCCCCATGATGCAACAATACCTGCGCATCAAGGCCGCGCATCCCGACATGCTGCTTTTCTACCGCATGGGAGATTTTTACGAGCTATTCCATGACGATGCAGCTCGTGCTGCCAAGCTGCTCGACATTACACTCACTCAGCGTGGTGCATCCAATGGCCAGCCGATCAAAATGGCGGGCGTGCCTTATCATGCCGCCGAACAATATTTGGCGCGGCTGGTAAAACTGGGCGAATCGATCGCCATATGTGAGCAGATCGGTGATCCTGCCACCAGCAAGGGGCCGGTGGAGCGCAAGGTGATGCGTATCGTTACCCCCGGCACACTCACTGATTCCGCACTGTTGGATGAGAAGAGAGACAGCCTGTTGCTGGCGCTACATGAGCGCGTCCGGTAAGGTTGGGCTGGCTTGGATGAATCTGGCTTCAGGCAAATTTTTCGTCAGTGAAACCGATGCGCACAACTTGCCTGCCGAGCTGGAACGCTTGCAGATTTCAGAAATCCTGCTGGCCGAAAATGCCAATCAGCCGACACTCTGCAAAGCAGCCATCAAGACACTGCCTGTTTGGAATTTTGATCTGGAAACTGCTCGGCGCACGACTGTGCCAACAGTTTGCCACGCGCGACCTGAGTGGTTTCGGATGTGACAATTTCACTGTTGGCTTGGAAGCGGCGGGCGCGTTGCTTGGTTATGCCAAGCTGACACAGGGGCAGGGTATCAGTCATGTGCACGCCATTCAGGTTTATGCCGCCGAGGATTTCGTGCGTATGGATGCTGCCACGCGGCGCAATCTGGAAATCACCCAGACCTTGCGCGGCGAGCCTGCCCCCACCCTGCTTTCTTTGCTGGATACCTGCGCCAGTAATATGGGCAGCCGTTTGCTTAACCACTGGCTTCATCATCCGCTGCGCGAGCGCATCACTCTGCGTGCCCGGCTGGATGCGGTTGATAAATTACAGGCCACTGCTTTTCCGCAAGCGGGAGAAGGGGAGCGGAGCTTCAGCAGCAGGCAGGCGATTTATCAAACTGTTCACGAGCAGCTCAAACCCTGTGTAGACGTAGAACGCATCACTGCGCGCATCGCTCTGCGCAGCGCACGTCCGCGCGACTTATCCGGTTTGCGTGACACGCTCACGCAACTACCGCAATTGCAGACAGTATTAACCAGCGCTAATGCTTCGAAACTGATAGGCGACCTGGCCGCTGCCTTGCAGCCGGATGTCGAACTCATCGCGCTGTTGCAACGTACGCTGCGCGCGGAACCATCCAGCATGCTGCGTGAAGGCGGCGTTATCGCTGATGGCTATGATGCGGATCTCGATGAGCTGCGTGGCATCCAGACTAATTGCGGCGAATTCCTGCTGCAGCTGGAAGCACGCGAACGCGTGCGCAGCGGCATTGCCACCCTGAAAGTCGAATACAACCGTGTGCATGGTTTTTATATCGAGGTGTCGCTCGCACAGTCCACCAAAGTGCCGGACGATTACCGCCGTCGCCAGACCTTGAAAAATGCCGAGCGCTATATCACACCGGAACTGAAAGCCTTCGAGGACAAAGCGTTGTCTGCCAATGACCGTGCGCTGGCACGCGAGAAACTGCTCTACGAACAATTGCTGGATCAGCTTGCGCCTTACATTGTACCGTTGCAATGTATTGCCGCCGCCATCGCCGAACTGGATGTGCTTGCTACCTTCGCCGAACGCGCCTCAGCATTGAATTTCAGCGCGCCAACATTCAGCGAAGAATCCGTATTGCACATCCGTGGCGGTCGGCATCCGGTGGTGGAAGCACAGGTGGAGCAATTCATCGCCAACGACACCAAACTGGATGGCGCGCGCAGGATGTTGCTTGTCACCGGTCCCAACATGGGCGGCAAATCCACTTATATGCGTCAGGTCGCGCTGATTACATTGCTCGCGCACTGCGGCAGCTTTGTTCCGGCAGATGAAGTCGTGCTGGGAAAGATCGACCAGATTTTTACCCGCATCGGTGCTTCGGATGACCTCGCCAGCGGTCGTTCCACCTTTATGGTAGAGATGACGGAAGCGGCCAACATCCTGCACAACGCGACCGAGAATAGTTTAGTTCTGGTAGATGAAATTGGACGCGGCACCTCCACCTTCGATGGCTTGGCGCTGGCTTATGCCATCGCCCGTCATTTGCTGGAAGAGAATCGTAGCCACACCCTGTTCGCCACTCATTACTTTGAATTGACCCGACTTGCGGATGAGTACTCTCAGCTTGCTAATGTTCATCTCGCCGCCATTGAGCATAAGCACAGCATTGTATTTCTGCACAGCGTAAGCGAAGGCGCGGCGAGCCAGAGCTACGGGCTACAGGTAGCTGCGCTTGCCGGGGTGCCGAGGAGTGTAATTAAAATTGCGCGTAAACAACTGCAAACACTGGAACAGAATAGCGCGGCACAAAATCCGCAGGGTGATTTGTTCAGCGCCGTGCCGTGCTTGCCCGAACTGCCAGAGCTGCCGGAGCACCCGGCGTTGATCTCATTGCGTGACATCACGCCTGATGAACTGAGCCCGAGGGAGGCGCTGGAAAAATTGTATCAGTTGAAGAAATTGATTTGATTTTCAGATTGTAGCAAGGTAAAAAAACGTGCCTCACGTAATAAAATAATTCACTTTAGCAGCCGTTTTGCGGCTTGCCTGCTTACCCCGTCCCGTCACAATTCGGCGTTACTCGAAAAAACTATCGCTTACATATCAACTATGTGCCGCGCTCAAATTTTTACTCCTGCCATGTCTTGCCTGGAAACTTGAATTTTTAGAGGCACCCTCAAGCTATTGCATATTTCACCCAGTCATAGTGTGTGGAAACTGGGGCGGGTCAGGTGTACCATATCCAAGCATCCCATTTTCATTGAATGTTGCACTTTGTTGTGAATCTGCGTCCCAATTAAAAACAGGGGGAGGTTTAACAAATGTTATTTCAAGATAGAACCGAAGCAGGCAGGGTATTAGCGGATCGCCTTGCTCCTTACGCCAATTATCCGGACGCAGTGGTTCTTGCATTACCGCGAGGCGGTGTTCCGGTTGCATTCGAAATTGCCGAAGCGCTCAACCTGCCCCTGGATATTTTGGTGGTGCGAAAACTGGGCCTGCCTGGTCACGAGGAGTTCGCGATGGGTGCGATTGCGTCCGGCGGGGCACGTGTCCTTAATCAAGATTTGATACGTCAACTATCGCTCAGCGATGAAATTGTCGAGCATGTCATAGCGCGTGAACAGCGTGAACTTGAGCGTCGTGAGCGAGCATACCGTGGTCAGCGGCCAGAGCTGGATGTTCGTGACCACACCGTTATTATTGTAGACGACGGACTTGCTACCGGTTCAAGCATGCGAGCAGCCATTGCGGTCTTGCGCCAGAAGCAGCCGGCAAAGTTAATTATCGCCGTGCCGGTGGGAGCGCGCACGACCTGTTCCGAATTAAAAGCGCTTGCAGACGAGGTTATATGTCTCGAAACGCCTGAGAATTTCAGCGCGGTTGGATTATGGTACAGAGATTTTTCGCAGGTTAGGGACGAGGAGGTGAATGATCTGCTTGAAAGAAATCGTAAGAACAGCGAAGCGAAGAATATTAATCAGGAGGCTGGCATATGATCACAATGTCCGATAGCGTATTGATTGATCAGATAAAGACGGATGCGCGCCCTTTGGTAGGGGATCACGGTGATTATGATGCACTCATGTCGATTATCGGTGATGCACGCTTGGTTCTGCTGGGCGAAGCCTCGCACGGGACGCATGAGTTTTATCGCGAACGCGCCCGGATTACTAAACGGTTGATTAAAGAAAAAAATTTCACGGCTGTTGCTGTCGAAGCCGATTGGCCTGCCGCCTATCGCGTTAATCGCTATGTACGCGGCATGTCAAATGATGTTTCGGCAACCGAAGCACTGGCTGATTTCAAACGTTTCCCGACCTGGATGTGGCGCAATGCAGATGTACTGGATTTTATAGGTTGGCTACGCGAGCATAATGATGCACTGGAATCTCCAAGCAAACACGTTGGTTTTTATGGGCTTGATCTCTATAGTCTTAACAGTTCAACCCGCGCGGTTCTCGATTATCTCGACAAGGTTGATCCGCAAGCGGCTCAACGGGCACGTTACCGCTATGGCTGCTTTGATCACTTTAGCGACAATATTGAAGCTTATGGCTATGCAGCCAGCTTTGGACTAAGCACCTCGTGCGAGCAACAAGTGATCGATGAGCTGATCGATTTGCGGCAGCAGTTCGCAGCATATATGCGGCACGATGGTAACGCGGCAATGGATGAATTTTTCTACGCCGAGCAAAATGCCAGACTCGTCAAAAATGCCGAAGAATACTATCGCTCGATGTTCCAATCGCGCGTATCGTCCTGGAATTTACGCGATCGCCATATGGTGGAGACGCTTGATGCATTGATAAAGCATCTTGATCGGCAGGATCAACACAGTAAGATTGTTTTGTGGGCGCATAACTCACATCTGGGTGATGCCCGAGCTACTCAAATGGGTCAAGGCGGCGAATTAAATGTAGGTCAATTGGTACGCGAGCGGTATAACCAGGAAGCCGTGCTGATCGGATTTACTACACATCATGGCACGGTAACGGCCGCTTCTGGATGGGATAGCGGCGCCGAACGCAAACATGTACGCCCGGCGCTGCCTGACAGTTACGAGCGCTTGCTGCATGAAACTGGACTGCCTTCGTTCATGCTGCCGTTACGTAATAGCAGGGCATCGAATTATCTACGCGAGCCGCGCCTTGAGCGTGCGATTGGAGTGGTATATTTGCCGGAGACCGAGCGTAGCAGCCATTACTTTTACGCAACCTTGCCCGAGCAGTTCGATGTCGTTCTACATTTTGATGAAACGCGTGCAGTGGAGCCTCTGGAGAGAAGCGTACTATGGAAAGAAGGCGAAGTGCCCGAAACTTTCCCATTTGCCGTGTAACACGATTTACATATATTGAATGTCGTGGAGGCCATGATGATTCATCAAGAACAAAAATTGGTTCACGTTCCGGCTGGCCCAGTCGAGCTTGAAGGCAATTTAAGCTTACCGTCAAATGCCAGCGGGATTGTATTGTTTGCGCATGGCAGCGGCAGCAGCAGGCATAGTCCGCGTAATCGATTCGTGGCGGAACAGTTGCAGCAGGCAGGGCTGGCAACGCTACTGATTGATTTGTTAACAGCAGAAGAAGAGATAGCTGATCGGCCCAGCGGGTATTTGCGCTTTGATATTCAATTGCTGGCGCAACGACTTGGATATGTGACGGATTGGCTCAAGCAGAATCAATCGACCCACTCATTGAAAATCGGCTATTTCGGTGCCAGCACTGGTGCAGGTGCCGCGTTGCTGGCTGCGGCCGACCGTCCTCAGAATGTGGTCGCCATTGTTTCCCGCGGTGGCAGACCTGATTTGGCGGGAGATGCGCTTTTGCGGGTCAAGGCACCGACATTGCTCATCGTCGGAGGAGAAGATCATCAAGTCATTCGTCTCAATGAGATCGCACTGGCACAATTACACGGAGAAAAACGGCTCGATATTATTCCGGGTGCAACACACCTCTTCGAAGAGCCGGGTACGCTGGAACAAGTCGCCAGCTTGGCGCGACTATGGTTTGAACGCCATCTGGTCTCCACCGCAACTCATCCGAACTAGGCGGGTGTTGCAGTGAGAAATGCTTAAACTCCACATAGAAGAAAGCTAAATAGACGGCAGTTCTGGCTGTCCAAACCGGAATAAAGCGAAACATGGTGCTCGCGGCAAACGCTTTACGTTCACGAAAATTCTTGTGGTCGAGTTATTTCGGCTTACACCAGAATAATTTTATGAATGACTGGATTTCAGCTCCTCCGTCAGATGAGGCGCAATTACTTGCAGCATCTGCGCGAATACCTTGGGGTTACCTGCACAAATATTGCCGCTTTTGAGGAAGGTGTCGTTGCCTTGCATATCACCGACCAAACCGCCCGCTTCTGTAATCAGCAAACATCCCGCGGCAATGTCCCAAGGCTTAAGGCCAAGTTCAAAAAAACCATCATAGCGCCCCGCTGCAGTGTAGGCGAGATCAAGTGCGGCAGAGCCAGGCCGGCGCAGGCCGGAAGTCTTTTGCATCATGTCACGCAAGATGTTCATGTAGGCATCCAGAGACTCAAACTTGGTGTAAGGGAATCCGGTGCCAATCAGGCAGTCAGCCAGTTGGAGCCGCTTGCTTACGCGCAGACGACGGTCATTGAGGTAAGCGCCGCCGCCACGCGTGGCAGTGAACAGGTCATTTTTGGTCGGGTCATAGATGACCGCTTGGGTCAATACGCCATTGTGCTGCAATGCAATGGACACGGCGTATTGCTGAAAACCGTGTAAGAAATTAGTGGTGCCATCGAGCGGGTCGATGATCCAAAGATATTCCGACTCACCTCGGGCACCACTCTCTTCTGCTAGAATTGCGTGTTTTGGGTAGGCATCCAGCAAGGTAGTGATGATGGCCTGCTCGGCCGCGCGATCCACCTCGCTGACATAATCGGAGTGAGATTTTTTGGTGACGGTGAGGTGGTCAAGATTATTGGCAGCACGATGGATCAAGTTGCCGGCGCGACGCGCGGCTTTCACCGCGATGGTGAGCATGGGATGCATAACGAACCTTTTTAATGAGCAGTCGGATTGTTCCGATTGCGTATTTTAGTGTGAATTGCACTTTGGATAAACCAGATATTTTAAATAATGTACGTGTGGTACTTAGTCATACCACTCATCCAGGCAATATTGGCGCGGCTGCCCGCGCGATGAAGACCATGGGGCTGCACAGTCTGTATTTGATTAATCCAAGGCGTTTCCCTGACCAGCAGGCGGATGCGATGGCTGCCAACGCGGCAGATGTGCTGCAAAACGCAGTTGTGTGTGGCTCGTTGGACGAGGCGTTGCATGGCGCGGTCTTGGTGGCGGGAATGTCGGCACGTGTCCGTGACATTTCGCAAGAAGTGCTCACGCCGCGCGCGGCGATGCCGCAAATGGTGCAGCAGGCAACGCAGCAACCTGTGGCACTTCTGTTCGGTACAGAAATATCGGGTTTGACCAATGATGAGTTGGCGCGCTGTCACTTCATGGTGCGCATTCCAGTTAGCCCGTCTTATACATCGCTTAATCTGGCTGCCGCGGTGCAACTGATATGTTATGAGCTGCGCTTGGCCGCAGGGCAGGAAGAATATGCACCACCCGAACTGAATCCGGCACCGGCGGAACAAGTAGAAAGATATTTCCGGCACTTGGAAGACACGCTTACCGAAATAGGTTTTTTACGGGAAAAGCAATCGACCAAGCTGATGCAAAAGTTGCGCCGTTTGTATGCACGCGCACGGCTGGAGCATGAGGAAGTTAACATTCTGCGTGGTATTTTAACTGTCACGACTGAATACAATACACAGCAAAAACTCGACGATCAAAAAATGAAATTGAGTGAATAAAATTAGGTGCCCTGATGTTTCAATCTATAAAAGAAGATATAGACAGCGTATTTGCGCGTGATCCAGCGGCGCGCAGTGTGTTTGAGATAATAACCTGCTACCCAGGATTTCAAGCGCGCTTGGTGCATCGCATGGCACATGGGTTATGGTCTGTAAATATGAAATGGCTGGCGCGCTTTCTGTCGCACTTGGGTCGTTTTTTGACCGGCATCGAGATCCATCCGGGGGCAACCATCGGGCGGCGGTTTTTTATTGATCACGGTATGGGTGTGGTTATTGGTGAAACCGCTGAGATCGGTGATGATTGTACTTTGTATCACGGCGTAACGCTGGGCGGGACTTCATGGAAAGAGGGAAAGCGTCATCCCACGCTAGGTAATGGTGTCGTGGTTGGGGCCGGTGCCAAAATTCTGGGTCCTATTACTATCAGCGATGGCGCAAAAATAGGTTCAAATGCCGTGGTAGTGAAGAATGTACCAGCGGGAGCGACGGCCGCCGGGATACCGGCGCGCATCCTTGATGAGGCTTCAAAAAGGCCAGGTTTCAATGCTTATGGCATCAGCAATGACCAGAATGATCCGCTGGCTCAAGCTATTCACGGCTTGTTAGGGCATGGCATAGTGGTAGATAAACGCATCGATCTCATTTTGGAGCAACTGGAAAAAATGGGGGTGAACATCGATGAAGAGCGCGCCACCGCCGACAAGTTTGATCCCAATTACCTGAATAAAATTGTTGATTAAAGTTATTAGTTGACTAAATCGGTTGGGTATTTTATTATTCTCATCAAGGATTTTCGTAAGTTCAATTCACGTGATGATCCCGTAGAATGAAATGGCAGTGAAGCTCGAGTGTGTTTTATATAAATTATTTATGGCTTGGATTGAACAGGGTCTGTACATAATTGCACTGATAAGAAGGCAGGTTAGGATAGTGCAGCTATTTATAAAACATAAGAGCTGGTTCACGTCGGTATGTGTAACATATAAAAATGCTGATCTTGTGCGATGTAAACTCAGGGAGAAATCATGCGACTTACCACTAAAGGGCGTTTTGCTGTGATGGCAATGGCTGATCTGGCGTTGCATGGTGGATGCAGCCCGGTAACTCTATCCAGTATTAGTGAGCGCCAGAATATTTCACAGTCTTATCTTGAGCAGTTGTTTGGTAAGTTACGTAAGCGCAACGTTGTGATTGCAGTGCGCGGCCCGGGTGGTGGTTATAATTTGGCACGTCCAAGCGCGCAAATCTCAGTCGCCGACATAGTCGTGGCGGTAGATGAGTCAGTGGATGCTACCCGGTGTGGTGGAAAAGCTAATTGCCATGACGAGAGGCAATGCGTAACACATGATTTATGGATGGGGCTGAACGAAGCTTTATATAGCTATATGGCGGGGGTAAGCTTGCAGCAATTGGTCAACAATGCGGCTAAGTCCAAGTCTGAAGTTAAGACAATAAGCATCAAAAAAAGTATTGCTAAGTCGACGCTTGTTCCGGTGTAATTTAGACCTAATTCGTATTAGGCGCATCTTTCGACCGTTAAATTTGGTGGGGTGAAAGTAAGGATGAGGCGCGACAAAGTCGCGCCTCATCACCTCAAACGTGTTACCTGTTGCTAATAGGCGAGCTTGGGGCAATGTTCGGGCTAGAAAATGCAGTACCTGTTGCAAACTTTTTTTGCAACAAACCAAAATTGAATTGATCCTCTCTTTGGCTACTATTAGGAGTTTAAATAATGGCGATTACATTAACTGAAAGTGCGGCAAAACAGATCAAAACTCAACTCGCAAAGCGTGGAAAAGGCCTTGCTCTTCGTGTTGGCGTCAAAAAAGTCGGTTGCTCCGGTTATGCTTACACCTATGACTACGCCGATGAAGTGCTTGCAGACGATCATATGTTCGAAGCACATAACGCAAAGGTGGTGTTTAATAACTCGACCCTGTCGTATATTAACGGTTCGCGTTTAGATTTTGTGACCGAAGGGCTTAAGCAGATGTTTAAATTTGAAAATCCCAATGTCGGCAGCATGTGCGGCTGTGGTGAGAGCTTTAACCTGACAGGTGAAGCGGCAAAGTCCATAGTTCAAAATTCATAGTAAGGTGTAACCGTTTAATTGCTTTACTATAACCGATGGACAGGCTTTTTTCTTCGACCTTGATGATTTCTCGGAGGTAACACAATGAGTGCAACGCTGCAAAACCTCGTCAACCAGCCTTATAAGCATGGTTTTGTCACTAGCATTGAGTCTGATGTCGCGCCGAAGGGATTGAATACAGATACCATCCGGATGATTTCGGCCAAGAAAAAAGAACCAGAGTGGCTGCTTGAGTTCCGGCTAAAGTCCTATGAAGCCTGGCTCAAGATGGAAGAGCCTGCGTGGCCAAATGTTCATTATCCGAAGATCGATTTCCAGGCAATTAGCTACTATGCTGCGCCCAAGCAAAAGCCGAAATTGAAAAGCATGGACGAGGTCGATCCCGAATTGTTACGTACGTTCGAAAAACTTGGCGTGCCGCTACATGAGCGCATGGCGCTTGCGGGCGTTGCAGTTGATGTCATTTTTGACAGTGTATCGGTGGCGACTACTTACAAGGATAAACTTGCCGAGGTTGGCATCATTTTCTGTTCCATGTCTGAGGCTGTGCTTGATCATCCCGAGCTGGTGAAAAAATATCTTGGTACCGTTATACCGTCCAGCGATAATTTTTATGCCGCGCTCAACTCGGCAGTATTTACCGACGGCTCGTTCTGTTACATCCCCAAGGGGGTTAAATGCCCGATGGATTTATCGACCTATTTCCGTATCAACACTGAGGAATCAGGTCAATTCGAGCGCACGTTGATCGTTGCTGAGGATGGTGCTTCAGTCTCCTACCTTGAAGGCTGTACCGCGCCTGCGTTTAGCAGCAACCAGCTGCATGCGGCGGTGGTCGAGCTTGTAGCACTCGATAACGCCGACATCAAATATTCAACAGTGCAAAATTGGTATGCGGGTGATGAGAACGGGATCGGTGGAATTTACAACTTCGTAACCAAGCGCGGCTTGGCCAAAGGCGTTAACTCGCGCATTTCATGGACCCAAGTTGAAACCGGTTCGGCGATCACCTGGAAATATCCTTCTTGCGTGCTGCTTGGCGATAATTCGGTCGGCGAGTTCTATTCAGTCGCGGTCACCAACCATTATCAGCAAGCCGATACAGGCACCAAAATGATACATATCGGCAAAAATACGCGCAGTACTATAGTCAGCAAAGGTATCTCGGCTGGCCATTCCAACAACAGTTACCGCGGATTGGTCAAGATTGCGCCAAGCGCCGCTGGTGCACGCAATTATTCGCAATGTGACTCGATGTTGGTTGGCCACCAGTCCGGTGCCCACACCTTTCCCTACATCCAAGTAGCTAACAACAACTCCCAAGTTGAACACGAGGCATCGACCTCGAAGATCGGTGAGGATCAGCTGTTTTACTTTGCCCAGCGTGGCATCGACGCAGAGGCTGCGGTGTCAATGATTATTAATGGATTCTGTAAAGACGTATTTCAACAATTACCAATGGAGTTCGCGGTCGAAGCAACCGCATTGCTCAGTTTCAAACTTGAAGGGAGCGTTGGATGATTTACCAAGACAGCAAGATATTGCTCGAAGTGAGCGGGCTATGCGCAAACATAAATGGTACCGAAATTTTAAAAGGATTGAACTTGACCGTAAGAAGTGGCGAAATACACGCCATTATGGGGCCAAACGGCTCGGGTAAGAGCACGTTCTCCAAGATACTCGCGGGCCATTCAGCATATGAAGTCACGGGCGGCACAGTGATGTTCGAAGGCCAGAACTTGCTCGATCTTGCTCCTGAAGAGCGTGCCCGTGCCGGTGTGTTTCTTGCTTTTCAGTATCCGATTGAGATACCTGGCGTTGGCAATAGCCAGTTCCTGCGCCTTACTTATAATACTGTGCAGACGCATCGTGGCAAAGAAGAGCTCGACCCGCTTGAGTTTGATGACTTTGTGCGCGAGAAGATGAAATTACTTGAAATGAGTCCTGATTTTCTTGAGCGCAGCGTTAACGAAGGTTTCTCTGGTGGCGAAAAAAAGCGCAACGAAATATTGCAAATGGCGATGTTAGACCCACGACTGGCGATTCTAGATGAGACCGATTCCGGCCTCGACATTGATGCACTCAGAATCGTCGCCAGCGGCGTCAACCAACTTGCTAACAAAGATAATGCGATCGTGCTGGTAACGCACTATCAGCGCCTGTTGAACTATATCGTGCCTGATTACGTGCATGTGATGGAAGCCGGCCGCATCATCAAGACTGGCGGCAAAGAACTTGCATTCGAACTTGAATCGCGTGGTTACGATTGGGTTGGAGTCGAGCACAAGGCTGCAACGGGGGCGGCGGCATGAGTGCATCCGCCACTGTTAATGCTGGAGGCTATCTGGAAAATCTGCTGGCAGGGCAGCCACACTTGCCTGCAAGTTCTTTAGCATGGCTCAATGCGCTCCGCGCGGAGGCGGTCGATCGCGTCGGTGCTCTGACAGTGCCCACTCTGCGCGACGAGGAATGGCGCTTTACTGATATTTCGCAGCTCACCAAGATGTCATTTCATCCGGTGCGCACAACTATCAGCCTTCAGGTCGCAGACATAGAGCGCTTTTATATCGAGGAAGCGACTACCCGACTGGTATTTGTCGATGGTGTCTATGCCCCGCAGCTGTCTAGTGTTGTTACAGATAATGGCGTAGCGGTTGTCAATCTGGAAGCTGGATTTGCCGCACACGCAGCAGCAATCGAGCCATATCTAGGTCGCCTCACAGAATTCCGCGACAATGTATTTGCTGCACTAAATACTGCATTTCTGCATGACGCAGCATTGATCGTCGTGCCGCGCGATATTTCAGTTGCGGTGCCGGTGCATCTGCTATTTATTGCGACGCAAAAGGATGTCGTAAGCTACCCGCGTTGCCTGTTGCTGGCTGAGTCCGGTAGCGCAGTGACGGTGATTGAAGATTACGTTTCATTGCAAGAAGATGCCTATTTCACCAATGCAGTGACCGAAATCGCGTTGGTCGATAACGCGCGCGTCAACCATGTTCGGGTGCAGCGTGAAGGTGCGAAGGCGTTTCATATTGCAAATTGCGCGGTATCGCTCGCACGTGCTAGTAATTATCAGTCGGTGAGTGTTGCGTTCGGCGCTCGTATTTCGCGTTACAACCTGAATGTACAGCTAGCTGAGGGAGCTGAATGTGCGGTTGACGGATTGGCGCTGATTTCAGGGCGCCAGTTGGCCGATACACATACCTGCATCGACCACGCGAAGCCGCAAGCCATAAGTAATCAGATGCACAAATGTATCGTTGGAGGCAGTGCGCATGCGGTATTCAACGGTAAAGTGGTGGTGCGTCAAGGTGCACAACGTACCGACTCCAAGCAGTCCAATCGCAACCTGCTATTGACCAGCAAAGCCCACGTTGATACCAAGCCGCAACTTGAAATTTTCGCCGACGACGTGAAGTGCACACATGGCGCGACCATTGGTCAGCTTGACGACGAGGAAGTATTTTATTTGCGGAGTCGCGGGTTGTCCGATACAGCAGCGCGCAACATGCTTACTTATGCATTTGGGGCTGAGATCATCGAGCGCATACCCATATCTTCGCTCAAATACCAGCTTGAACAAACCGTACTCGAACAGACCACAATCCAGCCATGAGTGAAATCCAGGCCGCACTAAAATTTAAATCGCCATCCGCATTCGATGTCGAGCGTATTCGCGCTGATTTCCCAATTCTGAAACTGACGGTCAATGACAAACCACTGGTCTATCTTGACAACGCTGCCTCGAGCCAAATGCCCCAGCAGGTAATCGACCGCCTGGTGCGCTACCAGACGACGCAGCACGCCAATATCAATCGCGCGGTGCATTACTTGTCAGAGATTGCAACCTCCGAATTCGAGGAGGCGCGTCGCAAATTACAGCACTTCATTAATGCAAAAGAAGAGCGCGAAGTGATCTTCACCAGCGGTACTACCGATGCTATCAATCTGGTGATGCATGGCTATGGCCGTAAGTTCATCGGAGCTGGCGACGAAATTATCCTGACCACGCTTGAACATCATTCAAATATTGTGCCGTGGCAGATGTTGGCAGAAGAAAAGGGTGCAAAGATTCGTGTGGTGCCGATTAACGATGCGGGTGAGTTGCTCATAGACGAATATGAGAAACTTTTTAACGATCGCACCAAATTTGTCGGCGTGATGCACGTCTCGAACGCGCTTGGCACGATCAACCCGATAAAGGAAATGATCGCGTTTGCACACGCGCGTGGAGTGCCGGTGCTGGTTGATGGTGCGCAGGCAACCCCGCATATGAAAGTTGACGTGCAGGATCTTGACTGCGACTTTTACGCATTTTCGGGTCACAAGCTTTGCGGGCCAACCGGTATCGGGATTCTTTACGGCCGTGCTGCAGTGCTAGAGAGCATGCAGCCATTCAAAGGCGGTGGCGACATGATTTTGTCGGTGACGTTCGAAAAAACTATTTACAACACAATTCCGCATAAATTTGAGGCTGGTACTCCGCCAATTGCCGCGGCAATTGGACTTGGTGCTGCGGTTGATTATTTGTCGGAGATCGGCATGGAAGCAATAGCCGCGCACGAACTCGCCCTGCTAAAAAATGCAACTGAGCAAATAAACGCTATGCCAGGTGTGCGGATTCTTGGCACCGCCGAGCACAAAGCCGCAGTATTGTCTTTTGCAGTCGACGGTGTGCATCCACATGACATCGGTACGCTGCTCAATCAGGAAGGCATCGCTGTACGTACCGGACATCATTGCGCACAGCCAATTATGCAACGTTTGCATGTGCCGGCCACTTCGCGCGCATCGTTCGCGTTTTACAACAGCATGGATGAAGTCGATGCACTGATCGCTGGCATCCGTACTGTACAGAAGATATTTACATAATGACTAACTATAAATCTCTCTATCAAGAGGTGATCCTCGATCACAACAAAAAACCGCGTAATTACGGCGCGATTGAACATCCGAGCCATCATGCGGTAGGGCACAATCCGCTGTGTGGCGATCACATCAGCGTGGATGTCGTACTCGGTGATGAGCGGATAGACAATATTGCATTTCAGGGTGAGTCTTGCGCGATATGCAAGGCTTCTGCATCTATGATGACGACTGCTGTTAAGGGCAAGACGCGGGCGGAGGCGGAAACGCTGATCCAGGAATTTCTCGCTATGGCGACTGGTAAGCTCTCCCATGACGCCTGTCCTAACATTGGCAGGCTTGCGGTATTTGCTGGCGTGAGCGACTTGCCAACACGTGTCAAATGCGCAATTCTGCCATGGCATACCCTAAGTGGTGCGTTTAATGCAGTAGCAACCACCTCGACCGAGGCGGAAGAAGATCCTATGCACGCTCCTATCGGTGATGCCTGAAAATAATTAAAGAACAAGTTACGACTAACACGGTCATGTTCGACATAGCAATGCGGGTTGCGCTAAAAAACTGTTCCCTTACCTGGTGTGTGTAAGCCAGCTAAAAATCAGAGACAGCATGGCAAAAACGTTTGCGAGCAGCACAGTTATTAAGAGGAAGACTTAGTCAAACGGTTATTTATTGCAACCAATTGCTTACGGGATTACCAAAGGCGTTAAAAATGAGGCCTTAATTTTTAAAGAATAAAATGCCAAAAATTGCTGAAATAGAAGACACGCCCAATCCAAACGCAGTGAAGTTTATGCTCAAGGAGCCACTGACATGGGGGATATCACACTCGTACGATAATACCGAAGAGGCCAAGTCCGATCCTCTCGCTTCCGCGTTGTTCGAAATCGAGCATGTGACTAATGTGTTTTATGTTGATAGCTGCCTAACGGTCACGCAGGACGGTAAAGCCCACTGGCCTCAATTGGCGCGCGAAATTGCTGTGCCACTCCGCGAGGCACCCGCAGCGGAAGCATCTTCGGAAGCTTTGGTTGCTGCTGCGGCCATTGCAATCGCCGGTCTTAGTCCAGAGGATCAAATGCGCTTTGACAAAATAAACGGGATGCTTGACGAAAAAATCCGTCCCTATCTTCGAAGCGACGGCGGTGACCTGCATGTAATCGGCTTCTCCGGCAACTTTCTTAGCGTGCATCTTCAAGGCGCGTGCGGATCCTGTCCGAGTTCGACATCGAGCACTCTTATTAGTATCACAAGTTTACTTCGGACGATTGAACCGGACATAGAGGTCTTGTCTGTTTAAGTTGTAATCGCTTTTCACTTTCTGGCTTATTCTTTAATTTGAGGTTGGGTTAGAGCCGATAAGTGGGCACAATAATTTAAGCACATATTTAATCTAGAGTCGGATGACACTCATTCATCCGAAAATGAATGGTCGCCACAATTATGCAAACTTTGACTGCACTGGATTTAGCTACATGGCTTTCGGATATGACACGAGATAAACCAGTGTTGCTCGATGTGCGAGAGCCATGGGAATTTCAAACCTGTCATATTGACGGAGCGTTGACAATGCCGATGAATACCATTCCAGATAGGCTGTCAGAGCTAGATGTGGAGCAGTCAATCGTCTGTATTTGCCATCACGGTATGCGCAGCATGCAGATTGCTGTTTTTTTAGAACAGAATGGTTTTACTCAAGTTAGCAACTTGATAGGTGGCGTCCATGGTTGGGCTCAGCAAGTCGATAGCACAATGCCAACCTATTAAATCAAATGTGGCTCCTTTTGGAGAATCAGTTGCGGCAACATCTTTATTCATCAAGACTTGCTACATACAATTTGTATCAAGCGCGAGATTAGCGCATAGGAACCATTAAACATGGAATTGGAATGACTGATTGGGTGACGGTTGCGCGAGTCGGTGAACTCGCGCCGGGCGAGTGGCGAGTCGTGGATATGGATGGCGCGCAGGCCGTGGTATTCAATCTCGAAGGCCAATATTATGCCATTGAGGACGTCTGCACTCATGATTCTGGCCAGCTCACTGGCGGTACGGTTGAAGGTGACCAGATTATTTGCCCGCGCCACGGCGCACGTTTCTGCATCCGCACTGGCGAAGCATTGACTGCTCCTGCTTATGAACCGACCGCTACTTTTCCCGTGCGCATTGAAAATGACGAGATTCAAGTACGCGACAACCGCTGGGATTAATTCTAGCGTTGCTCGACTGCTATCCAGCAGCTGAAAATCAGAGTCCTGATTTAAATGCCGCAACGTTTAGGATTATGGCGAAGAAATTGTGAAGATAAAAAAATTCACTGCAAAAAAATCGAAAAATTGTTTTATAGGGGTCAACATTGACAGGAAAAGCACAGATGTCAGAACAACAGTTTACCGAGCAGGACTGGCGTCGGCTTCTGGCGAGTTTGGGGGAAGATCCCGATAGAGCCGGCCTGGTTGAAACACCATCTCGCCTTGTCACTGCCTGGAAGCATTGGACTTCCGGATATACCCAAGATCCGGCAGAACTTCTAAAGGTGTTTGAAGATGGCGCAGAGGAGTATAACGAACTCATTGTGATACGAGGCATTCCTGTCTATAGTCATTGTGAGCATCATCTGGCACCTTTTTTTGGCAAAGCTACGATCGGCTATGTTCCTAATGGAAAAATAGTGGGTTTATCTAAGCTGACGCGGTTGGTCAATTGTTTTTCCAGACGGTTACAGGTACAAGAACGGCTCACTATTCAAATTGCCAGCGCCTTGATGACGAATCTGGAACCGAAAGCAGTGGGTGTGGTTATTCGCTGTCGGCACATGTGTATGGAAAGTCGTGGCATTAGCACCGAGGGGGAGGAAACCGTCACGTCAGCCATGCTCGGCGAACTTCAACCCAATCTGGCGTTGCGCACGGAATTTCTTGCTTTAGCGCGTGAGGCATAATTTGAATCAAAAATTAAAATGAGTCTGCATCTCCCAATTTACCTGGACTATTCAGCCACCACGCCCATTGATTCGCGCGTTGCTGAAGCAATGATCCCCTATTTAACAGAGAAGTTCGGCAACCCGGCAAGCCCTCATATCTTCGGCCAGGTGGCGAATGAGGCGGTGGAACGCGCGCGAGGACAGGTGGCGGCACTCGTAAACGCTGACCCTAAAGAAATCGTGTGGACTTCGGGTGCGACCGAGTCTAACAATCTGGCACTGAAAGGCGCGGCACATTTTTACCAGAATAAGGGCAAGCATATTGTCACGATGAAAATCGAGCACAAGGCGGTACTCGATACTGTGAGCGAGCTGGAGCGGCAAGGATTTTCTGCAACTTACCTCGATTCTGAACCGAATGGCTTACTCGATCTGGATAAATTAAAGGCGGCCTTGCGTCCTGATACCATCATTGTTTCGGTAATGTATGTCAACAATGAAATCGGTGTGATTCAGGACATCGCAGCGATCGGTGAAATATGCCGTGAGCGCGGCATCCTGTTCCATGTTGATGCAGCGCAGGCCACCGGAAAAATAGTGATCGATCTGTTGCGCTTGAAAGTTGACCTGATGTCATTTTCCGCACATAAAACTTATGGCCCGAAAGGCATCGGTGCGCTGTATGTGAGACGCAAGCCACGAGTGCGTCTGGAAGCACAGATGCATGGTGGCGGGCATGAACGCGGTATGCGTTCAGGCACCCTGGCGACACACCAGATCGTTGGCATGGGCGAAGCTTTTCGCATAGCGCAAATGGAAATGACAGCAGAAAATGAACGCATCCGTACGCTACGTGACAGCCTATGGCGTGGCCTGTCCAGCATAGGAGACGTGTACCTGAACGGCGATATTAAGCAGCGCGTATCGCATACCCTGAATGTCAGTTTTGATTATGTGGATGGGGACTCGCTGACCAAGGCGATCACCGATATTGCGGTATCCAGCGGGTCTGCCTGCACTTCGGCAAGCCTGGAGCCGTCCTATGTGCTACGCGGCTTGGGATGCAGCGATGCATTGGCACGCAGTTCGATTCGGTTCACCGTGGGACGTTTCACTACTGAGGAAGAAGTAAACTTCACGATAGAACTGTTGAAGAATAAAATCAGCACGTTGCGTGATGAATAAAAGTCCACCATCTCATTGTCTCAATAAATTCAAAATCCTAAACGGGAAATCATGCGCCTGAATTGATAATGGTGGCGTGAATAATGAGGTTGCACAATGAAAACTTATAATCTGTGGCGCACTATTTCAAACCGCTGGCTATATCTGGCCGGGACGTTGGTCATCGCCAGTGCGTTCGGCACAGCCCTCTATCTGCAATATGTTCTGCATCAGGAACCCTGTCCATTATGCATGATCCAGCGCTTCATTTTTATTGCGATGTTAGTTCTGTTTGCTATTGCCACTATTCATAACCCCAAACGCAATGGTACGAAAGTGTATGGAGCATCGATAGTTCTATTGGCGGTGAGTGGAGTGAGTACTGCTGCTCGTCATATCTGGCTTCAGCATTTGCCCAAAGACCAAGTGCCTGCCTGCGGCCCAGGCTTGGAGTACATGCTGGGAAACTTCCCTATGGCAGAAGTGTGGCAGGAACTTATGCACGGCTCCGGCGAATGTGCCGCTAAAGGCTGGACTTTCCTTGGCTTGGGCATCCCGGAATGGTCTCTGTTTTTGTATGTGATCTTAGGTGCGTGGGCGGTGATGATCACACTTAGAAAGCCTGGTTAACTCCTTCTGCCAATAATACGGACATACTTGCATCGGACAATAAAATATTCTTGCGTTATCCACTTTTGTTAAGTATCTGCTAGTGTTATTTCTTTTTAATTTTTTAACTTTTCATCAAGACTAACCAAAGGAACCAAATATGTCAAAACAATGGACAACCCCCCCTGCAATGCTGATTGACTCTAATAAAAAATACACAGCTACTGTGGTAACCGAGCGCGGGAACATTGTGATCGAACTTTACCCGCAACATGCCCCCAAGACTGTGAATAACTTTGTTTTCCTGGTGCGTGAGGGTTTCTACGATGGTCTCATTTTCCACCGCGTGATCAGTGATTTTATGATTCAGGGTGGCGATCCCACTGGTAGTGGGCGAGGTGGGCCAGGCTACAAGTTTGAAGATGAAACCAGTGGCAATCCGCTGAAACATGGCACCGGATATCTCTCCATGGCCAACTCCGGCCCCAACAGCAATGGTAGCCAATTCTTTATTACGCACAGTCCCCAAAACCACTTGGATGGCAAACACACGGTTTTTGGCAAAGTTATCGAGGGCATGGATGTTGTAAATGCCATTATTCAAGGCGATGTGATGACCAAGGTGGAGATTAGCGAAGCGTAAAATGCGAGAGGAACGGCTGGGGATTGAAAGTTGACTACTTGTTGCCAATTTCTAGCCTGAATATTGCATAAACTTTCCGCAGAGCATTTGCCTCGGTCTTGATACGATTTTTTTGATTTTCAGTCGACACTCCCCCAACCCCCACTGGCAGGGTGAAGCGTGAAGTAGTTATAAAAAAGGGTGGGCGGCATCGTCTCGTGAGCCAAACGTGCCGGGTCATGGGGAAGCCAGCATGGCGCGCACCCTGCTGTTGGGTGGGTAGAGCCGCTGACAGACCGTCGCCAGCAGCGCTTTGACCGGGCATGCTGTTGGCAGGTGCAGCAGTACCCGGTCTTTGTACTGTTTGACGCGCACGGCGATCTTGAACAGCGACAGGATGACTGTCTTGGGCTGAGCGGTAGCCAGCGCGGTGCCTTGCAGACCCAGTTGGCGCAATTGCTGGTGCAACACATATGCCGCCGCCGCAAACAGCAGACGACCAAAGTTGGCGATGAAGGACTGAGCCGAAGTCCGGTCGGCTTTCAGATCGCACTTCACTTGCTTGATCCAGCCCTCCGCTTGCCCGCGCGCGCAATAGTCCTGCTGGTAGAGTGTGCGGGGTGATGGGCCGCGCATCGATGTCACCACGAAGCGCTCGTTGTCCTTGTCTGGCGCGCCAAAGCGACCCGGTAGGACTTCGGCCTTGAGCACCACGCGGAAGGCTTGCGGCCAAGACTTGGCCGCATACTCGAACTCACCGAACAGGCGCACTGCGGCGACGGCTGGCCCCAAGCCCTGAGCGGCCAGTGACCTGCGCAGAGCGAGATGTCCGCGCGCATTCCTCATCAGGCCCTCGGCGCGGCGTGTCAGGACGGCGTTGCCGCCCAGGCCAAAGCCTGTCCTGAGCCTGTCGAAGGGATGAAATCGGCATTGCCATCGGCAACGATCAACGCCATCAACTCGGGGTTGGCGAAGTGACCGTCACCGCGCAGCACGATATGGGTCTGCGGCCAGTGCTGCCGCAACAAGCCCAGTACGCGCTTCATGATCATGGCGTTCTCGACCCCGGTCGGGCGCTTGCCAGGGCGCAGCACGGCGGTCACCAAGGCACCCTTGCCCGCTTCGAACACCAGCAAGGGCAGGTAGCAATAATGGCCGTAGTGGTGGTTGTAAAAAGACAGCGGCTGTTGCCCGTAGGTGGCATCGTCGGTGTGATCAAGATCGAGTGTGATGCTGGCCGGGGCGCCACTGTAACCGGCGATGAACTGGAGAACCAAGGCACGGGCCATGCGGTAAATATCCCGGCTATTTAACGCACCTTCGAGCCGGGCGTGTGTCGCACCACAAGCCAGCAGGTTGTCTTTCTCCAGCGGCGCTCTGTCCGCTGCCAGCTTGAACAGCGGGTCGCCGCGTAAGGTGTTCGCATCATTGCCGTCCTCATAACCCGAGGCGATCTGAAATATGCGCTGTGTCAGCAAATCGCGCAGGGGGTGGGTGATGTATCGAGTGTCACGGTAATCGGCAATGGCAGCCGTCAGGCGATCAATCAGGCCGATACGACGATCCACGGCACTAAGCACCAAGGCCCCCAAGTCAGAGGATATCTCCCCGCCCGTGAAGTCGCCGCGTATCGTGAAGCCCGCAGCAGGCGGAAATCGGAGTTGTTCTGGGGTAAAATCGGCAACAGGGCGGGTACATGTAGGCATTTTTTACGAATCGGTGTCTTGATAACTCCAATTATATCAAATGCTTGTCGTGTTATTCGCTCTGTTTATGCAAAATTCAGGCTAGATGCTAATCTTTACTACTAACGGCAATGGGGCTCTGGCGTGCAGCCATAGCCCCATTGCCTCATTCAATCACACCAAAATTCCCACCGCGATTGCCACGTTTAGGAAAACAGTTCATAAAAGTATGGGGTTATGTTGTGGTTCAGGTAGCTGTCAACGCTCAATAGTAATGTTCCCTCGCCTGAAAAGTAGAAATGCCCCCTTTCCCTTCGTCATCGGTGTCATTGGACAACGATTTTGCTATTGGTAGTGGGCTTACCGATATGTATTTTTCTCCACGAGTGACCCGTTGCTGGTTTGTGCCTCTTGATGTTTATTGTATATCGCTTTGTGATCGCTGCTTCTGCCCGTGCATTGATTGTTTTACCATCCGCTTCTGCTGTTTTTCATTGCATTTTTGTGAGTGTCGTATTTGATGTATTTCGATTTCTCCAGCGTAGTCCCCATTTTCTGTCAAAGTGATCGTGCAGGATCACTTTTGCACCTCGCGTGGCCAACCCGGCCCCATTGTTTTACTTGTATCAGATTGCAATCATGCTGGAATGAGAGGTTCTTGGACAGTGTTTTGGCGATATGTATGGACAGAATATTCATGAGCTCCTTAGCGCTACTTGGATAGGTGATGTGTGCATCAGCCGTAGCTTTCGGTATCACCGCAAAGCGCTGGCTGAAACCGGCAACAAAACTGGGCAACCAATTGCTTGCACCCGAGATGTCAGATACTTCCAGCCAGCCTCATTTCATTGGGCAACCTGTCTTGCAATGATTAGTTAGCACGTTCCACGCCCTCTTTCGCTTGCGGCCTGTTGGCGTGAATTCACTAAATTCCCAGCTCCCGTGTTGCACGGCCTTGTGTGTTTCAGACTCCGGTAGCCGCCCCTTTGCCGTTGATGCGGAAGATGCGGTGTTTGTCGTTGTAGCGCGCCGCAGGCAGCCCGTAATGATCTAATAGCAACGTACACTTCGATAGGATTATTATTCATCTAGAGAGGAATCGTCTATGAACAAGCACTACAAGCACTACGAAGTCGCATTTAAATTAGAGGTTGCGCGCAAGGTGGTTGACCAAGGACTGAGGATCACGCAAGTGGTTAAAGAAATGAGCATAGGTCGCACAGCGGTGAGCCGCTGGATTTAACATACCGGGCCGAGCAACCAGCCATTTGCGTAGCCAGTGTGCAAGTTAAAGCCGCTTTCGTGGCGAATCAACATGGCGATGGCAGTCTCCGTATCGTTGACGAATTTAGGTCGAAACAAAGTGCGTCGCTTAATGCGCGAAGCGGATTTAGCCGGTTTGGTAGAAGACGTTTGTGAACACCACTGACAACAAGCACGATCTACCCGTGGCGGAGAACTGACTAAATTGTCAGTTCAATCCACCAGGATCGAATCAGGCTTGGAAATCTAATATTACTTACATCCGCACCAAACAGGCTGGCTGTATTTGGCAGCGGTGATGGACTTGTATTCTCGCAAGATCATTGACTGGGCGATGAGTCGCGTGATGCCAGCGGCCTTAATCTGTCAGGCGTTGCATGCAGATGGCGATTGGACAGCGGCAAACAACGGTTGGACAGATATTGCATCCGGATCGAGGTAGTCAGTACGTTAGCCATGAATACCAGGCATTACTGAAACAACATGACATCATTTGCAGCATAAGTCGCCAATGCAATTGTTGGGATAATGCAGTGATGGAACGATTCTTATTAAATTTAAAGATGGAGCGGATGTAGCAACGGGAATATGCAAACCAAATGGAGGCCACTAAAGACGTGACGGAGTACATTGCGGGACTCTATAACTGCACATGACGGCACGCAGCCTTGGGAAATTTAGCACCAACAGTTTACGAAATACAGTTCGCAGCAAAACAACTTATCGAGGTGTCCGTAAATACTTGACCACTACAAGTTTAATGCGTCATAAATAATAGATCTTATATTAAGGCTTGACCTTTAAAAGCATATTGCTTAGGAGGTTAGTGCCATGCGTGTTTCAAATCCAATCCAATCCAATCCAATCCAGTTCAGTTCAGTTCAGTTCAGTTCAGTTCAGGCGATGATCGCCGCCTGCGAATTCTGTTCAATCATAAAAAAACTTGAGGACATCGTCGGCCTGTACCCCGATACGTCCGTGCACGCGTTGGTGCTGTGCTGCAATGAAAACGAAGATTCAGGCACTTAAGCGCGCGCAGCTTGGCCTGCCTCTCAAACGCGGACGAAGCAGAACAATGGCATATGCCTACAAACGCAATGGTGTAAAGACATTGTTTGCTGCATTGAATATGCTGGATGGCAAGGTGCTCTCAAGGTCCGACCAACTCCATCGACATCAGGATTGGCTGAAGTTTCGAAAGATGATAGATAGCAAAACGCCGAAAACCAAGGAACTGCACTTGGACGTGGATAACTACGCAACTCACAAGCATCCAGAGGTCAAGGCTTGGCTGGCTCAGCACCACGCTTTCATATCCATTTCACACCCACCAGTTCTTCTTGGCTCAACAGGGTCGAGCGGTTCTTTCGCGACATTACAGGCAAACGCATTTGTCGTGGCGCTTTCACCAGCGTGCTTAAACCGGAGCCCGCCATCAACGAATATCTCTCTGCGCATTACGCCAAATCGAAGCCGTCTATCTGGACAGCCAAAGGCCAGCGTCATCCTCCCTAAGGTCACTCGCGATCGCGCCACATTCAATATGAACACTTATAATTGACGCACTGCAGTAGCAGCCTGTCGGACTTGAAGAGTCGTAGCGAAAATTTAGCTGAGCGAGGGTAGATTTTGACGATTTTGCAGGGTAATAGTTGTTCTATTGCTCAAAAAAGCGGCGAAATATACACCGCTCAGCTAAATTTGCAGCCGATTTCCTTTAAGTCCGACAGGCTGCTAGTCTTACTGTGTCATAAAAAATGTGTCATGATTGCAACCTTATAGTTACTGACAGGTGGCAAGATGGACACAGTCAAGGAGTTCAATCGCTATATGGATCATTTGTCTGAAAGGCTTGGTCATGCTGACCGACGCGCGGGATTGAGCGGGTATTGCACCGGCCTGATGCTGCCCTTGTCACGCAAAAGTGTAGAACCCATGGCCGCACGCATTGACCCATTGCACGCTGGCGCACGGCACCAAGCCTTGCATCACTTTGTGTCCAAGTCCGAGTGGTCTGACTCGGCAATCATGATTGGCGTGCGCGACTGGGTCGTGCCAGCGCTCGGGCTTGATAGCGGCTGTTACTGGATCATCGACGACACCGGCTTTCCCAAAAAGGGCAGGCATTCGGTGGGGGTCGCCCGCCAATATTGCGGCCAGTTGGGCAAACAAGACAATTGCCAGGTGGCAGTCAGCCTGTCACTGGCAAGCGTTCAGGGCAGCCTCCCCATCGCGTACCAACTCTACCTTCCCAAAGACTGGGCGGGCGATGCGGAGCGTCGTAAGGCAGCAGGTGTTCCAGAGAACATTCTATTCGCGACCAAACCCGAGATTGCCTTGGAACAGATGCGCCAAGCCGTCGCAGCGGGTGTGCCCATGGGCGTGGTGTTGGCAGATGCCGGTTATGGTGATGAAACCGCCTTTCGGGATGGCATCACTGAAATGGGCATGCTCTACGCGGTCGGCATTCGCCCAGCCACAACGGTATGGGCGCCGGGGACTGCACCGCTACCGCCCAGACCCTGGTCCGGTCAAGGCATACGCCCAACGCGACTGCGTCGGGAACCCGGCAATGAACCGTTGGCGGTGAAGGTATTGGCTCTGGCATTGCCGAATAAAGCCTGGCGCACGGTCGCCTGTCGGGAGGGCAGCAACAGCAAACTCTCATCCCGTTTCGCCGTGGTGCGCGTCCGTCCCGCTCACCGGGATTATCTTAGGCCAGAAATGCGCCATGAGGAGTGGCTGCTGATCGAATGGCCTGAAGAGGAAGCCGAGCCGACAAAATACTTCCTCACTACCGCCCCAAGCTATGCCACACTGGAGCAAATGGTGTTCGTCACCAAGATGCGCTGGCGCATCGAGCGGGACTATCAGGACTTGAAGCAGGACTTCGGACTGAGCCACTACGAAGGAAGGAACTGGCGCGGCTTCCACCATCACGCCACGCTGAGCATCGCAGCTTATGGATTTTTGATGGCGCAACGACTCAAGGCCGGACGCGATGGCAGCGGTAAAAAAAACTGCGCCGAAGGCCAGGTGCCTGCCGTTCCCAAAGATTACGTCCCTCGGGGCAGCCCAGCGCGCGCAGCGTCACGTACCGAACTCGATCACAACGCTACGCCTGTACTTGAGCGCCGCTCTCGCAAATGCCTTGGGTCATTGCCCGCATTGTAATGGGGTAAGCCCAATATTACATTTATGACACAGTAAGACTAGTAGCCTGTCGGACTTAAAGAATCGTAGCGAAAATAGAGCTGAGCGAGGGCAGATTTTGACGATTTTGCAGGGCAATAGTTGTTCTATCGCCCAAAAAAGCGGCGAAATATACACCGCTCAGCTAAATTTGCAGCCGATTTCCTTTAAGTCCGACAGGCTGCTAGAGTGGATCAATAACCGCATCGACAATAGATTTTGTTTCGAGAATCGTTTCATACGAGACTTGGTTAAAATTAAAGTACCTATCAGACCGGCATTGTACGGCATGATGCTATGGTGTTGGGCCACGTCAAAGCAGACAGACCGGAACAGATACATTCGTTGGTATAGCCTTTTTGCGCATCAAATTAATATGGTTGAAAGAAATGCATAGATCAATACCGGTTCGAGCAAACCGGTTAGAAGAGGCTTGCTGAAGTATTTGCGGAGGGAAAAACGCTTCAGTTCTCTGTGTTAAGCGGCACACACATCGAACGAAATTCCATTTTCTATAATCGGTTGTGTAATTAGACTGCTTTTGGTTGATGGCTCGAAGAAAAAAAGATAGCGCAATTGGATCTACAAAAAAATGCTTGACCAACGTTATTTGCTCTGTATAATGCGCCCCTCTCGCTGCTACGGCAGCCCGTTCTTTAAAAGTTTACAGACAACCGACGAGTGTGGGTACATGCGCTGAGGTATTGATTATAAGGCGGATTCATTCGCATAATGATCATGACTCAAGACATAAAAGCAGTGCCTCACACGAAGTCGAAGAAATGAAATATAGATTCGCTTTGAGTGAGATCGATTTGCCTGCGAGGGCAGATCAAAAAAGCATAGAGATTGAACTGAAGAGTTTGATCCTGGCTCAGATTGAACGCTGGCGGCATGCTTTACACATGCAAGTCGAACGGCAGCACGGGTGCTTGCACCTGGTGGCGAGTGGCGAACGGGTGAGTAATATATCGGAACGTACCCGGAAATGGGGGATAACGTAGCGAAAGTTACGCTAATACCGCATATGCCCTGAGGGGGAAAGCGGGGGATTCGCAAGAACCTCGCGTTTTCGGAGCGGCCGATATCGGATTAGCTAGTAGGTGAGGTAAAGGCTCACCTAGGCGACGATCCGTAGCTGGTCTGAGAGGACGACCAGCCACACTGGAACTGAGACACGGTCCAGACTCCTACGGGAGGCAGCAGTGGGGAATTTTGGACAATGGGCGCAAGCCTGATCCAGCCATGCCGCGTGAGTGAAGAAGGCCTTCGGGTTGTAAAGCTCTTTCAGCCGGAAAGAAAACGGACAGGATAATACCCTGTGTGGATGACGGTACCGGAAGAAGAAGCACCGGCTAACTACGTGCCAGCAGCCGCGGTAATACGTAGGGTGCGAGCGTTAATCGGAATTACTGGGCGTAAAGCGTGCGCAGGCGGTTTTGTAAGACAGACGTGAAATCCCCGGGCTTAACCTGGGAACTGCGTTTGTGACTGCAAGGCTAGAGTACGGCAGAGGGGGGTAGAATTCCACGTGTAGCAGTGAAATGCGTAGATATGTGGAGGAATACCGATGGCGAAGGCAGCCCCCTGGGTCGATACTGACGCTCATGCACGAAAGCGTGGGGAGCAAACAGGATTAGATACCCTGGTAGTCCACGCCCTAAACGATGTCAACTAGGTGTTGGGGGAGGAGACTTCCTTAGTACCGTAGCTAACGCGTGAAGTTGACCGCCTGGGGAGTACGGTCGCAAGATTAAAACTCAAAGGAATTGACGGGGACCCGCACAAGCGGTGGATTATGTGGATTAATTCGATGCAACGCGAAAAACCTTACCTACCCTTGACATGCCAGGAACTTGCCAGAGATGGCTTGGTGCCCGAAAGGGAACCTGGACACAGGTGCTGCATGGCTGTCGTCAGCTCGTGTCGTGAGATGTTGGGTTAAGTCCCGCAACGAGCGCAACCCTTGTCATTAATTGCCATCATTTAGTTGGGCACTTTAATGAGACTGCCGGTGACAAACCGGAGGAAGGTGGGGATGACGTCAAGTCCTCATGGCCCTTATGGGTAGGGCTTCACACGTAATACAATGGTCGGTACAGAGGGTTGCCAACCCGCGAGGGGGAGCCAATCTCAGAAAGCCGATCGTAGTCCGGATTGGAGTCTGCAACTCGACTCCATGAAGTCGGAATCGCTAGTAATCGCGGATCAGCATGTCGCGGTGAATACGTTCCCGGGTCTTGTACACACCGCCCGTCACACCATGGGAGCGGGTTCTACCAGAAGCAGCTAGCCTAACCGCAAGGGGGGCGGTTGCCACGGTAGGGTTCGTGACTGGGGTGAAGTCGTAACAAGGTAGCCGTATCGGAAGGTGCGGCTGGATCACCTCCTTTCTAGAGAAGCCTTGGCGTACGTATCCACACTCATCGGTTGTCTATGAAGCTAGTAGCGAGTAGCTGGTAGCAGTGACGTTGCTACACTCTATGGGCTACTGGCTGCATTTGGGTCTGTAGCTCAGCTGGTTAGAGCATTGTGTTGATAACGCAGGGGTCGTAGGTTCGAGTCCTACCAGACCCACCAGTTTTAGAGGGGGATTAGCTCAGCTGGGAGAGCACCTGCTTTGCAAGCAGGGGGTCGTCGGTTCGATCCCGTCATCCTCCACCATATTTACCATTACTTTTATAATATTCAAAGTAAGAACCTATATCCAAGCTATGTGTTTTGATATTGGCTTTTGCTAATAGTAGTTTTTGTAGTTCTTTAAAAATCTGGAAGAAGTAAAAAGTGATTCACGCACAAGCGTTAATGGGGCAACCTGATTAATGCGCGTGCATGAAAAACATGGGTTTTGATTGTATCAAGCCGTAACCATTCAAGTCGGATGGAAGCGGTCACAAACGCAAGACAAAAAACTTGTAACGAGAACCTTGGTCTCTAAAAGGCTGAGGGTTTAATGTTATAGGGTCAAGCGAATAAGTGCATGTGGTGGATGCCTTGGCGATTACAGGCGACGAAAGACGTGTAAGCCTGCGAAAAGCTACGGGGAGCTGGCAATAAAGCTTTGATCCGTAGATATCTGAATGGGGAAACCCGGCCCGCAAGGGTCACTCCTGACTGAATACATAGGTCAGGTAGAGCGAACCCGGTGAACTGAAACATCTAAGTAGCCGGAGGAAAAGAAATCAACCGAGATTCCGAGAGTAGTGGCGAGCGAAATCGGAGGAGCCTGCAACCTTTAGCTTCTGAATTAGTGGAACAGTCTGGAAAGTCTGGCCATAGTGGGTGATAGCCCCGTACGCGAAAATTCAGGAGTGGAAATAGGGTTGGGACAAGTAGGGCGGGACACGAGAAATCCTGTCTGAATATGGGGGGACCATCCTCCAAGGCTAAATACTCGTAATCGACCGATAGTGAACCAGTACCGTGAGGGAAAGGCGAAAAGAACCCCGGAAGGGGAGTGAAATAGATCCTGAAACCGCATGCATACAAACAGTGGGAGCGGACTTGTTCCGTGACTGCGTACCTTTTGTATAATGGGTCAGCGACTTACATTCAGTAGCGAGCTTAACCGAATAGGGGAGGCGCAGCGAAAGCGAGTCTGATAAGGGCGATAGTTGCTGGGTGTAGACCCGAAACCAAGTGATCTATCCATGGCCAGGATGAAGGTGGGGTAACACTCACTGGAGGTCCGAACCCACTAATGTTGAAAAATTAGGGGATGAGCTGTGGATAGGGGTGAAAGGCTAAACAAACTTGGAAATAGCTGGTTCTCTCCGAAAACTATTTAGGTAGTGCCTCACGTATCACTCTCGGGGGTAGAGCACTGTCATGGCTAGGGGTCTATTGCTGATTACCAAACCATTGCAAACTCCGAATACCGAGAAGTGCGAGCGTGGGAGACAGACATCGGGTGCTAACGTCCGGTGTCGAAAGGGAAACAACCCAGACCGCCGATTAAGGTCCCCAAGACATAGTTAAGTGGAAAACGAAGTGGGAAGGCTAAAACAGTCAGGATGTTGGCTTAGAAGCAGCCATCATTTAAAGAAAGCGTAATAGCTCACTGATCGAGTCGTCCTGCGCGGAAGATGTAACGGGGCTCAAACTATGCACCGAAATCGCGGATATGTACTTGTACATATGGTAGGAGAGCGTTCTGTAGGCCTGCGAAGGCAGCTTGAGAAGGCTGTTGGAGGTATCAGAAGTGCGAATGCTGACATGAGTAGCGATAAAGGGAGTGAAAGGCTCCCTCGCCGAAAGCCCAAGGTTTCCTGTGCAACGTTCATCGACGCAGGGTGAGTCGGCCCCTAAGGCGAGGCAGAAATGCGTAGTCGATGGGAAACAGGTTAATATTCCTGTACCTCAATACAATGCGATGTGGGGACGGAGAAGGTTAAGCAAGCCAAGTGTTGGACGTCTTGGTTTAAGCGTGTAGGGAGATCTCTTAGGCAAATCCGGGAGGTCAATTCTGAGACGTGATGACGAGGCACTTAGGTGCTGAAGTTGCTGATACCAAGCTTCCAAGAAAAGCCACTAAGCTTCAGTTGTATTGAGACCGTACCGCAAACCGACACAGGTGGGCAGGATGAGAATTCTAAGGCGCTTGAGAGAACTCGGGTGAAGGAACTCGGCAAATTTGCACCGTAACTTCGGGAGAAGGTGCGCCCCGGTAGAGTGTAGAGACTTGCTCTTGAAGCTCGATGGGGTTGCAGTGAAATGGTGGCTGCGACTGTTTAATAAAAACACAGCACTCTGCAAACACGAAAGTGGACGTATAGAGTGTGACTCCTGCCCGGTGCCGGAAGGTTAAATGATGGGGTGCAAGCTCTTGATTGAAGCCCCGGTAAACGGCGGCCGTAACTATAACGGTCCTAAGGTAGCGAAATTCCTTGTCGGGTAAGTTCCGACCTGCACGAATGGAGTAACGATGGCCACACTGTCTCCACCCGAGACTCAGCGAAGTTGAAATGTTTGTGAAGATGCAATCTACCCGCGGCTAGACGGAAAGACCCCATGCACCTTTACTGTAGCTTTGCATTGGACTTTGAACAGATTTGTGTAGGATAGGTGGGAGGCTTTGAAGCGGTGTCGCCAGACATCGTGGAGCCAACCTTGAAATACCACCCTGATGTGTTTGAGGTTCTAACCTAGGTCCGTAATCCGGATCGGGGACATTGCATGGTAGGCAGTTTGACTGGGGCGGTCTCCTCCCAAAGAGTAACGGAGGAGTACGAAGGTATCCTAGGTACGGTCGGACATCGTACTGATAGTGCAATGGCAAAAGGATGCTTGACTGCGAGACTGACAAGTCGAGCAGGTGCGAAAGCAGGTCATAGTGATCCGGTGGTTCTGTATGGAAGGGCCATCGCTCAACGGATAAAAGGTACGCTGGGGATAACAGGCTGATTCCTCCCAAGAGTTCATATCGACGGGGGAGTTTGGCACCTCGATGTCGGCTCATCACATCCTGGGGCTGTAGTCGGTCCCAAGGGTATGGCTGTTCGCCATTTAAAGTGGTACGTGAGCTGGGTTTAAAACGTCGTGAGACAGTTTGGTCCCTATCTGCCGTGGGCGCTGGAAATTTGAAGGGACCTGCTCCTAGTACGAGAGGACCGGAGTGGACGGATCTCTGGTGTACCGGTTATGACGCCAGTCGTATTGCCGGGTAGCTAAATCCGGAAGAGATAACCGCTGAAAGCATCTAAGCGGGAAACTCGCCTTAAGATGAGATTTCCCTGGGGACTTGATCCCCCTGAAGGGTCGTGGAAGACCACCACGTTGATAGGTCAGGTGTGGAAGCGCAGTAATGCGTTAAGCTAACTGATACTAATTGCCCGTGAGGCTTGACCCTATAACATTAAATATTACAAGTAGCGTTGCAATCAAAACCAATTACTTCTTCCAGTTGATGGCTGATTGATTACCTGTTGATTCAGGTAGCCAGTTAGTCGACAGTTATGTCTGACGACCATAGCAAGTTGGCCCCACTCCTTCCCATCTCGAACAGGACAGTGAAACGACTTCGCGCCGATGATAGTGTACATACGTATGTGAAAGTAGGTCATCGTCAGACTCCTTGCAATCAACAAAGCCCTCCATGTGAGGGCTTTGTTGTTTATAGAACATTGAGAGCTCTTATTTTGAGAGCGATAAGGATTTACGGTATCATCGCACCTCATGATTAAATATATTTTTATTACTGGCGGCGTGGTGTCTTCCTTTAAGCTATTGGTTCGTCTTCCGCTTTTTTCCTGACGCCCGACATTTCGACTGCGATAGCAGCGGCATCTTCCGCCGGCATGCCTTCGGTTCTGCGCTCATATTCTGTTCGCTGTGCTCATCATTTTTTTCTGGTCTCCGCGTCTCTGGCCTGTTCAGTCTCGCCGGGCAGTTCGACACGCAGCTTGTCGATTAGCATCAGGATCGTGGCCGCAACCGGTAGTGCGAGCAGTGCGCCAATGATCCCGAACAGTGTGGCGCCGGCAATCAGGGAAAAGAGCACCACTGACGGCGGCAGTCGCAGCGCGCGTCCATAGACTATGGGTACCAGCACGCGGCTTTCGAGCTCTTCGTAGGCGAGCATCAGCACGAAAACCACCAACGTGATGACCGCCCCTAAAGGAAGTGCGGCCGCGACTGCGGGGCCCATGGTGATGAAGATTCCTATATAAGGCAGCACGTCGGCCAGACCGCCAAACACCGCGATCACCAGGGCGTTAGGGATGCCGCACGCGGTGAGCAGGACGAATATGAACACGGCCATCAGGGCACAGGTGATCACCTGGCCGCGGATATAGCCGCCAACGATAGTTTGCATATTGACCAGGATGCGTGACAGCCGGATATGGTGGGTGCGCGGTACCACCGCGAACAGCGCTCCGCGCAGCCGATCGCGGTCCAACATAATGTACAGCGCGAGAAAAATCGCGCCGACTCCGTAGGCGACGCTCTCCACTACGATGGTAAAAAAGTTCAGTACCGACGTGGTCGAAGACTTGATGAGCGCGTCATACTGCATGTTGCGTATCGTGTCCGCGAGGCTTGCCGTGATCGGAGATCGGGCGAACCACTCCGCCAGCTGCTCACGCAGCGCCGGCTCCATGCCGATCAGACTCCTCACCTGGTCTACCAGCTCCGGAACGGTGAGCGCGAATATCAGCACGGTGGCCACGAACAGCACGGTGAACACGATGGCAATAGCTACAACCCTGCGCACGCGGCGCTGTTCCAGCCATTCCACGGCCTGGCCGAGCGTGCCGACGATCATCAGCGCCATCACGAGAACCAGAAAGACCGGCAGCAGGCGCACGGAAATCCACAGGCTGGCGATGACCAGCACCAGATAAAATATCGTCCACGGAGCGATCTCGACACGGATCACGCGCGTGCTTCGTGTCGGCAATTCCTGTTCCGGCTTTTGTGCTTAATCAGGGCAAGGGTTGCGTTCTGATTTTTTTCAGGCGCGCTCATTTAGGCCTTGGCGCGCGCGATCCGCACAATTTCTTTAGCGATATTTTCCGGGGACAGGACAAAATCGATGCACCCACTTGCAATTGCACTCTCCGGCATGTCCGGCTGGCTTGCCGTACTAAGCTTCCGCGCGATAGTAATTTCGCCAACTTCTTTGATGCCGCACAGTGCCGCTGCTTCATCCCCATCATAGCCGGAAACAATGACAGCAATCAGTTTGCCGTCCCAGTAATGGGTCAGTGAGCTCAGGAATACTGTGATGACATCAGGCCAGCCCCGCGGCTTGGATATCGGCTTCAGACGGAACTCTCCATCAAGGACATGTAAATCCCGATTTTCAGGGATGATAAAAACGTGGTTGGGTTTTATCAGCAAATTTTCCGTGATCAGATCAACCGGCTTCGTTGTGAAGCGAGGGAGAACCTCATAAAGGTGGGTAGGCGTGAGTGTGATGTGATTGACGATGACGACAGCCACGCCCATGCCAGCTGGAAGATTGTGCAATAGCCGAATATAGGCGTCAAGGCCGCCCGCCGAACTGCCGACGCAAACTATGGGGAAATCTCCCATAGGCGGATCCGCTTTATTAGCTACCTTCTTAATGTCAGTTTGGTGGTGCATACAGGTATAGGGTTTTCAGAGCGTAGGAACATGATGTCAAGAACATTTTCTGAGTTGCCTAGCATTCGTAAATTAGATAAAAGTCAAAAAACGATCTGTCTGCTAGCGCACATAGAGCAGGTTTGCTGGGGATATTCTGTTTGACCAGGTTGAATTTATTTTTTATAAGTTCGCTACCGTACAGTTCCAGGGGAAATTACGTTCATTCTTCAATCCGTGCTGCGAAAGTATGCCAACATATCAATGATGGAATATGGTTGTGTAGGATAGGTGGGAGGCTTTGAAGCGGTGTCGCCAGACGTCGTGGAGCCAACCTTGAAATACCACCCTGATGTGTTTGAGGTTCTAACCTAGGTCCGTAATCCGGATCGGGGACATTGCATGGTAGGCAGTTTGACTGGGGCGGTCTCATCCCAAAGAGTAACGGAGGAGTACGAAGGTATCCTAGGTACGGTCGGACATCGTACTGATAGTGCAATGGCAAAAGGATGCTTGACTGCGAGACTGACAAGTCGAGCAGGTGCGAAAGCAGGTCATAGTGATCCGGTGGTTCTGTATTGAAGGGCCATGCAAATAAAAAACCCAAAGGGTTTGTTATTTTGATGAGGCTATAGACAAATCTTTTAAGTCAACTTATCTGATTCAGATACGCCTTGCTAACTCACTGGCCATTCCTGTATAGGTAGCTGGCGTTAATATATATAAGCGTTGTTTTTCCGCTTCAGGAATATTTAATGTGTGGATGAAAGCATGCAGGCTGTCGCGGTTGATGCCGCCTTTTCCGCGTGTTAGTTTTTTAAGTTTGTCGTAAGCATTTTCGATACTGTAGCGCCGCATTACAGTTTGGATTGGCTCAGCCAATACTTCCCAGTTATTGTTCAAATCTTCCGCCATGCGTTGCGGATTTGCTTCCAGCTTATTCAATCCTTTTAGGCACGACTCATAAGCCAGTAATGTATAGCCCAGCACTACGCCCATGTTGCGTAGTGTGGTGGAATCGGTTAAATCGCGCTGCCAGCGCGAGATCGGTAGCTTTTCGGATAGATGCCGTAGCAGGGCGTTCGCTAAACCTAGGTTACCTTCTGAATTTTCAAAATCAATTGGATTAATTTTATGTGGCATAGTGGAAGAGCCGACCTCACCTGTTACCACTTTTTGCTTGAAATAGCCCAATGAAATATAGCCCCAAAGGTCGCGGTTGAGATCAATCAGGATGGAGTTGGTACGCGCGTATGCATCGAATAATTCAGCCATGTAATCGTGCGGTTCGATTTGAATGGTATATGGATTGAAAGTGATTCCACGTGCCATGACAAAGCGTTGCGCGAAAGCTTCCCAATCTACCTTAGGATAAGACGCCAAATGAGAATTGTAATTACCTACAGCGCCATTGATTTTCCCTAGTATTTCTACGCTGGCCAACCGTGTACGTGCACGTTGTAGGCGATGTACTACATTGGCCATTTCCTTGCCGAGTGTACTCGGCGTGGCAGTTTGTCCATGAGTGCGGCATAACATAGGTATGTCTGCCAGTTGATGAGCAAGGTCGCGTAAGCAGTCGATAAGTTTATCCAGGGTGGGCAGCATAACCTCGTTGCGCCCATTTATTAACATGAGTGCGTGGCTCAGGTTATTAATATCTTCTGAAGTGCAGGCGAAGTGGATAAACTCTAACTTGCTACTAGTTTCCGGATTGTCTGAGAGCTTTTCACGCAACCAGTATTCGATCGCTTTCACATCATGATTTGTGCGTTTTTCAATGATTTTGATTTGTTCAGCATCAGCTTCACTAAACTGCTCGATCAACTGATCGAAATAGGCAAGGGTTGTGGCGGAGAACGGTTCGATTTCAGGAATTCCCACCTCCAAACTGAGCGCTTTGAGCCATTCGATTTCTATCAGAACCCGATAGTGAATCAGGCCAAATTCGCTGTAATAAGTGCGCAAGGAGTCTACCTTGCTGTGGTAGCGGCCATCTAATGGAGAGATTGCGGTGAGGGTGGTCAATGTCATCGAGATAATCCTTGGAAAAAATAGCAAAATTTAACGTGAAATCAGAATGGGCGACTCATACTGGTATGCTTTATTAAAGGCATAAATGTCATCGATACGGCCATTAACGGGTTGGGTGCGCTTGGCAATCTTCGGATGATGCTCGTCGAGCCACTGCTGCGTTACCCCCGATCGCTGTTCGTAAGCTTTCCTGATCAGCTATTGTGCTGTAAATCCTCGGCGCTTGAGGAATTTTTTTGTTGGTTCGCCACTTCGGCTAATTCTTTTGCGGAAGGTGTTCAGAGTTCATTGATTTACAATGAAATTGTAGAAATGCATAGTTGCAATTGGTCGGTATTTTGCAACTTTCTATACGGCGAAGCCCGATAGGCTGCTACAGCAGTGCAGCAATTCGTACATTACCGATTATTTGCAATGATGCCGCCACCTAGACAAATTTCACCATCGTAAATTACCACTGATTGCCCTGGGGCAACGGCCCATTGTACTTCACTAAATTCAAAGCTGCCAAGGGTGCCAGATATTGCGTTGAAGTGGCAACTTACATCGGCTTGGCGGTAACGGATCTTAGCGGTGTAGCCACGTGTAATATCAGGCACATGGTTGTCAATCCAGTGCAGATCTGTTGCATCAAGAAATGTGGACAGCAAAGCTGGATGATCGTGTCCTTGAGCTACAATCAGATGATTGTTCGCAATATTTTTGGCCGCCACGAACCAAGGCAGGCCTTGCCCGCCAATACCTAAGCCTTGACGCTGGCCAATGGTATAGAACGATAGGCCCATATGTTCCCCGACCATTTGACCATCGGGCGTGTATATTGGGCCAGGTTGGGCAGGCAGGTAGCGGTTGAGAAATTCGCGGAACGGACGCTCGCCAATGAAGCAGATCCCAGTACTATCTTTTTTGGCGTAGTTAGATAAATTGTGCTGGCGCGCGATTTCTCGCACTCGCGATTTTAGCAGCATACCTAGCGGGAACATCGCTCTGGACAATTGCGTCTGATTTAAACGATATAAAAAATAGCTTTGATCTTTACTGCTGTCTATCGCCTTGAGTAACTGGTAGTTACCGTCCACCTTGCGTATTTGCGCGTAATGTCCTGTAGCAATGGAGTCTGCGCCCATACTGACAGCATGTTCCAAAAAAGCTTTAAATTTTATTTCAGAATTGCACAGGATATCCGGGTTAGGGGTGCGCCCAGCCGCGTATTCGTGCAAAAAATGACTGAATACGCGGTCCTTGTATTCCTTGGCGAAATTAACTGTTTCGATGGGGATGCCTATGGTGTCGGCGATAGAAACTGCATCTATCAGGTCTTGGCGCGAGGAACAGTACTCGTCACTATCGTCATCTTCCCAGTTTTTCATGAATAGGCCAATGACTTTATAACCCTGCTGCTTCAGCAGTAGCGCGGTAACAGCGGAATCTACTCCGCCGGATATACCGACGACAATGCATCTTTTAGCCATAGTGGATCAACATGTCTAGAGGATAGCGATTGCCGCAAAGACCATCCTCTTCGCAGGTCAGTAATAATGGACTGCGGTGGCGTATGCCGCTGGCACGGATTTCCTTCGCTGTCATTCTAGGTTGCATGAAGCAGGTCAGCGTCCGTTCCAAGTAATGGGCGAGGGCGTGTCCGACAAACGCGATGCGTAGATGGTGGTGCATGCACAGACGCATGCCAGTGGAAAATGCAAATCAGATACTGTGGCTTGAATTCGTAAGCTGATTCTTCAAGTACTTTCCGAATTGCTGCTTCTTGCAGAGATTCGTTAAGTTCCAGATGATTAGCCGGTTGGTTGAACAACAGGATGCGTTCCTTAAAATCAGAAGAAATTGGCAGCCTTACTCGATAACGAGCGGCTTCCATGACTTTAGGTTACCAGATCATGTAATGCCGATTTCAGATTGCGATTTTTTAAGTGGAGAATTGGATAAAATAAAAATGGCAGGGTTGCCCCTGCCATTGCGAAACGGTTACAAAATTAATGAGCTGCTGGAGCTGCTTCGTCAGCTTTATGCTCACCGGCCTTATCAGCCTTATCAGCCTTATCCTCTTATGAGCCTTCTTATGAGCCTTCTTATGAGCCTTATTGTAAGCCTTTTGAGTCTTTTCAGCAGGAGCAGCAGAGTCCGACGCTGCCGCCCCAGTTGCTGCAGGAGCAGGAGCATCAGTAGCAACAGCGGAGAAAGAAGCAACAGCGAATACAGCAGCGATCAGTGTGGACAACAGTTTCATGTGAACTCCAGTATTAGGTTAATAAGTATTGTTGACATTACTTAATGTCAACAATACTAACGCTTCAGTTCTTTATTGGTTGACAACTCGGATAATGAATTTAAAGTTGGTGCCGGGAGAGGGACTCGAACCCTCACACTGTTTCCAGCACCGGATTTTGAGTCCGGCGCGTCTACCAATTCCGCCATCCCGGCATGTGAAGCCTAGGATTATCCATGAAACCGGAGCCTTCATCAAGTATAAGCGTTGTCCAATGGTGTATGAGTCTGGGCGGAGTACATGAATCCAACGAAATTTGAGTCTTATCGATAAGAACAATGAGAACCGAAATCCTTTGTCTGGACAAAATCTGTTGGAGAGATTTTGAAAAAAGCGCACAGTGCGTGATCAACTATTGATAATGCACAGTTAAATTAAAATGTTACATTGACTGTTTCTGCTGAAAAAGGCTCATATATTTCCCCTTACCCACCCACCTAAGAAATTTTTCGGTCGTTTCTAAATTTATGGCTCCCGGAGAAGCCTCTTTTTCCGGGGATTTCCCGTTTTCCGCCTTTGGGGCGGATTTATGGCGTGTTACGCCAATAATCGCCTCATCCTGACCGGGTTTTACGCTGCGGCCGTAGACAGAAATAGCGGGTTCACCAACGATTGCCCGCGATGCCGCAATTTATGCATCAAACCGATGTCTTTATATCCATCCGAAATGCGCTTTGATTTGCTTACGCTTCCTGATGCTAATCTTGTAACCCGCATGGCGGGTGGGACGCTCATCAATCGCTGTATGTTTTTTCTGCGCCACATGCGGTGTTACTTTGCGTTCGCGGCAGTCCGCCACAAAGGCGTGGGTGTCGTCGTTCTTGTCGGCACCCAAGGTACGTCTGCCCGAGCTTTGCTCCGCATCCAGCATCGTTTACGCCACTTCGCGCTCCGCCGTTCCTGTAGCCTGACTTACGCTGGCCTGTGCCTTGATCTGCTAAAGAAATGTTTCGGCAACTTCATGCGTCAGCAGCCGGTCACGGTTATGACAAAACACGGTCGCATCCCATACCGCCTCGTCCAACTCCAAGCCAACTCTTTTACATTGGCGGTTTGGCGCGCCGTGCGTGGGCGTCCAATGCACACGGCATTTTGCAGCAGACCGTCCACGCCAGCTGCAAGAAAACGTACTCGCCAGCGCGCCACAACTCGACGGTCCGTATCAAGCTTCTGCACAATATCCTTGTCGGTCATACCGTTTGCAGCCAGCAATACGATTCTGCTACGCATCTGAACACGGGCTTCGACACGCTTGCACTTGCAAAGAATCCGCAGACGCCGATCGTTGTCGGCATACAGTTGAACAGGGATGGCAATACGCATAGCACTGACCTCAGTAAGATTAGGAGGTCAAAGTCTGTTATAAGTACCGATATTGATGATGCACTACGCTAGTGTAGTGTAGTGTTCTGTTTAGAATTTAACCGGCAATTAGCGTGATGCCTTTCTGCAGAATACTGCGAGCATTGGCAGTCCAGATGAATGGCATAGGACTAAATGGTCTCAATGAACTCGGGTAAGTTAGTAAACATGCTGCGCTACAACCGCTCTGAGGTAATGTCGCGAAAGAAGCGCTCAACCATGTTTAACCAAGATATCGGGTCCTGCGTGAAATGCAGGACATAGCGAAGACCAATGTTCAGCTTATTTTCGCTCCTTAAGTAAGTCTCGGATTTCCGTCAGGAGCACTTCTTCATTTGAAATTTTTGGCAATTCTGCCGGTTTCTCTTCCGCTTTCTTCTTTAATGAATTTATACCTTTTATAGCCATAAATATTGCAAAGGCAATAATCGTAAAATCAATCATTGATTGGATGAACTTCCCGTAGCTGATCACAACAGCGGGTGCCTCTCCTTTGGCCTCCTGAACGATGAATGCCAAACTGGTAAAATCAACCCCGCCTAATAAAACTCCAATTGGAGGCATCATTACATCTCCAACAAAAGACGAAACAATTTTACCAAACGCAGCTCCAACGATAATGCCTACAGCCATGTCGATTACATTGCCCTTGACGGCAAATTCCTTAAACTCTTTCATCATACTCATGGTATCTCTCCTTCGTATATAGTGATTAAAAATCGTGATGTATAGCTTAATTCCCATCAGCTCTGCTAAGGGTACCTCCGTTTCTTGAATCTAGTTGTTTCTAACGGGCATAGCAGCTGCAGCCAACCCTGATGCTGAAAGCCACTTTGGGTTGGAAGGTGGCGGATAGAGGTAGTGCAATTTCTTGGGGGCCTCACCCAGAAATTTAACGTGCCCCGCCGAACTAATTCGAACCCCAGATTGTTTCCATAGAGAGTGCACGTTAAGTAGGCCGTTGGCAAGATATCGCCTTCACGCACTTTCAGTTCTGGCATCTGCCACCTTCTGAATCTGAGTGTAAATCGAATGGCGCGGCAATGGAACTGACAACATTGTAGCAACGTGTTATCGATCTGGATGTGCATCAGGCGTAAATTTGAACCTGTGCCATTAACCCAGATAATCCATTAGAAATAAGCATCCCTCATTCATGCCGGAATCGATGTAGTCCCGGATCGATTTCAGCGTGAATCCAAAGTCCTTCAAACCATTGCCGTTGTCGGCGAGTTACCGCCAATCGCAATACATTTTCTCGGTATTTGAATTCCAGAGCGCCTCTACTGCAAACATCTTGTGGTGTAGCGTCGCCAACGTGTGATGGATGCTGGATTGCATCACTGTTGGACGAAACAAACTCATCAAGTGATAGGCCAGCATTGCCATACCCGACGCGGCTTCCGTCGCCCAGAACTCTGCCATATTGAAGCTGTCCAGACCGAAATCGGCTGTGAGTTCCTCGATGCGGTTCTCACAGTTGGACCGCCCCCGATATAGCCGCCATATTTGTAGTGCGGGTAACGCTAGCGATGTCACCATTGCCCCGTAACGCAAGCACGGTACTCTGGGTCGTCGGCAAATAAGCGCAAGGTTTGCCTGGTGCTTGTACGTGTATTTTGATGCTCTGGCGCACTACCACGATCCGTCGTACCTGTGTTTATCCTTGCGCCTGATAGCTGATCTCGCCAACCCCCAAGCCAAGAGTGATTATCCAGAATTGCATCGGCTTACTATAGCCTTTTGTAATGGCTGCGTCAGTCGTGCGCTTATGATGTAAGCAATGCTTTTGCCACCCAAAATTTCATGACGGCTCAAGCGGTTCTATGGCACTATCGAAATGCAGTGAAACACAAATATGGATTGCAATTTCGGTTTACGTCTTGGTCGCTATCGTGAAAAAACGGCTCAATAGAGAGGCTTCGTTTTACACAATCCTACAGATTTTGAGCCTGACTTTTTTCTATTAAAGTCGCGCTTGATCAATTACTAAAAAATTATTATATGCAAATAACCACGCAGCAAAACAGCAGCAACAAGCTGAATCTATCCAATTAAAATCCCGGACATTTCTGGTTGCATTTTCCAATGGCAACAGAGCATAGAATGCAAAACATGGCTATGTATTCCTTTGAAAGACAAATTGAATAACAACACCATCGCCAGAATAGCAAACGGATGCGCGTCCTTCATCGTTTTCATGGCTACACGCAAGTCGTTAATATGCCGCACCATTCAACTACCACCTACTAAAGTAGGTGGTAGTTGAATCAGCCCAGCCTAACTGCCACTCAGCGTGATTTTGCCAAGACTGAGCACGCTCAGCTTGCGTATAGGGCGTGAATGCAAGTCCATCTAGCGTTCAAAATTTGCTCACCAACTTTAAGTTATTGATTGATTACACGGGATACCTGAAGACCACTAGCCAGATCTTTGGCACGGTAGGTAGTGTACAGGTTGCTTCTTAATAATAGAGCTTTGCCGTATCTTGACTTCCAGCGCTAGTTCTCATTATGGATAAACTGAATTCTCCACCGCCCCTGAAGCATCAATTGGAACGGCAAACTGTCCCGTACACACTAATCTTACCCGACCACCATCTCCGCGTTGGTGGAAATCCACTTTCCCATCGTAAAAACTGACACCCCAAGCAAAGGACGAGTTATCCTTCGCAGGCTCAATCGACCAGAAATGTGCAGCCGGTGTTGGCCATTTCATTGGGAAGACGGCTGTATTAATCGCCGGATTTCTGACGCTTGTGTCTACAATACTTGATAGTTCATTTGCAAAGGGCAAGCGCCAAGCTTTACCAGTGGACATTGCCTCATGTTTTGCCAAGGCGACTGCTTGATCCCAAGTATAAGCGGTTGCGACCCCGGTACAGCCGGTAGCACTCGTTGTCATGCCTTCAGGACAGCGTCGCCAAATTCGGCCAGTCTTGTTGTCAGTGACTTCGCTGCCGTCCTCCGAAATATCGAATCTGGCCGGAATGGCTACATCAGGGTTACCTGGTGCGGCCTGAATATCGTTCGGAAGGGAGGTGGTGGTTTTCATGATGATGGTCTCCTTAAGAATGGTTGGATAGATTGAGTACTTCATAAATTTGCGTGATGATCGCTCTTGATTGGCTGGTTACAAAAATTGTTTGCAATTTATTATGGAGTGCGGTTATTTATTTCTATCAATAAATAGAATGTAATAGCATAGGGCACCACTACAAATTAGCGACGAATCCCATCAAGTTTAAGTTTCTCATGTTTCTTCAGATTGCTATCTAAATTTTTGATCTAATTAAACGCCAAAACAGATTAAACGCCAAAACAGACCTTTTTCGTTTGATGCCATGCTGGGTATACCTACCCCGTTGGCGACATTCGCCGCCAAGACAGATGCCTTCATATCGCGCACGATATGTCCACCCATGTGCGCCTAAGCGCCAAAAACATGCTCAATTCGTGCCCGCACTTTGGAGGATGGGAAAATAAAAAGGGGGTGGCGGGGGCGTCTTACCTCAATATTCTGGATGTAACTGCTGCCTCAGGTGGCAATTGGTGGTGAGCTCTTTAAAGGTGCTCTATAACATTTTAACCGTTTATTCTCATAATTTAACCATTGGTCGGTATTTGGCCGATGGATTTTGAGGGATGGCTGCTTTCTGGTAAAGTTACAAACATCTTGAAAAATAGTGTTCGTAATTCTTACAGAGAGCTCGGTAGCCAGGAGACGTAAATGTTAAGCCAAAACACCCTGACATATGAAAAAAAATTAAAGCTGCGGTGGCTTGTTGCCTTATCCAGCCTGCCCTTACTTGGTGTGGTCACTGCATTTGGAATTGTACCGCAGCCTGATAATACTTATACACCCCTTACAATGGTCGCGGAAGAAATCGCCCTGCCTCAGGACGCTCTAGCTATTAGTAGCGCCACCAATTCCAAGGCCGCCACATTCTGGCGCAATGAACGCGTTCAGCGTGGAGATACAGTAACTGAACTACTGCGCCGTATGCAAGTAGAAGATGCCTCTGCCAGCGAATATCTGCGTCGCGATCAAGCCGCAGCATCCTTCCGCCAACTTGCAGTAGGTAAATTCGTTCAAGCTGAAACCAATGCGGATGGTAGTCTTCTAGCGTTGCGTTACCTTGATAACAAAGGCAACCAGATTGTTATTGAGAAAGGTATCAACGGCCTCAAGAGCCGCATTCAGCCGCCACTGCTCGAGAAACGCCTGCTCATGCGCTCTGGCGAGATTAGCAGTTCTTTGTTTGCTGCGACCGATACTATTGGCCTGCCGGAATCGACCGCAATCCAACTGGCTGAAATTTTTGGTGGCGATATTGACTTCCATCGTGATCTGCGCAAAGGAGACAAATTTAGCGTGGTTTACGAAATGGAATACAGCAACGGCGAACCGGTTCGTGCCGGACGTATCAAGGCTGCCGAGTTCATTAATAAAGGCGAGAGCTACCGTGTGGTGTATTTCAAAGACAACAACGGTCATGGTGATTATTACACGCCTGATGGTAAGAGCAGGCGAAAGGTATTTTTGCGATCGCCACTCGAATTTTCACGCATTAGTTCCGGTTTTAGTCTGTCGCGCTTTCACCCGGTACTGAATACATGGCGTGCGCATAAAGGTGTGGACTATGCAGCAGCACTAGGCACCAAGGTTAAGGTAACTGCCGATGGGACTGTATCCTTTGTTGGTAAAAAAGGCGGTTATGGCAATGTTGTGATAGTGGAGCATCAGAGCCGCCACACCACCGTATATGGACATCTATCGCGGTTTTCTAGCGGCTTGCGCCGCGGGCAGCGTGTGGGGCAGGGGGATATTATTGGTTTTGTCGGTATGACTGGCTTGGCCACAGGTCCGCACTTGCATTATGAGTTCATGGTCAATGCTCAACATCGCGACCCCTTGCGAGCTGTATTGCCGAATGCTGCTCCACTGGGCTATGCGCAGAAGGTTGCCTTCCAAGAAGCTACCCGTAACCTGACTGCACGCTTAAGCTTGTTGCGCGGTACTAACTTGGCCAAACTTGACTGAACAAAATCACACTGAGCAGATTCAAATAATTCAGAACCATTCTGAATTTTATGTAGGCATCATGTCTGGTACCAGCTTGGACGGCGTTGATGTTGCCTTGGTCGATTTTTCCACCGGCTACCCAAAGTTACTCGCTACCCACTTCCAAGCTTATGAAAAGAAGCTCAAGGACGCGTTGCTAGTCCTGCATCACCCTGCTAATGATGAGCTGCATCAAATGCAGTTAATCAGTAATGAATTGGCGAGATTGTATGCGGTAGCAACGGCAATCTTACTGCAGGCAGCTAACATCAAACGTGAACAAGTACGCGCTATTGGCTGCCACGGACAGACTATACGCCATTGCCCTAGTGACGGTTATACTCTGCAACTGGGCAATGCGGCTTTATTGGCCGAATTGAGCGGCATTACCGTGGTTAATGATTTCCGCAGCGGTGATATCGCCGCAGGAGGGCAGGGCGCCCCGCTCGTCCCTGTTTTTCACGATAGGATTTTGCGCCACCCCAGCATTCATCGTGTTATTGTCAACATCGGTGGCATTAGTAACCTTACTAATTTGCCACCCAAGCGTCATACTACAGGTTTCGATTGCGGCCCGGGTAACATGTTGATGGATGCATGGATTACTCTACAGTGTGGAGAGATCTATGATCGTGACGGTGCGTGGGCCGCCAGCGGACAGATCATTCCGGCGCTGCTGCAGAAGTTGCTGGACGAACCTTTTTTGCATGCTGTGCCGCCGAAAAGCAGTGGGCGTGATTTGTTTAATCTAGCCTGGCTAAGCAGCAAGCTAGGTGGTGACGAAGCGCCTGTCAACGTACAGGCCACTCTGCTCGCATTTAGCACCCGCGTTATTTCAGACGCGATCCATCGTTTTTGTGATGGCGTGCAAGAGGTTTATTTGTGTGGTGGTGGTGCACATAATCAAGCTTTAGTGCACAGCTTGGGCATATCCTTGCCGGATTGCCGTATTCAAGCTACTGATTCGTTAGGCCTGGGAGTTGATTGGCTGGAAGCCATCGCTTTTGCTTGGTTAGCACGGCAACGATTGTCTGATTATAGCGTCAATTTGACTAACGTTACTGGTGCACGCCACCCCTGTATACTTGGCGCGATTTATTCAGCTTAATTTCAATTCCATTTTTTTATGGTAGTCGTAGCCTACTCGCTCGCTACTAATCATGTAACCTGCATTATCAATGTTGTTAGATTGCGTCCATTGTAAAACGGAATGACGTTTGTAAAATGTAACAACTGTGAGAGAGCTTTTGCCCTCTCGCTAGACATCTACGGTATTTTGATTAAACTGAAAAAGATGATCCGCAGCCACAGGTGGAAGTGGCGCTTGGGTTCTTGATTACGAATTGCGAACCTTCTAACCCATCCTGATAATCAATTTCTGCGCCCACTAGATATTGGAAACTCATCGGGTCAATTAACAACTGCACGCCATTTTTATTCAGTACGGTGTCATCTTCATTGGTTACTTCATCTAAGGTAAAACCATACTGAAAACCGGAACAGCCACCACCACTTACGGCAATGCGCAACTTCAAGTTGGCATTATCCTCCTCTTCAATCATTTCTTTAACCTTATTGGCCGCACTGTCAGTAAAAACCAGTGGATCTTGCATTTCGGTTACTGCGTTCATTATTACCTCCGTAAATTAGTTAGCTACTCATTCCTCACTGTTTAGCTCGAATACCATTACTTATTAGTCATTGAATTATCCAAGTAGCCGTAAGGCTAGAATTAATACAATACTTAGCTGATTTATTGTACTTTAAATTATGTTGGTATGCCACGTTTAGCATTTGCCGGTAGTGTCTCAGTTTGAAATTCTCTTGCCAGAATAAACTACTTGATCCCATCGTCTCCAAATTTCTTAGATATTCCGTTCACCTCACTGCTGATCACCTCTCCTTCGATTACCTCGCCCTCCATTACAACATTGTTTGGGGAGTACTTACGCATTTGTTTTCTCAGCTCACGGGTTCTCCACCACAGATAGCCCCATGCTATTGCACCGACAGTCAAAATAACCACAAATAACAGCACAGAAAACATCAAAGCCAAACCAATCAGAACGATGGTTACGACAATCTTGGCAATCTTGCTCAACAAGCTGGATGACTTAGTAGTGATATATATTCGATTTGTCATCTGTCTTTCGTCAACATACGTGGGAATTAAGTGCGGCAGATAGATGCCTATCCGCTGCAGCGTCTCAATGATAGTTAAGTGTACTTACCCTTGTAGACCACTTCCACTATTTCAAATCGGCTTCCCAAGCATTGCCATAGATTTTTCCATTGCGTGACAAGATAAGTATTTGGTACATACTAATAAACCACATTATTGTTGCTGCAATGCTGTAACCAAAGCCGCCAATAAGCGTAAGCCACGCAAAGTTTGGATTCCATTTTGTAAGCCACCACGAGAAAACATCTATGATTAAAAAGACGAAGGGAGTGGCAATAGCTGATATTTTCAGCCATTTCGGTACGCCTACTGCAAAGCTGAAAATAAATCCTACAAAAAAGAAAATGAAACTGATTCCGAATAAGTGGATGTGCGACGATCTGGTCAAGGTTTGAATGCTTGCGCCTTCGTCGATCTTGGCTACATTTTTGACATCCTCATACTTGCTAAAATCAGCAATGCCAGGAATCGAGCCATGGCACTGCACGCAATTTCGTTGAAAGGTATCCTTAAAGTGTAGCTCCCATTCTGCTTCGGGTGCTCCGTTTCGAACCCATTTAATGATGTCGAGACGTGCTTCCGGCGTACCCATCCCTTTCATAGATCCATGGAGCTTGCTTTCCAGCGTGCTCCCACTCCGATTTCCATAATAGCTGTAGATGATGTCATCCAAGGAAAGCCCCGGCTTGCCATCTGCCTTGCCGTGTGTCAGCATGATCTGCAGGCCAGCCATACATAAGCCCAACCCAATTGCGAGTAAGTATCCGGAAAAAAGTACTTTGACGGGTGTCGGCAGATTGGGTAGGTTTAACCAAGCAAAATCTTGGGGTATTAATTTCATTTGATTACCTCTTTTCTTTCTTTTTTAAACGGAAAAGAAAAATAGATGCCTAACTTCTATCAGTCAGCTTGCCATTACCCGCAATCCTTGCTTTATCTGTTGAAACGCGTGTAATGCTGATGCGAGTTTAGTATTAAATTTCATCCACATGGAATATATCAAGATCGAAAATAGAATACCACGGCTGAATTTTTAGGGTCGAATACAAATTCAGGGCACCTCTAAAAATTTGGTTCGTCCGTGGAATTAGTGGGTCTTATTTGGAAAATTGACCGTTATTTGTAAGTCTTAAAGGCTCTCAATAATTAAAATTTGTGGTGTCGACTTACCCACCGCGTCGAGCGTTTATGGTCTAAGTAGGGACCACGCACGCCGCCGTGGATAAGTCTTTTATAGTTATTTTCTTCGATCAGGAAAGTACGGGGTCAGTTCTAACATTACAACATTTTTTTCGATCTTCTTCAAACTTCCGCACTGCGCGACTTACCGTCATATAGTGTACCCCGAAATGGCACCCGATCTCTGCCATCGTATAAGCACCGGATAGGTAAGCCTGAGCTATCGCCTGATCTCTATCCGGGTGGCGCATCCGGTACTCATCCAGCGACAAAGCGACCGATCTTCGATGGGCCTTTGAAACTTCCCGTAACTTTTCTGGATTTTTTGTCTGCCAGTGGCGTTCTACAAAAGCATTGTCACCCAGCAACAGTTGATGTCGAGTGTCCAGCATGGGACTGGGTAAACCCCTGCCCGCCATTACGAACTGGCGATAGCCCCTGAGTGCTTTGCTCCGCTGTGAACCAAACTGACTAAGCAACCAGTCCGCATCCAGCCACGGTGGAAGTGCCTCCTGCCCCGTGATAAAAGGGTAACTGCTCCAGCGCCAGTCCTCAAGCGATTCCACCATGTTGGCGCGCAGTGGGTTCAGCACTACATAGCGCGTCAACTCCAGTAAATAAGCTTCCTTTTGTACCAGGATCGCCTTGTAGCGTCCCTGAAAAAGATGCCCCGCCAAGCCATGGCGGCGGTTGAAGCGCTGGGTATATAGGCCGTTCAATTGCCGCATCCCACCGGATAAATTTCCATCCACCGTCTCCACCAGCAGGTGATAGTGATTGGTCATCTGGCAAAAAGCATGAACCACCCAGTTAAACCGAGCGCAAACAATGCCCAATACCGCCAGCCAATCACCGCGATCATCGTCGCTCAGGAAAATATCTTCCCGACGATCCCCGCGAGAGGTGACGTGATAAAGGGCACCCGAAAATTCCAGTCTGAGTGGTCTAGCCATCTGTGAAGTATACTGAGCGTTAGAACTGACCCCGTGCGCTGGACCCCGTGCGCTGAGAACTGACCCCGTGCGCTGACTGCCCCCGTGCGCTGACCGCAGTGTACCTTCAACAATACGGCCAAAAAATTCAATCAGCTCGGACACGATTTTGCATTACCTAACGATTAAACTCACCAACGGCAATGAAGCGCAGCGGAATTGCCGTCCGGTGCAGTGCTTTGTTAGGCTGTTCACCGCATCTTGGTTGCCTGCATACATTCATCTTCTTTTAACCACCGTATGTAGTAAAACTCAGGCCGACATAAACTCCGTAGCCAGCCAAGAGTACTCCTCCTTCCAACCTGCTTAGGCGACGCCCCGTATACAAGAACAGTAACAGCAGTAGAGACGATCCCAGCATGACCCATTGGTCGAATTGCAGAATTCTTACGTGAACTGGAAGTGGTTGAAGTAAAGCGGATACTCCTAAAATCCCCAATAAATTAAATATATTGCTACCAAGTATGTTTCCAACGGCCACATCTGCGTGCCTACGTAGTGCCGCAATCACAGAAATTGAAAGTTCTGGGAGAGATGTACCAACAGCTACCAATGTCAAGCCGATGACAGCCTCAGAAACACCTAAGCTCTCAGCAATCCCAACAGCACCAATAAGCAGCACCTGTGACCCTGAAATTAACAATAGTAGACCAATGATCACTGCCGTTACAGTCCAACCTACAGACTTCGGTAAAGCGGTAAGTTCTTCAGCTTCGGCTTGATTAAGTTCCGCAGCAGGTGCGTGGATGCGTTCACTCCAATAAGCCCATACCAAGTAAGCTACTAAGGCAATCAATAAGATCACGCCATCCGCGCGCCCCAGTTCGCTTCCGCCTACTAAAACCAAAAATAATATACTCGCCGCTACAACAGTGACAGCATCCCGGCGTAATGCCAAAGGCTTGATTGTCAGCGGCGCGATCAGAGCACATATCCCTAGGATTAGCAAAACATTGCCGATATTACTACCCACTACGTTGCCAATCGCAATATCCGGTTGTTGATTTAATGCAGCATTTACAGAAACCACCAATTCTGGCGCTGATGTGCCGAAACCCACGATAACGAGACCGCTTAATAATGGCGATACACCGAGACGCTGGGAGGTAGCTAACGAACCTCGGATCAACGCTTCGCCACCAATGGTAAGTAAGCCCACGCCGAGTAATAAAAATAGTAAGTTCATCATGATTCACCGTCTCCTGGCATAGAGTTTAATGAGCTTACAGAGAATACCCACGCTACATGCAGGGCCTAACGAGGCTGTAGAAAAACCCTGTTTTCAACGAAAGAAGGTATCGTAACTTCTTGATTTTTCATAAGCCGATTTTCACAATTTTGAGTATTTCTACAGCGTCAATCGGGATAGGAAGAAGCCTCACGACCCCTCCCTCCCACACCACCGTGCGTACGGATCACGTACACGGCGGTTCGATGAATAAAATTCCTACCTTGCTGCAAGAGCAGGTAGCCCAATACTGCTGAAGTACCGCACCGGCAAAGCCAGCGCGAGCGCAGGGGTCTTCGATAGCCGCCAAGGCCCATGCGCAGACTTGCTGGTGTTCCATGCTTCACGCACGCTCACACCGCGTTTGCGCAGTTCCCGGTAGCCGGCTCGTCCCCATTGCTTCCAGATGTAACAGCGTAATTTGCGTCGTATCCATTTGTCTATCTCGCGCAGAGGGCTCATCACTTCGGCAATACCGAAGTACGCTTTCCATCCAAGCAGGGTTTCTCTCAGCTCTGCCACGATCTCGCTCAAACGGCGGCCTCGTGTACGACGGGTCAGTTCGCGCACCCGCGCCTTGAGCTTGTCGATAGCTTTTTCCGCCACCTTGAGCAGGGCGCCATTGCGACTGACCGTAAATCCCAGAAACTTGCGTTTGGCTGGGCGGTCTACCGCGCTTTTCAGCGGATTCACTGTGAGCCGCAGTGATTTGCTGACGAAGCGACTTACGCTTGCCATGACCCGCTCTCCTGCGCGCAGACTTTTGACCATGATGTTGCAGTCGTCAGCATAGCGCGCAAAGCGGTGGCCGCGCCGTTCCAGTTCCCAATCCAGTTCATCCAGCACGACGTTGGCTAACACCGGGGAGAGCGGTCCGCCTTGCGGTACGCCCATCGTTGTCGCTTCGGTATGTTCCCCCACGCGGACACCGGCCTTGAGGTAGCGGTTGATGAGTCGTAACAGGTCGTGGTCGTGACAGCGGCTTTTGAGCCTGACCATCAACCGGTCATGATTGACTCGGTCAAAGAACGCTTGCAAGTCCATGTCCACCACCCACTTCCAGCCTTGCCGGATATGCGCTTGCACGTGACGCACGGCTTGGTGGGCCGAGCGTTGTGGGCGGAATCCGTAGCTGTGCGGGTGAAACTGGGGTTCCCATTGTGCGCTAATAATCTGCGCGATGGCTTGCTGGATGAATCGGTCTAACACCGTGGGTATCCCCAAGGGACGGGTTTTCCCATCTGGCTTTGGGATTTCTACGCGCCGCACTGGTTGGGGCACGTAGGTGCCCGTCTTCAGTTGTGCGCGCAGCTTCGGCCAGTGGTGTCGGAGGTACTCCGGCAGGTCATCGACTGTCATGCCGTCGATGCCCGGCGCGCCTTTGTTCTGGCGTACTTGCTTGAGTGCACGTCGCAGGTTTTCGCGTTCTAACACGCGATCCAGCAACGCTTTGGGTTGAATCGACTCGGCATGCCCAGGCTCTCCAGAAATGGCTTCATCCTGCGCTGTACGCGCAGCCAACATAGGTTGGTTGTCAGATGCAATGCCTTCTCTCTTCACTTGTCCGCCTTGTCATTCATCGTTCAGGCCTTCGGCGGTGCCACCCGCCTACTATGCCTTCTGCTGACTTCTCCATGGTATTCAGCGCCAATCTCTCAGCGCCCAGCTTCAAACTTCCGAAGCACCAGGGAGATCTCCCGGGGTAAGACACGTCACTTTCGCTGCGCGAGCGCCGGATTTACAAAGTACATCCCAACCGCAGATGGAGGGCTTCGCGGTCACGTGCCCGCTCGCCCCGGATGTACCACGCCTCATATCCGGTTTTTGTTCATCGCCCCGCAGCTTTGGGTTCAGCTTCCTCCAGACCCTGCCTCGCGGCAACGCCCTTGCCGTTTCCCTAGCCTTCGGCTCTGCGAAAACCTGGCTGGCGGACTTCCACCGCCATAGTTACGTGCCATGCCCGGCACACACGTAAAATTAACCGGCTCCGCACTTTTGCGGAGTCCGGGTTGAATGTCGGGTTCGGGGTTCTAATCAACGAAGCATATACAATCATCATCAATCATCCTCTTCAGGAAAGATGTCAATTGGGCGAATTCTTTGTCGGGCAAACGAAATGTAATATCAATGTCCAACCCGCTATCAAGTTTTATCGAGATGCTGGTTCTGCTCAGAGTTAAGACGACAATTTCGGCTCCCCCATTGTAATCATTGCCATCGTGCCACTCGATTGTCGCGGAATCCGAAAACTCAAAATTGCAACTGATAAGAACGTAAGGGGTTGTGCGTTCGTCCTCGTGCTGACTCTCAGGAATAGTGTCGAAAGATACTTGAAGTATCTCCCCGTCCATCGCGTCACCGCAGTGCACAAATTTAGCATCAAAGATGAGATTCATATATTCCCCGAACGCAAAGTTCAGCGGGCGAAGCGTAAGCGTAGCTCCGCTGGAACGTTGAGTTAGGCAATAAATTTAAATCGTAGCCCGCATGAAGCAACTCGAAATGCGGGAACGTTCGTGCCACGAATCCCCGTATTTCGCTGCGCTCCATAAGGGCTACTTGCTTTTAATATATTCAACAAAGCTGAATCCAGCTTAATACATAATCACCTAAGCCACCGTGGCATTCCACATGCTAAATTTACATAACCAGTATTACAATTTGGATCATAGTCTTCATCTGAGTCATCCGTTGTATTAGATAAACTATACATTACCGTTATTACGCCTAATAATTTTGCTAGGGACTGACGAGACTGCACTTTAGCTATCTCCTCTGAAGAGGGATCGATGCAGTCTGTCATATTCGATGTATTATCGTTGTAACAAAGATTGACGAGTCTGTAACCTTGCGATGACTCCGTAAATGCAGCGACAAAAGGAATTGTATGAGATGATCTTCCGCGCACAAAGCCAAAGTCTCCGCGTACAATATAAGCACCTTCTTTGAAACCTCCGTCAATTACGCGTGCGCTATTCGGTATGTATTGATCCCACATCCAAACAGATGACCAACGCTTGAACCCATCATCAATCTCAGTATTAGTAAAATCATCGTTGAGTTTTGCCTTTGAAGTGTCGGCCAATGGCTTCGTAGGATTACTAAAACTATTCCGCCGCTCCTGTTCGCGCCTTTCAGCTTCTATTTGTTGTCGTTCGGCTTCTGCTTGATGTTGCTGTCTTTGAACCTCTTGTTGTATTGCTCTATTTTGGGCATCTATTCGTGCTTGGTTTGCACAACCTGATAGGACAAAAATAAATGTGATAAAAAAACAGGTTAAAAATCTCTTCCAACTCAACATAAAATAATCCCCTCGCTGTTGCAAATATTAGACAAACATCGGTCATTAAGCCTAACGTAAAAGTGAGGGGCTGCGCGCTTTTGCGCAGTCCCTCTCGACTGCAAGGTTAGATTTATTCTAGGTAACACGGGACGGATAGATGCACTTCCTTGGCGATCTTTTGTAAATCAGGTTCAGCGCTGCATGAAAGCAACCCCTCAGCGAAGAGGTCGCTCCTGTGCGAAGCTCCCCCTGGATAGTTGAAGTTTGTCTCAACTATCTGGTCTGGTTTTATTTTATTCAAGAACTTTGGGTACCATTTCCTAATTTTCTGCAGAATCTCACCTTGTTGAAATACTGTTAGCCGATTTGCTGGCGCGTTGGCATTCTGCATACCATCGAATATTCTTGGCGATGTATTGAAGACTATTGCATCAACACCTTCCCAGAAAGACACAGATAGTGCGACACCCCCCCCAAGGGAATGCCCTGTCAAGCTCACTTTTCTGTCTGGGTGTGCATGCATGTATTCTCGGACATGTTTTTTGGCGCTCTTGTAAGGAATAGAAATCCCAATCGCCAAATTTCCGTTTACCCAGTCAATTTTTTCTTTGGTGCCCTTAAAGGCGATGATAGTCTTGCTTGAATTTGAATCCTCCCATATATCAAATTGCAGATTGGAGAAGATGCTCCCCACAAAGGTTTTGGATGTGTAAGAGTTTTTTGTTTCCGGCACCGGGTTTCCTTTGAGGTCGACCTTTCTCCACCCAAGCATCTCTATCGGGAAATGTGTTTTATTTTGGTCGTTGGCATACGCATTCGATGCCATCATCGAATATATGGAAACTTCGCTCGCAACAGCTTTCGTAAAGGGTTTGGTTTCACTTGCTTCTGCGTGAGTAATCGATGCCGAAAGAGCAAATATCAGAATGACTGCAACTTTTTTCATAATGACTCCTAGTGGTGTGGTTAACTGTTGGATGTGCCTGTTTATTCTGGGATCGTGTAAATTTAACGTAAAGGTAAGGGGCGTGGAGCCGCGCTTTTCGGCGGAGCGTCCCTCTTGACCGCCGGGTTGAACGAAGCCGCTATCGCGGAGAAACACCCCTCAGCAGCCAGTTTCAATAACATAATTCATCCTCACCCCGAAAGGGATTTTTTTGTACTTTACCATGAGGATGAATCGTCATGACATCAGAATTTCCAGCGCAATTTGCGTGCAATTATCAATGTCTGCTCAATCGGTTGAAGTTGCACGGGATGCAACCAAAAACCATCGCACTGTATTCACACAGCGTACGTCGAGCCGGGGAATATTTTGATTATCGGATTGATGATTTGACCTGGCTTCAGTTGACCGATTATTTCGTCCATATCGTCAATTCGCTTTCCTGGAGTTCGCTCAAACATGACCTGTACGGGCTGAAGTTTTATTACGCCCAAGTATTGAATAAGCCCTGGCCGGGCGCAGATTTGGTCAAACCGCCCAAGTCACACACACTGCCGGATATTATTACCGTGCCACAGGCCCAACAGATATTCATGGCCACGCGGGTGCTCAGTTATCGTGTGTTTTTCTTCACCCTGTACAGCCTTGGGTTACGGCTGGGCGAAGGATTGCGTTTGCAAGTCGGGGACATTGATGCGGACCGCATGCGGGTGCAGGTGCGTAACGCCAAAGGCAATCGGAACCGCTTTGTCCCGTTGCCGGAGAACACCTTGCAGATATTGCGCCGTTTCTGGCAGACCCACCGCAACCCCGCATTGCTCTTCCCCAACCGGAAGCGCGGACTCAAACAAGCCCACCTCGCCACCACCCCGCTGGATCGTGGTGGTATCCAGACCACCTTGCGCCAGGTCACCCGCAATTGCGGTTTAAAAAAAGAATTACGCCACACAGCTTGCGCCACAGTTATGCCACCCACCTGATCGAAGCCTGTCCTGAGCTCCGTCGAAGGGCAGGCGTCGACCTGCTGGAAGTGCAAAAAATCCTCGGGCATCAATCCATCCTCACCACCCTCCGTTACACCCACCTCACCGACCATACCAAAGATAACGCCGCCGACCGCATCAATGCGCTGGTAGGCCAGATATCAATCGGCTGGGGCAACGTCAAATGATCCGGCTGGCACACATTGTTGACACCTATGCAGCCGAGCTGATCGCGCAAGATGGCCATCGCCTGTTACCCAGCCAATTGGCGGCGTTAAAATCCTTTCAGATTTGCCGCAGCAGTATCGCGTTCGACAACAAACGGCGGCTGTGGCGCAACAAAGACGGCGGTTATCTGTTTGACCACACAGCACTGGCCAAAGTATTCCGCGCCAAAATGCTGACGGGCATCAAACATGCCGGATTGAAACTGCCGGACGCTTATCCCACCAAGTGGGTGGTGGACTGCAAAGCGGTCGGGGGAGGCCGGCAGGCACTGATTTACCTCGGGCGTTATCTGTATCGGGGCGTGATCCAGGAGAAAGACATTTTGTCCTGTGACAAGGGTAACGTCACGTTCCATTATCAGAACAGCCAAACCAGGCAGATCGAAACCCGCACGCTCAGCGGCGTGGCATTCCTGCGCCTGATCCTGCAACAAATCCTGCCCAAAGGTTATCGCCGCGCCCGCAACTTCGGCTTTCTGCACCCCAACAGCAAACTGATCCCGTTGGTGCAACTGATCAAACGTGTCGTGCTCCCCATACAGCAATCGCGCCCGGCGAGTCGCTGTAAATGTTGTGGCGGGGAAATGAAGATTATCCGCACCCGCATCAAAACATTCACCCACCGATTACGGACTTCCGCGTCGAACAGGGAGATGGCCATGTAACGCAACACACACCGCCAACCTGCCGGACTTGGCAGGCAGGGGCGCACTCGCCCTGAAAAAGGGGAAATCAGGTGAAAACGCATCAAGAATGGCAGGTTGAGCAGAACAGGTTGCTGCAATGGCAAATTTTAGAGGTGGGATTTGGGTATGACGCGGAACAGAACCCAAGGCGCCGCTACGATCGGAGAGATATTTCCATAACAAGCAGATTCACAGCAGCCTCACCAGGCTTGTACAACAAACGGTTCAGATTGTGGCTCGCTTCGCGACCTCGTGTCGCAACTAACCTTACTCGTTGGGCATCTGCTCACTCATAGTGCGTCCACATACGTAGGACACGAACCGTTTTCTCTTTGGTAAAGACTTCATACACGATGCGGTGCTGAATATTGATGCGGCGAGAATATGCGCCAGCAAGATCACCGACCAACTTTTCGAAGGGTGGTGGATTTTGAAATGGATCGTTGGCAAGAACCGCAAGCAGTTCTTGTGCCTTTGGTTTAAGGCCGCTTGCAGCGAGCTTCTTTGCGTCCTTCATTGCTTGCTTGGCATAAACAACTTCCCAACTCACCACTTAAGCGCCTTCGCGCTTTTTGCGAGAGGTTCGGCCATGCCAGTTTTAATAGACTCGCGCATGCCGGGTACGGCCAATAGGTACAAGGTTTCTTGAATTGCGCTCCAGTCTTCTGCAGAAAGCAGCACGGCACTGTTGCGTTTTCCGGAGATGATGATTGGTTCGTGTGACTCCACGGTTTGATCAATGAGCCGGTAAAGATTGGCGCGCGCTTCGCTGGCGGTAAGTGTGTTCATTTCACGCTCCTTCAAATAAGTCTAAATGGTACGCCATTGCGTACGCTTGTCAAGTGGCTATACAAGCGCTACAAGAAGGCCCAACGTTTGACATGAGGGGCGGCCGGAGCCGCAGGCGGAGGGAACCACAAGCGCAGCTTGTAGCCGTCCCTCTCGACGGAATTGTTGGGCGTCTCGACACGTAAGTGGCTCATGGCTAGTGAGAGACAATCACCGTGTATGCATCGTAAGTCTCGCCACGAACAACGATTTTAAGAAAATAAACCTGTGCCGCTGCAACGTAACCTTGTGACTCAATGAAAAAAACGCATCCAAACTTCCCGTCCTGCGGCCCGCCATAGCCAACCGACTTGCGAACCTGAAGGTCGTTTCTTCCCTCTGAATCAAACTGTTTCTGAACTCCGATTGATTGCTGTTGGCAAATATTCAGAGCTTCTTCTGTTCGGGGCATGGTCTTCACCGCCTCCATGAATGGGGACATCTCTTCCGCAGTAACTTTTTTGAGTGTTGTGTAAAAGACACCGAAGCCAGCAGGAGTCTTCTTTTTAAACCCATTCTGTTTGATGTAAGTCTCGGCATCTATGACCTGACTGAACGCACTTATTGACATTAGTGCGAGGAAAAGTGCGGATAGGAGTTTAAGCATGGGATGACGCCCAACGTTCAAGGTCAGTAAAAAAGGGGACGCTACCCTTTTATTTGCCATCTTCTGCCTTTCTTGGTCGTCCTTGTGGACGATATTCCAACTGGCGTCCAACCATTTTCCCCAGTCGTTGAATAAAACTCGCGTCGCCGCAGGGTAACCCTTTCTCAACATTTTGCCTCAACATCTGAACCTCACCAGGTTCATCTCCCTCGGACAGCCAGGCAGACCAGTCATCAATCGCCATAAATTGCTTGCTCCAAACGGACTCGATATTCAAAAGGATGTCTGATCTGTTGCCGCAATGGGCAGCAGCACTCGACCAACGATAATTCTCGGCGCGATGTTCCATCCCCGCCCGAACTGGATTACGTTCTACATACCGCACCGCTGCCCATAGGTAAGCTTCGTCCAAGGGGGAAGAGAAGAAACGTCCCTGCCAAAAGTGCCCTTTCCAGCCCCGTGCCCGGTTAATGCTTTGGGCATAGCGCATGTGTAGTGGTTTCAGCGCCCGATGCAACCCATCGGCGGTTGACGGAACGGCAACCAGATGAATGTGGTTGGTCATGAGGCAATATGCGAGCACCTCAACCTGATGTTTATCGCAGTACTCTTTTAGCCACGACAGGTATGATTCCCGATCTTCGTCAGCGAAAAAAATGGCTTCGCGCCGATTGCCGCGCTGGGTCACATGATGTGGGACATTGGCAAATACTGTTCTGGGTAATCTTGGCATGCATGGAGAATAACCCATATTAAAAGGGTAGCGTCCCCTTTATTCGCGTGAGCCATATCGTGATCCAGGGGTGAATTACGAAGCCATGTCCGCTCATAAAAATGCTCCACGCTGGATCAAGGCTCTAAAAAAACTCGGCATATTGTCCACGGCAAAACCTGCCTCAGCCTGACCAGCGACTGATTTACTCGACTATCCCGCTTAGGCCGGGAGGTAGCTGTTCGTCTTTTGGAGCAGGGCTTTCACGGTAACGTAAAAGTGAGGGGCTGCGCGCTTTTGCGCAGTCCCTCTCGACTGACGTGTTGGGCATTTTATTGATCATGTGCCGAAAGTTTTCAAGAGAAGTACTATAAACAGAAAGCAAAATGCAGCGCTCTCAAGTATAGCAATACCAAATGCCGTACCAAAACAAAGCCAATCTTTGGGGCCTGGGAGTGATAAATAATTGATGACGGTCATTAGAATAGCGAAGCACAGCAAACCAAGAATTGCTGGAGTGTAGCCAGCTACACGGTGAGCAGCATGAGCAGACGAGTAAGCCAGAAACGTAGCGGTAAAAATGCATAGCCCGCCAACACTGGCCAACGGGATAAACCAGTGCAGAATTCTTCTAGATTGCTTGATACTCATGGCGGTATGCCCAACGTAAAAGTGAGGGGCTGCGTGCTTTTGCGCAGTCCCTCTCGACTGACGGGTTGGGCCTCATTTTTGGTGAGGCACGTCCATTGATTTTAAACATGCGAACTCAATGTTTCTCTTGTCATATGGCACGCTTGTTTTTCCACCAAGCAGGCAGACTACAAACGATCCCTTGATGTTATTTGCACCCGAATCAACTAGCGCTTGAAGAGGAACCGGAAGAGATTTTTCATCGCTATAGCTGAGACCAAACACGCGTTTTTTATCACTTGTTTCAATACGAAGATGCGGCGGCCAGCCTTGCCAAAATTGAAGCTCACCACGAATAGCATGGCATGTTTCCTTCGCCGATTCAGATGGAATGCACGCCTCTACTTTAGCCCCCGCCACGGGTGAGCAGCACGCCATTGTTGTAACCAGTGCCATGATCGGACGGATCATTCTATGATGCCCAACGTTGAAGGTAAGGGGCTGGCCGGAAGCGGACGAAGGCCGCTGTAGGCCAGTCCCGCTTGACCGAAGTGTTGGGCGTCGTCATTTTGCGATTGGCCGCTTAGCAAGCGCCTCCGCCAGGAAGCCCATAAGACGCGCCTCATTGAGCTGGTTAGTGAGCACTAAAATCTCTTTTCCCAGGGAACTGAGTTCTTCGACGGTAGGAAGCGGATGCCAACTATGATCGTTGGTGCGTCGGAAGGCCTCGCCATCTACCTCTTTACCCCAGACACTATGGATGAAATCGTTTCGCTTTTCGGTAGCGCGTCTGCACCTTTCCAAGAGCGCTTGTAATTTCAACAGTGGCTCGCCTTCGCCCAACCGCTGTCGAGCTAAAGTCTTTATTCGATCTCTGAGCTTTGCGGCGCCATCGTATGCCGTGGCATCTAGTGCTTCCGTGACTTCTAAGTCCGCCAAAGACTTGATTGTCATTCGTAGTATGTGGGTGAGATGTTCGTGCCTCAGGCTCAACTCTCCATAGGCTGCGAGGAGTTCTTTGTCCTCCGGCACGTGGAACAACATCATTTTCGGGTTATGGTCAGCCGACATCGAGAGCTTTCATGACGCCCAACGTTTGAATGCACCGGACCTGCGCGGCTTTTCGCGCAGATCCGGTGGAATGAGGGGTTGGGCGTCGATTACTTGGTCGCAACATCGGAGGGATTGTTTGCGCAGGCAAAGTGTTCCAGCAGTGCGAAGCGAATTAGCACTTGTGCACGGAGATGTCGTTTTTCTGGATGTTCCGTCAAGTATTTCACGACCACATCTTTTAGCTGCCCTAAAGTCACCGGGCTGTTGCCAAAGCAAATGTGAGCGATCTTGAACTTCTCCGGCCCGGTGCTCTTCGGGTTAAATGACGAGAAAATGTCCGCCGTGAGATACCAATCTTCCGAATCTATTACTCCCTCCAAATAGGCGTAGCCGCGCAGATTTAAAGATGAATCCGTCGAGGTGAGATTGTTGTAAAGATCGTTCCCCGTCGTATCTGCCCATGCCATTCCAGACATGAAGGCCAACGTCACGATGAATGACAAACGCAATACTGATGAAGTCAGTGCGCTAACGAGAATAGTAACGACGCCTACAACAGGTTTCATTGCGACCTCCATATGAGCTGCAAAGACGCCCAACGTTTGAATTGAGGGGCAACCCGCTTTTGGGCTGTCCCTCTCGAATGATGGGTTGGGCACATGACCTTTCAGTTACCTTTTCGCTTGGGTTTCACAAGCTCATCAGCGGGCTATGCCCGGAAGGAAGGTGGCGCTCCCAAAACACGATGACGTGATTGATGTTACGTTTTGCATATGCCATTACTTCACGAACTGCCTTCTTGACCATAAGCAAACCCTCCTTTCGAGTTGAAGATGGATGAGCAATAATTTTCGTGATTACAAGCCCCAGCCAGAAACTGGCTGGGCCAATAACTACATGAATCAAGCCTACCATCATCAGCATCAGGAGGCCACCCCTGAAGGACGCACAATTGCGCGTTTCGGCATTTCACAACGGTACAGCGAACAATGTGCCCAACACCGGCCGTCAACTCGGACGTTTTTTCGCTTTCAATCAACGCGCTCTTTTATGGTTGCCGTTGATGCAAGCGCTTTGCTCGCTATTTCACGTGCTTGCTCGTGGAACGCAACGCAATATATTTCGAGATCATCTGGATATTGTGCTTCCCCAAGTGAGCGTAATTCCTTTATGAGGTATTTGTAGTAAAAGAAACTAGACTTCAACGCGATTTCCAAGACCGGGTAGTTGGGAACCCGGTTCATTTCAATGTGATGGGCAACTAGGTAGTCACGATAGCCTTTCATTTCTTTCCAATAGTCTGTCCACGAATCTGCCGTTATTCCGAGCGCTGCAAATAGATCTTCTCGGAACTGAGCGTGGCTGGCAGGCGGGACGAGTCTTTTCCAGTGTGTAGCCTCTCCATCCGAGCCGAAGACCTTACACCACTCCAAGACAGCTATGTCGAGCTGATTGCCATAAATAAGGCGCCAAAAATTCAAAGCCGGCTCAGGCTCTGTGGACGTGAGTGCGCGCTTCATCTCTGCGCTTCTCGCAAGATGCACAAGACGAAACAAATGGGCAATAAGTTCTTCGCGACGATTCATGGTTTAAGAAACATAACGTGGAATTGAGGGGCGCCGATATGCGCCCCTCTCGAATGGCAGATTAGGCTGACTCAAGAAAATTTGAGTATTTAACGGCGAAGCATGAAGTACCACCATACTCCTTCCAGCAATGTTATTGCACCAAACCCCAGCCAAAGCGGGATTAGTGAATATTGAACAAGGGCGCTCCACACTGCACCAATCGCAATCACCAATGTAAATATGTGAATGCCCATGGCAATTAAAGGGTTGTCTAGCGAATTGTGGCGACGCGGCTCCTTAAATTTCATGTAATGGCTTAACGTAAAGGTAAGGGGCGCGGAGCCGCGCTTTTCGGCGGAGCGTCCCTCTTGACCGCCGGGTTAGATGCTTTACGCATTGAAAAATAGCTCTGCATGTTTTGCGATTTGCTCAAGCTGTCCAAAGTCGGTTACCAGCCCCGCTTCCACGCGCCACTCTTCGGGCGCGCCCTGCAACCCGAGCAGCGCAATGTGGAACGTGATATTACCCAAGGAGGTGCAGGTTGCAGAAATTGAGAAGTCATTTTCCAAAGTAGCCCAATTACGCTGTCCCTGCCACGGCCTTTCAAAGCGACTGAGTTCTTGAAAATACTCATTTAGTCCGTTGGCGTCCGTATATGCCCAAACGTCAGCCGAAGCCGAAACCTCAAAACCCTTAAGCTCTAAGCGAAAGTAGTCATCTTTGTGCGCGCTAAACACAAGCTCACGGCTAGATGATGTTGAGTGAATTGAAAACACAAGTGGCCTCGAATGGTGGCATCTAACGTAAAATTAACCGGCTCCGCGCTTTTGCGGAGTCCGGGTTGAATGTCGGGTTAGGTTTCATTCTTGTTAATGCTAGCCTTCGCGCGTTCCAACTGTTCTTTAACCCACTCGGGTCGATATATCTCGAACTGTACATGGTTTGGATTGCCGAGTTCAAATTTTGGATCGATCACGCTTGCGCCGAGTTTCGCTGCTGCTGCAAGAGTGAGTTGAGCGACATTCTCCCATGCTTGTGCTGCCAATTGCGTGACCTCGTAATCAGGAAACGTGTCGAGCCGCCACTCGCGTTGAACGCATGTGTACTCACCACCGCCGTCTTCCTCCGTGTAGAGAATGCCAAGGAAATCTTTATCCTTGGCTGCGTAGTGAATGTATTTGAGGATTGCATCCTCGCTGTCGGCGAGCGGGTCGATGGGCATGCCAAGCCCTATTTTTAGCCCTCGACCCCGAGTGAAACCAACCGAACCTTTGCTTGCAGGCTTTAGCATGGACTTGTGTACTACGATGTCGCGCTGCTTGAATAAAAGGGCAATGAGCGGCTTCTCGGAAAGGCTTTTCTTCTCGGCACTTAACCAAGCGGAGACCTGTCGGTTTTGCTGAACTTCCATAGTGACCAACTGAAGCACTTCTTTGAGGCTTCTCAAGAATGAATTGAGTGACCAGCGAAAACGATCAGCCTTGTGGTAGTGCTCCTCCATCATGCGAATGAACCAAGCGGCCTCTTCAAGGCGATCAAGAGAAGACTCAAGTGACCTGAGTATTTGATTTGAGCATTTATCGCTGGTCATGGCTGTTGAAACCTAACGTAAAAGTGAGGGGCTGCGCGCTTTTGCGCAGTCCCTCTCGACTGACGGGTTAGGTGCGCTCACGTTTCCACCGGAACAATGAATAACGTGGCAAACGCAATACCAACACTGACTGCGTTGGCGACGAAGATGAACCAAAACTCTCGACGGCGAACCAACAGTTTGTAGTTGCGTTTATACACAGAAGCTTCAATCGCAGTATTGATAAGGCATGCGAGTATGAATGTAGCAGCCCAAGTGACGGGGTTAAAGGTGCCCCACTTGAGAATGCCCATATATATTGAACCGGGAAAGAATTCCCATATGAAACCCGCAAGCGGAATGAGCAGAATACCTGCGATTGATGATATTCCATTTGCGACAAACGTAGCTAGAGCTGCGCGTCGTATGGGAAGTTGAAACAGCCAGCGAACAAAAAGATATTCAGCAACCAAGCCAACGGCGATTGCCCACCATGAAAAGAGCCGTGTTTCGAGGAACAAAGCGGGCCAGACGACATCGGCTTTGGCCGCGCTCGAAACCAAGAGCATCAGGGCTGAAACGATGAGATATTCACTGCGCTTCATGGAGCACCTAACGTTTGAGTTGAGGGGCTGGACGCCGCAGGCGGCCAGTCCCAGTGAGCGTAGCGAACGACTCGAACGAAGGGTTAGGCATTACGTATCCCTGGCTACCCCGTAAAGTTGGGCAAGTTTTTCCGATAGTTATGGATCAGTTGGATGACACGATCCACAGCCAAAACGTAATCCTGTGCAGCATCAGACGTAGGAACCACTTTGACATGTGCGACCTTATTTCGTAGGTCGCGCAGTTCACGGACAAGTCTACTGGTTTCAAATGGAAGTACGCCTGAATTCATCACTGACTGGTAGACTTTTGTTGTACCGGTCAGCGGATCAACAATGTCGCCTAATTGGTGACTTAGGCGAAATAGCTCCCCGTCAACTTTTGACCACCCTTCAAGGATCATTCCGGCGGGGTCATTTCTTGCGCTTAGGAGGCTTTCGAGAATTTCCTTCCGCCCCTCTTCGCGTTGTGCCTCCGGTTCTCCGCCTTTCGTTGCTTTACTCTTTGCGCTAACTTCTGCTGCATTGACTCTTATCTCCTTTGCGGCAAGTTCAAACTCCGCTTCTAGAGGGCCGGCCTTGAGCTTTCGAATCGCTGGAATCAGATCTAACAGCTTCCTTCGAAAGACCAGCCCAAGCACTAGTGCCACCAAGGGCCAAGCCAGTGAATCAATCAATTTGCTGATGAACGTTAACCAATCCATATATCAACTTTTTTCTTTGTGGCCGTTGAAGATAACCGCTGGGGGCGCATGTGCTTTTACTGCGATGCCTAACGTGGTTCGAGTTGAGCGGAACCCCCGCCAGACGGCTTGCGTTTATGGCAGGCGAGTAACGAAGCTGACAACGGAGTAAATATTGGGAACGAGCCTGGCATGCAAGCCGTCCAGTGGGGCGCAGCCGCGAGCGTCGCGAGCGGTGTCCGCTCTAACGAGGCGTTAGGCGCAGATTGACATGCTCCGCCGCTCGGGTTTCTTGCTGCGTGATGCGCGCTCATTTTGGATTTCCCCTGCACTGACGGCTGAAAAATTGAATCCCGAAAAACAGGACTTATGTCGCGAAGCGTAGCTCATCGTCGTCCGCATGAACGACTTCAGTTATGCGGCGTACGTGAGCTACGCTTCGCTCAATATCATGTTTTTAACTGCTTGTAAATATAGCAATTTTCTTGCCAGCTTGCGGCAACCTTTAATATCCCCGGCGTTTGGCTCACGTTGCAATTGACACTGCACGTGGCGCATGTCTATCTGAGCTTAACGTAAAGTTAACCAGCCCGCCGACCACTGAAACATCAACAAAGGGGTGAGCGAAATGCCAACGAAACACACTGAAAACGAAGCGCGTAACGGCGGGTCTGGGTTGAACGTAAGGTTAGGGGTTGCGGAAATGACGGCCATTTTCATGCGCTTTCAAAACGTCAATATCTACCTGCGACCTTATATCACCGGCGATAAGATGGTTAATTGGGCGCAAATACTCATCAAGCAGCGCGTGCTGCTCGATAGAGGGCCCAGCAACAGGAGAATCGTAGTGACTAAGCACATAAATGGATTTAAGCAATGCTGTTACTGATTCTTTTAGCTCTGTATTTTGTTGTTCCAGATCATTCAGTCGTTTCCGAATGGTTATATGGCTACCTCCTATTTCGTAGCCTAGAATTTCTAGGAAATATATTGCGCCAAACAAGGCTAGAGAAACGGCAGATAGATAAAAAGGAGCCGAGAAACCCAAGCTCCACCCGGCTATGAATGATAAGACGCAAAGCAAAAGGAGAAAAACAAAGATGGATACAAGTTGTTTTTTCATAGCGGCATCAGCGAGAGAGACCCATAACGAATGTAGTTGAGCGACACCCCCGCAGGCGGCTTGCGTTTATGGCAGGCGAGCAGAGAATCGGACAACGTAGTAAAAAGCGACTTCGAGCCTGGCATGCAAGCCGACAAGTGGGGCGCAGCCGGGAGCGTAGCGGACGGTGTTCGCTCCAACGTAACGTTAGGCGTCGATAGCCGTGCTCCGCAACCCCATGCCCTTGTTTCGCGACTCGCCATCATTTTTTCCCCATGCATCGAAACGACCGAACCAAATGCCCCAAAAAATTGTC